>JAVKGA010000007.1:0-570764 GCA_040223555.1 Hyphomonas sp.
CGGCGCGGCGGCGGGGCTGGACCTTGAATACCTGACGGCGGCCGCCATCGGCATCGCTCGCGAAATGGGCGACTACATGCTGCAGCGCCGCCCGGTGGATGTGGAAGGCGCGACGCGCTTTGCCTCCACTCTCGTTCTGGCGGGCTCGCGCGCGATGGTGCAGCGCTAGACTCTCTCACGCGGCGATACCCCTTGGCGGGGCCGGAAAAGCGGACCATCATTGCCCCGGAAACTGAGGAGTCGGCGCCATGAGTTTGCAACGTATCCTGGCGAAAACCTTTGCCAGCCTGCCGGGCGGGCTGATCGTCAAGCTGGCGGGCGGCGAGGCGCTGACCATCGAAGGGCGCACGCTCGAGCCGCAGCTGCAGATGATTGCCTGGAACGGGCGCGCGGCGCCGCCGATGTCGACCCTGCCGGCTGAGACGGTGCAGGCGGGCGTAAAGGCGCAACTGGCGCTGCTGGAAGATGTTGTGGGCGAGGGGACGAGCTTTTCCAACCTGACGATCCCCGGACCGGACGGCAACACGATTCCGGCGCGGATGTACCGGCCTGCGTCGCAGGATCCGCGCCATCCGCTGATCGTGTATTTCCATATGGGCGGCGGCGTCGTCGGCGATCTCGAGACCTGCCATGCCTGGTGCGCAATGCTGGCGCAGGGCGCGCAGGCGCCGGTCCTGTCGGTCGATTACCGTCTCGCGCCGCAGCACAAGTTTCCGGCCGGCCTGGATGATTGCATCGCGGCCTATCTCTGGGGCGTGGAACATGCCCATCAGTTCGGCGCGCCGAAGGGCAAGGCCTCGGTGGGCGGCGACAGTATGGGCGGCAATTTCTCGGCGATCATCACCCAGAAGATGAAGCGCGAGGGCGGCCCTCTGCCCACCTTGCAATTGCTGATCTATCCGGCGATCGACATTTCGAAGGACTATCCCTCGAAGACATCCTTCTCGAAGACCTTCTCGCTGAGCCAGGACACGATGGACTGGTTCATGAAACAATATCTGCCGGACGGGTTCGACCCGAAAGACCTGCGCGTTTCGCCGGGCCAGGAGACGGACCTTGCGGGCCTGTCGCCGGCCGTTGTGGTAACTGCGGGACATGATCCGCTCTCGGATGAAGGCGACGAGTATGCCGCCCGGCTGAAGGCGGCGGGCGTGGCGGTCGTGCACAAACGCTATGATGCGCTGGCCCATGCCTATACGGCGTTCACCTTCATCTCGCCGGGCGCCCGTGCGGCCTGCCATGAAATGGCGACCATGGTGCATGATATCTACGCCAGGGCGGCGCGGGTCACGGCGTGAAGGCCCTCGTCTGCCGGGAGCTGTTGCCGGATTATGCGGGGGTTGTTCTGGAGGACCGGGCGATACCGGAGCCGGGCGCCGGAGAGGTGCGTGTACGGATCAGGGCGTCCAGCCTGAACTTCCCGGACCTGCTGATGACCGAGGGCAAGTACCAGCTGAAGCCGGAATTGCCGTTTGTGCTGGGTATGGAATTCGCGGGGCTCGTGGACGCTGTGGGCGAGGGCGTTAGCGGGCTCGCGCCGGGCGATCCGGTTGTCGGCGGCAACCGCGTCGGGGCGTTCTCGGAGTATGCCGTTGTTCCGGCAGCCGCGCTGCGCGCCAAGCCGGACGCGATCAGCTTCGCAGCGGCGGCGTCCTATGGCGCGGCCTATCTTACGGCCTATGTGGCGCTGGTGCGGCGCGGCAACCTGCAGGTAGGCGAAACGCTGCTGGTGCACGGCGCCAGTGGCGGCGTGGGACTGGCGGCGGTGGATGTGGGCCGGCTGCTCGGCGCGAAGGTCATTGCGACGTCGGCATCAGAGGCCAAACGCAAGATTCTCGAAGCGTATGGCGCGGACCATGTGCTTCCGGATTCCGGATTTCGCGAGACCGTGAAGGAACTGACCGGCGGGCGCGGCGCCGATGTGATCTATGATCCGGTCGGCGGCGACGTGTTCGACGAGAGCGTGCGCTGTATCGCATTTGACGGGCGGCTGCTGGTGATCGGCTTCACCTCCGGGCGCATACCGTCCGTGAACGTCAACATGCCGCTGATCAAAGGCTTCTCGGTGGTCGGTGTGCGGGCCGGCGAGTATGGCCGCCAGTTTCCGGAACGTGGCCGTGAGAATCAGGCGGCGATCTGGAAATGGGCGGAAGAGGGCAAGGTGGCGCCGCGCATCCATGCGGAAGTTCCGCTGGCGGAGTGGCGCCGCGCGTTCGAGATGATGCGGGGGCGGGAAGTCGTTGGCAAAGTTGCGATCGTCATGTGATCAGAGCCGGTAGTTGATCGACTTCGACGCGTCGCAGAATTCTTCCAACTCGCCCAATGCGATCCGCTCCATCTGCGGCACCACGATATCGAGCGTGGCGCCATGCTCGATACGGCGTTCGACTTCGGCGATGTCTTCGCGGTAGCGCACAAAGCGGGCCGCCGACGGATTGGTCAGGGAAGCGCTGTCAAGAACGGTCTTGGAGATCGAGAGCACGAAGGCGGAGATGGCGAGGAAGTCGACCCAGGCGCTGATCGTCACGCCGGGCACCGTCTTGGACAGCAGTGACAGCAGCACCAGAAGCGCGCCGGAGAAATAGAGAATGTCGGCGGCGGAGTGGAAGGCGCGCCGGTTCTCGCGCAGGCGGTGGAGTTCGGAGGCGGCGTAGCGATCCTGGTAGAGCAGGCGCAGCTCGCGGAAGGCGGTCAGGGCCTCGCTGACGATGGCCGGGTTTGACGGGCCGGGGCCGGGCTCGGGCATGGCAACGCATTTCTCGGGCACGAAAGCCTCGAAGATCGAGATGCCCATGTTGAGTTCGCTTTCCAGCTTGGCCAGTTCGGTGGCGGTGAGCAGCCTCGAGCGCGTGTCCAGCTCGGCTTCGTCGCGGGCGGATGCGGCCAGGGCGAAAGCCTGGAACTTGATCGAGCGCAGGCGTTCGCAGGCGAACCGGTTGAGCAGCCAGCGGCTCTTGAGTTGGGCGACCAGCGAATAGACCTGCGCGGCGATGCCGAAGGCGGCGGCGATGGCGGCAGCAATGCTGATGGCGGGGTAGCTCGCGCCCTTGAACAGCAGCGCTTCGGCGATGGTGTAGATGGCGCTTCCGCCGATCAGCACCATCGAGATGAGGCCGAGACGATGGAACATCTTCTTGCCGGACACCGACAGCGCCTCATGCCGGTTGAAGGCCGTCTCGACGGCTTCATTCTTCAGGAGCGGCGTGATGTTGGCAAAGCGCGCGAGCATCGCCGGGGTTGGGAAAATGTCCCGGTTCGCCTGCTGCATGTTTCGCCCCGCCGCGCTGTTGAAGCGGCGAGCCTACACTGTCCGCTTCGCCTTGTCCTTGGCGTTTGTGGCCTCGATGGCATTGCGGGCGGCGGTCCATTGTTCGTCGCCCCAGGCGGTCAGCTGGGAGAAGTTGCCGCCGGAGGCGTTGTACATGGCGCCGTCGATGGCGATGGTCTGGCCGTTGATATATTCGGCGCCGGGGGCCATCAGCAGGACCGCGAGGTTGACCAGTTCGTGCATCTCGCCGACCCGGCCCATGGGGTTGGCCACGCCGCGTTCCATGCTGCTGGCGCCCTCGGCGTCCGGCGACAGGCGTTTCGACATGCCCTCGGTCGGAAAGGGGCCGGGCGCGATGGCGTTGAAGCGCAGGCCGTAGCGGCCCCACTCGACGGCAAGGCTTTGGGTCATCGTGTTGACGGCGGCCTTCGACATGGCGGAGGGCACGACGAAAGGCCCGCCATTCCAGACCCAGGTGGTGAGGATGGAGCAGACGCTGCCCCGCGTCTTGCCTTCGATCCAGCGCTTGCCGATGTCCTGCGTCATGTAGAACGTACCGCGGAAGACGATGTTGGAGATCGCGTCAAAGCCGCGGATCGAGAGGTCTTCGGTGCGGGAGATGAAGTTGCCGGCGGCGTTGTTGATGAGGCCGGTGAGGGGGCCGTGCTTGGCCCAGATGGCATCGTTCATGTCGTGGATCGCTTCGGCCACGCGGATGTCGCAGGCATGGGGGACGACCTTGCCGCCATGCTTGTCCATCAGTTCCTTCGCGGTCTCCTCGCAGACGCCGCCGCGCCGGCCGCAGATGTGCACTTCCGCCCCAAGCTTGAGGAAGCCTTCGGCCATTTCCTTGCCGAGGCCGGTGCCGCCTCCGGTGACGAGAATGCGCTCATCCTTCATCAGGCCGTCCCTGAACATCAGTTTGGACATGTCCATTGCGCGTCTCCTCCTCGGTTGTTCGCTACAGTATAGACCACGCGCGCAGCTTGTGGAGACTGACGCTGGGTCAGATCAGCCCTTGCGAAACGCTGAGCGGATGAGGCGCCAGAGGCCCCAGATCGGCAGCACGATCACCGAGCCGGCGAGGGCCGGTTTCCAGAAATTCTCGAAAATCCAGCCGACGGCCGTGAGCATGGCATGGACGATGGCGGTGAAGGCGCCGCCAAGATCGAAGGTTGCACCGGTTGGCGCGAAGTCGAAAGCGAGCACGAAGAAGCCGACCAGCGTGCTGAGGAAGACAAGGCGCAGGGCCTGGCCGAGCGACAGGCTGAACGTGCGCACGATGAACGGTTTGCGTTCGGCCTTTTCGGCGTCCTGGGCGACCTCGGCCGCAACAATGATTTCGGGCGGCGGCAGAGTGGCCGGTTCGGATGGGGGAAGCGGGGCATCCGGCGGCGTTGGCATGTCAGTCTTCCGATCCGTCACCGTCGTCCGGAATACCGGCAGACACTTCCTGCGATTTCGGCGAATCGACGGCCTTCAGCTGGGAGAAAGTCTGCATGCGGAGTTCTGCCCGCCGCTTCATGCTGCCCGGATCGTCGACCTGGACCTGGTGCGGATACGGGATCGAGATGCCCTGTTTGTCGAAGGTCTGCTTGGCGGTTTTCAGGAGGTCGGCGCGGACCTGCAGGAATTCGGAAGTGGCCGTCCAGGCGCGCAGGCGCAGCTGCACACTGGACTCGGCCAGCGCCTGGACGCCGGTCCATGTCGTGGATTTTTGCAGGACGCGGGGATGGTCGTTTGCGACCTCGATGAGGACGGCGAGCGCCTTGTCGATATCGTCGTTGTAGGAAATGTCGAAGATCAGGTCGATGCGGCGCTGGGTTTCGCCGGTGAAGTTGATCAGGGGATCGCCCCACACCTTGTCATTGGTGATCGAGACGACCTTGTTGTCGATCTGCAGCAGCGTCGTGACGAAGGGGGTGATGTTGGTGACGGTGCCTTCAAGGTCTGCAACGCCGACATAATCGCCGATCCGGAACGGCCGGAAGATGGCCAGCATGACGCCGGCAGCAACCGCCTTCAGCGTGTCCTGCAGCGCCAGGCCGATGGCGAGGCCGGCGGCACCCAGCACGGCGGCGAGCGAGGCGGCGGGGAAGCCGAGCTGCGAGAGGGCAAAGACGAACGCGACCGCGAAGATGATGTATTTCACCAGCGAGGCGGAGAAGGCGATCAGCGTGTCATCGGCGCCGGAATGGGCATGCGCGCGCGCGCCGAAGCGGCGCAGGGACTTGGCGACCGAGTTGGCGACAATGACCGCCACCACGAGCACGAAAACGGCGCCGAGGACGCCGGGGCCATGCTTGTCGATCAGCGCGCGCCAGTCATATCCGGCGAGCCCAAGGGGCAGCGGCAACAGGATGAACATGGTGAGAAACCGGCTCGCCGAGGCGGCAAGGTCCCAGGACGAGTTCTCGAATTCCTCCGGGTTTTTCGTGGCCCGGTGGCCGATGAACAGGATCACGCGCTTGACGATCGAGGAAAGGATCAGGATCAGGGCGACCGAGGCGAGGACGAGGCCCCATTTCACGGCGTTGGGCCAGATGGCGGCCGCCCAGGCGGGCCAGGCAGACGTATCGATAGCAAGAAGCAGCTCGTCGAGCGCGGGGATCGTGAAAGTTGTCATGAACCCGATCTAGAGCGGTTTGCCCTCCGCGTCACCCGCAGGAGCAGGATTGTCGCAGTTCCGGCGCCGGCGACCAGCGCGATCCAGTGCATTTCCGTGCGCAGCCAGTTGTTGAGAACGATGCCGACGAGGCCCCATCCCAGGGCGGCGAAGAACCAGAGGCTCCGGCTGATGCGCGCCGTGAAGATCCACGCGGCGAGCGCGGCGAAGGCGAAGGTGGTCCAGAACATCGGCCATGGGAAATCGGTCGGGCCGAGCCCGGTGAAAGAGCGGATAGTGAGCGGGACCGAGATGGCGACGGCGACGCTGGCCCAGCCGGCGAGGAGGCCGCTGGCAAGATCGGCGATGCGCAGCAGATGGCCTTGCGTTGACGGGCGCAGCGTTTCAACGCGCGCCGCCGCAACCCATGCCGCGCCAAGGACCGGCGCAAGGAGCAGAAAGTCGAGCGGTTGGACGGCGATCAGCTGGGCGCTCAGCATCCAGACGATATTGGCGATACCCGCGACCAGAAGCGGCCAGCCGACGCGCGGAAACCAGACCGCCGGCCAGCGCAGGCCGGCGAATCCGAAGCCGGCATAGGCGAGGAAGATGACGCTCCAGATCGAGAAGAAAAACGGCAGCGGCTGTTCCGGCGCGTCGATACCGGCGGTGGCGCCGCCGATGGGCGTGCCGATGCCGGTGAGCGGGGCGAGCGCGCCGGTGAGCGGTTGCAGGACGCCGAGCAGCAGGATCAACCAGGGCAAGGCGCGGGTCATGGCTCTCCTTCGGGGCCAGGTTAGCGGCAGGCCTCCGGCTCAGCTTCGCAGAAGGCGATCACCGAGTCGATCCAGCCGGTATAGCCCTGCAGGTTCGTGTAGCGGCCATTGTAATCGCCGGCGCAGAACTGGCCGGTTGCGCGGTTCTGTTCGACCACGGACAGGATGCCGACAGCGGTCCTTGTGCCGTCCGCCTCGGTGACATAGAGCGGCCCGCCGGAATCGCCGATACACGGGCCGGAGCCGCCCTGGCTGGCGACGGTGATGGCAGCGGGGCCGACGGCGGTGATCTTCAGCGAGGTGGACAAGAGATCGTTCGACAGCTGGCCGCCGAAGCGCGTGAGACCCCAGCCGGCCATGTCGCCTTTGGCGTAATTGGCCGGCGCGAGCGGAAAGCTGGTCGCCGCGATACGGGCCACCGGCACATTGGCGAGGGCGGCGGACTGTTCGGCGGAAAGCCGGATCAGGGCGATGTCGTTGGAATAGGCATTGTCCGTACCCAGATAACCGCCATGGCAGATGGCGCCTTCGGCTGTCGTGACCCGGGCCGCCGGATTGCGCAGGTTGGCGGCGTCGCCGATCAGACGGATCTCGTCATAGGGCTGGTCGACACAATGCGCCGCGGTGACGAGCCAGTTGGCGCGCACGCGCACGGCGGCGCAATGGCCGGTCGAGATCAGGCCGGTGGCTTCGGCGCGGCGCGGTTCCAGTTTGACGATGCCGGGGAAAGAGGCGAGGGTCGCGGCCAGGGCATTGACGACTTCGGTGCCGATGACGGGTTCCTCGAGAACGGTCGCGCCGGCGACGGCACCCACGGTCAGTGTCGGCGCTGCGCCGTCCGGCAGGCCGCACTGCGCAGCGTTCAGGACAGAGAGCGATGGCGGGGCAGGGTCGAGCGCAGACGTTTCGACCGTTTCGCCGGTTTCAGGCTCTGGCGCATCGCGGTCGACCGTGGGCGTTTCGCCTTCGGCGGCGGGGGCAATTTCCAACGCGGCAGGCACATCATCTGGAGCCGGCATGGCCTCCAGGGCAGACGGATCGACCGTTTCGGTCTCGGGCTTGTCCAGTGCGGGCGCGTCGCCGACGCCGGGCAGGCGCACCTGATCGCAGGAAGCCAGCAGGACGGCGAGACTGGCAGCGGCCAGCAAATAAGCGCGTTTCATGGACAAGGCTTCCCTTCTGAAAGTCAGATGCATTAACCCCGGCGCGCCCGATGGGGTCAAGTTGATGCGCGTTAAGGCGGCGGAAACTGTGGGGCCGGGGTTGCCCCTGCGGGAGCGGCGCCTATTCTGCGGGCTCCCAATCCGGAGACCTGAGACGATGCGTTCACTTCGCGCGGCCGCTGCGGCCCTGGCCTTGAGTGTTCCCTGCCTGCTGACAACCGCGCAGGAAGGCGGAACGACGGACGCGATGCAGGACGCCCTGTCGGCGGGCTGGAAAGCGACGTTCATCTGTTCGGGCCTCTTCGTGGCCGGCCAGACGCTTCCGGAAATCGAGCGCAACGAACTCTCCGGTATCTATCCGGACTACCAGCGGGCGTATGACCAGTTGCCGGCGCCGGTAGTTGACCAGACGCGCCAGCTTGTGTCGGTGACCTATGCGCCGAACATGCCGCCCCGCATCGCCGCTTACCGTCCGGGCTTTGGCTGTACGCAATTGCCGACGGGCGCCGGCGAGGAAGCGCTGGCCTTCCTGCCGCGCTTTGCCTCTTGGCCCGCAGCGCCGGCGCAGGACCGGGGCAGCGCCATCGGTTCGAACGTCAAGATCGAGCTGAAGATCCAGGAGGCCGAACGCCTCGACGCGCCGGTCTCGGCGGCGTTTGACGAGTTCACCTATGGCGGCGGTACGCGCACGGCCTCGGTGGTCGTGGTGCGCGACGGGCAGATCGTGGCGGAACGCTATGACCGGGGCATCGATCATGAGACGCCGGTGCGTACCTGGTCGGCGGCCAAGTCGCTGACGGCGACACTCATCGGTGCGGCGCGGCGCAAGGGCCTCATCGACATCGACTATCCGGCGGTGATCGAAGCCTGGAATTCTGGCGCCGATCCGCGCCGTGCCATCACGGTCCGTAACCTGCTGCATATGGCCAGCGGGCTGGACAGCGGGGACAGTGGTTCGCGTACGGACCGGTTGTATTTTGCCGGCGCGCGGGTCGTCGATACGGCGGCGAAGGGTTCGCTCGAAGTGCGTCCGGGCACGCGGTTCAAATATGCCAACAATGATACGCTGATCGCGATGCGCGCCCTGCGCGAGGCGATGAAGGACGACGCGACATTCCACCGGTTCCCGTATGAAGCGCTGCTGCACAAGATCGGCGCGATGCACACGACGATGGAGATCGACTGGAACGGCGATTTCATTTCGTCCAGCCAGGTCTGGGCGACGGGCCGCGATCTCGCGCGGATCGGGCAGCTTTATCTTCAGGACGGGATGTGGGGCACCGAGCGCCTGCTGCCTGAAGACTGGGCCGACTTCGTTCGCACGCCTGCGCCGGCGCAGCCTGCCTCCGGCAGCGGATATGGCGCGCAGTTCTGGCTGATGAACAGTGCCGCGGGCGTGCCGGAAGGCACCTTCTACGCGGCGGGCAATCGCGGCCAGTATGTCGTGATCCTGCCGTCGCTGAACACGGTGGTTGTGCGTCAGGGCTTTGATGTGATCGGCGGCGCGCAGTTCGATATCAACCGGTTCACGGCCGATATCGTGCTGGCGCTGAACGCGGCTGATGCCGAGCGCGCCGCAGAGCAGGCGGTCGTGGACGCGGCGGCGGCGGCGGAAGCCGCGGATGAGGCAGAGCGCCCCACCCGCAAGCTGATCCAGCGTAACTAGACGTCCGTTACGGCGTACCCGCGGCGCTCTCAGGAGCCGGCGTGTGCGTCACGGATAGGCCGAACAGGTCAACCAGCTCTGCCGGGGAAGGCGATTCCACCATGCCGGCATCGGCGCCTGCACCGGCGAAGTCTGCCGTGGTCAAGGCCTTTTCCGGCTCGAGCCTGACCGCCAGCGTACCGCCGGACGTGATGAATTTCGACAGGCTGGCGATCCAGGGCTGAGCCTGCGGCAATTCCTGCGTGACCGCGCCGCTGCCCATCATGACGAGGCCGGAGGCAAACATGCGGACGGTGTCGGGCGTGGCGTCGGCGAAGTTCGACAGCATCGGGTCTTCGTCGCCGGAGATCTTGGCGATCTCGATCACGAGCGCCGCAATCGAATTCAGCAGGCCGGTATCGGTCAGGCTGTAATGGCCGCCGGAGAACGAGAAGCCGGCATTCATGGCCTCTCTGAGCAGATCACTATCCGGTGACTTGCCATCCACCCCGAAGGCGGGAACGAGGCTGGCATAGGAGGGCAGGGAGAGGGCAACGCGCGTGTCATCCGTGTAGAGACCGTCTGTAACGCTGGTGCCCTGAAGCAGGGTTGCGCCGGTGTCGCTGTCCCAGGTCAGGGCCAGGTTGCCGCTGCCAGAGAACTTGCCGAGGCCGGACCGGTCCATGATGTCGATGATCTGCAGCAGCGACGGCTCGCCGTCTTCGGATTCCGCGGCAGCTTCCGGCGCGATATCCGCGACCCATTGCATCATTCCGGAGAGATCCAGGCTGGCATCGACGTGGCGGATATTGATCCGTTCCGGCAGGAACCAGGCGAATTCATCAGCCGAAAATTCGAGTTCGCCGATCGACATGATCGACTTGTCGTTGAACGCAAATTCCATGTCCTCGATGACATAGCTGCCGAGGCTCCAGAGGTCTTTCTCGGAGATCGGCGGCAGCTCGCCCCGCTCGCCATACTCGAAGAGCTTGGCCAGTTTTAGGCCGTTCCAGGCGCCGTAACCGGTCGAGCCGGACATCGCCATGGGGACAGGGGGAACGTCGGTATCTCCGGTGGGGTAGAGTTCGTTCGCTGGAACCGAGAAGGTGCCCGCGAAGTCCGTACTGCCGGTGATTGTCGCGGCCAGGTCGCCGCGGTCATAGCCTTGAATCAGGCTCCGGCCATAGGTCGTGACCATGGAGCCTGCCGCGCCGGATTCGGTGTATTCCTGCGTCATCACGGTGTCGAACATCGCCATGTTGTCGAGCGAGAAGCTGCGCGCAAAGGCGGAGATCAGGCGGATGGCCGCGAGGCCTTCGTCCTCACCTTCGACTTCCTGGAAGGTCCATGGGTGCAGGGTGAAGCCTGTGAAGACGAGGCGGCCAACGTCCACATCGGCCTTTTCATAGGTGATGCTGGCGCCGGAATCGTCTGGTACGGCCGAGTTGACGGCTGTGGTCACGGCATCGGTGTATCCCGAGATGTCCATCTTCAGGCCGGCGAGTTCGATTCGGTCGAACAGGCGCAGCGTCTCGCCGAGACGCTGGCCGGCGACCCGGTCGGTCAGGGCTTTCGTGTCGGCGTTCCAGACGAGCATTTCGTCTGCGGTGAAGAGGGTGAACGGTTTTTCCCCGAGGACTTCGGCGCGCAGGTCCGTCAGGCGCACGGCGCCGGTGGCGGGGTCGGTCGTCATGGCGCCGAAGGTCAGGTTGGCGGCGCCGCCAAAGGCTGCGTTCAGGCTGTCGATGTCAAAGGCCGCAGACGGGGCCGACGGGCGCGCCTCGATCTGGGCAAACATCTGCTCCAGGCTGGCCTGCGGCTGCGGCGCCTCTGCAAGGACGGGCAGGGCCGGCGACGACGCCAGCAAGGCCGACACGGCGAGTGTACGGATTCGGTTCTTAAACGACATGTGAGGGTCCCCCTTTGTGAGGCCAACCGTTTAGATTGCCTTGGCCTGATGGTTCAAGACTTGACTTATCCTTCATGAACAGAGGCTGACGCATGCCCCTCCGGGGTCAGGGCGTTCCGAAACCGGATTGCGCGATGGCCGTCAGGTTTGAAACGCGGCGTGTTTCGCTCTGTTCGAAGGGTTTCATCAGCGCCGAGCCCTTCAGATCGAGCGCGAACGTCTCGACATGGGTGCGACCGTCCGGCGCGGCCTTGCAGGTGGCTTTCAGGCTGAACCGGTCGACCTTGGCGACGGCGGCCGGCTTGAAGGCCTTGGGTGAGGACATTTCATAGGAGAGGATGCCGCCGGTCGCCTTGTCGATGATGGCGGTGCCTTTGAGGTGCTTGAAGGCATCGCCCATCTGGCCGTCGTCCTTGCCGGGCAGGGGCGTGAAGCTGAAGGTCGCGGTCTTTGCAGTTTCCGAAGTGCGTTTGGCATCGGCCGGAATGTTTTCGGTGAACCCGCTGCACCAGATATCGCCTTCGGTGCGCGCCTGCAGGCGTTCGGCTTTCTTGGCCGCGTCTCCCTTCAGGCTGGCCAGGGCGGGTGTCATGTCTGTCACGCGCTGGCCCTTCGGCTGGCTCGGATCGACCGTCATGCGGAACTGGTCCGCCCCGTCACGCACATCCATGTCGAACGTGTAGAGCGGCCCGTCTTTGGACATGGCCCGGGCCTTCTGCAGCACTGTGTCGGCAGAGGCAGGGAGGGCGGCGGCGAGGAGGAGGCAGCTGGCGAGGAGTTGGCGGCGCATGGCAGATCCTGTCGGATGGGTCGGAATGGAAATTCGTCCGGCTTGGGGGAGAAGGAAAGGGGGCGCGCGCAGCGCCCGGGTTTGGTCTATTGAAAGGTCATGGCAGACACGCAGGTCCCTTCGTTCCGGTTGCCGCCCGCCTTCGAGGCGTGGTTTGCCGCGCGCGGATGGACGCCCCGGCCGCACCAGCTGGCGCTGGCCGAGGCTTCGCTGCGGGGCGACAGCGCGCTGCTGATCGCGCCCACCGGCGGCGGCAAGACCCTTGCGGGATTTCTGGGCAGTCTAGTCGAACTGTCTGAACGGGGCGCAACCAATTCCGGTGTGCCGGCGCTGCACACGCTTTACCTCTCGCCGCTGAAGGCGCTGGCGGCGGATGTGCAGCGCAATGTGCTGGTGCCGGTGAGCGAACTGGGCCTGAACATCCGTATCGAGACGCGCACCGGCGACACGCCCGCGCATGTGCGCCAGCGCCAGCGCAAGACACCGCCGGACATATTGCTGACCACGCCGGAACAGCTGGCGCTGCTGATTGCGTCAGATCATGCCGCGTCGTTCTTCGCAGACCTTAAATGCGTGATCATCGACGAGATCCATGCGCTGGCGCCGTCCAAGCGGGGCGACCTGCTCTCGCTGGGGCTCGCGACACTGGCGGAATGGGCGCCGGCCTGCCGGTTTGTCGGCCTGTCGGCGACGGTGCGTGAACCGGAGGCGCTGGCGCGGTGGCTGGATGTGCGGCCTTATCCTCCCCCGCTTGCGGGGGAGGTGACTGCGAAGCAGACGGAGGGGGGGGCGTTTGCAAAGAGCCCCCTCCGTCAGCCGCCTTTGCCGTCTACCTCCTCCCCCGCAAGCGGGGGAGGATTAAGAGGTGTACGGATCATTCATGCGCAAGGCGGCGTCAAGGCCGATGTCGACATACTCATTTCCCGCGAGCGCATTCCCTGGTCCGGCCATTCCGGGCGGTTCGCGGTCGGCGAGGTCTATGAGGCGATCAAGGCGGCGAAGATGACCCTCGTCTTCGTCAACACGCGCAGCCAGGCGGAGGTGATGTTCCAGGAACTCTGGAG
Source organism: Hyphomonas sp. (assembly GCA_040223555.1). Classification (GTDB taxonomy): domain Bacteria; phylum Pseudomonadota; class Alphaproteobacteria; order Caulobacterales; family Hyphomonadaceae; genus Hyphomonas. The sequence goes on from JAVKGA010000007.1 coordinate 13,221, forward strand.
CGCCAATGAGGACGGCCTGCCGATTGCGCTGCATCACGGCTCGCTCGCGCGCGAGCAGCGCCAGCGGGTCGAGGCGGCGATGGCGGCGGGGCAGCTGAAGGCAGTGGTCTGTACCTCGACGCTTGATCTGGGTATTGACTGGGGCGAGGTCGATCTCGTGATCCAGATGGGCGCGCCGAAGGGCGCCGCCCGGTTGATGCAGCGGATCGGGCGGGCCAATCACCGGATGGATGAGGCGAGCAAGGCCGTCCTTGTACCGACGAACCGGTTCGAGGTTCTGGAATGCCGCGCGGCGGAAGCCGCCGTGGAGGCGGGCGAGATCGACGGGGAAGGCGTACGGGCCGGCGCGCTCGATATCCTCGCCCAGCACATCATGGGCCGGGCTTGCGGCGAGGGCTTTCGGCTGGACGCGCTGTATGACGAAGTGCGCCGCGCCGCGCCCTATTCGGACCTTGATTGGGAGACCTTCGAACGGATCACGGATTTCGTCGCGACCGGCGGCTATGCGCTGAAGACCTATGACCGGTTCCACAGGATCGTACGGCGCAGTGATGGCCTGTGGGTGGCGCGGACGCCGCGCGACAAGCAGGCGCACCGGATGAATGTCGGCGCCATCATCGAGGCGCCGATGCTGTCGGTACGCCTGGCGAGTTTTGCAGGCAAGGCAGGGGAAGGCGGCGAGAAACGTGCTTTGCGCGCCGGTCGCAAGCTGGGCGAGATGGAAGAGTATTTCATCAGCCTGCTGACGCCGGGCGACACGTTCCTGTTCGGCGGGGAAATCCTGCGCCTTGTCGGCATCAGCGGGATGGACGCGCTGGTGATGCGGGCGCAATCGGATTCGCCGGCGATCCCCACCTATAATGGCGGCAAGTTTCCGCTGACGACTTTCCTTGCGGACCGTGTGCGCAAGATGATCCACGATCCGGAGCAATGGCGCGATCTGCCTGACCCGGTGCGGGAATGGTTCGAGATTCAGGCGCTGAAATCCGCCATTCCGCCTGCGGACCACCTGTTGGTCGAAACCTTCCCGCGCGGGGGGCGGCATTATCTTGTCACCTATCCTTTCGAAGGCCGCCTCGCGCACCAGACGCTGGGCATGCTGGTGACACGGCGGCTGGAGCGGATGGGCGCAAAGCCGAGTGGTTTCGTCGCCAGTGAATATGCGATGGCGGTCTGGGGACTGGAGGACATGCGCGGCCTTGATATGGACGCCGTGTTCCATCCTGACATGCTGGGCGACGACCTTGAAGAATGGCTGGACGAAAGCGCGCTGATGAAACGCACCTTCGGGCATTGCGCGCAGATTTCCGGGCTGATCCATCGCAACCTTCCGGGGTCGGAGAAAAATACGCGGCAGGTGATGTTCTCGGCGGACCTCATCTATGACGTTCTGCGCAGCCATGAGCCGGATCATATCCTGCTGCAGGCCGCAAGGCAGGACGCCGCCACCGGCCTTCTGGACGTGCGCCGCCTCGCGGATATGTTGGTGCGGGTCGAGGGACGTATCGTCCATCAACGGCTGGACCGGATCAGCCCGTTCGCGGTGCCTGTGATGCTGGAAGTCGGCCGCGAGCCGGTCCACGGCGCCTCCGCCGTGGAGGCTGTGCTGCGCGAGGCGGAAGACGACCTCGTGCGCGACGCGATGGGCTGAACCAAAAAAAGGGCCACCGCAGTGCGGCGGCCCGATCAGGAACGTTTCCGGGAGGAAAGAAGAGACGGTCCTGTCCCGAGGCTTCTGCCTCAGAATCTTGCGTTGATGCTGACCCAGAAACTGCGGGCCTTGTCCTTGTTGTTGTAATCGTCCTGCGTCGAGAGCGTGTAGGTGCCGTCGCCATTGTCGATAAAACTGTACTGGTAGGAGGTGAAATCCTCATCCAGCAGGTTGTTCACGCGGCCGGTGATTGTGACGCTGTCATTGAGGCGGTACTGCGCCCCGAGATTCAGGACCGTGTAGTCCTTGTAGTAGAGATGCTCTCCGGTGACGCTGTCGACGCCGCGATAGCGTTTGGAGCGGGACTCGGCGGACAGCGACGTGCTCAAGGCTTCGGTGATCTGCCAGCTCAGTGTGGCGTTCGCCATGTTCTTCGCCGTGTTGGTCAGCGGCAGGCCGGCCTCGGCGCCGCTCTTCTGCTCACTGTCCGTATACGTATAATTGGCCCGGAAGGTCAGGTTGTCGAAGATTTCATAGAGGCCGGCAATCTCGGCGCCCTCGATCACCACTTCGTCGATGTTCAGCGTGCGGCTGCTCGGGCCGTAGCCGAGATCGGCATATTCGCCGGCGCTGGCGCAGCTCTGGACCAGACCCGGGCCACAGGGCTGCGAGGTGATCTTGTCCTCGAACTTGTTGTGGAAGACCGTGGCATTGAAGTTGTGGCCTGCGGAATGCTGCCAGTAGACGGCAAGCTCGGTGCTCGTGCTGGTCTCCGGCTCGAGATCCGGGTTGCCATACATCGGCGAGGTGCCCTGGCCGCCGAAGCCGACCACGCCGTCATAGAGCTGCGTCGTTTTCGGTGTCTTGAAGCCCGTGCTGACGCCGCCCTTGATCGTCCAGCTCGGCGAGACGGTATAAACGCCGTAGAGGCGCGGGCTGAACTGGTCGCCGAACGTGTCGTGATTGTCATAGCGCACGCCGCCGGTGATCGAGAACGGCTCGACCGGCTGCCAGGTGTCCTCGGCGAACAGCGAGAACATGTTATGCTCCTGCGCTTCGCTTGTGGTGCCGTCTTCCATGCCGAAGACGCCGTCTGTCAGCTCACCGCGGATGACCTGACCGCCGACGACGACAACGTGCTTGCCTGCATACTCGAACGGCATGTCGAGCTTCGCATCGAGCGTGTACTGATCACTTTCCAGTGTGCGTTTCGGGCGCGGCAGGAAAGTCTCCTCGGCAATCGCACGCCGCTCGTCCAGCGTCAGCCCGGCATAGATGCCGGTGCCGTCGATCATCTCGAGCAGCTGATCGCGCTCCGCGACCGTGAAGGGCAGGGTGCGGCCATCATTGTTGGTGGCGACGTAGGCCAGCGAGACCATGCTGTTGCCGAAGCCCCACTCGCCGTCATGGGAAAGCGACCAGCCGTCGCGCGTGAATTCCTGCGAGGGGCTGTAGCCCGCGCGCGGATTGGCGCGGCGCGTCCAGGTGCCGCCATTGGCGGCGCAGGTGGTCGCATTGCCGGTGGCGCCAAGACAGAAATTCCCGGCCGAGAAGATGCTGTTGATATTGTCGACCGTGCCGACCGGGTATTCTTCGACCCCGGAATCGTTGATCTTGATCTTGTTGTCGTATTCCTGCTTCGAGGCATCATAGTCGAAGATGAGGGCCTGGTTGGCGGACACCAGCCAGGTCAGCGTGCCGCCATAGGAGATGTTCGTGTTGTCGACCGTCTTGCCGCCGCCGCCGAAGCCGAGCGAGCGGTCCACGACATTGCCGGCCGGGTCGGTCACCGGTTCATAGACGGGGTTTGAGGCATCGCGCTGATACCAGCTGCCGCGCGCGGCGAAGTTCAACCTGTCCTGTATGACGGGGCCGGACAGGTAGAGGTCGACCGTCGTGTCGTCTCCGAAATCGTCATTCTCCTGGAAGCTGCGGCTGACGGTGCCCGAGCCGGTCCAGCGGTCTTCGACCTTCTTAGTGATGATGTTGATCACACCGCCCAGCGCGTCCGAGCCATAGAGCGTGGAAGCCGGGCCGCGGATGACTTCAATCCGTTCGATCGTGTCGAGCGGCGGGATATGGTTGAACTGGTTGCCGCCGAAATTGTTCGGGTAGATGTCGCCGTGATTGTTCTGGCGCCGGCCGTTGACGAGGATGAGTGTGTAGTCCGAGCCCATGCCGCGCATGCTGATCGTGCGCTGGCCCGTCTTGTCCGAGGTTTCGCCGACATCGACGCCTTCCAGGTCGCGGACCGCATCGATCAGCGTCAGGTAAGGCCGCTCCTTCAGCTGCGCGGGGCTCACCACACTGATACTGGCGGGCGCATCAACGAGTTTCTGCTCATACCCGGCGGCCGTCACGACCACTTCCGACATCCGCATCTGGTTTGCGGAAGCGGAGATGTCGTCCGCCGTTGTTGCCGCCGGTTCGGCGCCCTGGGCGAGCGCCATCTGGCCGGAAAAAACAGCGGCAAGCAGCGCGCTTCCCAGGGCGGTGCGCCCCGCGAGAGAGTGTTTCATGATGTAGGACCCCGTATCGAAATTGCGAATTATTCTCAGTCGCAATACGAGCCTGATTTTCGGGGGTCAACCGCTAATGCAACTTATTCTCATTCTCGATAGCAAGTTGTCACACTCAGCCCGGCGGCGGGCCATGGCGCAGCCAGCCGGTGACGGCATGACGGGCCCCTTCGGCGAAGGGGGCAACCACGCTGACCGCATGAGGCTGGGGCACCCGGAAGAAGGACAGGGTGTTGAATTTCGGCGTGAAGGCTTCGGCTACATGGCCGTCATCATCGGTGAACATCAGGAGGCCGCCGAGATCGGCGCTCCATTTCGGCGTCAGGTTCAGCACGAAAGCCGCGATCCGCCGGAACTCCGGCAGCTCGTCATCGTGCGAGGTCAGGAAATGGCCGGGCCGGTAGCGTGTAAGCTGGCCGTCGCAGAAAGTCTCGCCGGGCACGAACTGCGCGCCCATGATGTCGTGCAGGAGGCGGAGGAAGGGCGTCGAATTCAGCTGTTCGGCCATGGTGCGCAGCGGGCCTTCGGGCAGGTCGCCGGCGCGGAGATTGTCGTAAAGCAGATGGCGCTCGAACCGGTATTGGAAACCGCGCCGCGCTTCCTGCGCCACGAGGACTTCCAGCGGCTCCAGCCTGTCTTTCGGCACCTGCGCGAGCTGTGCGGCGTCAAACTCGCGGTGCGCGCCTTCAACGCGCGTGACCAGCAGCCATCCGGCATGCGCCGCGGCCGCGTCCAGCACGGCCTGGGCAAAGCGCGGTTCAAAAATATCTGGGATCAGCACCCGGCCTGTTTCACCGAAACGGGCTCGAAGCGCCGGCAGGTCCGGGCGCGAGCTTAGCACTTTGCTTATTCCGTTTCTTGTTCTGTGCTTCAACTCACCCTGTCGCTTCGATACCGGGGCACATATCGAAAAGCAATACGCATTTTCGCGCGTTGACCAGGCGTGATCATCAGCGCCAATGTCGTGCCCATGACCGTCGCCGCGACTCAGCCCAGCCAGACCCTGCTGCATCTTGCGGGAGAGATGCTCACGCCTTTGCCCGAGGGCGGCCTCTGGTGGCCGGCGCAGCGGCTGCTGGTTGTCTCGGACCTGCACCTCGAGAAAGGGTCGAACTATGCTTCCGCCGGCCAGATGCTGCCACCGTATGACACAGGCGCGACGCTGGCGCGGGTCGAGCAGCTGTGTGCGGAGCTGCGCCCCGAAACAGTGATCTCGCTGGGCGACAGTTTCCATGACCGGCATTCTGAAGCCCGGCTGCCGGGCCTCTATGCCGAACGTATTCGCGCGCTGACCAGCGCGCATGACTGGATCTGGGTCGAGGGCAACCATGATCCTGATCCTCCCGCACATCTCGGTGGCCGTGCCGCGAAAGTGCTGCGTATCGGCCCGCTTGTTTTCCGGCACGAACCGGAAGGCGAGGCGGGTGAAATCGCGGGCCACCTGCATCCGGTCGTTAAGGTGGCCGGGCGCGGGCGCACCGTGCGGCGGCGCTGCTTTGCGACCGACGGCGCGCGGCTCGTGATGCCGGCGATGGGCGCCTTCGCGGGGGGGCTGAACGTGCTTGATGCGGCGTTCGGCAAGGTCTTCCCGGAAGGCTGCATGGCCTTCGCCATCGGGGAAGCGCGGGTTTATGGCGTGGGGCAGAAGAATCTTGTGCCGGACGGCCGTATCGGCGGCATGCCGGTCCGGATGACGCTCAAACCGAAGCGCAGCTTGCGCTAGGTTTTGTGCCTGTGAAGCTGTGTCACATCGCGTTTGCGCATAGTTGAGATAACAGGTCATCCCAGTACGGACGCTGGCCCAATGCCCCCGCCCGCCAGCGCCCGTGAAACCAAACCTTCTTACGACCCTCAAGAATTATAGCTGGCCGCTGTTTGCGGCCGATGCCTTTGCTGGCGTGACAGTCGCAATGGTCGCGTTGCCGCTCAGTCTGGCAATTGCAATTGCCTCTGGGGCCGATCCGGCTGCGGGTCTCGTCACGGCGATCATTGCGGGCTTCCTCATTTCGCTGCTCGGCGGCAGCCGCGTGCAGATCGGCGGACCGACTGGCGCCTTCATCGTCGTAGTCTACGGCGTCATCGCGCATCACGGCTATGACGGCCTGGTGCTCGCTACGCTGATGGCCGGCGTGATCCTGCTGATTGCAGGGTTCCTGCGGGCGGGCAACCTGATCCAGTTCATCCCTGAAGCGGTGGTCAATGGGTTCACCATCGGCATCGCGGTCATCATTGCAACCAGCCAGCTGAAGGACCTGTTCGGTCTCGAGATCGCGAACCTTCCAGCGGATTTCCTGCACAAGCTGCCGGCTTTGTGGGCGGGCCGAGACACGCTGAATCTTGCGGCGCTCGGCATTGGACTGGCGACGATGGCCCTGATCGTGGTCTTGCGCCGCCTCGCGCCCAAATGGCCGGGCCTGATCGTGGCGGTCGGGCTGACCTCTGTTGCGGCCTTCCTGTTCGCATTGCCGGTGGAGACAATCACCAGCCGTTTTGGCGCCCTGCCGGGCCATCTGCCGATGCCGACTGTTCCGGACATCAACCTGGGGCGGCTTCAGGAACTGCTTCCGTCTGCGCTGGTCATCGCCTTCCTCGCCGGGGTCGAGTCGCTGCTCTCGGCGATGGTGGCGGACCGTATGATCGAAGGGAAACATCGACCGAATGCAGAGCTGATTGCGCAGGGCGCGGCGAATATCGGCTCCAGCCTGTTCGGCGGCCTGCCCGCCACCGGCGCCATCGCGCGCACAGCCACCAATGTGAGGGCGGGCGGGAGGACACCTGTGGCCGGTCTCGTCCACGCGCTGGTGATCCTGCTGGTGATGCTGTTCGCCGCGCCGCTTGTGGGCGAACTGGTTCTGCCGGCGCTGGCGGGCCTACTGATCCTCACCGCCTGGAACATGAGCGAGCCGCACAAGTGGAAGTCCTATGCAAAGCTGCCCGTGGAAGACCGTGTGCTGCTGGTCCTGACGCTGGTGCTGACCGTTGTGGCGGACCTGACGGTCGCCATCGGCGCGGGCGTGGCCATTGGCCTCGCGCTACGGCTGAGGCGCCGGGATGTGCCGCCCTCGGATTGGTCAGCGCCGAAGCGTTGACGATAGGGGATTATTCCTAGTATAGGAATATTTCCACAACCTCTTGAGGCCGTACCATGCAGCACAAGGATATCTGGCGCGGGCTGGACCAGCTGGCGTCGCATCATGGTCTCACGGCATCGGGCCTTGCCCGGCGCGCGGGCCTGGACCCGACCAGTTTCAATCCTTCCAAGCGCGAAGGTCCGGACGGCCGCCCCCGCTGGCCGACGACCGAGAGCCTGGCGCGCGTGCTGGACGCGGTCGGCGCAGGCTTTGATGATTTCGCCGCGCTGGTCGAGGGGCGAAGGGGTGGCTCGGCGCCGCTGATCGGTTTTGCGCAGGCCGGGCAGGATGGCTTCTTCGACGATGCCGGCTTCCCGGTCGGCGCGGGCTGGGACGATGTGCGCTTTCCCGGTCTCGGCACCGAGACGGTCTATGCCCTGCAGATCAGCGGCGATTCGATGGAGCCCGCCTACCGCGCCGGAGACCGGATCATCGTGGCGCCCGGCGCCGAGGTGAAGACGGGCGACCGCGTCGTGGCGAAAACCAATGAGGGCGAAGTGATGGCTAAAGTCCTTGCCCGGAGGAATACCCGCCTGATCGAGCTCGCCTCGCTCAATCCGGATTACCCCTCCCGCGAGTTCAGGCCCTCCGAAATTTCATGGATCGCGCGCATCCTCTGGGCGAGCCAGTAGGAGAGTAGGCTCACTCGGCTTCCGCCTCTGGAATAGCGTCCGCGCAGGCTTTCAGCTGCGCAATCCCGCTGTCGAGGCCGGGGACCGGAAAGCTGGCGCTGGCCTCGCCGGACGTGAGGGTGAAGGTGCCTTCCGCCCGAAATTGGTCGAGGATCGCATCAACCATCCCGTCCGGAAAGAAGACGAAAACCGCTTCGGGCAGGTCCGCAGCCTTGCTAAGCGCAATGGTGCCCCCGCGCCCGGTAGCATAATCGATGCGCGCCTCGTCTCCGTCCGCCACAGCAGCGAACTGCGGCGCCGCAACGGTAATATAGTTCCGGTCGTCCATCAGGGTGATGTTCATCATCGGCGGGCCGTTTCCATGCCATAGAATGCACGTCCACTGGCCAGTGGACAGTCGGCTGGGCGCGTCGCTGACGCCCCAGGTCTCAGCCGAGGCGGGCAGGGCGGTGGTCAGGAACGCGGCGGCGGCGAGAACAGAATGGCGCATGAAAGGGCCCTCCGGACAGTTGAACTGCCCGGCAGATTGCCCCAGTCCGGCCCGGCTGCCTACACCCCCAGGGGGGATCGAACCACAGGGCCGGGCGCCGATGGATTGCGCCGTTCTGCGCGCGGGATAAGTAGGCAGGCAGTTCCCGGAGCCACGCCCATGACTGACAAGAAACCGTCTGCGCTTCAGGCGGGCCTCGACCCCGCCGACTGGCCCGCTTTCCGCGAGACCGCCCATGCGCTGCTCGACGCCGCGATGGACAAGATGCAGGCCGCGCGCGAGGGCAGGGTGTGGACGCCGTTTCCGGCGGACATGAAAGCCGCGTTCGACCAGCCCCTGCCGGAGGCGGAGCAAAGCGAATCCGAGATCGCGGCACAGCTCGCCGCGCTGCTGCCTTACGGCGTCGGCAATACACATCCGCGCTTCTTCGGCTGGGTGCATGGTGCCGGCACGCCGCAGAACCTGCTGGCGGAGATCACGGCGTCGGCTCTGAATTCCAATGCGGGCGGGCGCGACCATGGCGCCATCTATGTCGAGCGGCAGGTGATCCGCTGGTGCCGCGAACTCTTCGGCTTTCCAGACGGCGCCAGCGGGCTGATCGTATCGGGCACATCGCTGGCGACGGTCATTGCGCTGAAGACGGCGCGCGATGCCCGCCTCGCCTTCGCCAGCCGCAAGGTCGGGCTCGGGCCAGCGCGCCTTGTCGGTTATGCGTCCGCGGAGGCGCATGCGTGCAATACACGGGCGTTTGATATTCTCGGAATGGGCAGCGATGCGCTGCGCCGCATTCCGGTAAACGACCAGTTCGAAATGGATACCGGAGCCTTGTGCGCGGCCATACAGGCCGACCGGGACGCCGGCCTTGAGCCCTTCGTGATCATCGGCACGGCGGGCACGGTCAATACCGGCGCCACTGATCCGCTTACGGAGCTTGCCGGTATCGCGGCGGCTGAAAATCTCTGGTTCCACGTCGATGGGGCCTTCGGGGCGCTGGGCACGCTCTTGCCGGATATCGCGCTGCGTTTCGCCGCCATCGCGCGGGCGGACTCGCTGGCCTTCGATTTCCATAAATGGCTGCACGTGAATTATGACGCGGGCTGCGTGCTCGTGCGCGACGAGGCGCTGCACCGGCAGGCTTTCTCCGACCGGCCGGATTATCTCAAGGGCAATGCGCGCGGCCTTGCCGCAGGAAATCCCTGGCCCGTGGAATACGGTCCGGAACTCTCGCGCGGCTTTCGCGCCCTGAAAGTCTGGTCGCAGATTACCGGCTTCGGCACGGCGCGACTCGGCGCGGCCATCGCGGCCAATTGTGCGCAGGCGGCGTATCTGGCCGGGAAGGTGGCCGCTGACCCGCAGTTTGAGTTGCTGGCGCCGGTGTCGCTCAATATCTGCTGTTTCCGCTACCGCGCCGAAGGCTTCGACGGCGCCGCGCTGGACGCGCTCAACGAGGAGATCGTCATCCGCCTGCAGGAGCTGGGCCTTGCCGCGCCGTCGACCACGCGGCTTGGCGGGGCGACGGCCATCAGGGTCAACCTCACCAACCATCGCACGCGGGTTTCGGACCTGGACCTTCTACTGTCGGAGATCGCCGCGCTTGGGCAATCTATCGGCACAAGGCAGGCCGCAGCGCAGGCGAGTGGAGGCTAAATCGGACTCTTGCGGCGCGAGTCCGGCGCGTGCACAAGGCTTCGATGGATTGGGGCAAGCTCAGATCATTTCACGCCGCCGCAGAAGCCGGGAGCCTGACGCTCGCCGGTGAGCGGCTTGGCATCTCGCAGTCGGCCGTCTCTCGCCAGATCGCGGCGCTGGAAGAACAGCTCGGCGTATCCCTGTTCCAGCGCCATGCGCGCGGGCTGGTGCTCACCGACAGCGGCCATACGCTGTTCCGCTCGACGGTCGACATGGCCGCCGCCGCGCATTCGGCCAATACCGCCCTGAAGGACCAGCAGGAAACGCCGCAGGGCGAGCTGATCGTCTCGGCGCCGGTGGCGTTCGGCTCGGTCTGGCTGGTGCCGCGCCTCGGCGGGTTCGTGCGCCGCCACCCGGACCTACACCTCGACCTGCGCCTGGACGACCAGCGCGAGTATGACCTGCTGAAACTGGAGGCCGAATGCGCCATCCGGCTCTGGGCCGCTGAAAAGGCGGATCTGATCCAGCGCAAGCTCGGTTCGGTGTTCACCAACCTCTATGCCTCGCCGGAATACCTGAAGACGCACGGCGTGCCCCGCACCCCGCAGGACCTCGATAATCACCGGATCATCGCTTACGGCGATGAATCGACCCCGTTGCAGGAGATGAGCTTCGCCTGCCGGGTAGGGCGCGATGACGCACCCCCGCGTCCGGCCACCCTCAAGGTGAATAACGTGTTTGCGATGATGAGGGCCGTGGATGCGGGGCTCGGAATCGCTGATCTGCCCGATTATATGGCCAATGCCCTGCCGCGCCTGGTGCGGGTATTGCCGGATATTACAGGCCCGACTTTCGACCTTTATTTCATATATCCCAGTGACTTACGCCGTTCCAAACGGGTTGCGGCCTTCCGGGACTTCCTGACCACAGAGACAGAGCCGCTGCGCAAGCTGTCCATGCGTTAATGTTCCCGAAAATTGGACGCACCATGCAAAAGTGCATGCGTGACCTGCGGCGGCGCATGTTGCATTGCAGCGTAACCCTCCTATGTAGGGTCTATGCCATGGGTCCTGGGCATAACCCGATCTTTCCGATTGGGCGTTTCCTCCCCCCTAACAGGGCCCCACTTTCAGCCCGGCGCGTCGCAAGATGCTGCCGGGCTTTCTTTTGCCCGGAGATCAGACCGTGGCTCTAGGGACGAAAGCTACGATAGATGCGCCAACCCACATAGCCAAGCAGGATCGCCGTGAACAGGGCCGAGGCGTAGAAGGTGGCGCCGGCAATCATTCCGGACGCGCTTGACCAGTCGAGCCCGTCGAGGTGCACGAAGGGCGGTGTCCAGTCCAGCGACGGTTCGTCGGTCACCATCCCGTCTTTGGTGTCCAGCGTTGTCGACCATTGGAAGGTTAGCTGGAAGAAGCCGAACAGGCCCAATGCGCCCAGCATCAGGTTCATTGCGTTCTCGTCGCGCTTGTTGATGCGCGCTTCGCGGTCGCGGGTCTGGCTTTCCATGTTGGAGATGAGGCGTTCGATATAATCATTGCGCCGGCCGATGCCGCGCAGCTGGGTCATCTTCTCGAACACTTCGCTCTCGGTGTCATACCGGAACACGTTCATGTAGCGGTCGCGGTAATAGGCGGCATAGTCGCCGGTGCGGAAGGCGTAGAAGGCCTCGGCGGCTTCCTTCAGGCGGCCCTTGTTGCCGGCGTCCTCAACCCGTCCGATCACCTCGAAGGCCGAGGCCTCGTATTCGCGGGTCATGAACTCGTTGTGCATCGACACGGCGTGGATCATGAAGGCGTAGGGGCAGGTGCCGATGAAGTCGTTGGCGGCCTCAAGGCTGCGCGCCTTTTCGACATAGGTGATCAGCGCGCGCGGATTGGCGAAGCGGGCAAACTTGCGCTCGGCGGCCTGCTCCTCGTTGGCCGGATAGATCGGGTCAGTGGAGTCCAGGATTTCGGACGGATCCTGGTTCATGAAGTCGATGATGTTCTGGTTGAAGCCGGCGACAAACAGGTATTGCAGGCAGTCCTGCCGGCGGCGGTCTTCCATCGCGGGGATCGCCTTGCGGCCCGCCGCGATCTGCTCATCCGTAAACTGATCATAGTCCGGCCGGTGGATGACCCAGTGCCAGTAATCATCGCCGAGACGCACTTCGGGCACATCCACCTGGGTCTTCGGGTTCAGGCCTTCCAGCTTTTCCTGATAGGGCAGGTAGCAGCCTTCCTGCACCATCATCGTGCGCGGCGGTATCTGCCCGGTTTCCGGATCAGGCTCGGGCAGCAGGCGCCGGAAGAAGGTCTTGTCCTCGAAGAAGAACATCAGGCGCGACACCGGCATCATCAGGCCCGGCACTTCGATGAACGGCGCCTCGGAGACGAGATTTCCAAACGCCGGTTCAATCGTCTTCGCGCCCTTCGCGGCAGGAAACGCCGCTTTCAGTTTTGTAAATAGGTCGCCGGCATCCGCCTCGAAAACATCGCGCACATATTGCCAGAAACTCTCCGTCTTGCCCGCATCGCCCTTCACCTTGATCAGGTCGAGTGGGGCAAGGCCGGTTATCTCGTCGGTCGGGCGGATCGGCGGGCTGCCTTCGGGCCGTTCCGGCGCGGAGAATTCCTTTGGCGCCGCCAGCTTCTGGATCAGCGAGAGGAAGTAGAAGTCTCCCGGCGTATGGTCGTAATTGTAGCGGAAGGAGAGGTGATACCCGATCGCCCCGTTGGCATGCGTGTACCAGAATCGGCGCACGCGCAGCAGGCGCGTCTTGCCGAGGCCGGGCGGCGTGGCAATGAAGCGGCGCCCTTCGGTCATCCATTCGATTTCGGCGGGCGCGGTGACTTCGATGAACTCCCCGGCGCGCGGGCAGAGCGTGTCCAGCAGGAAGTCATCCACCGCGCCCAGACGTTCGCGGTCGGCAATGTCGTTAAACAGGGGCTCAACCGCGTCGCGCAACCGCTTGCTGGAGCGGTAGCCCGGCTGGAACCTGCGCAGCATCTCCGGCGCGAGAGGGCGGCCCATCGCGGCGGTGACTTTCTTCTCCGAGATGTAGAGGGACAGCGTGAAGTAGAGCGAACGGTCCTCGCACTCTTCGAAGTCTTCCCGGCCGTTTGCTGCACCGGTCATGACCGCGCCCCCTGATGTCCCCGCCGGCGTCACGCCGGCGCCGCTCGGTCCCGGCGCACACGTGCGGCCTCTGCGAGTATTGTCTCAAACCCCGTCAGCGGCACGAACTCGCCGCGTACGCACGCCTCATCCAGACGGGAAAGCTGGGTGGCTGCAACCGGTGACCCCGCCGGGTCGGCGCCCTTGAGCACGGTGACACCAAAAAAGCGGCGCATGTGGCGCGCGAGACGGCAGGCATCCAGCGTGTCGCTGCCGGCGCCGAGCACACCCAGCAGCAGTTCGGACTCGGCCGTCTGCTCATCGGACAGGGGCGGCTGGCGGTATGGCATGCCGACAATCTGCGCGCCGCGCCGCTCCCAGATTTTCAGCCGGTCCACCTGGTCCAACCCGGCATGCTGGCTGTCGAGGGCATAGTCCTCCGGCGCCATGTTCACGGGATCGTTCATCTCGATGAAGATCAGCGGCTCCGGCGCCGCGCCCGGCCAGTCGAAAGAGGCTTTCGCTTCGGCCTTCACCAGCGCCATCAGCCGGGAAAAGTGACCGCGCTTGCGCTCGGCGGCGTCCACGAAGATATAGCTGAGTGAAATCGAGGGATCCGTGCCATCGCCCGCAAAGGCGATGAAGTTGGCCGCGCCAAGCACGCGGCCATCGGCGCCCTCGGTCAGCAGCAGCACAAGTTCGCGGTAGGGGCCGTACAGACCCGACAGGCGCGCATAGGCCGCGCCGGTGTTCAGGTCGAGACAGGCCTTGAACCCGTCCAGGTCTTCCTTCTCGTCCGTCAGGATGAAGGCGGCGTCATAGGCCTTGAAGAAGGCGCTCAGACGGGCATCATCGCTGCGCGTGAACACGTGCAGGAAGACCCCCTCACCAAGGTCTTCGCTGCGGTCGCGGCCGGAAAGAACGGTCAGTGTCATTCGCGCCGATCTCGTCGCATGACGGGCAAATCTGTCAACGGCTTTCTCGAAGGCTCGCCTCAAGACTTGAATTGAAGGGGGGCATGTGATGTTTCAACCGTGAAGCAGCGCGGTGGGACAGATGCGGTGGATCCTTCTGGCAGTATTACTGCTTGTGCTCGCCGGGGCAGGCGGCACGGCGGCCTGGTTCATGATGCAGCCCAAGCCGACGAAATATCATCCCCAGTTCGGGACCGATTGCGTCCAGCTCCTGACCCCCACCACCGTCAATGCCGTCGATTGTGTCCGTGTCCTGTTCGGCACCAACCGCGAGCTCAACCTTGAAGGGCGCGAGCCCGGCCTCGCCGAAGAAGCGGATGTCAAGGACTTCACCTCGCAGGACGCCCAGCGGTTGCAATACGGCCGCGCCGATATCTGGCTGCCCAAGCTGATCGAGGAAGGCGGCACGCGCGACCGGGGCGAGACGCCGATCCTCGAAGGCCCGCCGCCGGAAGAGCCGGATGAACTCGCCAAATATGTTTTTCTGACGCGGATCACCAAAGCCGGCAGCGATGCCTTCCTGACGGAAATGGACAATGCCCTGGCCAGCCGCAATTCGGACTCGGTGCTGCTCTTCGTCCACGGGTTCAACACGCCGTTCGACGATGCCCTGATCCGGTCGGCGCAGCTCTCTGTCGATCTCTCACGCCGCGGCGTTTTTGATGTGGGCGTGCCGGTCCTGTTCAGCTGGCCGTCCGCCGGGAAAGTCTCCATTGAGGATTATCGGGGCGACCAGGACCGTTCGTTCGGAGCGGCGCCCTATCTGGAAGAGTTCCTCGACGTGATCACCGACAATGCGGAGATCACGCGCGTCAACATCGTTGCGCACTCGATGGGCAACCGCATCCTGACCAAGGCGCTGGAATCCTATGCGGCGGATTATCTCGAACGCCATGGCCGCGACGACCTCGAGTTCCGGATCATTCTCGTGGCCGCCGATGTCGATGTCGATATCTTCGAGGCCACCACCGGCATTCTCGACAACCTGAAAGCCAACGTCACGATCTATACGTCTGATGCTGACCGGGCGCTGCACGTCTCCGAGATCATCAACAGCAAGCCGCGCCTCGGCGACACCAATGGCGATAAGCCGTTCATCCGCGCCAATCCGTCCTACCAGACCGTAGATGCCACCGGCATCGCCACCGAACTGTTCGGGCTCGGGCACAATTACTATTCCGACAATCCCTTCGTGCTCGGCGACATCGTGTGTGCGCTGGCCGAAGCCAATCCGGAGCTGCGCGCGCTGGAACGCCGCCGCTATGGCAGCCTGCCGGACGGGCTGGAATATTTCCGGGTGAATACGGCCGTGACACCGCCGAGCAAGGACTGCTCGCTCTACCGTACGGCTTTCCCGCTGGAGAATGTCAGCGAGGCGCCCGAGCCCGGCATCGAGCCGGCCGCAGCGCCGCCGCCGACCCGCCGCAGCATGCCGCCGCCGGAAGAGGGTGCGGAAGTGGAATCCATGCCGGAGACCTCGTCGCCGGATGACGTCTTCGCGCCGCCACCGCCTCCGCCACCACCTCCGGCGATCACACAGCCGGACGTCACAACCGTTCTCTATGTCACCGATCGCGAGTCGATTTTCACCCCCGCCTTCGAAACGGAGCTGGAGAATGCCCTCGCGCGGGGCACTGTCGTCCGGGTGACGATTGAGGCGCACACGGACAGTGTCGGGGATGCTCAGGCCAACCTCGAACTCAGCCGGCGCTGGGCGAGGGATGTCGCGAACTGGCTGATGACGCGCGGCATCAATGCGGTCCTGATCACATCCGAAGGCTATGGTGAGAGCCGTCCGACCGTGTTCACGGAAGACGAAGTGCCGGAGCCGCTCAACCAGCGGATCGAAGTCAGGTTCGACTACGCTTATTAGAACGCCCCGCCGCTGCGTCATGGCTCGACCCCGCCGCGCGGATCGGAGAGGCTTGCCAAAAGCATCGGAGGAAACCGCGCATGTCATCCCGCCATCTGGTCGACCCGGACCTGCTGCCCTTTCTGGACGCCGTGCCGACCGTAACGGTCAATGCCGAAATGCTCGCCCCCATCCGCGCGGCGCGGGCGGCCATGCTGGCGCAGCTGCCGCCCTTTCCGGAAACGGTCGGGGTTGAGGAGCGCTACATTCCCGGCTCCGCAGGCGCGCCGCCGATCCGCACCAAGCTCTACCGCCGCAAGCAGGGCGCCGCCCTCCGCCCGGCCGTGCTCCACCTGCATGGCGGTGGCTATGTCATGGGCAATCCGGAATTCATGGGCCCGCAATGCGCGCTCTGGGCCGATGCGTTCGATGCGGTCGTCATCGCCCCGGCCTACCGGCTTGCGCCGGAGACGGCATATCCCGGCAATGTCGAGGATGCCTATGCGGCGTTGGCCTGGGCCGTGACTCATGCGGGCGAACTCGGTATCGACCCGGCACGCCTCGCCGTGGCGGGCGAAAGCGCCGGGGGAGGGCTCGCCGCCGCGCTTGCGCTTCTCGTGCGTGACCGGGGTGAATACCGCTTCTGCCACCAGCAGCTGATCTTCCCGATGATCGACGACCGCACCGCCGTGCGCACGGACCTCTCGTCAATGTATGGCGAATTTGTCTGGAACAACCAGTCCAACCATTTCGGCTGGGCCGCGCTGCTCGGCCAGCCGCCGGGCAGTGTCGGCGTTTCGCCCTATGCCGCCGCTGCGCGCGCGGAAAGCCTGAAAGGCCTGCCGCCCGTTTTCATGGCCACCGGCGCGCTTGATCTGTTCACGGAAGAAAACCTCGATTATGCCAAACGCCTGATGGCGGACGGCGTACCGGTCGAGCTGCACGTCTATCCCGGCGCGCCGCATGCCTTCATGCAATATCCCGGCTTGGGGATCACGAAACAGTATATGCGCGACGCGATGACGGCCCTGGCGCGGGGGCTCGGCGTCTCACTGAAAAGTTAGACCCGGCCCTCTCCCCACTCATCCCCGCGAAGGCGGGGATCGAGGGATGTTCTCTTTCGCCAAGCGCGGCCCCCGCTTTCGCGGGGGCGAGCGGATTAAGGAGGAAGGCGCTGCTTCAAGCCGAAGCGCGCAGCATCCAGGCTGTCTTCTCGGCGATTTGGGCGCGCTGAGTGAACAGGTCCACCGAGACCGGGTCGTGGTTCTTCTCGCCGATCTTGATGCCGGCCTTGGCCGCCTTGCTGACGGCTTCATGCCCTGCGGCCAGATTTTTCACCATCTCGGCGGCTTCCGGAATGCCTTTGTCCGGCTTGATCGTCGCGTGTTCGATCAGCTCGCCCGACGAGCCCGGCGCGAAATGCCCCAGCGCGCGGATGCGCTCGGCGATCACGTCCAGCGCCAGCCAGAGTTCGTTATACTGCGTCATGAACATGCCATGCAGTTCGTTGAACCGCGGCCCGGTCACGTTCCAGTGGTAGCCATGGGTCTTGTTATAGAGGGCGTAGGTTTCGCCCAGCAGCACTTTCAGCGCGTCCGCCGACGATTTTCGCGCCGCATCGCTCAGTCCAATGTCGATAGCCATGAATTGCTCCTTCCAGATGTATCACTTCAAACCTGACAGGTGGTAGTACACCTGCGCCAGTTCAAATGTGAATTATCCGAAAGTGTTATAGGCCGGGCCTATACGAGGCTGGCGCAGAACCGCTGGATGCGCACCAGCGCCTCCTTCAGAACAGCGTCAGATGTCGCATAGGAAATGCGGAACGTGTTTGGCAGGCCGAAGGCTTCCCCGAAGACCAGCGCGACCTTCTCCGTTTCCAGTAGCTCGCTGGCGAAGACCTTGTCATCGGTGATCACGGCGCCGGACGGGGCTTTCTTGCCGATCAGCCCGGAGCAGGACGGATAGACGTAGAACGCCCCTTCCGGCTTGGGGCAGATGATGCCCGCAGCCTTGTTCAGGCCCTCGACCATCAGGTTCCGGCGCGCCTGATATGCGGCGCGGAAGCCGGGCAGGAAGTCCTGCGTGCCGTTCAGCGCCTCCACCGCCGCCCACTGGCTGACGGATGAGGGGTTGGAGGTCGACTGGTCCATCACCTTGCGCATCGCGCCGATCAGTTTCTCCGGCCCGGCCGCATAGCCGATCCGCCAGCCGGTCATGGCATAGGCCTTGGACACGCCGTTCATCGTCAGTGTGCGGTCATACAGGGCGGGTTCGACCTGCGCGATGGTCGCATATTCAAACCCGTCATAGACTAGGTGCTCATACATATCGTCGGTCAGCACCCAGACCTGCGGATGGCGCAGCAACACATCCGCCAGCGCCTTGAGTTCGGCCGCAGTATAGGCCGCGCCGGTCGGGTTCGACGGGGAGTTGAGGATCAGCCATTTCGTCTTCGGCGTAATCGCTGCTTCCAGCTGTTCGGCGGTCAGCTTGTAATTCGCGTTCGGGCCGCAGGCCACGGTGACTGGCGTGCCGCCGGCCAGCAGCACCATCTCCGGATAGCTCACCCAGTAAGGCGCCGGGATCACCACCTCATCGCCCGCATTCAGCGTCGCCATGAAGGCATTGAACAGCACCGCCTTGCCGCCGGGCGAGACGTTCACCTGCGCGGGCGTGTAAGTCAGCCCGTTCTCGCGGGCGAATTTCCCGCAGATCGCTTCCTTCAGTTCCGGAATGCCGTCCGACGGCGTGTATTTCGTCTTGCCTTCGCGGATGGCGCGGATGGCGGCTTCCTTGATGTTTTCCGGCGTGTCGAAGTCCGGCTCCCCGGCGCCGAGGCCAATCACGTCGATCCCGGCGCGTTTCATCTCGTTCGCCTTGGTCGTCACGGCAATCGTGGCCGATGGTTTGACGCGGGAGATGGCATCGGAAAGCTTCAGTTCGGCGGCCATGGCAGGACGGTCCTTCAGTAGGAGGGCAGGCGGCGCACGCATACCGGCGCGCCCGTATCGAAGCAAGGCGCCCGGCAGGGCCAGCCGCGAATGGGTTTGGTTTCCCCCGGTTTGCGCCGTTTAGGTAAAATTTGATCGAAAAATTGGCCGATCCGTAAAATTATTACGCCATTCTGTTCATACGGGCAGAAGCTTCAGGCCGTTGTTGGCTGCCCGGAGGTTAGAATGAGTACAGGTATCTGGAAGGCGCGGCTCGATTCCACGCTCTCTGGAATGGAACGCGATCTTGACGAGATGGCTCGTCAGGCCAGGCTTTTCCTGGAGAGGCTGGATTCAACGGAACGGATCGTTCTGCTCGGCTTGATGCTGATCGGCGTCCTGTTCTTCCTGCTGCACCATTTCAAAGGCAGCGACGAGAGCCAGAACCAGGTCGGCCAGTTTGTCGGCGTGCTGTTCGCCATGGTGACCGTGGCGGCTGTCGCGGGATGGACGGTCGCAGACTATACGGCCTAGCGCCCTTCCGGAGGGCGCTGGCCTCGACTATCTGTGACCCATGAGCGAGAATCAGGCCGGCGCCGCGCCCATGAGCGGCGTCGATGTCATCAAGGACAATCTCACGCGCCTGCCGTCAAAGCCGGGCGTCTACCGCATGTTCGGCGAGGCGGACGAGGTCCTGTATGTCGGCAAGGCGCGCGACCTGAAGGCGCGCGTCTCCAGCTATGCCCGCATGAGCGGCCACACGCAGCGCATCGCCAGGATGATCCTGCAGACGCGCCGCATGGAATTCGTCGTCACCGAAAGCGAGACCGAGGCGCTTCTTCTCGAGGCCAGCCTCGTCAAATCGCTCAAGCCCCGCTTCAACGTGCTGCTGCGCGACGACAAGTCCTTCCCCTACATCCTCATCCGCCGCAATCACGAGGCGCCCCAGATCAAGAAGTATCGCGGCTCGAAGCAGGACGAGGGCGACTATTTCGGCCCCTTCGCCAGCGCCGGCGCGGTGATGCGCACGCTCGACACGCTCCAGAAAGCCTTCCTCCTGCGCACCTGCGAGGACAGCGTTTTCTCCGCCCGCACACGTCCGTGCATGCTGCACCAGATCAAGCGCTGCGCCGCGCCTTGCGTCGGGCTGGTTTCGAAGGAAGACTATACTGAGCTTGCCGATGAAGCGGCGGATTTCCTGCGGGGGAAGGGCGCCGGCCTGCAGAAACGCCTCGCTGCCGAAATGGACGCGGCCGCCGAGGCGACGGACTTTGAAAAAGCTGCCCAGCTGCGCGACCGTATCCGCGCGCTCGCGCATGTCCTCTCCACGCAGGACGTCAACCCCGACGGGATCGAAGAGGCGGATGTCTTCGCCATCGCGATGGATGGCGGCGTCTCCTGCGTGCAGGTCTTCTTCATCCGCGCCGGCCAGAACTGGGGCGCCACCGTCCACTTCCCGCGCCATGAACGTGATCAGTCGGCGGAGGAAATTCTCGCCGCCTTCCTCGTGCAATTCTACGACAAGCGCCCGCCGCCGCGCCTCATCCTCGTCAACGAGAAGCCGGAACAGGCCGAGCTGATCGAAGAAGCACTCGCGCTGAAAGCCGGGCGAAAAATCGAACTGCGCCGTCCCGAGCGCGGATCGAAGCGCGACCTCCTCACACAGGCCGAACGCAACGCCGCCGAGGCGCTGACCCGCAAGCTCGCCGAATCCGCCAGCCAGGAACGCCTGCTCGCGGAAGTCCAGAAAGTCTTCGAACTGCCGGAGATCCCGGGCCGGATCGAGATCTACGACAACTCCCACATCCAGGGCACAAATGCCGTCGGCGGCATGGTCGTCGCCGGGCCGGAAGGCTTCCGCAAATCGGCCTATCGCAAGTTCAACATCAAGGACGCCGACCTCGTGCCCGGCGATGATTTCGGCATGATGCGCGAAGTCATGCGCCGCCGCTTCGCCCGCGCCCTGAAGGAACGCGACGCCGGCGAAACCGAGAACTGGCCGGATCTCGTCCTGATCGATGGCGGCCTCGGCCAGCTCAATGCCACCATCGAGGCGCTCGCCGAAATCGGTCTGTCCCCGGACGATGTCACCCTCGTCTCGATCGCCAAGGGCGTTGACCGCAATGCCGGGCGTGAACAGTTCTTCCGGCCGGGCAGGGCGCCGTTCAAGCTGCCGGAAACCGCGCCGGTCCTCTACTACCTGCAACGCCTGCGCGACGAGGCCCACCGCTGGGCCATCGGCGCCCACCGGGCCCGGCGCTCGGCCGACATCGTGAAATCTCCGCTGGATGAAATCGAAGGCATCGGCCCCACGCGCAAGAAAGCACTCCTCCACCATTTCGGCTCCGCCCGCGGCGTCTCCCGCGCGAAGGTCGCAGACCTGATGCAGGTCGACGGCGTCAGCGAATCCCTCGCCATCCGCATTCATGGGCATTTCAACGGCGGGTAAATGCAAGGCGTACCCCTCGAACGGCTCATCCTGAGCGGCGGATTCGGCGGCAGCCTCTTAACCCTTTATGGGCTTACAACCCCCGCCCTTATCCCCTATATTGGTCCTGTCTTCGGACTATGGCGATAAACGCGCGTGTAATAAGCGGCTCGGACCCGGGGGCGGTACCCGGCAGCTCCACCAAAAGACGGCAATCCGGCCGTTTCCTGATGGGGCTGAAATAGTGTCGACGGACGTGTAAAGACGAGGCTTTCGCTCGCTTGAGCTGCGTTAGAAGCTCAAAAGCAAATAGTTGCAAACGACAACTTTGCTGAGGGCGAACTGCTCGCCGCGTAAGCGGTGCTCGGTTCTTCCGACTTAACTCCTAGGGTTTCAGACCCCTAGGCGGGGCCCGGGGGCGCCTGGCAACAGAAGCCCCCACTTTATCCCTTCTTCAAAGATCGAAACGCTCGCAGAGCGCCTGTGCTGCGTCCTCCGGCGAGAGCCGCCCGGTATCCACCTCGAAGTCGTAATCGATGCCCGCGTGGATGCGCTGCCACTGGTCCCGGGCGAGGCCGTGCATCCGGTCCCCGCGCGCAATCTCGCGCGCCTCCAGCACCTCAAGCGGCGCGTGCACCTTCACGGCCGCGAACGCGAAAGACTTCAGCCGCGTCCGGTAGTCGTCGACATCGCTTGCGACGGCAACATCGTCCGCAATCACATTCCAGCCCTCCGCCGCAAGGCTCGCAACGCTTTGCCGGAACCCGCGCATCAGGGCTGCGCCTTTCGGCCCGGTCCGGAACGCTGTGCGCGGCCGTCCGCCTTCGTCCATCGTCGTCCAATGGAACGTGTCCGGATGATTGTCGTGCCGGGGAGGTTGCATCTCCAGGAACGTATCCATGGAGACGTGCAGGAACGGATTGGCCGTGAGGCGTTGCAAGGCTTTCGCGAGGCTGGTCTTGCCCGCGCTTCCGGGCCCGTTCAGCAGGATGACCTTTGCTGCACCCATGCGCGCTCCTTAGAGAAGGATCGTTCCTTTTCCGTCCTTCTCCATCGCGCGGATATAGGACGGATACTCCCGCATCTGCTTCAGAAACCGGAACGCATTCGGGAATGCCGCTTCCGTCATGCCGCCCCGATGGGCGCAGAGTTCCATCGAATAGCCCATCACGATATCGGCGGCGGTGAGTTCCTCGCCCGCAAACCATTTGCTCTTGCCGAGCGCTGTCTCGATTTCGCGGAACAGAGCATCAAGACGTGGCCCGAAAAAGCCCTTGTCCAGCGCGCCCACCAGAGACTTCGCGATCGGCCTCACCAGGAAGGGCGAGCGCGTCGTCAGCGCCATCATCACGAACTTGTTGGTCAGCAGCGGTTGCAGGCTGCCTTGCGAGGTATGGAACCAGAACAGGTATTTCGCCCGCATCGGCGAGCCCGCCGCCGGCCGCAGCCGCCCGGCGGGATCGTGCGTATCCAGAATATAGTCCACGATGGCATTCGTCTCGGCCAGCGTCACGTCCCCGTCGGTGATCACCGGCGCCGTGCCCAGCGGCGAGACCGCCTTATAGTCCGCCGGCGCCAGCCGCGTCTGCGGATCGCGGTCATAGAGTTTGATCTCATACGGCGCGCCCAGTTCTTCCAGCAGCCAGAGGATGCGGATGGACTGGGATTTTTCGAGATGGTGCAGCGTGATCATGGCGGGCCTTTCACAGCAATGCTCTGTGCGTCTTCGTGCGTCTTCAGATAGCGCGCGCCTGCTTTCCGGCTAGGGCTGCCGCGGGGAAAGGGCGGGATATCATCCCGCCCCGCGGGCCTATTCGACGCCCAGAACCTCCTGCAGGAACAGGGTCTCGGCTTCGCGCTGGGCTTCGCGATTGCCCTTCTTGCGGAAGCCGTGGCCTTCATCCAGCGCCATCATGAACCAGGTTTTCACGTCATTGGCTTTCATCGCCACGAGAATCTGCTCGGCCTCGGTATAGGGAACGCGCGGATCATTATAGCCTTGGATGATGAAGAGCGGCTTGGTGATCTTGCCGGCATTCCCCAGCGGTGAAATCGCCTCGAAGAAGGCCGCCACTTCCGGGTCGCGCTCATCGCCATATTCCGCCCGGCGCAGGTCCACGCGGTAGCCCTCGGTATTCTCCAGGAAGGTCTTGAAGTCCGAAATGCCGACAATATTCACGCCCGCCGCCAGCCGGTCGCCGTAATCGATCATCGAGGCGAGCACCATGTAGCCGCCATACGAGCCGCCATGCACCACCACCTTCGAGGCATCGAGGTCCGGCTGCGCCGCGATCCAGTCCAGCAGGGCGCCGATATCCTCAACCGATTTCTTCCGGTTCAGCCCATTGTCCAGCCCAACATAGGTTTTTCCGTAGCCGGACGATCCGCGCACATTTGGCACCACCACAGCAAGGCCCAGCTCCTTGGCCCAATACTGGTACGTGGAATTGAACCCCGGCCGCGCCTGGCCTTCCGGCCCGCCATGGATGGAGATGATCACAGGATGCGGGCCCGCACCCTCCGGCTTGTAGATGAAGGCGGGAATGTCCATGCCGTCCGCATTCGGATAATCGAACATTTCCGGCGTCAGGAAGGTCGCTGAATCCAGCCCGCCCGTCTCCGCCTCGGTCCAGCGCGTCAGGTTCAGTGTCGCAATGTCGAACGACCAGGCATCCGCCGGGCTGGTTGCGCCATTGAAGGTGAAGCCGACCTGGTTGCCGCTTGGCGAGAAGACGAGGCCGCTGGCGATGCCCACCGGCAGGGTCGGGCCGGGGCGCACGAGGCCGCTTTCCACGTCCAGCAGGCGTATCGTGCCCAGCCCGCCTTCGTTCAGCGTGAACACGGCGGTCTTCTCGTCCGGAGAAAGTTCCCAGTCCGAGACATCCCAGTCGAGATCGCCGGTATAATTGGTCACCGTCCCGTCCGGCGCGATGCGCACGAGATTGCGGAACTCGCTGCCTTTGTCGGTCGAGGTCAGCACTGATCCGTTCGCCAGCAGCGCCGCGCCGGAATAGGACACCTCATCATCCGGATTGAACTCGGTCAGCACGCCGGTCTCCACATCCAGGCTGTAGATATGGCTTTTGGCAATCGACTTGTAGCGCTGCAGCACCAACGTCTTGCCGTCGGCGGACCAGTCCACCGGGCCGATCGCGCCTTCGCCTTCCAGCAGCACCCGCACCGAGGCCGGATCCGCCGGATCGGCGATCAGGATGTCATTATTCGGGTCGCCCGCAGTGGTGCGCGCCCAGGCCACGACCGAACCATTATCCGACCAGAGCCCGCTGCCATTGCGCGAGCCGGGCGCAGAATATTGTGTGATGGCGCCGGTTTCGAGATCGAACCGGTAGCTCTGATAATATTCATCCCCGCCCGTATCCTTGCCGAACAGGAAGGCGCCGCCTTCGGGGCTCACATCCGCGCCGCCCACGGCGTCCGTATAAAAGGTCAGCTGGCGCCGCGCGCCGCCGGGCGAGCGCACTTCGTGGATCTGACTGACATCGCCAAACCGCGTCGTGATCAGGATGCCGCCTTCGCCGGTCCAGTCCTGGAAACCATGGCCGCGCACATTCTCGTAGCGCGTCAGGCGCTCTTTCAGCGCGGGTGGTGCATCCGGTACGTTTTCCGTCACGAGGTTGCCGCGCGTCTCACGAGTGGTTTCAACAACCGCCGTCTCGGTCAGCGCAGGCTCGGGCGCCGCGCCGGTCTGCGCGCAAGCCGCCAGCACCGCCACCGAAGCGCCAAGGACAAGGGAACGAAAGGGTAGGGCGCGCGACATGGGCATTTCCTCCGTGGGATTTTTTCTGAACATGGATGTTTTTTTAGAGCGTTTGCCTCGCCCGTCACGCTTTTTTCCGCCCGCCCCCTTCACATCACCGTGGCAATCGGCGTCTAAAGCGGCCAACACGTGAGTCCGTCACGCGCAGGAGCAGGTCATGATCATCAAAAACGCCGCATGGGCATCCCTCGCCGGCCTCATCCTGCTTGCAGGCTGCAAGAGCCCGGCCCCTGCGCCGGAAGCTCCGGCGCCGGTCGCACAGGAGATTGCCGTGCTCCCGGAAGCCCCGGCCCAAAGCGTGCTGATGATCGGAATCGACGGCCTGAATCCCGCCCTCCTGAAAGAGTGGGACGCGCCGAACCTGAAAGCCCTCGCCGCGCGCGGCGTGCAGGCCGAGGCGATGTATCCCGTCATGCCCAGCCTCACCTTCGTGAACTTCTACTCCCTCGCCACCGGCCTCTATCCGGAGAGCCATGGCATGGTGACGAACTATCCCTTCGATCCGCCGAGCGGAAAGATCTTCGACGTCGCCACCGGCCCGCAGGAAGAAATGTGGTGGCAGGGCGAGCCGATCTGGATCACTGCCGAGAAACAGGGCCTGCCCACCGCCATCATGTTCTGGCTTGGCTCGGAAGTCGCGCATGATGGCGTGCGCCCCACCGTCTGGACCCCCTACCAGCACACCAAGCCCTATCAGGAGCGCGTCGACGAAGTCCTCGCCTGGTATGACGCGCCGCAAGCCGAACGCCCCCGTTTCGCCGCGCTGTATTTCGACCGCGTCGACACCGCCGGCCACTATACCGGCCCGCGTTCCGACAAGACGAAAGAGGCCCTCGCCGAAGTCGATGACTATGTCGGCCAGATCGTCGAAGGCCTTGCCTCACGCGGCCTGCTGGAGACGACCAACATCATCATCGTCTCCGATCACGGCATGGCCTGGATCGAACAGGAACAGGTCATCGAAGTCGGCCAGTATATCGATCTCTCCAAACTCACCGTGCCCCAGTTCACCGGCAAGTATGGCGGCTCCGCGCAGACCTTCATCCAGGTCTACGGCGAAGGCGAAGCGCTGGAGACCGCCTATGAAGGCCTGAAGTCCGTGAACGAACATATCCATGTTTATCGCCGCGGCGAGATGCCCGCGCATTACCACATGGACCACCCGACCCGCGGCCCGGCCCTCCTGGCCGTCGCCGATCCCGGCTGGACCATGCGCACCGCCGATGTCGGCGGCTGGAGCGTGCCCATCCCCGGCAATCACGGCTATGACAATCTCGACCCCACCATGAACGCCACCTTCATCGCCGCCGGCCCGACCTTCCCGCAAGGCGAAACCGTCGCCCCCTTCGAAAACGTCAACGTCTACGGCATGATCGCCTGCGCCCTCGGAATCGTCCCGGCACAGACGGACGGCAATGCGGACGTGGTAGAGACCGTCACGGGCGGTCGCTGCCCGCCCGCAGGATTAAAGCAAGCAGAGTAGGAGCCCCCTCATGGCCAAACTCGCCTTCGGTCTCAACATGTCGCTCGATGGCTATGTCGACCATGACCGCTTCGCGCCGGACCCCGTCCTCTTCCGCCACTTCATCGAACAGGTCCGCTTCGAGACCGCCAGCATCTATGGCCGCCGCATGTACGAGATCATGGCCTACTGGGACGAAGACCAGCCCGGCTGGCAGGACGCCGAACGCGAATACGCCGAAGTCTGGCGCGCCCAGCCCAAATACGTCGTCTCCCGCACGCTCACCGCCGTCGGCCCCAACGCCACGCTGATTTCAGAAAACGTCGAGGCCGAAATCCGCCGCCTCAAGGCCGACCTCGACGGCGAAATCTCCATCACCGGCCCGAACCTCGCGAGCAGCCTCGCCCCCCTCATCGACGAATACCAGATCTACCTCCACCCCGTCATCCTCGGCACCGGCACCCCCATGTTCCAGGGCCCCCGCCCACCGCTGCGCCTGACGGGAACAGAGCGGATAGGGGAGAACGCGGTAAGGCTGACTTACGTGCCAACTTGATGGCTGAACCTCGCCAAACAATACAACGCTCATCCTGAGCGAAGTCGAAGGATAAGCCAAGCAAAGCTCCGCCAGCCCCGGCTCGTTGGCCGACTCTCATCCTGATCCTTCCGGGAGTCGCATTGTCGCACTGTGCATTTAGACGGAGAATGGAACAACTATGACTGCCGAGATTGCCGAGCAAGCCAAATACTTTGTGTATGTATATCGTATTGGTGGAGTGATGGCCTACGTGGGCAAAGGCTCAGGCTTCCGCATGACCAAACACATGAAAGCATCTCACAACCCACTTCTCAGCGAATGGATCACATGGGCTCAAGAAGAGGGTGCTTTGGTTCAACGTCGCAGGATCAAACGTGGTCTCACCAAAGATCAGGCTCTCAGGTTAGAGGGCCGTTGCTATGAAAAATGGGAACAGACTCTCTGCAACATAAATCACCCTTACCCCGCGCTTGAGTTTGAGCGGCAACAAGCGGAATGGGAGGATGAGGACGTTCAAGACTTTGCTCGCGAACATGAAGCATGGATGGATGCTGTGGATGCGATGTACGATGGTACACTCTCTACTGAAGACGCTATCGAGTATGGATTCGTAGAGCCGGACCAGCCTTACCCACCTCCTGCTGACTGATCCCCCCTCAACTATACCGAGCCTCAACCCTCTCCGCCTTCACCCCCGCCTTCACATCTGCCAGCGCCGCCCCCAAATCCGCCAGATACGCCTCCGCCACCTCCGCATGTTTCGGCGACAGCATCAGGTGCAGGCTCGAGGGTTCCGCCGTGAACGAGGTGAACCAGCCCTTCGCCCGCATCGCGCCGTACACGGCGAGGGAATCAACATCCGGATGCCGGAACGCGATCAGCCCGAGCAGCGGCCGCCCGAGCACTTCAAAACCCAAAGCCCGAACACCCGCCTCGATCTTCTCCCGCGTTGCACACACCAACCCCTGCTTCTCGCGGTAGCCCGCCACGCCCAGCACATTCATCACCGCCCAGGCCGCCGAGATCGCGCCGCCCGGCCGCGTGCCCGCCAGCGTCGGCGTCTTCATCGGCGCGCCGCTCCAGTCGCGCATCGAGAAAGGCATGTGCTTGTAGAGTTCCTCGCTGCGGAACAGCACGGTCGAGGCGCCCTTGGCGCAATAGCCATACTTGTGCAGGTCCGCGCTCATCGATTTGACCGCCGGCACCGCAAAATCAAAGTCCGGCACCGCCACACCGTTCATCCGCGCAAACGGCGCAAAATATCCGCCCACACACGCGTCCACATGCAGCCACACGCCCTTCGCCTCAGCGACTTCGCCGAGCGCGGTGATGGGGTCGATGATTCCATGCGGAAAATTCGGCGCCGAGCCGATCATCATGATCGTGCCGTCGTCCACCGCCGCCGCCATCGCGTCCACATCCGCCTCGTAGCTGCCATCGCCCTTCAGGGGGATGTTGCGCACCTCGATATCCATCAGGTGCGCCGCCTTGTGGAAGGCGAGGTGGCCGGAGCGGGGGATGACGATGTTGTGCGGCCCAGCCGGCCCGCCTTTCGCCCGCGCATAGTCCCGCGCCGTCTTCAGCGCCATGGTGATCGAATCGGTGCCGCCGGAGGTCATGGCGCCGGCCGATCCCTGCGGTCCGTGCAGCAGGCCCAGCGCCATGGAGATCACTTCCTTCTCCATCTGCGCGAGCGACGGGAAGGCGAGTGGCCCGAGGCCATTCTCCGACATGTACAGGCCATAGGCCTCATGCTGGATATGGTGAATGTCCTCGCCGGCATTGAACACGTAGACCGCCGTGCGCCCGGATCGCCAGTCCACATCGGCGCCGCCGCGCGCAATCATCTCGTCGCGCACGCTCTCCCAGGCGCGTCCCTCGGCCGGCATCTGCATCGCGTCTCTCCTGTTTGCCTCGCCCCGCAGCGTAGTCTGCAGGCGCGGGCCTGGCCATATGCACTGCACAACGCGGCGCGAGGTGAAAATAAATGCTCGCGTGTTGCGCTAAGGCCGTTGCGGCCTTCTGCCGGTCTGCGTAATTTACGTTTTGATAACCAATCAACATCGGGAAGAGCGCGCAGGATGACGGATTACATCGGATACGAAGCGCTGACCCAGGCCGCCATGCGCGGTGTCGTGCGCGAGGCCCTGCGCCGCGCCAAGACAAACGGCGCCATGCCGGGGGATCACCACTTCTACATTTCCTTCCGCACGCGCGCGCCCGGCGTGAAGATTGCCGACCACCTGATCCAGCGCTTCCCGGAAGAGATGACCATCGTCATCCAGCACCAGTACTGGGACCTTGAAGTCAGCGAGTCGCATTTCGAGATCGTCCTGAAATTCTCCGGCGTGCCGCAGCACCTGTCGATCCCGCTCGCCGCGATCACGCGCTTCGTCGATCCATCGGTGAATTTCGGCCTGACCTTCGAAACCCGTGGCCGCGATGCCGGCGTCATTGCGCCTGCGCAGGAGGCCGCGCTCGAAGAGGCGCCCAAGACGCCTGCCGAAACGGTCGTCAATCTTGACGCCTACCGCCGCAAGTAAGGCGTCCGGAATTTGACCGAAGAGGCCAAACCCCGCGTCTCCGACGCCGAGATGCTGGAACGTTTCCAAAACTCGAAGAAACGTCCGCCCTGTTCCGACACGCTCGGCATGCGCCTCGCCGCCCTCTCGCAGGACGAGCAATGGGTGCGCATGGACTTTGATGTCCCTCAGATGTTTGCCAACCCCACCGGCGCCGTGCAGGGCGGTTTCATCTCCGCCATGCTCGACGAAGCAATGAGCACCGCCGTCATCATCGCCTCCAATGTCACGATGACCGCGCCGACCCTCGAAATGAAAACCAGCTACCTGAAACGCCTGATGCCAGGCCCCGCCAGCGTCACCGCCCGCATCCTCCGCCTCGGCAAATCCGCCTGCTTCATGGAAGCCGACTGTTTCGACGCCGAAGGCACCCTCGTCGCCCGCGCCACGGCCACCGCCATCCCGATGCCGTTCAAGCGGCTTTGACCTAAAAACCCCTTCTCCCTGAAGGGAGAGGGGGCTTCAAAGAAAAATCCCCCGCGCGCCCGCCCGGAAAATCGACTACACTCGTGCCATAGTAACAAAGCCCTCCCGGGAGGAGACCCATGGCCGACGACCCCAAAACGCTGCCCGGCGTGCCGAGCTCTGTCCTTGAGCTCTCCGCCTTCAATCCCGTCGCGCGCGACAATCCGCACCCGCTGCTCGCCGCGCTGCAATCCGGCTGTCCGGTGATGCGCGACGAGGTGGCGAAAGTCTGGGTCCTCAGCCGCTACAAGGATATTCGCGACACCGTCAACGACCGCACCTTCGTGCGCCACCCGCTGAACGCCGATCCCGAATCCATCACTGCCCGCCTTATCGAAGAGGGCAGGGAGCGGCGCACCAGCATCCTCTTCCTTGATGATCCCGACCATGCCCGCATCCGCCAGCCGCTCGCCAAGGCTTTCTATGCGCGCATCAACCGGATGCGGCCCGAGATCGAGGCGATGGTCGACAAGGTGATCGACGCCGCGCCCGCAACCGGCGCCTTCGACCTGATGGAACAGGTCGCCGTGCCGGTGCCCGTGCTCGTCATTGCGCGTATCCTCGGCGTCGACGAGGAGCGCCTCGCGGATTTCCGTCTGTGGTCGGAAGAAGTGATCCTCGGCCTCAATCCCGTCCGTACGCCGGAAGAAAACGCCCGCATGCTGTCTGGCGGCGAAGCGCTGGACGCTTATTTCGGCGAGCTGATGGAGGCACGCCGCAAGGCGCCGCAGGACGATCTCGTCACCGACATGGTCCAGCTTCAGGCCAGCGGCGAGGCCAAGGTCGAAGACGACGAAGTCCGGCTCAACCTGCAGGCGCTGCTCGTCGGCGGCAACCTGACGACGACCGACCTCATCGGCAACGGCATCTGGCTCCTGCTGACCCACCCCGAACAGGCCGCTGCCCTGCGCGCCGATCCCGGCCTCGCCGCCCAGGCGGTGGAAGAAGTGCTGCGCTATGAGGCGCCGGTCCAGGTCACGTCCCGCATCGTCGAGGCCGACCGCACCGTCGCCGGCTGCCCGATGAAGAAAAGCCAGCCCGTCTTCATGTCCCTCGCCGCCGCAAACCGCGATCCCGACGTGTTTGAGGCCCCGCAGGCTTTCGACATCACGAAGAAACGCGCCAGCCACATCGCCTTCGGCGGCGGCCCGCACATCTGCATCGGCGCGCCGCTCGCCCGCATCGAAGCCCGCCACGCCTTCCTCAAGCTGCTCGCCCGCTACCCGAACCTGCGCCTTCCGGAGCAGGATTTGTCCTGGCGCACGCTGCCATTTTTCCGGGGTTTGGAAAAACTGGTGGTGGAGAGCTGATTCCGTGGGGGGAGGTGTGGCGTAAGGAATTCGGAGTTCTTTCGCACTCGCTTGATTGGAATGGATTTTATTTCTTGCGCGGGGCGTTTCCTGTAGGCGCAAGCTTGCCCTTCCTCCTGCCAGATTGCGTCAGGCCGTTGCAGGTCGTGTATTCCGGATGTCGATTTTCTCTCACTCATTCTCATTTTTTATCAGGCCGTATCGTTTCTCCATCATCCGCTATCGCGTCCGGCGGAGACAGGATGCGCGAGGGTGGTCTGGAAGGGTGGCATTGCGGGGCGATTATACACCGGCCCGGAAGGGGGTGGCGCAAGTTTCCGCAAGGAATCTTCTAGGCGCTTGATCCGTAGGGGGATTTGTTTGCGGCGCGGGGCGAGATTTGTTGCATAAGTCAGGCTCGGCTTTTGCCGCACCCTGGCCGGGCTATCCCTGCATCGCCTCCGCCAGCATCCAGATCCCGTCGCGCTCGGCGCTGCGCCGCTCGACCAGCAGGCGCGCGACCTGATGGTCGTCTTCGAACACATGACCGACCATGGAATCCAGCAGCGCCTTGGCAAGGTTGTCGAGGTCCATCCACGGCGCTTCGCCCAGGTGTTCCATCACGATATGCACGCTGTAATCGCCGTATCCCGGCCGCAGAGGCGGGAAGTCCTTGCGGAAGAATTCCTTCAGCAGCGTCTTGTAATACTTCGTCTGTGTGGTGAGACCGGTGCACGCGACTTCCAGCG
Organism: Hyphomonas sp.; assembly: GCA_040223555.1. GTDB lineage: Bacteria > Pseudomonadota > Alphaproteobacteria > Caulobacterales > Hyphomonadaceae > Hyphomonas. The sequence continues at coordinate 45,425 of JAVKGA010000007.1, forward strand.
CCCCTTCCTCAGTAATCCGGGCACGGACCTTTCCGGAGCTGACCCAGTCCTGGCTCAAGGCATCTCGCCTTCCACATCCGGGGGATACTTCTGCCGCCCGTCAAGCACGCGTTCGACGTCCAGATGATAAGGATCGGGAAGGGTGTAGATGACGATCAGGGAGGTGCGCGGCACGACGAGTTCGCGCGTGCCCTCCACCCGTCCGGGCTTGCCGAGCAGCGGGAAGCCCTCCAGTTGCCCAAGGGTCGTGAAGATCGCCGTCAGCAGCCGGTCGAGTCCCTGCGGGCTGCGCGGGGCAAGCCAGGCCGCCAGCGTATCCAGATCAGCTTCGGCGTCGGCCGATAGCCTAACGTGCATCGGCGCCAAACTTGCGCGCGACCTCGTCCAGCGTCCGGTAGGTCATCCGGCCCTCGGCCTTGGCCTCCAGCGTGCGGCGGACTTCCGCCTCCAGCCAGGCTGCATGCGCCGGGTCCGCAACGAAGTCCGGCTCCAGCGCCCGGAAGGCGGCAAGCGGATCGTCCGAAGGGGAGGCGGTATCGGCCATTGAGGCAGAATAGTCGCAATTGCCGGTCCTGCCTAGGTCCACGTGCCCTTGAAGCGCCGCCCCGGCCTCGCTAGACCGCGCGGGCAGACGAGACCCCAGCCCGATCAGGAGCCCCCCATGGCCAAGCCGCCCGCCACCCGCACTGAAACCGACACATTCGGCCCGATCGAAGTGGAGGCGGACAAATACTGGGGCGCGCAGGCGCAGCGTTCGCTGGGCAATTTCAAGATCGGCTGGGAAAAGCAGCCCCAGCCCATCATCCGCGCGCTCGGCATCGTCAAGAAGGCCGCCGCCGAGGTGAACATGTCGCTGGAGAAGATGGACCGCCTCGTCGGCCGCGCCGTCGTCAAGGCGGCCGACGAAGTGATCGAGGGCAAGCTGGATGCCCATTTCCCGCTGGTCGTCTGGCAGACCGGGTCGGGCACCCAGTCGAACATGAATGCCAATGAGGTTATTTCCAACCGCGCCATCGAAATCCTGAACGGCAAGGTCGGCTCCAAGGCGCCGGTCCACCCGAACGACCATGTCAACATGAGCCAGTCGTCCAACGACACGTTCCCGACCGCGATGCACATCGCCTGCGCCGAGCAGGTCGTGCACAAGCTGCTCCCCGCGCTGCAACAGCTGCAGAACGCGCTGAACGACAAGGCGCAGGCCTGGAAAGCGATCATCAAGATCGGCCGCACGCATACGCAGGACGCGACCCCCGTGACCCTCGGCCAGGAATTCTCCGGCTATGCCAAACAGCTCGAGAACGGCATCAAGCGGATCGAGATGACCCTGCCGATGCTGATGGAACTGGCGCAGGGCGGCACGGCGGTGGGCACCGGGCTCGCCTCGCCGGAAGGCTTTGCCGAAATGGTGGCCGACAAGATCAGCCAGATCACCGGCCTCAAATTCACCTCCGCCCCGAACAAGTTCGAAGCCCTCGCCGCGCATGATGCGATGGTGATGACCCATGGCGCGATCACCACGGTCGCCATGAGCTGTTTCAAGATCGCCAACGACATCCGCTTCCTTGGCTCGGGCCCGCGCTCCGGCCTTGGCGAACTGGCCCTGCCGGAAAACGAGCCCGGCTCCTCGATCATGCCGGGCAAGGTGAACCCGACCCAGTGCGAGGCGCTCACGCAGGTCTGCGCGCACATTCACGGCAACAACGCCGCCATCGGCTTTGCCGGCTCGCAGGGCCATTTCGAGCTCAATGTGTTCAACCCGATGATGGCCTACAATTTCCTGCAATCGGTGAAGCTGCTCTCCGATGCGGCGGTCTCCTTCACCGAGAATTGCGTCGTCGGCATCGAGCCGCGCCTCGACAATATCCAGCGCGGCCTCGAGAATTCGCTGATGCTGGTGACGCCGCTGAAGGAAAAGTACGGCTACGACCTCGCCGCCAAGGTCGCGAAGAATGCCCACAAGAACGGCACGACGCTGAAGGTGGAGGCGCTGGCGCTGGGCATCAGCGAGGCCGACTTCGACGCCATCGTCCGCCCGGAAAAAATGCTCGGGCCGGATCCGGCCTGATGTGCTAAAGGCGAGCATGCTCGATTTCGGCCCAGCCACTTTTGGCAAACTCAACGCTGAAGATTATGACGCGCTTCATGATCCCGGAACGACAGAGGAATCCGTCGCTCTGATCTCGGAACTGGCTGGAGAAGGCGCCCGTCTGCTCGAACTTGCCATTGGCACGGGCCGCATGGCCCTGCCGCTCAAGCAGCGGGGCTTCGAGATATCCGGCATCGAAGGCTCGTCCGAAATGGTAAGGGCGCTTCGCGCGAAACCCGGCGGCGCCAGCATTCCCGCGCTCATTGGAGACATGGCCGACTGCGCGATCGAAGGCGAGTTCGATTTTGCCTTCCTCGTCTTCAACACGTTGTTCAACCTGACCTCACAGGACGCCCAGCTTCGCTGCTTCCGCAACACAGCGGAACGCCTCGCGCCCCGCGGGGCCTTCCTGATTGAGACATTCATTCCGGACTTGTCCGTCTATCATGACCATCAAAGCCTGAAGACGATGAAGATCGGCATGAGCGATCTCTGGTTTGAGGCCAAGATGCATGACCCTGTAACCCAGCGTATCAACTTTCAGAGGATCCGGATTACCGAAGAAGGGATGAAACTTGTCCCCTTCCAGATCCGCTATGCTTGGCCTGCCGAGATTGACCTGATGGCCAGGCTGGCCGGTCTTGAGCTGGAGCAACGCTGGGGCGGATGGCAGCGCGAGCCATTTACCGCAAACAGCAAGATGCATGTGTCGCTGTACAGGAAGGCGCGCATATAGCTGCGGCTTGCTATCCGCAGTGCCCTCCGCCAGAAAGTTTCACTGAAAAAGCAGGGAGGAACGGCACGTGGATTTCAGCAATCTCTATTCGGTCAAAGGCAAGACCGTCGTCATCACCGGCGGCTCGCGCGGTATCGGCGAGATGATTGCCGCCGGCTTCCTCGCGAACGGCGCGAAGGTGATCATCTCGTCGCGTAAGGAAGCGGCCTGCCATGAGACCGTCGAGAGGCTGAAAAAGGAATATGGCGGCGAGATCTATGCGATCCCGTCGGATGTCGGCCAGATGGACGGCATCCTCCATCTCGCGGGCGAGATCGCCAAACGCGAGGACAAGGTCGATGTCCTGATCAACAATGCCGGTGTCGCCTGGGGCGCCAGCCTTGAGGAATTCCCGGAAAAGGGCTGGGACAAGGTGATGGATGTCAACGTCAAGGGCATCTTCTTCCTGACCCAGAAACTGATGCCGCTGCTGCGCAAGGCGGCGAGCGCGGAAGACCCCGCGCGGGTCATCAACATCGCTTCGATCGACGGCATGCACACCTCGCCGATGAGCGGCTATGCCTATGGCACCTCCAAGGCCGCCGTCATCCACCTGACCCGCTTCATGGGCGGCAGCCTTGCCGGCGAGCATATCCTCGTCAACGGCATCGCGCCGGGGCCGTTCCCGACCTACATGCTGTCCACCGGTGTCGGCTTCAAAGGCGAAACCGAAGGCGTCGACTGGGACATGGTCGGCAGCCGAAACCCGTCGGGCCGGGTTGGTCGGCCGGAAGACATCGCAGGCCTCGCGATGTTCCTGTCGTCGAAGGCCTCGGCCTATATCACCGGCCACACGATCCCGTGCGACGGCGGCATCATCTCGGCGAGCTGACAGTTGCGGCGAGGTTCGTTGTGTGGATTTTGAACTGAGCCCTGACCGGATTTAATGTGCTGGGTCTGTAAATCGCGCATATAAGGATTGGCGTATATCATCCGTGCCGGGATGAATTCCCGTGCATGGCAGCCATGCGCCATTTCCCATAAGAAACCTGATTGACTTCCCGGGGATGTTCGATGAACGTTCTCTTTTAAGGGAGGACGACACGTCATGTCGGGGTCATCTGATACGCCGCGGGGCTGGGATACCGGGGGGGCAGAGACCAGAAAGCCAAAGCGCAAGGCGGCGGCAAAAAAGGCCACAAGGAAAGCCGTAGCGACGCCGCGCAAACGTAAGGCGAAAGCGCCGGTCGCGGGCAATCCGGGCCTGAAGGCCGGCGACAAGCTGTTGCTCGGCTGGCAGCTCGAAGAGGCGAAGCCGCAGGTCGGATTCCGCGACGGGTCGGCGCCGGCGGCCAGCGAAGGCCAGCCGATCTGGCTGGAAGGCGAAGGCCACATGATCACCATCGCCCCCACAGGCGCAGGCAAGGGGCGGGGCGCGCTGATCCCGAACCTGCTGACCTATGAAGGTCCGGCCATCGTGATCGATCCGAAGGGCGAGGCCTGCCACATCACGGCGCGCCGCCGCCGGGAAATGGGCCAGACCGTTCACGTGATCGACCCGTTCAAGGTGATCTCGGACAAGACCGACAGCCTGAACCCGATGGACGCGTTCGACATTCCGGGCGTCGATGTCTCGGCGCTCGCGCTCGACATTGCCAAGCAATTGTCCGGCGGCGGCAAGATCGCCAAGGATCCGTTCTGGGACATCAGGGGGCATGACCTCTCGGCCGGCGTGATCGCAGCCATCGCCGCCACGCGCGAGCCAGGCGAGCGCAACCTGATCCAGGTTCGCCGGATGCTGAAGCGCGATGACAGCAGCTATAATCTCGCCATGCTGCTCGATGCCCATGGCAGCAAGCTGCCCGCCTTTGCCTATGAGGAAATCTCCAATTTCCTGCAGACGACAGACGTCACCAAGTCCGGCATCCATGCCACGGCCTGCAGCTATTTCTCGGTGATCGCCTCGGAAGCGGCGCAGCGCACGGTGAAAAGCTCGACCATCGATCTCGCCGCCGTGCGCCGGGGCGATCCGATGACGATTTACCTCGTGGTGCCACCCACCAAGCTCGCCAGCCATGCGCCCCTGTTTCGCCTGTGGACGGCGGCGCTGATGTCGGCCGTGCTGTCGCGCGAAGGCAACCTGCCGGAATACCGGACGCTGTTCGCGATTGATGAATGCGCGCAGCTGGGAGATTTCGGCCTGCTGCCGATGGTCTACACGCTGGCCCGGTCCTACGGCATGCGGGTCTGGGCCTTCTTCCAGGATCTCGCGCAGATCCAGCGGATGCTGCCGGACGAGTGGCCGACCGTGCTCACCAATGCGGCGGCGCTGCAGGTGTTCGGTGTGCCGAACCATCTCATGGCCTCGGCGATGTCACAGGTTCTTGGCGACTTTTCGGAAGACCAGCTGAGGCAGATGGACCGCGCCCACCTGGCCCTGCAGGTGACCGGCCAGCGCGGGCTGACGGCCAACCGCGCCGACTACCTGCTCGACCCGGCCTTTGCCGGAACGTTCGACCCGCACCCCATCATGGGCGGCCGGCCGGCAATGTGAGTGCGGATGGCTTGTGCGCATCATTCATGCGTATTAAATATGCGCATGAACGGAGGCGCCCATGGCCAGCAAAGTACGGGTCAACCTGACCCTCGATGAAGCCCTTGTGGCACAAGCCAAGGCGGTCGGCGTGAACCTGTCGGCGGTGGCTGAAGAGGCGATCCGCTTCCAGACTCGGGCTGAAGAATCTCGGCGGTGGGTTGAGCAGAACCGCAGCGCGCTCGAAGCCAAGTCAAAGCTGGTGGAAGAGCAGGGCCTCTGGTCCGACGGCCTGCGGCAGTTCTGACGCTTGGACCGGCTTGCTGTCTTCAGCCTCAAGAATACGCCGGATCAGCTGGTGCTGGTGCTCAGCTATCCCGGGATGGATCTGGCTGGCACTGTGGTCGCTGCGCCGCTGAAGGACGCCGCGACGTTTCCGGTTGCCGCCGGCCTCAATCCCCGCATCAGTGTCGGCGAGACCGAGCTTGTGCTGGCGACCGAACAGATGGCGGCCATCGCGCTTGAGCAGCTGGGTCCACAAGTCGCGATCTGTATCGAGCACGAATACGCCGTCGCCAATGCGATCAACAGGTTGTTCTTCGGTTTCTGACACATCTGCTGACGGCGCTGTAGCGGGCGGCTAGGATGGGGCGAGAGAATCACCTCCCGTCCAGAAAGACCAAGTCCCATGTCCAAGCCCCCCGTCGGCTCGAAAGCCAATCCGTCCCAGTTTGATGTCCTGAACAAGCTGGCCGAGGACGAGCCCTATTTCATCATCCGCGCGCATGACCCGCTGTCTTCGGCGCTGGTCGAGCTGCACGCCTATATCGGCGCGGGGCAGGCGGGGGCGGCGCATAACAAGCTGGCCGAGATCATGGCGCTGACCTCGCAGCAACCACCGCGCCCGGCGTCCAGCCCGAAATACCGCGAGACCTTCGCCATCTCGCTCGCCATGGAACAATGGCGCGAGGCCAACAAGGACTGAACCACGTCCATGAAACTCGCGCCTGTCACGCTGGAAAACGCCTTCGCGCGCCTGCGCCCGTTTGATCCGGCGGGTGACGGGCCGGAATTGCACGCGCTGGCGGCGCGGGCCCCGGAGATTTTCCGGCTCTGGTCGTTCCGCGGGCCGGGGGACTGGGTGGCTGACTGGATCGATACGATCCGTAAGCGGACGATGGACGGATCGATGATCGCCTTCGCCGTGACTCGGCCCGGCGACGATGCCTTCCTCGGCATCACCAGTTTCCTGGACCCGAGCGAGATCAACAAGTCGGTCGAGATCGGCATGACCTGCTATGCGCCCGAAGCGCAGGGCACATTGGTCAACCCCTCGTGCAAACGCCTGCTGATGGGCCACCTGTTCGAGGCCTGGGGCGCAAGACGCGTGCAATACCAGGTCGACAATCGGAATGAGCGCTCCAAGGCCGCCGTGCTGAAGCTCGGCGCGTCGCTGGAAGGCGTGCTGCGCAATCACCGCACCCTGCCGGACGGCTATATCCGTGACACGGCCTTCTTCTCGATCCTCGACCGGGAATGGCTAGAGGTGAAGGCGCGGCTGGATATGCGGATTGGTATAGGCATTTAGCAGCAAATGAAGCTGAATCCGATCAAACGGCACCACCTGGTCTATGCGTTGAGACGTTCCTGGGGCTGGGTGGCTATGGGCGTCATTTTCTTTGGTGCAGTCTCGGTTCTGACCGGAAAAACGGTCGAGGTTTTTTTGTATTCTCAGATTCCAATTATGGCTTTGGGCGTAATGTTCTTTGTCTTCCACCTCTGGAAAGTTCTGAAAGACCGATGACCACCCCGATCAATCTCAACAAGGCCCGCAAGGCGAAAGAAAAGTTGGAGGCCGAACAGCGCGCAAAAGAGAACCGCGCGAAGTTCGGGCGCACGAAATCCCAGAAGAAACTGGAGGCTGCAAAAGCCGAGGCGCAGGCGAAGCGGACCGAAGGCCATCGCCGCGAAACCCCCGACCCCAAAGACGGTTAAAAAAGCGTTGACAGGCGGCCCGCGCCTTGCACTTTGCGTCTGGCGTTGTGCCAGTGTGGGAGTGCGGGTCTTGGCGAAGAATATCCTCCACAAGACCGTGTTCAGCCTCGTGGCTTTTGCCGCCGGCATCGTCTGGGGTATCGCGGCCGAAGCCAGCGCCGCCGGGATGCCGCTGATCGGTATTTTCCAGGGTTAGGTTTCCGAAGGCTCATCCTGAGCGAAGTCGAAGGACGAGCCGGGGCGAGCTACGCTCTGTTTGGCCCATCCTTCGACTTCGCTCAGGATGAGCGTTGCTCTTGTGCCGGGTATCAGCTCCCGCCGGAATCCTTCGCCTGTTCGATCAGGTTGCCTTCATAACGGCCGCGATTGATGCGGGTCAGCGCGTCGAAGATGGCCTTGGCATCCTTGTCCTTGAGAAGCGGAATATTGCCGGCCAGTTCGGCAGCCCGGGCATATTGCAAATGGGCGTCGGCGAGGTTGCCACGCGCTTCGAGGCAGGCGCCCCAGTTATGCTGGATGCCGGGGGCACCGGGCCAGGCGGCGGCAAGTTCTTCCCACTGCGCGCAGGCGCCCATGAAGTTGCCCTGCTTGGTGGCTTTGATGGCCGCGGCAAAGCGCGCATCGCCGGCTTCCTCGCCGACCAGCGGCTTGGTGACGATCTCGGCGCGGAAGCTGGCGATATACGGCGCGATGTCGGTGCGGAACTGGGCCACGGCCTCGGGCACGACGTCGGCGATCATGCCATAGGGCGCGTCATACGGGCTGTAGGTTTCGTATTCGACCGGGCCGTACTGGCCGGTGGATTGATCCGTATCCGGATATTCCGCGATATCGTAGCAGTCTTCCCGCTCGGTGACGCCGCCGCGCGATGAGGCGAAGACCTGGCCTTGCGAGGCGAGGTCGATCAGCCGCGCATCGACGGTCACGTCGACAATTTCCTTCACGCAGCGCTGCTCGACAATGCCGCGCCGTTCGCAGTCGAACGGGCCATCATACTCGACGCAGCGGCGCTCGCGCTCAAACCGAACCTCGCCGCGATAGCTGGTGACTGAAACGCCGCCTTCGTAGATGCCTTGCGGCCGGTCGGGATTGATCACACCGAACCAGGGCCGGCCTTCCAGTTCGGCCGAGCGGATCAGGGCGTCAAACTCGCGCTCGGCCAAGTCGCCCGCCGGGCCCTGGAAGCGGCCGGCGGCCACATCGGTATAGTTCAGCGCTTCAGGAAAATTGGGGGCGGCGCGGCCGGCATAGTCATAGCCCGGTGTCTGGCAGGCGGTGATCAGGCCGAACAGGGCCAGAGACCCGGCGAGTGTCAGGAAGCGCTTCATGTTTACCCCCGCTAAAGCGTCAGGTTAGACGTGCCGCCCGTCGGCCCCGGCGTCAATGGTTGACGCGGGCGCCGCTGCGCCCCACTTCCTCGGCTGTTTCCAGGAGGATATCCCGATGACGCGCACGCTTTTCACGCCCTTCAAGCTGAAAAATCTCGAACTCAGGAACCGGGTCGTGATGGCCCCGATGACGCGCTCGCGCTCGCCGGGCGGTGTGCCGGGCGAAGATGTCGCCGATTATTATGCCCGCCGGGCCGCCGCCGATGTCGGCCTGCTCGTCACCGAGGGTACGACCGTGCGCCGCGGTGGTTCTTCAAATGATCCGAACGTGCCGAACTTCTACAAGGCTGACGCCCTCAGCGGCTGGGGCCGGGTGGTGGAGAAGGTGCACGCCAATGGCGGGGCGATCGCGCCGCAGATCTGGCACCAGGGCATGGTGCGCAAGGCCGGCACAGGCCCCGAGCCCGATGCGCCGACCGACAGCCCCTCGGGCCTGACCCATACCGGGAAGCAGGTGCTGCCGGAGCCAACCTCCGCCGATGTCGATGACATGGTGCTCGCCTATGCTGACGCGGCCGCCGACGCCAAACGCCTCGGCTTCGACACGCTCGAGATACACGGCGCGCATGGCTACCTGATCGACCAGTTCTTCTGGGACGCCATGAACAAGCGCTCTGACCGCTATGGCGGCGGCCTGACCGAGCGCGCCACGTTTGGCGGCGATATTATCCGGGAGATCCGCAAGAAGGTCGGCCCGGATTTCCCGATCATCCTGCGCTATTCGCAATGGAAACAGCAGGACTATACCGCGCGCCTCGCGCCGACGCCGGGCGAGTTGGAAGCCTTCCTCAAAGTGTTCGTGGACGCGGGCGTGGACGCGCTGCACGTCTCGCAGCGCCGTTACTGGGAACCGGAATTCCCGGAGATCGACGGTGAGCATGGCCTGAACGGCGCCGGCTGGGCGAAGAAGCTGACCGGCCTGCCGACGATCACCGTCGGCTCGGTTGGCCTGAACGGCGACTTCGAGAAATCCTTCGCCGGGGAAGGCGCGCCGCAGCGCTCGCTGGACGATCTGGAAGCCCGCCTCGACAAGGGCGAGTTTGACCTGGTCGCCGTTGGCCGCGCGGTGCTGCAGGACCCGGAATGGGCCAAGAAGGTCAAGGAAGGCCGCTTCGCCGACCTGCGCGACTATGACGGAAAGTCGCTCGCGACGCTCTACTAGTCAGCCGAGTCTTCGCCGTCCCAATAGTCGAGGTTGGCTTCGGTCCGGTTCGTTGCGACGAACCGGCTCTTGCGGCTGCCGGGGGCGCGGGTTGAGGCTTCGAACTTGCCACTGTCCGGGTACTGACAGATTTCGGTATCGGCCATGGTCGAGATGCTGAGATATTTCAGCAGACCGCTGCCGGTATTGGTGAGTTTGTGGGCCACCTCCTCGCCGCCGCGCGGGGCGCCGAGCACGTCGCCGGCTTTCACGACATAGCTGTCCGGCCCGAAGCGATACGTACCCTCGCCTTCGAGGATGACAAACATCTCGTCTTCGACATGGTGGTTATGGAACGGGCAGGCGGACTTGCCAGGCGCCACTTCGGTATAGGCGGCGCCGAGCTGGGTGAGGCCGATCAGGTGCGAGAAGCGCACATCCAGTGAGTCGTAGGCCTTGCCATGGCCAACCCGCTCAAGCGGCAGTTCGGGAATGCGGGCGACGGGATTGAGTTTCTGGGTCATCGCGCCACCTGAGACGACGCGGCGGGGCGAAGTCAAGCGGGGCGGCATCCAGTCGGACGCCGCCTGCGTAAGAAGGGCATTGTTTCCCGCATCAAGGACCCGCCCCCATGACCCTTTCCCGCCTGCTTGCACCTCTCCTCTTTGCCAGCGCCCTGGCCACGACCGGTTGCGCCTCCAGCAGTTCGCTGGAACAGTTCGAGGCCGCGCCGCGCCAGCTGGTGCTGGAGGAGTATTTCGAGGGAAAGACGACCGCCTACGGATTGTTCGAGGATCGGTTCGGCAAGGTGCGCCGGCAGTTCAAGGTGGATATCATCGGGGAAGTGCAGGGCGAGCGCCTGACGCTAACCGAGAATTTTATCTATGATGGCGGCGAACGCGACACGCGAGTCTGGGAGATCGACATTCTCGGCGGCGGCCAGTATCGCGGCACGGCGGGCGATGTGCCTGTGCCGGCGGTCGGGCAGGCGAGCGGCAATGCGTTCAACTGGAAATACAAGGTCGATCTTAAGGTCGGCGATTCCGTCTGGAATGTCGGCTTCAACGACTGGATGTTCCTGATGCAAGACGATGTGCTGATCAATCGCGCCTATGTCACCCGCTATGGCATCGAGATTGGGCAGGTCACGATTGCGTTCCGGAAAGACTGAGGAAAAGCAGCACCACAGCGAAAGCCGCAGCCGGGATAAGGTTGGTCAGCAGGAGGCGGCGCTGCAGGGCGCTTTTCTCGGATGCGCTCATGCCGGAATCGTCCGTGCCCGGCCATTCGGGTCGGGACGTGCCCCAGAGCGTGAGAAAACCACCTTCACCCTGCGCCATCGGCTGGCGCTTCAGCGGGACGCGGGCGGCGCGGGACAGGGCGTGCGCGGCCTTGCCGGCCACCGTGCTCCAGAGGCCGGTGCGCGGAATGGGGCGGTCCTCGCCGAGGAGGATCAGCACGCCTGATTTCAGGCGCACAGCGAAGACCTTGTTGACTGTGACGATCTCAAGGCTGGTGACCGTCTCATCGCGCCATTCGAGATGGCGGATCTCGTCATAGGGCAGGGAGAAATCATAGGCCGGCTCGCGCCCGAACAGGAGGCGCCCGGTGGGCAGGCGTAGCCAGGCCTCTTCGCGCCCGAGGGCAATGCGCCAGCCCCATTTCATCTGGCAGTCGCGCAGCACGATATTGGCGAGCTGCAGGAAGAACACGACCGTGACCAGAAGCACCAGCGCCGCGACGGCCTCGCCTGTCACCATCAGCATAGCTGCGCCGCCGGCCATACCGATGAGAATGGCCCAGAGCAGGGCGGTGGTGAATCCAATGCCGAGCCGGTCCGCGAGGCTGAAGCGGAAGTCGGAAGGGTCGGGGTCGGACATGGCAAAGCTCCGGCAGCTACCGATAGAGGCGCAGCCGGAGTGCAGAACGGGTCAGGCTTTTTCGTAGGCGGCCTTCAGCCAGGCTTTGAGTTCGGCGTCGACATCTGCAGCGGACTCCAGCTTGACCTTGTGTGTGCACATCGCGCCCGGCTTTTCTGCGAGCAGGCGGGGGGTCGGGGCTGTGCCTTTCAGGTTGAGGCCGAGATCGATGCGGGTTTTCGAGGCGGGCGTGACGACGGCGAAGTTCTTCGAGCGGCGGAAAGCGACGCTGGTTTTCTTCGGCGAGATGTCGACATCCTTGCCGAGGGTTTTGGCATAGGCTTCGAGTGCGACATAGACCGGCTTGAGCGCCTCCCGCCCGGCATACTGGCCGGCCAGCAGGTCATCTTCCGGCACGTCGAGCGCGCCCTTCGCTGTGAGGCAGATCAGGTTGGCATAGCCATGGCCGAGGCCGTGGGTCTCTTTCAGCAGCTTCATCTGGTCGCCGTGTTTGGCGATCCCGCTCTTGCGGACAAGGTCCGCCCACTGATCAATGGACTTTCCGGTGTTTTTCAGCAGGTTCGCTTTCATGCTTTCCGCTGGATCGGGTTTGTCAACCATGGTTCCCTCCCATTTTTTACTGATAGCGGCCAGGCGGCCAGTTTTCGATACGACAGATTTTCGGCACTGCAAAATTTAGCATCGAGCCCATGGCCATGATCATGCGGCCTGCGAATTTCGGCTTGCCGGTCTCGACCAGCGCCTTGAGGTTCTCGGTGATGAAGACGCCGCCGGGCACCATCGACTTCTCGGTTTTGGTGCCGGCAGGCACGCCCTCGGTGATCAGCGTGAATTCCGTGCCGCCTTCGATTTCCTTCAGGTCATAAATGACCGTACACGGCGCGTCCGGATATTGCGTGAACTTCATCGTGTGGGCATAGCGATGGGGCGGAGAGAATTCGAGTACTTCGCCGACGACGATGGCAAACTTTCGATCCGCCGAGACCATGCGCATCGGCTTGCCGTTGGCGAGACCGCCTTCGGCATCGCAGACCGCGCCAAAGAAGAAAGGAAGGACTTCATCGGTCTTCACCAGCGTATCCCAGACCGTGCGGATCGGAGCGGCGATGGTGACCTTGTAGATGGCGCGCTCGGCGAGGGCGGGTTTGGGGGCGGGGTCAGTCATTCGGTGTCTTCCTGTTTGCGGGCGGCCGCTTCGGCGGCGTATTTGATCCCGGTGAGCCGGGCGGCGAAATGAGTGGTGAAACCGCCCAGCCAGCGATCCTGGATCATCTGGAGCGGGGCGGCGTTGAGCCAGAGGCGGCGGGTGCGGCCATCCTTCTCGCTGACAATCAGGCCAGCCTGTTCCAGCACGGTGAGGTGGTTCATCACCGCGATGCGGCTGACATCGAAATGACCCGCAAGCTCGCCGACCGTGCAGGCCGGGCGGATTTTCAGGATGTCGAGGATTTCGCGGCGGCTCTCATGCGAGAGGGCCTGGAAGACTTGCGACATGTCGTTTTCAGTAATCATGTAATTACATAATTACATGAATGGGCGTGAGTCAAGCACCGCCGCGTGCCGCTTGGGTGTCGCTCAATCAGCTATGGGTTTGATCACCACAACCTTGTGGTCCGAGGACAGGCGTTCCTGGTATTCCTTAAGCATGATCCGGTCGGCCACACTCGGGTCGTGCAATGCACTAAGACGGGCGATCTGTGTGACCAGCCAGTCTTCCGAAGGTGGGCTTTCTGTTGGCGTTTCAACACAGGCGATAACGCCGGTGCCCAGCTCGACGGCGCAATTGCGATCCGACAAGCGCTCCGATGGGTATTGCAAACCGGCCGGCACGGCGGCTGAGGCCACCGGGGATAGGGCCAGCACGGCGGTCATGGAGATCAATGCGGCAGTGAGTTTCATGCTGGGGAGAAAACCAGCTTTCCTGCGCGAACTCAACCCGTGCGCGCTTTGCGTTCGCCCGGCGTGACGCCCTGCGTCGCCGCAGTGTCCGGGTGTCACGGGCCTGCTTGGCTGCTATACGTTCCCGATGAGTTCCAATCCGAATCGTCTCTCGATCAGCCAGATGGCTGCCGCCCGCCCGGCGCCGGTGGCCGAGGGCGCGGGCTATCTGCAGGGGCTGAACCCGGAGCAGCGCGAGGCTGTGCTGCACACCGAAGGCCCGCTGCTGGTGCTGGCGGGCGCCGGGACCGGCAAGACGCGGGTGCTGACCGCGCGGCTGGCGCACATCATCGGCACGCGGCTGGCCTATCCCTCGCAGACGCTGACGGTGACCTTCACCAACAAGGCCGCGCGGGAAATGCGCGAGCGCGCGCTGGCGCTGATTGGCGAGGCGGGCGAGGGCCTGCAATGGCTGGGCACGTTCCACTCGATCTCGGCGAAGATCCTGCGGCGCCATCCGGAACTGGTGGGGCTGAAGTCCACATTCACGATTCTCGACACCGACGACCAGGTGCGCCTGTGCAAGCAGATCGTGCAGGCGGAGAACCTTGACCCGAAACGCTGGACGCCGCGCAACCTCGCCGGCCTGATCGATGGCTGGAAGAACCGCGCCCTGACGCCGGACAAGGTTCCGGCCGAAGAGGCGGAGCTGTTCGGCAATGGCAAGGCGATCAAGTGTTACGAGATTTACCAGGCGCGTCTGCGGGTTCTGAACGCCTGCGATTTCGGCGACCTGCTGATCCACAATATCACGATCTTCCAGCAGAACCCTGATATCCTTCGGGATTACCATGCGAAGTTCCGCTACATCCTGGTCGACGAGTATCAGGACACGAACGTTGCGCAGTATCTCTGGCTGCGCCTCCTGGCTCAGGGGTCGAAGAATATCTGCTGCGTGGGCGATGACGACCAGTCGATCTATGGCTGGCGCGGCGCGGAAGTGGACAACATCCTGCGCTTCGAGAAGGATTTTCCGGGCGCCAAAGTCGTGCGGCTGGAGCGCAATTATCGCTCGACAAAACATATCCTTGCCGCCGCTTCTTCAGTCATCGCGCACAACAAGGGCCGGCTCGGCAAGACGCTGTTCGTGGGCGATGACAGCGCGGCGGCAGACGATACCGATGCGCTGAAGGTCAAGGTGCGCGGCCTCTGGGACGGGGAGGCAGAAAGCCGGCTGGTGGCCGATGACATCGAAAGCTGGGTGCGCAGCGGCGGGCGGCATGATGACTGCGCGGTGCTGGTGCGCGCCTCCTGGCAGATGCGTTCCTTCGAGGAACGGTTCATCCTGCTGGGCATTCCTTACCGGGTTATCGGTGGCCCGCGCTTCTTCGAACGCGCCGAGATCCGTGATGCGATGGCCTATCTCAGGCTCGTGCGTTCGCCGGACGATGACCTTGCGTTTGAACGGGTGGTCAACGAGCCCAAGCGGGGAGTGGGGGATACCACGCTCGCCAAGCTGCAATCCTATGCGCGCGCGGATGGGCGCAGCCTGTTCACGCTGACGCCGATGGTGCTGCAGACAGATGAGCTGCGCGGCGGAGCGAAGCGGGGCCTGACGATGTTCATCGACCAGATCAATCTCTGGCGCGGCAAGCTGGCAGACGGCCTGCCGCATACCGAACTGGCGGAGATGATCCTCGAGGAGTCGGGCTATACCGACATGCTGCAGAAGGATCGCAGCCCGCAGGCGCAGGGCCGGCTGGAGAACCTCAAGGAACTGATCCGCGCGATGGGCGAGTTCGACACGCTGGCGGGCTTCCTGGAGCATGTCGAACTGGTGATGGACGCCGCGACCGGCAACGGTAGCGATGACCAGGTGCAGATCCTGACGCTGCATGGCGCCAAGGGGCTGGAATGGCCGGTCGTGTTCCTGCCGGGCTGGGAGGAGGAAGTGTTTCCTTCGAAGCGCTCGATGGACGAAAGCGGGATGAAAGGCCTCGAGGAGGAGCGCCGGCTCGCCTATGTGGGCATCACGCGGGCGCGCGAGCGGGCGTATATCTCCTTCGTGGCGAACCGGCAGATTTACGGGCGCTGGCAGTCCGTGATGCCGAGCCGGTTCATCGACGAGCTGCCGCACGAGCATGTCGATGCGGTCTCGGAAACCGGTTTCTCCGGCATGCCGGGGGGGGAGACGGCCTTTGTCGGCACGGTCGAGGACCTGGGCGAGCGGTCGGACTACCAGAGCCCCGGCTGGAAACGGCTGAAGGAGAATGCGGGCCGGCCCTCGGGCGCGCCGCCGCGCGATGCCAGCGGGCTGACGGCCACGGCCTCGGGACCGGATTCCTTCCCGGTGGGGGCCCGCGTGTTCCACGACAAGTTCGGCTATGGCCGGGTCGCCTTCACCGAGGGCAACAAGCTGACGGTCGATTTCGACAAGACCGGCCGCAAGAAGGTCATCGCGACCTTTGTGACAGCGGCCTGACCCGCCCGGCCTGATCTGGCGCAAGTACAACGCCGGGAGACGGGTGGCCTGCCTGCTGGGGGGATAAGGCGGGCCGATGCCGGTGTCCGGGGAGTCGGTTGGAGCGGCGGTTCGTCTTCTCCGGCTTTGCAGGTTAAGATTGCCCTGCCTCAGCCCAATCAAATCCGAACGATGCGTTCATCTGGCGCTCACCTCGCGACTCAGGGCGCGCAATCCGCGCGATCACGGGCAGCAAGATCGTTAACGCGAAATGGGACTTTGTTAACAAAATCGGAACGAATCGTTCCATTAAACCCGAGGCGGGCAGCGGGACTCAGGCCGGCTCCCGAGATTTTACGGGGCATTTCGCACTATGGAACGATTCGTTCCACTAAACTGCGAGCTTCGCCTTGCTTTAAAGGAGCGTTAACGGCACATGATGTATGGGGCTGTGATAGACGATGCGCAGGTTGCCGGACGGAACGGTTCGGACCGTATAGAAAAGAGCAAGTACAGACCATGATTGGTAGCCTCCTCGGCCTTTTGTCCACGGACATGGCCATCGACCTCGGGACCGCAAACACACTTGTCTATGTGAAGGGTCAGGGCGTTCAGCTCGATGAACCTTCCGTCGTCGCCTACATGACGCAGGGCGGCCGCAAGATCGTCTATGCGGTCGGCGAGCAGGCCAAGAACATGCTTGGCAAGACCCCGGTGAACATGGAGGCGATCCGCCCCATGCGCGACGGCGTGATCGCGGACTTCGAAGTCGCCGAGGAAATGATCAAGCACTTCATCCGGAAGGTTCACAACCGCCGGGCGTTCGTGTCTCCCCTTATCATCATCTGCGTGCCAAGCTCCGCCACCAGCGTCGAGCGCCGCGCCATCCACCAGTCGGCCCTGGCCGCCGGTGCGCGCCATGTCGAACTGATCGAAGAGCCCATGGCCGCTGCAATCGGCGCCGGCCTGCCGATTGACGAGCCTGCGGGCTCGATGGTCGTCGATATCGGCGGCGGCACCTCGGAAGTGGCCGTATTGTCCCTTGGCGGCATCGTCTATTCGCGCTCGGTGCGCGTCGGCGGTGACAAGATGGACCAGGCCATCGTCAATTACCTGCGCCGCGAACAGAAGATCCTGATCGGCGAAATGTCAGCCGAGCGGATCAAGAAGGAAATCGGCACCGCGATGGCGCCGGAAAACGGCACTGGCATGGCCCTGACCGTGCGCGGGCGCGGCACGCTGGACGGGGTTCCGAAAGAAACCGAAGTCACCGAAGCGATGATCGCCGAAGCGCTCAAGGAGCCGGTCACCGACATCATCGACGCCGTGAAGATCGCCCTCGAAGCGATGCCGCCGGAACTCGCGGCGGATATCGTGGACCGCGGCATTGTTCTGACCGGCGGCGGCGCCCTCCTGCGCAACCTCGACACCGTGATCCGCAATCAGGCACAGCTTCCTGTGATGATCGCTGATGATCCGCTGAAATGTGTGGTCAACGGCTGTGGACAGGTTCTGGAGAATTACTCCAAGATGAAGAGTGTCCTCTGCCCGGAAGTCTGAGCCCCGGGCATTGCAGGGAGCTTGATGCATGCCACGTTCCGGCCGGTCCAGTCAGAAATCAGGCGCTCGGCGTGTAACGCTGGGCATCCTGGTGTTTGGCGCGCTGGCACTGATCGTGGCCCAGTCTGCCCCGCAGATCAGCCAGTTCTTTGTTCCCGCGCGCACGACCATCAGTGACCGGATTGGTGCGCCGGCGGATACCAGTTTCTGGGCGCAGATCAGCGGCCAGGCCGACCGCGACCGGCGAATCCGCGAACTCGAGAATGAAGTGCGCGATCTCGCGCGCTACAAGGCCGCTGCCATTTCGATGGCCGAGCGGATGGAAGCCTACGAGAATATCCTGAACCTGATGGGCGAGCCGCCGGAGCGCGGCGTGACGGCGCGGATCACGACCGTTGTCGATGGCCCCTTCGCGCAGACCGTGTTGGCCAATGCGGGTACGCTGCAGGGTGTCGAGTCTGGCGCAGTCGCGCTGAATGAGGGCGGCCTTGTCGGCCGCGTGATCCAGCTGGGCGATCGCTCGGCGCGTATTCTGCTGATCAGCAATTACCAGAGCCAGCTGCCCATCCTTGGCGAAGTCAGCGGTGTGCGGGCGATCATGCAGGGCAAGGACCGGGAGCGCGGCGTGCTGAAGGACCTGCCGGAAGCGGCAGAGTTCACTGAAGGCGAGCGTATTCTCAGTTCCGGGGAAGGCGGCGCCTATCCGCGCGGGCTCGTGGTCGGCACCGTGACGCAGCAGGGCTCGGAGTGGATCGTCAGGCTCGCCATGCGCGAGCATGACAGCGGCTATGTGCGCATGATCGCGCCGCCCGAGATTGTCGAGCCCGTTCCGGAGTCTGAACTGCCGGTGCCCGAAGTGCCTGAGGGGCCCGAGGTGCCCGAAGTCTCTGCCGATCCGGCCCCCGCCGCGCAGGGGGGGCAGTAAGCGATGGCGAACAACAACCTCTACCGCAAACGGCGCACCCTCTGGAGCCAGTCCGGCCCCACCCCGCGCCTTGTGTTCGGCGCAGCGATCATTGCCATCGTCGGCGTCCTTGGCATGACGCCCAAGGAACTCTTCGGCATTCCGCTGGCCTGGCCCTTCGCCGCGCTGTGGGGTGCCATGGGCTGGGGCAGGGTCGGCCTGTCGCTGCGCCCGATGATCCTGCTCGTGATCTTCGGCGTGATGCAGGATATCGTCTCGAATGCCCCGCTCGGCTGTTTCGCGATGATCAACCTGCTCGTCTATGGCATGAGCGCCGGCATCGCCGACCAGACAGATGGCATGCGCGACACGCTGGTGGCGGTGACGGGTCCGGTTGTGCTTCTGGTGGTCGCGTTCCTGCTGGTCTGGGGCTTTGCAAGTATCACGGGCGACCATCTGGTGCGCACCTGGCCGCTGGTGACCAGCTTCATCACAACGGGCCTCGTCTATGCTATCAGCCAGGGTATGTATGATCTCGGACGGCGTCCGGGCGAATCGCCGGGAGGCACCTGATGGCCCGTCGTCACACCCCTGATACCGATTTCGACCGCCGCATGCTTCTGGCAGCGGGCGGCGGCGGACTGGTGTTCGCGACACTGGTCGCGCGCCTGTCACAGCTGCAATTCCTCGAGGCCGAGCATTTCGAAAAGCTGGCGGCGGAAAACCATATCCGCCTCGTGCTGGCGCCGCCGGCGCGCGGGGAAATCCTCGACCGTTTCGGCCGTCCGCTGGCCTCGCAGCGTCAGGCGGGGCGCGTGTCGGTCGTGCCCGAGCGGCTGGACGATCCGGTGGCGACGCTGAGCCAGCTGGGCAAATTCATCGACCTGCCGGAATCGCGCGTGAACCGGGTGCTCGAAGACATCAAGTCCAACCGCATGCGGCGGGCGAGTTTCGTTCCGGTCACGGTGGTGCAGGAACTCAGCTATGAGGAATTTGCACGCCTGCGGGTGCGCGCGGTCGAGATGGACGGTGTGGATGTGCAGATGGCCTCCACGCGGTCCTATCCGCGCGGGCGCGATTTTGCGCACGTGCTCGGCTATGTGGCGCGGGCCAGCGCGGATGACCTGACGCGGATGGCCGAGGGTCGCTCGCCGGACGATCTGAAGACTTTCGAGGAATTGCTGCGCCATCCGGACATCCGCGTTGGCCGGCAGGGCATGGAAAAGTTTGCCGAAGACTGGCTGCGCGGACGTCCCGGCCGGCGGCGCGTCGTGACCAATGCGCATGGCCGCCCGATGCAGGAGTTGGAGCAGGACCCGGCCAACGCCGCTGTTCCGGGCAAGGATCTTTTCGTCACGATCGATTCCGAGCTGCAGCGCGTGGCGATCGAGCGCTTCGAAGGCGAAAGCGGCGCGGCCGTGGTGATTGATGTCACGAATGGCGACGTGCTGGCGATGGTCTCGACGCCAGCCTTCGACCCGAACTCGTTCGTGAACGGAATATCCGGCAAGGATTATGCCGAGCTGCGCGATAACCCGATGGCGCCGCTCTATCCGCGCGCCCATGGCGGCGTCTATCCGCCAGGCTCGACCTTCAAGATGGTTGTCGCGACGGCGGCGCTCGAAGCCGGAGTCGTCAAGACGACCGACACGGTGCGCTGCGGCGGCTCCTACCGGTTCGGAAACCGGACATGGCACTGCTGGAAAAAAGGCGGCCACGGCACGATGAACATGCACAATGCCATCAAGCATTCGTGCGACGTGTATTTCTACGAGATCGCGCGGCGCACCGGCGTCAGCAAGATTGCGGAAGTCGCGCACAAGTTCGGCTTTGGCGAGACCTTCGTTCTGGGCATGACCGGCGGACGCAGCGGGCTTGTGCCGGACCCGGAGTGGAAACAGCGCGCACGCGGCGAGCCCTGGTTTGAAGGCGAAACGCTGAACTTCGGGATCGGGCAGGGCCAGCTGGGCACGACACCGCTGCAGCTGGCGCTGATGACAGCCCGCATCGCCGCGACCGGCGCGCCGATCAAGCCGAACCTGATCGGTCTTGGTCCGCCTGTAGATGAAGACCCGGTGCTGGATGCACCCCTCGATCCGGCGATCATGGAAATCCAGAAGGCGGGCATGTTCGGCGTGACGTCCGAGCCGGGCGGTACCGGCTATCGCTCGGGCGACCTTGGCCTGGGCGGTCCGCGCCTGGCCGGCAAGACTGGCACCGCGCAGGTACGCCGCATCACGGCTGAGGAGCGGGCGAAGGGTATTCGCGGCGGCGCGTCCATCGCGCGGGAGCTGCGTGACCATGCACTGTTCGTCGCCTATGCACCGGCTGACAATCCCCGCTTTGCGGTCTCGGTGATCGTTGAGCACGGGGAAGGCGGCTCGCGCACGGCAGGCCCTGTCGGCCGCGATATTCTTGCCGCGGCCATAAAAATGGATAGCGGGCGCACGCCGCTCTATTCCAAACGGGCGGCCGTGAAAACTCCCGATACGGATGGTCCGCCCGAGGGAGATCCGGCATGAGCCGCGAGGGCTATACCGGCTACACACGCGGCGAGGCGCGCACGTCCACGGCAGGATCGCTCAGCTTCTCGGGCTTCGGTCCGCTGGGCAAGATCGCGCGCCTCCCCTGGAGCATCATCCTCCTGATCGTCGGCGTCGGCCTGACCGGAGCGGCGATGCTGTTCTCGGTCGGCTGGGACCCGGTCGCGCAGGCCCCGTCGCCGGACGAGGCGGGTCTCTGGCGCGACCATCTCTCGCGCCTCGGCATCGGATTCGTGTTGATGATCGGCCTCGCCCTGATGCCGCTGGGCGTCTGGGCGCGGTTTGCCTGGCCGGCCTATTTTGCGGTGATCGTGCTGCTGGTGCTGGTCGATTTCTTCGGGGTGATGGGCGGCGGCGCCGCGCGCTGGCTGACCATTGGCCCGATCACCCTGCAGCCGTCTGAGCCCGCCAAGTTGGCGGTGACGATGGCACTCGCCAGCTATTACCAGCGCGTGATGCCGACCAGTGGCCAGAGTCCGCCGCTCTGGGTGCATCTGGTGGCCTTGCTGATCCTGCTGGTCCCGGCGGGACTGGTGTTCAAGCAGCCGAACCTGTCGACCGCGCTGGCGCTGGCGGCGTCGGGTGCGATGATCATTTTCTTTGCCGGCATCGCCATGCGCTATGTCATCGCCGCAGCCGGCATCGGCCTGCTCTGCGTTCCGCTGATCTACGCCTTCGTGCTGGAGCCCTACCAGCGCGAGCGGGTTGATACGCTGATCGCCGGCATCACGGGCGAGGCCACCAACGGGCTCGGCGAGAGCTATCAGATTGAGCAGGCGAAGATCGCCATCGGTGCGGGCGGCCTCAGCGGGCGCGGCTATCTGCAGGGCATCCAGTCGCAGCAGGAATATGTGCCGGAGCAGCAGACCGACTTCATCCTGACCGTCATCGCGGAAGAGTTCGGATTCCTCGGCGCGGTCGGCCTGCTGGCAGTGTTCGCCTTCCTGTTTGTCTGGTCCTTCATGGTCGCGGCCCGGAACCGAAGTTGGTTCGGACGGCTGGCAACCATCGGTGCGACGTCAACGATTGCCTTCTTTGCGATCTTCAACAGCGGCATGGTGCTTGGTCTGCTACCGGTGCTGGGCATGCCGCTGCCGCTGATTTCCTATGGCGGCACCGCGCTGATCACCGTGATGGCCTGCTTTGGCCTCATTCTGTCGGCGCACCTGCACCAGGACGAGAAACTTTCCCAACGCGGATTGTTCTAGGCCTGAAACAGACGTTTCCCGTTGATTTTGGACCCCGCCTAGCTAGGGTCCGGCCAAACATTGCCTCGGGGAGCGCATTTCATGGCACAAATTGGCCGTAAGACTGAAAACTGGAGTTCGCGGTTTGCCTTCATCATGGCGGCGGTGGGCTCATCCGTGGGTCTCGGCAATTTCTGGCGCTTTCCCTACACGGCCGGCGAGAATGGCGGCGGCGCCTTTATCCTGATCTATATTCTCTGCGTGCTCCTCATCGCCCTGCCGCTGCTGATGGCAGAATATGCGATGGGCCGGAAATCCGGCATGTCGGCCATCGAAGGTGTTCAGTCGCTGGCGCGGGCCGAGAGCCGCAGCCAGAACTGGGGCATCGCGATGTGGATCGGCGCGCTGACGGGCTTCTTCATCCTGACCTTCTACATGGTCATCTCGTCCTGGCTGCTGGCCTATATCATCGAAGCCGTGAAGGGCGACCTGCACGGCACGACGGCAGCCGAGTCGGGGCAGTACTTCCTGAATGTGATCGGACAGGGCGAACTGCCCATGCAGTCGCGCTGGTACATGCTGATGCTGCTGGCACTCTTCATCGTGGCCAACATTGTGGTGGTCGGGCGCGGCGTGAAAGGCGGCCTCGAGAAGGCGGCCACCATCCTGATGCCGCTCTTCTTCATCATGCTGATCGTGGTGGTCGGCTTTGCGGTGACGAACGGCGACACGGCGCGCACGTTCGCCTTCATCTTTGAACCCAAATGGGAAGATGTCGGGTTCAAGACGCTGCTGGCGGCGCTCGGCCAGTCCTTCTTCTCGATTGGCGTCGGCGTCGGCCTGATGATCACCTATGGTGCCTATCTCAGCAAGGACACGAACATCCCGCGCGCCTCCGGCATCATTGCGGCGTCGGACACGTTCGTGGCGCTGATCGCCGGCTTTGCGATCTTCCCGATCGTGTTCGCCGCAGGGCTTGATCCGGCGTCCGGCCCGAGCCTGTTCTTCGTGTCCATGCCGGTGGCGTTCGAAGCGATTCCCGGCGGCAGCATCTTCGCCATCGTCTTCTTCTCGCTGGCCCTGTTTGCCGCCTTCACCTCGTCGATCTCGCTGATGGAAGTCGGTGTGTCCTGGCTGGAAGAGCGTGACGGCGTCACACGCCTGGGCGCTGCCACAGGTGTGGGTGTCGTGCTCTGGCTCATCGGCGCCGGTTACGTTTTTGGAAGCGAATATCTCGACTTCATGGACTTCATTACCGAAGGCGTGTTGCTGCCGCTGGGCGGATTGCTGGCAGCGATCTTTGCCGGCTGGGTGCTGAGCCGCGACATGCTGGTCTCGGAACTTGGCGAAGGCACGCTGATGAACCTCTGGCGCTTCCTGATGCGCTGGTTCGTTCCGCCCTTTATCGCGGTGATCCTGGTCTTCGGCTTCCTCGACAAGATCCAGGACCAGTACCACGTCCAGCTGCCCGGCGCGCTGGAAGCGATGCTGGGTCCGAACTGGGTGGCGCCGGTAGTGGCGGAGTAGGAGTGCGGCTCGTTTCCGCTCGTCAAACCTGACGCAGTCCCTGACGCTATTTAGGTGTGAAGGCGCAAAGCTTATTGCCATCCGGATCGCGCACATAGGCCACATAATGCGTGCCTTCTCGCAATCCGGGTGCGCCTTCGTCAATGCCGCCGGCCACCAGCGCGGCGGCGTGGAAATTGTCCACGGCCGCATAAGAGCTGGCTTCGAAAGCCAGCATTGTGCCATTCCCGTGCGTCGCGGATTTGCCATCGAAGGGGAATGTTAGGCAGACTTTGGTCCGCTCGCCGGGACGCCCATATCGTGTCCAGCTTTCGGAGGTTAGCTCCCGCAAAGCTCCAATGGCACCGAGAACAGAATCATAAAATGTGATCGAGCGATCCATGTCGTTAGTGCCGAGGGTTGAATAGGCAATCATGCGTGAATGTCCCGGCTATACGGAATGACGGTTACGATTTGCCATCCGGAAACCAGGCAGGCAATACCGTGCAGGAAGGCGGCGTTGAGGCCGGACGACGCCCCTAAACCTTCGACCTCACCGCCAGCTTGTCCGCAAAGTCATCCGTGGCCTGAACAAGTCGGTCGATTATGCCGGGCTCCATCGAGGAATGGCCGGCGTCGGGCACGATGTGCAGCTCGGCTTTCGGCCAGGCCTTGGAGAGTTCCCACGCGGTCGAGAGCGGCGTGACGACATCATATCGTCCGTGCACGATCACACCGGGCGTCGCCTGCAGCTTCAGGCGCGCCTGATCGAGCAGCCAGTTGTCGGTTTCGAAGAAGCCGTCATTGATGAAATAATGGCACTCGATGCGGGCGAAGGCATCGACGAAGTCGTCTTCGTTGAAGCGCGGCGGAGTGGTGACCGGGCCCTTGATCGAGAGGGTCTGGCCTTCCCAGCGGGCCCAGGCGCGGGCGGCATCAATGCGGGCCTGATCGTCGCTGCCGGTCAGGCGCCTGTAGAAGGCCGAGACAAGGTCGTCGCGCTCGTCTTCCGGGATCGGCGCGACATAGCGGTCGAACGCATCCGGGAAGAGGCGGCTGGCGCCGGACTGGTAGAACCACTGGATCTCCGCCTTCGAGACGAGGAAGATCCCGCGCAGGACAAGGCCGAGCACGCGGCTTGTATGGGTGACGGCATAGGCGATGCCAAGCGTGGAGCCCCACGAGCCGCCGAAGACCAGCCAGCTTTGCACGCCGGCATGCTTGCGAAGGGCCTCGATGTCGTCGATCAGGTCCCAGGTCGTGTTGCCTTCCAGTTCGGAATGGGGCGTCGAGCGCCCGCACCCGCGCTGGTCGAACAGGAAGATGCGGTAGCGCTCGGGATCGAAGAATCGGCGCATTTCCGGGCTGGAGCCGCCGCCGGGGCCGCCGTGCAGGGCCACCACGGGTATTCCTTTCGGATTCCCTGATTCTTCCCAGTAAATTTCATGCAAAGGCGAGACGCGCAGGCGTCCGGAGGCATAAGGTTCGTGTCTGTGATAAAGAATCCGGCGGCTTTGGCGTCTGTTCATGGGCTCTTCACTTATATTCGGCTAGCTTTTGGCCTATGACTGGACTTGTGTGCTCCACGCCCATAGGGTTTTTCATGAATTGGGCCATAGCTGCTGGCGGGTGGCGTATTGATGCGTAGCGTTCTTCTGGGTGTATCCCTATGCGTTCTGACAGGATGCGCAACCGTTTCGGTTGTGCCCGGTGAGGCGACGGTTGAGACAGCCCTGACCCGGACACAATCCGAATTGCGTCAGGCCTCTAACGCCTATTGTGACGAAGTTGTCGCGGCCGGCTGGGTCGAGGAAGCGGATGGTTTTGCCACGCTCGCCGACACGCTGATGCATGGCCGGACCGAAATTGCCGGAACGCCCGGTTTCTACGCCGCGCGCATCGGCGCGGACACCAAGGCGCCCGCGCTTGTCCTTGCCCGGATCATCTCCGACAGCCAGTCGGCCCGGGTCGGTCTCACGGGCGTGACCACCGAAGCCGAAGCCGTCTTGCGCAGCCGTAATGAAAACGCCTCGAATCGCGGCGATGTCATGAGCTATGAGCGGGCGCTGGTGCGCGCCCAGATGGCGCATCGCGGATTTCAGGAAGCGCTCGACCTTGTGTCCGAGCGCGCCGACATGGACGTGCAGCCTATCGCCGCCGAGATCGAAGCCTTCGCGCGCGAAATCGATGAGGCCCGTGGCATCGCAGACCGCCTCGCGGATCGCTACATCGCCGAAGGCGGCGCGAGTTCCTAGGCTTTTCGCGCGGCCCCGAAGGCCAGCGCCAGCCATCCTGCCAGCATGCCAAGTCCGCCCAGCGGCGTGACTGCGCCGAACCAGCGCGGTGCGCCAAGCGCCATCGCATAAAGCGTCGCCGCAAACACCAGCGCGCCGCCGGCAATCAGCCAGCCGCCCAGCGCAATCCGCCCGCCGCGTCCGCTCAGGCCCGCCGCGAAAGCAACGGCGGCATGGGGCAGGAGATAGGTCGTCGCCGTACTCCACCAGCCGCGCGCCTCGTCGGTCAGCTGCCCGTCCAGTGCATGCGCGCCGAAGGCGCCAAACGCGACACCGGCAAAGCCGAGCAGGGCGGCGGCGAGGACGAGACGGTTCATCAGGACGCGGCCTTTCGCGGCAGGGCGTAAGTGACGATGGCATGGCTTGCCGGCTTGTCCGCGCCTTCGATCCGGATATCAACATCGATCACGGCGAGGGCCTGCCCGATCTTCATGATCCGGCCTTCGGCCAGCACGACATTGCCGATACAGGGGCGCAGGAAGTTGATGTTGAGATTGCTGGTCACGGTCATCGGCTCGAGGCCGGTCAGCGTCATGATCGCCATATAGGCCGCGCTGTCGGCAAGGCTCATCTGCGTCGGACCGGAAATATAGCCACCCGGGCGCAGGTGCGTTTCGTCGGCCTCGAGGCGCATGATCGCGCGGCCGGATTCCATCAGGATCACCTGATTCTGCGCGCCCCGCCCCTTGAACGCGCCGTCCAGGAAAGCATTGGCCTCGGCGGCGGTAAACTTCGTCATCGGTGCTCTCCCGGCGGCAGGCTTGATTGTCCGCGCGCCGGGCGCCAACCTAACCTCAAAGGCCCGCCCGCCAAGAGGTCACGCAAAGGAAGGAAACGCACATGCTTACCGCCGGAGACGAGTATCCGATCCATCAGACGCCTGAGCCGGTCGCCTTTGCAGGCTCGGACCGCAATTTCTATGACCGGTTTTTCTTCAATGGCTACAGCGCCGATGGCAGCGCCTTCTTCGCCGCCGCGATGGGCGTCTATCCGGCGCTGAACATCATCGATGCTTCGGTCTCGATCCTGAAAGATGGCAAACAGGCCTCCATCTTCATGTCGCGCCCGCTGAACATGGAGCGGATGGATACGTTCGTCGGTCCGCTCTCGGTCAGCGTGGTCGAGCCGCTGAAGAAAGTGCGCCTGACGCTGAAGGAGACAGAGGGCCTCGCGCTGGACGTTGAGTTCACCGGCCGCGCGTTTCCCATCGAGGAGCCGCGTTTTACGCGCCGCGTCGGCTCGCGGATGATGATGGACCTCACCCGCATGACGCAGAATGGCCGCTGGTCCGGCACGCTGAAGATGGACGGCACCGAGATCAAGGTAGATCCGGCGAGCTGGACGGGCACGCGCGACCGCAGCTGGGGTGTGCGCCCCATCGGTGCGCCCGATCCGCAACCCGCAGTACCGCCCGCACCGTTCCAGTTCTACTGGATCTGGACACCGACCAATTTCCCGAACCTGTCGATGTTTTTCCATGTCAACGAAGACAGCGCCGGCGAGCCCTGGAACCAGCGCGCCTCGCTGGTGATGGACGGCTCGAAACAGGGCGAGGGCATTCACCTCTCCAATCCGAAGATGGACGTGCGCTATGCCAAGGGCACGCGGCGGATGGAGACGGCGACCCTGTCGGTCACAGACCCGTCAGGCCGTCCGCATACGGTGGATTTCACGCCGGTCGGCACCTTCCTGATGAAGGGCATCGGTTATGGCCACCCGGTCTGGCGGCATGGCGCCTTCCAGGGCGACCAGGTGAAAGTCGTGCGCGAGGATTTCGAGCCGCCGAAGACGCCGTGGGCCATGCCGGAAAACCTGCATATCCAGGAAATCGTCAAGGCGGTCCACAAGGGGCCGGACGGGGCAGGCTCCGAAGGGATAGGCACGTTCGAGCAGCTGTTCATCGGCCCGCATGCCCCCAGTGGTTTCAAGGATATCCTTGACGGCGCGGCCTGAGCGCACCTGCAGCAAATTTGGGGGTGCAAAACAGGACGCGAGCCTGTATCTGACCGCCCATGCTGGATATCCGCAACCTTGATTACCGCGTCGAAGCGCGCCCGCTGTTTGAATCGGCGTCGGCGCGCATTTCGGCTGGCTGGAAAGTCGGCCTGATCGGTCGCAACGGCACGGGCAAGTCGACCCTGCTTCGCCTGATCCGCGAGGAGATCAACGCGCCGGGCAAGGACAGCCCGATCCGCTTGCAGAACGGGGCCCGGCTTGGCTGGGTGGCGCAGGAAGTGGCGCCGAGCGATGACACGATCATGGACGTGGTGCTGCAGGCCGACGCCGAGCGCCACGCGCTGATGACCGAGTCCGAAACCGCAACCGATCCGGACCGGATCGGCGACATCCATGCGCGCCTGCTGGACATCGACGCCTGGTCCGCCGAGGCGCGCGCCGCCGAAGTGCTGATGGGGCTTGGCTTCAAGCATGCGGACCTCTCGCGCGCGACGCGGGAATTCTCCGGCGGCTGGCGGATGCGCGCGGCCATCGCCGGCGCGCTGTTCGCGCAGCCGGACCTCCTGCTGCTGGACGAACCGTCGAACTATCTCGACCTTGAAGGCGCGGCCTGGCTGGAAGGCTATCTGCGCAAATATCCGAACACGGTGCTGATCGTCAGCCATGACCGCGAGTTGCTGAACCGTTCGGTGACGCACACGCTGGCGCTGGAGCACAAGAAGCTGTCCATCACGCCGGGCGGCTATGACGACTGGCTGCGCCTGCGCGCGGCGAAACTGGCGCAGCTGGAAAGCCAGCGCACCAAACAGGCCGCCGAGCGCGAACACCTTCAGGCCTTCGTCGACCGGTTCCGCGCCAAGGCCTCCAAGGCGCGTCAGGCCCAGTCGCGCGTCAAGATGCTCGAGAAGATGCAGGACGTGCAGATTCCGATTTCGGAACGCACGACCCCGTTCAATTTTCCCGCACCGGACTCGAAACTTTCGCCGCCGCTGCTGGAGATCAAGGGCGCAGACCTTGGCTACGGCGCCAACGCGCGCATTCTGGCGAATGTCGATATCCGTCTGGACCCGGACGACCGGATCGCCATCGTCGGCACAAACGGGCAGGGCAAGACAACGCTGGTAAAGTCCATCGCCGAACGCCTGCCGTTGATGGCGGGCAAGCGGCTGGCGCCGAAAGCCGTCCGTATCGGGTATTTCTCGCAGGACCAGCTGGACGAGCTGACCGCCGGCGACACGCTGCTCGAACACGTCATGCGCGCCCTGCCGCAAGGCACGCCGCCAGCGAAGCAGCGCTCGGTCGCCGCCCAGATGGGCTTCAGCCATGAGAAGGTCGAAACGAAAGTCGAAGCGCTCTCGGGCGGCGAGAAAGTGCGCCTCATCCTTGGTCTGATCGCGCTGGAAAAGCCGCACATCCTGATCCTCGACGAGCCGACCTCGCACCTTGATATCGACAGCCGCGAAGCGCTGATCTACGCGATCAACGACTTCCCCGGCGCCGTCCTGCTGATCACGCACGACGTCTATCTCGCCGAGGCGACCGCCGACGAGCTCTGGCTGGTCAAGGATGGCCGCGTCTCGCGCTATGACGGCGATCTCAACGATTACCGCACGCTGGTGCTGAGCACGGACCGCGAAAAGGCGTCGCCTGCCAAGGCGGCTTCGGTCGAAGAAACAAGCGACAAGGCAGATGCACGCCGCAAGGCTGCAGAAGTGCGCGAGGCCGCGGCGCCGCTGAAGAAAAAAGCTCAGGAGGCGGAGAAAACCATGGAGCGCCTTACCGCAAAGATCGCATCGCTGGATATCGAAGTCGCCCGCCCCGACATCCCGCCGCACGAGCTGCGCCAGCGCCTGAAAGAGCGCGCGAAGTTCGTGGCGGAGAAGGAAGCGGCAGAGGCTGTATGGCTCGAAGCGAGCGAAGCGTATGAGGCGGCGGTGCGCTGAGGCGTACTTCCATTTAACTCAGGTCTCTCCGAAGACCCCTGCGCAGGCAGGGGTCCAGAATCAGAAGAAGTCTTTCTCCGTATGCTAGGTACCTGCCTTCGCAGGTACCTGCGGCGGCCTGGGCGTTTGATTGCCTGCTCGGCTCAGCCCCATAGCGCCGCATCCGGCGGCGACACAATCCCGTCCGTATACGTCATCCCGCCCGCAATATCCCGTTCCAGCCAGAGCGGCCCGTCCAGGTCCGCCGCATCCGCCAGCCCCGCCAGCAACACGGCCGGCGCCATCGACAGCGACCCCGCCACCATGCAGCCCACCATCACGCCCATGCCGGACTGGCGCGCCGCGCGCACCATGGCGATGGCTTCCGTGAGCCCGCCGGCCTTGTCGAGCTTGACGTTCACCGCGTCATAGGATTTCGCGAGCGTCTGTATATCAGCGCGCGTATGCACGCTTTCATCCGCGCACACCGCAACCGGGCCGGGGCGCTTGATCAGCGCCGCGTCTTTTCCAGCCGGAAAAGGCTGCTCGATCAACACGACGCCAAGTTTCGCAGCGGCTTTGGCGATCGCCGGAAAGGCATCATCGGCAAGGCCTTCATTCGCATCGATGATCAACCGTGCATCGGGCCGCGCCTGATGCACGGCTTTTATACGGTCCAGGTCTTCCGGCCCGCCGAGTTTGACCTTGAGCAATTTGCCCGGCGCCGCCTTTGCCGCCGCTGCCATCTCATCCGGGGATGCCAGGCTGATGGTGACAGCGGTTTCGACAGGCTTCGGTTCGGGCAGGCCGGCGAGTTGCCAGACAGGCCTGCCCGTCAGCTTTGCCTCGAGGTCCCAGAGCGCGCAGTCCACCGCGCAGCGTGCGGCGCCCGGCGGAAGGGCAGCCTGCAGGTCCGCGCGGTCCATGCCGTCCTCGATCTTTCCGCGAATACTCTCGATTTCAGCCATCACGCTGTCCAGGCTTTCGCCAAACCGCGCATAGGGCACGCTTTCCCCCCGGCCCGTCTTGCCGTCTTCAGTGATCGTGACGCGCACCGTCTCCGCATGCGCTTTGGCGCCCCGAGAAATGGTGAAGGCCGCCCGCAACGGCGAGGAAACAGGGGTAGTTTCGAGCATCCGCTTGCGCATAGGTTAATCCCGAGAGGTGAATTGTGTTGGACTGGCCAGCCCTGTGCTTAAGCATGTTTTGCTAGAAAGGTCAGGCCCGTTCGGAACATGTTGCATCCTGCCGCCCCCGGTTTCGCGCTCGAAGAGAGCGGCGAAGAAACGATCCTCCGCCTGACGGGCGACTGGACCGTGGCGACATTGCATACCGTCGAGCGTGAATTTTCGGCTGTGCGTTTGCCAACCTCCGGCGCGCTTGATGTTTCGGCGCTGGGCCGCCTGGACACCGCAGGCGCCTTCGTGATCGACCGGATGCTGCGCGCGTCTGAGGTTGTCTCACCGCGGCTATTGGGTGAGCACGCCTCGGCCGAGAGCCTGATTGCACAGGTCCACGCCGTCTCCGATCCCAACGAGCCGCCCCCGCGCCGCTCGCACGGCCTCATCGATTTGCTCGAACGTCTCGGGCGCGGCACGGTCGCCGTGCTGCGGGAAATCACGGCCACACTGGCTTTCCTCGGCGAGACGATGGCGACAATCTTCCGCCTGCTGCTGAGCCCCTGGAAGCTGCGCTGGACCTCGATTGTTGCCGTTATGGAAGAGGCCGGCCTCAATGCGATGCCGATTGTTGCCTTCCTGACCTTCTTTGTCGGCATGGTCGTCGCCTTCATCGGCGCCACAACGCTGCGCGATTTCGATCTCGAAGTCTTCACCGTCGAGCTGATCGGCTTCTCGATGCTGCGCGAGTTCGGCGTCGTGCTCACCGGCATTGTGCTGGCCGGGCGCACCAACTCATCCTTCACGGCGCAGATCGGCACGATGAAGATGCGCCAGGAAATCGACGCGATGCAGACGCTCGGCCTGAAGCCGATGGACGTCATCGTTGCGCCGCGCGTGATCGCCATGGTCCTGATGACCCCGCTCCTCGCTTTTGTCGCCACGATGGCAGGCATTGCCGGCGGCATAGTCGTCGGCTGGATGTCGCTGGACATCAATCCCGGCCTCTTTGTCGAACGCATGCGCGCTTCGGTGCCGCTGGACCAGTTCTGGATCGGCATGTCCAAGGCGCCCGTCTTCGGCCTCGTCGTCGCGCTGATCGCCTGCCGCCAGGGCCTGCTCACCGGCGGCAGTGTCCAGTCGCTCGGCCACCGCACCACCACATCGGTCGTCCAGGCCATCTTCGCGGTCATCGTGATTGATGCGCTGTTCGCCATCTTCTACATGGAGATGGGCATATGAGCGCCGAGCCGATGATCCGTATACGGGACCTGAAGGTGGCCTTCGGACCTGCCGTTGTGCTCGAGAATCTCGATCTCGACATTCCGCGCGGCGAGGTCATCGGCGTGATCGGGCCGTCCGGTTGCGGTAAGTCCGTCCTGCTGCGCGCCATCACCGGGCTCAAGCCGCCCGAGAGCGGCCATATCGAAGTGTTTGGCCAGCACCTTGACGGCCTCTCGCGCGACGAACGCACAGCGGTCGAGCGCCGCTGGGGCATCATGTTCCAGGACGGGGCCCTGTTCTCGAACCTGACCGTGCGCGAGAACGTCATGGTGCCGATGAAAGAGCACACAAAGCTCAGCCCGGCCTTGCAGCACGACCTGGCCGACATGAAGATCCGCCTGTCCGGCCTCTCGGGCAGCGCCGGCGACAAATACCCCTCCGACCTCTCCGGCGGCATGCGCAAGCGCGCCGCGCTTGCACGCGCGCTGGCGCTGGACCCGGAACTCCTCTTCCTGGATGAGCCGACAGCGGGCCTCGATCCGATCACGGCGGCGGGCTTCGACGCGCTGGTGCGCTCGCTCCAGCGCGCGCTCGGCCTCACGGTCTTCCTCGTCACGCATGATGTCGATACGCTGCATGCCACATGCGACCGCATCGTCGTTCTCGGCGAGAAGAAGGTGCTTGCGGTCGGCACGATACCGGAACTGAGGCAGGTCGATCATCCGTGGATACAGGAATATTTCAGCGGGCCGCGCGGGCGTGCGGCAGCGCCGATGACAGAGAACGAGGCTTAGGAAACACATGGAAACCAGAGCAAATTACGCACTGATCGGGGCGCTGGTGATTGTCGCCACTGCGGTCATCGCAGGCTTCGTCCTCTGGCTCGGACAGTCCGAATTCCGGCGCGACTACAAGGCCTATGACATCGTCTTCGAAGGGCCGGTCTCGCTCGAGGAAGGCGCGGCGGTTCGCTATATCGGCGTCAAGGTCGGCGAGGTGGCCCGTGTACGGATCGACAAGGCGGACCGGTCGAAAGTGCGCGCCCATGTCCGCGTCTCGCGCGAAACGCCGATCAAGGAAGACTCGACCGCGTCGATCCAGCTGGCCGGCATCACCGGCATCACCTTCGTCCAGATCAGCGCCGGCACGGGGCGGGCGCTGGAAGCAAGGCCGGGCCAGCCGGTTCCGCTGATCAAGTCCGAACGCACGCTGGTTGACCAGATCGTGGCGGGCGGGGCGCAGGCGCTCGGCCGCGCCAACCTGACCTTCGACGGGATCAACAAGGTTCTGACCGAGGAAAACATCGCCTCCATGGGAAGGTCCATCCGCAACGTGGAGACCATCACCGCCAAGCTCGCCGCCGATGACGGCCTGATCAGTGAAGCCTCCGCGACGCTCAGCAATGTCAACGCCGCCTCGCTGGCCTTCGAGGATGCCTCGCGTGAACTGGAAGGGGTCGGCAAGTCCGCCAATACCAGCATCACGGAGGCCGGCGCCGATCTCAAGACGCTGGTGGCCGATTTCCGGACCGTGGCGGATTCCGCCGCCGGAACACTGGACGAGAGCCGACGCGCTGTCGCCGCCGCTACCGCCGTTATGGAAGGCCCCGCGACCGAAACCTTCGAAAATACCGCCGCCGCCAGCCAGGACCTGCGCGTCCTGATCAACCGGATCGACCGCGCCGTGCGCGAGATCGAACGCAACCCGCAAGGCTTCGTTGTCGGCGAACCCCTGCCTTATGAGGAGAAACGGAAATGATCCGGTCCCTGATGATTTCCGCGTCGCTCGCTGCCCTTGCCGGCTGCGTCAGCGTACTGCCCACACCGGAAGCCCCCGAGGCGTTCTACCGGATCGGCCCGATGCAACCGATGCACGAGTTGAAGGCGACCGTGCGCATCCGCGAGCCGGAAGCATCACGTCTCTTTTCCGGGCGCACCATCGCCGCCGAGGACGAGACGGGCGCGCTGCGCATTGTGCGCGGCGTGCAGTGGACGGACAATGCCACCGAGATGATGCTCGGCGGCCTGCTCGACGCGCTGAACGGCGAGGGCGAGTTTGCCGCCCTGCCGTCGGGTGCGTCCGGGCCCACGCAGTATGAAGTCACCTGGCGGATGAGCGAGTTCACGCTCTATGGCGAGACAGCCCGTTGCCGGCTGGACGCCGCATTGCTGACCGGCCGCAAGCGCTCGGTCATCTCACAGACCACCGTTGCCACCACCGCCGTTGCGCTCGACGAGACCAACGCCGCCCGCGCCAAGGCGCTGACCGATGCGGGCCGGGCCTGCATCAGCGAGCTGGCCGCGTTCATCGTCACCGAAACGTCTCGTGACTCAGAAGCCAAAGCCGAGGCCGAAGCAACAACCGAATAGGCGCCTGATCACCGGATAGAGAAAAGCCGGGCTCCCGAAAGGGAGTCCGGCTTTTGCAGGGTTGGGTGTTGCCTAGCCCGCCTTCATTTCGTCGAAGGCAAGGTCCTTGTCGACGCGCACATCCTGCGGCAGGCCCAGCACGCGCTCGGCGATGATGTTCTTCAGGATCTCATCCGTGCCGCCCGCAATGCGCAGGCCCGGCGCCCACATGAAGCTCTGCTGGAAGATCGCGTCGCCCGGCATCCGTTCGGCTTCGGTGATGATGCCGAAATGGTCCTGCATCTCGATGGCCGAGTTGCAGATGTCCTGCAGGTGGTTGGCGGTGATGATCTTGCCGATCGAGTTTTCCGGTCCCGGCGTCTGGCCGCGCGACAGGGCGGTCATCGTGCGGAACTTCGTCAGCTTGTACCCTTGAGCGGCCACATACCAGTCTGCCAGCTTCTCGCGGAAGGCCTGGTCGGAGATGCCGCCATGATCCTTGGCATAGGCCATGATCTCGCCCCAGTCGGGGCCGGGCGAGCCGCCCACGGCAAGGCGTTCGTTCATCAGGGTGACGAGCGCAACTTTCCAGCCCGCGCCAACCTCGCCCAGACGGTCCGTATCCGGAATGCGCACATCGGTGAAGTAGACTTCATTGAACTCGCGCCCACCGGAGGCCTGGTGGATCGGGCGCACTTCAACGCCCTTCTGCTTCATGTTCACGATGAACATGGTCAGGCCCTTATGCTTGGGAACCTTCGGGTTCGTACGCACAAGGACAATGCCGTAATCGGAATAGTGGGCGCCCGAAGTCCAGACCTTCTGGCCGTTGATCACCCACTCGTCGCCGTCCTTGACGGCTTTCGTCTTCAGTCCGGCCACGTCCGATCCGGCGGACGGTTCGGAGAACAGCTGGCACCAGATTTCTTCGCCCATCAGGGCTTTCTGGACATAGCGCTCCTTGTGCGCATCCGAGCCGAAGGCAATCACGGTCGGCACGCACATGCCGAGGCCGATGGCGAACGGGCCGGTCGGCGCATCGAACTTGCTTTCTTCCTGGCCCCAGATGACCGATTCCATGGACGTGCCGCCGCGGCCGCCCCATTCCTTCGGCCAGGTAATCTGGGCGAACTTGTTCATCGCCTTGGTCTTCTGCCAGTCCTTCGCGCGTTTCAGCGCATCCTTGCCCGAGCCCGGACGCGGGCGGGCACCGGCTTTCAGTTCCAGGTGTTTCGAGAGGAAGTCATAGGCTTCCTTGCGGAAGGCGGCTTCGGCGGGCGTGTCGTTGAAGTCCATATCGGTCTCCGTTGCTTTCAGGGTGCTGAAGGTTGAAACCGGCGCGCGGCACCGGCGAAGTCTTGGTGAAAATATTTCTGTGTGAACGCTTGCTGACAAAGGCTTGCCATATTCCATCCGGAATTGGGGCGTCGTATGTCACTCGTGCGCCGGGTCGATGAGCGATGGGCTCCAGACCGCAGCGCGCTAAAAAGGGACGAATACAAATGTCGAAGATTCTTGCGCATACCCGCCGCATCGCCGCAGCCTCTGCCGCTTCCATGCTGATCGCCGGTCTCGCGCATGCCGGGGTTGAGCTCAAAGTCGGCAATGACAAGGTCGCCGCCAACTCGGTCACCTTCAGTGTTTCCCAGCAACCGGTCTATGACCCGGTCACCTACGTGCCGGTCGAGCCTGCCAGGACCAGCCTCTATGCCGGCGGCATCTATGTCTCGCGCAGCTTCGACGGCTCCTCGGTCACGATCCTGAAGCACGTCGTCAACGC
This sequence comes from Hyphomonas sp., assembly GCA_040223555.1. Lineage (GTDB taxonomy): Bacteria > Pseudomonadota > Alphaproteobacteria > Caulobacterales > Hyphomonadaceae > Hyphomonas. The sequence continues at coordinate 81,844 of JAVKGA010000007.1, forward strand.
GACGTCCGTTCCGGCGGTCGAGATCACGATCACTTCTGACGGTTCCGCCGACAAGCAGGTCTGGACCCTGACCGACGCCGTCCTCAACAACTACTCGACCTATACCGGCGAGAACAACGCGGTCGTCGAGAACTTCGACATCACCTACAAGACCGCGACCCTCAAAGTGTACAATGGCGGCGCCACCACGCCGTCCGACTCGGTCACCTGGAACGCGCCGGAGCCCACGCCTGCCGTCGCCCTCGAAGAAGGCGGCCACTGATCCACAGCCAGACGGGCGGCAGGAGACATCCTGCCGCCTGCACTGTGCCGGGGCGGGTGCGTCAGGCCGCATTCTTCGCTTCCAGCGCCCGCACCAGTTTCTCTTTCCAGACCTTTGGCGAGCCCGCCTGCACGGACAGCAGCTTGGCCCGGCGGTAGAAGAGGTGGCAGTCGACTTCCCATGTGAAGCCCATGCCGCCATGCGTCTGGATGTTTTCCTTTGACGCAAACCAGAAGGCTTCCGAGGCCGCGACGCGCGCCGCGGCGGCGGCTTCCGGCAGCTCGGCGGCGCCGGTGGAAAGGGCCCATGCGCCGTAATAGCTGTTCGAGCGCGCAACTTCGTTCTTCACATAGATGTCGGCCAGCTTGTGCTTGATCGCCTGATAGCCGCCGATCGGGCGACCGAAGGCGTAGCGGTTCTTGGCATAGTCATTCGCCATGTCGAGACAGACCGACGCGCCGCCCAGCTGTTCGAAGGCGAGCAGCACCGCCACCCGGTCCAGCAGTTCCGCGTTCAGGGCCTCGCCCTCGCCCTTGGCGCCGAGACGTTCGGCAGGCGCGCCGTCGAACACGATTTCGGCATGGCTGCGGGTCGGATCGATGGTCTGCACCACCTTGCGCGTCACGCCCTTGGCCGAAAGGTCCACGAGCACGAGGGCGACGCCCTTGCCCTCCTTCGCCAGCACGACCGCATGGGTGGCAATGTCGCCGTCCGTCACCGGGATCTTGGTGCCGGTCAGGGTCTTGCCGTCAAAGGTTGTCTTGAGGTTGGAGGCATCCGGATGGCCGGGGCCTTCGGACGCCGCGTAGGCGCCGATCACGTCGCCCGCTGCGATCTGCGGCAGGATGCCGGCTTTCTGCTTGTCGCTGCCGCCCAGCTTTACAGCTTCGGTCAGGTAATAGGCGGTGGAGGCAAACGGCACCGGCGCAATCGCGCGGCCCATCTCTTCGGCCAGCACGCACATCTCCAGCATGCCAAGGCCCAGCCCGCCATGCTCTTCCGGGATCGCGGCGCCCAGCCAGCCCATTTCGGCGACCTTCTTCCACAGCGCCGCATGATAGGCGACACCGTCATCGTTCAGCACCTTGCGAACTTCCGACGTCGGGCATTCCGCCGACAGGAATTTCCTTGCCTCGCCGGCGAGGTATTTCTGGTCTTCTGAGAAGTCAAAGTTCATGGCGCTCGGGCTCCCATATCGCCCTTCGAAAGGGCGTGATTGTTATCTCGGATAAGGGAACATAACTCACTTTACGCGCGCGGAAAGCCGTGACCCAGCGGCAATGCCAGCGGCAAGGGAGGCGGGCCGATCGGTTGAATTTCACCGGTCCTGTTCACCGGACTCTCACCCGCGTGTGGGAGATTAGCGGCTGGTTGGAGGAGACGCAGCATGGCCAAGGCCCTGTTCCACAAGTCACAGCGCGTATTCGTGAAGCCCGTCGGCACCTGGGCGGTCATCGAACATGTCGTGCCGCATTGGGTGAAAGACGTCACCGAACCGCTTCGCATCACCTATGATTGCGGCCTCGGCCGCCAGTTCCAGGCGCATGAACTTGTGTCCGAACAGGCCGTGCACAATCAAAACCGCGTCACCGACGATGATGAAGACATCATGCTGGAGCACTGGTTCATCGACCGGCGCACGATCAAATGGCGCGCCACCGAGTTCGGCGTCACACTGGCCAATCCCGGCACCTATCCGGTCGTGGCAACCGACGAAGGCAGCCTCGGCGGCTGGCGCGTCGGCGGCGCGGAATATGACCGCGATCCGCAACGCATCGAACACCAGGCCCGGATGATCGTCCATACACCGGACCTGCTGCGCATCGCCCGCAAGCTGTCGGAATTCGCGGCAGACAATCCGGACGAGGTCCCGGCCGATCTCAAGCCGGCTGCCCAGCACTGCACGCACATCCTGCGCAACGTGTACCGCCTCGACGAAAAGATGACCGTCGCGGCGGAATAGAAGCGCCCGTGTAGCCCCTCGGGGGGATATTCGAACCAGCTGATCCTTGTAACTTGGCGCTGATTCGAATCGGAGCCTCCCATGATCCGCGCTTGTCTGGCCGCGCTGGCCCTCTCCATTGCAGCAACACTGCCCGCCCATGCCTGGCTGAACAGCTGGGGCACGTTCGGCGAAATTCGCTGCACCGGAAAATACTCCAAGAAAGAGTGCCTGGTGGAGGACGCCGCCTGGATCCATTCCGGCGACGCCACCATCCGTGTGCGCATCAAGGAAGTCGCCGGGCTCTCGAAGAGCAAGCTGCAGGCGATCTACAGGGCTCAGGGCGTCGATTGGTCGGAATTCTACGACGACACGTACCGGCCCGGTGCCAAGGCCGAATACAACACGGAGAAGTGGCGCCTCGCCAACTACAGGCTCCGGGGCCTTTACACCGCCGACGGCAAGACCGAGCTACTGGCGCCCGCCTACCTCGCGATCTATCCGTTCTCGGACAAGGTCGCGGCGGTCAAGACCATGGACAAGAAGTTCCACATGGTGACGATCGGCAAGAAGCCCGTCTTGTCGGACATTCCATTCCCGTGGGCCTCGCTGGCTTACCGATATGGCGGCGCCAGCGCCTTGCCGTTGACGATCTTCTTTGAAGCGCCTTCGAACGGCGGGGTCAGCTCACATCATCTGATGTCGCCGGACGGCACGATCATCACGACAGTCGAAAATGTCCCTCTCCCGGTCGAACGAAAGAACGTCCCTTCGGAGGCTCAGGACATTGCCTATTTCGCGTTCGATGACGGCCTGATCGGGTTTCCGATCAAGACGAAGGAAGGGACAGCGGCGTCCGTCTTTGTGAATGCCCGCACCGGCGCCGTGGACCGGATCGATGATCCCCTGACCTTCCTGCGCGTCCACAATGGCATGAACACCCGCCGGTATTGCAACGGCGGTGGCAACGAGAAAAGCGAATTCGGCGGGCCGGACGCCTACTGGACCGCGCTCGTCAAGGTCGGGGAACTGCCGGACAGCACCGGCTTGATCGACCGCAACATCTACATGCCGCTGGATGGGCGCGGCCGCCCGCTGAAACAGAACACGTCGGCGCCCTTCGTCGGCATGGCGCGCATCATTCCGGACTTTGACAACGTCGTTCCCATGAACACGGCGTGGGTTTTCGTCTATGCGGACCGGGGCAGGTTCTCGTACTCCGTCGCGGGATCGGTGGACTCCGATATCCTCTCCAGCCCGCGCTTCAACATGATGGCCGAGAACGTGGCTTTGATCGCGCCGCAGCTGGGACGGGTCGCGGACATCTGGGCCGGCTATCCGGATCGTGGCATCGTCAACGAAGTGGCGGGCCAGGGCATCGTGACCGGGTTCGAGACGCAATTGGCCGTGCGCCTGTTCAAGGATCCCGCCAAGGGCGAAGCGGGTGGTCTGACGCCCTGGACCCGCGTGAGACTGTGCTCTCCCGAAAGCATCACCCGGCAGTTCAAGGACATCTCCGCGCTCTACGCGTCCAGGGAAACCGGCGACAGTCCGCTGGCTGTGGTCAGCGTGGCCGTCGGCCAGGACATGGCGAAGTACGCGGAAATGCTGAACTCCTGGTCCACCTATCAGGAGCGCGCCGCCGCGCGGGAGCAGCAGCAGCTGCAAGCGGCAATCGAGAAGGCGCGGGCCACGATGGCGGCGGGCGAGAACGTGAAGGGCAGCTATACCTTCCTCACAGCGGCCCGGAATGTCGGCGGCAGCATGCTGGACTATTATTGGCGCGACAATCGCCGCCTGCCTTACATCGAGGATGCCAGCGAAATCTGCAGCCGGTTCGGCGGCAACAGCCCTGAATGCCGGCTCGTCGGACCTTGGGCGCAGGGGATCTATGATGAGGAAGACGCCGCCCGGGAGGCGGAGGCCGAGCGCTACGCCGCCAAGGCGGCCGCAGACCAGGAGCGCTTTCGAAAGTCGCTTGAGGCGCCTAAATACGTTTCGTCTGAGCCGCCGGAGATCCGTTACTGCTGGCGCCAGAGCGGTTTCTGGAACTGCTGATCAGGCGCGCCGCATCCGCGCGATGATCCAGATCAGCAAGACGCCCGTGCCCGCGCCCAGCGCGTTGGCGAAGCCGTCGGCCCACGAGCCTTCCCGGCCCGCACCCCCAAGCGCCTGCGCAATCTCGAGCGCGCCGCCATAGGCCGCCACCACTGCCCAGGCCCAAAGCCGCCCCGGCCCGAACCACATCGCCGCCGGGATCGCCAGCGCCGCATAGGCCGCGAAATGCCGGATCTTGTCGGAAATTTGCGGCGCCGGCGCATCCCCCGGCGGCACCAGCGAGAAATAGCCGATCACGAGCGCGAGCAGGGCGCCGATCACCAGCGCCGCGCGCCGGATGGCCGGCGGATAAGGAACAAGGGCAGGGTTCATGCCTGCCCTTTGCCAGTCCTTCGAACTGCAGACAATTGCCTCGACGGCCCGGATCAGCCCCTATATCCCAGACATCTTGTCAAAATCGAACCTCGGGAGCGCCAGCCCATGCGAACGGAAACGCCAGTTGCGGTGAAGCTGCAGGACTACACGCCCTATCCCTTCACCATCGACAGCGTGGCGCTCGATTTTGACCTCGGCATCCGGAAAACCCGCGTCAAGGCGGTGCTCACCATCACGCCGCTGGCCGCCGGCCCGATGCGTCTCGACGGCGAGGCGCTGCACCTGACCTATATCGCCATCGGTGCGCCGGGCGAGAAGGCGCCGCCGCTGGACCCGTCGGAGTTCGCCCTTGATGAGCGCGGCCTGACGCTGCACACGCCGCCCAAGGGCCAGTTCACACTGGAAACCGAAGTCGAGATTTCGCCCGAAGCCAATTCCGCGCTCTCCGGTCTCTATCTCTCCGGCAACCGCCTCTGCACGCAGTGCGAAGCCGTGGGCTTCCGCCGCATCACCTATTATCCGGACCGCCCGGACGTGATGAGCGCCTTCCGCGTGCGGATGGAAGGCCCGAAGGACGCGTTCCCCATCCTCCTGTCCAACGGCACGCCCGGCGCCTCGGGTGATCTGGACGGCGGACGCCACTTCGCCGAATGGATCGACCCCCACAAGAAGCCCGCCTACCTCTTCGCGCTCTGCGCCGGCGACTATGACGTCCTGCGCGACAGCTTCACCACGATGTCCGGCAAGCACGTCGACCTCGGCATCCATGTCGACAAGGGCGACGCCCCCCGCGCCGCCTGGGCCATGGACGCGCTGAAACGCTCGATGCGCTGGGACGAGGAAGTCTATGGCCGCGAATATGATCTCGGCGTCTTCAACATCGTCGCCGTGCGCGACTTCAATTTCGGCGCGATGGAGAACAAGGGCCTCAACATTTTCAACTCGGCCTATGTCCTGGCGGATGAAGCGACCGCCACGGATTTTGATTTCGAAGCCATTGAATCCATCGTCGCCCATGAATACTTCCACAACTGGACCGGCAACCGCATCACCTGCCGTGACTGGTTCCAGCTCTGCCTGAAGGAAGGCCTCACGGTTTTCCGCGACCAGAACTTCTCGGCCGACATGCGCTCACGCCCGGTGCAGCGCATCAAGGATGTCATTCGCCTGCGGGCCCGCCAGTTCGCGGAAGATGCCGGCCCGCTCGCCCATTCGGTGCGCCCGGACACGTATGGCTCGATCGACAATCTCTACACCGCCACGGTGTACGAGAAGGGCTCCGAACTCATCGGCATGCTGCGCCGGATGATAGGAAATGAGAAATTTCGAGAAGGAATGGACCTCTATTTTGAACGCCATGATGGTCAGGCGGTAACGATTGAGGACTTTTATGCTTGCTTTGAAGCGGTCACGGGCGAGGATTTCTCCCAGTTCCGCCTCTGGTACGCGCAGGCCGGCACGCCCGAAGTGAAGGTCGAGGAGACCTGGGATCCGAAGACCCGCGAGCTGAACATCACCCTCTCCCAGTCCACACCCGCTACGCCGGGCCAGCCGGTCAAGCAGCCTGTCCCGATCCCTCTGGAAATGGCGCTGATGGACAAGGACGGAAACCTCGCCGAGTGGAACACGCTGCTCGACGACGAAGATGTCACGATCACCATGGAACTGCCGGAAAACGTCACCGAGCGCCCGCTCCTGTCGGTCAACCGCGACTTCTCCGCCCCCATCCGCGTCACCCGCGCGCTCAGCCGCGATGAGCGGATCGCCCTCGTGCGTCTGGAAACCGACCCGTTCAACAAATGGGACGGCCTGCAGACCCTGATCAAGGAAGAACTCCTCGCGCTGTCAGACGGCAGCCAGACCAATCCGAACCACGACCTCGTCGAGGCCATCGCCTCGTCCGTACGCGGCGCCATGGACGATCCGGCCTTTGCCGCCTTGCTCGCGCGCCTGCCGGAAGTCGGCGAACTCTTCCTCGAGCGCCAGCCCGCCGACGCGGTCGCGCTCGCCGGTGCCCGCAAGAAACTGCAGGTCGCGCTCTACGGTCTTCTCTCCGGCACCATCACCGAAACACTCCGCGCCCCCGCACCCACGCCCTACCATCCGGGAGCGGAGCAGGCGTCCGTGCGCGCCCTGCGCACCGCCTTCATCGGCCTGCTCGGCGCATCGGACACAGCCGAAGCCGGTCCGGCTTTGCACACGCTCTACACCAGCGCGCCCAACATGACCGAGCGCCTGTCGACCCTGCGGGCGCTGACCTCGACGAAGGGCAAGGAGAAGGCGGACGCGCTCGCCGAATTCGAGACAGCCTGGAAATCGAACCCGCTGGTCATGGACAAGTGGTTCTCGGTGCAGGCGTCCACCGGCACGGCGGAAGACGTCAAACGCCTCATCGCCCACCCCGCCTTCGACCTGCGCAATCCCAACCGGGTCCGCGCCGTCATCGGGGCGTTCGCCATGCAGAACCTCGCGGCTTTCCACGCCCCGGATGGGTCCGGCTACCGCGCGATCGAGCCGACCATCCTCGCCGCCGACAAGGCCAATCCCGCCCTCGGCGCCCGCCTGATGACGGCCTTCGAGCAGTGGCGCATCCTCGAGCCCAGGGCCCGGGCCGAAGCCGAAGCCTGCCTGAAACGGCTGGTCGAGGCCGGATTGTCCGAAAATGCCATGGATATCGCCGGCCGCGCCCTCTCGGAGCCCGCCTGAGAAGTTAACGAATCCAAAGACTTGGTTAACCAACCGGCAATCTTTCGCTCCGAAACTCGTCCAATCCGGTTCTACGTCTGCCGGACACGGGGATACTTTGGGCAAAAAGTCGTCACGTCCGGTCAAGTTTGACATTCCCGCTCGGCCGGAAGAGCGCGCCCTTGTGGCCGATACGCGGCGCACATGGGTACTGATCCTGGCCATTCTCGGCCTGCTGACCATCGCCCTCGGCCTCAAGGCCTGGGACGAGCGCCAGGTCTCGGAACGCGCCTTCCTCGCCCAGCTTGACGCCGAAGCCCGCATGCTGTCCGCCCGCGTCGCCTCCAAGGCCGAAGCGGCGCAGGTCGTGCTGACCCTCGTCGGCAAGAAAGACCTGTCGACGTCCGAAGTGGCGGCCCTGTCGCCCGGCATGGACGCGCTGGTCGCGCTGCGCGATGCCGCCCAGTCGCCCGAAGGCTCCCGTCTCGGGGATGCCGCCGCGGCCGCGAGGACATTGCCAGAAGGCGAATCCGGCTTGCTGCTGACCGTGCACGGGGATCTCGTGTTCGTCTCGCCGGTGGCGGGCGGCGGCACGCTGATCGCGCTCTCGCCGGTCACATCCACTTTCTCGAAGCCGGAACAGGCCCGCCTCACGCTGCGCGCCGGCACGACAAAGTTCAGCTTCGGCGGCTCGCATCTCGCATCCGCCGCCGAGCGCGCGCCCGGACGCGGCGCGTCCATCCAGCCGGCACAGGACAGCGTGCGCGCGGGAACAGCCTGCGCGCCGGTGACCAGCAGCGATGTCGCCGTCTGCCTGACCGTTGCCCGCCCGTTCCTGTCGGCGGAAGATTTTCTTCGCCTCGCCATCTTCGGCCTGCTGATTGCGGCGCCCGCCATGGCCATCCTCGGCCTCACGCGCCGCCTGTCGAAGCGCCAGACCGAAATGTTGGTCCAGGCGACGCGCAACCATGAGTCCGACCGCATCCTCGGTCTCGTCATGCGCGGCGCGCAGGCCGGCTATTGGGAATGGTCGCACACCACCAACACGATCTTCTTCAGCGAAGGCGCGTCCGATATTCTCGGTCTTGACCGGTCCGGTCTGGCGACGCTTGACGACCTGCTGGCCCAGTCGCCCGTCGAAGCGCACGAACGCATCCACGGCGCTTTTGACAAGGCCCGCACGATCGGCTGGATCCATATCACCTTCCCGGTTTCGGCGCCGCATGGGCGCTGGATCGAGATGCGCGGCAGCGTCTCGGATGATCCGGTGACCGGGCAGCAGGTGTTCGGCGGCATGATGCTGGACGTCACCAGCCGCAAGCAGGCGGAAGACCGCGTGAAGGCCGCCGAGCAGCGCCTGCGGTCTGCCATCGAGGGCTTTGCCGGGCCGTTCGCCCTCTGGGATACGCGCAAACGGCTGCTCTACTGGAACCGCGCCTTCGCACATGATTTCGGCCTTCAGGACACGCTGCGGGCGGGCATGGGCCATGACACGATGCAGATCGCCCGGGCCGGCGCCGTGCTGGTCGAACGTCAGTCCACAGAAGACAGCCGCACCACCTTGTTGGCCCTGCGCAATGGCCGCTGGCTCAAGATGGTCGAGCGCCCAACGAATGATGGCGGCCTGCTGACGGTCGGCGTGGATGTCACCGAGAACATCCGCAACGAAGAAGAGCTGAAGAAACAGCAGGAGAAGATGAAGCGCGCCGCGCGCGATCTCGAGCGTTCGGAAGGCAAGGCGACCGAACTGTCGCGCAAGTATTTCGAGGAGAAAGCCAAGGCCGAGCACGCCGCCTTCACCAAGTCGGCCTTCCTCGCCAATATGAGCCACGAGCTGCGCACACCGCTCAACGCGATCATCGGCTTCTCCGAGATCATGATGAACGAACTGTCCGGGCCGCTCGGACATCCGTCGTACAAGGAATATTCAGGCGACATTCTCGCCTCCGGCCAGCACCTGCTCGACATGATCAACGACATCCTCGACATGGCGAAGATCGAGGCGGGCAAGATGACGATCACGCCGCAGCCGATTGACCCGGTCGATCCGGTCGACGCCGCGATGCGGATGATCCGCCGCAAGGCCGAAGAGAAGGAGATCGACCTCGTTCTTGAGGCATCGCCAAACCTGCCGGACATCGACGCCGATCACCGCGCGATCCGCCAGATGGTGCTGAACCTTATCTCCAATGCCATCAAGTTCACCGACCGCGGCGGCAAGATCACGCTGCGTGTCGAACAGCGCGGCCCGGACATCTACTTCACGGTCACCGACACCGGCATCGGCATTCCGGCGGAAGACATCGACCGTCTCGGCCAGCCCTTCGAGCAGGTCTCCAAGACCAAGGATCGCAACACCGACGGCACAGGCCTCGGCCTCTCCCTGACGAAATCCTTCGCCGAAATGCACGGCGGCCAGCTCTCGATCTCGTCCGTCTACGGTGAAGGCACGACGGTGACCTTCTACCTGCCCATCGGCGGCCCGGGCGCGAGCAGCCAGAAAATCACGTCGCGCGACGTCGCCTGATTACGAGGGACGTCTGTTCCAGTCGGTCAGGACAGCGCGCCCGCCCGCAAGGCTGACCTCGCCCCAGGCGCCGGTCTTCAGCTTGCGATCCAGCCCGGCAGGCACTTCGTCCACCACATCCGGCAGGAAGCGCGCGGTGCCATTGCTGGTCACGACCAGTATGTTTGCATCCTCGGGCAAAGCCGCCGCTTCCGCCAGCAAGCCGGCCCAGCCGGCGCGGATTGCCTCCGGGTCCACCAACCATCCCGGCGGCGGCGCGGCGGTCTCGTCCCAGGCCCGGAGCGCCGCTTCACCGAGACGCGCAACCACGGCCGCCTCCGGCTGGTTCTCGTCCGGACCGTAATCGATCTCGCGCAGGAAGCTGCGGATCAGCAGGGCCGGCGCATCCGTGCGCTTGCCGAGGATGGCGCGGGCGGTCGCGCGTGTGCGTTCCAGCGGCGAGGCAAGGGCGGCGGTGAACGCCGTTTCCGCAAAGTGCGCCGCCAGAGCATCCGCCTGTTTGCGGCCAGACAAGGAAAGCGGCAGGTCCGTGCGCCCGCCGACGCGCGTGACCACCTCGCCCGCATCAAACGTATTGCCGTGCCGGACGACAAACAGCTTCGCCATGGCTTAGTCCTTGTCCGGATCGCCGTGCGCGGCCACGAGACGTTCGGCGAGCGCAATGTCCTCGGCCGTATCAATGCCCGGCATGGCAATCCGCCCCGGCTGCACTTCCACGGTCTGTATCGTCAGGCCGTTCTCGATCAGGCGCAGCTGTTCCAGACCCTCAAGGCGCTCATACCGGCTCTCGGGCAGGCGGCAATATTGCTTCAGCGCGTCCAGCCGGAAGCCATAGAGGCCGATATGCTGCAACACCGGCGAGAGCGGGTTGAGCTTGCGCAGCTCGGCTTCCTTGCGCATCGCCGGAAGGATGATCTTGGAGAACCAGATCGCGCGGCCCGAGGGATCGGTCAGAAGGGTCGTGCCGGAGAACGGCGTTTCCAGCTTGTGCGTCCTCAGCCGGTCGAGCGCCTCCCAGCTGAGGCGGATATAGGGTGTTGCCGCATCGGTCCCGGAATTTTCCAGCGCCTTGACGATGGCCACCACATGCGCGGCCGGTGTGAACGGCGCATCGCCCTGCAGGTTCACCACGAAGTCCGGCCTGGCGCCGAGCCCCTTCACCGCCGCCAAGGCCCGGTCCGAGCCGGAGGGCAGCGAGGGGTCGGTCATCACCACCGGGATGTCATTGTCCCGGCAATGTTCGAGGATGCGCATGTCATCCGTCGCAACCACGTATTCGGCTTTCTCAAGCCCATCCACGGCGCGCTGTGCGAGAGCGGCCACACGCTCGACCATGCTGCGCCCGGCGATCTGCGCCTGCGGCTTGCCCGGCAGGCGCGTCGAGGCATAGCGGGCCGGAACGACAATCAGGGTTTTCATGGGCCGGGCCTTGCGTCAGCGATTGGCGTCGATGGCCTGTGACACGGCCAGGATCGGGCCAACCCATTGCAAGGCCGGGTCCGGCACGCCTTCCTGGCGCAGGAATTCGGTAAAGGCCGGCACGAAGTTCGCGTCACCCCGGCACTCGGCCACAGCGGACTTCAGGTCCGGGATGACCCGGTTCTGGAAACTGTCGGCGAACTGGCGCAGCTCGTCTGCCTTGGCGGCCAGCAGGATGGCCTGCACGGGGTCGATGTCCCCGTCGGCGCGGGTGAGCTGGCGCAGGTCCGAGACGAGGCTGCGATTGTCCGAGGCGAAGCGTTTCAGGATCCGCTCGGTGCGGTAGTCGATCCATTCGGTCGTGCAGGGCTCCGGCGCGGTGGCGCAGGCGCCCAGCGAGGTCGCCACGATCAGTGCAGCACACAGGGCACGAAGTTTCATGGCGTCAGCTCCCGCTTTTGGTTGTTGGCCGGCACCCTAACGGGTCCGGGAGGCTGCGCAAAGCATTGCCGCGCACGGAAAAAAAGACCCCGGTCAGATGACCGGGGCCAAAGGGGCTTGAGTAAGGGTGTCGCCTATTCGCCTTTCAGCGGCGGCTCTGGCGGTGCGGGCGGCTCCGGCGGCTCGGACGCATCCGAGGAGTCGTTGCTGATCACGAAGACATGCTTGCCCTTGTGACCTTTGGCGGCCTTCTTGAACGACGCAATCTCGTCGGCGGACAGACCCGGATAGGCTTCGATCGCAGCAAGGGTCGCCGGTGCCTTGAGGTTCTCGCGATTGCCTTCGATACAGGCCAGGCGGAACATTTCGCCCTCCGAGTCGGCCCGCTCGATGATCCGGGTTTCGCCGGTCGCCAGCTCTGCGTCCTCGCAGGAGTCGACCAGGAATTCGATCACTTCGGCCTGCGCCTCGACCCGGGCTTCAAAGTCAGCGCCGAAGCGTTCCTCCATGATCCGCTCCACCTCGTCGGCATTCGCCTCGATCCGTTTTTCGAGCATGATCACATGTTGGTCGATGCGGGCTTCATGCGCTTCCATCTCGGATTCGCGGGCGGCCATCCGGGCCTCGAGCTTGGCCGCCTTCGCTTCGAGCTTGGCTTCCAGTGCATCGCGTTGCTCTGGCGTCATGTCCTTTCCGCCACGGTGAATGCGCTTGACGATACGCTTGCCGTCTTCTTCGGTCACGACTTCCTCGACCAACTCGCCGTGCAGTTCGCTCATTTCTTCAGCGAGGTCGGCAAACTCTTCCCAGTCTTCGCTTTCGTGCCAGGAGATGATCGGACCCAGCACTTCGGGACCCGTCAACTCTGCCACATCGATCTCGATCCTGCGCTGCAGTTCGCCGACTTCCGGCGGAACCGGAGGGATCGGCATCACCTTGCTCATCGGGTCGCCCAAGAGGACGATCTGGCGATCATCGTCGCCGTCACTGATCCAGTGCGTGTCTGTCTCGATGCGGAATTCGTAGGTCTCGGTGCTTTCGGGTTCGCCGGCAGAGGCCACCGAAGCGGTGATCGCCAGCGTCGAGGCGCCGAACAGGAGGGCCGCGCCGAAACCGATCATGCGGCGGCGGGACGAAGGGGCGGGGTAGGTCATGCGGGTCAGTCTTTCTTTGAGGGCATGGGTCAGGGGCAGGCGGCCTGCGGCCATTGCCGGTTCGGGCAGGTGCAGCCGGGCAGCCTTGACGAGGGTGGACCCGTAAGCGTGCGGACTGGTCTGGCAGCGGCTCAGGACATCAGCGTCGCAAGCGGCTTCCTGGTCAGTCCGGAACGCATTCCGGGCAATGTAAGCCAGCGGGTTGAACCACATCGCCGCCACGAAGAGTTCAGAGACCTGCAAGGCCCAGAGATCGCCGCGACGCACATGCATGAGTTCATGAGCGAGCGCAGCGCGCGCTTCCATTGGCGTATAGTCGTCCTCGAACCAGGCCGGCATCACGACAACGGGGCGGAAAAGTCCGGTCACGAACGGACCGCGGGAAATCAGGCTGGCCACCAGGCGCGGCGGACGGCGCAGACCGGTTTCCGCTGCAATCCGGGTCACGAGGTCTGCCATCGGCGCCGACACCGGCATGGCTTCGCGTTCCACCGTCTGCATGAAGGTGCGATGGGCCAGCAGATTGCGCGCGATCAGGTAGACCGTCCCCGCCAGCCAGGCCGCAACGACCGCTACCAGCAAGACCGGCAGCACCTGAGCCGCCAGCGACAACGTGCTGGGCTCCGCGACCGCTTCCATCTCTGGTCCGGGCGTCCATGCAGCCACCACAGGCGGTGCGGCGGCCAGCGTAGCCTCCGTCTCCAGGGGCGTGAGCATTTCAGCAGACGTCTGCCCGACGGGTGCAAAGTTGAGGTTCAGCAACGACACCGGCGTCGACAGCGGCGGCAGGAAGAAGCGCACCACCGGGATCACCCAGAGCATATAGACGACACCGGCGCCAAACTGGCGCGATACCGGGCGGCGCACCATCAGCACGACAAGGATCAGCACCGAGACCGCAAGAAGCGTCTCAAGCGCGTGCGAAAAATCTCCGTTCAGAACTGCGTGGATCATTTCTTCAGCTCCCCCAGGAGTTTCTCAAGTGCGGCAATATCTTCGTTCGTCAGGCCCCGGCTGTCGGCAAGGTGGGCTACCAGCGGCGCCGCGCGGCCGGAGAACACCCGGTCGATGAACTGGGTCGCGGCTTCGGCCTTGTAGGTGTCTTCCCGGATCTCGGGGAAATAGAGATAGCGCCGGCCATCCTCGGCGGTGCGCAGCGCACCCTTTTCGACGAGGCGGGCGAGGAAGGTCTTCACGGTCCGGATGTTCCAGTCGCGGTCATCGCCCAGCGCCTCGTGCACATCGCTCGCCGCAAGTCCCGGGCGTGCCCACAGCACGTCCATGACCTCAAGTTCTGAAGCGGAAATCTGCATCCTGCGCCTCCTGCAGTGGACTACAGGCGTGGTCTTAGCTTTGACTACAGGCGTGGTCAATGGGGTGATCATGAATTCGCTGTAAGCTGGCCTTTGCGCAGCCCGGACGGCCGCAACGCCCTTCATTTCCCGGAATCCCTCCTGTAGGGTTTGCGGCTGTTAAGTATGTCGCCATTGGGCGTCGGTGGGAGTTTGACGCATGAAACCTGGCATACTGGCGGCTCTGGTTCTTGCAATCCTCCCGGCGGGCTGCGAATCGGCCGGCGCTTACGGGCCCGTCCTCGGCAGCATCCTCACCCAGCCTTCCGGCGCGCTGACCGCCGCTGAGATCGACGCGGGCCTGCGCGAAGCGCTCACCGTCGGCACAACCAACGTGGCCAGCCGGCTTGGCCGCGAGAACGGCTATTTCGGCGACACGCGCATCCGCATCCCGCTGCCGCCGACCTATCGCAAGATCCAGTCGAACCTCGCAGTCATCGGCGCCAGCGGCCCGCTGGATGAGGTCGAGCTGCGCCTAAACCGCGCTGCCGAAGCGTCTGTGCCGGAAGCGCGCGCGCTGATCCTCGGCGCCGTGCGCAACATGACCATCGAAGATGCCCTCGGCATCCTGCGGGGCGGGGACACCGCCGCAACTGATTTCCTCCGGGCCCGGACGGAGAGCCAGCTGAAGGCTGCCTTCACCCCGCATATCCGCACCGCGCTCGCCCAGTCCGGCGCGTTCACCGCGCTTGAATCCTATGCCAGCAGCGCCGGCCTCGGCGGCGCAACGGCCAGTCTGCAGGCAGACCTGACGTCGCATGCCGTGGGGCTCGGGCTTGACGGCATCTTCTTATACGTGGCGGATGAGGAGAAGAAGATCCGGGAGAATCCAGTGGCGCGCACGACAGACCTGCTTCGCAAGGTGTTCGGAGCGTCCAGCTGATGCGACGTTTCCGCGAAGACATGAAATCCGGCGGCCAGATGGCGGGGATCGAATTCGGCGATCCGATCAAGCCTTATGCTGCGGTCTGGCTTCACGCGACCGGCTTCAATGCTATGACCTACCAGTCGATGCTGGCCCCGCTCGGCTTGCGCGCGCGCGTGGCCGCGCTCGACCTGCGCGGACATGGCCGCTCGACGCTCGCCTCAAAGGGCGGCATCGCCTCGTGGAGCAAATATCGCGACGACGTGATCGAGTTCCTCGAGAAGAAAGCGCCGCACGGCGTTGTGCTGGGTGGCCATTCGATGGGCGGCTGTGTGGCGCTGCTGGTCGCGGGCAAGCGCCCGGACCTCGTCAAGGGCCTCGTGCTCGCCGATCCGGTCATCCTGTCGCGCAAGATGTATTTCTGGAACCATGTCTTCCCGCCTGTCGCCTGGCTGATGTCGCGCAATGGCATGGCCGCGCGCGCCAGGAAGCGCCGGGGCGAGTTCGGCTCCTTCCGCGAGGCGCTGGATAATTATACCAGCAAGCCGATCTTCAAATCCTGGCGCGAGCCTTTCCTGGCCGACTACCTGCTCGACGGGGTTGAGCGGTCGGACAACGGCCCGGCAGACGCCGAGAAACAGCGCTGGAGTCTGCTCTGCACCCCGAAATGGGAAGGCAAGACCTTCGCCGCCCAGCGCAACAAGCCGTGGGCGGCGCTGCGCAAGGTGCGCAAGAAGAATATCCCCATCGTCATCCTGCGCCCGAACCGAGATTCGGTGATCTCCGGAAAAGTCCGTGCCGAGATCATCCAGAAAAATCCGTCCCTGATGATGCGCGGCATCCGCGGCACCTCGCACTTCCTGCCGATGGAAGCACCCTACGAAATCCGCGACCAGCTCTCGGCCTTCATCGCGCGGCTGGTGGAACGCTTCACACTGGAAGAAGACGGGCCTGTTTCGCGCAGTTTAGGTACACGGAGACGGCGGGCGGGCTAAAGCCCCGCCTTTGCTGCCCTCTCCGCAGATGCCTGCGAAGGCAGGCATCCAGCGCAAGGACAAGACTTTCTTCCCTGTCTGGACCCCTGCCTGCGCAGGGGTCTGCGGTGTGGCCGCGCCAGACGAAGCTCTTTGATCGGACATTTGTTTCTGCCGCTCACCCCGTCGAAAGACGGGGTCCAGCGAAGCCGCCCCCGCCAGCTTGCCAACCCGTCGTGCAATCTTCTCGGAAATCCGCTACAACCTCTTAACGCAACGCGCTTAGAACGAGCGCGGGAAGCCACGGACCAGGCACGATGCGCATTCGATACCTTCTTCTGTCGGCTGCTCTGGCAGCGCTTCCTGCGCTCGAAAGCCAGGCCTGCCGGCTCACAACGGCGCTCAAGCAGGAAGACCGGGAACGCGCCGATCTGATCGTCTTCGGCACACCTGTCAGCTATCAGGGCGACGTGCTCGAACTGGCCGTTGAAGAGACGTTCAAGGGCGCCGTCAGCACCAAAACGATCCGGATCAGGATGACCAGTAACATTGGCTGGAGTCCGCCGAAGAACCTGCCAGACCTGGTGCGCATGTATGGCAGGAGAGTTGGTGTTGGAGCAGCAAACTCTGAGACCACCGCATTGCCGGAATTGATCGCACCGCAATGTAAGGCCGGTTATATTTTCAATTCCAAAGGTGCATTTGAACTATTCGGCTACGGAACACCGGAGTCCGTCGAACGGGATAGAATTGAAAGCTGGGGGGAAACGCTGAACGAGGCTGGGTTCCGGTCCGTCGATGAGGTTGAAGACGTCTTGGCCAAAGTCCGGCGCCTAGCCGTTCGGCGCGACCAGGCCGCGCTCGATGCCAAGATGCCTTTCCACTTCGTTCCAGATGAAGACCAGTGGAAAGCGCTGGAAACCCTCGGACTGAAAGACTTGAGACTGTGGCACGTTGAACCACCGCGCGTCGTCGTTTCGAGAAGTGAGTTTGGGATTCTTTGGATCACACGGGTCGATGGCGACTTTGTCCTGACGCGGCTCTGACGCGGCAATCGCTCTTCGGTCCGCAACCTACCACAAATCCCGCTCCGGAGACGCCGCCCCCGCCAGCTTCGCCATCAAGCGCCCCAGCTCCGCCTGTTCCTTGTCACTCAGCGCGCTCACCAGCCGCGCCTCTTCCGACAAGGCCAGCGGCACGATCAGCTCATAGATGCCCATGCCAGCCTTGGTCAGCACGAGGTTGGACCTTCGCGCATCATCCGTAGACGGACGCCGCTCGAGGTAGCCCATCTCGATCAGCCCGGCGACCGCGCGGCTCACCGCCACCTTGTCCATCTGCGTGCGCTGGCCGATCTCGGTCGCGCTGATGCCCGGCGAATCCGCGGTCACCGCCATCACCCGCCATTGCCAGATCGAAAGCCCGAATTCCCGGTCGTACAGTTCCGCAATCCGTTGCGAGATGGCGTTCGACAGCACCGACAGCCGGAACGGCAGAAAGGTCGACAGGCGCAGGGCGGCGTTTTCGGGTGTATAAGGCATCGGCGGGCTCGCGGGCTGGCTTGCAAAACGGCATCAAATTAGTTACATATGAAACTATATTTTCCAGCCTTTCAAGATGGGAGCCCTAGCCATGGCCGACCTTTTCGACAATCCCGCCGGTCTCGACGGTTTCGAGTTCATCGAATTCTCCGCGCCAAAGAAGGGCGTTCTGGAGCCGGTGTTCGAAACCATGGGCTTCACCAGGATCGCCCGCCACCGCTCCAAGGATGTCGAGCTCTGGCGCCAGGGCGGCATCAACCTGATCACCAATTACGAGCCGCATTCCCCCGCCTGGTATTTCTCGCGCGAGCATGGCCCGTCGGCCTGCGGCATGGGCTTTCGCGTGAAGAATGCCCGCAAGGCCTATGACCACCTCCTCGCGCAGGGCGCCGAACCGGTCGAAGTGAAAACCGGCCCGATGGAACTCGCGCTGCCCGCCATTCGCGGCATCGGCAATTCGATCATCTACCTGATCGACCGCTACGAGGAAGGCGAAGGCAGCTTCTCCATCTATGACATCGACTTCGACTATCTGCCCGGCGTGGACCGCCACCCCGTCGGCGCGGGCTTCAAGGTCATCGATCACCTGACCCACAATGTCTATGGCGGCCGCATGAAATACTGGGCGGACTTCTACGAGACGCTCTTCAATTTCCGCGAGATCCGCTATTTCGACATCAAGGGCGAATATACCGGCCTCACCTCCAAGGCGCTCACCGCGCCGGACGGAAAGATCCGCATACCCCTCAATGAGGAAGGCAAGGGCGGCGGCGGCCAGATCGAGGAATTCCTGCGCGAGTTCAACGGCGAAGGCATCCAGCACATCGCGCTGATCTGCGACGATCTCTACGCCTGTTTCGACACGCTGAAAAAACGCGGCGTGCCCTTCATGACCGCCCCGCCGGAAACCTATTACAAGATGCTCTCCGAACGCCTGCCGGGCCACGGCGAAGACGAAGCCGGCCTCAAGGCGCGCGGCCTCCTGCTCGACGGCACGACCGAAGGCGGCGACCCGCGCCTGCTGCTGCAGATCTTCGCCCAGCCCCAGGTCGGCCCGGTCTTCTTCGAATTCATCCAGCGCAAGGGCGACTACAAGGACGGCTTCGGCGAAGGCAACTTCAAGGCCCTGTTCGAATCCATCGAACGCGACCAGGTCGAGCGCGGCGTGCTGGGCGAGAAGGAGAAGGTGTGAGACCAGATGCACCGCTCATCCTGAGCGAAGTCGAAGGATAGGCCACAAGATGATACGCTCGCAAAACCCGCGCCCGCCCTTCGACTTCGCTCAGGGTGAGCGCTCAGGAGGACCGGAACAATGACCACCCCCAAACTTCGCGGCGTCCACCACGTCGCCTATCGCTGCAAGGATGCGAAGGAGACGGTGGAGTTCTACAGGAAGACGCTCGGCATGGATTTCCAGCTGGCGATCGCGGAAGACCATGTGCCCTCGACCGGCGCCTATGATCCCTACATGCACATTTTCCTCGATGCCGGGAACGGCAACGTGCTCGCCTTCTTCGAACTGCCCGAGCAGCCGGAAATGGGCCGCGACGAGAACACGCCCGTCTGGGTCCAGCACATCGCCCTGCGCCTCGGCAGCCTCGACGAACTCCACGCCGCCAAGGCGCATCTGGAATCCCTCGGCCTCGACGTGCTCGGCCCGACCCATCACGGCATCTTCAAGTCGATCTACTTCTTCGACCCCAACGGCCACCGCCTCGAACTCGCCGCAGACATCGGCACCCCCGAGCAGATGAAATCGCTCAAGGATGTGGCGATCCCCATGATCGAGGAATGGAGCGCCACGAAGAAAGCCCCGAGGCATGCGGCCTGGCTGCACGAGAAGATCCGGGAAGAGAGCTGACGTGTGATCTCCAAAAGTGATCCCGGCTACAGGGAGACGCTGCGGATCAAGCTCGGCAAGGCCGCGATCCCGGCGCCGGAGCGGCAGCTGAGCGAGTGGATTGCTGCCCACTACGCCGCCCCGCGCCCGATCAATGTTCATGTCGACACGATCCATGACGGCACGCTGCCCCGGCTGAACATCATCTTCGACCGCCGGGGCGATGGCGCCAGCTTTCACAAGAAGGATGGATCCGGCTACAACACCCGCAAGCAGAAGCGCGTCCTGAAAGCCGCCCGCGAACTCGGCGTGCTGGATCGTCTGGAACCGGACGAGCAGGACAAAACGCTGGTGATTTTCTCCGAGTTCGAAAATGCCGTCAGGGCAGAGGCGGCAGCCGCGATCACAGAGGCGGATGTTGACGCCATCCGGTCTGCCATGCCGGGCCCGGCCGTCTGGCTGGTCTCGAGAATCTTCGGATGCGCCATTGTGTTTTTTGAAACGAACAGTGAAATGAAAAGCGGTGCGGGCAAGCGCGCACAGGACGCGTGGCGCACTGCGCTTCAGTCAAAATCGAGGGACTATGACGCGTGCCGGTATTTCGACGCAGACCCCATGCAGGTGCATTTTGACTCAAGAGAGAACTTCGAAAAAAACTACAATGGCAACTGGCGCGCCTATTATAACTAGAAGCTGATCAGAGGGAAAATCATTGAAACTCGCCACACTGAAGAATGGCGCCCGCGATGGCCGCCTCGTCGTTGTCTCGAAAGACCTGACCAAGTGCACCGATGCAGCGCGCATCGTATCCACCTTGCAGGGCGCGCTGGACAACTGGTCTGTCTACGGGCCGCAGCTCGCCATGCTGGCCGAGCAGGTCGAACTCGGCTCCGTCCCCACCTTCCGCTTCCACGAGCATGACTGCGAAAGCCCGCTGCCGCGCGCTTATCAGTGGGCGGACGGTTCGGCCTATATCAACCATGTCGAACTGGTCCGCGCCGCGCGCGGCGACAAGGTTCCGGAGAGTTTCTACTACGACCCGCTGATGTATCAGGGCGGCAGTGACGGCTTCCTCGGCCCGCGCGATCCGATCCCGCTGGTCGACCCCGAATGGGGCTGCGACATGGAAGGCGAGATCGCCGTCATCACCGACGACGTGCCGATGGGCGTCGGCGAGGAAGAGGCCGGCCACCACATCAAGCTGATCATGCTCTGCAATGACGTCTCCCTGCGCGGGCTGATCCCCGGCGAACTCGCCAAAGGCTTCGGCTTCTTCCAGTCCAAACCCGCCAGCGCCTTCTCGCCCGTCGCGGTCACGCCGGACGAACTTGGCCCCAACTGGCAGGACAGCCTCGTCCACCTGCCGCTGCGGGTCGACTATAACGGCGCGCCGTTCGGCCGGGCGAACGCGGCAGTGGACGCCACCTTCTCCCTCGCGCGCCTCGTCGTCCACGCCGCAAAGTCGCGCGCGCTGTCGGCCGGCACGATCATCGGCTCGGGCACGGTCTCCAACAAGGGCGCAGACGGCGGCCCCGGCAAGCCCGTCGCCGAAGGCGGCCTTGGCTATTCCTGCATCGCCGAAATCCGCATGATCGAGACCATCGCAACCGGCAAGGCGAAGACGCCCTTCATGAAGCCGGGCGATATCGTCCGCATCGAAATGCAGGACGGCGCCGGCCATTCGATTTTCGGCGCCATCGAACAGACCGTCGAAGCGGCGAAATAGCATCGCTGCCTTGCTCTTGTTTTCGGCGCGCACCGGTGTATTCAACGCCTGTTGAAAATCCCGGCATGTTTGGCTCGCCGGGATGTGTGCTAGGCAATCAGTGAAGGCGCACGCGCGCCAAAGTCAGGGAGCGACAAACCTTTCCATGGCAAGCAAGGTCTACAAAACGGCTGCGGAGGCCCTCGAGGGTCTGACATTTGACGGTATGACGGTAATGGCCGGCGGCTTCGGCCTCTGCGGCATCCCGGAAAACCTGATCCTCGCGCTGCGCGATAGCGGCGCCAAGGACATCACCGCAATTTCCAACAATGCCGGCGTCGATGATTTCGGCCTCGGCCTCCTGCTGAAGACGCGGCAGATCAAAAAGATGATCTCGTCCTATGTCGGCGAGAACAAGGAGTTCGAACGCCAGTACCTCTCCGGCGAGCTTGAACTCGAGTTCAACCCGCAGGGCACGCTGGCGGAACGCTGCCGGGCCGGGGGCGCGGGCATTCCCGGCTTCTATACGAAAACCGGCGTCGGCACGCTGGTGGCCGAAGGCAAGGAACACCGCGAGTTCAACGGCGAGACCTACATCCTCGAGACCGGCCTCGTCGCCGACCTCTCGATCATCAAGGCCGAGAAGGCCGACACGCAGGGCAACCTGATCTTCAACAAGACCGCCCGCAACTTCAATCCGCCGATGGCCATGGCCGGCAAGGTCACCGTCGCCGAGGTCGAGGAAATCGTGCCGACCGGTGATCTGGACCCGGATCAAATCCACCTGCCGGGCGTCTTCGTGCAGCGCATCATCAAAGGCACCTTCGAGAAGCGCATCGAGCAACGCACCGTTCGGAAAAGGGAGGCACGCTGATGCCCTGGACACGCGATGACATGGCGGCGCGCGCCGCAAAGGAACTGCACGACGGTTACTATGTGAACCTCGGCATCGGCATCCCGACGATGGTGGCAAACCACATCCCGGAAGGCATGGACGTGACGCTCCAGTCCGAGAACGGAATGCTCGGCATGGGCCCGTTCCCGTATGAAGGCGAGGAAGACGCCGACCTCATCAATGCCGGCAAGCAGACGATCACCACGCTGCCGCGCACCAGCTTCTTCGACTCGGCGACCAGCTTCGCGATGATCCGCGGCGGCCATATCAACATCGCCATCCTCGGCGCGATGGAAGTTGCCGAGAACGGCGACCTCGCCAACTGGATGATCCCCGGCAAGCTCGTCAAGGGCATGGGCGGCGCGATGGACCTCGTCGCCGGTGTGAAACGCATCGTCGTGGTGATGGATCATGCCAACAAGGCGGGCGAGTCCAAGGTGCTGAAAAAATGCACCCTGCCGCTCACCGGCAAGGCTGTGGTTGACCGGATCATCACGGATCTCTGCGTGATGGATGTCGTGGACGGCGGCCTGAAAGTGCTGGAACTCGCGCCCGACGTGACGCTGGACGAAGTGAAAGCGAAGACAGAAGCGACATTGGTCGCATGACCTTCCTTGAACCCCTCTCCCTTGGGAGAGGGGGGATAAGGGAAACCGGCAAGCCAGCGACAGTTTTGACCTCTTTTGCTTTAGGCCTCAAAGTTGCCGTGGACGATTGCAGACTGCGTCAGCTTGGTCATCAGCTCGCCGGTCATTTGGCGTTTCCCTTTGACTACTTTCCTTAGGTTCGCCGGTTCAACATCCAGCACTTCAGCAACTTGAGCAACGCCAAGAGCTTCCAAGGATCGCCGTAAAACTAGCAGAGCCTTAGCTGCCTCTTCAGTCACTGCGCTATCTTCGACTTCCAAAACACAAGCCGCCCTAACCAACCGCACCGAGACTTCCCGCTTAACCCGATCACCGCCCTCGCACGCTGACTTAAGCGCCGAATCTCCAACTCCAGCCGCGATACGCAAATCCCGAGCTTTTAGCGTGTCGATAGGAAATTACCCAATGGGTTTCTTGCTCGGTCGGAACACCGATGATGATAAGCTGACCCGGTAAGTAGGGCCCGCTGTTGCAAAGCAAGCGCTGGATTTGTTCTGCTATAGCGGCACATACCCGTAGCCGCTTCAAGACTGGGGATGACTGTTACTTCAAAGCCATAGACGCTTGGAATTGGCGTCGCGGCGAGGTTTGCAAATCCGTCACGAAACTGCGGCCTTATTGCGAAAGGCACCACCCTTCGAGGACGACATAAGCAAAATCCGACTTTTGTTTTGCCGATGTGACCTGACGTAAAAGCGACGATTTCGGCCCTGCATCGTTCATGGAGAACTGCGAATTGGCAACCGCTTTCCAGAGCGTCGCTTCAATCAAATTCGTATGTTTTATAGGATTGGAGCATTCGTGAACATTTGCCATCGAGAATTGACAAAGGTTAACTGGCAGTTAATTTGCGACACGCTCGGTGTCATGAGGGGGACGAGCGCTTCACTCATGCACCCCTGAGCTGGACTGCGATCAGAAGTTTGCAGTCCGAATAAACTATTTGGAGAAGTTCATGAAAAAAGCACTTATGATTTTGGCCGCTGGAGGCATGTTCGCGCTCGGCGCACAAGCTGACTCGTCTGAAACTTTCACTGTTCAGGGTGACGTTCCGGTCGTTTGCCAAGCAAACAACAACTCTGTCGCTGACCCGGAGATCATTGACCTGACCAGCAGCGCAAGCCAAACACTGGGAAGCTTCACCTACGTTTGCAACAGCGCCGCAGGTTTCGTTCGAACGATTTCCTCGGCCAGCGGTGGTTCACTCGTAAACGGTTCGCAGTCGATCCCTTACACCGTCTCTCATGGCGGCGGTTCGGGCCTTGGCTTTTCCGCCACGGCTCTTACGACTCCAAAGGTCACTAACCTGGGTGGTTCCACAGCGTTCATCGCAGGCCAAACCGGCGGTTTTTCTGTCCAAGTGTCGGGCAGCACTTCGGGCCTGTTTGCGGGCACCTATGCCGATGACATCACCTTGGCCGTGACGGCCAACTGATCTGGCCCCTCAAAGCCAATGAGACGGGCCGGATCGTTCGATCCGGCCCGGACTTTTTTCAGCGTGGAGTTTTTTCGATGAAATGTATAGTGAGTTTGAGACTGTTCATCTTTTTTGCTGTCTCAGGGATGCTGGCTGGCGAGGCTTCCGCTTTTCGGCTTACACCGATGCGATATGTTTTGGAGCCTTCAGGGCCTGAAGCCGAAATCACTCTGCGTCTGGAAAACACCTTCAGCATTGACCTTCCTGTTGAGATCGAAGTTTACAAGCGCACGATTAATGAAGAGGGCGTTGAGGAAAGGACGTCAGGTGAATCGGATTTCTTGGTCTTTCCTCCTCAAAGTCTCATCCCGGTTGGAGCCGAGCAAGCCTTCCGAGTACGGTATGTAGGCCCTCCGGGCATCGAAGATATGGTCAGCTATGTGATAGTGGTCCGACAACTGCCGATCAGGAACCGCGACGCAGAAAGTTCTGGCGTAGACGTCATGTTAGCGCTGGGCACCGCTGCCTATGTCGCTCCCAATGGTACTAAGGCTGACCTTTCGGTAACTATCGAGCCGGACAATGAAGATCCTGCCCGCGCTATCCTGTGGGTTGCGAATGAAGGTAGCGCTTACGGCTACGTTGACAGATTTGATGTCTCCTTGAGCGCAGACGACGGAACAAACGTTATCATTCCCGCCAGCGAAATTGGCCCGACGCTCGAAACGCCTCTCGTTATGCCTCACTCGAAACGCAAGGTATATCTTACGGTGCCCGAAACTCTTCGAGGGCGCGCGCTGGCCGGTGCTGAAATTGCGCCGAGTGCTGAGCAGTAACGAGACTAGTATCCAGTGAAGCGGCGAAATGCCTTCCTGTTCATTACCGCCGCTTGGATCACAAGCGCACAAGCGGCAGCAGATACCGCTAGCGACGATGCGCAAACGCTTGAGCTGACATTTCCCGTTTCGATAAATGGGCGTTTGACAGGAAACATCACTGCAGATATCGGCCTGAGGTCGGAACCTAGGGTGGATGCTGACCAATTATTCAGCCTACTGACAAAATCAATCGATCAATCTGCATTGGCGGAAATTTCATCTCGATTGCCATCAGGCAAGAGGATTGCTGTTGCCGAACTGCGTGAAGCCGGGTTGAACATTACCTACAACCCTCAAGCACTTCGTCTCGATATCATTGCGACAGAAGATCAGACATTGCGACAGGTTTTGTCGCTAACGGGTGCGCGCAAACCTGATCCATCTGACTATTACGGCCAACAAAAGTATGCTTCGGGACTGACTGCGTCACTTTTGGCAGAGTATCGTCACGATGCGGTATTTGGGGATGACGGTCTTCAGCCAATTGAAGGCGCTCTTCAGGGATTCGTGAACGTTGGCGGTTTTGAGGGTTTCACGCTTGATTATGATCTCCGGCTTGCAGATACAGGAAAAGTCACCCGCAATGGCGTGGTCCTGAGTAAGGACGACTACGAGCGCGGCATCCGTTACGCCGCAGGCGATATTGACCCGCTCGTTACCGGTTTCCAGTCAACACCAGGTCTTGGCGGAATCTCGGTGAGCCGTCAGTTCGGCACAATCCAGCCCTTTCGCGATGTTCGGCCAAGTGGGCAGCAGGGCCTGTACCTTGAGCGGGATGCAATCGTTGATGTTGTAATCGACGGGGTTGCCGTGCGAACGCTGAATCTCTCAGCCGGGCGCTACGAACTTCGTGATTTCCCCTTCATCGATGCGTCGGCAGATGTGCAGTTTTTTGTAGATGACGGCACTGGCCGCAGGCAGGTCGCCAGCCTTTCCCTGTTCGGGGCTGATAGTCTTTTGGAGCCGGGCTTGAGCGTTTTTTCCGCTACGCTTGGTTTTCTATCGAAAACACCTGGTTCAAGTGAGACCTATGATGGAGAAATGGCTTTCACAGGTTTCTATGAGCGCGGAATAAATCGGAATTTGACCGTCGGCGTGAACCTTCAGGGTACTGCAAAAGAAGCTACACTTGGCCTCAAAACCGCAATCGCTTCGAGACTCGGACGATTCTCTTTTGACTTAGCCGGGAGCTCATCGCAGGTGGCGAGCGACCAGATGTCCGGGTATGCGTTCTCAGCAGACTATCGCGGTCTGTTCACTTTGCCATCCAACTCGACCGCAACCATCGAACTGGTCGCAAATCAATATTCTGAGCATTTCTCAACCCTCGGCGATGATATGGATGTTCAGCCAAGAGAGTGGGATGCGGCGGCTCGCGCGTCGTTTCAGCTTCCGGCAGCGTCGAGCCTCACTTTTGGTGCAAGAGCTTCGAAGGGGCGCGGAGCCGTTCCGGACGAACAGCAGTATGACGTCTCTCTGAGCAAACTATTCGGCCGGGTCAATACTTTCACGAGTGTTGGCTATGATGCTGTCGCCAGAGATGTAACAGCCCGTATCGGTATCAGTTTGCGGTGGGGAGACCGCTCCGCTGTCCGGTCATCGTACAACAGTCGCAATGAAACATTCTTGCTTGAGGCAGAGCGCTTGCCCCGATTGCAGGTCGGAGACCTGAGCGCCCGGCTCGGTTATGAACGCCGAAGAGATTTGGATTTTATATCGGCTGATGGACTTTACCGAGGAAACCGAGGGGAAGCTGCGGTTCGGCATACCTATGCGATCTCTGAAGGTTCAAGCGCGCCTGCTACGCAGGTTACAACCGCTCGCCTTTCAACAGGACTGGGCGTTACGCCACAAGGATGGGCCTTCGGCCGGCGGGCTGATGAGGGTTTTGCCATCGTTCGCGCGCACCGAAGCCTTCGTGGTCGAACGATTGATTTGGGAACGGGGTATGCACGTGGTGCGGTTGCCCGCGTTGACAGGATGGGCGCCGTAGCTGTCCCCCTTCTACAGCCCTACATTCCCCAGGCAATGAAAGTGGAAGTTCGTGACCTTCCTCCCGGTTATGATATTGGTGCAGGCCAGTTTGACGTGTTTCCGGGAGCGGGTGCGGGTTACAATTTTACCATCGGTTCAGATGCGGCCTATACAGTAGTAGGAACGCTTGTGACTCAAGGTGCAGACCTTTACCTGTCAACCGGAACACTCACTTCACTCAAGTCGGGAGAAGCTCAGTCGTTTTTTACGAACCGGAATGGACGATTTGTAGTCGAGCGGGTTGCACCGGGAGTATACGAACTGCGTGTAAACGGAATTGAAGGTTCAACACGCGTTACGGTCAATGAAAGTGAAGAAGCATATGTCGACCTTGGCAACATCACGTTTCCCTGAGCGCGCCGCGGCCCTTCTGGCGACAATGATTTTGGTGGTTGCGCCAGCATCAGCGGGCTGCGATCTTTCTATTGAGCGTGCAGAAGCCCCGGCCATTACGCTCGACCCGTTCGATGCACGTGTACGTCCGTCTTTTGTAACAGTCGAAGTGTCCAATCGCGGTGAAGAGAGTTGCCTCGCATCCGTCGCCTTGCGCGATACGCTAGCGGGCAACGCCGGTGCGTCTTCACGAGACGGTGTGCAGCTTGAATTCTATGGCCGGGCGCGAGCGGGTCGAATTGCAACAGGTGTACTAGTTGTCGAGGAAATGTTGATCGGAGCGGGCGAAACCAAGGAAGTCCGGTTCGCACCCCAAATTGGGTTTACTCAGGTTCCGAAACGGGGAGAGCGGCGATTCGAGCTGACGGCGGAAGTTGTTGCCTCAGAAAGCAATACGCCAGTTTCATTTAGCGATTTTGATTTGAATGTTTTTGTTGCACCCGCGACGAGCATTGTCTTGGCAGGCATGAGTGCAGATCGAACCTTGAATCTGGGCGACCTCAGAGCTGGTGGAGCTGCTACAGCCAACTTCTATGTTCAGTCAAACGGCCCCTATCGAGTAGCGGTTCGCTCTGAAACGCAGGGTCTCTTGCAACATGCAGAGGACCGGAATTTGAAGGGAGTCAGGTATCAAGTTACAACGGGAAATCAAACCACCAGCCTCGCTCGCCCCCTGTTCATCTTCAAGAACGAGGCCACTACGGTTTTGGGGGACCGAATGTCGCTCATGGTGCGCACCGAACCCAATCCCCTTCTGTTCGCTGGCGTTTACAAGGATGTGATTGAAGTCGAAGTAACGCCGTACTAATCAGAAATCGCAACGTTCCGTTTACAAGATATTTGCAGATGTCATGCATGATCGCCCCTGTAAAAAGGGGAAATCCATGCCAAGGAAAGCATTGATAGCGATCTTTGCAATTCTGGCGGCAAATGCCAGCGCAGAATCTGCCCAACGCTTCCAGATTTTAGGCGAAATAGCGCCGTCTTGCGATTCAGCGAATACGAGCATCCCGCTGGTGCTTGATGCAGGAGGTTTTTTGGCAGGACAGACCGCCTACAATTGCAACGCCCCACATTTTGTAGCGTTTGATCTGGGTGTCGTTTTCGCAGGTGCTCTGATCAAGTTTGAAGGCGTTGAAGTTATGGCCAATGCGCAGGGTGTTGCGACGGTTTATCGATCATCGCCGCACTTTGGCTCAACAACGTTGCGCGTGCAATCGAGCCAAAACGAGCAGCTGGGAACAATTCGCGTGATGCTTCAACCTGCATAAGCTTCGACGATTGATCCAGACAGATGTTTTCTGGCGCGATAACCTCTAATAGCTACGCAACTCACGCAGTCCTCTTCAACTCAAAGCATTTGGAGGCGCGGTAAAGTCACAAGCCACTAGTGCTTCAGAAACTCGCCCCGCCAGTGCCCGAGCCAGCTGCGGGGACAACCTGCAAACCCCATCGCTGCGCAGTACAAAATCCTTGGGCGAAAAACTTTCGCTCAGCGCAAACTCCAGAACGGCCCGGTCCACAACCGGCCGAAACGGTTCCATCACGTCGAACAGGAAAGGGTCCGGCGACCCCTTGTCCGGCCTGTGTGCAATCCCGATGCGTGGATCGAAGCCTTGCGTGATGCATTTGATCCGAAGGTCGGCTTCGAGCATGGCGTAGCCATAGTTCAGCATCGCGTTGATCGGATGGGATGCCTTCCAGTTCTTTTGCTTCTTCCCGGAAAGCAGGGAAGAGCGGCTGTCAAATTCCAACCAGGCGGGCGGGATCAAATCTCGCGGCTTCTTCTTCCAGTTCAGTTTCAATCCGCGCCACGCCGCAAAGTAGGACTGAGCGCACGGCCCTTCGATGGCGTACAAGTCGGAGAACTTTTGCACCTTGGATTTGGCCAGACGCTTCAGCCCGTCGCCTATGCTTTTCCGAGCGCTGTCCTTTTCCTTCGAGCTAGGAAGGCAAGCGTTCAGTGTTTCCAATGTGGCTTGAAGCTTCCGCACAAGAATACTCGCGGCAAATTCTATGCGCTTACGGTCATCGCGCGAAGTCTCGAATTGCCAGACGATCTTTTCGGGATCGACAAATGACGATGACCCGCCAAGCGTGACAATTGATTTTCCGTTCCAGCCGATCCGGACAAGGGTAATCCCCTGCTCAACAAACCAGTCAAGAACGGCGAGCGAGAGGCCACCAGTTCCATCAATGATGATGATCCGCTCCGGCGTTTCCAGATCACCAGGGAAGTAGCGCAGTTCGGCTTTGGTCTGCGGGTAGTGCGTGAAGCCGTCCCGCACAAACAGTGTGCCGCGATCAACACGAAGGTGGATGCCGTGACCACAAAGGATCAGCGGGCCTTTCTGTCTCTGTCGTTTCGGGCGCTTTGGGCTGCGATTTGCCTCGCGACTTGCCCAATATTCAGAGCGCAAAACCCAATCATCTGCTTCGAATTGCGGGGTAGTTTCGCGTAGCATTTCAGAGCCTCCCGTTGCACACAAAGTATCGCAACAAAGCCCTGTTAACGCTATGTATTTCTAATCTTTTCGAGGCTCTTTGAACGGGTAGTTTTGGCGCGTCTGCAATAGCTTCCTAGGCTCTTGCGCGCCTTGGCTTTTGGATGCTTCAAAAAGCTGAAGCTGTGCCTTGATCCAGCTGCGGGCATTCTCGCGAAGCGTCTGATGAGTTCTCGCAATGAGCCAGGTTGCCAGTAACCCCGCTTCCCAATCGCGATCCCTATCGAGAAGCAGTCTTGCAGCAAACTTCAGCCCGAAGGCATTCTTGTCGTTCGGGGCTTTTGCCACTGCCTCTTGAATGGAAACGATGATGTTCCGCAAATAGTAAAGCTCATCGCGCGCTTCTAGCAAATCTGTCTGAGTCAAACTTTCGAAAAAGTCTTGGTCTCGAATTTTTGCCAATGCAGGCGCAAGATCACGAAAGATGTCGGATGAATCACCAGTCAACCAAGGTGATCCGCCTTCTGCATAATCCATTCTCGCACGAACAAAGCCCATTGCGCGGTCTAACATTCGGACCTCCGCAAGATGATCACCGGCCTTTGTTCCGCGATGAACGGAAACTCCCGTAGGGTCACCTTCGAGTACGTTCGACATGAAAACCAAGAAGAGACCAAAATCTTTCTCCCCTACAGTCTTGCGCATTCGCCTGACAGAATCAGGAATGTCGTCAGCGCGAAGGAACGCTTTGATGATCTCAGCCTGCCTTTCATCATCATCCGTATCCAGAAGTGCTAGGAACTTGTTTGCCGCATCACGATTTTGATTGAAGGCCCTTCTCAAGTGTGGACGCCAGTATCTTTCAGGCACTTCCATCGCGAACATCCAGAGCTGCCATCCCACCCAATCGAGATTGCGCTTCGGCTTTCTTTGAAGAAGGTCAGCGATCTCGATGGCAAGAAACTGTGCACCTCCAGGATACTTAGAAACGCTACCCCGGCCAGGATGAACTCTAACAGGTTTTGGAAGCAGCCCCGCGCGATGCCACCGTGCTAGCTGGGTTTGTGTAATTCCGTACCCGCGCGCTGCCGCGCGTTCGATTATCTCGGATGCTGAAATAGTGTCTGTCACTGGCCTACACGGTTAGAAGCTACGCGAGACCCCCACTTAGGGTGGATTCGCGCATTTCAAAGAACTGCCTCCATCAACTGACGGAGGCAGAGTTGCCAAAACCCAAGAAACCAGACTACGCAGCGCAGTACCGGCGCCGCATCGAACGCGGCCTTGCACGCGGACTATCCAAACAGGAAGCGCGCGGCCACGGCAGCTTGAGACAAGCAAAGAAGCGGGTCCGCTTCCAAACGCTTGACCCCACCGATCCGCTGCTTCGTGGATTTGAAGCGGTTCGCCAAGGCGCGGCGATGACCCCAACCGCCCGGAAGCTCGGACTTTCGCCGGAGCGCCTGAGCCGCTTCATCAAAGACAACGCCAAAACCGAACGCAAGTCCGGGCGGATCGTCATCGTTGAAAGCAAGCTGATCGAAATCGTCACGATCTTCACAAAAGGGCGCACGCGGAAGATCGCGGTCACTGCGAATGTTAGAGACCGGGTTGCTCAACACATGTCCGCTGTTGAGAACTTTCTACAGAGCCGTGACCCGGACTTTCTGAAGCCTTTTGTTGGCGAGCGGGTGAAGGATACACGCGGCCAATCTTATCCTCTTGAAACCAATCCAAACCGCCTTCTGGAATTGGAAGCGGCTGGCGAGCTTGATTTCGTTATCGTTTATAAGGGGCTTGTCGCAGCATGAGTATTTTCGATGATTATAAGCGCCACCGTGACCGGTATTCTCGACTTTTGAAGCGTAAGAAACTGCCTGGCTCTGACTATGGGTATTGCCCTTGGTGTGGCCGCCCAAACGTGCGCCTCGAAATGCATCATTATGCAAGAGAGAAACACGATCCGACTGCAGTGATGGCTTGTCGGGATTGCCATGACAAGTTTCGCGACAGGGAACAGTTTGAACATCCGGCGCTATCAGATGATTTGGGCGATCACCGGGAGCGACAGCGACGGCAGTTGCTCGCCTTCGCTGACATGCTCGAATTCATCGCTGAAGAGCATCGTATGATTGTGAACTCGCAAACTTACCAAAAGGGAACGAAACTGGACGACAACGAATCATAAGACAGGTCGGAGCTGGATCGAACGTGGAAAACATCATCAGGCAAGTACCGCTTGAACCACGCGAGATTCAGCTTCGCGCGTACACGGTTTTGGATAAGCCCGAATTCAAGTCGAGAGGCGAGAAGCCGCAACCGACAAACCGCGTACTCGTGTTTGACACGGAGACCACTGCCGATGCGGCGCAGCAGCTCCGATTCGGCGCTTTCCAGATTCGCGATGGGGATGATCCATTTCGCCAAGGCGTGTTTTATGACCGGGACGGCTTATCGGTTGATGAGATTGAGACCTTGGAAGCCTGCGTTTTCGGGACAGACCTGGAGATCATGCCCGTCGAAGAGTTTATCGAAGAAATCTTCTTTCAGGAATGCGCCTATCTGGACGGGACTTGTGTTGGCTTCAATCTCCCGTTCGATCTGTCTAGCCTCGCCATCGATCATGGAACGGCAAAAGGCGGGAAGCGAAGTACTCTCTTCCAGCATGGCTTTTCTCTTCAGCTCAGCCCCAATTCCAAACGCTCCCGCGTAAAGATCAAGCACCTATCCCACAGGGCCGCATTCATTGAGTTCGCAGGAATCAAGCAACCTCAAAATCCGAAAAAGAAAAGCAGAAAGTTCGAACGCCCGAAGGGCTTCTTTGTCGATGTGAAGACGTTCGCTGGCGCGTTGCTCGCGGAATCTCATTCGCTTGCATCACTATCGATTGCGCTTGATGTGAAACACAAAAAGTCAGCGAGCGACAAGCACGACGAACTACTTACGCCTGAATATGTTCAGTATGCGCTCAAAGATGTGCAATGCACTTGGGAGTGCTACGCGGAGCTTCAGAAGCGCCTTGAACGCCATAAGCTTCCAAACATCCACGCGCGGCAATTGTTCAGCGAAGCGTCGCTCGGGAAGGCGTATCTAAAAGCTTTGGGCGTCAAACCCTGGCGAGAGGTGCAACCTGAATTTCCGAAATCGCGTATCGGCGAAATTCTAAGTACTTACTATGGCGGAAGGTCCGAAGTGAACATTCGCCGGGAGTTCCCGGAAGTCGCTTATTGCGACTTTCTGTCGATGTATCCCACCGTCAATACGCTCATGCGGCTTTGGCAGTTTGTTATCGCCAACGGCATCTCTGAAACAGACGCCACAATCGAAGCACGTGACATTCTAAAAAGTTGGACAGCTCGGGAGCTTCAGAATCCGGAGAACTGGCAGCGTCTCAGCGTAATTGTTCAAATCGTTCCCGATGACGATGTGCTACCTGTTCGCGCGATATATGGGGATCAACTTCCCCGAAACGAACAGAACCGAGTTGCCAACATTGGACTAAACCGGCTGACGTGCGAGGCGCCGCTATGGTTCACGCTGGCAGATTGCTTGGCGTCCAAGCTTTTGACCGGCAAAGCGCCGAAGGTTATCCGCGCCGTTCGCTTCACGCCTATCGGACAGCAGGATGAACTGCGTTCCGTCGCGGTGAGCGGCAACAATGCCTACCTCGTTGATCCGGCGAACGAAGACTTCTTCAAACGGATCATACAGCTCCGCCGCACTGTTGTCGGAGATCGCGACAAGAGTTCTGGCGCCAGAAAGCAGAAGCTCGATACAGAGCAGAAGGCCCTCAAAACTCTGGCCAACTCCACAAGCTATGGAATTTTTGTAGAAACGCTTGTCAACGATCTTGATGGGCAGAAGTCCCTTACCCGATATGGCTATGACGGCATTCCAACGGCTATCAAATCGACGGTCGAAGAGCGGCCAGGTTCTTACTTCCATCCCTTGCTCGCAACCTTGATTACCGGCGCAGCGCGTTTGATGCTGGCGCTTGCGGAATGGAAAGCGCTCGATAGCGGACTGGATTGGGTTTTCTGCGACACAGACGGCATTGCGTTCGCAAAACCAGAGGCAATGTCCCGCGCCGATTTCATCGCGCGGGTTCAGCTTGTAAGCGATTTCTTCAAGCCGCTCAATCCCTATGGCGATGATGCTTCGATCCTTCAGATGGAAGACGAAAATTTCAGCGCCGCAAATGCGAAAGATAAAGATTGGGGAACGGCTCCGCCGCTTTATTGCTACGGGGTTTCAGCAAAGCGATACGCACTCTTCAACATCATTAACGGCAAGGTTGTTGTTCGGAAGGCGTCCGCTCACGGGCTGGGTCACTTGCTTCCGCCATATGAGAACCCGAACAAGTCCGACAAAGACAATGCCAAAGTGGCTTACTGGCATAAGCAACTTTGGACCGCGATCTGCGAAGCGGCGATTGCTGGCATGGATCACAATGGCGAGTTCATCCACGATCATCGTTTGAACATCCCGGCAGCAAGCCGTTACGGCGCCAACACTCCGGCTCTTTTGAAATGGTTCTCCGAGTACAACAGCGAGCTGCCGCGTTCGGAGCAAGTGAAGCCGTTCAATTTCTTGCTGTCTTTTCAAGCGCGAAATCTGGCGCTGTTGGCGACAAGCGATTCGGAAGCTGCGTCGTGGCTTCAGAAACGTAAGCCTGCGCCGAGGCCAGCGGGGCCGTATGAAAAGGGCCCCGCCAAAGCGGCAGCGAAAGCTTTTGATCGGGCGACGAAAATACCAATTCCGGAGCGCTGGTTGCAGACCTACTCGGATGTGCTGCATAAGTATCATCTGCATACGGAGGCGAAGTTTCATGGCGGCTTCGATAATGCCAGGGGAAAGCTATGGCGGCGACATATCGATGCCTTCGCCGTTCGGCATATCGGGAAGGAAGCGCACAACTGGGAAGAAGACTATTATATCGGCACGGATGCCGACAGCGCGATTGTTCACGGCGATGCGATCATCAATCGTGCGAAATGCGCTGAGGTAATCTTGGCCGCGCGGAAGAGGTTTGGTGTGCGGGATTTGCGTATTGCGGCGGGGGTTGGGGACTCGGTGCTTAAGGCCGCTTGCGAGGGCGAAGATCGGGTTAAGCCGGAAGTGTTAGTGCGATTGGTGCGGGCTGCTTATGTTTTGGAAGTTGAAGATGGTGCTGAGGCTGAAGAGGCAGCTCGCGCGCTTGAGGTGTTGCAGCGTCTTGTTAAGGAGCGGGGAATCGGTGCCGTGGCTAGAGAGCTGAGAGTTGATCCGGCGAACTTGAGGAAAATAGAGCGTGGCGAACGTTTGATTCCGAAGTTGCTACTCGTGCGGTTGCATCGGTTCTATGAGATGGGCTGGGCGGCTCCGAATACGACTTAGGCTTGAAGTCGCCAGCGCCTGACATTGGCAAACTTCTTGGCTCATGGCATATTAGCCCTATGGCGAGAGGTTTTTAGACCACATCGATTGACGTAGGTGGGGCCTCTTGCGGGAGGGGACATTGCGATCTGTGTTGTTATTGGCCTTATTGGCCTTATTGGCCTTATTGGCCCTGTCGCCCGTGGCACACGCTCAGATTTGTGACTCGATTATTGAGCAAAGAGCCTTCAACAAACGTGACGTTTCAAAGACGACGAGCATTGCTTCGACCGTTAAGGATGACATTTGCTCGAAGAGTTTTGATAGTGCGGAGAAAGCAAAAAATGCTGCGAATTCAGAAGGCTTTGATGTAGGCATCAAAGCCTTTCAGGTAGGCGCCAGTAGGTCTACGCAGCAGGGGTCACAATCATACTCGGTAAAAGAATCCGCGTTCTGTTCGAACAGCTTGCGGGAAAACAGTCAGTTGTCATCGGACATAGATTCGGAAGTTGTCGTCGATGTAGCGATCCGCGCTTGGGAAAAATGCATCGATTCCACCAATGCGAGTGGCTCATGGCTTGAGTATGAAATCGACCCGGACGGGAAATTTTGGACAGGTTTTGTTCGAACTCGCATCAACAATGATTCATTGATGCGAAAAATTACCTCAATCAGCATTGTTCCTTCGGAAGCAAAAGCCGAAGTCGAGTGTCAATTGGGCGGTGATCCATTGTCTTGGGGCAAGCTCAGCATCGACCTGACCAATGCCAAAACCGCTATAAGCTGTTCGCGGAAGAACTCTGGAACGAGTTCGGCTATAACGCTCGACCTCAACACCACTTCGATTGGTCCAGTTCAGTGGCCAAGCAAGGCTGCAAAAACTGCCGACAATATTGACGCCTTGAAGTTGAGAATTCAGCAATTGGAGGCCATGCAAGAGGACTTGGACAGCTCGGTGGCTATCATAGAATCTGACTTGGAGAGCCAAAAGTCTGCGCACGAACAATTGAAGCAGAATGTTGAAAGCGGCTCCCCGAAGGTATGTGTGTACGAAATGCCCCAGAAAATTACTTACGTGATCCCTGTTGGATCAAGCGCTTCAGCAGCCACTTGTCGCAAAGTGGCTGAGCTGGCCTCTTATAAGACGCAACATTTTGATTTCTACAAAGCGTGTATGGTTGACGGCGAATTGGCAAAGTTCCCGCTTGACGCAGGCATGACTGACTATCCTGGATGCAAGTGGTAGTCATTTTACATAAAGGTCAAAACTGTCGCTGACTTACCGGTTTCCCTTATCCCCTCCCTTGGGAGAGGGGGCTTTATAGATCACCCAACACCCGCACCGCCCTCGCCTTCCGGTTTCGCATCCATTCGGGTGCGATAAAAACTGAGAATGAATGAGAAAAAGTGAGACAGGCAGCGACACGGATCGAGAAAGAAACGAGGGCAAAAAGACACGGAACGAGAGGGATTGAACTGTCACGAAACCCGCGTGAAGACTGGCATTCCCCTCCCTCGCCTCACGCTTGATGAGATAATACCCCCGCCGCGAACCCGGTCGGAATCGCAGCGCGCAAAAAACGTCCCACCACTGTCATCCCGGCGCACGCCGGGACCCAGCTTTCACCGTAAACACAACAGATCTGGGTCCCGGCATTCGCCGGAATGACAAGCAAAAAAAGTTTTCCGAAGGGTGCCGTTTCGTAGGCGTAAGCCGAAACTTACGCGCCGAACTCACACGCCTTCGACGAAGATCACGCGGTAATCCGCCGCCTGGAAACGGTGTACCTTCGCGGCGGTGTATTCCGGGCTGTCATACCAGGACTTGGCCTCGGCCATTGTCGGGAAGGCGAGGATGACGACGCCGTCAGCGCTCGCGCCTTCGGTCACTTCATGCGCGCCATAAAAGGCGAGCGGGGTGATCTTGTGGTCGCCGCGCGCAGCGCCGGCGGCCTCGCCATATTTCTTCATCGCAGCCTCGTCGCGCAGTTTCTCGCGGATCAGGATCACATAGGCGGTCATGGCGTTTCTCCCTGTTGGACGGCGCGAACATCCGCGATCCGTTCGGCGCGCGCAATTGTCACCCGGCGTCAATCGCGGCGGGGTTCACCGGGCGGGCAAAAACCGCTAGGCCTGCCGCACGCAACCCGAAAGCCGCCCATGTCCCATTTCACCGAACTCACGACCCTCCCGCCGGATGCTTTGCTTGGCCTGATGACGGCGTTCCGCGCCGATCCGCGCCATGACAAGTTTGATCTCGGCGTCGGCGTCTACAAGGACATGGACGGCAACACGCCGATCCTGACGGCAGTGAAGAAAGCCGAAGCGCGCCTGTTGTCTGCGCAGACGACGAAAGTCTACGAAGGCCCGCGCGGCAATACGGATTTCTGCGATCACATCGAAGACTTCGTGTTCGGCAAGGAACACCCGGCCCGCGCCGAAGGGCGCACGATCTCGTTCACCACGCCCGGCGGTTGCGGCGCGCTGTTCCAGGGCGTCAGCCTGATGAAGCGCACCGGCACAAAACGCGTCTGGGTGTCCAAGCCGACCTGGCCGAACCATCCCAACGTGGTCAAATCACTCGGCCTGCACGTGAAGGAATACGCCTATGCGCGGGATGGCGAGTTCTACCGTCTTGGAATGATGGCGGACCTTTCCGAAGCCCAGCCGGGCGACGGCGTGATCATTCAGGGCCCCTGCCACAACCCGACCGGTATCGATCCCTCGATCGAGGACTGGAAAGAGATCGGCAAGATGGCGCGCGAGAAGGAACTGCTCGTGATGCTGGATGTCGCCTATCACGGCTTCGCCCAAAGCCTCGAGCGCGACATGGACGGCGTGCGCGCGTTCATGGACGAAGCGGGCGAGGCGATGGTGGCCTATTCCTGTTCGAAGAATTTCGGCCTCTACCGCGAACGCACCGGCTGTTTCCTCGTGCTCGGCGAAACCGAAGGCGGCATTGCCGCGGCGACCACGCATGTTGCGGACAATGGCCGCGCCACCTGGTCCATGCCGCCCGCACACGGCGCCGGGATCGTGGCGACCATCCTCGGCGATGCGGAGCTGCGCGCCGAATGGGAACTTGAACTGAATTCGATGCGCCTGCGGATGAAAAAGCTGCGCGAGGCGCTCTC
The DNA here is from genome assembly GCA_040223555.1 of Hyphomonas sp. Lineage (GTDB taxonomy): Bacteria > Pseudomonadota > Alphaproteobacteria > Caulobacterales > Hyphomonadaceae > Hyphomonas. The sequence continues at coordinate 120,181 of JAVKGA010000007.1, forward strand.
GGACGCACTGGTCGCCGCGACGGGATCGAACGCGCTCGCCGCTTTGAAATCGCAGAACGGCATGTTCTCGCAGGTACCGGTCTCGCCGGAGCAGACGGTGGAACTGCGCGAGGACCACGGCGTCTACATGCCGGGCTCGGGCCGGATCAACATTGCGGGCCTCAACCCCAATGACATCCCGGCACTGTCGGAAATTCTCGCGAAATATCTCTAGGCCGTCAGCCAGTCCGGCGCTGTGGGCAACGTGACTGGCTTCGCGTCACGTCTTTGCCTGGAGATCGTTTGAGGCCAGAGTGGCGGCGACCCGGGGAGGATTTTTTCATGACAGATTTCAGCCTGCAGAATCCAGTGTTTGCGGCCTATGTCGTTGCGGCCTGCCTCATGATCCTGAAAGCGGTGGCCATGTCCTGGCTCACCGTCGTGCGCATGATGGGCGCGAATGCCGGCTTCCGGAACCCGGAAGACGGGAAGAAAACGCCCATGAACCCCAATCCGCAATCCGGGCAGGTGGGGCCGAACGAGCATGTTGATCGCATCCGGCGGATTCATCTCAACGACCTCGAGAACATACCCTTCTTCCTCGTCGCGGGCCTGCTCTATGTGACGACGCAGCCGGACCTGATCCTCGCCCAATGGCTGTTCTATGGCTACGTCGTCTCGCGCCTGCTGCATTTCCTCGCGTACCTGTCCGCCCAGATCCACGAAGTGCGCGCCACGTTCTGGACCATCGGATCGGTGATCCTGATCTACATGACCGGCGCGACGCTGGTTAAAGCGCTGGGCTATTGAGCGTCAGGCCGCAAGCCAGTCCGGTACGGCCTGCGGCGTGAGCGCGACGCGGCGCACGGACGTGACCTCTCCGGCAACCGGGCGGATGCGCGCGATGGCATCAGCAAGCGGTTCGCTGGCGACGCCAAGATGGTAGGCATTGGCGTGGAGCAGCGTGTCCGGCGAAGTCAGGATGCCGACATGGCCGTCCCAGAAGACAAGGTCGCCGCGCCTGAGCGCGCCGGGTGATTGCCAGCCGGTGACGGGCTGACCCGCCCAGGCTTCCTGCATGTCGGAATCGCGCGGCAGCAACACGCCGCAGGCCTCGAACGCCTGCCGGACAAGACCGCTGCAATCGAGGGCGAGGCTTTCGCGCCCACCCCAGAGGTAGGGCGCTTCCATGTACCGCGCGGCGACAGCGGCGGGGTCTGTCTCGAACTGGTCCAGCGGGGAGACGTGGCGCTCATGCACCCAGCCGGCGCGCTCGCATTCCATCCAGTCGCCCTGTTTTCGCCCGGTCGCCGCAACCCGCGCGCCGAGGCTGAGCAGGAGGCGCGGGGCGGATTTTACGTGCGGTTCGGCAAAGCTATAGGTGCGCAGGGCCGAGACCTTGTGTGTCACCGGCAGGGACGGCGCCGAGAGGCCGTCCAGGCTGACCCAGCCGACATAATGGTCGCGGCGGCACTGGACGAGACCGAAGCCGGCCTCTTCGCGGAAGACGTCCAGCATCTCGCCGTGCAGGGCCTGTGTGGACAGGCGGCCATCCGCGGCCGGCGTCTCACGCACGGCCAAGACACTGGCGGTCACCTGAAAGGCGACGCCCGGGCCGTCCGGGCGTGCAAGGCGCGTGTCGTTGAACTCCGGCATGAGGTCGCTCCGAGGCAGGGCCTCAGGCGGCGTTGGAGCGCTTGGCCGAAGGCTTTCCGCCGGATTCTTCGCCTGCGGCTGCGGCCAGAACAAGGCGGGCGAAGGAACGCAGATAGGTCATCCCGTCCGGGGTGCGTTCGATGAAGATCGAGCGCAGGTCGGAATCGTCCGGCAGGCGGCGGATGAAGTTCAGCCGCTCCAGCGCGTCCAGCGCGCGTGTGATGGCCGGCTTGGCAACGCCAAGGTGTTCGGCAAGGCCGCGCACGGTATGGGGGCCCGGCATCAGGGCGACCGACATCAGCACGGCCTGCTGGCGGGCCGTCAGGTCCGGCGCGTCCGAACGCACCGAGGCGGTGACCGCCTTGCGCCAGAGTTCGAGGCCATCCCGTTCGGACAATTGCATTTTCTGGTCTCCCACCGGCGCGGACAGAATCGCGCCTGAGGAGAATCTCAAGTGATTTGCCGGGGCCGTCCAGACCCGGAAAACGGCCCGCCCCTTCACATTCGGGTCGAAACACCTGAAATAAGGGCAATGGCCATTGCTCACCCCCCTCACACCCACGGACACGCCAATACGCCGTGCAGCCCGACCGACGTGGAGGCCTTCCTCCACGAGGCGGAAGCCCTGGTCGTGCGCCAGGGCCAGCGGATGACGAAGATCCGCCGCAAGGTGCTGCGCCTGCTGCTGGAAGGCGGCGGCCCGGCGAAAGCCTACGACCTGCTCGCCAATCTCGACGGGGAAGGCGCGGCCAAGCCGCCGACCATCTACCGCGCGCTCGATTTCCTTCAGGAGACCGGCCTCGTCCACAAGATAGAGAGCCTCAACGCTTATGTCGCCTGCGGCCATACCAGCCACAGCCATTCCGCCGTGTTCCTCATTTGCGACAGTTGCCATAATGCCGAAGAACTCCATGCCACGGCCACCAGTGAAGCCCTCAAGGCGGAAACGAAGGGCGCCGGTTTCCGCATGACCCGCGCCGTCGTTGAAGTGCGCGGCACATGCCGGAACTGCGCCGCATGATCGCCCTCTGGCAAGGCAGCTGCAACCAGTGGGATTGCGACGAGATGGGGCACATGAATGTGCGCGTCTATGTCGAGAAACAACTGGAAGGCATGGTCGCGCTGTGCAACGCGGCCGGCATGCCGAACGCGTTCCGGCCGACGTCTCCGTCAACCGTCTCGCCGGTCGACCAGCATATCCGTTTCGTGCGCGAAGTGTTGCCGGGCCGGCCGATGTCGATGAACGGCTGCGTGCTGGAGATCGGCGAGTCCGATGCCGTGATCTATCAGGAACTGCGCCATGGCGACGGCGCGTTGGCGGCCTCTTTCCGTACACGGATTGTGCATCTAGACACGGCGGAAGGCACGATCTTTCCGTGGACGAAGCGTGTGCGGGAAAAGCTGGAAGCGCTGAAAGGCGAAACGCCGGACGAAGCGAAACCGCGCTCGTTTGATCCCGATGCGCCCGGTCTCAGGTTTGAAGAGATCACGCTGGACGTGGTGAACAAGGTCGGCGCGCCGCAGATCGGGCAGGGCGCCGTGCCGCCGGTGCATTGCGATGCGCATGGCTGGATGGTGCCGTCCTGGTTCATCGGCCGGATTTCGGACTCGGTGCCGAACCTGCTCTATGACTGGCGCCGCCGCGTTGCGGAAAATGCCGGCGGCCAGCGCACCGGCGCGGCTGTGCTCGAATACCGCCTTCGCTATCACCGCCTGCCGCGCGCGGGTGATCTCTATGTGGTGCACACGTCGCTGGGCAAGGTTGCGGGCAAGACGCATGCGCTGGTGCATTGGGTGATGGACCCGATCACGGGCGGGCCTTGGGCAACGTGTGAAGCGGTGGCGATTACGCTCGACCTCGACGCGCGCAAGGCGATCGAAGCGCCGCCCGCGATGCTGGATGAGTTGAAGGCGATCGCGCCGCCGGGATTGCGCATCTAGACGCGCCTCGGCCTGCTACCCGAAATAAAAAAGCCCCCGGCCTTTTGACCGGGGGCTTTTTTATTTGGGTCTGCCGCAGATCAGGTCGGCTCGACGGTTTCTTCGGCAGGTGCTTCGACCGGGGCGGTCTCGCCTTCGGCAGGCGCTGCTTCGCCTTCAACCGGTTCCGCCGGGGCATCGGCCGGAACGGCTTCACCTTCGGCTGGCACGGCTTCGTCTTCAGCCGGGGCCGCCGCTTCCATCGGCGCCGGGAATGCCGGTGCGCCTTCGGTGTTGGCGGCGAGGTAGGCGATCACGTTGGCGCGGTCTGTGTCGCGTTTGATGCCGGCGAAGGACATCGACGTGCCGCGGACATAACCGGCGGGGCTTTTCAGCCATGCGTCGAGGTTTTCATAGGTCCAGCTGCCTTCGGCGTTCGACAGGGCGCCGGAATAGCTAAAGCCGGCTACGTGCGCCTTGTCGGCGCCGACAGTGTTGTGGAGGTTCGGGCCGGTGCCGTTGGCGCCGCCGGGGGTGATCGTGTGGCAGGTCGTGCACTGGCCGGAGAAGGTGCGCTCGCCGCGGGCAACATCTGCCATGGCAAGGGCGGCTCCGAGGTCAAACACCTCTTCGGCTTCTCCCGTGGAGGCCGCTTCGGCGATTTCGACGCAGTAATGGAACTGCGAGCACATTTTTTCGCTCAGCGTCTGCTCTTCAGCGTGCTCGTCGCCGTGATGGCCGGCGCTTTCGCTGCCGAACACGATGGCGGGCAACTGCATCAGGGCCATCATGCCGAGCGCCGTCGCCAGCAGGGCGCCGAAGATCTTGTTGACACCGAGTTCTCCCATCGGGGCGTTCCTTCGAATCTATTACGTGACATACGTCTTGGCGGGCGCCTTTTGGCACGCTAACCGGGTGCGCACAATATAACGGGTGCCTCGATGGGGCGCTTCCCCCCTTCGTAGCGGCGATCAGACGCATGCGAAAAGGGGGAGCATGGCAGGGATTTCCACAATGACGCAGAAAATTGCCTATCAGGGCGAACCGGGCGCGAACTCCCATATCGCCTGCAGCGAGGCGTTTCCGGGCCATGAGCCGATGGCCTGCCGCACGTTCGAGGACTGTTTCATCGCGGTCGAGAAGGGCGAGGCCGATCTCGCCATGATTCCGGTCGAAAACACGATTGCAGGGCGGGTGGGCGACATCCACTACCTGCTGCCCTCCACGCAGCTGCACATTACCGGCGAGTATTACCTGCCGATCCGGTTCCAGCTGATGGCCCTGAAGGGCACGAAACTGGCGGATGTGAAAAAGGCACGCTCGCACATCATGGGCCTCGGCCAGTGCCGCAACTTCCTGCGCAAGCATGGTATCGAGGCCGTTACGGCGGCAGACACCGCCGGGGCGGCGCGCGAAGTGGCGGAGCTGAAGGATGCGTCCGTCGCCGCCATCGCACCGCGTCTGGCAGCAGAAGTATATGGCCTCGAGATTCTCGCCTCGGATATCGAGGATGCCGCGCACAACACGACGCGCTTCGTCATCATGTCGCGCACGCCCGCCGATATCGACGCCGAAGACGGTCCGGCGAAGACGGCCTTCATCTTCGATGTGCGCAACATTCCGGCGGCGCTCTACAAAGGGCTCGGCGGGTTTGCGACCAATGGCGTCAACATGACCAAGCTGGAAAGCTATCTCGTTGGCGGCTCGTTCGAGGCCTCGCAATTCTATGCGGAGATCGAAGGCCATCCGGATGAGCGTCCGGTGCAACTCGCATTGGAGGAACTCGGCTTCTTCTCGCAGTCACTGAAGATTCTCGGCGTATTTCCGAAGACGGAGAATGCGCGGCTTTAGTCTGCGCGCGGCGGGTCGCTCTTAACCCCTCCTCTCCCGGGGGGAGAGGGGTTAGAGGCACTAGGCCCGCGCGACTTCCAGTCTGGTCAGGCCGCACGCGGCTGTGATTGCGGGTTCGGCGTGATCGACGAAGAGCTTCGCCTTGCCGCGCAGTTTGCCGGAACTCCAGATGGCATGGATCGGCAGGCTCGGCCCATGCCAGTCCGGCAGTACGCGGACGAGGCGGATTTCACCGGTACATTCGGACGCAAGCCAGGCCGGCGCCAGCATGAGGCCGAGGCCGCCGGCAGCCGCTTCGAGCAGCGTCTCACCGGAAGACGCGCGGAAGGGCCCATCGACGCGCGTCTCGATCGACTCGTTGCCGCGCCGGAGATCCCATGTGGTGTGACGCGAATGGCGGAAGGTGACAGCGTCATGTCCGGCAAGTTCGTCAGGGTGCTGAGGCATGCCGCGCCGGTCGATATAAGACTGCGAGGCCCAGACGACCTGCGCCGCTTCGCCGACTTTCTTCGCCATCAGGCTGGAGTCACGCAGCTCGCCGAGGCGGAAGGCGATATCGACGCCTTCGGCCACAAGGTCCGTGAGCGAATCGTCGGAGATCAGGTCGACGCGGATATTGGGCCAGGCGGCGAGGAAGCTTGCCGCGGCAGGCGCGACGACGCGGCGGGCGAAGGAGTGAGAACAGGAGATGCGCAGCAGGCCGACGGGTTCGTGCTCAAGGCCGCGCGCTTCGGCTTCGGCCTCGTCATACTCGGTGAGGATGTCGGTGGCGCGTTTGTAGAAACGTGTGCCGGCCTCGGTGAGACTCAAGGCGCGCGTGGTGCGCTGGAAGAGGGTGGTGCCGAGGCTCTCCTCGAGATCCTGGATCCGGCGGGAGACCGTTGGCTGTCCCAATTCAAGATCGCTGGCGGCGCGCGAGAAGCTGCCGGCATCCGACACGCGGATGAACAGGCGCATTGCATCAATTCGGTCCAATTCGAGCCCTCACATGCAGATTATGCATGAACCATAGAACAAGTCCGCAGCCTCGGCGAGAGGATCGCGCGTCCGGCCTCACGCAGTCGTGAGCCAGCTCACAAAGGCGTGCTTTGAAGGCGGCGTCCCGGCCATGGCATAAGGTCGCCTTACAGAGGGACTTCAGATGACCAGACACCTGCGCACCTACGCGCCCATCGCCTACGCCCTGATCGCGGCGGCTGTCTTTCTGGACAGTCTGCGCTTCAAGTTTACCAACGCCCCGGAGACGCAGGTGATATTCGGCAAGCTGGATGCCTGGGCGGCCAGCTTCGGCGCGGCTGGTCTGTTCGCGCAGACCGGGCTGTTCAGCCAGTACGTGATCGGATCAGCTGAGTTGGTTGCCTCATCTCTGCTGCTGGCGAGCCTTGTTCCTGCGTTGAAGCGGCTGCGGGTCGTTGGCGCGCTGATCGCCGTGGCGGTGATGACCGGCGCTGTCAGCTTCCACCTCTTCACGCCGCTGGGCATTGACCCGAACAATGATGGCGGCGGTCTGTTTGCGATGGCGGTTGTCGTTTGGCTCTCGTCGATTGCGATGCTGGTGGCCGGGCGCGGTGTGCTTGCCGAACTTGGCGGTGCGATTGTCCGCGTGCTGTTGCCCGCAACGTCCCAACCCCTCTCCCATCAAGGACCCGTGCCCACCCCTGCACGGTCCTGACCCTGGCCGCGGACGCGCGATCTCCCCCTCCTCGCGTCTGCGGCCAGACCTTCTTCTCAAACACCTGAACGGAAAGCCCCTCTATGAAACTCCGCATGCTTCTCGCCGCGACCGCATTTGCGCTGGCGCCTGCCACCATCCTCCCGCAGGCGGCACTGGCCGAAGCGCCGATCTATACAGGCGCGTTCGATGATCTCGCCGTGCAGGGATATGATCCCGTCGCCTACTTCACCGACGGCAAGCCGGTGAAAGGCAGCAAGGAATTCTCCACCGAGTATCAAGGCGCGACCTTCCGCTTCGCAAGTGCAGCGAACCGGGACAAGTTCGAGAAATCCCCGCAAGCCTACGCTCCGCAATATGGCGGTTACTGCGCCTGGGCGGTGAGCCAAGGCTACACCGCGAAGGGCGATGCGCGGAACTGGAAAGTCGTCGATGGCAAACTGTATCTCAACTACAACACTTCAATACAAAAGAAGTGGGAAGCCGATGTGCCGGGCTTCATCGAGGCGGCCGACACGAATTGGCCGGACGTTCTGAACTAGGTCTTCCGATTCTGAACCATGCGGCGCTGGTGGGTTTTGCCCTCCGGCGCCGTTTCGTTTTGAGGCACTGCGGGCCGGGCGGCGGGGCGGCGTGGTGCCCGGCCAGGCAAAGCCGGACAGGGCCAGTGCGGGCGAGCCGGGGCGATCTGAGTTGCGGGAGGGAGCGCCGTGCCCGCCAGCCGGTCGGCAGGTGTGCAGGCGGGCCGGGAGTCTGGCGCTGGTGTTGAAGGCACGTGAAGACTGCCTTCAAATTCCTTGAATTTACATAAGAAAACGGGCGAACTTGCGTTCGCCCGTTCGTATTCTGAAGTCGTCCGTAGACTTACTTCTTTTTTGCTTTTGCAGCCGGCTTTTTGGCCGGAGCTTTTTTCGCAGCAGGCTTGGCGGTTTTAGCAGCCGGTTTTTTCGCGGCTGGTTTCGCAGCAGCTTTTTTCACGGCGACTTTTTTCGCGGCAGGTTTTTTTGCGGCGGGTTTTTTCGCAGCAGGTTTTTTTGCAACAGCCATCTTCGATCTCCTTTGAGTGGCATCCCAATAATATGCTGATTCGCGGGAAAGCAACTCCTGATTTTCATTTTTCAGGCGAAATCTTGTACCCTTCCGTACACGATCAATCGTCCCGGTCGGCCCAAACCTTCAGAATATGATACGCAATTGCGCTCGGCGGCGGGCAAAAGAGCTCTGAATGTTTACCCGCAAGAATTTCGCGCATCTCGGCACGCGGAACCCAGCGCGCGCTTTCGAGTTCCTTGGTGTCGATGCGGATTTCCTCGGACTGTGCGGGCAGGATGAGGCCGATCATCAGCGAAGACGGGAACGGCCAGGGCTGGCAGGCGACATATTCCGCCTGCGCAGGGTCGCAGATGACGCCCGCTTCCTCGAACAGCTCGCGCGACGCGGCCTGTTCGATGGTCTCGCCCGGTTCGCAGAAGCCGGCGAGGCAGGACATGAAACCTGCGGGCCAGAATTTCTGGCGGCCGACGAGCGCTTTGCCGTCTCGCACCGCCAGCATGATCGCAACCGGGTCCGTGCGCGGGAAATGTTCGGCGCCGCACATGGCGCACTGCGCCTTCCATCCGGCATCGGTGATGGCATTGGCGCCGCCGCACTTCGCGCAGAAGCCGTGCGAGCCGTGCCAGAGGAAGAGGCTGCGCGCGGTCGAGGCGCAGTTGGCGTCCATCGCCGGCATGCGCGCGGCAGCCTGACGAAAATCGGCGAACGTGCCGATGCCTTCGATCAGCGAGCCTTCAAGATCGAACTTCGGAGGAAGGTCCACGGCAAAGACCGGTGCGCCGGTCTTGTCTTCGCCAAGAAAGAGCCGCGGCGAGCCGGGCGAGATGCGCGCGGCTTCCGGTCCCATCCAGACAGCGCCGCCATCTTTCGCGACCAGAGGTTCGCCGCCGCGCAGCAGCATGACGAGCACGTCCTGCTGCAGGAAGGCGGCTTCAAGCCAGGCTTCATCCGTGCGGCGATGGGCGGCGCGTTCGATGGGCTTGGCGGCGAGAGGGATGTCGTTCGAGTTCGTCATGGCAACGCGACTAATCCGGTTTGGCCTGCGTGGGAACATGTCTCGGACAAACGGGTGCCTTTACTCTGCCCAAGTCTGGTGTGCTAATTCCCGCCATAACAGGGAGGGGAATCCCATGAGACTGATCCGCACTGCGAGCCTTGGCGCGCTGATGATGACGGCGGCTGCGTGCAGTTCGTCCGTGCCTGTGCCGCCCGAGACGGAAACCGCAACGCTGGTTGAGGCGGCGCCGCCGGTGAACCGGTTCGAGGGAATCCAGCTGGCTGAAGCGAACGAAGCGGTGCCGGTTTATGCGGACACGTCGCTTGATCCGCTGCGCTCGGCAACCCTGTCACGCTTTACCAGCGAGAAGGAGTTTCTCGACTGGCTGAAGGCAACACGGGAAGCGGCGGAGCGGCGCGGCGTTTATTCCTGGCGCAGCATGCCGGTCGCCATGATGGCGCCGCCCGCGCCGCCGCCTGCGCCGGGCGCTGCCGAATCGGAGCCTGCGGCGAGTGACGCCATGAGCTCCGCGCAGGAGATTGTGGTCACCGGCAGCATGGCCTCCGCGGAAGGTGAAAACCCGGAGATCACCAACAATCAGAAAGCCGGTGTGGATGAAGGCGGCATCGTCAAGCAGATCGGCAACTATCTTGTCGTGCTGCAGGACGGGCGGCTGTTCGTCACCGACCTGATGCCCGGCGGCGAGGCGGGCCTGAAGCTGGCGGACCGCGCGAATGTGTATCGTTCAGATCAGGAAGACACCTGGTATGACGAGATGCTGGTCGCCGGGCGCACGATCCTCGTCACCGGTTATTCCTATGGCGAGAATGCCAGCGAGTTCACCGTGCTGACGCTGGGCGAGGATGGCAAGGTGACGCGCGATGCGACCTTCTACATTTCGTCGGACGACTATTACTCAGGCAGCAATTATGCGTCGCGCATGATCGACGGGAAGCTGGTGATCCACACGCCGATCTATGTCGAGGGACGCGGATGGTGGGACAGTTTTGATCCGCCGGAGATCCGGGAGTGGCGCAAGGAAGGACCGGAGGGCGAGCGCCAGCACCTGCGCGGCCAGCCGCTGTTTCGCGCCGAAGATATCTGGATGCCGGTGCAGCGGGTGCTGCAACCGGTGATCCATACGGTGACGGTGTGCGATATTTCCGGCGTGACGGATACGTCTGCACCGGCCTGCACGGCAACCGCGATTGTCGGAACGGAGGAGCACAAGTTCCTCGTGACGAAGGATGCGTTCTGGTTGTGGATGAGCCCGTCCTGGTCCGAACGCGATTACGATGTGTCGGATGAGGTCATGGACACGTGCGAAGCGCGCAAGAGCCATGCGCCGGTGAATGAGGTTGCGCCTTCGGCGCTGGTGAAGCTGCCGATTGATGGCGCGCAGCCGTCAGTCATGAACGTGCGCGGCGAGCCGCAGAACCAGTTCTCGATGGACATGGATGCCGGGACGTTCCGCGCGGCGCTCGACTGGCAGTCGGCCAACTGCGGTGCGCCGTATGATGCGCCCGCGATGCTGACCTTCTTCGACACACCGCTCAGCGCGCTGACGGATACGCTCGATGATGCGCCGGGCGGGCGCTATGTGCCGCTTCCGACGCCGGGCACGTCTGACTATGAGGCACGCTTCACCGAGGCGCATCTCGTGTACGGCGCGCGCGAAGGCTGGGGCAGCTGGGCGCCGGATGAAGACGACGAGCCGCGCGAGAATGGCCGCGCGATTGTCGTGCCGGTGGACAATCCATCCTGGCCAGTAACGCTGACCGTGCCGCATGACGTGATCCGCGCCGAACGGGCGGGGCCGTACATGGCGCTGACCGGCTACCGCGACCATAAGGGGCTCAGCGTGTCGCTGATCGATCTGCGCAAGGACGAGCCGAGCGTGGCGAGCAGCTTCGTGATGGAAAACCGCTACGAGAGCGAGAACCGCAGCCATGCCTTCAACAGCAAGATCGGCGCGGATGGTGCCGGCCTGATCGGCCTGCCGACGGTGCAGCGCTCGGAAGAGTCCGAACGCTGGTGGTGGTGGTCGTCGAGTTCCGATCTCAGCTATCTTGAGGTGGATGCAAGCGGAGAGCTCTCGAAAGCCGGCGACCTGATCGCCACGCGCCGCGACCCGAATGAGCAAAGCCCGACGGGCTATGAGTGTGAAGTGTCGTGCGTCGACTGGTACGGCAATGCGCGGCCGATCTTTACCGGCGGGCGGCTGCTGGCGTTGATCAATTCAGAACTCGTTGAAGGCGAACTCGAGGACGGCGTTGTCCGCGAGATTCGCCGGATCGACCTGACGGCCCCACCTGAGTGATCAGGTGCGCGTGCCTTCGGCGCGGGCGTTGAGATGGTCGACCAGTTCCGGCGTGATCGTGCCGGTGATGTCGAGGCCTTCCATCTCCTGATAGTCGCTGATGGCGTTCGCCGTCTGCGGGCCGAGCACGCCGTCCGGTGTGCCGGCGCCGAAGCCGAGCCGGCCCAGGGCGGTCTGCACGGCTTGCACCTGCAGCGGGTTGCCGGTGTTCCAGCGCTGTGCGCCGAAGCGGCCATTGGCGAGCGCTTGCGGCGTGGTGGCTTTCCAGCGGTTCGCCTGATCGCTCGCGTCAAGTGACTCGGTCATCGTCACCCGCGTGCGCAGGTTGGCGACTTCCTGTTCGGCGCCGGTGTCTCCGCTTTTCGCGGCGATCTCGAACCAGAGCAGGGCCTTTGCCAGATCTTTCGGGGTGCCGATGCCTTCGGCGTGGACGACACCGAGGTTGTACTGCGCATCGACGAGGCCGCGCTGGGCCGCCTGCTCGAACCAGCCGACAGCTTCGGTTTCCGAGGCCGGGCCGCCTTCGCCTTCCGCGAGGAAGAGGGCGTAGTCATACATCGCGCCGACATGGCCGGCTTCGGCGGCTTTCTGGATCAGGCTGCGCGCTTCTATCATGTCCTTGTCGACGCCCTGGCCGCGCTCATAGAGCTTGCCGAGTTCGTACTGGGCGGGCGCGACCCCTTTCTGGGACGCGCGGCGCAGGAAGGAGGCGGCGGTTTCGAGATCGCCTTCCGAAAGGCGCACTTGCGCGTACTGGTATTGCGCGACGGCGTTGCCGGCATTGGCTTCTGCTTCGACGGTGACGACCGGCGGGATGGACGGGAAGGTGCTGTCCGTGCGCGCAGCCAGGCGGATGGGTTCTTCCTGTGCGATCGCCTTCTCTGGTTTGAGCGAAGGCGGGCTGCTGGCTTCGATGGCTTCAGCGGCGGTGACGATCGATCGGATCGCGGCCTGCTCGGGTGTCAGCTCGACCACCGGCTTGGGCTGGGGCTTCGGCGGCATCTTCGAGACAGGCTCGGGCGCCGTCTCAAGCTTCGAGGCCGGTTTCAGGGCCGGCGCAATCGGCTGGACCGAGGCGATCACCGGGGCAGGGTCGTCGACAATCTGCGCAGCGGCTTCTGCCATGACCATGATGTCGTCCGCAGCCGGAGCGGCGGCAGGCGTTTCGATCTCGCCGAACAGCGTATCAGCGACCAGCGCGGTCTCGTCTTCGAACAGAATCTGCTCGGCGTCGGCCGGTGGCGCGGTGTCGGTCGCGGTGGTCGTGATCGTGTCAGCAGCGGCGCTGGTCATCGGATCGATATAGGTATCGACCGGGCCTGCCGGGACGACCGGCTGCTTGCCGCGCAGGTAGAGATAGCCGCCAACGCCGGCGCCGGTGATGGCAACGGCTGAAGCGGCCAGGAACATCGGCAGTTTGCTGGCGCCCGATTTGGAGTTTCCCCCGCGCGATTCAGCCGGCAGCGGCGCGGCGCGCGGTTTGGTGCGCACGTTCTCTTCAGCCGCGGCCATGGCGGCGCGGCGGGCGCGGGCGAGATAGTCTGCGGTCGTGGTTTCGTCCGGTGTGTCCGGCGAAGCATGCGCATCGGGTTCTTCAAAGGCGCGGCCGAAATCGGGCTCGTCATCAAAGATGTCCGACTCGCGGGTTTCGGTATGGCTGCCTTCGAGGCTGTCATCGCCATCGTCGAACCCGTCGAGCGCAGCGATAGGATCGAAGCTGCGCGCGTCATCCTGTTCGCTGTGCGTGTCGTCTTCCGGCGCATCGGCGATGTAGGTCTGTTCGTCCTCGGCGGCTTGCGCGATCTCTTCCGTTTCGGCGGGCTCAGCGCTTTCGTCACCAATGCGTGCCATGCGTTCGCCGGCAGCGCGGATGGCGTCGAAGTCCGACTTGTAGGGGCTGACCGCATCGCTTGAGTCGATCACTTCCCAGTTTTCGATACCGGCCGTGAAATCGTCCGCGTCGTTGATATCGGCGTAGAAGGGCTGGGCGGGCGCTTCAGGTTCTGCGTCGAAGATCGACGATGCCTCAAGATCCGTCTCCGGTTCAATCGCGGCGGACGGTGCGGGCGTCTCTTCGAAGGTGTTGTTCAGCACAGGCGCCGGCACGTCGACGTGCGGCGGCGTGGTGAAGGCTTCGAGGCTTTCGAGGCGCGTAGCGAGTGCAGCAATGGCGCGCTGAACGGGTGAGAGCGACTCGCTGGATTGCGATTGCATCTTCTCGAGACGTTCCGAGACGCTGGACAGCGCATCCGAGAGGCGCGCGTCCGAGGCCTTGCGCATGCCGTCGATGTCCTGGGCAAGGGCGGTGAGGCCTTCGTCCTGACGCTTCTGGAGTCGCACGGCGGCGACCGTGACCTGTTCGCCGACTTGTTCGATCGCTTCGGCGCTGCGCATCTCGCTTTCGTCGATCCGGTCTTCGACATGGGCGGCAAGGGCGTCGATACGCTCGGCGACGGTCGTGCCGAGGCGGCCGATTTCTTCCTGGACCGTGGCGGTAAGGTCTACCGGTTCGCGCGCTTCGACTTCGGCGAGGCGGGCTTTCAGTTCGCCGACTTCCGCCTTGAGGCGCTCTTCGAGTTTCTCGTCCTGGCCGGCAGCGGCCTTGGTGATTTCGGTGGCGATGTCGAGGCGTGCATTGTCGACCGCGCTGCGCACGGAGCGCGTGAGGTCTTCGAAGCGGGCTTCGAATTCCTGCTTGAGCCGCTCGGCCTGTTCCGGATCGATCTGGCTGGCGACGGCTTCGATCCGCTCGTCGAGATGCGCGAAGGTGGCTTCGAGGCTTTTCAGGGCGGAGTCGGTGCCGGTCTCGGCGCGGTTCAGACGTTCCTGAATGCGCAGCAGGGTCGATTCCATCGAGTCCAGCGCGCCGGAGACATCCGCTTCGACCGCGGTGAGGCGCTCGTCCGACTGGCCGGCTGTCGCGAGGCGTTCCTGAACATGCGTTTCGAGGGAATTGATTCGCTCGGTCAGCGTGCGGGCGGTGCCTTCGGCGCGCAGCTCGGCCTGCTCGACGGCGCGTTCGACGCGGGCGGCAGCGTCCGACAGGGTGCGGTCGACCCGGGCTTCCATGCCTTCGACGCGGTCGCCGAGATCGGCGAAGCCGGCTTCGACGCGGCCCTTGATGGCGGCGGTTTCATTCTGCGTCAGCTCGGCCTCGTCATAGACATGCGTGGCAAGCTTGCCGAGTGCGCCTTCGAGTGCCTTCAGCGCTTCGACATTGTGGGCGCCGCGGTCTTCGGTTTCGAGGCGGCGGACTTTCGATTGCAGGGCTTCGCTGGTGGAGCGCAGCTCGTCGATCAGGCCTTCGACATGGGTGGCGATGGCAACCGATGTCTGCTCGGAATTCTGGAGACGGGCGACAAGGCCGTGGACGGTGTGGTCGATGCCATTGATCGCCAGCGTGGAGCGCGCTTCGGTGGCCTCGATCCGGCGGGTCAGGCGGTCCAGGGTCGAGGCCGGGTCCGGGCCCTGATGCGCCGGAGCGGAGCCGGTGCGGCGGGTGTAGGAATAGGGTGTTTCACCGGGCTGCGGCTCTTCCACCATGGTGAGGAGGCGATTCAGGTATTCACCCAGTGTGATGCCTTCAGCCAGCGCAGCTTCGCGCGCGGCATCGCGCGCCCTCTGGTCGGTGCTGAACTTGCTCCATCCGGTCTGGCTCATACGCCGCTCCTCACGCTGCGGCCGTCCCACTTGGTTAAGGAGAACGGCGCATTTGTTTACACCCGCACAGAAATGCCCCTGCGTCCGTTAAGGGCACGTTAAAGGTAAGATTCTGTGCGAGTTTCCCTTGGGGGCGGCTCCGGCGCTGCGCCTTCCCTTCGCGTAAGCGGAAATTTACGTTGACGTTCGCGTAAGGTAAGCTTAGAACATGTTATAAGAAGTCTGCAGACTCGAAACGGAGGATTACACGCCATGCAACACCGCACGATTACATCCATTTCTGCCGCCGATTCCCGTACCTACACGATTTCCGAGCTTGCCCGGGAGTTCGGGGTCACGCCGCGCGCTTTGCGCTTCTATGAAGACAAGGACATGCTGCATCCGGCCCGCGACGGCATGATGCGCCTTTACTCGAACCGGGACCGCGCCCGGCTGACCATCATCGTTCGCCTCAAACGCCTCGGCCTGCCGCTGGCCGATATCCGCGAAATCCTGGACCTGTATGCCCTGAATGACGGCAAACGCGCCCAGACCAAGATGATGCTCGAGAAATTCCGCAAGCAGGCCGCCGAGCTGGAAGTGCAGCGCGGCGACATCGAGACGGCGCTGACCGAGCTTTATAAAGGCATCGAATGGCTGCAGGACCTCGTCAGCAATACCGGCCAGTCCGAAGAGACCAAGCGTCAGGCTGCAGCTTACGAACAGGTTGCCCGCAAGCAGCTCGACGAAGTCTGAGGGCGCTCAGGCCCTAAATTCATCCCCAAAAGAGCGTGTTGGAATGACTTTTCCAACACGCTTTGCCATTCAGGCTACCAGACAACCCGTTTGATAGGAGCCTATGCCTCATGCCTCGTTATGATGCCCCCGTTCGCGACATGCAGTTCGTGCTTCACGAGCTGCTTCAGATCCAGAACTACACGAACCTGCCCGGCTTTTCGGACGCGACCCCGGACGTGGTGGACCAGATCCTCGAAGAGGGCGCGAAGTTTGCCAAGAACGTGCTGTTCCCGCTGAACGCGGTGGGCGACAGGCAGGGCTGCAAGCGCGCAGACGATGCCAGTGTGAAGACGCCGGACGGGTTCCCGGACGCTTATAAGCAACTTGTCGAGAATGGCTGGCCGCTGCTGTCGGCGCATCCCGAAATGGGCGGGCAGGGCCTGCCGCATGCGGTGAACATTGCCTGGACCGAGATGGTCTCGTCCTCGAACATGGCGTTCGGCATGTATCCGGGCCTGACGCACGGCGCCTACCAGGCGCTGATGGCAGGCGGCTCCGATGAGCTGAAAGCCAAGTACGGCCCCAAGATGGCTTCGGCCGAATGGGCCGGCACGATGAACCTGACCGAGCCGCATTGCGGCACTGACCTTGGCCTGATCAAGACCAAGGCCGTTCCGCAGCCTGATGGCAGCTACAAGATCACCGGCCAGAAGATCTGGATCTCCGGCGGTGAGCAGGACCTGACCGAAAACATCATTCACCTTGTGCTCGCCCGTATCGAAGGGGCTCCGGAAGGCATCAAGGGCATCTCGCTGTTCGTCGTGCCGAAGTTCATGGTCGGCGAGGACGGCTCGCTGGGCGCGCGCAACGAAGCGAGCTGCGGCGGACTTGAAGAGAAGATGGGCATCCACGGCAATGCCACCTGCGTCATGAACTATGACGGGGCGACCGGCTGGCTGGTCGGCGAAGAGCATAAAGGCATGCGCACGATGTTCGTCATGATGAACGAAGCGCGCCTTGGCGTCGGCCTGCAAGGCCTGTCGCAAGCCGAGATCGCCTACCAGAACGCGCTCGATTTCGCGAAGGACCGCGTGCAGGGCCGCTCGCTGGCGGGCACGAAGGCGCCGGAGAAGGTGGCCGATCCGATCATCGTGCATCCGGATGTGCGCCGGATGCTGCTGGAGCAGAAGGCCTTCATCGAAGGCGCGCGGGCGTTTGCCTATTGGTCAGCCTTCCAGGGCGACCTGCAGCACAAATCTCCGGACGAAAAAGTGCGCGAGCGGGCCGGCGATTACATGGCGCTGCTGACACCAGTGGTGAAAGCCTATCTCACGCACAAGGGATACGAGAGCGCGAACCTTGGCCTGCAGGTGCATGGCGGTTCGGGCTTCACGCGCGAATGGGGCCTCGAGCAGATCGTGCGCGATTGCCGCATCACCCTGATCTATGAAGGCACGAACGGCGTTCAGGCGCTGGACCTTGTCGGCCGCAAGCTGGGCGCCAATGGCGGCCGGGCGATCTTCAGCTTTTTTGCCGAGATCGACGAGTTCATCTCCGAGGCAGAAGCCATTCCCGGAATGGAGCTGTACCTCGAAGGCCTGAAGACGGCGCGCGCCGAGTTGCAGGAAGGCACGATGTGGCTGATGCAGAACGGCATGAGCGATTTCAACAATGCCGGCGCGTCCAGCCATGATTACCTGCATCTGATGGGGCTGACCGCGCTCGCCTATATGTGGGCGCGCATGGCGAAGCTCTCGCTGGAGAAAGCCGGCACCAAGGATCCGTTCTATGAAGCCAAGCTCGCCACGGGCCGATACTTCGTCGAACGCATGCTGCCGGACACGGCGGCGCACCTTGCCAAGGTCAAGACCGGCGCGGCGGCGATGATGGCAGTCACCGAAGCGCAATTCTGATACAGTCCTGACGCTGCGGCACGGATGGCGAAACCGTGCCGCTGCACCTACATGCTGACGTGAACGTAAGCGGCAAGCTGCGGCCGCCCGAACTGGAGATTGGTCAATGCGTGAAAGCCCACTGGATGTTCCGAAAGCTGCCTGGCGGCAGGATGAAGAACTCGACATTTTCGCCGATGCGGTCGGCCAGTTCTTCGAGAAGGAATGCGTGCCGCATGTGCCGGCCTGGCGCAAAGCGGGGATCGTTTCGCGCGATATCTGGACGAAGGCTGGCGCGATGGGCCTGCTGGGCGCTTCGGTGCCTGAGGAGTATGGCGGGGCGGGCGGGGATTTCCGCCATGAAGCGATCATCGCGGAGCAACAGCAATGGAAAGGCGTGGACGGCTTCGGCATCACGCTGCACAACGCGATCATCGCGCCTTATATCGTGGCCTATGGCACCGAGGAGCAGAAGCGCCGCTGGCTGCCGAAAATCTGTACGGGCGAGATCGTCACGGCGATTGCGATGACCGAGCCGGGCGCGGGCTCTGACCTCCAGAATATCAAGACGACGGCGAAGCTTGAGGGCAACAGCTATGTCATCAACGGCTCGAAGACGTTCATCTCGAACGGCCAGTCCGCGAACCTGATCCTCGTCTGCGCCAAGACGGATCCGACCAAGGGGGCCAAGGGCATCTCGATTGTCTGTGTAGAGACGGATGATGCGGAAGGCTTTCGCCGGGGTCGCAACCTCGACAAGGTGGGCCAGCATGCGGCGGATACATCCGAGCTGTTCTTTGATGATGTGAAAGTGCCGACAAGCAACCTGCTCGGCGAAGAAGCCGGCAAGGGCTTTATCCAGCTGATGCAGAAACTGCCGCAGGAGCGCCACATCATCGGCCTGCAGGGCATCGGCATGATCGAGCGCGCGATCCACGAGACCGTGGAATATGTGAAAGGCCGTAAGGCGTTTGGCGGCACGATCTGGGACTTCCAGAACACGCAGTTCAAGCTGGCGGAAGCCAAGACCGAGGCGACGGTCGCCAAAGTTTTCGCTGATCATTGTACGGAACGCCTGCTTAAGGGCGAACTGGACGCGGCGACAGCCTCGATGTCGAAATACTGGATCTCGGACCTGCAGTGCAAGATCATTGATGAATGCCTGCAGCTGCATGGCGGCTTTGGCTACATGGACGAGTATCCGATTGCGCAGATGTACGCCGACGCGCGCGTGCAGCGCATCTATGGCGGCGCCAATGAAGTGATGAAAATGCTGATTGCGAGGACTCTTTAAGCCATCATGCCTGACCGGCACCTCCTTCGTGATGTGTTTCCCGATCCGGCGCCGAGTTCGGTGTCGCTGGGCTTCGAGCTTCTCGCGCTCGACGCCAAGGCGATGACCGCGCGGGTCCGCTTTGAGGGCCGCCGGGAATTCACCAATCCGGCGGGCTTCATTCAGGGCGGATACCTTGTCGCCATGATGGACGATGTCATCGGCATGCTGACGACCGTGAAAGCCGGCACTTCGAAATACCCATCCACGGTGGACCTCCACACGCATTTCCTGCGTCCTGTCCGCGTCGGCGTGATCGAAGTTGTTGCCCGCTTGCGCAATATCGGCCGCGCCATGATTTTCGCCGAAGCCGAACTCTTCGACGCGCGCGGCAAGGAAGCCGCCCGCGCCACAGCCTCTCTAACGCTTAACCCGGTGTCGAAACCGGCCACCTCATCCTGATCCCCCGAAAGGAGCTTTCAAATGCCCGAAGCCTATATCTACGACGCCGTGCGCACGCCCCGCGGCAAAGGCAAATCCTCCGGCGCGCTGCACGAGATCACCGCGCTGAGCCTCGGCACGCAGGTGCTGCAGGCCATCCGTGACCGGAACAATCTCGATACGTCGAAAGTCGATGATGTCGTGTTCGGCTGCGTCTCGCCGGTCGGCGAGCAGGGCGGCGACATTGCCCGCATCGCGGTGCTGAATGCGGACTATGCCGAGACGACCGCCGGTGTACAGATCGACCGCTTCTGCGCGTCGGGACTGGAAGCCTGCAACATGGCCGCCTCGAAAGTCATGACCGGCGAGGCCGACATGGCCATCGGCGGCGGCGTCGAGAGCATGAGCCGCGTGCCGATGGGCGCGGCGGGCGGCGCCTGGTCAACCGATCCGCAGATCGCGCTGAAATCCTACTTCACGCCGCAAGGCATCGGCGCCGACACGATCGCCACGAAATACGGCTTCAGCCGCGATGACGTGGATGCCTTCGCCGTCGAGAGCCAGCGCCGCGCGGCACAGGCCTGGAAAGAAGGCCGCTTCAAGAAATCCGTCGTGCCAGTGCGCGACCAGATGGGCGGCGTGCGTCTTGCGCATGATGAATTCATGCGGCCCGACACGACCATGCAGACGCTGGCGGCGCTGGATCCGTCCTTCGCGGGCATGGGCGCGATGGGCTTTGATGAAGTCATCAAGCAGCGCTATCCGGAACTCGAAAAGATCAACCATGTGCACCATGCCGGCAACTCGTCGGGCATCGTGGACGGCGCCTCGGCCGTGCTGTTCGGCTCGAAGGAAATGGGCGAAGCGCTCGGCCTGAAGCCGCGTGCGAAAGTGCGCGCCATGGCGTCGATCGGTTCGGAGCCAGGCATCATGCTGACGGGCCCGACCTATGTGACCCAGAAGGTGCTGAAGAAAGCCGGCATGAATGTCGAGGATATCGACGTGTACGAACTGAACGAGGCGTTTGCTTCGGTCGTCATGCTGATGATGAAGCTGCTGAACATTCCGCACGAGAAGATGAACGTGAACGGCGGCGCCATCGCGATGGGCCACCCGCTGGGTGCCACCGGCGGCATGATCCTCGGCACGGTGCTCGACGAACTTGAACGCACGGACAAGGAAACTGGCCTGATCACGCTGTGCGTCGGCGCCGGGATGGGCACGGCCACGATTATTGAGCGCGTCTGATGGAAAATGAGGCGTTCAAGCGCGGCTTGCCGGTCGGCATAGGCGTCGGATTGGGGATCGGCGCCGGGTTAGGCGCAGCGGTTGGCAATATGGGATTGCTGGCCGTTGGCCTCGCCATCGGCATCGGGCTCGCGCCGGTGTTCGGCAAGGCAATGATCCGCAAGGACGACGAAGGCGAATAGGGGGGCGCGGGGAATGGCCGACACTTACCGCAATCTCGACGAGGACGCGATTCTTCGCACGCTGGAGCGTCTGCGCCTGCGTGTTGGCGAACGCTTCCCCGGACGAGGGCTGGCGGACGTGTGTACGGAACTGCTTGCGGTCACGCGGGAGCATACGGCGCGTGTGGACGGGTTAGCCCGGCCGCTTTACGGGCTGCGTGCACTCGTCGCCATCCTGCTGCTTGGCGCTGGCGGGCTGCTGGCCTGGTTGCTCTGGCAGAAGATGCTTCCGTTCGGCGCTTCCGCGGGGGCTTTCGATACGGCGGAGAGCATCGAGTCGACGGTCAATATCCTGGTGCTGACCGGCGCGGGTGTCTGGTTCCTGATGAACCTCGAGGCGCGGATCAAGCGCAACCGGGCCCTGGAATCCCTGCATGAGCTGCGCGCCTTTGCGCATGTCATCGACATGCACCAGCTGACCAAGGACCCCGCCGCCGGCGAGTCCACTTCGTCGTCACCGACGCGGGACCTCACCGACTTCCAGCTGGTTCGCTATCTCGACTATTGCGCCGAAATGCTCTCGCTCGTCGGGAAAGTTTCAGCACTCTACATGCAGCGTCTTCGTGACCCGGTCGTCATTCAGGCCGCCAATGACATCGAAGACCTCACCTCCGGATTTGCCCAGAAAATCTGGCAGAAAATCATGATCGTCCGGGCCCAGATGACTCCGTTTGTCTCTGGCGCCGGACCTCGCAGTTAATAGATACAGACAGGAGACACGATATGAAGCTCGAAACATTCGGATGGGATATCGACGCAGACGGCATTGCGCATGCCGTCTTTGACGTGCCGGGCCGCAGCATGAACACGCTCACCGGCAAGGCCGTGGCCGATATCATTGCCTTCACCAAGGAAGTCGCCACCAACGATGCCATCAAGGGCCTCGTGATTTCGTCCGGCAAGGCCAGCGGCTTCTGCGCCGGGGCGGATCTTGGCGAAATGAACGAGCGGGCAGGCGGCGGCGGACAAGCCAAAAAGTCCGTAGACGAACTGAAGAAGGAACAGTTCGACGCGGGCTTCTCGCTGAACAAGACGCTTCGCCAGCTCGAGACCTGCGGCAAGCCGGTGGCGGTGGCGCTGAACGGTCTCGCCCTGGGCGGCGGCCTCGAAGTGGCGCTGGCCGGGCATTACCGCGTGGCAGCCAATGACAATCCGAAGCTGCAATTCGGCCTGCCGGAAGCCAAGATCGGTCTGCTGCCGGGCGCCGGTGGCACGCAGCGCCTGCCGCGTCTTGTCGGCGTGCAGGTTGCGCTGCCGCTGATCCTGCAGGGCGAAAGTTTCAATGCCGAGAAGGCGCTTTCGATGGGTGTCGTCAATGAACTTGCGCCGTCTTCCGAGACAGTCGCCAAGGCGAAAGCCTGGGTGAAGGCGAACCCGAACGCGAAAGCGCCTTGGGACGAGAAGGGCTTTAAGGTGCCGGGAGGCGTGCCGCACAAGTCTCCGGGCGCGGGTCAGGTCGCAACAATGGCGAACATGATGCTGTCGTCCAAGACCTACGGGAACTATCCGGCGCAGAAGAACATCCTCTCCTGCATCTATGAAGGCATCCAGGTGCCGATCGATGCCGGCCTGCGCATTGAGACGCGCTATTTCATCAACACGCAGCAGCGTCCGGAAGCGAAAGCGATGATCCGTTCGCTGTTCCTGTCGATGCAGGAACTCGGCAAGGGCGCCAACCGACCGGCGGGTCATCCGAAGACGGAGTTCAAGAAGATTGCCGTCATCGGCGCCGGCCTGATGGGCGCGGGCATTGCCTATGTTCAGGCGAAGGCGGGCATTCCGACCGTGCTGGTCGATGTGTCCAAGGAAGCCGCCGAAAAGGGCAAGCAATACTCCGTACGCCTCGTCGAGAAAGACGTCTCGCGCGGCAAGATGACGAAAGAGAAGGGCGACGCCCTGCTGGCGCTGATCACGCCGACGGATAATTATGATGACTTCAAGGGCGCCGACCTCGTGGTCGAGGCCGTGTACGAGAATGAGGAGCTGAAAGCGAAGATCACCAAGCATGCTGAGGCCGTGCTGGGCGAGGATTCCGTGTTCGGTTCGAACACCTCGACATTGCCGATTACCGGTCTTGCCAAGGCATCGGTGCGTCCGGCGAACTTTATCGGCATCCACTTCTTCTCACCGGTTGAGCGCATGGGTCTCGTCGAGATCATCATGGGCAAGGAGACGAGCGAAGCGACGCTCGCCAAGGCGATCGACTATGTGCTGGCCATCCGCAAGACGCCGATTGTCGTCAATGACTTCCGCGGTTTCTACACCTCGCGCTGCTTCGGCACCTATACGCGCGAAGGCATGGAAATGCTGAGCGAAGGCATTGCGCCGGCGATCATCGAGAACGTGGGCCGTCAGGCCGGCATGCCGATGGGCGCACTGGAAGTCTCCGACTCGGTCGGCCTCGATACCGCCCTCAAGATCGGCCGGGAATCGGCCAAGGCGATGGGCCTCGACACCCAGACGGACGAGCGCTCGAACTTCCTGGCCTGGCTGGTCGAGGATCAGGGCCGGGTGGGCCGCAAGGCCGGCAAGGGCTTCTACGACTATAACGAGCAAGGCCGCCGCGAACGTCTGTGGCCGGACATCAACAAGATGATCGAGGTCAAGGTTGACGAATGCCCGCCCGCGCTGAAGAAGGAGCTGACCAACCGCTTCCTCGTGCGTCAGGCCGTTGAAGTCGCCCGCTGTTTTGAGGAAGGCGTGATCACCGATGCGCGCGATGCCGATATCGGCTCGATCCTCGCCTGGGGCTTTGCGCCGTTCACCGGCGGGTGCTGCTCCTATATCGACCTGATCTGGGGCATCAAGGAATTCGTCGCCGAAGCCGACCGCCTCGCCGACAAGTATGGCGACCGGTTCCGCCCGAACGACCTGCTGCGCGACATGGCCAAGAAAGGCGAAGGCTTTTATGACCGCTTCCCGCCTGCAGGCACGAAAGCGAAAGTCAAAGAGCCGGCATAGTTTGCTTGCTGATGAAATGAGAAAGGCCGGGGCAGCGATGCTCCGGCCTTTTTCTATTCCGGTAGTGCGGGCGAAAGGCGCGCCCAGACTTGCTGTATAAAGTCCGTGTCCGGAGGGGCGGCGCCGGTGCGCACGACGACAAGGCCGCGCGAGTGCACGATGAAGACCTGACGGTTGAGCGCGCCGAGGCCGGCGATGAGGTCATCCGGAGCGGCCGGAATGAAGGCGCCTTCGCGACGCACGCTGTCCGCAGCAATGTTCCACGCGCCGCCGTTCAGCCACCAGAGGCGGCCATAGGCGGGGTTGGTGTCAGTGGGCGCAAACATGTCATTGAGCTGCGCTTCCGGGATCACGCGCGTACGGTCCGGCGCGAGGCCGCCGTCGAGCACCATCTGCCCGATGCGGGAGAGGTCGCGCGGCGTCGAGACGAACGCCATCGGGTTGCCGACATTTCCGAACACGGCCGGGCGCGGGCGCCAGGCGGAGTCCTTAAGGCCGAGCGGACCGGTCAGCCAGTTGCGCGTGAGCGTGTCGACCGGGGCGCCAGCGGCGGCCTCCAGAACAGCCTGGAGCTTCGCATAGGCGGGCGTGTTATAGTAGAATTTGGTGCCGGCTGGCGCTTCGAATTCGAGTTTGGCTGTCAGCCCTGAATTCATCTCGAGCAGATGGCGCACCGTGATCGCGGCCTCTGCTTCCGGATCGGCCTTGG
Source organism: Hyphomonas sp. (assembly GCA_040223555.1). Classification (GTDB taxonomy): domain Bacteria; phylum Pseudomonadota; class Alphaproteobacteria; order Caulobacterales; family Hyphomonadaceae; genus Hyphomonas. The sequence continues at coordinate 144,751 of JAVKGA010000007.1, forward strand.
TCCAGCCTTGGCCGATATAATCGGCCACCGGCCGCGCGATATCGAGCTGGCCCTTGTCGATGGCGATGCCCGCGAGCAGGGCAATGATGCTTTTCTGCATCGAGGCGACATCTTCAAGCAGCGCGCCATCGGATGATGTTCCGTGCACGAAGAGTGGGAAAGTTGCATCGCCTTCAGGGGCTGGCCAGTATTGCTCAACAATGATCCGGTCATGGTCGAGGATGACGAGACCGGTGGAGTTCTGGGCCGCGATGTAGGCGATGAAGTCGTCAAGCGCGGCGGCGTTCCAGCCGGCCGCTTCGGGCAGCACATAGATTCCCTCGGCCGGCAGGTTCGTTTCGGCTGGCGCGGGCGCCGCGGCCGGAATCTGTGTTGCAGCCACCGGCGGGGCCGCAGAGCAGGCGGCGAGCAGGGCGCCGGAAAGCAGACAGGAAAGGGCACGCCAGGACATCAGCTTTTTCTCCGGGATTTTCGTGGAGGCTAGCATGCTGATCCGGGCGGGCAAATGAAAAGGCCGGAGCAATGCCCCGGCCTTTCCTGAATTCTGATCCGCAAGCGGATGAATTATTTCTTGCTGCGGTTCCACCAGCCGCTTTTCTTCGGGCCTTCCGGCTGAGGCGGCGGCGGAGGGGCGGCTGGCTCAGGCGCAGGCGCTTCGGCCTCCGCCATGGCGGGCTCAGGTTCACTTTCTAGCGCAGGTTCCGGCTCTGGCGCTGCCGGGGCAGGCGTTTCCGCAACCGGCTCTTCCGGCGCTGCCTCCACGACTTCGGCCTCAGCATCGGCGACCGGCTCAGGCGCAGCCTTCGCGCGGCTGCGACGGGCGCGGGGCTTCTTCGCGGGCTTTTCCGCGTCAGGGGCGTCTGCTTCGGCAACCGCCTCTGCGTCGCTGGTCATGTCTTCCGCTTCGGTAGATGCCGCCTCGGCGTCGTCCTCATCGGCGAGCATCGCGTCCGGGCTGGCAGAGAGGCCATCGAGATAGGCGCCGCCATCAGCGATCGCTGCGATTTCCTCGCCTTCCGGGCGGGCCTCACCCGGGCGGCGACGGCGGCGTCCGCCCCGGCGTCCGCGGCGGCGGCGTTTGCGAGGGCCTTCTTCAGAATCAACGCCCGGCGCAACACCGGACTCGTCGCCCTCGTCGTCATCCTCGTCGTTGTCATCGCCCGATGCGGCAGAGACGTCATCGGAGACCGCTGCGTCGGCATCGACCACTTCAAGGCCCGTGTCGCGCTGATCACGGCCTTTTCCGCCGCGGCGGCGACGGCGGCGCTTGCGGCCACCATTGCCTTCGCCGTCACCGCGCGGGGCGCGGGCTTCGGCTGGCTCGTCGCCGTCGTCTTCAGCGTCGATGGTTTCGTCTTCGCCGTCGCTCTCTTCATCGTCCTCGTCGCGGGCAGACGCCGGGGTCGGCTTCATCAGCGAGCGCGGAGACGGGCGTTTTTTCGGCTTGGCGTTCGGGTCGCGCTCGGCGTCAAGCTGGAAGTCGCCCGGCAGCATGTCTTCGGAGGAGTGGATCGACACGGCAAAGCCGGCGACACGCTCGATCTCGATCAATGCTTCGCGTTTGTTGTTGAGGATGTAGAGCGCGACATCGGTCGGCGCTTTCACCGAGATGCCCTTGAGCGCGCCGATGGCGGCGCGGGCCTCGATGGCGCGGATCAGCTGTAGGGCCGCCGACGGGATCGAGCGGCGCCGGCCGGTGCCGTTGCATGCTTCGCACGGATCGGAGGTCGCCTGCAGGACACCCTGACGGCGGCGCTGGCGGGAGATTTCCATCAGGCCGAACTGTGAGATGCGGCCATGCTGGACGCGCGCGCGGTCAACCTTCAGGCATTCCTTCAGGCGTTTCTCGACGGCGCGGTTGTTCTTGTTCTCCTCCATGTCGATGAAGTCGATCACGATGAGGCCGGCAAGGTCACGCAGGCGCATCTGGCGGCAGGCTTCTTCGGCGGCCTCCAGGTTGGTGCGCACGGCGGTCTGTTCGATATTGCGCTCGCGGGTCGACTTGCCGGAGTTCACGTCGATGGCGACGAGGGCTTCGGTCTGGTTGATCACGAGATAGCCGCCGGACTTCAGCTGAACCGTCGGCGAGTAGATGGAATCGAGTTGGTTTTCCACGAGCTCCGCGACATAGAGCGGGTCATCCTCGCGCCATTGCTGAACCTTCTTGGCCTGGCTCGGCATGATGATCTTCGCGAGGTCTTTTGCCTCGCGGTAGGCTTCGTCACCCTGAACCCAGACTTCCTCGATTTCCTTGTCGAACATGTCGCGCATGGCGCGGTGGACGAGGCCGCCTTCGGCATTGATGAGGGCCGGGGCTTCGGAGGTCAACGTCTTCTCGACAATGGTTTCCCAGAGTTTCGAGAGGTAGTCATAGTCACGCTTGATCTCGATCTTGGTGCGCTTGGCGCCGGCCGTGCGCACGATCAGGCCCTGACCATCCGGCACATCCAGTTCGGAAACGATGGATTTCAGGCGCTTGCGGTCAGCCGAGTTGACGATCTTGCGGGAGATGCCGCCGCCGCGCGGTGTGTTCGGCATCAGGACGGAGTAACGGCCGGCGAGGGAGAGATAGGTTGTCAGGGCGGCGCCCTTGTTGCCGCGTTCTTCCTTGACGACCTGAACCAGCATCACCTGCCGGCGGCGGACGACTTCCTGGATCTTGTAGCGTTTGGAGATCGGGGTGCGGGTCGAGGCGGGCTTCGCGGCGCGGGCGCTGCGGGCACGGGGTTTCGGCGCGCGCGGGGCGGCCTCGCCGTCTTCGTCGCCCTCTGCGTCTTCGCCTTCGTTTTCGGCGTCTGCCTCGGCTTCGTCGCCATTATCATGGTCGTGATCATGGTCGCCATGGTCTTCTTCGCCATTCTCGCTTTCGGCGTTCATGCCATGCGGAATGTACGGGCCGTCATCGTCGTCATCGTCTTCAATGGCGGCGGCGGCCTCTTCTGCGGCTTCGCGCAGCAGGGCCTCGCGGTCCTCGGCGGGCAGCTGGTAATAATCCGGGTGAATCTCGCTGAAGGCGAGGAAGCCGTGCCGGTTGCCACCATATTCGACAAAGGCCGCCTGGAGCGAGGGCTCCACCCGGGTCACTTTGGCGAGGTAGATGTTGCCGCGGAGTTGTTCGTTGCCGGTTGCCTCGAAGTCGAAATCGTCAACCTGGCCGTTGTTGACGATCGCTACCCGCGTTTCTTCGGGATGGGCGGCGTCGATCAGCATCAATCTGCTCATGTAACAGAACCTTTCGGTCCGGCGCGGCGGGCCAGGGCGCTATGCGCCTCGTTTGGCCCCGAAGGCCGGCGGTATGAATTGAAGGATATGCCACGCCCGACGGCTCCGCAGATCGCGTTGGCGACCCGGCGAATCCTGTAGTGGCAGTGGCACAGTTGCGCATTGTTCCTTGCTTTCCGGAGCGCGCTACCCGCTTGCCTTTCCGGGGAAGCCGGGTCTGGTGCGCGCTTGTGGGAAACCCTTGGGCCAGCCTCAACGGACGGCCACCCGGAGATAGTGCCCAATTTCGCCCGGAAATGAAAGGGCCAAATTCCGAATACGGCACTGCGCGCTGCTAAGGTTCAGTCAAGCGGAGGTTAATCTTCACCGGGGTATGAGGGCGTTTCCGGACTGTTTGTCCGTTTACCGGGGCTGCCCACCACCTGAATGCTGCGACTTTTTGGTATCCTGTTGATTATATTGAGTTTCAGCTGGCAATCGCCGGCCGGGGCCGATGTCACGCAGGTGCGAATCGTTGGAGACGGCGCCCCCACGCGGATCACGATCTGGACCGATGTCGCTGAACCGGCCGATGGATTGCTGGTTGAGGCGCCCGGGGAACGCAAGGTTGTGCTCCTGCTCGCGCAGAACGGGTATTCGGCGGCAGGGGAAGGCAATGGCGGGGTCGCAGACTGGACGCTGGAGCCGGGGCGGCTTGAGTTCACGCTTGATCGCCCGATGGCGGTCACCCGGATGCTGCGCCTGCCGCCGACCGGCAAGGAGCGCGCCTACCGGGTCATCCTTGACCTCGATACGATCTCGCCGGCCCGCTACACGGTTTCGGCCCGCCGGGACGTCAAACGGCTCGCCCGGCTTGAAACGGAGTTTGCCGAGGCCCGGTCGAACGCCCTGAAACAGCTGGCCGGGGCCCGCTCTCCCGGTGCCCGGGCGCAGGATGGCAGCCGAAAACATGTGATCGTGATCGATGCAGGCCACGGCGGCCGGGATCCGGGCGCACTGGCTGCCGGCGGCGGCAAGGAGCGCGACATCACGCTGAAAGCGGCGCTGGCGCTGCGGGACATTCTCGAAAAGTCTGGACGCTATGAAGTTCGCCTGACACGCGACTCGGACGTCTATGTCGAGCACGAAGACAGGGTCACCATGGCCCGCAAATGGGGCGCTGAACTGTTTATTTCCCTGCACGCAGATGCGGCAGGATCGGCCTCGGTGTCCGGGGCGTCCGTCTACACGATTTCGGCGCGCGGCGAGACGCGGATCGACCGGGAAGCGACGAAGAATGACTGGAAGATATCCATTGAGGACGGCACGCCGGAACGCCTGAACGGCCTGCTGGAAGACCTGGTCAAACGCGAGACCAAGACGCGCTCTGCCGAATTTGCCGAACTGCTGCTGCCGGAACTGGCCAAGGCCGGACCGGTTCTGCGTAATACGCATCGCAATGCCGGGTTCTACGTCCTGCTTGCGCCGGATGTGCCGGCGGTGCTGCTGGAACTGGGCTTCCTGACGAATGAGGCGGACGCCAGACGTCTGCAGTCCGAAAAGGGCCGTCTGGCGGCTGCGACCGCCGTGGCGAACGCGATCGACTCTTACTTCAGCCAGCAGGATCGGCGCCTCGCGGCGAACTGAAAACTGCCTCGCAGCGCCCCGCCCCTTGCCGCATCTGTCGGATGCTGCGAATTTCCCGTGATGAAAACCTGTCGTTTCCCTCTCATCCTTTTATCATTTTTTATCGCTACGGCATGCGCCAGCGGTCCTTTTTCACGCACGGCCTATCCCTCCGGCGACCAACCGGAGGAGGCGCGCGCCTATAGCGATTTCATGATCGCCCGGTTTGCGGCGATGACCAACGACCCGCAAACCGCCTCCCGGCACTATGCCTCCGCCATCGGATCGGCGCCGGCTGACACGAGCGTCGCCGAGCGCGCTGTCTTCTCGGCTCTGCTCGCCGGGGACTATGATGTTGCCGCCGGACTGGCGCGCCGCGCCAATGATGCCGGCGTCGAAACGGGCCTCGTCCGCCTGACGCTGGCCGTCGACGCAACCAGCCGCGGCAAGAACAAGCAGGCCATCGACATCATCGAAGCGAGCGATCTGCGCACCTTCAACCGGATGATCGCCCGCAACATCGAAGCCTGGAACCTGCTGGCCACGGATGGCGCCGAAGCGGCCATTGACCAGCTGGAAGACAACATCACCGGCGATGTGCGGCTCGATAATGTAACCCTGCACATGATGGGGCTCATGCAGCTCGCGGCCCGGAAGGATGATGAAGCCCTCGCCACGTTTGAAGCGCTCTGGTCGGCCCGCGCGCGGCTGGCAGTTGGCGCGGAGAGCTATGCCGAACTGCTGGCGGCGCGCGGCGACCGCGACCAGGCCGTTCAGGTGCTGAGCCAGTTCCGCGAGGAGATCGGCAACAATGCCGGCCTTGCCGTGCTGCAGGCCCGTATCGAAGGCGGCGAGACGATCACGCCCAGGCGGCTGACGACGCGGCAGGGGTCTGCCCTAGGTCTCTTCCTTCCGGCTTCGTCGCTGATGGTCCAGACGGCTGATGATGTCTCGGCCGTGTATTTCGTGCTGGCCGTGGCGCTCGACCCGCAGCTGCATCAGGCGCGCACGCTGCTGGGTCAGTCCTTCGTGCAAGGCGGGCGCCCAGACTCGGCGATCCGTGTGCTGAGCGACGTTCCGGAAAGCTCAGCCTTCTATGCGGCGGCCCGCGCCCAGATTGTGGCCACGTTATCCCGTCAGGACCGGACTGAAGAAGCGCTGCAAGTGGCAACACAGGTGCTGGACAAGCATCCGGACCGCAACCTTCGCATTCAGGTCGCGGATCTCTACCGTAGCCTTGAGCGCCATGATGAGGCCGAGACCCTGCTGTCCGATATCATCACGCAGGACGAAGCCGAGGGGCGGGAAGACTGGCGTGTCTATTTCGTGCGCGGTGCGTCGCGCGAGCGCCAGCGCAACTATGACGGCGCCGAGGAAGACCTCCAGCGCGCGCTGGACCTGCAGCCAGACAGCGCCACCGTTCTGAACTATCTCGGCTATTCCTGGATCGATCGCGGTATCCGTCTGGAAGAAGGGTTCGCCATGATCCGGCGCGCGCTCGTGCTGGAGCCGAAATCCGGCCATATCGTTGATAGCCTTGGCTGGGCCCATTACAAGCTGGGGGAGTATGACGCCGCCGTGGACCTGCTGGAGCGGGCAGTCGTGCTTTTGCCAGGCGATCCCGTTCTCAATGACCATCTGGGGGATGCCTACTGGAAAGCCGGGCGCCGCAAGGAAGCGGGCTTCCAGTGGAACCGGGCATTGAAACTTGATCCGCTCCCGGAAGATCGCCAGAAGATCGAGCAGAAGCTGATGACCGGGCTTGAGACCGGGCAGGTGGCCAGCAGTTCTGCGGCAACGCTCTAGCCATCACCGGGAAGGAGGCGGCAATGGCATCGCTTACGGCATTGGCTCCGGCCAAAGTGAACCTCTTTCTGCATGTCGGCCCCGTGAAGGCGAACGGCCGGCACGAGCTCGATTCACTCGTCGTGTTCAGTGATGACCGTGTCGGAGATTATATTACCGCCGAGACGGCTGACACGCTGTCGCTTGCCGTGTCGGGGCCGTTTGCCGCGGCGTCTGGTCCGCCTGATGACAATCTCGTCCTGCGCGCCGCCGAAGCGCTCAAGGCGGCGTCGGGCTTTGTGGGCGGCGCGCGGATTACATTGAAGAAGTGGCTGCCGGTTGCTGCGGGTATTGGCGGCGGGTCATCGGATGCGGCAATCGTGCTCCGCCTGCTGACGGAATTGTGGCAGGTTGATCCGGACCATGCTGCAAGGATTGCGCCTGCGCTCGGCGGTGATGTTCCGGTCGTCCTGGACGGCGCGCCAGCGATGATGCGGGGCGAGGGTGAGCGTGTGACGGCGGTGCGCATGCCGTTCCGCCTTCCCGCGCTTCTGGTCAATCCGGGCAAGGCCTGTCCGACAGGGCCGGTGTTTGCGGCCTATGATGCGGCGGGCGGCGGCGCGGGTTTCCGCGAGATTGATCCAGTTCCGGACTTCCCCGACGCCGGCGATTTGGTGGCCTGGCTAGGCCGGCAGCGCAATGAACTTGAACCATCCGCGATCCAGCTTGTGCCCGAGATCGCAGAGGTCCTGCGTTTTCTTGAGGCGCAGCCGGGTGCGCGCCTTTCGCGCATGAGCGGCTCAGGCGCCACCTGTTTTGCCCTGTTTGATGCGATTGCCTTTGCGGAGCGGGCTTCGGTCTTGCTGAAATCGGAAAAACCGGATTGGTGGACCGCTCCTTGCCGGCTGGGAGCTGCGCCGTGACCCTGATTGCCCTGATGGTTGTTCCGTTTGTCGTCAGCCTGCTCGTCTGTTGGCTGATGATCCGCTATGGACCGAAGGATGGGCCGGATGGTGACCGCAAGACTCAGGCTGCGCCCGTGCCCAGCTCGGGCGGCATGGGAATACTTGCGGGCCTTGTGGCAGGAGTTGCGGCAACCGCGTTGACGGGCTCACCTGCGGTCGCGCAGCTGACCTTGCCGCCAGTTGCTGGTGTGGCCGCCTTCACGGCATTTGCTGCGCTGATTGGCTGGGCCGACGATGCTTACGGATTTCCGGCGATGACCAAGCTCATCGCCTTGCTGGCGGGCGCGGCCGTGGCTGTGGTGATCGGGCCGCAGCCTTTGTCGGTCTGGATCGGCGGGGCGATGCAGGTTCCGCCAATCATCGGCCTGACCAGCGCGGCGGCGCTGATTTTCGTAATGGCCAATGCCGTGAACTTTCTCGACGGGGCCAATGGCATCGCGATGGGCACGTCGATGATCATCCTTTTGATGATCGGTCTCTTGCTCGCGCCTAACGTGGCCTATTCACCCGGCGACCAGGCACCTGCCATGCTGATGGCGCTGGTCTTCGCGGCTGCCGCCGCCATCGGCGGGTTCCTGTTCTGGAACCTTCCGGGCAGGCTGTTTGCCGGAGACGCGGGCGCGCTGGCGATCGGCGGATTGATCGGCGGCGCGATTGCGATGTTCGCGATGGATGGTCCGGTGCTGGTGCCGCTGACCTTGTGCCTGCCGATCCTTGTCGACGTTTTTCTGACGCTTGCCTGGCGCGCGAAGCATGGGCGACCCCTGATGCAGGCGCACCGGGATCATGCCTACCAGTTATTGCTGCGCGATGGCTGGGAGCACGGGCAGGTGGCCCGGCTCTGGTGGGGACTGACCGTGGTCAGTGCGGGCGCGGTCGTTGCCGGCCCCTTTGCTGCAGCGGCCGGTGCCTATGGCATGTCCCCCCCGCCGCTCGACGTTATCGTGTTCGTCGCGGTGCTGGGGATCGGCTGCAGCCTCTGGGTTCGCCAGCGTGTGACGCTCGGCCGGAAGCTGATTGCGGACGGGCGCTAGTAGGCGCGGCTGACGCAGAAGTCGGCAAGGTCTTCCAAAGCATCTCGGTACGGCGAAGCAGGCAAAGTGCGCAGCGCGCCCTTAGCAAGAGCCGCATAAGCTTCGGCTTCCTGCACGGTTGCCTCGGCGGCGCCGGTCGCGCGGATCAGGTGAACGGCGTGTGTGAGATCCGATTCCTGCTGCGTCTCTGGATTCAGCGCGCGGTCCCAGAAGGCGCGGTCCTCGTCCGAGCCCCGGCGGCGGGCAATGATCACCGGCAGGGTGATCTTGCCTTCCCGAAAATCGTCTCCGACCGACTTTCCGATCACAGACGTTGTGCCGCCATAGTCGAGCGCATCATCGATGATCTGGAAGGCGAGGCCGAGATTCTTGCCATAGCTGGCAAGCGCGTCGGCGAAGTTTTCCGCGCCGGCTGAAAGTGCGCCGGTTTCGGCAGCGGCTTCAAACAGTGCAGCGGTCTTGGCTTCGACGATGGCGAGATATTCTTCTGTCGGAAGGTCGCGCGTCGCCATGGCGGCGAGCTGGCGCACTTCGCCTTCGGCAATCACGGTGGAAGCCGTGGCAAGCCGGTTGAGGATGTGCAGGCTGTTGGTCTCGACGAGCAGGTTGAAGGCACGGGCGAAGAGGAAGTCGCCGACCAGGATCGAGGCCTTGTTGCCCCAGATATTCTTGGCGGCCGGTTTGCCCCGGCGCAGGTCGCTTTCGTCCACGACATCATCATGCAGCAGCGTGGCCGTGTGGATGAACTCGACGGCGGCGGCCAGCGCATGCGTTGCGGCGTTGGCCTTGCCGACAGCATTGGCGGCGATCAGCGTGATCAGCGGGCGCAGGCGCTTGCCGCCGGCAGAGACGATGTAGCCGGACAGGTCCGGAATGATGGCGACCGGGCTGGCGGCGCGGGTGGCCAGCAGGTGCTCGACAGCGGCCAGATCGCCCGCGACCAGATCCTGCATCCGGTCCACCAGCGAAGACAACGCGGCCTTGCTCTTGGGTTTGGGGGCAAGGGTCAAGCGGGACTCCGGGGCTGATCTACAAGGTCTAAGTAATTCTACGTGAGGGCTACGCCAAGGCGACGTGGCACCGGGCCGCATGTATTCAGTCCATGACAAAGAGTCCATCAACCATGAATCCATGACCATGCTGACAAGGCCCCCGGATTCGCGCTACATGTGGGTCATGAAACACGCATTTGTCATCCCCGCCCTCGCCCTGATGGCCGCCTGCGCCACGACACCGGTCTACGGTGCGGCCAAGTCTGAACGCAGTGAAGGCTATCTGTCGCAACAGATCGAGACCAACCGGCACCGGGTCTCCTATACCGACAAGGACCCCGTGCGGGCGCGCAACATGGCGCTCCTGCGGGCTTCCGAGATCACCCTCACGGACGGCAAGGACTGGTTCGAGATCACCAACGAGACCGTCGATTCCGAGGGTTCGCGCCGAAGCAATGGCGGAACCTCGGTCAGCATCGGTGGCAGCGCAGGCTCTAGCGGGTATTCCGGCGTGGGTGTCGGCATCGGGATTGGCCTGGGCGGCGGCGGCAGCTCCGGCAAAGTGACGCACACGATGGAGATCGTCACCGGCGCCGGGCCGAAGCCCGACAAGGCCGAGGCCTATGACGCGCGCTCGGTCGACATGAACCTGCGGGTCACAGCCGGCTGATGGAAGAGGTCTTCCGGACCAACGATCCGGTCAAACTGTCCTATGCCGAGCACCTGCTGATCGAGGCGGGCATCGAATATTTCGTGCTCGACCGGCATATGTCTGCGGTTGAAGGCAATATCGGCGTGTTTCCGCGCCGCGTCCTCGTGAAGGAAAGCGAGCTGCCCAAGGCCCGGCTCACCCTCAGTGGTGTCGAGCCGGGATGATGTCGTCCACGCGCGACACGGTCTATCAGGGGCGCGTAACGCTGGTTCAGCCTGAAGCGGGCTTCCGGGCCGGATTTGACTCCCTCGCCCTGGCGGCGGCTTTGCCGCTGATCGGGCCGGGCGCGGCGCTGGAACTGGGCTGCGGATCAGGCGGGGCCTTGCTACCGGCGGCCTACCGTCTTCCGGATACGACATTTACGGCCGTTGAGCAGGACGCAGGCACCGCCGCGCTGGCACGCGAAGGCGCGGACCTGAACGGCTTTGGCGCGCGGGTGAGCATCGAGGCGGGCGAGGCCTCGGCCTGGGTCCGGGCCCATGAAAACCGGTTCGACCTCGTTTTCGCCAATCCGCCTTACTTCGAGCCAGGGAAAATCTCCGCACCGGGCGAGGGCAAGGTGGATGCCTATATCGAGAGCCTGTCATTGGAGGGTTGGATCAAGGCGATGTTGTTCGCTGCAAAGCCGCGGGCGCCCGTCGTCCTGATCCACCGGGCAGCCGAACTGGCGCGCATACTGGTCCCCCTGGACAAGCAGGCCGGCGAGATCACTGTGTTGCCGATTGCTTCCAAAGCAGGCGAGCCGTCCCGGCGCGTGCTGATCCGGGCCCGGAAGGGCCTGAAAAAGGGGCCTTTGACGCTGCTGGCGCCCCTGATCAGCCATGACGCTGACGGTACGCGCACGCCTGCGGCGCAATCCATTGTCGAAGGCGGCGGAATCGACTGGTGACCGGGCCGATTTTGCTTGCAATCACGTCATTGGCCCCCAACCTCTGAATTGGGGGACAAAAGAGGACAAACCGCCATGTTCACTTTCCTGTTCATTCTGAGCATCGTGGCCGGCATTGTGATTTCGTGGATCGGCTGGTTCGGCCAGTACGACCATGACAAGGGACGCGGCCGCAACGATCGGTGAGACCGGTTGCGCCGCAAACCGCGAGGCGCTAGGCCGGGACTTTCCCAGCCGATGAGCCGCCCATGCCCGCCCCGAAGGCCAGTCCAAAGCCGAAATCCTTCCAGGACCTGATCCTGACGCTGCAAGCCTATTGGTCCGCGCAAGGCTGCGCGATCCTGCAGCCGTATGACATGGAAGTCGGCGCCGGCACGCTGCACCCCGGCACGGTGCTCCGCGCGCTGGGGCCGAAGAACTGGCGCGCCGCCTATGTCCAGCCCTCGCGCCGGCCGAAGGATGGCCGCTATGGCGAGAACCCCAACCGGCTTGGCCATTATTACCAGTTCCAGGTGATCCTGAAGCCGAACCCGGCGAACCTGCAGGACCTCTACCTCGAAAGCCTCTACAAGATCGGCATCGACCCGATGGTGCATGACATCCGCTTTGTCGAAGACGACTGGGAAAACCCGACGGTTGGCGCCTGGGGTCTCGGCTGGGAAGTCTGGTGCGACGGGATGGAAGTCAGCCAGTACACCTATTTCCAGCAGGTCGGCGGGCTCGATGTCGCGCCGGTCTCGGGCGAGCTTACCTACGGCCTCGAACGCCTCGCGATGTACGTGTTCGGCGTCGACAATGTCTACGACCTGCCGTTCAACGATCCGGCTTCCGCCGTGCCGCTGTCTTATGGCGATGTCTTCCTTGAGAACGAGCGCCAGCAGAGCGCGTTCAATTTCGAGCATTCGGATGTCGAGATGCTGAAACGCTGGTTTGCCGATTGCGAGAGCCAGTCCAACGCGCTGCGCGAAGCGGGCAAACCGCTGCCCGCCTATGACTACGCCCTCAAGGCCTCGCACACGTTCAACCTGATCGACGCCCGCGGCGCCATCAGCCCGACCGAGCGCCAGGCCTATATCGGCCGCGTCCGCGACCTTGCGCGCGGCGCCGCAGCGCAGTGGGCGGAGCAGGAAGAAGCGCGGGCGGGGTGAGGTCGATGCCATGTCAAACCCCGACGAGCCCATAGCGCTCGAGGCCTATGAAGCCCTCGCCCGGCGCTATTCTGATATTGCGGAAACCAAGGCCGAGAACGGCTATAATGAGCACCCTGCCATGCGGGCGCAGATTGGTACGGTCGAAGCACTGCGCGTGCTCGATGCTGGCTGCGGGCCGGGATTCCTGACGCGGTATCTGCTGGACAAAGGTGCGGCCGAAGTCGCCGCCTTCGATATCAGTCCGGCGATGATCGAGATGGCGCGCGAACGTGTCGGCGACCGGGCGCGTCTGTTTGTTGCCGACATGGCCAAGCCGCTGCCCTCTCTCCTGAATGACTATTTCGACCTCGTCGCCTCCTCCCTCGCGATCGACTACGTACGCGACTGGAGCGTGCCGCTGGCCGAATTCCGCCGCGTGCTGAAGCCGGGTGGCCGGCTGGTCATGTCAGTCCAGCATCCCATGGGCGCGTACACCTGGTACAAACCGCCTTCGGCTTTTGGCGTGCACCTCTGTGAAGCGACATGGAACGGCTTCGGCGGTAAACCGGTCGTGGTGGCGGACTATTACCGCTCATTCGCCGAGATCATCAGCCCGTTGCTGACGGCCGGTTTCATCCTGCGCGAGCTGAAGGAAACCCGGCCGGTGCCGGAACTCGAAGCGATCAATCCTCGCAAATACCATGAGGGGATGGTGTCGCCGACCTTCATCATCCTGGACCTGGTCGCCGGTTGAAGTGCGCTGCCGGGCGATGCAGGGTCTTTGAAAGAAGCTGCGGAGGACGCACTCATGACCGAACAGCCCCATATCGCCGGCAACCAGCCGATCCCCGTCGAGGTCGAAGAGGGCAAGATGTACTGGTGGTGTGCCTGCGGGCAGTCAAAGAACCAGCCCTTCTGCGATGGCAGCCACAAGGGCACCGAGTTTGTGCCGCAGGGCTGGGAATGCCCCAAGACCGGCAAGGTTTTCTTCTGCGCCTGCAAACGCACCGGCAACAGCCCGATGTGCGACGGCAGCCACAACAAGCTCTGAGCCTGGCGCGGCTTGACCCCGGCGCGCGCCGCTGTAAGCCGTGGCGACCTCACTTTCCGCTGATTGACAGGCCCCATGGCTGAACTGCTGCTTGAACTCTTTTCCGAGGAAATCCCCGCCCGCATGCAAGCGAAGGCGGAAGCCGACCTGTTGGCGGCGCTGACGCAGCGGCTGAAAGAGGCGGGCCTGAATTGGAAGAACGCCTTTGCCGTGTCCGGCCCGCGCCGGCTGACGGCTGTGGTCGAGGGGCTGGATGCGCGCTCGGCGGATGTGCGCGAGGAGAAGAAGGGCCCCAAGGTCGGCGCGCCGGAGCAGGCGATTGCGGGATTTCTGCGAGGCGCAGGGCTGAAGGATATCAGCGAGGCGGAGATTGTTTCCGATCCGAAGAAGGGCGACTCCTATGTGGCCTGGCTGTCCAAGCCGGGCCGCGATGCGACGGATGTGATCGCCGAGTCGGTGCCGGAGATCATCAAGAGCTTTCACTGGCCGAAATCCATGCGCACGGCGGACGGCGACCTGCGCTGGGTGCGTCCGCTGCAGGGCATTGTCTGCGTGTTCGACGACGCGGTCGTCCCGTTTGAAGTCGGCGGCGTGGCCAGTGGGAACTCGACCGAAGGCCACCGTGTGCACGGGCGTGGTCCGTACACGGTCAAAGGCTGGAAGGATTACGAGGCGCAGCTGTCGAAGGCGGGCCATGTCGTGCTGTCGCGCGATGCGCGGCGCGAGGTGATCCTCGGCGGCATTGCGCGCGTCTGCAAGGATGCCGGGCTGGAATGGATCGAAGACAAGGGCCTTCTGGAGGAAGTGGTTGGCCTGGCCGAATGGCCGGTGGTCATCCTTGGGCAGATGGATCCGGACTTCCTCGACCTGCCGCCGGAAGTCATCACCCTGTCGATGCGCACGCACCAGAAATACTTTGCGGCGAATGACACAAAGACCGGCAAGCTTGCGCCGAATTTCATCGTGGTAGCGAACATCGCGGCCAGCGATGGCGGCGTGAAGATTGCCGAAGGCAATGCGCGGGTCCTGTCGGCGCGCCTGTCGGATGCGCGCTTCTTCTGGGATGTAGACTGTAAGGTGCGATTGGAAAGCCGACTTGAGAAATTGAGCAACGTTGTTTTCCATCGCTTGCTGGGCACCGTAGCAGGTAAGTCGGAACGTGTTGAAGGTCGGGCCGGGCAGATAATGCTGGGACGAGACGATCAAGCTGGAGCCGTAAATGCCAAGCGTGCTGCTCGATTGGCAAAGTGTGATCTGGCGTCTGAAATGGTGAGCGAGTTTCCCGAACTCGAAGGCGTGATGGGACGCTATTACGCTCAACAACAGGAAGAAGATACAAGCGTTGCTGATGCAATTCGTGATCACTACAAACCAAAAGGCCCAAGCGATGAAGTTCCTAGTGCGCCCGTCAGTGTCGCTGTGGCGCTGGCCGACAAGCTCGACACACTAGTTGGTTTTTGGGCAATCAATGAGAAACCGACCGGGTCAAAGGATCCTTTCGCGCTTCGGCGCGCAGCGTTGGGCTGGATCCGTCTGGTGCTTGAAAATCAGTGGCGGTTGAAGTTGCGAGAAGAAATTCTCGCGCATCTGGATTCGTTGGCGCCTCTTGATGAGAATGGGAACCGATGGGTTTGGGGCTATGATCCTGATGGTGATGCTTCAAAGAAGAATCCCAATCTGGTCGACTCTCCTCAGACCTTAGTGAAAGATGCTACCGCTCTCACTGAAGACCTCCTCTCCTTCTTCGCGGATCGTCTCAAGCAAGTGCTGCGCGACCAAGGCAAGCGGCACGACCTTACAGATGCGGTTTTCGCACTCAACGAAGATGATCTCGTCCTCATCGTGAAGCGCGTCGAGGCGCTCGGGGCCTTCCTCGAAACCGAAGACGGCGCGACGCTGCTCGCGGGCTACAAGCGCGCGGCGAATATCCTGAAGGCGGAAGAGAAGAAGGGCGCGATGCCGGAGAACCTCTCCGTCGATGCAAAACTCATCGCCAGGGGGCCGGAAGTGGAGCAGGCGCTGTGGGCCGCGTTGCAGAAGGCGACCAGGGCGCTCGAAGCGCCGCTCAAGGCCGAAGACTTTGCGGGCGCGATGACGGTGCTGTCGGGGCTTCGCGGTCCGGTGGATGCCTTCTTCGAGGGCGTGATGGTCAACGATTCGGACGCCGCCGTGCGGGCCAATCGTCTGGCCCTGCTCGTGGCCGTGCGCGAGGCGCTGCATCAGGTGGCGGACTTCTCGCGAATCGAAGGCTGAGGGCAAATTGTTCCGGTTCGGAACGCGGCGCTCATAATCTGAGGCAGCACATACCCCGGCGAGCATCCTTACAACGTTGTCACTCGCCCCGGAGACGAAACGCGCACTTCTCACGTGCTGTGCAATGCAGCATAGGACTTGCAAACTGACACGCCAAACGGAGTCTGTTTGGCGACTGGCCTGAACACAGGAGGCGACTACGCATGGGTGAAGCAGCACGCAAGGGCGCAGAGAACACCTGGGTCTATGCCTTCGGGGGCGGCACCGCGGATGGCGACGCCTCGATGAAAAACCTGCTGGGCGGCAAGGGCGCCAACCTTGCCGAAATGGCGAAGCTCGGCCTGCCCGTGCCTCCGGGCTTCACCATCTCCACCGCCGTGTGCGTGGCCTATTACCAGACCGGGCGCGTTTACCCCGCCGGCCTCGAAGCCGAAGTTGATGCCGCTCTCGAAAGCCTCGAGCGCCAGTCCGGCAAGGGCTTTGGCGATCCGGCCAATCCGCTGCTCGTCTCCGTGCGCTCGGGCGCGCGCGCCTCGATGCCCGGGATGATGGACACCGTTCTGAACCTCGGCCTCAACGAAGCCGTGGCCGAAGGCCTGTCGAAACTCGCCGGCGACCGCTTCGCCTATGACAGCTATCGCCGCTTCATCCAGATGTATTCCAACGTCGTCCTCGGTCTCGGCCATGACGAGTTCGAACATATCCTGGACGACTATAAAGAGCGCGAAGGCCTCGACCTCGACACGGACCTCACCGCCGATAACTGGAAACAGGTGATCGTGCGCTACAAGGCTGCGGTCGAGAAAGAACTCGGCCGTCCGTTCCCGGAAGATCCGCGCGAACAGCTCTGGGGCGCCATTTCGGCTGTGTTCAACAGCTGGATGAGCGACCGCGCCATCATCTACCGCAAGCTCAACGACATTCCCGAAGACTGGGGCACCGCCGTCAACGTGCAGGCCATGGTGTTCGGCAACCTCGGCGAAACCTCCGCCACCGGCGTTGCCTTCACGCGCGACCCGTCGAACGGCGAAGCCATCTTCTACGGCGAATACCTGATCAACGCGCAGGGCGAAGACGTGGTGGCCGGAATCCGCACGCCCGCGCCGATTTCGCAGGAACGGGCCGCCACGCTGGGCTCGGGCGACAAGCCGCTCGAAGACGCGATGCCGGAAGTCTATCGCCAGCTGCGCGAAGTCGCCGCCAAGCTCGAGCATCACTACAAGGACATGCAGGACATCGAGTTCACGGTCGAAGCTGGCCGGCTCTACATGCTGCAGACCCGTAACGGAAAACGCACGGCGGCTGCCGCCGTGAAGATCGCCGTCGACATGGTGCGCGAAGGGCTGATCACCGAGAAGGAAGGCCTGCTGCGGCTTGACCCCTCGCATCTCGACCAGCTCCTGCATCCGCGCATTCCGAACGATGACGAGAACAAGAAAGCGGGCGGCGCGCCCTACGACGTGATCGTGAAAGGCCTGCCCGCCAGCCCCGGCGCGGCGGTCGGCAGGGTCGTGTTCGATTCCGATGAGGCGTTCAACCTCGCCGCCAAGGGCGAGGACGTGATCCTCGTGCGCGTCGAGACGAGCCCGGACGACATCAAGGGCATGCATGCGGCCCGCGCCATCGTCACCGCACGCGGCGGGATGACCAGCCATGCCGCCGTTGTCGCGCGCGGCATGGGCCGGCCCTGCGTGTGCGGCGCGAGCGATCTCAAGATCGACCATGCGCGCGGCGAATTCACCGTGCGTGGTCGCAAGTTCAAGAAGGGCGACGTGGTCACCATCGATGGCGGCACGGGCCGCGTCATGGCCGGCGCGATTGCGCTGATCAAGCCGGACCTCTCGGGTGATTTCGGCGAGCTGATGGGCTGGGCTGACAAGGTGCGCCGCCTCAAGGTGCGCGCCAATGCGGAGACGCCGCTGGACACGCGCACGGCGGTCGAGTTCGGCGCCGAAGGCATCGGCCTCTGCCGCACGGAGCACATGTTCTTCGACGAAGAGCGTATCCCTGCCGTGCGGTCGATGATCCTGTCGAACGATGAGACGGGCCGCCGCGAGGCGCTGGCGAAGCTGCTGCCGATGCAGCGCTCGGACTTCGAGGAAATCTTCCGTATCCTGGGTGACCGCCCGGCGACCATCCGCCTGCTCGACCCGCCGCTGCACGAATTCCTGCCGCATACGGACGAGGACATCGAAAACGTCGCCAAGGCCTCCGGCATCAAGGCAGATGAACTGCGCCGCCGCGCGCATGACCTGCACGAGAGCAATCCCATGCTCGGCCACCGGGGCTGCCGCCTCGGCATCACATATCCCGAGATCTACGAGATGCAGGCCCGCGCCATTTTCGAGGCGGCGGTGAATGTTGCCAAAGAGGGCAAGCTGAAGCCGGTTCCTGAAGTGATGATCCCGCTGGTCGCCACGCAGCGCGAGCTGGCCATCCTCAAGGCGCTGGTCGACGAGACGGCAAAGACCGTGTTCAAGGAAACCGGTACCGAGGTCGACTATACCGTCGGCACCATGATCGAACTTCCCCGCGCCGCATTGCAGGCCGGAGAGATTGCTCAGTCTGCGGCCTTCTTCTCGTTCGGCACAAACGACCTCACCCAGACAACACTCGGCATCAGCCGTGACGATGCCGGCCGCTTCCTGCAGGTCTATTCCGAGAAGGGCATCTACGAGAAAGATCCCTTCGTCACGCTGGACCAGGAAGGCGTCGGCGAACTGGTTAAAATGGCAGCTGAACGCGGCCGGCGGACCCGTCCGGGCATTAAATTGGGGATATGTGGGGAGCATGGCGGCGACCCCGCTTCGGTCGAATTCTGCCACCGCGCAGGCCTCGATTACGTGTCCTGCTCACCCTATCGGGTGCCGATCGCCCGCCTCGCGGCGGCACAGGCAGCGCTCAAAGACAGTGCAAAGTAGGCAAAAGCCGCCAAAACCGAGGGCGCTTGAATGTTGTTTTTCAGCAACAGGGGTCTGCGCCGAGAATCGCCTGGGTTGACGCTCTGTGAGCCTGAAAATCCCGCATTTTCAGGCCGGTATGATTAGTTTCCTTGAAATTGCATCAGCCTGCCAAAACTACCCGTAGGCGCGCCTCTCTACTTTGTCACTCATAAGGTTGGCCGGTTTATTGCTAGATACGCACGGGTGGGCCACATCCCCCATGCTTCGCAGAGGCGTGGCGGGACGCGTTCGGTCCTCGTAATGCGTTAATAACCTGGAAGCCCGGGTGCCAAGGCGGAACATACCGCCGGCCGGGTGAAAAGAGGATCGGTGATGTTAAGGTTTCTTCAACCAAGCCGGGCGACCTTGGTCACCCTGAATGGGCTACGTGATAAGCTCAAACGGTGGTGGCTAGGTATGACGGATCAGGAACAACGCGAAGTGTTCATCCGTGGCGGGATGGTTGCCGTTTGTGCGGTGACGGCCACTGTGTCTCTTCCGGTGATTTCCAGCCAGCAGGTCAGCCTGCGTGCTGAAGCGGAATACCGCGCCGAAGCCGAGCGCTTTGCCATGTACCAGGATGCCGGCCTCGCCGTGCGCACCGATGCGCATACGCCGGCGCTGCTCGACACGCCCTGGCTGCGTACCGTCGAATACACGCTGAAGCGTGATCCCGATTCCTCGATGAGCCGCTATGCGATGCGCGACCGTGACGGCGCCGCACTGCTGACGCTCGCCTCGTTCCGCGCAGAAGAAGTGCAGCGCGCCGAGACCATCGATTCCGAACTGATGTGCATGGCACAGGCTGTCTATTACGAGTCGGCCCGCGAGCCGCTCGAAGGCCAGCTGGCCGTTGCCGAAGTCATCGCGAACCGTATCAAGGACCACCGCTATCCGGACTCGGCTTGCGGCGTGGTCTTCCAGGGCGCAACGCGCACCACCGGTTGCCAGTTCACGTTCACCTGTGACGGTGCCATGAAGGTCAAGCCGAAAGGCGAGAACTGGGAGCGCGCGAAACGCATCGCCGCCCACGTCCTGATGAACCTCAATGAGGATCGCACCGGCGGCGCCACGCACTATCACGCGACCTATGTCGACCCGATCTGGAATTCCGGCCTCGTCCAGACGAACCAGGTTGGTTTGCACATCTTCTATCGCTTCCCGCGCGGCGCCGAATGGGCGAGCGTGGAGCGCAACTTCCAGGCCCGCAAGCAATCGGTCGCCATGCAGCTTGCTGCGCTGGACGCCGATGCCGAGGACGGTGTGGACGAAAGCCTCCTCTTCGCTGACGGCTCGTCGGCCGGTGATGACGGCTATTATGCCATCACACCGACCACCGCGCCGGCCGCCGTGACCACATCGACGCGCACGATCACAACGACCGCGCCGCGCCTGATGAGCATCCAGACCGTTCCGGCGGAAAAGGAAGAGGCCGAACCGGCCGAGATCGCGCTTGACGCTTATACGGCCCGCCAGATTGGCGCCGCCTCGTCCGCATCGGTTGACGGCGCGCTTTAAGACGCTGTGCCACGCAAAAGAAAAAGGCCGCCGGTGGGAAACCATCGGCGGCCTTTTCTTTGCGCGCGTCTGATCAGGCGCGCGGCGGCACGCGCTTACGGATCTGCTTGCGCACGAGGCCCGGCAGCCAGCGTGTCATGAAGCGCGCGCGTTCCGCCTCGCCGCCCACCATGTACTGTATGTCGCCGCCGTGCGCCGCGTCCCAGGCTTTCTCCGCGGCCATCGAAACCGGATAGATCGTTGCGCCGTTCGCTTTCATCTGGTCCGACATCTTCTCGTTCGCGCCATCCGTCGCGCCCATGTCAAGGATCGGCGTGTCGACGAACCAGGGCATCAGGCTCGTCACCCGGATGCCGAGATCGCGGAACTCGGCATCCAGCGCTTCCGTCAGTCCGCGGACGGCCCATTTCGAAGCGGAATAGACCGCCAACTGAGGTGCACCGACGATGCCGGCCGTGGACGCTGTGTTGACGATCCGCGCACCCGGCGTGGCCTTGAGCAACGGCAGCGCGGCATAGACGCCGTTGATCACGCCCTTGACGTTGATGTCGATCACAAGGTCTGAGTCATCTGCCGGCACATCTTCAAACCAGCCATGGCGCCCGATGCCGGCATTGTTGAACAACACGTCCATCCTGCCGCCCGTCGCCGCGCCGAAGCCTTCCATCGCCGCCGCCCAGTCGGCGCGTTTCGTGACGTCCAGCTTCGCGTAGTGGCAGTTCTCCGTGCCGAGTTCGCCAGCGACGGCCTTCAGGCCCATCTCGTTGACGTCATAGAGGCCGCAGAACCAGCCGCGCCTGGAAAAGTAGCGCGCCGTCTCCGCGCCGATGCCGGATGCTGCGCCCGTGATGAAAATGCTCTTGCGACCGTTTGCGCCTGTCATGCGTCTCCTCCCTGATGCCTCGCGCCCGAACCGGCGCCCGGTCAACAGTCAGACGACATCCAGCCCAAGGTCAAGGTTCGGCGCCGAATGGGTCAGCGCGCCGGAGGAAATGAAATCAACGCCCGTCTCGGCGATTGCCGCGAGGGAAGTCAGCGTCACGCCGCCGGACGCTTCCAGCGGCACGCGGCCTGCGGTCAGCTTCACCGCCGCGCGCAGGTCGTCGAGGCTCATATTGTCGAGCAGGATCGCGTGTGGCCCATGCTTCAGCGCTTCTTCAAGCTGCGCCAGCGTATCGACCTCGATCTCGATCATCCGCAGGTGTCCGGCATAGGCTTTCGCCCGTGTCAGCGCATCGGCAATCGAACCGCCACAGGCCGCAATATGATTGTCCTTGATCAGGATCGCGTCATCGAGACCGTAGCGATGGGATGTTCCGCCGCCGCAGCGGACTGCGCGCTTCTCCAGCGCCCGGTGTCCGGGTGTGGTCTTCCGTGTGCAGACGACACGGGCTTTCGTGTGGGCCACGGCGTCAACGTATTGCCGGGTCAGGGTTGCAACACCTGACAGGCGCCCGAGAAAGTTCAGCATCGTGCGTTCGGCGATCAGGATGGAGCGCGCCGCGCCGTCCAGTTCGGCAATCACCGCGCCGGGCGCCAGCGCCGCGCCATCCTGCAGGTGCATGGTCAGGCGCACGTCCGGATCAATCAGGCGCAGCGCATAGGAGGCTACATCCAGCCCCGCCAGCACACCGGGTTTGCGCGCGGCAATCACCGCGCGCATCTGCGTGCCCGCCGGAATGGTCGCATCGGTCGTCAGGTCACCCGCGCGGCCAAGATCCTCGGCCAGCGCAAGTCGCACGATCGGGTCGAGGATTATCCCCGGCAGCGGCGGAATTTCATGGGTCATGGGGCAACGTATTCAGCGGTGGGGTGGGCGATGAACTGACGCTGCGGTTTGCCCGTCTCGGGGAAATCTGCCCGGAAGTGGCCGCCCCGGCTTTCGCGGCGCGCAAGGGCGCCTTCGGCAATCAGGCGTGCGGCGGTCAATGCCGGCGCGCCGGGTGCTTCCGGCTCGATCTCGTGGCAAAGGTCGAGCAGCGTGTTCAGGCCAGCCGCATCGCGGATCACACCGCAATGCGCCGACATGGCCTCGCGCACTTGCTGTAGCCGTTCGTAAGGCAGGGCCGCCGGAACCGCGGCGCTGCTGACGCCGGGCGCATCCAGCGTCGCGCCCTGCAGGCGCCGCGCAATGCGCTCGGAAAACACGACCGCTTCCAGCAGTGAATTCGAGGCCAGCCGGTTGGCGCCATGCGCCCCGGTTGACGAGCATTCTCCGCACACGGACAGGCCGGCCAGTGTGGAGCGTCCCCAGAGGTCGGAGACAATCCCGCCCATGTGGTAGTGCGCGGCTGGCGCAACCGGGATCATGTCCGCTCGCGGATCAATGCCGGCGCTCATGCAGGCGCCGAAAACGGTCGGGAAATGGTCCGGGAAATGCGCGCCGACGGCCTTGCGGCAATCGAGGAACGCGCCGCGTCCGGCCATGCGTTCGGCATGGATGGCGCGGGCAACCTCGTCGCGCGGCGCCAGTTCAGCCAGCGGATGATAGTCCGTCATGAAGGCGCGCCCGTCCGCATTGTGCAGCGTGGCGCCTTCGCCGCGCAGCGCCTCGGTCGCCAGTGGCGCCGGGTCGCGGCCAATATCGATGCCGGTCGGATGGAACTGCACAAACTCGAGATCCGCGAGCAGCGCGCCGGCTTCATACGCCATCGTGATCGCATCGCCGCGTGCTTCGCGCGGATTGGTCGTGACATGGAACAGCCCGCCCGAGCCACCCGTGCACATGGCCGTGGCGCGCGCCGTGCGCGGCGTCATCCGGCCCTGATTGTCGCGCAGGAGCACGCCGGCCACGCGGCCATTGCCATCCTGCAACAGTGAGATCGCGCGGGCGCCTTCGATCAGCTCGATGCTCGGTGTTGCCTGAACGGCCGCCACCAGCGCGTCCATGATCGCCTTGCCGGCAAGGTCGCCCGAGACGCGCGCGACGCGGGCGCGCGAATGGGCGGCTTCCAGCGACAAGGCCAGCGCGCCGTCCGGCGTGCGGTCAAATGGTACGCCGAGCGCCAGCAGGTCGCGCACACGGGCCGGGCCGTCTTCAGCGATGAGGCGGGCAATAACCGGATCCACAAGGCCGGCGCCGGCCGCGATCGTATCGGCGGCGTGCTGCGCCGGGCTGTCGAGCGGGTCGAACGCGGCGGCCAGTCCGCCCTGTGCCCAGGCCGAAGACGCGGCTTGTCCGAGCGGCGACGGGGAAATGACGAGACAGTGCCGGGGCGCCAGCTTCAGCGCGAGGAACAGTCCGGCAAGGCCCGCGCCCACGATGAGCACGTCCACGCTGGCGCCGGCCTCGGCGTAAACACGGGTCTCTGTCCCCTCGAACATCGGCGTATCAGGATATCCCGTCATTCGCGCGGCGGAATTCGACAGGCGCGGTGACGGCGGACACCAGCGCGCCAAACATCCGTTCATGGCTCTGGATGGTAAGCGTGAAATTGTCGGGCACGTAGAGCATCTCCGGCGCTTTGGTCTCCAGCATTTCCTCGATGGTCGAGCGGATGGAGACCTGATCGCCGAACCGGCGCGCCTCACAGGACTGGCGCACGACCGAACGGCCCCACATCGAGCACATCTCGACGGCTGTCAGTTCGCAGGAGTAAAGGCCTTCATCCGGATGCGGAGAAAGGTTCATCGTGCCGGTCATCACACACGTGCCTTCGCGGTAGGGCCGCGTCTGGAAGCTCCAGTTGCCAAGCACATCAGACTTGTCGGTCTCCTGCTTGCCTTTGACCGCCCCGGCCGGCAGGCCAGCGGCGAGCGCAAGGAGTAACAGGCCGAGAACCGGCTTCTGGAAATTCGACATGGACGCCTCCTCGACTAGGGTCCGGTTGACTTCACGACTTCGGCAGGCGCTTGGCAAGCCGTCTCAATCACACGTTTTCAAATGACCATCTCAAGCTCGAGCGGCACCTGGCCGGTCCTGAACGCCAGCGGCTTTGCCATTTTGGGCAGGGCGAGCATCGCATCCAGCGCCTCTTTCGCCCGCACGCGCACGTCTTCGGGAATGGTCACTTCGTATTCGCCGCTGACGAGGCAGTCATAGATGTTCTCCAGCGTGATGCGCTTCATGTGCGGGCACAGGTTGCACGGCCGGATAAAATTTACGTTCGGGTTCTCAGCGGCGACATTGTCGCTCATCGAGCATTCGGTCAGCAGCACGACCTTGTTCGGTTGGTTCTCGGCAACATAATTCGAGATGGCCGAAGTCGAACCGGCAAAGTCGGCTTCCTGCAACACGTCCGGCGGGCATTCCGGGTGTGCCAGGATCACGACGCCCGGATGCGCCTCGCGCAACTGTTTCACATCTTCGGCCGAGAACAGCTCGTGCACTTCGCACGCGCCCGGCCAGGTCAGGATGCGGATACCTGTCTGCGCCGCGACGTTCTTGGCCAGGAACTGGTCAGGCACCATGATCACCGTGTCGGTATTCCACTCTTTGGCGACATGCTCCACGACCTGCGCAGCGTTGGAACTCGTGCAGGTGATGTGGCACTCGGCCTTCACGTCGGCGGTGCAGTTCACATAGGTGACGATCGGATAATCCGGGTATTTCTGCTTGATCAGGCGCACATCGGCGCCGGTGATCGAGGCGGCGAGCGAGCAGCCCGCGCGGGTGTCCGGGATCAGCACCGTCTTCTCCGGCGCTAGGATCTTCGACGTCTCGGCCATGAAATGCACGCCGGCCTGCACAATGATGTCGGCATCGGTCGCCGAGGCTTCGCGGGCCAGTTGCAGGCTGTCGCCCCGGAAGTCGCCAACCAGGCTGAAAATGTCCGGCGTCATGTAATTATGGGCCAGGATAACGGCGTTCTTCGCCTTCTTCAGGCGGTTGATGCCGGCCACCAGCGGCGCAATCGCGGGCCATTCCATCGGCGTCACGAAGTCGGCCACGAGGGGGTAGAGCGCGTCCGTCTCGGCCTTCACGGCGTCATCATAGACCAGGCCGCGCGCAGCCGCCGACGAGGCGCCGCGCAGCGGGGTGGGGGTCGGGCAGCCCGGTCCGGAATCGATCAGTCGTGCCATGTTATCCTCCTTGATCGAGCCATTATGCTCGATTTGAGTATAAGTTGGTCCTGATTTCCCGCATTTCAAGGCTTCTCCCGTGAACGGATCAGGATTTCAGGGCTCGTTCGTGACAGCGCGGTTACTTATGCGCAGTCTGAGCAAAAGGGTCTAGCCCAAACGCCCCGGCGAGGCAACCCGCCGCCACTTTTCCGCCATGTTTGGAGTAGGCCGCCGCTACTGCTTGAACAGTTCTTCCACCGCCGCCGTCATTGCATCGACGCCGGTCGCAATCGCCGGATCATAGTCCGGGCCGAACAGCGGGGAGTGGAGCGAGGGCAGCGGCATGCCGTCGGCCTGGGACGCCGCGTAGCGGTCCGGGGCAACCGCACCGACCCAGAAGATCAGGCTCGGGATCTTCTCGTCGGTCCGGCCATACTGGCTGAAATCCTCGCCGCCCATGACCGGGGCCACCGAGCGGACGTTCGCTTCGCCGAGTTCGGCGCCGATGGCGGCCATGGCGCGGGTCGTCAGGTCGGGATCGTTGTAGGTTGCCGGCGTGAAATCGCTCTCGACATTGATCTCGGGCGCCGGCGCGCCGAACGCGGCGGCCTGACCCTCCGCGATGCGTTTGATGCCGTCGAGCAGCATCTTGCGGGTCTTGTCCTCATAGGAGCGCACGGTGATCAGCAACTCGGCTTCCTCCGAGATGATGTTGTGCTTGGCGCCGGCCTTGAACGAACCGACGGTCACCACGGCGGAATCGAGCGGGTTTGTGTTGCGCGAGACGAGGCTTTGCAGCGCCACAACGATATGGCTCGCCACCAGAACGGGATCGACCGTGGTGTGCGGATAGGCGCCGTGGCCGCCGACGCCTTTTACCTTGATGTCGACCGAGTCGACATTGGCCAGCGCGAATCCCGATGAATAGGCAATCGTGCCCGCCGGCGCGCCGGCGGAAACGTGCATCGCGATGTTGAAATCCGGCTTCGGGAATTTCGAGTAGAGCCCGTCAGCCAGCATCGCCTGTGCGCCAAGGCCGATTTCCTCGGCCGGCTGGGCGATCATGACCAGCGTGCCGGACCAGTTTTCCTTGTCGGCGATGAGGCGGCGGGCGGTGCCGACCCAGACGGTCATGTGAATGTCGTGGCCGCAGGCGTGCATGACGGGGCTGTCGACGCCGGTCCAGGTTTGGGAGACAACCTTGGAAGCAAAGGGAAAACCGGTGTTTTCAGGCACCGGGAGCGCGTCCATGTCGGCGCGCACCAGCACGACCGGGCCGGGGCCGTTCTCGAACACGCCGACGACGCCGTAGCCGCCCACGCCGGGGCGAGCCTCGTCATGATCGCGCACGGCCTTGGCCTTCACCCAGGCATCGCCGAGCCCTTCGGTGACCGTAAAGCCGAGTGTTTTCAGCTCACTGGCGAGCAGGGCGGAGGTCTGCGCTTCCTTGAAGGAGAGCTCGGGAGTTTCGTGCAGCTGCTTGTAGAGGGCGATCAGGTTCTCGTCGGCCACCCGCAGCGGACCCTCCGGCATGCCGGCCACCGAGGCGGTCGCGGCGCCGTCCGGCGCGTTGCCTTCGGCGGTTCCGGGACCGGTGCCGGTCTGGTTTCCGCAAGCGGCCAGGAGGGCGATCGAGCCCGCGAGAAGTGTCGTCGTGAAAGCGTTGGTCATGCCCGTTCCCCAGTCCATAAACTGTCCATAAAAGAGTCTATAAGTCGCCCGACTTATGGACTCTTCGAGGGGTCAGCCTAGCGGCATGAGGGAGTGGGGGAAAGGGCGGAATTGGGTAAGGGCGCGCTTCGCCGGAGCCTTTGCGTTTCAGGGCGAACGTCGCGCCCCCTCATCCCCAACCCCTTCTCCCGAGGGAGAAGGGGCTTTTGGTGAAGCCTACCGCCGGCCGCGTTTCAGGTCTTCGCCGAGGGTGATGTCTTCCGGGTCGCCGGTGATGCGGTGGCGGTAGACCTGGATGTTTTCCATAACGCGCTGGATGTAGTTGCGGGTCTCGGAGAAGGGCACGAACTCGACCCAGTCGATGGGGTCGATCTGGCCGGTGCGGGGGTCGCCGTAATCGCGCACCCACTGGCCGGGGCGTGACGGGCCGGCATTATAGGCGGCGGCGGTCATGATATAGCTGCCGCCGAACTGTTTCAGCAGCGTGTCGAGGTGGAGCCCGCCGAGGGTCATGTTGTAGGCGGGGTCTTCGGTCAGCCAGGATTGCTGGTAGGGCATGCCGCGCAGGCGGGCTTCGTTCTTGGCGGTGGCGGGCATGAACTGCATCAGGCCGCGCGCGCCGACCCGGCTCTGGGCTTTCGGGTTGAACTCGCTTTCCTGCCGCGTGATGGCGAGCACGAAGGCGCGCTCGACATCCGGCTTGCGGCTGATGGCGGGGTTCAGCACCGGATAGGCCGCGCCGGAGGCGACGACGCCTTTCTGCAGGCCGGCCTTGCCGATCCGTACACCGACATCCGGCGTTGCATACTGGTTGGCCATGGCCGACAGCAGCTCGTATTCGACCGGGTCGGTCAGCTCGTCATCGAGGAAGAAGGCAAACTGGCGGAAGCTTTCCGTCTCGCCGGCCTCGCCCAGCAGGCGCATGGCCTGAACGATGGGCCGCGCGTTGAACTTCGCAAGATCCTCCGCCGTCGGAATGGGCGGCGCGCCAAGATCGACCGTCTTGTCCAGCATGCGTTCGGAGGCGAGCTGGCCGTAGTAAGTGTATTTGTGCGTCGAGGCGGCGGCGTAGGCGGCGAGCGCGTCATCGGACTGGCCGAGCGCATCGCGGGCGCGGCCTGTCCAGTAATAGCCGCGGGAGAGACTGACCGGGCTGGAGACGCCGGCCGACATGGTTTCGAAATGGCCGAGGCTGCGGGTCGCGTCGCCGTTGAGGCGCAGGGCGATCCAGCCGGCCAGCCATTCGGCGTCGGCAAAGTCTCCGCCGCTGGACATGCCATGCGGCGCGGCCAGCTGGTAGGCGCGGCTGTAATTGCGGAGTTTCAACTCTTCGCGCGTGGCGATGGCGCGCTCGTCCCAGAGGCGGCCACGCCCGGCGGCGGGTACGTCCTTGCCATCAATCTGGCGGAGCAGGTCGGAGACGCCGTCCACCTTCTTCACGCGGCGCCATTTGGCACGCTCGTACAAGAGGCCCGGATGGGATTGCAGATGGTCGGGTACAGCCGAGACGGCGGAATCGACATTGCGCGCGCGCTTGGCCAGCGCGATGCGCGCATCGACCAGTTTGCGATAGTCGGCGGTGAGCTGAGACTTGAGGCCGTCGGCGGCGCTGGTCTGTCCGGTCCAGAGCAGGAAATCGACGCGGGCGCGGTGATCGTCCTGGCTGAGCGACTGGCCGTAGCGGGCGAGCACGACGCGCTGGACATCGCTGTCGAGTGTATGGTTGCGCCAGACATCCTTGATGACTTCATCGGCGCGGGCGCGTTGGGCGGTATCGCGCAGGGCGTTGGCGAGGGCGACCTTGCCTTCTCCGGTGACCGGGCCGGATTCCTCCAGCCAGGCGATACGGGCGCGGGCGTCGAGCGCGGACAGTTCGATGATCTCTTCGGCACGGCTGCGCATCCTGCTGGTCAGCGGCCAGTCGCTCAGCACGGTCAGCGCGAGGTCGATCTCGTCGAAGGTCATGCCTGGCACGCCTTCGCTGGCGCGTTTCCACATGATCAGGTTTTTCAGAACCTCGTCCGGCGCGCCGTATTGCAGGCTGGAGAGTTCCGACCATTGGCTGCGCTCGGCGGCGCTGAGGGCTCGGGCCAGGTAGAGCGAACTGGTGGATTTCGGGGTAAAGGCAGGCGCCGGCGACAGAACCGGGGCCGGGGTCGCCGTGTTAACGGACAGGACCGGCGCTATGGACGGCGGCGGAGGGATGTCCTTGCCGGGCTTCAGGCTGGGCGTTTCGGGCACAGCCGCCGCCGCGAGGCCTGCAGCCACTGCAGCCAGAGACACGAAAACTGCAATTTTCCGGGTAAGTGTCATGGTGGCCTATGTTTATTTCTGTCCCGAAGCGTGACAATCCAAGCTTAGCAGCCTAGCACGCATATCCCACGAATTCCTGAAACGAATCCCTGAAAAACTGGCAATAATAAGATGTTTACCGGCTCGATCCCCGCGCTCGTCACACCCTTTCGGAATGGTAATCTCGACAAGGACGCCTTTGCGGCGCTGGTCGAGCGCCAGATTGCGGGCGGCTCGTCAGCGCTGGTGCCGGTGGGCACGACGGGGGAAACCTCGACCCTGTCGACCGAGGAACACAAGGCCGTGGTATCCCTATGCGTTGAAGTTGCGGCCGGCCGAGTGCCGGTGATCGCTGGCGCCGGTTCGAACGCGACTGATGAGGCGATTGATCTTGTGGCCCACGCCAAGGCGGTGGGCGCCGACGCCGCCCTCGTCGTCTGCCCCTATTACAACAAGCCGAACCAGGCGGGCCTGTTTGCGCATTTCAAGGCGATCAATGATGCCGTGGCCCTGCCGGTGTTTCTCTACAATGTGCCGGGCCGCACGATTGTCGACCTGATGCCGCAGACGGTGGCGGCGCTGGCCGCGCTGCCGAACGTCATCGGCATCAAGGATGCGAGCGACGAGATGGAGCGCGTGGCGCTGCATGCGCACCTGATCGATCCGGACGCGCAATTCATCCAGCTGTCGGGTGAGGATTCCAGCGCGCTGGCGCACCGGGCGATGGGCGGGGCGGGGTGTATCTCCGTGACGGCCAACGTGCTGCCGGAAGCCTGCGCGGCGATGCATGCGGCGTTCGATGATGGCGACCTGGACACCGCGCGGGCGATCAACCAGCGGCTTGTGCTGCTGCACCGCGCGATGTTCTGTTCGCCATCGCCGGGGCCGGCGAAATATGCGCTGTCGCGGATGGGTCTGTGCACGGACGAAGTGCGCCTGCCGATCACGACGCCGGACGCAGACGCGCGGGCGCAGATCGACGCGGCGCTTCGCCATGCCGGGGTGAATATCTGAGACAATGGCCACCAAGCCGAAAACCCCTGCCGTCAAAGGCCGCACCGACGGGATGGTCGCCGAGAACCGGCGCTCCCGCCGCGAATATTCCGTGGAGGATACGCTGGAGGCCGGCGTGATGCTGGTCGGCTCGGAAGTGAAATCCCTGCGCGACGGCAAGGCCAACATTGCCGAGGCTTATGCCTCGGTGGAGCAGGGCGAGCTGTGGCTGATCAATGCCGAGATCCAGACCTATGGCGGCGCCAACCGGTTCAACCACGAACCGCGCCGGAAGCGCAAATTGCTGGTTTCGAAACGCCAGCTGGCGAAGCTGGCGCAAGAAGTGGACCGGGCCGGGCGCACGATCGTGCCGCTGAAACTCTACTTCAACGACAAGGGCCGCGCGAAACTGCTGATCGGCGTCGCCACCGGCCGCAAGGCGCATGACAAGCGCGAGAACGAAGCCAAGCGCGACTGGGCACGCGACAAGGCGCGGATCATGAAGGGCGGGTAGGCTCTCGCCCTGCCATTGTAGAAGATCCGGCAAAGGGCGGGTTCACGCAAATTTTACAGGGCCATCGCATAAAGACGTAGAGGCGATGGAGCGAAGCAAGTCAGGAGACCGGGAGTGAATCAGGACGCCGATCTACCGGACGAAATTGACATGACCAAAGCGGCCGATGTCGATTGGGTGAAGGCCCAGGCCGACCCGGCAATCTGGCACGAGGCGGCGGTCGCCGCGCTTGCATACTGCGGCGACAGGCACGGCTTCGTCACCTGGCTCGTGCAACAGCCGGAAATGGACAGGGCGACGGCCGGGTGGATCCTGCTGGCATCCCCCTTTCGTGAATTCCTGACCGGGGATCACGCGTCCATGTTCGAGACGGGCGTGACGGTCCCTGAACTCATCGAAATCCTGACTGCGCTGTGCGAACGAAGCGACCGCATCGGGTTTTCGAATGACCGGCTTGGGCTGGAAGACGAGTGGGAGAAACCGCGACAAGCCTGCATGGCGATCATGGAGGGTGGCAAGCTGGACCCGCGTCTCAGGGCGCCGTCGTCGATCGTCGGCAAGCCATTTCCAGCGCCCCTGGATGGTATGCCCTATTCGGTGCACGACGGCATGCTGGCCAGCACGCAGTTCTTCAAGCGGATGCTGCCACACTTGTTCAAATAGACCGTGATGAGCTTTGCAGCTTAAAATCGGCGCGCCTTCAGGCGTCGACGTAGGCTTTCGTATGGTCAGCTCAGCTGATCCAGCGATTGGCGCGTTCGAGGAGCCCTATCGTGCTGGCATGGAGCTGGTCGCCGGTGGCCTTCGGCGCCTTGCCGGCGCAGGCGCGGGCGTAGGTGCCTTCCAGGATGATGCCGAGCTTGTAGCAGGCGAGCACACCGTACCAGTGGATATGCGAGAGGTCGCGCGTAGTCTGCGTGGCATAGTGCGCCACGAGTTCATCCGCAGACGGAAAGCCTTCCCAGGGCGTGACGGTGACGGGGCTGCCTTCGCCCTCCGGCCAGGTGGCGAGCAGCCAGCCGAGGTCGAGCAGCGGATCGCCGATCGTGGTCAGCTCCCAGTCGACGATGGCGGCAAGGCGCGGCGCGTCGTACCGGTACATGACATTGGCAAGGTGGTAGTCACCGTGGATGATGCCGGGCTGGAAAATCTCCGGGCGGTTGGCTTCAAGCCAGCGGCCGACGCGGTCCACGTCCGGCAGGTCCTTGCGGCCATCCCATTCGGGAAACTCCGTGTACGATTCAAGCTGTGATTTCCAGCGGCTGACCTGACGCTCCAGGTAATTATCCGGCTTGCCTAGACCAGTGAGGCCGAGAGACACATAGTCCTGCGCGCCGAGCGCGGCGATGCCATCGACGAGGGACAAGCCCATCTGGCGGCGCAGGTCCGGCGAGGAAGCGAACGGCTCCGGCAGGCCGGTGGACGGATTGTAGCCCTCGATGGGCTCCATCAGATAGAAGGCGGCGCCGAGCACCGTTTCATCCGGGCAGGCAGCGATCAGTTCGGGATGCGGTACGTTCGTGCCTTTCAGGGCGCCGAGCATTCGTGCTTCGCGGCGCATCGTCTCGTTCGAATTGGCGCGCAGCACCGGCGGCGGGCGGCGCAGCACATAAGTGCGCCCGGCGCGGTCGAACTTCAGCAGGATGTTCTGGGTGCCGCCGGCGAGGCGCTGGGCGTTTTCCAGCTGACCGTGGCCTAGGCCCTGCAAGTCCATCCAGTTCGCAAGCAGGGCTAGATCAACATGCGTTTCCATGCCGCCAGATTGGCCAATACCGGGCGTTTAGCCAAGGGCTTCCTTCGCGGCAGCAAACACATCCTCGAACATTTCGGCCGTCAGCCGGCCAGTGTTCGTGTTGTAGCGCGAGCAGTGATAACTGGAGAGCAGGGTGACAGGTCGTCCGCTCACGGACACGTTGTAGCGTGTGGCATGACCGAAGGGATGCGCGGCTAGCTTCAGGCCGAGGGCGCGCACGGTGGAATCGTGGCTGATCTTGCCTAGGCAGATCATCACTTTCAACTTCGGCAGTGCGGCGAGGCGTGCCTGCAGGAACGGCCGGCAGGTGTTGATCTCTTCGCCGACCGGCTTGTTCTCCGGCGGCACGCAGCGCACGGCGTTGGTGATCATCGCGCCGGTCAGTTTCAGCCCGTCACCGGGGTCAGCGGCGTAGGTGCCTTTGCTGAAGCCGAACTTGTCGAGCGTGGCATAGAGCAGGTCGCCGGCCCAATCGCCCGTGAACGGACGGCCTGTGCGATTGGCTCCGGTGACTCCCGGCGCGAGGCCGATGATGACGAGTTCGGCATTTGAGTCTCCGAAGGATGGAACCGCGCCGTTGAACCAGGTTGGCTCCTTCGCCCGCACGGCTTCGCGGTAGGCAACGAGGCGCGGGCAAAGCGGGCAGTCACGCGGCGCTTCAGGCGCAGCGCTAATAGCCATCGGCGCTACCGTCCTTGCGCATTTCGGTGGCAGCGATCCACGCGCCGGTTTCGAAGTCACGCATGATGGCCTGGTAGCCGCCGGCATTGGCGCGGATGTATTCGACTGTGTGGCCGCGCGCTTCGAGTTCGGCTTTGGTGGCGGCCGGGATGCCGCCTTCGATCTGGACGACGCCCATGTCGCTTTCGCAGGCATCGCCGTCGAGGTCGTTCGTGGGTTCGCAGCCGCCGAGATGTTCCCAGCGCGCGGCGTCGCCGGCTTCCTGCAGGCCCATGTCATAGTCGACGAGGTTGAGGATGATCTGGACATGGCCTTGCGGCTGCATGCCGCCGCCCATCAGGCCGAAGCTGAGCCAGGGCTCGAACGGGCAGGCCAGGTCCGGCGCGGTGGCGCGCACCTGGCAGCCGGGCATGTCGCGCTTGAAGGCGAAGGCGGGGATGATTGTGTGGAACGGGCGCTTGCCGGGCGCCCAGACGTTGGGGTGGGCGGGGTCGAGGCTGAACAGCTGGCCCCGGTCCTGGAACATGAAGCCCATGCCATCTGGCACGAGGCCCGAACCCATGCCACGATAGTTCGACTGGATGAGGGAGACCATCATGCCGTCCTTGTCGGTGACGGTCAGATAGGTTGTGTCGCCGTCGTTGAGTTTGGCGTCTGCCTTATCCAGCTCGGTTTCGAGCCATTTCTTACTCTCTTCCGTAGGCGGATTATCACGCGGGATGCGCTGTGAATACACGCCGGAAC
This sequence comes from Hyphomonas sp., assembly GCA_040223555.1. Lineage (GTDB taxonomy): Bacteria > Pseudomonadota > Alphaproteobacteria > Caulobacterales > Hyphomonadaceae > Hyphomonas. The sequence goes on from JAVKGA010000007.1 coordinate 178,501, forward strand.
TGAGGTCTACAACTTTGCACTCGCCCTCGGCCGTGCAGGCGGTGAACTCGCCCACTTTCAACAATTCTTCGGTTGCGGGCTCGTCGGCGAGACCGCCATAGGCTTCAAGCACTTCCGACGCGCAGGTGATTGTCAGGGGTGGATAGCTTACGCCTCCCCATGCAGGGCCGTCATTGTTTGGGTCATTGGCGCACTGCGCTTCGAAAAGGGCGCTCAAGAGGTCACCCGACGGAATCTGGATTTCAGGTCCGGACATCGCCTTATCGAGCTGGATCATAGCAGCACGTTCTGCGGCTGTTCGAGAGTTCAGGAAGACATTCGGGTCAATGTTTGCAAAGGCGGGATCGGCATACCCCCGCGCCCTGTCCGCAAACGCCAGCCGCTTCGCCTCCACCTGTGCCATCAGGCTGTCCGCCGAGCCAAATCCCATGGCGCGCAGGTCAAACGGCTCAAGCATCTGCAACATCTGCAGCGCAGCAATGCCCTGCGTATTGGGGCCGAGTTCGCAGACTTTGTAATCTTCGCGGTAGGTTACGCAGAAAGGCTCGGTCCACTCGCCTTTGTGGGCATTGAAATCGTCATAGTCCAGCTTGCCGCCGATCCGGCCCAGATAGTGCGCCATGTCTTTCGCCATGACGCCCTTGTAGAACTCGTCGCGACCTTTCTTGCCGATGGTCTCCAGCGTATTGGCGAGGTCCGGATTTTTGAACAGCGTGCCTTCGCGGGGCGGTGGGTCGAAATAGGTTTTGCGCGCGTTCTCGAACTCCTCGAGCATGCCGCTTTCGGCGGATTTCGGGAAGGCGACCGCGCTGCGGCCCCAATAATAGGCGATGACTTCCGGGATCGGCGCGCCATTGCGGGCATAGGTGATGGCCGGCTGCAGATTGTCCGCCATCGGACGTTTGCCGAACTTCTCGTGCAGCGCGTACCAGGCGTCCACCGTGCCGGGAACGGTGACGGGCGCGGTGCCGTGTGGGGGCAGTTCCTTGCCGTCCATGAACTTGTCGGCGATGGCCTGCATGTCTTCGAGCGTGGCGTCCATCGCGCTGCGGCCGGACCCGTTATAGCCGTAGAGCTTCTCTGTTTCCGGGTCCCAGACGATGGCGAAGAGGTCGCCGCCGATGCCGTTGCCGGTCGGCTCGACGAGGCCGAGCATGGCATTGGCGGCGATGGCGGCGTCCATGGCGGAGCCGCCGGCCTTCAGCACGTCGAGCGCCGTCTGCGTCGCCAGCGGGTGCGCGGTTGCGGCGGCGCCATTGGGTGCCACGACGGCGGAGCGCACACCAAGGTCGCGGCCGGACGGCATCCGGCCGCCGGGGCCGGGCGGGGTGGCTTCAATGGCGGCTTCGGGCACAACCGCCAAGGGGGCCGGTGGCAGCACCGTCTCCGTGCCGGTCGCCGCGCAGGCTGAAATCATCAGGGCGCCAATCAGGCTGGTTGCGAGTCTTTGCATCATTCGAATCCCTTGCCGGTGCGTTCCCGTTTCGGGAAATAATGGGTGGCGAGCCGTGTCGCGATTTCCTGGCCGTCTTCCGCAAAGCGGCTTTCGGCGGCCACCGCAACGGGGTCGCAGACGAGATAGTCCTCGCTCGTGTCCGAGAAGGACTCGTTGAACTCGCGCACCAGGGATGAGCGCAGGTTGCCCGGCTCCGGCGCTTCATAGGCGAGCATGTCGGCCATGTAGCGGCGCCAGTACTGGTCATCCCGGCCATTGCAGCGCACCCGGATCGCGTGGGCCGCTCCCAGCACCCGGGCGAGATCGGCGGCATCGCGGAAATAGTCGGGCCCCCTTGGGGGCAGGCCGGATTGCGCAGCGCTTGTGCCCCCCGCCAAGGCGAGGCTAAGCAATAGGGCATGAAAACCTGTCTTCTTCATGCGCGGACTTTCGCGCGCCTTCGCTCGCGGCTCAAGGGGCACGAAGCCGCTGTCCGCTTTGTGACCATCGATGATGCCGGGAAGGCGCATGATGGCGCGACCAGCACGGCGCTGGATGCGCTGCCACCACTGGACATCGCGTTCGGCAATGCCGACGCGTTCTTCTCCACCACCGTGCGGGAATTCATGACCGGTATCCTGAAAAGCCCGTCGCTGGACTGGTTCCAGTCGGCGGCGGCGGGGATCGAGAACCCCGGACTGGTGATGATCGGCCAGAAAGCGCGGCTTTACACGACGAATCACACGCAGGCCGAATCGATGGCCGAATGGGCCCTCTGGCAGGCGCTGGACTTCCTGCGGGAAGGACCGGCCCACCGGGCGTTGCAGGCGGAAAGCAAATGGCAGCGCGTGAAGGCGCGGGAGATTCGCGGCTCGCGCTGGCTGGTGGTCGGCTATGGCTCGATCGGGCAGGCCGTTGGGCGCCGGGTCACCGCGCTGGGCGGCGAGGTCGTGGGCGTGCGCCGCTCGCCGGGGCCGGCCGAGGGCGCCGCGCGGATTGCGCCGCCGGATACGCTGATGGCCGAGCTGCCGCGCGCCGATGTCGTGCTGCTCTGCCCGCCGCATACGCCGGAAACCGAGAACATGGCGAATGCGGCTTTCTTCGCGGCGATGGGCGAGCATGCGCTCTTCCTGAACCTCGGACGCGGCGCTCTCGTCGATGAGGCGGCCCTTGTGGCGGCGCTGGAGGCGGGCCGGCCGGCCTTTGCGGCGCTGGATGTGACGCGCACTGAGCCCTTGCCGGCCGAGAGCCCGCTCTGGCAGCATCCCAAAATTGCCATAACTCCGCACGATAGTTCCGACACACTGGGCACTGTCGCGGGCGCTGACGAGACTTTCCTTGCGAACCTCGCGCGCTATCTGAATAACGAGCCCTTGATGCATCTTGTCGACCGCGCGGCATTTGCCGCAGTTTGATACGTTAACGGAGTAAATCACATGTCTTCATTCAAGCTTCTGACGGCCTCCGCCGTTGCCTTTCCGATGATTGTCCTCTCTGCCTGCGCCAGTCCGTCAACGGGAACCGGCGCGCCTGCGCCGGATGGCGGATTTCGCATCGAAGGCACGCAAGGCGGCGCATTGAACGCCGTTGAGCTGTCCGTTTTCGACAATCCATGGGCCATGACCTTCCTGCCGGACGGTCGCGCGCTAGTGACTGAACAGGACGGCGCAATCTGGCTGCTCAACACAGATGGATCGAAAGCCGGGCGGGTCACGGGCGGACCGGAAGTCGAGGACCGCGGACAGGGCGGCCTGGGCGACATCATCCTTCACCCGGACTTTGCCAGCACCGGCGAGGCCTATGTGTCCTATGTGGCGCGCGACGCCGACAATGACGAGCTGTCGGGCGCCGTCGCCGAACTGGCGACGCTTTCGCTGACGGAGACGGGCGGCACTTTCACTGCGCGCGATGTTATCTGGCGCCAGTTCGATGTGGTTCCCGGCAATGGCCATTACGGGCATCGCATGGTCGTCTCGCCGGACGGCTACCTGTTCATCACATCCGGCGAGCGCCAGAAGTTCACGCCGGCGCAGGACATGGGTTCCACGCTCGGCAAGGTCGTTCGGCTCAACCTTGATGGCAGCGTGCCTGAAGATAATCCGTTTGCAGACCAGGGCGGTCCGGCCGCCGAAGTCTGGACGCTCGGCCATCGCAATCCGCTCGGCATCGATTTCGACGCGGAAGGCCGCCTCTGGGCGCAGGAAATGGGCCCTCAGCATGGCGACGAGCTGAACCTGATCATCCGTGGACAGAATTATGGCTATCCGGAAGTCTCGAACGGTGACCATTATGACGGGCGCGAAATTCCGGACCATGACACGCGGCCCGAGTTTGCCGCACCCGCCACCTACTGGGTCCCGGCCATCAGCCCGGCCGGGCTCGACATTTATGGAGGCGCGCTGTTCAGCGGCTGGCAAGGCGATGCCCTGATCGGCGGACTGTCTTCGCAGGCGCTGGTACGCGTGACGCTCAACGCCGATGGAACGGCCGCCGAAGCGGAACGCTACGAATGGGGCGCCCGTGTGCGCGAAGTCGAGGAAGGCCCGGACGGCGCCGTCTATGTGCTTGAAGATGACGCGCAGGGCCGGCTGCTGAGGTTGACCCCGGCGGGCTAGCGGGCACGCGTTGCCAGCCGCCGCGACTTGGCGCACACCAGCGGCAAGAAGCGCACCCGGAAGGCCCGACATGATCCGCACCTATGTCAATGCCGATGGCCGTTTCGTGCTGGCGGGCGAAGACCTCGCCGAACTCGATAACTCCGTCTGGATCGACCTGTTGCGGCCCGGAAAGGACGAGGAAACGGCGGTCGAGCGCGCCTTCGGCATCGACGTGCCGACCCGTGAGGAGACCAGCGAGATCGAATTGTCGAGCCGTCTCTATGCGGAGGACGGCGCCTATTTCATGACGGCGATGATGCTCTCACACACGGATGGCGATTCCGTGCTGCTTTCACCGGCCACATTCGTGCTGGCGGGTGAGCGGCTGATCACGGTGCGCTATGAAGAGCCGCGCGCCATCGATACTTTCGTGGCGCGTTGCGAGAAGGCAGGTACGATCACGGCGGAGAGCCTGCTTGCAGGCCTGCTGGAAGCGCTGATCGAACGGGCGGGTGATGTGCTGGAGCGTACCGGGCATGAGCTGGACATGGTCTCGCGCGAGATCTTCGCCATCGAGGCGCCTGCGCCGAAAGCCTCCGGTGCCGCAAGCCTGCTCGTGCCCAAGCCAAAACCCAAGCCGCGCAATTTCCAGTCCGTACTCGAACAGATCGGCCGCAAGGGCGACCTGCTCTCGAAGGTCTATGAAAGCCTTGTCTCGGTACAGCGCCTGCTGACCTATGCCACCGCTGCGGCGCAGGCACGCAAGGCCGACAAGGACGCCTCCGGCCGGTTCAAGACGCTGGGACGGGACGTGCAGTCCCTTGTCGATCATGCCGCCTTCCTGACGCAGAAGATCAACTTCCTGCTCGATGCCACGCTCGGCATGATCAACATCCAGCAGACCGGCATCATCAAGATCTTCTCGGTCGCGGCGGTCGTGTTCCTGCCGCCGACGCTGATCGCCTCGATCTACGGCATGAACTTCAAATACCTGCCGGAACTCGCCTGGCCTTATGGCTATCCGTTCGCACTGGCGCTGATGGTGCTGTCGGCCATCGTGCCCTACCAGTTCTTCAAATGGCGCGGCTGGCTCTGAGGTGCGACCAGGCCGATGATGACGAGCCGTGAAGGCCATTTCGTCTAGGCTGGCCCGGATGTCTGTGTTTTACTGACAGGCTACACGTCAGATATGGAGGGAGGGGAGCATGATCCGGTCCATTAGACTGTGCCTGCTTGCGGCAATCGTCGCTGCGCCAACAGCCTTTGCGGAGACCAGTCCGCCGCCTGAGAATATACTCAGCCTGTCAAAAGGCGCGGTTCTCCTGTCCGCCTCCCATGATGAACTGCGCGCCCTCGCGCTGACCGACGGGGACGACCGGAGCAGCTGGAGTGTCTCGACCAGGAAAGCGCCGCCGCCGCATGAGTTCGTCTTTGAGCTGATTGCGCCGGCTGACCTGACACATGTCGGTATTGACGGCGCGGGCCCCCGGCCGGGCGGCGTCAGTGGCGGATCGGCGAAAGGCGTGACCGTGGAGGGATCGGCTGAGGGACCGGACAGCGGCTATGTCGCACTGGCGAGTTTCGACGCGGCGCCCGACGGGCCGACGCGCGTTCCTGTCGCGCCGGACAATCCGGTGAGGTGGCTGCGCTTTACCGTGCACGGTACGCAGGATCCGTCAGCCGCCTGGCTGTATTTCGATGAAGTCATCGCCGAAGGGGAGTTTGATCCGCCTGAAGATGAAGCGCGGTTCTCAGGAATTTTCCGCATCGGCCGGTCGGACCTGATCGAGTTGTATCAGACCGGAAACCTCCTGCGCGGCTGCTATGTTGACAATGGCGGGCGCTCGCCCGGCGTGCTGGAAGGCGCGGTCAATGACGGGGTTGCCCTCCTCAACTGGGTTTCGGATGAGGGCGTTTCAGGAACGGCCGTCCTGACGCGAACTGCCGCCGGAAACATTGCCGGTGTGCGCTACCGGCACAAGAGCCGGACACCTTGGGGCGGGCCTGTTGCAACAGACGCACCGCCGCCGCGCTGCGCGGAAGCCTCACCGGGAAATGCGATTTCCGAGGCTCTGGAGTCCGCCGGAGAAGCACGCATCTATGGCATTCTGTTCAATCATGACAGCGACGTGCCGCGATCGGTTTCGCTGCCTGCACTGAACCTGCTTCTGGAGGCGCTTCAGTCCGATCCAGGGCTGGCCGTAGAGATCGAGGGGCATACCGATTCAGATGGCAGCGATCCCTACAATCTCGATCTCTCTGCCCGGCGAGCGGCGGCGATTGTTGCCTGGCTTGTTGAACGCGGAATTGAGCCAGGCCGGCTCAATTCCTCCGGCAAGGGAGAAAGTGAGCCGGTTGCCAGCAATGACACCGCCGACGGAAAGTCGCTCAATCGCCGGGTTGATGTCGTCAAACTCTGAGACGGTTCAAACTGGCGCCCGGAGGCGGAGGCCGCTCATTCGCTCAATCGACGCTTCTGCGTCGCGCATAATGTCGGCCACGATCGCCGCTACAGGCTTCACCTCGCGCACGCCGCCGGCTGACTGGCCCATGGCGAAACAGGATGTGTCGGTGTTCAGCTTCGTCTCGTCCGTGATGCCGCCGATGCCGCCGATCACGCCGGTGCGGGTCGAGTGGATGGCCTGCTGCGGGAAGGGCTGGATGTCCTGCGGGCGGCTTTCCCAGTCATTGATATAGTCGTTGGTGCGGCAGCGCATCGGTTTGCCGGAATAGCAGCGCGTGCGGGTCGTGTCGGTATCGCCGGCCTCGACCACGGCGGTCTTGTACATGTTGGCGGCGTGGGCCTCGGCCGAGGCGATGAAACGTGTGCCCATCCAGACGCCTTCGGCGCCGAGCGCGAGGGAGGCCGCGAGGCCGCGCCCGTCATAGATGCCGCCCGCCGCGATGACCGGGATTTTCACCGCTTCGACCGCCTGTGCCACCAGAGGCATCGTTCCGACAAGGCCGGTATGGCCGCCGCCTTCGCCGCCCTGGAGAATCACGGCGTCGCAGCCCGCCTCCTCGGCCTTGATCGCATGCTTCACGGCGCCGCCGACGACCATGACCTTGACGCCCGCTGCCTTCAGCCGCGCCATGATCGGCAGGGGAACCCCGAGGCCCGCCACGAACGAATCAGCGCCGCCCTTGATAATCACATCGACCGATTCCTCGAGGCTTTCCGGGCTGGCGGCCAGCAGATCGACCCCGAACGGCTTGCCGGTCAGCTCGCGCACGCGCTTCATCTGCCCCGCAATGAACTCCGGCGAGGTGCCCGCCATGCCCAGCACGCCGTAGCCGCCGGCATTGCACATGGCCGCGCAGACTTCCGCATAGGAAACCCCGCCCATCCCGGCGAGCATAATCGGGTGTTTGACGTTCAGCAGTTTTGTCAGACGGGTTTGCAGGGCCATTGGGTGTCTCCACGAGCAAAATTTCTCTGCCTAATCCTTGGGCTGGCGACCCCACGTCAACGCAAGACTCTTTGGCGATCTGCACATCGTGCCGCATTTGGAACAGATTTGCCGTGTCTTTGCCGCAATCTGGCCCCGATCAATGGGCATGAGCGCAGGGTCCGCGGATACTCCGCCGGCAGGGTGTCAAAAAAAATCTGAGGGAACTCCAAATGACAAAACTGTTCGCTGTCGCAACCGCTGCAATTCTCTTCGCCGGTGCCGCCTATGCAGGTGAAACCGCCGTCGAAGCCGAAGTCGTGGAAGCTGAAGTCGCTGTCGAAGCGGTTGAAGCCGAAGCAACGGGTGAAGCCGAAGCCGTTGAGGCCGCCGTCGAAGCTGAAGTCGCTGTTGAAGCGGTTGAAGCTGAAGCCGCTGCCGAAGAAGGCGTTACCGAAGAAGCTGCTCCCGAGTAATCGGGATCTGCTTGGAGCTGTCCTCACCCATAGGCGGGTGAGGATTTCTTTCAACCGAACCGCGAAGGTCTGACATCGCTGAAGAATTAACTTTCAGTAATGTTCAACAGGTGCTAAGTCACCGACCGTTCGCAAGAACGACTCAACAGGGGTACTACCATTATGAAAAAGCTGATCCTCGCTGCCGCCGCTGCTTCCGCACTCGTCCTCGCCGCTTGCGGCGCGACCGAAGAAGCTGCTCCGGCTGAAGAAGCGACTGTCGAAGAAGTGGCTGTTGAAGCTGCTGAAGCCGGCGACGCGACCGAAGAAGCCGTTGTCGAAGCCGTCGATGCTATCGAAGCCGGCACTGAAACTGCTGTCGACGCAACCGCTGAAGCCGTTGAAGAAACGACCGAAGCTGTCGAAGAAGCTGTCGAAGAAGCCACCACGCCGGAGTGATCTCCGCGTCGGTCTTCGGACTGAAATGATTGAGGCCGCTTCCTTCGGGAAGCGGCCTTTTTCTTTGTGTCCGAGTCTGGGGGGGCGAATCAGAACTTCGCGTAACCGCCATCGACCACCAGCGTGTCGCCCGAATGATACTTCGAGGCATCCGAGGCGAGGTAGACGGCGATCCCGCCAAAGTCTGCCGGTTCACCCCAGCGGCGGATCGGCACGCGGCTGATGACTTTCGTGGTGAACACGTCATTGCCCTGCGCGCCATCGGTCATGTCCGTCGCGATCCAGCCCGGCAGCACCGAGTTTCCGCGAATCCCGTAGCGGCCATATTCCACCGCGATGGCGTTCATCATGGCGATCAGGCCGCCCTTGGTGTGGGCATAGGCCTGGTTGCGTCCCGCGCCTTCGATACCGGCAAGCGAAGCGGTGCCGACCAGGCTGCCGCCCAGATCGCCCGTCTTGGCGCGCGCCACCATCGATTTCGCGGCCTCGCGCAACGTGAAGAAGGCGCCTTCCGAGTTGATGGACTGGTTGTAGCGCCAGGTGTCCAGCGTCATATCCTCGAACTTCGCCGCGCCCCGGCCAACCCCGGCATTGGCGATGCAGCAGTCGATTCGCTTGAACTCTTCCTCGGCTTCTTTCATCGCCTTGATGACCTGCGCCTCATCGGCCACGTCGACCGACCAGGCCTTCACCTTGCCGGTGCCGAGGCCCGAGGCGGACTTCACGGCGGCGTCATTGTCGGCGGCCTTGCGGCCCCAGATCACGACATTGGCGTTCGATGCCGCCAGCGCCTCGGCCATGCCGAGGCCGATGCCCTTGTTGCCGCCGGTAACGACGCAGACCTTTCCGGAAAGGTCGAAGGGTTTGTAGGTCATGAGCGCGTTCTCCCTGAAATGTCTCTGTTTCGCTGAGCGTCTACACAAAGCTTCCGTCGGGGCGGGTCAAGGGGAGGAATTGGAAACCAGCATCCGCGCCGCTGCGATCACCCGACGCGTCTCGTCCCAGAGCGGCAGCCCGGTCAGCCGGGCCGGGGAGATCCATTCGGCATGGTCTGCGTCGTCCCCCGCCACCGGATCGCCGCTGATCCACACCGCTGCAAAGTCGAACAGCACATAATGCCGGGCGGTCTTGCCGGTCGTGCGGGAGGTGAAGATTGCGTCCACCACATCCACGAGCCCCACCAGCCGCGCGGTCACGCCCGTCTCCTCAGCCAGCTCGCGCAGCGCAGCCGCTTCGGCGCGCTCACCGAACTCGATCCGTCCGCCGGGAATCGACCAGTCGCCCGCCAGCGGTTTCGTTCCGCGCCGGATCAGCAGCACGTCATCGCCCTTAAAACAAATGGTGCCAACGGCGGGTTGCGGTTTGTCGCTCATGGCATGCGCGCCAGCAGGGCAACCGCTTCGACATGCGCCGACCAGAGGAACTGGTCGATGGGATGCACACGGACGATCCGGTAGCCGCCATCCACCAATGTGCGCAGGTCGCGCGCCAATGTGGCCGGATCGCACGAGACATAAGCAATCCTTGGCACGCGGGACTTCGCCAGCTCCGCCACTTGCGCAGTAGCGCCTGCCCGAGGCGGATCAAGCACAACGCCGTCCAGCCGCGACAGTTCGGCCGCGCCATAGGGATTGCGGAACAGGTCGCGCACTTCAGCCCTGACCGGTTTCAACCCATGCGCGGCTCGCACGGACTCTTTCAGCGCGTCAATCGCCGCCGCATTGCCTTCAGCTGCCAGTACGCTGGATTCAGCCGCAAGACGCAGGGCAAATGTTCCGCATCCGGAGAAAAGGTCTGCGACGCTGGACGCAAATTTCAGATGCTCACGCACGATACGCTCCATCTCCGCCTCGGCTTCGGCGCTGGCCTGAAGGAAGCCGCCCGGGGGAGGCAGGAGGCTGGCCGCGCCTGCGGGCAGGCTGGGCCGCCGCTCGGTCAGCACATCGACGCCCTCAATCGACACGCGCGCAAATCCTGCCCGCAGCGCCGCGCTCGCCGCCTCGGCGCGGGCGAGCGCCTTCACGTCCTTCGCAAGGCCGGTGATGTGCAGGTCCAGCCCGCTTGCTGTCTCCGTCACCAGCAGGCCGATCTCGTCCTTCCCGGTTAGCAGGAAGCCCGCAATCTCCCGCAGGCGCGGCCACGCTGCCACCATCGCCGGGCGCACCACGGCGCACTCGCTCAGCGCGATCAGCTCATGGCTCTTGCGCGCATGGAAGCCGAGAATGACCTGCTTGCCGATACGCTTCGCCGCAAACGTCGCGCGCCGGCGCGAGGCGGGCGGCGCCGCCCATGTCTGCGCCACGTCCGTCTCGAGCCCGCGTGCCGTCAGTGAGCGGACGATCAGGTCGCGCTTGAAGGCGGCATAAGGCGCCGGCGCCATATGCTGCAGCGTGCAGCCGCCGCACCTGCCGAAATGTGCACAGGCCGGGGCAATCCGGTCCCGCGATGCCGCCATCACCTCGACAAGTTTCAGCCGCTCGCCCGTGCCCTCCACGCGTACGCGCTCGCCCGCCAGCGTAAACGGCACGGAAACCAGCGCGCCGTTCTCCCGCGCCCGCCCGTCGCCCTGCGCCCCGACTGATTCGATGGTTAAGCTGCGCACGCCGGAGGCAGGCGGATCATGCAGGGCAGGCATGCGGGGCTCCGGGGGTGGCGGTCATCAGCTGACTCCGTTAGCAGGGGCGGGCGGTCCACGCAAAGGAGCTCCCGGAATGGCCAAAGCGAACGGCAAGCGGCGCCAGATCAGCCTCGCCCTGCAGGGTGGCGGCGCCCACGGCGCCTATACCTGGGGCGTGCTTGACCGGCTGAGCGCCGAGGAAAGTCTCGACATCGCGGCCATCTCGGCCACCTCTGCCGGGGCGATGAACGCCGTCGCCTATGCCTCCGGCCTTGCGGAAAATGGCCCCGAAGGCGCCCGCGCCGCGCTCGAATCCCTTTGGCGGCGCGTCTCCGATTCCAGTTCCGTGCTGGGCGGTTTCGGCGCCACCGGTTTCGCCATGGCCACCGCCCTCACCTCCATCGCCAGCCCCTACGATCTCAATCCCTTCAACTATAATCCGCTGCGCACGCTGGTGGATGACCTGATCGACTTTGATGCCGTCCACGCTTCCGGCCTGAAGCTTTTCCTCTCGGCCACCAATGTTGAATCCGGCAAGGTGCGCGTTTTCTCAAAGGACGAGATCACCGCCGACGCCGTGCTCGCCTCGTCCTGCCTGCCGCAGACGTTCCAGGCCGTTGAAGTGGACGGCAAGCCCTATTGGGATGGCGGCTATTTGGGCAATCCCAGCCTCTTCCCCCTGATCTATTCCGGCGCCCCGCGCGATGTTCTGCTGATACTATTGAACCCGCTTGAGCGGCCCGGCACGCCGCGCCGCGCCGCCGAAATTCTCGAGCGTGTCAACGAGATCAGCTTCAACGCCTCCTTAATCGGCGAGCTGCGCGCCATCGCCTTCGTCCAGCGCCTGATCGATGATGGTATGCTGAAAGAGCCGATGATCAAGAAGTACCGCAGGCTGAACATCCACGCCATTCGCGGCGGGCAGGACCTGCTCGGCTATAACCTTTCCACCAAGTACGACACCCGCTGGCGCTTCCTCACCGAACTGCGCGACAGGGGCCACGCCGCCGCCGACAAATGGGTCAGCGAGTGCGCAAAGGATGTCGGCACGACGAAGTCGAGCTTCGATATAAGGAAGGAGTTTCTGGATACGTGATTTAGCGCTAGACTGCTTTGTGCTGTCGGAAGGTATTCCATCTCATGATGCGCTTCGTCTTATATTTAGTGCTTGTGCTTGGCGCAGTCGGCAAAACATTTGCCGAAACGTCGGATAGCGGTGTGCCGATGACTGCGCAGGCGATGAAGTCGGAACTTTTCGGCATCCGCGTTTCCGGCGTCGAACTCGAGTCTGGAGATCGCTGGTCAGAGTGTATCGAGCCAGGAGGACGAACACTTTACGAGATTGGTGATTTCCAGTCTGAAGGCCACCTTGAGATTTCTGCAAAGCAGGAAGCCTGTTTTACCTATCCATCGGGCACTTCCTGTTTCCGTGTGCAGCGTGCGGGCGAGGGCTACATGTTGAGCGGCTCGGGCCATGACGGTGGTTTCTATCTTGCCTCAACTGTCGAGCGCGGCATCAGGTCTTGCTTCGCAAGTGAACTGGTAGGCTAAGCCCGCCGCAAAAAGCTCACCCGCGCCGCGCCATAGTTGCGCGCGTCCAGCAACTCCCAGCCCGCAAACATCAGCATCTCGTCCGCGCCCGTCTCCACCATCGCCACCGCGCCCTCGGCCAGCCAGCCGCCACTGACCAGCCCGTCCAGCGCCGGCTGCACGAGCCCCTTGTGATAGGGTGGATCAAGGAAGGCGAGGTCCAGCGGCGCGCCGACGCTCGCCGGCATGGCGCCAAGGTCCGTCGCCGAGCGCCGGTGCAGCCGCGTGCTCCCGAACAGGCCAAGCGCTTCGATATTGTCGCGGATCGCCCCGCGCGCGGCGGCGTCCGTTTCCACGAACAGGCAGTAGGCCGCCCCCCGGCTCATCGCCTCCAGCCCGAGCGCGCCGGAGCCTGCAAACAGGTCCACCACCCGCGCGCCGTCAATCGCCGGCGCCCAGTCCGCATGGGCCAGCATGTTGAACACGCTTTCGCGCGTGCGGTCACTGGTCGGTCGCGTGCCCATCCCCTTCGGCGCGATGAGGCTACGTCCCTTGTGCTGTCCGGCGATGATGCGCATGGATGGGCCATAGGCGAGCCTGCGGGGAAATGGAAGATGGCAGACAATCCCGGTGTCGCGGAGAGACTCAGGGTGATGGGTTTTTCCGAAGCGGTGGTTCAGGACATCGCAGCGGAAGTGCCAACCGTACAGTCGGCCCGGGCGGCATTTGCCACAAGTGTTCTCCTCGGGCTTCCCTTCTTCCTCGTGGCTCAAGCCCTGTCCTGGAGCATTCTCCAGATCCTCGGTTTTGTCGTGTGGGGCGAACACCTCAGGGCCTGCGGCGATAGCTTTCCAGACTGGCTCAAGATCGCAAGCGTGTTGCAATTCTTTGCCACGGTCGGGTGGTTTGGTCTTCTGGCAATCGGGGTTTCCTCGCGCATGTCACGCAACTGGCAGATGCGATTCTATGCAAGCTCACTCTTTAATCTCTACTGGGGCGGCGTAGCGCCGGGCCTTGCTCAACGCATCCTCAGCAAACACCCCGAATGCCAGACGGCAGACGACTTTCGCCGCGTGTCGATGAAGGCCGATCAGAGGTGGTCTTTCCGTATCTGGGCTGGTTTCCAGACGGCGGCGGTAGTGGCCTTTTTCCTGGTTCCTGCCGCGTGCTGAAAATCGATCTGTCGCTTCGGAGCATTGAGGCCGCGCACCGCAGGGGCTAGTAGAGCCGGATATCTCGCAGGGATTGCCCGTATGCCCCATCCGTCCTCACCCATGCTCCGCGCCCTTGAACTTGCCCGCGCGGCCGCGGCGGCGGGGGAAGTGCCTGTCGGCGCCGTCATCGTCGATCCGGCCACGGGCGAGATCGTGGGCGAGGGCGCGAACGCGCCGGTGATGGGCCACGACCCCACCGCCCATGCCGAGATCATCGCCCTGCGGTCCGCCGCCGCAAGGCTCGGCAATTACCGCCTCACGGGCCTTCACCTCTACGTCACGCTGGAGCCCTGCGCGATGTGCGCCGGCGCGATCAGCCTCGCGCGCATCGGCAAGGTCATCTTCGCCGCCGCAGACGAAAAGGGCGGCGCCGTCGTCAACGGCCCGCGCTTCTTCCAGCAGCCCACCTGCCACTGGCGGCCCGAGGTTGAGCAGGATGACGCACACGATATCGAGGCAGGGGATCTGCTGCGGGAATTCTTCCGCTCACGGAGGGGGTAGCTCCCCCGCTTCGCAGGGGAGGATGGCCTCACATCTGGACGCCCCTTATCCTCGCCCGTTTACGGGGGAGGTGGCAGTCCGCATAGCGGACTGACGGAGGGGGCCCTTGCTTTCCCCAATGTCACGCGCTCCAGATCGTCTCAAGCCAAGGAGCCTCCCATGACCGCCACGCTCAAGATCGAAAACGACATCGCCCTCATCACCATGGATGACGGCAAGGCCAACGCCATCAACCCGGCCATGGTCGCCTCGCTGAACGCCGCGCTCGACACGGCGGAGAAGGAGGCGAAGGCCGTTGTCCTGATGGGCCGGCCGGACCGGTTCTCCGGCGGCTTCGATCTCAAGATGATGATGGGCTCGTCGCCCGAAGATGTCCGCACACTGGTCATGTCCGGCGGCGCGCTCGCCTTGCGCCTCTACACGCTGCCGATGCCAGTGATCGCCGCCTGCACAGGGCACGGCATCGCCATGGGCTGCTTCCTCCTCCTCGCCAGCGACAAGCGCTACGGCGTCCCCGGCCGCTACAAGATCGGCGCCAACGAGACGCAGATCTCGATGGTCTTGCCTGTCTTCGCGCTCGAACTCTGCAAGGCCCGCCTCAACCCGCAATACATGACCGAGTCCGTCATCAACGGCACGCTGTTCGATCCGGACGAAGCGGTGAAAGCCGGATACCTTGACCAGGTCGTCCCCGCCGCCGACCTGCTGGACACCGCCATGGCCGAAGCCGCCCGCCTCGGCGCGCTCCCCTCCGGCGCCTTCGCCGGCAACAAGCGCCAGCTGCGCAAGCCTGTCGCGGATATCATCGCTCCGACCGTGAAGCTGTAACGCCGCTAGCCACGCCACCGAAATCTGCTTACGGTTCCGGGACTTAACGCTCCGGGGGGAAGCCGTATGATCCTGCGCCGTCTTACAGATGCCATTCGCAAGCAGGACTGGTTCACCGTCGCGGTGGAAACACTGATCGGCGTTTTTGGTGTTTTCATTGGTCGGCAGCTGAATACCCGGAACGTCCGGACAGTAACTGGGAGCGGTCATGCTACTTGAACAAATTTATTTCCTGGCCGGGATCATCTCGTCGGTCGCGGTGATCGCATCCCTGATCTTTGTCGGGCTGCAGGTCCGCCACTCCGCCGCCCAGCAGCGCATCGCGACCGCTGTCGGTTACTATGACATTTTCCGGGATCACATGAAGATTCTCAGCGAGGCCGGAATGGTGGATCTCTTCCTGCGCGGGTTGGATCATACGCCGGACACTTTCGAACCGGCAGAAAGAACGCGGCTCAACGTATTCTACACCATGGTCACGCGCGGTTATCAGGTGATGCATTACCAGGCCGAAAAGAAAGTGTTCGAGGCAGATTTCTGGCTTCACACGCAGAACCATTTCCGCGACCATCTGGCTTCGAAATACTATCAAGCCTTCTGGACAGCCAGGCGGCACCATTTCCCGCTCGATTTCCGGGATATGGTCGACCAGCTGATCGTCTTGGGGCCGACGGCGCCTCTCCTGGAAATGCAGTCGTGACGCTCGAACAAGACGCCCTTATAGCACTGACCGCCGGTGGCCTTTTTGTCGCGGCCCCCTTGGCATGCCTCAAACTCCAGATTGATTGGGCCGCGCTATGATCCTCCGCCGTCTGACAGAGCATGTGAAAGACCAGAACTGGTTCGCGGTCGCGCTCGATTTCCTCATCGTCGTGCTGGGCGTTTTTGTCGGTCTGCAGGTCAACAACTGGAATGAGGCGCGCGCAGCCAAGGCACGGCGCGATCAGATCACCGCCGCGCTCATAACTGACTTGCGCGATGCCGCCGGCGCGCAGCAGCAGTTCGCCACCAGCATAGAGGATGGCGTGACGGCTTGGACGGCCGCATTCGAGGCCGGCGAAATGCCGCCGCCTTTTTTCTATCGTATCGAGGGCTCTGACACCGCACCGAAAACCTGGGAAACACTGCAGCAGATGCAGCTCACAGACATGTTCGATCCTGCCACAATATTCGATCTCGGATTCTATTATTCCGAACTCGACGGTGTCGGCGTCAAATACATCCGCTACGTCACCTTCGTCGAAAACGAAATACTGCCCAATCTCAAGCGCGACCCGGCAGTTTTCTATGCGGCGGACAAATCGGCGCTGCTGCCGGAATACGCGGCCAACATGGAGCGGATGGAAGACTATGCCCGCGAATCCGCCCGGTTGCGGATATGGGCGAACTGCCTGGTCTATCGTCTGGAGGCCAAACGCAGCTTCGAGCAGACCTGTCGGCGCGCCAATTATGTCCTCGAAGGAATGCCAGCCGCGCCTGAGGTTGTCCCATGATCCTCCGCCGACTGACAGATGCCCTTCGCAAGCAGGACTGGTTCACCGTCCTCATCGAGACGCTGATCGTCGTGTTCGGTGTCTATCTCGGTATTCAGCTTGGCAACTGGAATGCGGAACGGGCCAATGCCCGCCTGGGCAAAGATTACCTGCGGCAACTCACCCGCGAAACACAGGTGAACCTTGAAGGGACAAAGTCGCAGGCCGCCTATTACGCTGCTGTCCTCGTCAGTGTCATTCGCACAGACGAGTTATTGCGTCAGACAGACCCGGACCCGCGTGATCTCATCGTCAACGCCTACCGGGGGACCGAGGTTTCCTACACAACCCCGGAGCGGGCCACCTGGGACCAGATCATCTCCTCCGGCCATCTCGGCTTGTTGCCAAAAGACGCGGTTGAGTCCGGTCTTTCACAATTCTACGCCTTTGATACTGCGAAGGATTTGTATCAACTCGGTCTCGATTCCAGTTACCGTGTCACCGCACGGCAGATCATTCCCATGCATATGCAAATTGCGATGCGGGAGACGTGCAGCGATCTGCGCGACGATGAGGGGAATATCCTTGGCTTCATGGATAGCTGCGATTTCGACGCTGATCCCGACGAGATAGAGGCCGTCGCGCTCGCGCTTCACAGCGACCCCGTCGTCGCTGCCACCCTGACCTATCATTACTCCATGGTTATATCGGCGAAACTCAACCTGGGCGGTGTCGCAACATCGCTGGAGGATGCCCTCGCCCAACTCGGCTCACCCGTTTCACCGGAGGCCACCGAATGATCCTCCAGCGCCTCGCCACCTCCATCCGCAAGCAGGACTGGTTCACCGTCCTGATCGAAACACTGATCGTCGTCTTCGGCGTGTTCATCGGTCTGCAGCTCGGCAACTGGAATGAGGCGCGCGCGGATGCGCAGCGCGAAACCGCCTATCTCGAAGCGCTCCACGAAGACTTCGGCCAGGTCATCACCGAGCTGGAGGCGGACATTGCCCGCTATGAAGAGATCGCCAATGCGATGACGCTGCTGATCGAACAGTCGCGCATGGACACACCGGACGCCCCGCTCGACGAGCTGAATGAGGCGGCCGCCCGGCTGATCTCAATGGAAGGCACACCGCTCGTTTCTGACACTTACGCCAACCTCACCGGGTCGGGCGACCTCGCTCTCCTCCAGAGCCAGGACATCAAGAACCGGCTCGCCGCCTTCTTCGGCCAGGCGGAGGTCATCCAGCTTGTTAGCAACACGCATGAAATGCAGCTGGTCAATATCTTCCAGCCCTACATCGTCGACCATCTCGACTATACGCTGATGTTCCGGAATGACCGCGCCGTGCCGATGAGTGCCGGCACCGACACCGGCCGCATCCTGACCGCGCTTGCCACGCCCGAGCTTCGCAATGTTGCCGCCGTTAAATGGGACATCGCGACCGATATCCACGGCCTCCTGGTCACCGCGCTTGAAGACGCACAGGAGCTGAATGCGCGCCTCGCAAAAGAACTGGAGCGCCGCTCATGATCCTCCAGCGCCTCGCCGCCTCCATCCGCAAGCAGGACTGGTTCACCGTCCTGATCGAGACGCTGATCGTGGTGCTCGGTGTGTTTCTCGGTCTCCAGCTCGGCAATTGGAACGAGGCGCGGGCTGAACGTCAGCGGGCTGACGAATACCTGTCGCGCATCCGCGTCGATCTCGTCGCCGACATGACGCAGCTGCAGCGCCAGCAAGCCTTCTGGCAGGACGTCTCGGAGGAGGGCCTGGTCGCGATCCGGTTTGCCGAGACCGGCAAGACAGACGGCGCCAGCGACTGGCAGGTCCTCCGCGCCTTTCTCAATGCAAGTCAGTCCTGGCAGTTCACCTTCATCGACACGACCTATTCCGAGCTTCGCAGCGCGGGCGAGCTGAAGCTCCTGCCTGATAATGACTTGCGCAACGCCCTCGCCGACTATTACGTCCTTGTCGCGTCCCGGCGCGGCGGTCTCGGCCCCTACAATCTCCTGCCGGAATACCGCGAAATGGTACGCGGCCGGATCCGCTCGGACATTCTCCGCTACTACTGGCAAGCCTGCTTCGAACAGGGCGCGGGCATCCAGATCTTCATCGACTGCGCGCCGCCTCCGGACACGCCGGACATCCGCGACGTCCTCGATGGCCTTGCCGCCGACCGTGAGCTTCTCAACGCCTTGCGCTACTGGACGGATACCCAGATTATGTCCGTCGAGCTTGCCGGCTACGACCTCGGCCGCGCGCAGGCCATCATGGACCGGGTGGACGCCCTCAAATGATCCTCCGTCGCCTCGCCACCTCGATCCGCAAGCAGGACTGGTTCACCGTCCTCATCGAGACGCTGATCGTGGTGTTCGGCGTCTTTCTAGGTATTCAGTTGGGCAACTGGAATGATGACAGGGTACTGACATCGAGCGCGGATCAGGCGCGCCAGGAACTGATCGGAGACCTTCGAAGGGATATCGCCACCTTTAACGTCCGGCGGGAGTTCTATGCCGATGTTCTGACAGCTGCCCTGAATGTGGAATCGCAACTGGGCGCCCCGCCGAACGAGGCCACAGAGGCGCAGTGGCTCCTCGTCGCCGATGTGCATGAAACTGGCTTCATGTGGCCCCTGCAGCCGTCGGGCCTTGTTTACAGGGAGCTGAAGAACGCCGGTAAGCTTCGGCTGATCGCGGACGCGTCTCTCCAAAAGGATTTGCGCGATTATTACGAGGATACATCCGCCGAGCTCGGTGTGACGATCCAGTTTGAGTCTGACTTCCGCGACAATTCAAGGCGGCTCATCGACGGTGCCCTTCACGTGCATTTTGCCGAGAAGTGCGATGATTTCGAACTCGCTGAGCCGAGCACGCCGGATGCCTACGACTCTGAATATTTCACGACGTGCGCCCCGCCGGATGACATGAGCAGCGTCTCGAACAGCTATGAGAGACTACTCACCGCGCCTGATCTGGCGGATGATCTGCGCCTTCGGATTAGCGAAATTTCGCAAACCCTGTCCTTTCTGTCCTGGATGGAAAGACAGGCCAATGATCTGGTCTTGGAACTGGAGTCCGGCTCATGATCCTCCAGCGCCTCGCCACCTCCATCCGCAAGCAGGACTGGTTCACCGTCCTTATCGAGACGCTGATCGTGGTGTTCGGGGTGTTCATCGGTATCCAGCTCGGCAACTGGAACGAGTCGCGCGCCGGCCAGCGGCTGGGCGAGGAGTATGTGGAGCGGCTGATTGTCGACCTGCGCGCTGACCTTTATGGCGCGCAGAACCTTGCTCACTATTACGCGGAAGTTCTCGAAGCCGTTATCGAGACCGACCGGCTGCTGTCGCTGCCCGATCCGGACGAGAGGGACCTCGTCATCAACGCCTACCGCGCCACTGAAATCGCGCTATGGCCGCAGAGTAAGGCGACGTGGGAGCAGATCGTCTCATCCGGTCATCTGAGCCTGTTACCTGACCGCGTCGACCTGGAGCCGCTGAATCTCTATTTTGGCTATGACCAGTCCTACGAGACCTATGAGGTGCTGGAGAATTCAGACTATCGCAAAGTGGTGCGATCCCTCATTCCAATCACGGTGCAAATGGAAATCCGTGCGGGCTGTAGCGACATCGTGGATAATCTTGGGAGTGTGCAAGGCTTCGTCGACCCATGCGATATAAACGTGTCGCCCGAAGTTTTGGCCGCCACAGCTGAGCGCCTGAAATCAGACAGCCGCGTGATCGAAGCGCTCGGCTTCCAGTTTTCAGAGCTGCAGAGCGCTCTCAACAATCTCAATGGCAATATCGGCTACATCGAGAAGTCGATCAGCACTCTTTCTGACATCGAGGCTCCCGAATGATCCTGCAGCGCCTCGCCACCTCCATCCGCAAGCAGGACTGGGTCACTGTCGTGATCGAGACACTGATCGTCGTGTTTGGCGTTTTTCTCGGTTTACAGGTCCAGCAATGGACGCTGGAGCGCGCCCGCAAGGACGGCGAAAGCGCATATCTCATCCGTCTCCACGGCGAGACAGTCCAGCTGCTTGAGCGGCGCGGGAGCTATGACCAGAGCCGCACAAGGTTTTCGAAAGACCTGGCTGCCGCCGTCAGGGTCTTGCAGGATACGTCCGCCGGTTCCGCATTGTCCCAGGCCCAGTGCGACGCCATTGCCGGCTCATCTCACACGACCGTTCCCCCGGTCGACCTTCCAACCATCACTGAGCTGTTATCGACGGGCCGGCTCGACCAGATCAGCTCGCAGGCGATGCGCACAAGCATCCTGAACCTCACGCAGGATGCGGCCAGTGCCCGCGATCTCATTCAGCTCATCAGCGAGGAAAACCAGAACCTGGGCCGCGCCTTTCCGGCCGTCATCCGTTACCAGCTCGGCGCTCCAGTCTTCGAACGAGACGATTACTGGCTCAGTCCCGATTGCGACACTGACGGCATGCGGAAAGACCCGGCTTTCCTGAACGCGCTGATCGACAACACTTACATGTACAATGTCTACACCGGGCGAGGCGTCCTGCCGGTCAGCCAGCGCGTGAAGGAGTTGCATGACGTCCTCGACGAGACGCTCGGCATCGACCATGCGAGCGAAGAGGGCGCGTCATGATCCTCCAGCGCCTCGCAACCTCCATCCGCAAGCAGGACTGGTTCACTGTCCTGATCGAGACGCTGATCGTGGTCTTCGGCGTGTTTATCGGTCTGCAGGTCAACAACTGGAATGAGGCGCGTCAGAACCGGACCCTCGAACAGGCCTATCTGGCAGGCATCGCCTCCGACCTCGGAAACGATATCGATGAGATCGACGAGATTGCCCGCATCGCAGGCGTCCGGCTTTCGGCGCTCGAGATCTTGCTGGAGTCGGCAGAAAGAAAACCGCTTCCAGACGCGGTATCATCGGCTCGGGGTCTCATCGAAATCGAGCCCTCCGAGCCTTTCGATCCCGCCGTCTCCGGTGCCGCCGGGTTTGCCCTGTTTGTCCTGACGACCCTTGAAGGTCACAGGCTGACCTATGACACCATGATCAACACGGGCGGCGCCGGTATTGTGCGCGACAGGGCCCTCCTGCGTCGTATCCAGGGCTATTACGCCATTGCCGAGAGCACACGCGACTTCGAGGACGAAATGAAGGACAGCCGGCTGGCGCTCGTCAGCTCCCAGCAGGCTGCCGGCATCTCGGCCATAGACGAAATGCCGCCCGAGGCGCTCGCCGAAATTTTTGCCGAGGACCCGGCCATGCTCGCAGCAGCGAAGAATTACTGGATCTATACCAACCGCCACATAAAACTCATGCAGGATCTGCGCACCATCGCCGTCACGCTCCGCGAAGAGATCACAGGCGAGGACGCGCCATGATCCTCCAGCGCCTCGCCACGTCCATCCGCAAGCAGGACTGGTTCACCGTTCTGATTGAGACGCTGATCGTCGTGCTCGGCGTGTTCCTCGGTATCCAGCTCGGCAATCTGAATCAGGCGCGGGTCGAGCGAAACAGCGAGCAGGTCCTGCTCTTGCGCCTGCAGGAGGAAACCCGCTCACTTCTGGACACACAGAAAGAAGAGCTGGCCTTTCATGATCCTCGCATCGGGCTGGCCACCGACGCCAATTCCGTCATGTTCTCGCTCGCGCCGTCACGGCCACTCACCCCTGATGAGTGCTGGGCTGTGCTCGTCTCACACTGGATACCCTCACCCACCGAAGAATTGTCGAGCCTTGATGAGCTCATTTCATCCGGACGGTTTGACCTGATTTCCAACCCTTCCGTGAAGTCGGCCCTGCGCGACTATGCTGTTGTGCAGGAACGTTCCCGGGGTGCGCGGGCCGAGGCGGTCAACGAGCTTTTCCGGCTTCACACCCGGTATCCGGACGCCATCTGGCTCGAAGTGGGGACTGCGGAAGATGCAGGCTACGTTTCTCCAAGTGCGGGCCGTGACGACGAAGGCCTGGTGTGGCGATATAATTGTGACATCGACCAGATACGCGGGAATAAGGGCCTCCTCAGCGAGTACAGCGACAACATCGCACGCCTGGAGTCATTCCTCGACCGCTACGAAGACCGCATTGCGGTCCTGACCGCGCTGGATGCTGAATTGGCCGAGGAACTGGGCACGCCAGGCTCGCGCCGCGAGAGCGAGGCTGCGCAATGATCCTCCAGCGCCTTGCCACCTCCATCCGCAAGCAGGACTGGTTCACCGTTACGGTGGAAACCCTGATCGTTGTGCTCGGCGTGTTCATCGGTCTGCAGGTGAATAACTGGAATGCGGCGCGGGTGGCACGCGGCGATGCGGCCGACCTGTTGTCGCGGCTGAGCATTGAGGCCGAAGATACGCGCGTCGACATCGCGGCTTATATTGCTCTGAATGAATTGATCCTGACCGACGCAAAGCGTCTGGCGGTCCGGCTGAGTGAGGGTGAAACCTGTCTTGCCATGGATGATGAGATGAAGGGGCTGATCCTGGGCATCGGAGACTTTCCCCCACCCCGATTTTCCCTGTCATCGGCAAACGAGGCGCTCGAGACGGGGCGGCTTTCGCTGATCAAGTCGCCAGAGATACGCGACAGCGTCCGCAAAATGGCAGACCAGATGGCGTTCATGGACAACCAGTGGCAGCGTTATGTCCGTGTCAAACAGGATACCGAGAAGGTCGCTTACACAGCGGCGGGTCTGCGCCTGCTGACCGAGGATGACCTGGAGGCCCAACCCGGAACCGACGTCCTTGCCGGGCTGGACCAGTACCAGATGACCACGCCGGATGTAGTTTGTGGCAATACCGAAGTCATCGCAGTGGTCAGCAGTGCGGCGCTTACCCAGCACCTTTACACAATCTATGTTGGCCAGGTCGCCGACCGGCTTGACGCTTATTCAACCGCTCTTTCCGGCGCGAAGGCGCAACCATGATCCTCCGCCGCATCACCGAGCATGTGAAGGCCCAGAACTGGTTCGCCGTCGCGCTCGACTTCCTGATCGTCGTGCTGGGTGTCTTCGTTGCGACACAGGTTGCCAACTGGAATGCAGCGCGTATCGAGCGCGATCTGGAGCGGGCCTATCTCATGCGGCTGCATGAGGAAGTCTCGACCATGATCACGGAGCAGGAGAGCGAACGGGCCGACACCGTGGCCCGGGCCAAAAGGCTGGGTGAGGTTGCGGCCTATTTCGAGACGTTCGGCACGCCGGGCGCCGCTCCGCCTGAACCGGTTGGTGATCATTGCAGCGCCGTGATTTCATCTCACATCTATGCTGGCGATATCACTCTCCCGCCGACGATCAATGAACTGATTTCGACCGGGCAGATCCTGATCGTATCGAACCAGAAACTCCGGATGCGGATCGTCCAGTTCGCGCAGGCAATCGACGAGAACGGACAGCTCCGCCATGACATCCAGGTGGACCGGATAGTGTTGTCGCGGAAATATCCGGACATGATCCAGCTTTCGCCGCTCGACCGGGCCCAAAGTGTCTGTGATTTTCCGGCGATGGCCGGGTCGCAAGCCTTCCGGAACGACCTTCTCGACAACTTACCCAGGTTCAAGGCCTACGCTGCTTACGTGATCCAGGGCCAGCAGGACCTTCGCCGGGAGTTGCACGATGCGCTCGATGCCGAGCTGTCAATCGAGCATGCAGAGACCGCCCGATAGTCCTACCTGGAGACGGCTCGGGCAGCGGCCAGTCCGGTCCAATTCCACAAGGCGAAAAGAAATTATTGTAAGACGATAATTTTTGACCTATATATCTCCCGAACAGGGAGATACCACCCATGACCCGCTCCGATACCAATCCGGCACCGGCCTCCGCCCTGCGCGACACCAGCTGGCTGTCCGTCGCCGCCATCGTCCTCATCGTCATGATGCTGGGCGCCGTCGGCGCCGACATCGCCGGCAAGGTCGGCGCGATGGTTGTCACGCGGGAGAACTGGCATGAGATACTCAACGCCTTCCTCCTCGCGCTTCTCGTCAACCTGCCCACCTTCATCATCATTGGCGTGCTGGGTGATTTCGCCGGCCTCTTCGGGCGCACCGGCGAGGGCGAAGTGTTCACCCCGCGCAACCTGAAAACGCTGCGCAGCGCGGGTGGCGGCCTCATCTGGGCCGCCGCCGCCAGCGCCATCATCGTCCCCACCGTCCTCAGCTGGACCACCGGCGACGGGCGCGGCTTCATCTGGCACATCAACGACCTCGCCCTCGGCACGGCGGCGATGGGCGCCGCCATCCTCGGCCTCTCGCACATCTTCGCCGAAGGCATCCGCCTGAAGACTGACAGCGACCAGATCATCTGATGGCCCGCGATATCATCGTCACGCTGGATGTGATGCTCGCCCGGCGCAAGATGAAGGCGAAGGATCTCGCCGCTGCCATCGGCATCACGGAGGCGAACCTCTCGCTGCTGAAATCCGGCAAGGTCAAGGGCGTGCGTTTCGAGACGCTGGCCCGGTTGTGCGAAGCGCTGGACTGCAAGCCCGGCGACCTGCTGGACTTCG
Organism: Hyphomonas sp.; assembly: GCA_040223555.1. Classification (GTDB taxonomy): domain Bacteria; phylum Pseudomonadota; class Alphaproteobacteria; order Caulobacterales; family Hyphomonadaceae; genus Hyphomonas. The sequence goes on from JAVKGA010000007.1 coordinate 203,471, forward strand.
GCGACGGTGTTTCCGGGCGCACCGATGCCCGGTCGGAAGGCACCGGCGACCTCGCCTGACCTGACGCGCGCGGCAACTGCGCTTGAATCGGCATTCAGGGCTGACAGGGGGCGACCTGCGCGCGTAGGGTGGATGTGAATACACCAGAGAGGGGGCGCGCATGGAACAGATCATCGAGCAGGCCGCCGCCCATTCGAATGGCCATGGCCCCAGCCCCACCCTGATCAAGGACCTCCTCGTCTTCCTGATCGCCGCCGGCATCCTCGTGCCTGCGATGCGCTTCATGAAAATCCCGACCGTCATCGGCTTCATGCTGGCCGGCCTCGCGCTTGGCCCGTTCGCGCTCGGCCGCCTTGCGCAGGACATGCCGGTCCTCGAATTCTTCTCGATCTCCTCCCCCGAAGCGGCCTTGCCATTCGCCGAACTTGGCGTGCTGTTCCTTCTGTTCCTGCTGGGGGTCGAGTTCTCTTTCGATCGGCTCTGGGCCCTGCGCAAGGTAGTGGTCGGGGCGGGCGGACTTCAGGCCGGTCTCAGCGCCGTCGCCATCGCGGGTGTCGGTTACGCCTTCGGGCTCGACGTGCCAGTGGCGATGATCCTCGGCCTCGCGCTCGCGCTATCGTCCACCGCCATCGTCATGCAGGTGCTGGTCGAGTCAAAACGTGCCGCCCAGCCCGTCGGGCGTGCGACGCTCAGTGTGCTCCTGTTCCAGGACATGCTCGTTGCCCCGATCCTGATCTTCGTCGGCTTTGCCGGTATGAAAGCCGATGCCAACATGGCCGGTGTCCTGTTCGACGCCTTGATCCGCGGCCTCATCGCGGTCGCCATCATCTATGCCATCGGCCGCTTCCTGCTCGGCCGTGTGTTCCATCTCGCTGCCGTCACCGGCGGGCGGGACTTCCTGATGGCGCTGACCCTGCTCACGGTCGTCGGCGCCGCCGCCATCACCTACAGCGCCGGCCTGTCGCTCGCCCTCGGCGCCTTCCTCGCGGGGCTTCTTGTCGGCGAAACCGAGTTCAAGCACCAGACCGAAGTAGACCTTGAGCCCTTCAAGGGCCTGCTGCTCGGCCTCTTCTTCATGACCGTCGGCATGAGCCTCAACCTGCCGGAAATCGGCGAACATATCCTCTGGATCCTTCTGGCACTGGTGTCGCTTGTCGCGGTCAAGGTGGCGATCGCCTACGCCGCCTGCCGCTTCTTCGCAGGCAACCATACGCTCTCGCTTGAGGCGGCTCTGCTGCTCGCCCCGGCGGGGGAGTTTGCCTTCGTTGTGCTGACCGCCGCGCAGGCCATCCAGGCCGTGCCGAACGATGCCGCCACATTCGTCGCTGCGGTTGCGGGCCTGTCGATGTTGGCGACGCCGATCCTTGGCAATCTTGGCAAGCGCCTCGCCACGCGCCAGAAGTCCGTACCCGGTCAATTGCCGCCGCAAATGGACTACGAACACCTGACGGATCATGTCATCCTCGCAGGCTATGGCCGTGTCGGCCAGTCGATCGCACGCCTGCTGGCCGAGGAAGACGCCGCCATTATCGCGCTCGACCGGGAACCCGACAAGATCCGCCTTGCCCGCGAGGCTGGCCTGCATGCCTATGTCGGCGATGCCGCCCGCCCGGAATTCCTCAAGGCCGCCGGCGTCCACCGCGCCGCCATGCTGATCGTCACGGTCGACGATGCCGACCGCGCCGAAGCGATGGTTCGCACAGCGCTGGAACTGCGTCCGGAACTGATGATCCTCGCCCGCGCGCATGACGGCGACCATATGATCCGGCTCACCGCCGCCGGCGCCGACCATGTCGTGCCGGAAGCCATCGAGTCCGGCCTCCAGATGGTGCGCATCGCGCTGGAAGTCTTCGGCTATGACACCGAAACCGTCCGTGCCCGGATCGCCCAGGCGCGGGACGAGGAATACCGGCGGGCTTGAGGCTCAGTCGGTTGCGGCGACGTCGACGATCAACCGGCGCAGCCAGCTGATAGCGGGATCCTCGCTCTTTTCCCGCCGCCAGTACAGCACGCTGCCGAGCAGCGGCGTGTCAAACGGCAGGTCCTGCACCGCCAGGCCGGTCGCCTCCGCCATCGGGCGCGGCGCAACAAGGGCAAGGTCGGTGACGCGGACGACCTCGATGGCCGGCTGGTGGCTCGGCACGCGCAGGATCGGCGTAATCCGGATGCCGGCGCTGCGGGCGATCTCCTCGACCAGGCTCCGCCCTTCGCGGCGGCTGGAGACCGCAATGTGCCGCAGCGAAGCGAAGCGCTCCGGTGTCATGCGTTTGCGGGCCAACGGATGGTCCGGTGCGAGCATGCAGGCATAGGGCGTGGTGAACAGTGGCTGCCGGTCTATGTCGACCCCGCGCAACTCCGGCACATCAATGGCCACATCCAGACGTCCAGACGCCAGGTCGCCGGAGATGGCGGAGCGCACAGTCTGGCTCCAGGTCACGCGCACGCCCGGCGCTTCGGCCTGCATCCGCCGGGCCAGCGCAGGTGCGATCATGTAGACGCTGGCATCACGCGCGGTGATATTGAAGACGCGGGTCGAGCGCGCCGGATCAAACTCCGAGCGCGGCTCCAGACCGGCCCGCAGCCTGTCGAGCGCCTCACGCACCGCCGGCATCAGAGCTTCGGCCATCGCGGTCGGCTTCACGCCGCGCCCTTCGCGCACGAACAGCGGATCTTCGAAATGCGCCCTCAGCCGCGACAGCGCATTGCTGACGGCCGGCTGTGTCAGATGCAGGGTTTCACTTGCCCGTGTCAGGCTGCGTTCTGAGTAGACAGCCTCCAGAACGGGCAGGAGATTGAGGTCGAGACTGCGCAGGTTCATCGGTGGTGACGGAATCCATATATCACTGTCAGTGATGATTGGATTTCATATAATAAAGTATCGGTATAGTCCAGTCTGAGGCAGGGTATCGGCAGGAAGTGGACCCCCCGCCGCATGCCAGCAGTGTTAAAGCCATCCCGCCGCCTTCAGCAGCATCGCCGCTCCAATGGCGCTGACAAGCCATTTCATCGCCCGCTTGAAGTCGACATCGCTCATGCGCTCGAGCAGCTTGCCGCCGAGAGTCGTGCCGAGCATCGAGAGCGGGACCGCAAGAACAAAGAACCAGACGGGCGGAAAAGCGCTGGCACCGGCGGCAGCAATGACCGGAATGCTCCAGAAGCCGACCTTCACAAGATGCGCCAGAACCTGGGTCACGGCCTTGGTCGCGACTATCGCGCGCCGGTCCATCTCCGTCGCAACAAAGAAGATATCGAGCAGGGGACCCGCCACACCGCTCAGCGTATTCAGGGCCTGAACGGCAAAACCCGCCAGTTCCGCCTGGCCTCGCTGGAGTATGTCCAGGCTGAGCCAGCGCTTCGGCAGCCAGACGAGCAGGGCGGTCAGGCCGAGCAGCAGGTAGACGAGGCGCGACTCCGGACGCCAGGCCACCGCCAGCAGCAGGAGCAGGGCCGCAATCGAGCCGATCGCGTAGCGACCAAAGACACGCCAGTTGATAAAGCTGCGCCAGAGGATCGCGCGGTAGCCGTTGGAGACCATCTGGACAGCGCCGTGCACGACCATGGCGGTCGCGACCGGAAGGGTCGCCGCCAGGACGCCCATCAGGATCAGGCCGCCGGCCATGCCGAAGATGCCGGAAATGAACGCCGTGACCAGAACGGTGGCAAGGATCAGCAGGGCGGTCAGCGAACTCATGCTTCGCGCCATAGCCGAGTCTCATCCGCCCCGCGAGAGCCAGAAAGAAATTGCGCCAACCCGCGCCCCTCAGCTACTCTGCCGTCCAAGAACAGCAGAAAACATGAACCTTGGGAGAGGAAACAGACCCATGCCTGACACACAGCACACATCCGATGCCAGCGAGGAACTGAACGACCTGCGCATGTCCGAGGCGGTGCGTCCGCTTTACGAGCATGTGAAGAAGTTCATCGCCGAAACCGTCAACCCGATGAGCGTGGAGTTCCACCGTCTCGGCGAAGGCAACAAGGACATCTGGACCTACGCCCCCGGCCAGCTCGAATGCCTCGAGAAAGCCAAGGACGAAGCCAAGAAACAGGGCCTCTGGAACTTCTTCCTGCCGGACGCCGAAACCGGCGAAGGTCTGTCGAACCTCGACTATGCCTATATCGCCGCCGAACTCGGCAAGAACCCGATGGCGTCCGAAACGATGAACTGCTCGGCGCCGGACACCGGCAACATGGAAGTGCTTGAGCGCGTCGGCACGCCGGCCCAGAAGGAGACGTGGCTGAAGCCGCTGCTCGAAGGCAAGATCCGCTCCGCTTACGTGATGACCGAGCCTCACATGGCCTCATCCGATGCCAAGAACGTCTCGATGAAATGCGAACTCGACGGCGATGAGTATGTCCTGAACGGCGAGAAGTATTATGCCTCCGGCGCCGGCGATCCGCGCTGCCGGATCATGATCGTCATGTGCCGCTCGAACAACGGCGCGGACGTCAACCGCCAGCAGAGCCAGGTCCTCGTGCCGCTGCCCCATCCGGGCGTGACGATCATGGGCCCGATGCACGTCTTCGGTGAGCCGGACGCACCTCACGGCCACATGCACCTGCGCTTCGAGAATGTCCGTGTGCCGAAGGAAAACATGCTGCTCGGCGAAGGCCGCGGCTTCGAGATTTCCCAGCTCCGCCTCGGCCCGGGCCGCATCCACCACTGCATGCGCTCCATCGGCCAGGCCGAACGCGCGCTCGACCTGATGTGCATCCGCGGTCTCAGCCGCGAAGCCTTCGGCAAGCCGCTGGCCAAGCTCGGCGGCAATACCGAGATCATCTCCCGCGCCCGCATTGAAATTGAAGCGATGCGCATGATGGTTCTGAAAGCCGCCAAGGCGATGGACGTCCTCGGCAACAAGGAAGCGCGCATCTGGATCTCGATGGTGAAAGCCATGGTGCCGGAGCGCGTCTGCCAGATCATCGACCAGGCGATCCAGATCCACGGCGCCACCGGCGTCTCGCAATGGACCCCGCTCGCCCGGATGTATGCCAGCCAGCGCACCCTGCGCCTCGCAGACGGCCCGGACGAAGTGCACCACATGGTCGTCGGCCGCCACGAGCTGCGCAAATACGAAGGCGGCGTCGAAGACCCGGCCCTCGCCGCCATCTGGCGCAAGTAAGACATCCCGTAGCTTCAACGCTCAATTTGTGCCAAAGCTGGTCCCGTGACGGGGACCGGCGATGGCCGACATTTTTATCTCTTATGCCCGGCTGGACCGGGAGCGCATTGCGCCCTTGAAGGCGGCGCTTGACGGACTCGGGCTCGATTCGTTCTTCGACATAGACGGCCTTGATGGCGGCGACACTTTTCCGGACGTCCTCGACCGCGAAGTAAAGACTGCCAAGGTCGTGCTGGGTTGCTGGACGCCGGCGGCGCTTCAGCGGGATTGGGTAAAGGCCGAATGCGCCATTGCCCACGAGCAGCGCACGCTGGTTCCGCTTGAATTCGATCAACTCAGTGCGCTGGATGTGCCGGCCGCATTCTTTCGCCTGCAACGCGTCAACCTGACCACCTGGCGCAGTGAGTCCAAGCATGATGGCTGGTTGGCGACTGTGCGGGCGATCTCGCGGCGTCTGGGTAGGCCTGAGATTTATGACCGGGCGATGGCCGCAGCAGCCTTGTCTGCTTCTGGAAAGTTGTCGACTGATCGATCCGCAATCGGGATGGATAGTCTGTGGTCGGACTGGTCCCGGCTCGCGCCCACGAACGACAAGGCAGGCCTGGAAGACCTGAAGGCCCGAGCTGAGGGTACGCTCGTTGCGCAGCTGGCAGCATCCCGGCTGAAGGATCTCGCACGGCCAGCAGCGGCCCGGTTTCTCACGGGATCGGAAGCCCTCGGTCTTCCGCCGATGAGGGGGTGGCGGCTTTTCCGCTTTATTGCGCTTCGGCTGGGTTTCTTGCTCATTGTTGTTGGTGGTGGCGCGATTTTCTATACGACAACTAACCAGGTCGTTGAGATGGCAACCTCCGCAGCCGACGCGGCAAGCGAAGTGGCTGCCGTCGCCATAGCCGAGCGGGACAAAGTTGTTGAGGAAATGCAGGCTCTGAGGGAGTCCGGCGCCAAGGGCGTATACCGGTTCACGCTGCGAAATGACTTCCTCAAGAAAGACTTTGTGCCGGGCGTGAACAAACTGTTCGCCGAAATCCCCAGGCAGTCCAATGTCACTGAAGAACTCAAGTCTGCCATTCTTGGGCGTTCGGATCTGTTCGCGACTTATGAAGTGAATACGCCTGAAAGGATGGCGGGGTTTCTGGGCCAGGTAGCCGTCGAGACCGGGTTCTTCCGCTTCGACGAAGAAAACACAAACTACTCCGAGCAGGCCTTGATCAAAACTTTCAGGGTATACAGAAACAACCCTGAACTCGCGAAAGAGCACGCGAGGAATCCGAAACTGATCGCCAACACAGTTTACGGGGACAGGCCGGATCTTGGTAACATCGAGCCAGACGACGGCTGGAACTTCAGAGGCCGCGGATTCCTTCAAGTGACCGGCCGGTACCAGTACAAGAAGTTGTCGGACCTCCTCGGTATTGATCTGACATCGAATCCGGACTTGATGTCTGATCCGGAGATTGCGCTTGCGGCTGCGCTAATCCTTTGGTCCGAGCTTGGCTTAAATCAGTATGCAGATGAAATGGATTTCGCCAGCGTGTCTCGCGGTCTCAACAGAGGTAACCCGAACAGCCCAAGTGCAGCGCATCACGAGGACCTGCGGATAGAGTGGACAAATCGCACGCTAGCCGCGCTGTTGAATGAAGTAGCTGTGGAGACGCAGGCTGATTGACAGTCTATGCTAATGACACGACGAGTTTGACGAACAAAGGGAGGTTCCAATGCGCCGCTTAATCAATGCTTCTGTTCTCGCTGTACTTTTCCTGCTGCCGTCCGGCCTCGCGCTGGCACAGGAGGTGGAGCGCATGATGGTGACGTCGAACCAGCTTGCCGAAAGCCAGCGCCGCAGCGCCCCGGCGGTGTATCGCCAGGTGCCGGCGGATTTCGTGATGGTGGCGCTGACCTATCAGAGCGCCACGCGTGATACCGGTGAGCGGGCGAAGGAGCTCGAGACCATGTTCACCCGCCTGAAGGCCGAGGTGGCTGAGGCTGACGGTCTCTCGCTGTCGGGCGGCACACTGGGTCAATCCTCGGCAGATATCGATACCGTCCTGTTCACCGATGTGTACCAGACCGACTATGGCGGCACGGGCCGTTTCACGCTGACGCTGAGCATTGATACGCGCAAGGACGAGTCCTTCGAGGCGCTGATGGCACGCGCGAAAGCCTTTGTGAACGCAATCGAGATGGCCGGCCGGACCGAAGCCTATCTCGGCGACAACCAGTTCATCGGCGCGCATAATGTGACCAAGCACCGGGCCGATCTCGTGCGGGATATCGCCACGGAAGTCAAAGGACTGAAAACCAGTTTCGCCCCGGCGCGGGTGACGCTGACCGGGCTCGAAAGCCGGATCATCACGCAGCCTTCCGGGCCGCTGGAGCTGGAGATTTTTATTCCGTACACGTTGACGGTTGAAAGCGGGAAGTAAGCTCAGAACGGAACGTTCGGATCATCCTCGCCAGCGCCTCCGGGCGCGAGCGCGGCGAAGTTGAAGACACGGCCATCGTGCAGGTGGCTGGGGCGGACGTTTGCAAGCGCCCTTGCCATGACCTGGCGTGTGCCGGGCTTCCTACGTTCCCAGTCGCTGAGCAGCTGGTTCATGGCGACACGCTGGAGCCCGTCCTGGCTGCCGCAGAGATTGCACGGGATGATCGGGAACTTCATCGCCTCTGCGAACTTGGCGAGATCGGCTTCCGCGGACGTGATCAGGGGACGGAGCACCATCACATCGCCTTCGTCGTTCAGCAGCTTCGGCGGCATTGCGGCGAGCCGGCCGCCATGCACGAGGTTCATCATGAACGTGGCGAGCGCATCATCGCGGTGGTGGCCGAGCACGATGGCGTCGCAGCCTTCCTCGCGGGCGACGCGGTAGAGGATGCCCCGGCGCAGGCGCGAGCACATGGAACAATAAGTGCGGCCCGCCTCAACTTTTTCGGTGACGATGGAATAGGTGTCTTCGGTGATGATCTTGAAGGACACGCCGGCCGAGGCGAGCCAGTCCGGCAGGACATGTTTCGGAAAGCCCGGCTGGCCTTGATCCAGATTGCACGCGATCAGATCCACCGGCAGCGCGCCCTGCCATTGAAGGTCCATCAAGACGGCGAGAAGACCGTAGGAATCCTTGCCGCCGGACAGGCAGACCAGCCATTTCGGCCGGGCGCGCTCGCCGGCCTCGACTGCGCGGCGATCCACCAGGTCGTAAGTGTCGATGACCTCAAGCGCGCTGCGAACGAGGCGTTTGCGCAGCTTCCTGAAGCTGACGGAGTCCGGCGCATTGGCGAACAGGCTGGGTGTGGGGACGAGCGTATCAGGCATGGAACCGGGATGTGCCATGCAGACGCCGCCCGGGCAAGCGCGGGCGGCCGGGCGCAGCCGGGGTTGGCCGGGGATTTTGCCTTGGCCAGGCTGCCTCATCCGACTGCGATCCATGCACTTTGAGGGGCGATTTCTTCTCATCCATTCTCACTGGTTCTCATTTTTTATCGCTCAGTGACAGTTGGTTATCGCTCTCGCGAGGGGACGTCCGGGCCGGGCCGAAGGCGTGCATCGGGTTCTTGACGCGCAGTATACCTCCGCTCACGGAGGGGGCGGACAAGTTCTGGCCAAGTATTTTACAAGCGTTTGAGGAGGCTCGGTTTTATTTTTCCGGAGGCGCGTTTTTCGTAGGGATAAGTCCGGATTCCTCAGCTCTCCCTGCCATCGAGGGTGACGGGAGCTGGAGGCTGCGTCCTGTTCTAGCGGGCTGCGCGGTTGCCGTTGCCGAAGGGGAGGCGGAACAGGTTTTTCCACCATTGGCGCCAATGCCAGGAACGGCGCAGGCGCGCGTTGGCGGGCGCGTCCAGTTCGCCGCGGGGGATGAGGATGTCATTCATGCGCGGCTGGTAGCGGCGGATCAGGTCTTCCTCGATGCGGGCGCGGTCGGAGGCCGTGCGCACAAGCAGCACGTGGCGCTCGGTGGCGCCGCGTTTCCACCAGGCCTCCCACCAGCGCTCGTGACCAAACAGGCGCGACTGGAAACTGGTCGCCTTGCCGATATAGAGCGGCTCCAGGAAGAAGCCGAAACGGCGGCGCACGAAGATGTAGATGCCGCTGCCTTCGGGGATGCCCTTGCGGGTCAGCGTGATCTTGAACCGGTAGCCCATGCCTGTTTCGCCGCGCCAGACATGCCAGCGGAATATGAACCAGTCGAAGAGAAACATTGCATCACCCACCACGTTTGGCCCTTGCGGGCGCGATGGGGCCAGAATCGGTGATCCGTAGTTAACAGCGCATTAACCGGACGAGGCGCTCAGCCCGGAAGCATGTGGATATAGACTTCGTTGATCGTTATTTTTCCATTGGAAACAAGGCAGAGGTCAAAGCCGCGCATGGCGCCGTCCTTGCCCGCCTCGCCAATGGCGCAATACCAGCGACCGCAGAAGCCGCCGGGGATGGGCCAGGTTTCGTCCGGCGTGTAGATCATTTTCGGCGTCGCGGCGAAGAGGCCTTCGAGATAGGGGCCGAGCTGGGCATGGCCGGTGATGCCGGCGGCGGTGTTATTGTCCTTGTAGACACAATCGGGCGCGTAAAAGCCGAGCAGCGCGGGGACATCCTTGCGGCTCCAGGCGCCGAGCCAGGCGGCGTTGAAGGTTTCGATGTCGAGGCTCATGCCGTTTCTCCGAGCACGCGGGCGCGGTGGGCCTCGGTGAAGACTTCCGGCGGGCAGTTCTCCGGCCCCGCCATGACGGCGACCGCGTGCAGGCCCAGCATCGGGTCGGCGGCCTTGCGTTCGAAATAGCTGAGGCGGCGGGCGCGGGCGGCGTCGGAGAATTCCATGTCCAGCGCGGCGGCAAGCTGTCCGGCAAAGCGCAGGCGCCGCATCCGCTCTGCGCGTTCCTCCGCATACGGCGCAAAGTCCGGCGCCGCGCCATCAGGTGTGGCATTCAGGATGTCGGAGACGATGCGCGCATCGCGATAGGTGATCGACAGGCCAAGGCCGATGATCGGATCGTTCCAGCCGGCGGCATCGCCGATCAGAACGCAGCCTTCGCGGAACGGTTCATCGGTCCAGCTGTCATTGTTGAAATAGGAATAGAGCGGCCCGGCCGGTGTGCCGGCGGCGAGGGCTTCATTGCCCGGCGCGCAGGACATGCGGAAGGCATCGAGAAAGCGGCGGGCGCCGCCTTCGCCGGCAAAGCGGCCTTTTTCCTCGAGAGCGTAGCCGCCATAGACGCGCACGCGGCCATCGCCTTGCGGGAAGGCGAGGAAGCCGAAATTGCCTTCGGTGCCGATGGCCTGGCGGCCGGGGTCCCAGCCTTCGACATTGTCGATGAGGAGGCCGGCAAACCAGTGGTGGGGCTTGTTCTGATGAAGCGGAATGGCGGCGGCGGCGCGCACATCGGACTGGCGGCCATCGGCGCCGACGATGAGATGGGTGCGCGCGGTCTGGCTTTTGCCAGCGTGCGTGTAGGTGACGGAGGGCGCGTCGCCGAGGGTGATGGTTTCGACATTGACGCCGCGCAGCGCCGTCGCGCCCGCCGCAGCGGCGGCATCGAACAGGGTCTGGCAATGGTGCGGATGTCCGATGCAGAGCGGGCCCGGCACATCGGGCAGGAAGATGCTGAGGGGCAGGGCTTCGGCTTCGCACTGTTCGGGCGCAAGGTTCTCGTCATAGGTGACATGGTCGCGCAGATGGTGGCCGCCGGCGGCGACCAGCGTGTCATACAGGCCGATGCGGCGGGTTTCGGCGACGCCCCAGGGCGCGATCCATTCGCCGCGCACGCGGTCTTCGTATTGTTCGGATTTTTCCAGCAGCAGGACGCTGCGTCCGGCCTCGGCCATGACGGCGGCCAGCGCGCTGCCGCCGATACCGCCGCCGACGATGACGAGATCGTAGGTCATGGGCATTTCCTCCGCAGGCATCGTAACGCCGGAAATCGAAGGATGGCAAATCCTGACGTGGGGGCGGCTCAGCCGGCTTCGGCGGCGGCGCGGACCGGGGCGAAGGTCATGCGGTGGATGGCGCAGGGGCCGAGGCGGGTGAGGGCTTCGGCATGGGCGGCGGTGCCATAGCCCTTGTGCTGGCTGAAGCCGTAGCCGGGATGGGCGGCGCAGAAGCCTTTCATCTGCGCGTCGCGGTGGGTCTTGGCGAGGATCGAGGCGGCGGAGATGGCGGGCTCGGTGAGGTCGCCCTTGATGATGGCGCGGGCCGGGGCGGGCAGGTTTTTCGGCAGGGCGTTGCCGTCGATGAGGATGGCGCCGGGGGCGCGGGCGAGGGCGACAACCGCGCGCGTCATCGCGAGGAAGGTGGCCTCGCGGATGTTGAGGCGGTCGATCTCTTCGGGGGAGGCTTCGGCAATGGCCCAGGCGAGGGCGCGCTCGCGGAGTTCGGGGGCGAGGCGGTCGCGGGCGGCTTCGGTGAGCTTCTTGGAATCGGTGAGGCCGGCGATGGGGCGGGCCGGGTCGAGTATCACGGCGGCGGCCGTGACCGGGCCTGCCCATGGGCCCCGGCCGGCTTCATCGACGCCACAGGTGAGGAGGGGAGAGCGCATCGCCGGAGGGTAAGCGGGAGTCGGGGCGGGTGGCCAGTCCCGCCTCCCGTGGGGTGAAGGCTGGCCTTTGCGCGCCGGCTCCGCCAGCATGCACAAAACGGAGGAAGCGAGATGGATTTCGGGCTGAAGGACAAGGTGATCTTCATTGCGGGCGCGAGCCGGGGGATTGGCTATGGCATCGCGGAAAGCCTGCTGGGCGAGGGCGCGAAAGTGGCGCTGACGGCGCGCGGGGCCGAGGCGCTGGCGGAGACGAAGGCGGAGTTTGCGAAGCGGTTCGGCAAGGACAAGGTGTGGAGTTTTGCGGGCGACCTGACGCAGACCGCGCCCATTGAGGCGGCGCTGGCCGCGTGCGAGGACCAGTTCGGGCCGATCACCGGGGCGGTGGCGAATGTGGGCCTGTCGCCTTCGCCGCTGGGGCTGGAGGTGAGCGATGATGAGTGGCAGGCGGGGCTGGACCAGAACCTGAACTCGGCGTTTCGCCTCGCGCGCGGCGCCATTCCGCGCATGTCGAAGCATGGCGGCGGCAGTTTCCTGTTCATCAGCTCGATTGCGGGGCTCGGCGCGCTGGGCACGCCGCTGGACTATGGCGCGACCAAGGCGGCGGTGAACCATCTGTCGACGAGCGTGGCGCGGTTTGCGTTCGATACGAAAGTCCGTGTGAATACAATCGCGCCGGGCAATATCATCTTTCCCGGCAACAATTGGGAGAAACAGTCGACCGGCCCGCGCGCCGATGCATGGTGGCGCTGGATCAAGCGGGAAGTGCCGATGAAACGCTTCGGCACGCCGCAGGAGATCGGCGATACGGCGGCGTTTCTCTTGTCGGAACGGGCGGGCTTTATCAATGGCGCGGTGGTGCCGGTGGATGGCGGGCAGACGCGGTAGGGGTTCACCCTGTGCAGTGCTTTTAGCATGATGCTCCGTAGACCCCTGCGAAGGCAGGGGTCCAGTTTTTCTTTAGCTGGATACCTGCCTGCGCAGGTATCTGCGGAGGGGGCGTCGTTTGATGCGCAGCGGGATATATCCTGCACTACGGCTGCGAGATTGACCCGCTACTGATCGTAATCAATTCCAAAGGGGCCATCTGTCTCTTCGAAGCAGGAATGGCGGCTCGAAACTTTCCATTGGCCGTCACGGCAGATCCAATGGCAGGCAAAGAATTTGCTGCGGATTTCGGATTCCAGAAAGGCCACATCCGTCATCGCAGAAACTGAGCTGGTTTCGACATAGGCGACCAGCTCGCCGACCGGGCCGCCTGCTTCGTGATACGGCGAGATAGGTAAAGTTGTATAATCCGTGCCGGGACTAAACTGGAAAATTGCTTCTCCGTCTGATGCTGTGCCGAACTGTATCTGGAACAAGTATGCGGCTTCCTTGCTTTCGTAGAACGAGATTGCGTATGCGACTTGCCCTGCCTGCGCGGCTCTGTGAAAGGCATCGGCGCGTTCGAGCAAAAATGCTTGCGAACATGTTTGGCTTTCAGGGGGCGGGGCTCCCTTGTTTGCGTCCACGTCAATGAGTTCGGAAGTGGATGCAGCCGGTTCTTCATTGTTGTTCTGCCTGGCTTTCCCGCAGGATGCCAGGCAGAATGATAGCAGCAATGCGGACAGAATTTGAATCTGGGGCCTGACCATGCGCATCCACCTGTTTCATCAAGGCAAGCTTGTCTTGCGGATAGGGGTTATAGCACCAAACTGTGCGCGCGTGACCCCGCGCCTTTGCGGCCAAGCGGTCAGGGCAGACGAGTGGCGGGGTAAACCCCGCCCTACGATCTGCGCCGGGGTGAGCGGCAGGTGGAGGCGCTGTGTGTGAGGCAAGTTCAGGAAATGGGCCCTCAGGCCGGCTAGGCCGGTCGAGGGTGACGCATACTCGAAAGGGTGTTGAATAGTCTGTAAGCGGACTACTGAATCCCTGCGCCCACCACCGGTTTGGCGGTGATGGTCTTGCTGGTGAAGCCGTCGAGGCAGGTGCCGCGGGTGATCTTGAGTTTCGAGGGGAAGTCCGGTTTCGCGAACTTGATTTCGATCAGGCCCCAGCGGTTCCAGGTATTGCCTTCGGCGTCGACCAAGGCGGCGGGGCAGGCCTCGCCGGCGCCATCGGCTTCGACCCAATAGCCTTTGTACGTGCCCCGGCCTTCATAGACGCCCGCAAGGCCGGGCATGAAGATCCAGCCATTCTCGAGACCCTGTTCGGGCTTGTAGGACAGCACGGCCGTGTCGCCGGTGTCGCGGTCATAGACGATCTGGTTGCCGCTCGGCAGGGACCAGACTTCGTCGGCTAGGGCGGCAAGCGGAAGGGTGGCGGCAAGGGCGAGGGCGGCAAGTTTACGGATCATGTGAGTCTCCAATGGATGCGCGCAGCTAAGCCGGTGCAGGCGAAATAGATAGACGCTTATTGCGGCGCTCAGATGACGCGGCCTTTCAGGCTGGTCAGCCAAGGCACAAGCGCGGCGTTGACCTCGGCGGGGCGTTCCTGCTGGGTCCAGTGGCCGCAGCCGGGCAGGACCACGGCAATTTCAAGGTTCGGCACAGCGGGGCGCATCTTGCCGATGGGGTCTGTGACCATGCCGAAGCCGTTGAAGGCGGGGTCTTTATCTCCGGCGATGAAACAGGCGGGCTGGTCGATGGTTCGTCCCCGGAAGGGTTTCAGGAATTCGAAATCGCGCGTGTGGTTGCGGTAGCGGCTGATCGGGCCGAACAGGCCGGAGGCGCGGAACTCGGCTTCGTAATAATCCAGATCCGCCGTCGTCATCCAGGCAGGCAGGACATCCGGAACAGTGAGACTGTCCATCAGCGTGTTGCTGGAGGTCAGGCCGAGCTTCCATTCGCCCTCCTTCGCATCGCCCGAGATGGAATAGTAGAAGGCGGCGAGGAAATTGCGCAGGTCCGCTTCGAGCGCGCGCTCGGCGCGGCCGGGCTCGCGGAAATAGGACTGGTAGAAGAACCGGTCGCGGTCATCGAAGACGCGCTTGATGACATCGTCGAAGGAAAATTCCGGGGCGTCGTAGAAGGGCACCGAGAGGGCGGCGACGGCAGCGATCCGGTCCGGATTGGTGAGCGCCGTGTTCCAGACCTGCGGGGCGCCCCAGTCATGGCCGATGAGGGTGAAGGGTGCGTCCGGCGAAAGCGCGGCGCCGACGCCGATGATGTCGCCGATGAGGGCTTCCATCCGGTAGTCGGCAACCTCGCCGGGGCGCGACGAGCCGCCATAGCCGCGCACGTCCATCGCGGCGGCGGTGAAGCCGGCGGCGGCGATCGGGCCGATCTGGTGGCGCCAGGAATACCAGCTTTCCGGAAAGCCGTGGACCATCAGGACGAGCGGGCCGGCGCCTTCAATGGCCACGCGGATGCTGGCCTCGCCGGCATCGATCTGGCGGAATTCTGGCATGGCGGCCTCCTTATTTTCCGAGACGGTGCGGCAGGGACGGGCCGGGCGCAAGCCGCGCCGCCGCGTCAGCCCTTGCCGAACGGGGCGGCGCAGGGTTCACTCGCCAAAACCGGACCAGAGGTGACGACATGGCTGAACTCCTCGCATCCCCCGCATTCTGGGGCTCGCTCGCAACCCTGACTTTCCTCGAGATCGTGCTGGGCATCGACAACCTGCTGTTCATCTCGATTGCCACCGGCAAGCTGCAGGGCAAGCAGAAGGAACAGGCAACGCGCATCGGCGTGTGGGGCGCGATGATCCTGCGGATCGCGATGCTGGGCCTGATTTTCTGGATCCTGCAGGCCGACAAGAGCCCGCTCTTCCAGGTGCCGCATGCGATCGCGGTGTTCATGGGCGGCGGCAACGAGGAGGCGATACATCATATCGAATATGTGACGCTGAAGGACCTGATCCTGTTTGCCGGCGGCCTGTTCCTCCTGTGGAAGGGTACGCAGGAAATCCACTCGGCGGTGGAGGGAACGGGGCATGAGGACGCGAAGGCGAAATCGGATTTCACCGGCGTGATCATCCAGCTGTTCGTGATCAACATCGTGTTCTCGCTGGACTCGGTGATCACGGCCGTCGGGATGACGACGATCCTGACGGTGATGGTTGCGGCGGTGGTGCTGTCGACCATCGTGATGGCGGTGGCGGCGGAGCCGCTGGAGAAGTTCATTTCGAAACACCCGACGACGAAGATGCTGGCGCTGGCCTTCATCCTGCTGGTCGGCGTGGCGCTGGTGGCGGACGGGCTCGGCTTCCATATTCCGCGCGGCTATCTCTACTTTGCCATCGCTTTCTCGCTGGGGGTGGAGCTGCTGAATATCCAGACGCGGAAAAACACTGCGCCGGCGGGTGGAGGGCATTGAGATGACGGAACATCACATAAAGTTCGAGAAGCGGGATGACGGGATCGGCATTCTGACGATTGACCGGGCGGAGAAGCGCAATGCGATGACCTATGTCATGCTGCGCACGTTCATCGAGAAAGTGCGGGAGGTAGCCGCAGATGATTCCGTCCGTGTGCTGATCGTGACCGGATCGGGCGGGACCTTCTGCGCGGGCACGGACCTGGCCGACCTGGCGACCAAGCCGGGCGAGACGCGGGGCGTGCGCGGCGAGGAGCATGAGGGCGACGTCTGGTGGCCGCTGGTGGCCTGCCCGAAGCCGGTGATCGGGGCGATTGATGGCTACGCCGTGGGCATGGGCGCGGAGTTTTCCAGCCAGTGCGATGTGCGCATCATCACGCCGCGCACGCGCTTTGCGTGGAATTTTGCGCACCGGGGGCTGGTGCCGGATACGGGAGCGGGTAGCTGGATCCTGCCGCGCCTGATCGGGCATTCGCGCGCGCTGCGGCTGCTTTATTCGGGCGGCTTCCTTGAGGCGGAAGAGGCGATGCAGATCGGCTATGCCAATGCGATGGCGCAGCCGGAGACGCTGCTGGACACGGCGATTGCCGAGGCCGAGCGCTATCTCGCCTCCTCGCCTTTCTCGATCCGGCACATGAAGGCGCTGGTCTATGAAGGCCTCGCGCGGGCATTGCCCGAGCATATGCAGGCGCATGTGACGGCGCTGTCGGCCTGTTTCAAATCGGCGGACCACAAGGAAGGGGTAGCCTCCTTCCTTGAGAAACGCCCGGCGAAGTTTACCGGAAGCTGAGGGGGCGCCTGATGAGTGACGACCTGGTGGTGATCCCGCTGCCCATCGAAGCCGGCGGCGTGACCTTTGCGGTGGCCCGGCTTGTCTCGGTTGACGGCGAGCCGTTTGCCGAAGCGATGTATCCCGTCCCCGGAACAGTCTTCGCGCCGCCGCGCCGTGTATCCCTGTCGAGATATGGGCTCGCACGTATCCGTCCCGGCAACGCTGAGCGGCCGGACCTCTATCTCTATGAGGGCATGATCCTGCCGCCGCCGCCAGCCGCCCATAATTGATGGCTGACGGCGGAGCGCTAAGCCTCAACCCATCACAAACGCGTTCAGCTTGTTGCCGTCCGGGTCGCGGAAATAGCCGGCATAGAACGTGTCGCCGCGCGGGCCCGGAGGGCCTTCATCGGTGGCGCCGAGACTGATGGCGAGATCGTAGATCCGGTGGACCTGCGCCTTGTCCTTCGCCTGCAGCGCAATCATGTTGCCATTGCCCGCGCTCATCGGCTTGCCGTCATGCGGATAGCAGACGCCGATCCCCGCCGCGCCGTCCGGCGTGCCCCAGGCGATGAACGTATCCGTGGTGAACATGCGCGGCGTGCCGAGTTCGGCGGCAATGGCGTCATAGAATTTCCCGGCTTTCTCGAGATCGCGAACGCCCAGTGTTGCATAGCCAATCATTGTTTTTGTCCTCCTTGCAGGAAATGAACATAACAAGAACAAACCTGCCTTGTCGAGTGAGATTTTTATGACAGGGTTTGACGCCGCCGCGCGCCGGGTCTTGAAGGGAGGAAAGCCATCGAGGACCGAAAAATGACCCTTCCAAATGCCTATGCCGTTCGCATCCATGAAACCGGTGGGCCTGACGTGCTGACCGTGGACAAGTTCGAGCCGCGTGCGCCGGGGCCGGGCGAGGTGTTGGTGCGCCAGACGGCGGTGGGCGTGAACTTCATTGACACCTATCACCGCACGGGCCTCTACAAGATGCCGCTGCCATTTGTTCCGGGGTCGGAAGGTGCGGGCATTATCGAAGAGGTTGGCGAAGGCGTGCTGCATGTCGAGCCCGGCGAGCGCGTGGCTTATACCGGGCGCGGCACTTACGCGACGCATTATACCGGGCCGGCCGCGTCGGTCGTGCCGCTGCCGGCGGGGATCAGCGACGAGGAGGCCGCCGCCGTGCTGCTGAAGGGGCTGACGGCGTGGATGCTGCTGGAAGAGATCCGGCCATTGCAGAAAGGCGAGACCGCGCTGGTCTGGGCGCCGGTCGGCGGCGTCGGCACGCTGCTGACGCCCTGGGCGAAGCATATCGGCGCGCGGGTGATTGCGGTCACGTCCAGCGAGGCGAAGGCAGAGAAGGCGCGGGCGCTCGGCGCGGATGATGTTGTCGTCGGCTATGACGATGTGGCGAAGAAGGTCCGTGAACTGACGGGCGGCAAGGGCGTAGACGTTGTATATGACAGTGTCGGCAAGATTTCAGCCGAGGCGTCGTTGTCGAGCCTCCGCCCGCGCGGCTGGTTCATCACCTATGGCAATGCGTCCGGCGCGGCAGACCCGATCCCGCCGGGACGCCTCGCGGCCGGCGGCTCGCTGGTGATGACGCGGCCGACCCTGTTCAATTTTACAGACACGCCGGAGTCGCTGGCGCGCGGCTCGAAGCGCTTGTTCAGCCTGATCGAGACAGGCGTGCTGACGGCGGATATCGGCCAGCGGTTCGCGCTGAAGGACGCCGCCGAGGCGCACCGGGCGCTGGAAAGCGGCAAGACGAGCGGGGCGACGCTGTTGATGCCGTGACGCCGCCGGGACGCGCGAACGGTGAGCTCTGATGGTTTGGCGAGTTTTGCGGCCCCGGCCTGCCAGTTTGACTGGCCGGAAGCGGTGGTTTCGGCGATTGATGTCCAGCTCGCCCCGCCGCCCGAGATTACCGATCCTTACTGAAAATCACTGATTCCGGACTCTGGACGCCGGGGATGTGCCGGATAGGCTGTCGGCTGAATGAATCGAATGGGCCTGAAGATGATACGCACTCTGACTGCAGCCGCCATTATGCTGATGACCCCGCCCTTCGCGCTGGCGGAGAAGATGCCGGGCCTGGCGGCCCT
Organism: Hyphomonas sp.; assembly: GCA_040223555.1. Lineage (GTDB taxonomy): Bacteria > Pseudomonadota > Alphaproteobacteria > Caulobacterales > Hyphomonadaceae > Hyphomonas. The sequence goes on from JAVKGA010000007.1 coordinate 222,287, forward strand.
GAAGGACGCGATGAGCGGGCTTTATGTCGTGGTACCGACCGATCCGGAGACGGGTGCGTCGATGATGGAAGTGCTGGGCCGCAAGGATGGCAAGCCGGAGGGCGAAGTCGTGGTCGCCTTCCTGGATGCCGGCGATGCGGCCAGGACAGCCACGAAGGCCGGGCTGGGTGACAAGGCGGAAGGGCGGCTGATCAACGCGGCCGAGCTGATCGAACTGACCGGCGGCCAGATCATCTGGCGCACGAGCACGGAAAACTCCGCGCTGGTCGGCGGCGATGAGACCCGCCCGCCAGTCTTCTATATTACTGGCCCGGACGGTGATCCGATGACGCAACCGGTCGAAGGCAAGGAAAAGATCGTGGTCTATGTGGATGCGGTCGCTGCCGATGCGGCGCGCGTCGCGGCGCAAAACCGGCTGTCAGCGGCCGGCCATCCGATTGACCTGTCCGTGATCGCGGCAGACATGATCGGCATGGTCGAAGGCATTGGCGCCGGCGAGGCAAAAGATGTCTATATCGCGTCATCGCCGACCGTGATCATCTGGGCGGCGCAATGGGAACAGGGCAAGCGGCTGATCAAGGATTACAGCGCGAAATAGAATCGGTACGCCGGGGGGCAAAAGATGGCATTGCGGATTTCAAACCGTGACGCGCGCCGGCTATGGCTCGACGCGCAGGGCCTGTCGGCAGCGCCGACCGGGCCGGTGGACCTTCCGGGTACGATCAAAAAGCTGGGCTTTGTCCAGCTGGATACGATCCGCGTGGTGGCGCGCGCGCACGACCATATCCTGTGGAGCCGAAACCAGAATTACCGTGAGCCGATGCTGGAAAAATGCCTCGGGCGCGACCGGCACGTGTTCGAACATTTCACGCATGATGCCTCCGTCATCCCGATGGATTTCTATCCGATGTGGCAGCGCCAGTTCCGCCGTATGGAAGAAAAAGTGCGCGGCTGGGAATGGCATCGTGGCATGCTGGACGACGCCGGCCGCGCCGCCATCCGGGCACGGATCGAAGCGGAAGGCCCGCTCAGCACCAAGGCCTTCGACACGAAGATCGTCGGCAAGCGCGAGATGTGGCGGCGCCCGCCGCACAAGCTGGCGCTCGATTACATGTGGTATGCGGGGGAGCTCTCGACCTCTCACCGCGAAGGCTTCACCAAGTTCTATGACCTGACGCACCGCGTTATCCCCTCCCACCACCTTGAGGCGGCGCACGAGGACGAGGCGCAGGTGGACTGGCTCTGCCGCGAGGCCTTGTCACGCCTCGCCTTCGGCACGCCGGGTGATATCCAACGCTTCTGGGCGGCGGCAGACCTAAACGAGGTGAAGGCCTGGACAGCGGCAAATGCAGACGAACTGGTGCCGGTCGAAATTGAATCCGTGAGCGGACAATGGACTGCCGCGCTCGCCCTGCCGGATATCGAAACGCGGCTCGCGGCTACGCCAGCGCCGGCCGGGCGGCTGCGCATCCTCAATCCGTTCGATCCCGTAATCCGCGACCGGAACAGGCTGACGCGGCTGTTCGGCTTTGACTACCGGATCGAAATCTTCGTGCCGGAGGCCAAGCGACAGTGGGGCTATTATGTCTATCCGCTGCTCGAGGGCGACCGGATGGTCGGGCGGATGGAGATCAAGTCCGACCGCGAGAAAGGCGTGCTGAGCGTGCACACGGTCTGGCCGGAGGCGGGCGTCAAATGGACCAATGCGCGCCAGGCGAAGCTCGAGGCGGAACTGGACCGGCTGGCACGGCTGGTAGGCGCGAATGAAGTGTTGTGGCGCACGCAAAAGCAGCGCTGACAAAGGAAGCGCTTCGCCCGGCGCAGGCGCCGCCCCATATAGGCGGCAGGGGATTGTTCCCGGGGCAGGAGATCATGGTCACACCAGAAAACATTGCCGTGCTGGGATTGTTTGTGCTGGCCAATCTTGCGGCGGCCTCCAGCGGCGCAATCTTCCGGCCCGGCGCCTGGTACGCGTCATTGTCCAAGCCTTCCTGGACCCCGCCGAACTGGGCCTTCCCGGTGACCTGGTCGATCCTGTTCGTGCTGAATGCCGTGGCGGGCTGGCTGGTCTGGCTCGCCGGCGGTCCGGCCATGGCGGGCATCCTGATGCTCTACGGGCTCAGCCTCGCGATCAATGCGAGCTGGTCCGGCGTGTTCTTCGGCCTGCGCCGGATGGGGCTCGGCTTCGTCATCGTCATCCTGCTTTGGATCTCGATTGCGGCCGTGATGGCGGCCTTTGCACCCGTCAGTCCGGTCGCGGCAGCGATGCTGGCGCCCTACCTTGCATGGGTGACAATCGCATCGGCGCTGAACCTGCGCGTCTGGCAGCTCAATCCGGCCGCGCGGGCCGGTCTCTGACATCAGGGCACCGCGTCCTCGCCGGATGCCGCCGCCGGCAGAGACAGCAGGAGCGCGGGGTCCAGATAAAAATCGCCGCTGCGGTCGGTGCTTGCGGGATTGCGCCATTTGACGCCCCAGTGGAGGTGCGGCCCTGAAGAGCGGCCGGTATCGCCGGAGTGCGCGATCAACTGGCCGGGTGTGACCTCGTCTCCGGCCGAGACGTGTAGCGCCGACAGGTGCATGAACACCGAGAGGAGGCCCTGGCCATGATCGATGAACACGGCGCCGCCTTCATAATAAAGGTCCGGATCCGCCAGCGTCACCGTGCCAGCCGCCGACGCCGTGACGGGCGAGCCAGGCGGGGCGGCAAAGTCGAGCCCCTGATGGACCGAAAGGGAATCGCAGGGCTTGCCGCTGGTTTTCGAGACGCCGGTATAGCGCCGCTCGGGGCCGAAGGGTGACGAGGCGCGCGCGGCGGACGGCGCGGCGAACCCGCCCAGCGCGCCGCGGCCCTCCAGCAGCGCGTTGAACGAAGCCTGTTTCTTTTCCCAACTGTCGGCGGCGTGGGCTTTTTGCGCCGGGGTGCGCGCATCCACCTTGTCGCAATCGAGGCCGGGCACGGTGCGGGACGGATCGCTGCGCGCCGCGATGGGCAGGACCAGCGTTTCGCCGCCGGACTCGACCGTGACGCTGGCCGGGGCATTGCGGGCGAGGCCGAACTGGACGGCGCCGGTCTCGTCGGCGGTCAGGATCACCTCGCCGAAGCGGAAGGCGTCGCCGGTCGCGCCATGGCAGACGATCAGGCCGCCCTGCTTGAGGATGCCGTCGCAGGCCTCGGCGAGCGGAAGGCGCGCCAGCGCGTCCGGCTCAGGCAAGCCGGGCGCGTCTTCGTGAACGGGCACCTCGGGCACGGCATTGTCTGCCGGCGCATCGGTGACAGGTTCCGGCGTATTGGCTGGCGGCGCAGCCGAGCAGGCGGCCAGCGCCAGCAGGGCGGCCCCGATCCCGCGCCGCAGGGTCACTCCGCCGCTGACAGGCGCTGCGCAGCGGCTTCGGCGTCCCAATAGGCTTCCTGCAGGTCAACGCTCCAATAGCGTAGCGCGCCGAGGGGAATCGGCCGACCTGTCACCGCGCAGGTGACGAAACTGCCCGGAGACAGGATGTCATAGTCATTGTCGCCATAGCGAAGGCGGGCTTCCCCGCCGGAATTTCCGGAACGTGTGAGCATGCCGCCGAGTATGCCCGACCGGCGCCAAAAAGAAAAGCAGGGCCGGGCAAAAGTTTCTGCTTTGTTCTCTGGAACAAATAGTGTACACATCCTGCCAGCAACGGCAATCGGGGGCCTTGCCAAACTGGCCCCCATGGTAGACCAAAGGATAACGACTCATGAGCAAACCCGCACTCGCTCTCGTGCAGAAGGAAACCGGCGTGGACAAGCAAAAGGCCCTCGAAACGGCGCTCGGGAACATCGAGCGGTCCTTCGGCAAGGGCTCCGTGATGCGCCTGGGTGACAAGAAATCGATGGATATCGAGGCGGTTTCGACCGGTTCACTCGGTCTCGACATCGCGCTGGGCATCGGCGGACTGCCGAAAGGCCGGATCATCGAGATTTTCGGGCCGGAAAGCTCGGGCAAGACGACGCTGGCGCTGCATTGCGTGGCCGAAGCCCAGAAGAATGGCGGTGTTTGTGCCTTTATCGACGCCGAACACGCGCTGGACCCGGTCTATGCGGGCAAGCTGGGCGTTGATCTGGACGACCTGCTGATCTCACAGCCTGATTCGGGCGAACAGGCGCTGGAAATCGCCGATACGCTGGTGCGTTCGGGCGCCGTGGACCTCCTGGTCATCGACTCCGTGGCGGCGCTGACGCCGCGCGCCGAACTGGAAGGCGAAATGGGCGACTCGCTCCCCGGTCTGCAGGCCCGCCTGATGAGCCAGGCCCTGCGCAAGCTGACGGGCTCGATCTCCAAGTCGAAATGCATGGTGATCTTCATCAACCAGATCCGCATGAAGATCGGTGTGATGTTCGGCAACCCGGAGACCACGACGGGCGGTAATGCCTTGAAATTCTATGCTTCTGTGCGTCTGGACATCCGCCGGATCGGCCAGATCAAGGAACGCGAAGACGTGATCGGCAACCAGACCCGCGTCAAGGTCGTCAAGAACAAGGTCGCCCCGCCATTCCGGCAGGTCGAGTTCGATATCCTCTATGGCGAGGGTATTTCGAAGACCGGTGAGTTGATTGATCTCGGCGTAAAGGCCAATGTGGTCGAGAAATCGGGGTCCTGGTACTCCTATAATGGCGAACGTATCGGGCAGGGCCGTGAAAAAGCACGGCAATTCCTCAAGGATAACGTGGCCATTGCCGATGAAATCGAGGATGCCGTCCGGCGAAATGCAGGACTTCTCGCAGATGAACTCCTTGCGGCGGGCATGAATGCCGGTGAGGATGATGAGGCACCTGACGCCGCCGAAGGTTGATCCGGCGGGTCTGAAAACAAGGGTTTTGCGGCCTTCCACCTGCAACGTGGGAGGTCGCCGGCCTCGCCGGGCTGCGCGATGCATTCGCGTGATCCGGGCGGGGCAAGCTTCCGGCCTATCGATCTCCGGGCTGGAAGAAGTCCCCTTTGCGGCGCGCCTTGTCTTGGCGGGCTGCAAAGGGGCCTTTATATCGCCTCTGTAATCCTGCGCGCGCCTCGGCTAAGGCGGGCACCGGGATTCCCTTCAAGAGTGGCAAGGACCAGAAGCGACAGATGCAAGGCGTTAACGAGATAAGGGAAACGTTCCTCAGCTTTTTTGAGAAGAACGCACACACGCGCCGGCCATCCGCGCCGCTGGTGCCGCAGAACGACCCGACCCTGCTTTTCGTCAATGCCGGCATGGTGCCCTTCAAGAACATCTTCACCGGCGCCGAGACCCCGTTTGCGCCGCGCGCCACGACCTCGCAGAAATGCGTGCGGGCTGGCGGCAAGCACAATGACCTCGACAATGTCGGCTACACTGCGCGCCACCACACATTCTTCGAAATGCTGGGGAATTTCTCCTTCGGCGACTATTTCAAGGATGACGCGATCCGCCTCGCCTGGGAGCTGATCACGAAGGATTACGGGCTCGACGCCAAACGCCTGCTGGTGACGGTTTACGGCGAGGATGAAGAGGCCGCGACGATCTGGAAGAAGGTTGCGGGCTTTGACGATTCCCGCATCATCCGCATCTCGACCAGCGACAATTTCTGGTCGATGGGCGATACCGGCCCGTGCGGGCCGTGCTCGGAAATCTTCTTCGACCATGGCGACAAGGTCTTCGGCGGCCCGCCGGGCAGCGCCGATCAGGACGGCGACCGGTTCATCGAGATATGGAACCTCGTCTTCATGCAGTATGAGCAGCACGAGGGCGGCAAGCGCACCAACCTGCCGAAACCGTCGATCGACACCGGCATGGGGCTCGAGCGCATCGCGGCCGTGCTGCAAGGCAAGCACAACAATTACGAGATCGACCTGTTCCGTACCCTGATCAATGCTGAGCAGGACCTGTATGACCAGAAGGCCGAAGGCGACAAGACCGCCTCGTTCCGGGTGATCGCGGACCACCTGCGCACCTCGGCCTTCCTCGTCGCGGACGGTGTGCTGCCCTCCAATGAAGGGCGCGGCTATGTGCTGCGCCGAATCATGCGGCGCGCCATGCGCCATGGCCATATGCTGGGCGCGCGCGAGCCGATGATGCACAGGCTCGTCCCGGCGCTGGTGTCCGAAATGGGCAAGGCCTATCCGGAGCTTGGTCGTGCCAAGGTCGCGATCGAAACGGCGATCAGGGAAGAAGAGGCGCGCTTCCAGCGCACGCTGGGCAATGGCCTCGCCCTGCTCGACAAGGCGGTCGCCGATCTCAGCCCCGGCGCGGCGTTGCCGGGCGATGTGGCCTTCCGCCTGTCCGATACGTTCGGTTTCCCGCTGGACCTGACGCAGGACATCCTGCGCGGCCGCGGTCTGGAAGTGGATGAGGCCGGTTTCGAGGCGGCATTGGGCGTTCAGCGTGATGCAAGCCGTGCAGCAGGATTCTCCTCGGGTGATCAGGCTACGGAAGAAATCTGGTTCGACGTGCGCGCCAGGAATGACGCAACAAAGTTCACGGGATATTCAGCCACCACAGGCGACGGAAAGCTCGTGGCGATTGCCGCTGGCGGCGCCGTCGTGCAGACGCTGTCGGCCGGCGCGGGCGAGCTCGTCTTCGATGCAACACCCTTCTATGCGGAGTCCGGCGGCCAGGCGGGCGACCATGGCGAAATCGTCTTCGAAGACGGCGCGCGCTTCATCGTGCGCGATGTCCAGAAGCGCGCCGGCGACCTGCATGTGCATATGGGCGAGCTGGTGTCCGGAAGCGTCAGGGTTGGCGCGCGCGCGCAGCTGATCGTTGACGCCGTGCGCCGCAAACAGGTCATGGCCAACCATTCGGCGACCCATCTGATGCATGCCGCGCTGCGCAAGGTGCTGGGCGAACATGTCACGCAGAAAGGCTCGCTCGTGGAGGCCGACCGTTTCCGGTTCGACTTCTCGCACGGCGCCCCGATGACGCCGGCGCAGATCGAGGCCGTCGAGGACGAGGTCAATGCGCAGATCCGCGCCAACATCGCGACCGGCATCAAGGTATCGACGCCGGAACAGGCCATCGAAGCCGGCGCCCTCGCGCTGTTCGGCGAGAAGTATGGCGATGAAGTCCGTGTGCTGTCGATGGGTGAGCCGTCCGAAGGCGGACGGTCCTATTCGGTGGAACTGTGCGGCGGCATCCATGTTGAACGCTCGGGCGACATTGCCGTGTTTGCGATCCTCTCCGAAGGCGGTGTCTCTGCGGGCGTCCGCCGTATCGAGGCCGCAACCGGCGCTGAAGCTCTGAACTACCTCAAAGGCCGCGCGCAGATTGCAGCCGATGTGGCCGAAAGCCTGAAAGTTCCGCTGAAAGACCTGCCGCGCCGCGTTGCCGCGCTCAGCGAAGAGCGCCGGACGCTGGAGAAAGAGCTCGCCGAAGCCAAGCGCAAGCTCGCAATGGGCGGCAGCGCCGGCGCGCCGTCTGGCCCGGAAGTGATCAACGGCGTCAACCTGATCGCCCGCGTGGCGGAAGGCGTCGGCGGCAAGGACCTGCGCACGCTGGTCGATGAGACGAAAACGCAGATCGGCTCGGGCATTGTCGTGTTCATCGGCACCGAAGGCGGCAAGGCCGGCGTGGCGGTCGGCGTCACCAAGGACCTGACCGACAAGTATTCGGCCGTCGACCTGGTGAAAGTTGCAGCCGAAGCGGTCGGCGGCAAAGGCGGCGGCGGACGGCCCGACATGGCGATGGCCGGCGGGCCGGATGCGGCGAAGGCGGACGCTGCGCTTGACGCCGTGCGCGCGGCCCTCAAGGGCTGAGCCGGACCGGCGGAGGGTGTGACATGCCAGCCGGATATTCGGGAACGCCGCTCGCCAGAAAGCTCGGATTTGCAGACGGCGGGCCGCTCTGGGCGAAGGATATGCCGGCCTCTGTGCGCGCCGAAATCGAGACCGTCGTTTGCCCGCGTTATGTCGCGCGGCCCGCAAAGGGGATCGGCGCCGCGCACCTGTTTCATACCGTCGCCGCGAGGCTCGAGGCGGATCTCGCGAAGTTGAGGCTGATCATGGCTCCAGACGGAATGGTCTGGGTCTCCTGGCCAAAGAAAGCCGCGAAGGTCGAGACCGATATCACCGAAGATGTGATCCGCGCGGTCGCGTTGCCGATGGGTTTTGTCGATGTGAAAGTCTGCGCGGTCGATGCGGTCTGGTCTGGGCTGAAGCTGGTGATCCGGAAGGAATTGCGGTGAGTATTTTGGTGGCGGGCTCTCGCTTACGCTTCGAGCATCTTAAAGCGAAATCTGGTCCCCCGGACCAGATTTTCCGCTGCGCGTAAATGCTTGAAGATGGTCGGAGTGAGAGGATTCGAACCTCCGACCCCTAGCTCCCGAAGCTAGTGCTCTACCAGGCTGAGCCACACTCCGATGCCATCATTTTTGGCGGTCGCAACAAGGCGTCCGCGTCGGGAAGCCGCGCTTTTACGCCCGGCGCCGGATTTTGCAAGGGGCAAAACGGCGCCCGCCTGGTTGCCTGAGCGCGTCCAGTTCTGACAGACTCCGGTGTCAGGCTGATCATGGCAGGGAGGTTCGCCGCGATGAGACGAATGCGCATGACGTGGGCCGCAGCCGCAATTTTTCTGGCGGGCTGCGCGGCATCGCCCGAGGCGGTTCATCTGCCCGAGGAGCCAGATCCGTCGGAGGAAGCGGCTGCGCCCACCCTGACCATCGACCGGCTGCCGGAAGATTTCCCGCATGGCGGAGCGGCGCGCGAAGCGAGCGAGATTGACCTGATTGTGATTCACTCGATCGGCGGGCCGACCTGCAAGGACGGCGCGGTCTACTTCACACCGGCAGGTGGCACAGCCGTATTCTGGCGCGACTGGTTCCTCGGCGAAGGCGGCAAGAGCATTCACTACGTCGTGGGACGAGACGGCGACATCGCGCAGCAACGCCCGGAGCTGCGCACGGCGGGGCATGTGAGCTTTGGCGGGATCATGGCGCGGGTGAACCAGCGCTCGATCGGCATCGAACTGGTGAACCGGGGCGACGGAATCGAGCCGTTTACTGAAGTGCAGATCGGGGCGTTGAAGGCGCTCGTAGCGGAGATTGCCGCGCGATATGATCTGCCGCCGGAGGCGATCGTGACACACGCAGCGCTGGACGACCGGATGCAGGGCGATTGCGGCGGGCAACCGCTCAGGCGCAATCTGGATCCCGGGCCGCTGTTTCCGCTCGAGGATGTGCGGGCAGCGATCCTGTCAGAGGGCGGCGAGTAGCGGCTCGGTGTCGCCGGCCTGCCAGCGGGGCAGCTTGGTCATGATCGCAGTGAAGCGAGGGTGGGCCGTGTGGCCGGCCAGCCAGCTCTGGATCGGCGCGGAGGCGCTCGCGGACCAGTAGTCAGCGTCGGTCGCGGCGAACTGGCGCACGAATGGGAAGATGGCGATGTCGGCCAGCGTGGGCGCGGGTCCAAAGAGCTGGCCACCATTCACGGCGATGCGATCACTCAGACCACTGAGTATTTCCATGCCTGTGGCGCGGGCGTTCGCGGACTCGCTGGCGGCGTGGCGATCCGGATACTTGTAGCGGTCGAGGGCGCGTTTGAAGGGGCCGTCATTCTGCGCGATGAGGCGGGCGGTTTCTGCGGCGTCGGTGGCTAGCCAGCTTTCCGGGTCGAACTGCGCCAGAGCCCAATGCATGATGTCGAGGCTCTCGTCAACGACGCGGCCATCTGTCAGCACAAGGACGGGTACGGTGCCTTTCGGGCTTGCGGCGAGCATCTCGGGCGGCTTGTCGCGCAGGATGATTTCGCGCACGCGAACGGGACGGCCGGAGGCAGCGAGGGCCATCCGGGCACGCATGGCGTAGGGGCAGCGGCGGAAGGAATAGAGGACAGTCATGGATCGCGGGACGCGGGCGCCATGTGTTTTTCGCCGCGGGCCTTGGCAAGGTCGATCTGGCGCTGGCGCTCGGCGAATCGGGCGCGCTGCTCTTCGGTCATCTCGGTGATGCAGGCGGCGCAGGAGATGCCTTCGACATAATCTTTATGCTGACGGCCTTCAGGCGAGACCGGGCGGCCGCAGGCATGGCAGAGCACATGCTCGCCCGGCGTGAGATCGTGGCGCACGGAGACGCGCTCGTCGAAGACATAGCATTCGCCGCGCCATTTCGTTTCGCCTTCGGGTACGGTTTCGAGATATTTCAGGATGCCGCCTTCCAGATGGAACACATCTTCGAGGCCTTCGGACTTGACGAAGCTGGTGGCTTTTTCGCAGCGGATGCCGCCTGTGCAAAACATGGCGATCTTGGGCGTCCGGCCTTCGGCTTCGAGTTTTTCGCGGAAGGTGCGGAACCAGTCCGGGAACTCGCGGAAGCTTTCCGTCTGCGGATCAATTGCGCCCTCGAATGTGCCGAGCGTGGTTTCGTAGTCATTGCGGGTGTCGATCAGGACGGTGTCCGGATCCGCAATCAGGGCGTTCCAGTCTTCCGGCTTCACATAGGAGCCGACGAGCGCGTTCGGGTCTGTACCAGGCACGCCCATGGTGACGATTTCGCGTTTGAGACGCACCTTCAGGCGCGCGAAAGGCATGTCGCCGGCTTCGGAGAACTTGGCGCCCAGAGCCTCGGCGCCCGGCAAGGCGCGCAGTTCCGACAGGGCCGACTCGATGGCGTCCGGCGCGCCGGCAATCGTGCCGTTGACGCCTTCTTCCGCCAGCAGCAGCGTGCCTTTAATGCCGAGGGCGCAGAATCGCTGCGCCAGCAACTGGCGGCGCTCGGCATAGTCCGGGAAGCGGAAGAACTTGTAGAAGGCGGCAATGCGAACGGTCATTCGTGTGTCTATGCCAGATGGCAGGGCGGGGATAAACGGGTCAGCTGAACTGGGTGAGGCTGAGATTGTTGCCTTCGGGGTCGAGGAACCAGGCGATCTTCGGGCCGCCGCCGGGGGCGGACCAGACGCCGGCTTCGTCCTGGCCGAAGCCTTCGTAGATTTCGAACTTCACGCCCTTGGCCGAGAGCGAGGCGATGGAGGCGCGGATGTCCGGCACGATCCAGCCGAGCACGGTGTGGGGATTGGGCGTGAAGCCGGGAATGGTCGACAGGCGCAGCATGGTTCCGGCGAGATCGAAGACGGCGGCGAAGTCGTCTTCGGAGACGAGGGTGAGGCCGAGCGTGCCGGTATAGAAGGCCTTGGCGGTCTTGTGGTTGGCAGTGCCGAGGAAGGTGACGGGGCGGTCATGGGCGAGGGGCATGGGGAACCTCCTTGGGGAAGGTTTCAGGATACCACGGAACTCGCAATCTGCCTCGACCTCTGATTAGTTGGGGGCATGAAACAGCTTTTGATCATCTGGCATTCGCGCACCGGGGGCAGTGAGGCGATGGCGCGGGCGGCGTTTGAGGGGGCGAAAGGGGAAGGCGAGGCGCGGATATTGCGGGCGAGTGAGGCGCAGGCGGAGGATGTGTTGGCGGCGGCGGGGTATCTTTTTGCGGGGCCGGAGAATCTGGCGGCGCTGTCCGGGGAGATGAAGGAATTTTTTGACCGGTGTTATTATCCCGTTCTGGGGCGCATCGAGGGGCGGCCCTATGCGCAGATGATCTGCGCGGGATCGGACGGGGAAAATGCGGCGCGGCAGCTGGCGCGGATCGCGACCGGGTGGCGCCTGAAGGAAGTTCAGCCGCCGATGATCGTCAATACGGATGCTCAGACCCCGGAGGAAATACTGGCGCGCAAGACTTTGCCGCCGCAGACGCTGGCGAAATGCCGCGAACTGGGCGCCGGGATGATGGCGGGGGTGGCAAGCGGGATCTGGTGAGCGCGCTAGCCGGTATCCGGATCGAGGCCGGACCAGAGAGACGGCCGGGCCAGGCAGTCCAGACGGGTCAATAGACAGTCCAGAGCGGGCGGCAGGGCGCGCAGCACGTGCCAGGGCACGGCGGCCTCGCGTAAGACAGGCGGCGCGCCGCGCGCGAGGCGGCGGGCGAGGCGCCTTGCCATCGGCAGCGGGCGCCGGAGAGCGGCGAGCAGTATTTCGGTGCGGTGGAGGGCGATGGCCCAGTCCACATGGGGGTTGGCGGGCGCGTCCGGCCGGGCGCGCGGCGGGCGGGGCTCGGGCGGCGGCTCGGCGAGGGGGAAGGGGTTTTGCAGCCGGGGGCGGCGCGGCGGGATGGCTTCCGGCCCGGCCGTTCGGGGCAGGGTGGGCGCCCGCACGCGCAGCGGCGGGAGGGCGAGACCCTGCGCGAGGGCGAGGAGATAGCGGCGCACAAAGGCGCCGGCATAGATCAGCTCCCGGTGGACCTGCGCGGCAATGGCGCCGTAGCCGCCCGGCTGCGTGGCCGCGAGCAAGGTCTTCAGCACAAGGAGCATCCGCGCAATCGGATACCAGAACTCGGGAAGGGGTCGCTCGGGGCTCATGGGCCGGATAATAACGCGGGCCGATACCCGGTCGGAATCGCAGGGGGCGATTATTTTTTTGTGCGTTTGTTTTCAGGGGGTTGGGCGGGCGAGGGGCGGGATTTTTGTGGGACAAGGGCGCGCGAGTGCAACAAAATCGCGGTGGCTGGCGGAGCCATTCCTGTGGATTTTGTTCATCATATGTTCTCATAAATTCTCAGATGCGCTATATCTGTTGCATGCGTGATCTCAAAACCGATCTTTATGTCGCCCTTCGCACCGCGCCGGACAGGGCCAAGCGGCGGTACGTCTCAAAGGGACCCCTGGAAGGGGATGCCGGGACCCATGATCTGGTCCAGATCGTTTTCAGGGTGCTGGAATCTTACACGGTTGAACTGAGGAATGACCTGCCGCCGCCTGTCTGGCCCACAACGCACAAGTGATCTCATGCGGCCCTGGATCATGAAAAGCCTGGGCCTGCGGTCTTCGCCTGCGGCGAAACCGGGATGACGACACACATCCGGCAAACGCGGCCTCGTAGGGTGCGTTGCGGTCATTGGCTCAATGTACCTTGGGCTTGCTGTGTGGGGATGAAGATGGGAATCGGCGAGGACAGTCCAGCATCGGATTTAGTAGATCGGGCTTCCAGCAAGTTCTCGAAGTCGCTATCTACTTTTACGGGAAGATTGGAGATTGGGACATTGTTCCAAAATGTACTCGGGGAAACACGAACGGTGCACTATGTGATTCTGGGCGCGGCTGCGCTTACGGCGCTCGGTACTTTAGGGGCAATCCTCTCATTGAGCCCAACGGTTTGGGCAATGGCGTGGAAAGGAAGCGCAAGTTTCAGTTCTGATGCAGGAACCTTCGCTGTCCCTTGGCAAACGAGATTGGGCATACTTGCGCTGGCTTTCTTGATCCCTGCAATTCCAACATTTTTAGTATACCAAGTTACAAAACTTGACTCCAGTTTTCGCATTGCTGAGAGGGCGGCCATCGAGAGGCAAGTACTGCTCGCAACTACCGAAAAACGGCTTCAAAAGGGCATTGACAGAATACTAGCATCGGCGCGCCAGAGATTCTCCGCGATCGATAGAGCTTATGAAATTGCTGCGCTGAGCTTCAAAGTGTCAGAATTAAGCAGAGAACTCACTGAAGTACGCTCTTTGACCACGAGTACTGGCGATATCGCAATTATTGGCTCGCGGCAGACAAAGCTCACGGAAAACTCGACCGAGATACACATTGTCGATCAAAAAACGGCGATAGAAAAGCTGATCGTCATCATCCATTTGTTCGACGGGGTAGCATACTGGGAGTTTCAATCATCAACTCTATTCGTCGGACCAGACAACGTTTCTGATGTCAGCCTCTGGAGGCTACTTTCGACACCAGAGGCTCGCGCAGAGCTAGAGCGTTTTGATGTAGTGATTGGAATAGGTCTTCAATCGAAAACCACACAGTTGGATCAAAATCTGTCTCAGCAACGAGCAGGTTTTCTGTGTTCGGGATTGCATGGATTGCTTGAATCAAATGCCGAAACTCAAGCATTGGGACTCGACGTAGGCGCATACCAAGGGGCTTTGTCCGAGACTGAAAATCGACAAGACCCAACGCAGCGTCCGGTAATCTTAGTTGGAGTCGATTTGATCGATCCCAATGTGGAATATTCCAAATTCGTTCAAGAACTGCTTTCCAGCGTCAGGGTTTCCGGTTTGGACCTTGGATTGTTCGAAAATTTATCGGCCGACAAGTACCCATTGTGGATACCTCCACCCAATTGCGACACAGAATTTAGCTTTATGAATCGGCAACGCGAAAACTAGTCGGAGGCGGATAGTGTTAAACTTGGTGGGTAGATTGGAAGATCCGTGGCCTGATGCTTGGCGGCCGGTCGGCGAGGGTGAATTCGAAAAGGAAGAATTCGACACCTGGTGGATGAGAAATTCTAATGCGCTGGCGAATTTGGATCCGTTAGTTGCCGAACAATGGATTTATCGGCATTGGAAGGGTAGCCCGTTACGCTTTCTTGACGTTCCTCAGGCGCACTGCCGTAGTGAAATCTTCTCTACCGAGAGATTTTTATCAGAGGTTCACCTTGAGTGGGGGCGGCCCGCCAATCCAGAGCACGACGCTCATGTCTTCTCACTAGACAATCCGCGTGGATATCATGCGCCGGCTCAGAACTGGCTCAATGGTACTTGGACAATTCCCACCGTAGTGCTTTCTACTCCTAACGGAGTTGTTGGCTATGATGGCGAAGATGGAGAGTGCAGGTTTCTTTTGATTGAGGGGTCCAAGAGGTACCGATATTTGAATGCGTTGCGCTGGCAAGGAATAGACACCGGTCCGCATAACGTTTTTGTGCTGACGATTGCTGCAGGCGGCGACGCTGATTGAGTCTACCCCGCCAACACCCGCGGCAACTTAAACGTCACCGTCTCGTCTGCCGTCTTCACCGTCTCCGTTGTCACGTCGAAGCGGTCGCGGCAGGCGTTGATGACGCCTTGGACGAGGTCTTCGGGGGCGCTGGCGCCGGCGGTGAGGCCCAGGACTTCCACGCCGTCGAACCATGTCCAGTCGATGTCGTCGGCGGAGGCGATGAGCCTGGCGTCGGCGGCGCCGGCGCGCAGGGCGACTTCGACGAGGCGGACGGAGTTTGAACTCGTCCGTGCACCGATGACCAGAACGAGCCCGGCGCCGGGGGCGAGGACCTTGACGGCTTCCTGGCGGTTGGTGGTGGCGTAGCAGATGTCTTCCTTGTGCGGCGTGGAAATGCCGGGGAAACGCGCCTGGAGCGCGGCGACGATTTCGGCGGTGTCGTCCACGCTGAGGGTGGTCTGGGTGAGGAAGGCGAGGTTGGCGGGGTTTTGGGGGGCGTAGGCGGCCACGTCCGCGACGGATTCGATGAGGGTGACCGAGCCTTCGGGGAGCTGGCCCATCGTGCCGATGACTTCGGGGTGGCCGGCATGGCCGATGAGGACGATCTCGCGGGCGTTCTGGTGGTGGCGCTCGGCCTCGATATGGACCTTGGAGACGAGGGGGCAGGTGGCGTCGAGGTAGATCATGTTGCGGCGGGCGGCCTCGGCGGGGACGGATTTGGGCACGCCATGGGCCGAGAAGATGACGGGGCGGTCATCCGGGCATTCGTCGAGTTCCTCCACGAAGACGGCGCCGAGGGCTTCCAGACGCTCGACGACATGGCGGTTGTGGACGATCTCGTGGCGGACATAGACCGGGGCGCCCCATTTGGTCAGGGATTCCTCGACGATCTGGATGGCGCGGTCGACCCCGGCGCAGAAGCCCCTTGGGGCGGCGAGGCGCAGGGTGAGGGGGCGTTTGCTGGTCATCCGAGGGGGAAATCTCCTGCGCCTGGTAAGTTGCGTGTGGGCGCGATGGCCTTTAACACAGCCAAGCTATCAGATGGACCGGCCTTTACATAAGGCCAAGATGGACACGCCGCCGCATGCTGAAATTTGTTCCATTAATCCTGCTTCTCATCCTGTCGGGCTGCGGTACGCGCGTGGCGCGCCAGCTGGACAATACGCCGAATGCGGGCCCGTGCCCGGTGGCCGGCTCGGTCTATGATGCGGCGCGGTATGTGAAGTTCGCCGATGCGTCGAACAATCTCTACTCGAACATCGAATATACCGGCGAGATCACGAATGTGCGGCTGTATTGCCGCTATTTCAAGGATGAGCCGCTGGAGGCCGAGATCGAGGTGGATTTTGCCTTCGGCAAGGGGCCGGCAGCGACCGCTAACTCGCACAATTACCGGTATTTCGTGGCGGTGACGCGGCGCAACGGGAAGGTTCTGGCGAAGGAATACTTCGACACGCAGGCCGATTTCAGCCGGGGCATCGTGACCAGCGGTTCGGAACTGGTGAACCGGATCGCGATCCCGCGCGCCGACGAGTCGATTTCGGGCGTGAACTTCGAGGTGGTCGTGGGCTTTGAGCTGACGCCGGAACAGCTGGAGTTCAACCGCTCGGGCAGCCGGTTCCGCCTCGACGCGGCCAAGAACTGATCCATGGCGAGCCTGGGACGTGAGCTGTCGGCCGCTGCAGGCGCGGCCTTCGTTGCCATGGGCCTCGAGGCGCGCTTCGGCGAGGTGCGCCGGTCGGACAAGCCGGAGCTGGCGGATTTCCAGTGCAATGGCGCGATGGCGGCGGCGAAGGCGGCCGGGCGTAATCCGCGCGAGATTGCCGGGGAGATTGCGGGCGCGCTGAAGGCGCACGCCTCGGTGCTGTCGGCGGAAGTGGCGGGGCCGGGGTTTATCAACATTCGTGTGTCGGATGCGGCGCTGTCGGCGCGGGCGGAAGCCGTGCGCGGGGATGCGATGGCGGGGGCCGAGCGTGCGCCGGACTGCCAGGTGACGGTGATCGACTTTGGCGGGGCGAATGTGGCGAAGCCCATGCACGTGGGCCACCTGCGCTCGGCGGTGATCGGCGATACGCTGCAGCGGATGCTGCGCTTCCTTGGCGATACGGTGATTTCCGATGTGCACCTCGGCGACTGGGGGCTGCAGATGGGCCACCTGGTGACCGAGCTGGAAGACGAGCAGCCGGGGCTGATCTATTTCGATGCGGGCTATACCGGGCCTTACCCGAGTGAGCCGCCGGTCACGATCGAGGATCTCGGGCGGCTGTATCCGCAGGCGAGCAACAAGGCGAAGGCCGACGCGGCGCGCAATGAGCGCAGCCAGAAGGCGGTCGCGGAGATGCAGGCCGGACGGGCGGGCTACCGCGCGCTGCTGCGCCATTTCATCGATGTGTCGATTGAAGAGTTGAAGAAGGACTATGGCTTCCTCAACGTCTCGTTTGACCTGTGGAAGGGCGAGAGCGATGTGGACGGGCTGATCCCGGGGCTCGTGGAGCTGTTCAAGGCGGCGGGGCTGGCGGTGAAGAGCGACGGGGCGTGGATCGTGCCGGTCGCGCGCGAGAGTGACAAGAAAGAGATGCCGCCGGTGATGCTGGTCAACAGCCGGGGCGGCACGGGCTATCACACGACCGATCTTGCGACGATCGAGGACCGGATGGCGAACCTGGTGCCGACCCCGGAACGGATGCTCTACGTGGTCGACCAGCGCCAGGCGCTGCATTTCGAGCAGGTCTACCGCGCCGCCGGCATGCTGGGCCTGATCGAGGAAGACCGGCTGGAACATATCGGCTTCGGCACGGTCAACGGCGCGGACGGCAAGCCGTTCAAGACGCGCGAGGGCGGCGTGCTGCGGCTGGCGGACCTCAACAACATGGCGCTGGACGAGGCGTGGAAGAAGATCGAGGCCGCCGGCAAGATGCCGGAGGACATGGGCGAGGAAGAGCGGTTCGGCGTGGCGAAAAAGGTCGCCGTGGCGGCGCTGCGCTTCTCGGACCTGATGAACACGCGGCTGACGAATTACGTGTTCGACCTTGACCGGTTCACCAGCTTCGAAGGCAAGACCGGGCCGTACCTTCTGTATGCGGCGGTGCGGATCAAATCTGTGCTGCGCAGGGCGGCCGAAGCCGGGCATCTCTCGGGCGCGGTAAACGTGACCGAGGAGACCGAGCGCGCGCTGGTGTTGCAGCTCGACGGCTTCGGCGCAGCGCTGCTGGGCGCGCGGGAGAAACGCATGCCGCATATCCTGTGCGAGCATCTCTACAGTTTGGCGCAGGCGTTCAGCGGCTTTTACGGCGCGCTGCCGATTGCGTCGGAGACGGACGGCGGCAAGCGCGCGAGCCGGTTGGCGATTGCGGATGCCGTGAGGCACCAGCTGGAGACGGGGCTGGAGTTGCTAGGCATTAATGTGCCGGAGCGGATGTAACGTCGTAGGTCGGATAGAGCGAAGCGAAATCCGACAACCGCGGGCGTGGAGTTTGGGGGAGTCGGATTTCGGCCTGCGGCCTCTATCCGACCTACGAGTAGCGAAGAGAGGCTGGCCGCTCTATGAAGCGTCAAAACTGAACTGGTGCCGGAAAGATGCGCGTTATCCATATCCTGATGTCCGTGTTGATGGCCGCGATGTTTGGCGGTGCGGCAGCAAGGGCCGAGCCCGTGCCGGTCAATGAAGCGGATGAGCGGGCCCATCAATCGGAAGCGGATCTGTGGCTGGATACTGTTTTCGGTCACTGCCTTTTCGTTGTGGCGGGCGAGACATGGTCCGATCATCCGGGGCAATTGCAGGGCGAATGGGAAGACCTGCGCGAGGACTATGCGTCCACGCTGCTGAAGCCGCTCTACGATCCGAAAGTATCGGCCTCTCGAGGCGCCGTGATTCTTGACCTCAACGAGGAAGGCACAAGTTGCTGGACGCAGTATACGAGTCTTGTGCCCGACTACGCGGGTTCCAGGTTCACGTCGATTATCCAGGCCCTCGGCGATGAGGACCGGCTCAAGAGCGCCTTCGTCGATCAGGGTAACGGCCCGCAGCAGGTTGGCGTCATTCTGATCGGCAAGGCGAAAACCCCCGTGATCTTCTATCAGGCTGAACAGCAGCAGAGCGGCGCACTTACTGTGGTGACGATCATCCAGAAGACCGTGCCCGATTTCGTTTACATTGATTAGAACAGGGCCCGCGACCGGTTGCCTTGGCGCGTTGGCTTGTGCCACACTTACACCGGTTCTGAAGGCGGAGCGGGGTCAGGCTTGTGATACTTCTGAGTGCATGGTTGCTCGCGATTGCGACGGTCGTGCTCGCCTATGTGATTGCCGGTCCGGTCTGGGTGAAGCGCCATTCGCTGCGCTTCCGGGTCGGAAAGTCGGTTCGGCGCACGAGCGGTGCGTATGGCGAGATTGCGCTGGTGACCTTCGGTGCGGCGATGGTCTGGATGCTGGACAGCGCCAGCCGGCATGTCTCGCTGGGCGGGATCATCGGGCAGTATCCCATGGCGACGCTGGCCGGGCTGATCGGTGTGGGACTGGTTGTCTATATTCATGGCGTGCGCACCGCGTTTGCGGGCGAGCCGGATGAGCGCATTCCGCTGTTCTGGACCTATATGGTCTACGGCATTTACAGCCTGATCTTCTTTGCCGGCGGCGTGGCGCTTGTTGCCTTGCTGGTTCAGCAGACCATGGCGGATGCCGACAACCTGCAGATACTGTCTCAGGCGGCCATCAACAGCCTGCCGGGCACCGAGGTCACCGGCGAGAATGCCCTGATGCGCGACCTTGAGCTCTCCTACCTCGACGTCCAGCTCATGCTGTCGCAGGCCGAAGACAGCATGACGCCGGTGTTCGTGTTCATGGCCGGTATCTTTGCGATCAATCTCGCGGTGCGCCTGACGCCGCTGCGCAGCCTGTTCATCAACAATGCCGTCCTGCTGACGATGGTCTCGACGCTGATCGGCCTGGCGGCGGTGCTTGTGGTCGGCGCCTGGACCTATATCGGCAGCTATGCCTCGGTCATTTCAGACTATGTCGATGCCCTGACCCGGATGCGCGGCCAGATGCTGGAGGTGAATCCGGAATTCGTGACGCGGTATGCGGCGATTACGGTCGAGATGATGGAGCAGAAATCCCTTCTCAGCTTTATCTCGCGGGTTTCCAGCGAATGGGGCGGGATTGCCGCCGTGCTCGGTCTGTCGCAATGGATAGCGCAGCAGTTCAATCGTCCCGAAGCGGACGAGAGCGCTGCGCACGATAATTTGGCGGAGGCGCACTGATGCGCGCGCTGCTTGTTTCTGCCGCTCTGGTCGCCCTGGCGGTGCTTTACCTCTTGCTCGCCGGGTGGATGACATTGACTGACAAGACCATTCCGATCTCGCGGCAGAAGGCTTCCGGCGCGCTGGCGCCGGCCGGGCAACCGCTCGTGATCATGACCTGGAACATCGGCTATGCCGGCCTTGGCGAAGAGTCCGACTTCAAGGCGGATGGCGGCGAGATGCTGCAGCCGCCGAGCAAGGATGTCGTAAGGAAAAACCTTGCCGGCATTCAGGAAGTTCTGCGCGCCGAGCAGCCAGATGTGGTGCTGATGCAGGAACTGGCGGGGCCGGGGTTCCTGACCCGGGGCGTCAATGTCGTCGGCGGTGTGCACAAGGCGCTGGCGGATTATGTGATGACATTCTCGTCTGACATCCGCACGCGCTGGCTGCCAGGGCCGATGTCGCTTCGCCATGGGCTCGGGACGTTTCTGCGGGTGGCCAATAACGGCACCGAAATCGTGCGGATTGCGGAAGAGCCGGGGCCCATCATGGGCTTCATCAAGCGGCGCTACCACGTGCAGGTGACCGAGCTGGACGTGGCCGGGCAGCCCTGGACGCTGATCAATGTTCACCTGTCGGCCTTCGATGAGGGCGCCGACACGCGGATGGTGCAGCTGCGGCAGGTGCTGGATCTGGCGAAGTCCTATCATGAGGCGGGCAGGGCGGTGGTTGTCGGCGGCGACTGGAACATGCGGCTGGCCGCGACGGACTTTGCCTATTCGGCGAGCGATGAGGCGCAGTTCTGGCTGCATGATTTCCCGAAAGCGGAACTGGCCGAGGGTTGGCAGATTGCGATTGACCCGGCGGTGGCCAGCGTGCGCACGAACGAGCAGCCCTATGTGTACGGCGTGAACTACACGACGAATATCGACGGGTTGATCGTGTCGCCGAATGTGCAGATCGAGAGCGCGCGCGGCATCGATCTCGGCTTCCGCTTTACCGACCACCAGCCTGTGGTTCTGACGCTGCGCCATAAAGAAGGCTGATCCGGGCCGGGATGCCGGATTGGCGGGCAGACCGGCGGGATGTGTGGATGGGTTGATGGCGCGTCTTGCGGGCCCCAAGAATCCGGGCTAGCTGGCCGGAACAAGTTATTCTCTTCCGGGAGAGAGCGGCATTCGGTAGCCGCCGCCGAAGGCGCAACCGCCCCGGAAACGCTCAGGCCAAAGGACCGGAAGAGAATCAACACGCTGGAAAGAGGCGGGCCTTCGGGCGCTGTCTCGCCGAAGGAGCAAGCCTGTCGCTGACAGGCGGAATCTCTCAGGCGCCAAGGACAGCGGGGGCGACGAACGTGCGGCTTGTCCGCAGATCGTCTGCTTTCCGGGATGCTGCCATGGCCGAGACAACGACTGGACCCCTGAAGAAGACCGCTCTGCATGCGCTGCATGTCGAGTATGGCGGCAAGCTGGTCGAATTCGCCGGCTACGAGATGCCTGTGCAATTCCCGACCGGCGTGAAGGAGGAGCACCTGTGGACCCGCAGCGAGGCGGGCCTGTTTGATGTGAGCCATATGGGGCCGTGCTTCCTGACGTTGGCCTCGGGCATGCGCGCGGATCCGGCCGCGCATGAAGAGATTGCCGCGCTGGTCGAGACGCTGGTGCCGTCGGATATCCGGGGGCTGAAGCCCGGACAGGCGCGGCTCACCGTGCTGCTGAACAGCGAGGGCGGTATCCTCGATGACCTGATCATTACCCGTCCGTATGAGGAAGATCGCCAGGGCGAACTTTATGTTGTCGTCAATGGTGCGATGAAGGAACAGGACTGGGGCATTTTCGAAACCGCGCTGGCGGGCCGGGCGGTTTTGACCCGCGCGGATGACCGTGTTCTGTTCGCGTTGCAGGGACCGAAGGCGGAGAAAGTGCTGTCGGCCTATTTCCCGGACTGCGCGGGCCTGAAGTTCATGGAGAGCCGGCGCATGATGCTGGACGACGCGCGTTGCGTGGTTTCGCGCTGCGGCTATACCGGCGAGGATGGGTTCGAGGTGCTGATCCCGGCCGAGGCGGGCAAGGAACTCGTTCGCCTTCTGCTCGATGACCCGTGTGTGCGCCCGATCGGGCTGGGCGCGCGGGACTCGCTGCGCCTCGAGGCGGGGCTGTGTCTCTATGGACATGACCTCACGCCGGAGATTTCGCCGGTCGAGGCGGACCTTGCCTGGGTGATCCAGAAGCGGCGGCGCGAAGCGGGTGATTTTCCGGGTGCGGAGCGTATTCTGGGCGAAATCCGGGACAAGCCGGCGCGGCGCCGGGTCGGCATCCGCCCGCTGGAACGCGCGCCCGCGCGGGAAGGCACCGAGATTTTCTATGGTGACAACCAGATCGGCATCGTCACGTCCGGCGGCTTTGGCCCGAGCGTCGATCACCCCGTGGCCATGGGCTATATCGAGGCGGCGCATGCGGCGCCCGGCACGAAGGTTGACCTGATGGTGCGCGGCAAGGCCCGCCCCGCCGAGATTGCCGAACTCCCGTTCATTCCAGCCCGTTACAAACGTTAATCCGTTCAAGGAGAAATCTGATGACCACCTACTATACCAAAGACCATGAATGGATCCGTGTTGAGGGCGACACCGGCACAGTGGGCATCACCGCCTATGCGGCTGGCCAGCTGGGCGATGTCGTCTATGTCGAGCTGCCGGAGGCGGGATCGAATTTCGCACGCGGCGACGAATTTGCCGTGGTCGAAAGCGTCAAGGCGGCGTCTGACGTCTATGCGCCGGTCTCGGGCTCGGTGGTGGAAGTGAACAGCGGCCTGACGGACGCGCCGGAGACGGTGGGCGATGCGGCCGAGAGCGATGCCTGGTTTGTGAAGCTGAAGCTGTCCGACGCGGCTGAACTGTCCGGCCTGATGGATCAGGCGGCCTATACGGCTTTTTGTGAAGGTCTCTGAGGTCGATGCTGCAACAGGTCTGTTTCGGATTTCTGGCGCTGATCCATATCGTACCGGCGATCGCTGCGATCATGCCCAGCCAGTTGTCGAAGCTTTATGGTGTGCAGGGGGAAGACCGCGTACTGATTTCTTTGCTTCAGCACCGGGCCGTGTTGCTTGGTAACGTCGGCTTCGCGTTCCTTGCTGCGGCAATCCGGCCGACGGAGGCGATTGCGTGGCATGCCGTTCTGCTTGGGGCAGCCAGTATGGCGTCCTTCCTCGTCATTGCAGCCATCAATCGCCAGCTTCGAGGACCACTCCGGAAGATTGCTTTGATCGATCTGGCTGGCCTCATTCCCCTGGCCTGGCTGTTCTGGCGCCAGCCTTGGGCAAGTTTTTGAATTCTGGAGAATGCAAATGCGTTACCTGCCGCTGACCCCTGAAGACCGCGCCGACATGCTGGCCACGATCGGCGCCAAGTCGGCCGATGATTTCTATACGGATGTTCCGAAGTCTGCGCGCCTGAAGGGCAAGGTCGCGGGGCTGCCGGACCATCAGGGGGAATTGGCCGTCGAGCGGCACATGACGAAGCTGGCGGCGAAGAACCGGGCGGCTTCGGCAGGGCCGTTCTTCGTGGGGGCCGGGGCCTACAAGCATCATGTGCCGGCTTCGGTGGACATGATTATCCAGCGCTCGGAATTCCTGACGACCTATACGCCTTACCAGCCGGAAATCGCGCAGGGCACGCTGCAGACGCTGTTCGAATTCCAGACGCAGGTGGCGGCGCTGACGGCGATGGATGTGGCCAACGCCTCGATGTATGACGGCTCGACCGCCTGCGCCGAAGCGGCCGTGATGGCGGCGCGCGTGACGAAGCGCAGGAAGATCATCCTGTCCGGCGGCCTGCATCCGCACTATGCGGCGGCGACGCGGCTGCTATGCGAGGCGCAGGGTCTGACGGTGGTGCAGCTGCCGGTGGCGATTGATGGTGAGGGCGAGCTTTCAAAATCCGTGGACGGAGAAACCGCCTGCGTGATCGGCCAGAGCCCGAACGTGTTCGGCACGGTGACGGACCTTTCCGGCGTGGCAAGCGCCGCGCACGAGAAAGGCGCGCTGCTGGTCTCGGTGTTCACCGAAGCGGTCGCGCTGGGGCTCGTGATGCCGCCGGGCGAAATGGGCGCCGACATCACGGCGGGTGAAGGGCAGTCGATCGGCAATGGCCTGAATTTCGGCGGGCCCTATGTCGGCCTTTTCGCGTGCAAGGACAAACTGGTGCGCCAGATGCCGGGGCGCCTGTGCGGCGAGACGGTGGACGCCGATGGCCATCGCGGCTTCGTGCTGACGCTGTCGACGCGCGAACAGCATATCCGGCGTGACAAGGCGACCTCAAACATCTGCACCAACTCGGGCCTGTGTGCGCTGGCCTTCACCTCCCACATGACGCTGCTAGGCGGCAAAGGCCTGAAGCAACTGGCGGAGCTGAACCATGAAGCGGCCTGCGAACTGGCCGATGCGCTTGGCGCGGTGAAGGGTGTTGAAATCCTGACCCCTCGTTTCTTCAACGAGTTTGCCTTCCGCACGCCGGTCGATGCCGAAGCCGTGCTGGCGATGCTGGACGAGGCGGGCGTGGTCGGCGGCGTGCGTGCCAGCCGCCTGTTCCCGGGCGACCATATGGGCGACGTGATCATCGCGGCGGCCACGGAATGTACGACGGCGGATGATATTGCTGCCTATGTCGCGGCGTTGAAGGAGATCATCTGATGAGCATGAACACGCAAGGCCGCCCGACGGCGCCGGCTTCCGTCTCAGCGCCCACAATCGAAACTGTTTCCGGTTCGCGCGGACTTCTTCAGCATGAAGGTCTTCTCTTCGAGATCGGCACGCCGGAGACGACCGGCGTTGATCTGCCGAAGCCGAAAGGCCTGAAGAACCGGCTCGGCGGCGTCAAACGCAGGGTGGATACGGGGCTTGCCGGACTGTCCGAGCCGCAGGCGGTGCGCCATTACATGCGCCTGTCGCAGAAGAACTACGCCATCGATCTTGGCCTCTTCCCGCTCGGCAGTTGCACGATGAAGCACAATCCGCGCCTCAACGAGAAGATGGCGCGGCTGCCGGGCTTTGCGGATATTCATCCGCTGCAGCCGCAGGCGACCGTTCAGGGCGCGCTGGAACTGATTGATGAACTGGCCACCTGGCTGAAGACGCTGACCAATATGCCGTCGGTGGCTATGAGCCCCAAGGCGGGCGCGCATGGCGAACTGTGCGGCATGCTGGCAATCCGTCAGGCGCTGATCGCGCGCGGCGAAGGCGAGACGCGCAAACGCGTCCTGGTGCCGCAATCCGCTCACGGAACAAACCCGGCGACGGCGGTGCAGTGCGGATTCATCGTCGACGAGATCAAGGCGAACAAGCGTGGCCGGGTCGAGATGGATGACCTGCGCGCCAAGCTGGAGAAGTCTGACGATATCGCCGGCATCATGCTGACGAATCCGAACACGTGCGGCCTGTTCGAAACCGACATCAAGGAAATCGCCGACCTGATCCACAAGGCGGGCGGCTATTTCTATTGCGACGGCGCGAACTTCAACGCCATCGTCGGCCGGGTCCGTCCGGGTGACCTCGGCGTCGATGCGATGCATATCAACCTGCACAAGACCTTCTCCACCCCGCATGGCGGCGGCGGACCGGGCTCCGGCCCGACCGTGTTCTCGGACGCGCTGGCACCTTATGCGCCTGTGCCCTTCGTGGTGAAGGACGAAGACGGCCTGTTCCGCCTGGTCGAGCAGGTGGACGGCGCGGCCAGCGA
This sequence comes from Hyphomonas sp., assembly GCA_040223555.1. Classification (GTDB taxonomy): domain Bacteria; phylum Pseudomonadota; class Alphaproteobacteria; order Caulobacterales; family Hyphomonadaceae; genus Hyphomonas. The sequence goes on from JAVKGA010000007.1 coordinate 247,936, forward strand.
GAGCTTTGGACGGATGGTGGCCTTCCATGGACAGATGGGAATGTTCGTCCGTGCTCTGACATATATGCTCAGCCATGGCGCCGACGGCCTGAAGCAGGTCGCCGAAGATGCCGTGCTGAACGCCAACTATATCCAGGCGCGCCTCAAACATGTGATGAGCCCGGCCTTCGAGGGCTTCTGCATGCATGAAGCCTTGTTCTCGGATGCTTTCACGGCGGACGGGATCGAGACCATCGACATCTCCAAGGCGCTGATCGATGAGGGCTATCATCCGATGACGATGTATTTCCCGCTGGTCGTTCATGGCGCGATGCTGATCGAGCCGACGGAAACCGAGTCCAAGGCTGAGCTTGACCGGTTCTGCGATGCGCTGGAATCCATCGCGCGCCGGGCCGCGCAGGGCGACGAGACGCTGAAAGGCGCGCCTTATCTGGCGCCGGCGAAGCGGCTCGACGAAACGCGGGCGGCGCGCAAGCCTGTGCTCAAATGGACGGCGCCGTCGCCGGAGCAGGTCGCCGCAGAGTAGGCTGGCGGCGGAAGATCTTCCGCCGGAGCCAGCCGAAGATGAACTGGGCGGGCCGTTCGACGGTCATGTAGCCGAGCCAGCCCGCCGCGAGCGCGGCGAGGATGCCGCCGAACAGGAAGACCAGGTTGTCCCAGATGCCGGGTGCGCCGAGGCGCAGGTAGGGGGCAAGCTCGCTGGTTTCCGGCGTGCGGGCCATCAGGCGCTGCAGGATGCCGAGCGCGAACAGGTGGAAGAGGTAGATCGAATAGGACCAGTCTCCGGTGCTGGCGACCGCGCTGTGCAGGCCGCGCCAGGCGGGTGCCATTGCGAGGAGCCAGCCGGGCCGGGCCTGTCCGAGCAGCCAGCCGATCCAGAGCACCATCAGCATGGCGAGGCCGCCGATGATGGTGGCGAGAATGACCGCGTTCAGGCGCGCCTCGAACGGCGATTGCGGCACCAGTCCGAACAGCTGATAGGTCAGGCCCGCGACCAGAACGCCGATGCTGGCGGGCACCAGCCAGGCGAGCCGTCCGGCGGCGTCGAGCCCGGCCAGGCCGTAGATCAGCGCGGCGCAGGGCAGGCCGATCTGAAGCACCCGGCCCCATTGCAGCGTGTAGGCCGTGGGCTCGCCCTGCAGTCCGAGGGCCGCGACTAGGGCAAGAGCGGCCAGCAGCGTGACGACGCCTGCGCGCCAGACCAGACCCGACGTGATGATGATGCCGACGATGGCGCCGAAGATGAACTCCATGGTCATCGGATGGACTGCGAGTGTCAGAAAGTTCTGTGCAATCGGCAGCGGCAGGCCGGCCAGCGAAGCGGCGACAATGGCGATCCCCCAGACCAGCAGCGCATAGGGCATCACGCTGCGCGGCAGCAGCAGGATGAGCGTGAAGACGAGGTAGAAGTAGACCTCATGGATCAGCGTCCAGCCGATCAGCAGTACGGGGTATTCCGGCTGGGGGATCAGCAGGAAGGATTTCAGGATGTACTGGTATTCCGGCGTGTCCGGCCGGAGCGTGGTGCCGCTGGAATCGATCAGGGCCACGCCGCCGCTCAGGGCCAGGTAGAGCGTACCGAGGGCTGCGGCGGCCCACCAGACAGGGTAGATGCGGGTCACCCGGGCGAACAGGAAGTCGGCGCTGGTCGCCGGGCCGGCCGGTTGGCGCTGCGTGACCCAGACCATGATGAAGCCGGAAATCACAAAGAAGAGATCGACGCCGGCAAATCCGCTGGCGAACAGGCCGCTGATAAGGGCAGGCTCGGTACTGCCGACACGGGCCAGTCCGGCCAGTTCAAGCGCCCGCGCGTGGTAAACTACCACGAGAAGAGCGGCGATGCCGCGCAGGGCCTGGACGGACTGGAGCTTCATACCGGTTTTTCCGGTCCCAAGGTTACGCAACATAAATCCTGGCTGGTGTAGCAATGCGGCAACGGTGTTGCCAGAGTTTCGACACATCTTGTGGGTTACTCTGGCGCAACTCAAAAAAGCGCCCATATCCAAGACCATGCCAGACGATCACAGACCTTCGACTTCAGAAACCACTTTCGCGCCGCCGATGAAGATCAACTCCCTGCGTCAGGGTGTGAACGTGGCTGTGCGTCAGATGCTGGCGCTTCTGGGGCTCGTCCTGATCATTCTGGCAGTGCCGGTGGCGTTCGCCACACCGTTCATCCCGGTTGGCCTGCCGATGGCGATCGTCGGTGTCGTCCTGCTCGGCCGGAATGCCGTCTGGGGCCGGCGCTGGATGGAAGGCATGCTGGTGCGCCATCCGCGCCTCGAACGCATGGCGCCGAACTGGCTGATGAAGCGCGTCTTCGGCCGCGAAAAGCAGGCCTCGAGCGAGCCGGTATAAGCGGCGTCGTCCGCGTCGTTTCTGCAACAGCTGATGCAGGTGCGGGCGCAGGGATCAATTGATCTCGATTACGGTCTTGCCATTCTCGGAAAACGCCGCACACATGTCCGCTTGAATGAGAAGCGGGGCTGTAATGCACTTCAGAAAACTATGTCTGGTCGCTATGGCCGGCCTCATGCTGGCGGCGTGTGAAAAGCCCGGCAGCGGCGATGCAGGTGACAAGGGTGCCTCGGAAGCGGCGAACCCGTTCCCCTCGACCTACACGGCGTATCCCTCCGAGACGATACTGATCGCCAATGCGACCGTTCTGGACGGGATTGGCGGACGGATCGAGAATGGTTCGGTACTGATCGAGAATGGAAAGATCACATCTGTTGGTACTGATCTGACAGCGCCGGAAGGTGCGGTGACTATCGACGCGGCCGGCAAATGGGTCACGCCGGGCATCATCGACAATCACAGCCACCTTGGCGCCTATCCGTCACCCGGCGTGGATGCGCATGGCGACGGCAACGAGATTTCGGGTCCGGTCACGGCGGAAGTCTGGGTCGAACATTCGATCTGGCCGCAGGATCCGGGTTTCACGCGGGCTCTCGCGGGCGGCATCACCTCGCTGCAGATCCTGCCGGGCAGCGCCAACCTGTTTGGTGGCCGCGGCGTGACACTCAAGAACGTACCGGCCCGCACTGTGCAGGCCATGAAGTTTCCCGGCGCGCCCTATACGATGAAGATGGCCTGCGGCGAGAACCCGAAGCGGGTCTACGGCTATGGCCGTGGAACGACGCCGGGCGGCGCGCCCTATTCGCGGATGGGCAATGTGGCGGGCTACCGCGACGCGTGGATCAAGGCGACCGATTACAAGAAACAACTGGACAAGGCGAAGAATGGCGGCGGCGAGCCACCAAAGCGCGACCTTGAACTTGAGACGCTGGCCGGTGTGCTGAACGGCGAAATCCTCGTCCACATGCACTGCTACCGCGCCGACGAGATGGCGCAGATCATGGATATCTCGAAGGAGTTTGGCTACAAGGTCACGGCCTTCCACCATGCCGTCGAGAGCTACAAGATCGCCGACAAGCTGGCCGAGTATGGTGCCTGTTCGTCGATGTGGGCCGACTGGTGGGGCTTCAAGATGGAAGCCTATGACGGCATCCCGGAAAATATCCCGCTCGTCCACAATGCCGGCGCCTGCGCCATCGTGCATTCGGACAGCGACGTCGGCATCCAGCGTCTCAATCAGGAAGCGGCCAAGGCCTGGGGCGATGGCAAGCGCATCGGCATCGATGTGCCGATCGAGATTGCCTGGCAGTGGCTGTCGCTGAACCCGGCCAAGTCCCTTGGTATCGACAAGGAGACCGGCAGCCTCGAGCCCGGCAAGATGGCGGATGTGGTGATCTGGTCGACCAACCCGTTCAGCACCTATGCCAAGGCGGAGAAAGTCTTCATTGACGGCGCCCAGATGTTTGACCGCGATGATCCGGCCCTGCAGCCGGTGATGGACTTCGAACTTGGACATCCCGGAGAAGGAGACCGCAAATGATCCGCCGCCTGCTTCTCAGCCTTGCCGCACTCGCGGCCACGTCAGTCGCCGCCGCCCAGCCCGTCGCCATCTATGGCGAGACGGTCTGGACCGGCACCAGCCAGGGCACAATCACCGATGGTGTCGTGGTCATCAACAATGGACGCATCGTGTCGGTCGGGCCCGCCTCGGGCGGTGTGCCGTCCGGGGCCACCGAGGTGCGCGCCCAATGGGTTACGCCCGGCCTGATCTCGGCCTTCTCCCGTACGGGTCTGTCTGAAGTCAGCGGTGTAGACGATTCCAACGATTCCGTGGCCGGCAGTTCGCCTTTCTCGGCTGCGCTCAACGCGGCGGATGGGTTCAATCCGGAAACCACGGCGATTGCGGTCACGCGGCGCGACGGGTTTACCCGCCTCGCGGTCGCCCCGAATGCGCGGTCCACACTGTTTGGTGGACAGGGCTTCCTGGCCGACACAAGCGGGCTTCCGGGCAGCGTCTTCCGCGAACGCGTGTTTGCCTTCGTTGTTCTGGGCGAGCGCGGCGCGTCGATCGCCGGTGGCTCGCGTCCGGCGGCCTGGGCCGCGCTGCGCGGCGCGTTTGACGACGTGCGCTTCTTCGGGGCGCGCTACATGACCCATAACGATGGCAACGTGCTGACGCGCATGGATGCGCAGGCCCTGATGCCGGCGGCGAAGGGCGATCAGCTGATGCTGTTCCAGGCCAGCCGGGCCAGCGATCTCGATGCCATCATGGACTTCAAGGAAGCCAACCCGTCACTGCGCGTGGCCATTGTGGGCGCGGATGAAGGCTGGATGGTAGCGGGCCGGCTCGCCGAGCTGGACATTCCGGTGATCGTGGATGCGTTCTCGAACCTTCCGTCCAGCTTCTCCCAGCTGGCGGCGACCAGCGAGAATGCGAAGCGCCTGTCGGAAGCTGGTGTCACCGTTGCCATCGTCACGCTCGACAATGACAGCCATCTGGCACGTCTTGCGACACAGGTTGCCGGCAACGCCGTGGCGAACGGCATGTCGTTTGATGCCGCCATGGAAGCGCTGACGACTGCGCCGGCGGAGATTTTCGGGATGACGGGTCTCGGCGTGCTTGCGCCGGGTGCGCGGGCCGATGTGGTCGCCTGGGATGGTGATCCGCTGGAAGCCGCTTCGGCGCCCTCGGCGGTTTACATCGACGGGGACGCCCAGCCGCTGGAAACGCGCCAGACGAAGCTGCGTGACCGCTACCGGACGCTCGACGAAAGCGAGAGACCGCTCGCCTACAAGCACTAGGCGGCGCGGAGATTACAAAAATTTCAAGGTCCGGTTCGGCCCGGGCGGCGCGGTTGTTCAACTCCCGTAAATGTTTCGGCGAGCAGGTTTATGGCCTTCGGTTGTCGAACCTGACGCGGAAAACGCCCTGCGGAGATCCCTTGCCGCATAGCTGCCGTATTCGGGCGCGATGACTCAGACACCGCTCGGGACGGGTAGAGTCATGCTGATCGCGTTTCTGATTTCGCTCGCAATGGCGACGGGCTCCGGCCCTATGCATGAGGCGCTGGAGGCAACCGAAGCGCCTGAAACCTTCCGGGCTGCGTTCACCGTTGAACTGATTTCCAATCAGGCCCGCCAGACCTACCTGTTTGATCCGCGCCTTGCAGCCGGCGCCCGCTGGGTGCTGATCGAACGGCGCGGACAGGATCCGGAACTGGACCAGGTTGCCGCGAGCTGGGCGGCCGAGGCCGCGCCGGATGGGCGCCTGTTTCCGGATGACCTTCGCGCCAGCCTTGGGCCGTCGGTGGACGTCAACACGGACGGTGACGCCTGGCGCCTGAGTTTCCGTCACCATCCGAACTATAATGATACCGAGTTCGACGTCTGGGCCGCTGAACGCCTCAAGGCGACGGCCTGGCTCGATCCGGTGGGCGAACGGTTCCAGCGGATCGATTATACGCTGCCGAAACCGGTCAAAGGCCCGTCCGGCGGCAAACTCACGCGCTATGAGCAAAGCTATGAGCTGAAGACCGAGCCCCGGTGGGGCTTTTCCTACGTGTCGGGCTACTCAATCGAGCTGGAAGCCAAGGCTGGTTTCAAGACCATCGAGCGCCGGTTCGAGGCGCGCGTGACCGATGTGACCTTCTTCTTCTCGAGCCCGCACGCCGAAGCGGAGTATGATGCCTGGCGAAACGAGTCTCTACAGATGGCCTCTGGATTCGGGACATCAGGGCGCTAGACTCGTCGGCATGACGATTCACATGGTGAAGCTTTGCGTGGGTGCGGACACGATCGAAGATCTTGCCGACTGGCAGGCGCGCCTGCTGAAGAAGCTGCCGAACCCCATTCATCGCACGCGGATGGCGCCGAAACGCGCCGATGAGATGCTCGATGGCGGCTCGATCTATTGGGTCATCAAGCGCGCGATCCGGGTGCGCCAGCGGATCATCGATATCCGCGCCGTGCAGGACGAAGACGGCAAGGCGATGTGCGAACTGGTGTTTGATCCGGAACTTGTGCGCACCTATGCCCATCCCAAACGGCCGTTCCAGGGCTGGCGCTATCTCAAGCCGGCTGAAGCGCCGCGCGATCTCAAATCCGGCGAAACGGCCGTAGACCTGCCACCGAACCTGGATGAGGCCCTCAAGAATGCAGGTGTTTGGTAGGATCGGCCTTCCCGCCCCGGGTTAGTCTGGTTGACCCGATCCCTCCGTATTCTACGCCTTGTTGGGTGTGAGGGGGGAATTTGGCATGAAAACCTTGGTCTATGTGATGCTGGCGGCCGCGCTGGGGGCGTGCGCGACCCCGCGCACCAATGCACCGATTGCACGCGATACGCTGGTCTATTCGCATGAAGTCGCCCGCGCGCAGCAGGAGCAATTGCTGCTGAACATTGTGCGCCTGCGCTATAATGATGCCGTCAGCTTCGTGGAAATCGAGCGCATGACGACCGAGGATAATCGCTCGGTGGGGCTCGGAATTGCCACGGCGCTGGGGCTGGACGATGGCCCGTTCAATGAAGTGCTGGGCGGCGACGCCGCTGTCGGCAAGTCGGAAACACCGACGGCGATCTACAATGTGTTGCGGGGCGGGGCCTATGCCCAGCAGTTGCTGCAGCCGGTCGCGCCGGAGTCGATCTTCCTGCTCAGCCAGTCGGGCTGGAGCGTCGAGCGCCTGATGCTGTGCTGCGTCGCGCGCATTGGCGACCTCGACAATGCCCGCGCGGCGGCCGGGCCGACCCCGGAACGCCTGCCGGACAATTCGGCGTTTCGGGAATTCGCCCGTCTGATGCGCGAGCTGCAACTTTCGGGGGATCTGCTGGTGCAGGTGTTCGATGACAAGGAAGGCGCGCCGCCGCGCGTGATCGTGACCTGGCACACTGGCTCGCGTGAAGGTGATGCATTGGCGGCCATGTTCAAAAGCCATAGTGTGGCGGGATTGTTCGGTGTCGAGGAAGATCTCTACTCTGCCGAACTGGCGACCCGCAGCGAGAAGAAAGGCGATGCGCCGCTTCGCGGGCGCAGCCTGCTCGGCATTCTCGCGGCGCTGTCGCATGCGGTCGAAGTGCCGCCGGAGCATGCGAACCTCGTTGTGCAAACGCAAGGCGGCGAGCCGGGCGCATCGGCCGCTTGCGAGCCTGCTGCGCCCTGGGGTGATGTGATCGGCAACTATTTTGCTGTCGACTGGAGCCGGGAGCGACCTGAAGCCGCTTCCGTCGCGGTGCCGTATCGCGGCGTCTGGTTCTATGTCGATGACAGCTGCCGGAATGCAAAATCGACGCTGGACCTGATCGGCCACCTCTATGCCTTGCAGGCCGGCCTGAGCCAGGAGGGTGCGCGCGACACGCTCTTGTTGATTGGCGGCTGATACGGCGTTGATCGGCATTGAGTTTTGGGCGGGTCTGGTGGAAACAGGCCGCTGATCTCCTCAGGTACCGGAAAGGCCGCGCCCATGCCCCAGTTTGACATGATCCTGATTACCCCGAGCCAGGCGCAGGGCGCCGATGTGCTCGAGCATACGGCGGGCACGCCTGTGCGTGAAGGCGGCGGCGACGAGACCTATCGCTGCGGCGGCTGCAAGACCAAGCTGCTGATCAATGTGGCGCACCGGGATGCGCACGGCGTGGTCGTCAAATGCGGCAAGTGCGGCAAGCTGAACACCGAGCCGCATCACCACCATCATTGAGCGGGCCTGAATCGACAAGGCGCACTGCGGCGCCTATGGCCTGCCGATGACCGAGTTCCTCAGCCAGTATGGCACCCTGATCCTGTCGCTGGTTGCGGTGGGCCTGTTCGCGGGCCTGGTGGCCGGGATGTTCGGCATTGGCGGCGGCGCGGTGATTGTGCCCGTGTTGTTCTTCCTATTCGACAGTATGGGATTTTCCGAAACCGCGATGCATGTCGCGGTGTCCACTTCTCTGGCCACGATCATCCTGACATCGGCGCGAAGCGTGATGGCGCACCAGAAACATGGCGCCGTGGACTGGGACGTGATCCGGGGTTGGGCGCCGTGGATCATGTTCGGCGCGGCCTGCGGCATTGCGCTGTCCGGCCTGATGTCCAAGCGGATGCTGCTCGGCCTGTTTGGCGTCCTGCTTCTCTTGCTTGCGGCGCAGATGGTCTTCGGACGCCCGACCTGGAAACTCGCGGACAAGATGCCATCCGGCGCGAGCCGAGCCGGGTTTGGCACGGGCGTGGGCATCTTGTCGGCCCTGATGGGTATCGGCGGGGGCACTTTCGGCGTCAGCATGATGACGCTGTGCGGCATGCCCATTCACCGCGCGGTGGCGACAGCGGCCGGTTGGGGCATCGCAATCGGACTTCCGGGCGCGATTGCCGCGATCTTTGTCGGCTGGGGCCGCGAGGGCCTGCCGCCTTTCTCGGCGGGCTTCGTCAACTTGCCGGCCTTTGCGCTGATTTCGGTCTTCACGGTGCTGATGGCGCCGGTTGGGGCGGCGCTGGCGCACCGTCTGCCTGCGGACAATCTGCGAAAGCTGTTTGGCCTGTTGCTGGTATTGGTGTCGCTGCGCATGACCTGGCAGGCAGCCGGGCTCTAGACGATCAGCCGCGCCAGAAACGCGGGGTCAGCGCCACGAAGAAGGCAACAAACTCGAGACGCCCGAGAAGCATCGCGGTGGCGCAGATCCATTTGGCGGTATCGGACAGCGGCGCGAAGGTGCCGGACGGGCCAACGACCGGGCCGAGACCGGGGCCGACGTTCGAGACGCTCGTGGCGGAGGCTGAAATAGCGGTCAGGGTATCCAGACCTGTAAACGAGAGCAGGGCCGCTGCGACCATGAAGGTCACGAGGTAGAGGAAGAGGAACACCATGACAGACTGAAGCGTTTCCTCGTCAACGATGCGGCCATTGTAGCGGATGGGCGCGCGCCGGTGCGGTTGCACCATGCGCTGTGACCAGGCGATGATCGCTTTGCCGGTAATCTCGAGGCGGAACATCTTGATGCCGCAAGACGCCGAGCCGGCGCATCCGCCGAGGAAGGTTGCCATAAGGATAAGCGCCGTGACGGGCGCGCCCCAGGTGTCGTAAGGCGCTGAGGCGTAGCCAGTACCGGAGATGACCGAAATCACGTTGAAGACTGCCGTCAGGCCCGCATGCCAGGGCGAATCGAATGCGGATTCCTGCAGATGGAACTCATGGTAGATCACGATGACTGCGGCGATGCCCAAGGCAAACCCAACGAACAAGCGGGGCTGGGGATCCTTGAGCAGGGGCATGATCCGTCCCTGAAGCATGAGGATCGCAAACAGGCTGATCGGCATGGCCGCAATCGTCATGAAGACAATTGAAACGTATACGGAGGGTGTATCGTTGAAGTGGCCGAACGAGGCGTCGTAGGTGGAGAATCCGCCGGCCGAGACAGTCGTCATGGAATGGTTGATCGCATCGAACCAGTTCATGCCGGTGATACCATACAGAAAGGCGCATGTGGCCGAGATGATCAGGTAGGCATAGCCGATATAGGCAGCGACATCCGACACGCGCGGCAGGAACTTGCCGGTCATGTCCGAGCTTTCGAGCTGGAAAAGCTGCATCCCGCCAACCCTCAGCTGGGGCAGGATGGCGACGGCTGTGACGATGATTCCGATGCCGCCGATCCATTGCAGGATCGAACGCCAGAGAAGGAACCCGCGCGGCATGTCGTCGAGGCCGGTAAACACGGTCGCGCCGGTCGTGGTGATGCCGGACACGCTTTCGAACATGGCGTCCGTGACCGAATGTCCGGAAATGATGAAGGGTATGGCGGCAATGGCGGGCAGGAAGACCCAGACCACCACGGTCAGAAGGAACGCTTCCCGCTGGCCCATCCGCATGTCGCCGCCGCGCGCCAGCACCCATAGAAGGCCGCCCAGCAGGCCAGAAATGCCGGAAGCGGCCACGAATACGTGGGCCTGGTCGTCCCCGTCTGCGAGGTCCAGCAGCGCGCACGGCAGCATCGCTGCGGAAAGCAGGACGGTCATGATGCCAATGGCCAGAATGACGGGGCGGAGCTGCATGCGGGCGCACCTTACGCCGGAAACCCTGCAAAGGTGTCAATGCGGGACAACAGGGCGTCAGCACTGGTTGACCCATAGGCAGGGGCGCGGCTAGAGCGGCGCAATTGGTTTCAATTGCAACCCTTTCGAGGCGCGTCCATGTTCGATCATCCCTCATTTGACGGCCATGAAGGCGTCCATGCGTTTCACGACGCCGCAACGGGCCTGAAATGCGTGATTGCGGTGCATTCGACCGCACTGGGGCCGGCGGCGGGTGGTTGCCGCATGTGGAACTACATGTCCGGAGAGGCCATGCTGACCGATGTGCTGCGTCTGTCGCAGGGCATGAGCTACAAGAACGCCATGGCGGGCATTCCTCTGGGCGGCGGCAAGGCAGTCATCTGGGGCGATCCCAAGTCGAACAAATCCCCGGAACTGTTCCGCGCATTTGGCCGCGCTGTCGAAAGCCTGCAGGGCAGGTATTACACGGCTGAGGATGTCGGCGTGGATGTTGCGGACATGACGATTGTCCGCGAGGAAACGAAATATGTGGCGGGCCTCGACGAGGGCGCAGCGGCCAGCGGCGATCCATCACCGGTCACGGCGAAAGGCGTCTATCTCGGCATTCGGGAAGTGGCGAAGCGCCTGTTCGGCACCGACGACCTGAACGGGCGCACGATTGCCGTGCAGGGCGTGGGGTCGGTCGGCGGCTATACCTGCGACCATCTTGCAGCAGCAGGCGCGAAGCTGATCATCACCGATATCGACCAGGACGTGTTGGCTGATGTCTCTAAGCGCACCGGCGCGCAGGTTGTGGCGCCGGGCGACATCTATGATGTCGAGGCCGACATCTTTTCGCCCAACGCGCTCGGTGCCATCGTCAACGAGAAGACCATGCCCCGTTTCAGGGTCAAAGGCATTGCCGGCGGCGCCAACAACCAGCTGGTGGTTCCTGAAATGGGCGAGTTCCTCCGCCGGCAAGGCATTCTCTATGCGCCGGACTATGTCATCAATGGCGGCGGTATCATCAATGTGGCGGCCGAAATATCAGGCAGCTATTCGCGCGATTGGGTCGAGGCGACGCTTGCAAAACTGATCATCACGCTCGGCGGTGTGCTTGATGACGCGCTCGCAACCAATCAGCCTACGAATTATGTGGCAGATGCCATGGCCCGTGCACGTATTGAAGCGGCCAGAGGTTCTAGGTAAACTCCCTTAGTCCGGCGCTTGCCGCTCAGTGATATACGCTGAACAGGCGGTCGAGTGTGGCCGGCGAGGAGGCTTTTCATGTCTATTGTCGCAATGCTGCAGGGCACACCCGAAGAAGATACCCTGAACACGATTTCCGCGCTTGAGGTTGCGAAGATGCTCAATCTTCCTCTCACCGGACTCTGCGCTTTACCCGACCCGAGTTCGGCCCTCATGGTTGTTTCTACGCCCGAAGCCGCCGGCTTGTCGGCCGCTGCGGCGAACAGCGTCATAGAAATGCAGAAGGAACTTCTGGAAAAGGCCGAAGCGGCATTTCGTGACGTGGTGGGTTCGGGCGCACATGGCCTTGAGTGCAGTTTTGTTCACCAGGTCGGCATCGCAGAGTCCGCTGCGGCAAGCGCCGCAACCCTTTCCGAAGCGCTTCTGTTCCCGAGAAGCGCGGCGAAATCCGGCGAGCCTCTGTCGGTCGCGTTTGACCACGTGATGATGGATGCAAGGCTTCCGCTTCTGCTTGCAGGTTCGAAGGCCTATAAACCCGGTCCGGCAATTATTGCCTGGGATGGCTCCAACGCTGCTGCGCGGGCCCTTAGATTTCATGCGCATCTGATACGGGCGTCGGACGAGGTGGTGATCGCGCAGAACAGGAAGGACGCTGAACGCGACGGCGCGCGGCCTGGAATGGCACCTGGATCACTTGAAGACTGGTTGAAGCGCAAGGGTGTCAATGCGCGCACGGAAAGCATGGAAGGAGAAGTTGCCTCGGGGCTGCTGGCACTCGCGTCAGGACTGGGGGCCACGCTTCTGGTGGCCGGCGCCTACGGCCATTCCCGTCTCGGCGAGCGTCTGTTCGGAGGGACCAGCCGGCGATTGCTCGAGGCCGATGATGCGCCGGCGCTGGCGCTTGCCCGATAGTCATCCGGAGACTGACAATGACACTACGCCGCATCACGCTTCAGCTCGCACGCAATCCGGGCCGGCCTGCGGGCGATCCTGGGCAAGGATACTTCATCGTTGCGCCGCTGAATGACCTGGATCAACTCGACATTGATGCATGGCGCCAGAACCCCAAGGCCTCCCGTGTCGTTCGGTTCCATCCGGATCCGGCCGAAAAGGCGGACGGCTGGCTGACCCACAGAGGCCAGAACTGGTTCCTGCACTATGACGAAGAAGCAGAAGGCGGAGATGAATCGGTCTTTCGGCTTGGTGCGCACAAGTTCCGGGAGGGCGAGTATGTTACGATCACGGACGACGACGGCGATGCCCAAACGTATAAGGTGACAGACGTTTCACCCGTCTGACAACGGACGATTCTTTACAGTATGTGAATTTCAGAGTGTCAGTATTTCCGCGGTTGTTAAAAAATTTTTGTCCATAAAGGCGTAATACCTCCGCCATGGAGAAGTTCGCCGCCCCCATTATAGCTATCGTCAGCGTGTTCCTGTACTTCACACACGACGCTGGCTTTCGCTTTGAAAGCGCAGAAGTGGAAAAGCGCGAGGCGTTTGTTGAACGCCAGGCACAGAATGCGGCAGCGGATGCACATTTCCAGGTGCTTCCTCTTGCCGATGCCGTCTGGGTCTCGACCGATCAGCTACGGGCGAGGCTGAAGTTGCGGGCCGATGGCGCCTTGCTGGCGGGCCAGCACCGGAGCGAAATGTACGCCGCTGCCTGCGAGGGATATCTCGCGTCATACCTTGATGAGCACGGCATTACCCTGCGCCTGGAATTCTACCGCGATAACGGCGCCATGGCCGGCACCATATCGCTGTCACCGCGCGTGTGCGCCGTGACAGCGCAGAGAACAAGCTGACCTCAAAAATCCCAGCGCAGCTGGACGCCGTAGGTGCGTGGTTCGTTGACGAAGCCCGTCAGGTTGTTGAAGTCGATCGCCCCTTCGAGCGCCTCTTCGTCAAAGACATTCCGCACAAAGAGGGATACGTCATAGCCGTTGTCCGACATGTAGCCGAGCTTGACCCCGCCTTCCCAATAGCCTTCCTGACCAAATTCGATGCTGTCATACAGGAAGAAGTTGGTTTCGCCCTTGAAGGCCCAGTCGGTGTAGCCGTAGACTTCGCCATTCTCGGTCGGGACGGCGTAACGCGCTGTGAAGTTCGCAATCCATTCCGGTGCGTTCGGGAATGAATTGCCCGAGATGTTGTATCCGAGCAGGTTACCCATGCCGTCGAATACCGCGGGATCGAGTACGGTGCAGCCACCGCCGCAACCGGGCGCGAGCAGGAGATCATCCTTGATTTCCGTCTTGTTGTAGGAAAGCCCGGCGGTCAGGAACAGATTGTCCATCGGCACGGCTTCGGCGTCGAGTTCAAAGCCATAGCCTTCGCCCTTCTCACCATTGAACAGGGCGACTGTATTGTTGATGCCGCCGACGATGGTCAGCTGCTGGCCCTCAAGTTCGTAGTAGAAGACGTTGCCGTTGAGGCGCAGCCGGCCATCGGCCAGCTCGGTCTTGGCGCCGGCTTCGTAGGACTGCACGGTCTCGGAATCGGCGGTGGAGACATCATCCCCGAACACCAGACGGCCCTGCGTAGACGGCCCGCGGAAGCCGCGCGCAATACGGGCATACAGGTTCACATCATCTGTATACGCATAGTTTGCCGCAATATCCCAACTGATATCGTCATCCGAGGTGGAACCGTTGATCGGGCCAAGCGGACCTGCGCCGATGGGGCTCGACAGGCGCTCAACCACAAAGTCTTTTTCTTCGTCGGTCCAGCGCGCGCCGCCGGAAACGGTCAGCTTGTCAGTAAGGTCGTAGGAGAGCGAAGCAAAGATGCCGAGACTGTCTGTTTCGCCGACGCGGGTGGCGCGGCCATTCTCAGGCTGGCCGGGGGCGAGGGAATCGAAGCTCAGTGAGGTGATAAAGACTTCCTCGTCAAACTTGAAGACACCGGCCTGACCGCGCAGGGGGCCGCCATTGTCAAACGCGAAGCGGATTTCGTGGGTCGTCTGGTCGAGGTCGTCAACCGCGCCCGAGCTTTCGGAGGGGAACGGGATGAAGCCCGGCCCGAAATTGCCAGCGCCGAGGAAGGCCGCGCCGAAGCCGCCATCAATGTCGCCGCGGCTGGAAATTTCGGCTGTTTCATAGCCGAAGACATAAGTCACCCTGACCGAGTCGGTCAGGCCTTTGTCGAGCTTCAGGGTGACGCCGGATGTGTCCTGCGTCAGGAAGTTCTGGCCGTCGAAAAAGACCTTCTCGCGGTCAAAGTTGGAGCCGATGCCCTTCTTGCCGACATCGATGATGTTGGCGCGGAACAGGCGTGCATCGCCTTCGTTTGAGCGGGTGTGGAGGTTCAGCAGCGCCGAGAAATCCGTGCCGGCGGGCGTAAAGAGCGCCTGCGCGCGTCCGGCGAGTTCGCGGAAGCCTTCATAACGGTTCTTTTCGCCGGTGAAGAGGTTGTCCACGTAGGGCGCGCGTTCCTGATAAAGGCCGGAGACCCGCACGGCCAGGACATCCTCGATGACCGGGACGTTGATCGCGCCTTCGATATCAGCGGTGTTGTAGTTGCCATAGGAGGCGCGGACATAGGCTTCGAAATCTTCCTGCGGCTTGCGCGAGTCAAACTTGATGATGCCACCTGGCGTGTTGCGTCCGAACAGCGTGCCCTGCGGACCGCGCAGCACTTCGATCTGCTCAAGGTCAAAGACCGGGAAGCCCTTCAGGATCGGGCTCTCATACGGCACATCATCATAAACGAGGCTGACCGGCTGCGACGCGTTGAGGTCGAAGTCTGTGTTGCCGATGCCGCGGATATAGAAGCGCGGGAAAGCGCGTCCGAACGAGCTTTCGGCGATGACGCTCGGGACCCGGGCGGACAGGAAGCGCACATCAGCGCCCGAAGCTTTCAGCGTGTCGAGCTTTTCGTCGGAGAGGGTCGTGATCGAGATCGGCACGTCCTGCAGGTCTTCCTCGACGCGCTGGGCCGTCACCTTGACCGTTCCGAGGCGGGCTTCTTCGTCATCAGCCGTCTGGGCGATGGCTGGCGCGGCAAACGCTGTGAGGGCGACCAGGCTGACGCCGGCCAGAAGACGATGGAGAGATTTGTGTTGTGACGGCATGGGGATCACCTTGGCGCAAAAGGGCTGGGAGGCTCGCAATGACGCCGATGCGTCAGGCGGGGTTTGTCATACCGCCGCGCAAAGGAAAACGCCGGGCACCTGAAAGGCGAGCGAATTTTGCGCGATGCCTTGCGCACCGTGCTCTCAGGGCAACAAATGCCCGATGATCAGGCTAATTCCAGGGGTTGAAGCGGCGCGGATTCCCGGGCTCGGGTGCGTGCGACACGCTGTCACCGGGCAGATCCAGAGGATCGGCTGCGGGCACCTTCGGGGGATAATCGTCCGCCGAAGCACTTTCCTGATAGGCGCTCGATATGTCGTCCGGCAGGTCGAGCGTGCCGTCTATTACCAGCCGTGCCGGAGCCTCGGTGACCGCTTCGGGCTCAGACTCAGGCGCTGAGGTTGACGGATGCGACGGCGAGCCCTGACGCTGGGCGGCGCCGAGTCCGAAACCGAACGGAATCGACGACAACGAGATGGGCTGCGCGAGGGTCGGCGCTGCAGGTTGCGGTTCTGGTTCAGGTTCCGGTTCTGGTTCGGGCGACGCGGCCAGGGTCACAGGCTCCGGCTCCGGCTCGGCGGCTTCCGCTTCCGGGGCGGGAACGATGTCTGGCTCGGGTTCTTCTGCAGGCGCGACGCTCTCGCCTTGAAAGTCGCTGAACGTGCCGAAGGAGGAGGGCTCTTCCGGAAGCGGCTCGACCTCGACAGAGGGGGCAGGCGGTTCTGCCACCATCTCCACGACGGGCTCGGGCTCGGGCTCAGGCTCCGGTGCGGGTTCGGCAGGTGCTTCAGGCTCGCTTGCCTCAACGGTGGGTACTTCAGCAACCAGCTCAGGTTCCAATTCGGGCTCAGGCTCAGGCTCAGGCTCGGTAGCCTCAACCTGCGCTTCGGCGGCGGGCTCGGGCGGCGCGCCGTTTATCTTGTCCGCGAGAGTCGCGACAGCGGCCGTGATTTCCGTTTCACTTTCGAGTGGCGCGGTCTCGTCGGTCGTACCGTCGGGTGCGCCGACCGTGTCTGAACCCTGCGGCACTTCGGCTTCGACAGCGTCCAGTCCGGCCAGCAAGGTGCGGATCGCCTTCTCGGTGCCCCGGGCATGACGGGAGGCCTCGCGGTAGAGTTCCGCGACGAACTTCGCATAGGGCCGGCCATGCGCGTCGACATCGTCGGCGAACTCTTCCGGCAGGCAGGTTTCAATCTCGCGGCCCAGCACATCGGTCAGCAAGACAGCATGCGGCTCAGGCGTCAGCACAACGCGGTAGCCCTCGGTGTCGTGGACCACGGTCGCGTTTTCGCCTTCGGTCCAGGTGACCCGCTGCTTGCGCGTCATATCGCTCAGCTTGTCGATAAGGCGCTTGGTCGAGGGATGCAGCATTGCGGCGTGGCTTTCCTGAAGGGAACCGGATTGTGACTTCTGTGTCAGGTTAGCCCGGCCCGCGCCAAGATTCAAATCCCCGCAGCGGCGTTCGTTCAAAGGTTGCTGGACCAGGTCCGGTTCAGACTCGGATCAGGGTTGCGGCACGGGCGGAAAATAGCTCATCTCGGCAAGCATGGGCGGACCCTTTGGGTCCTTGGTGAAGAAGAGCTGGAAGTAGGGCGGGGTTTTGCTTGTCCTGCAGGTGATCGATAGCTGGTCGCCGGCGCCGTTTGACTCGCAGCCTTTCAGCTCGTCCTGACGCAGGTCGATATAGCGGGTCGTGCCAACCTGAATGTTGTTCGGGCCCGTGACGGCGGGATCGCTGGTGCGCACGCGGCCAACATAACCGCGAGACCAATCCGGCTCGACGATGAAGCGCGGGGATTCCGAACCCGGCACGCGCACATGGAAGACCGGAACGGGGGTCGCGCCGTCCGTATCGACCAGCGAGACGACCGTGTGACCGGGGAAGGCCGCTTCAATCGACGCGAGCGTAAACGGAACGGTATCCTTGATGCCCATCGCGCCAGCTGTGCCAATCGTCGGCGCCTGCGCCTTGCCCACTTCGCCGCGCACCCGCGCGATGTCCTGAATGAAGCTCTTCACCGGCTGGTCACCCGCCACGGACAGGTCCGTGCGGAAGCCCCGCACGACACGGTCGGGCGAGACCAGCAGGTAGGAGGGGGTCCAGCGGACCTGCAGCAGCTCACGCAGGCTGCCATCCCTGTCGAGAACGGTCGGCAGCGTGTAGCCGGCCGATTCAAAATAGGCTTCGAGCGATCCGTAATCGCCGAACATCTCGTCTGGGGTCGCATCCTCTGCACTTGGGGGCAGGTGGATGGACACGAAGTCGAGGTCAGGATCTTGGGCGACCGCTCGCTCGAGAGCGGCTGTGTAGGGTCCATCCGCCTGGCTGTCATGGCACCAGGTTCCCCAGATCGCGATAACGGTCCAGCGGGTCAGTCTGGTCGAATCAAACTCGGATCCATCCGCCATGGGCGCTGTGAATGCGGGCAGGGTCTGCTCCAGAAGACCGTAGCTGAAGGGGCGCCCATCGGCGTCACGCAGGATTCCGTCACCTTCGGTATCGGCCGCGCCTTCCGGTGGCGGCGTGTTTGCGCTCAGGAAGGAGACCGCCTCAACACTTTGCTCGACTTCCGAGTCGGGCGCCTGCTCAGAGAATTCCGGCAGGCCGCAGGCGGAAACCAGCGCAAACGCTGCAAGTCCAAAGGAAAGGCGCGGCATCATTCGGGAGGCTCCGATTCTCTTGGTTTGCAGTGTGCCATGGACCTGCGGCGCGAAGAAGGCGGTGTCACGTCCCTGACATATAAGAAAAGGGCGACCGCAAGGGTCGCCCTTTTCACAGTTACCGGGAAATTAAGCTGGATCAGCTGTAGATTTCGAACAGGCCGGCCGCGCCCATACCGCCGCCGATACACATGGTGACGACGCCCCATTTCGCCTTGCGGCGCTGGCCTTCCAGCAGGAGCGAGCCGGTGCAGCGCGCGCCGGTCATGCCGAAGGGGTGGCCGATCGAGATGGAGCCGCCGTTGACGTTGTATTTTTCCGGATCGATGCCGAGGCGGTCGCGCGAATAGAGGCATTGCGAGGCGAAGGCTTCGTTCAGTTCCCACAGGTCGATATCATCGACTTTCAGGCCGTGACGCTCCAGCAGGCGCGGAACGGCGAAGACCGGCCCGATGCCCATCTCGTCCGGATCGCAGCCCGCAACATTGAAGCCAGCGAAGCGGCCGAGCGGCTTGATGCCGCGTTTCGCGGCTTCCTTGGCTTCCATCAGCACGACAGCGGCAGAGCCATCCGACAGCTGCGAGGCGTTGCCGGCGGTGACGTATTTGCCTTCCTTAACGACCATGCCGCCGGAGAAGACCGGCTTCAGGCCAGCGACCATCTCATAGGTTGTGCCGGGACGGTTGCAGTCGTCGCGGTCGGCAACCACGTCCTGGAAGGTTTCTTCCCGGGTTTCCTTGTTGATTAGCTTCATGCGGGTTTTCAGCGGCACGATTTCCTGCGCCATGTAGCCCTTCTGCTGGAACTCGGCCGTGCGGCGCTGGCTCTCAACGGAATACTCGTCCTGGTATTGGCGGCTGACATTATAGCGGTCCGCGACGATTTCGGCGGTCTCGATCATCGTCATCCAGATGGCCGGCCAGGTCTTGGCCAGTTCCGGCTCGAAATACTTGTGGCGGTTCGACTGGCCGGAGCCTTGGACGAGGCTGATGCTTTCCACGCCGCCGCCGACGGTCACGGCTGCGCCTTCGTTGATGATCGTGTGCGCTGCGTTGGCGATGGCCTGCAGGCCCGACGAGCAGAAACGGTTGATGGTCGCGCCGGAGGTGCTCGACGGGCAGCCCGCGGCGAGCGCGGCGTTGCGGGCAACGTTGTGGCCCGTCGCGCCTTCCGGCGCAGCGCAGCCGAGGAACACATCTTCGACCGCGGCAGCTTCGACGCCGGCACGCTCAAGCGCGCCCTTGATGGCGTGACCCGCCATGGTGATGCCATGGGTGTCGTTGAGGGCGCCGCGACCGGCCTTGGTCAGGGCGGTACGGGCTGTAGAGACGATAACTGCTTCGCGCATGGCTTCCTCCAGATGGGATTTCGAGTTTGTTGCGGCGCACCGTAACGACTGGAACCCGGCAGCGCCAGACTTCCCTTCACGTCAAGTGAAGCCCCGGCATGAAAAAACCCGCCCGGAATAACCAGGCGGGTTTCACGTTGGCGTTTCTTCCCCGTGTTGGGCCCGTATCAAGCCCGTATCAGGCTGTAATCTTGGCCTTCGGTGCGGCGGCCTTTACGGCGTCGTCCACATAGGCTTCAAATTTCTTGAAGTTCTCGACGAACATTTCGGCGAGTTTCGCCGCCTGCGCATCATAGGCGACCGGGTCAGCCCAGGTCGAACGCGGGTCGAGAATCTTGGCATCGACACCTGCGACGGCGGCCGGGACCATGAAGCCGAAGGTCTCGTCCTTGCGGAACTGGACCGTGTTCAGCGAACCATCCAGCGCGGCGTTAAGCAGGGCGCGGGTGGCCTTGATCGGCATCCGGTTGCCCTGTCCGTACGGGCCGCCTGTCCAGCCGGTCGAGACCAGCCAGCAGTCGACATCATACTTGGCGATCAGGCGGCGCAGAAGATTTCCGTACTCGGACGGATGGCGCGGCATGAACGGTCCGCCGAAACAGGTCGAGAAGGTCGCCGAAGGCTCGGTCACGCCTTTCTCGGTGCCGGCAACGCGCGCGGTATAGCCGGAGAGGAAGTGATACATCGCCTGCGCCGGGGTCAGCTTGGCGATGGGCGGCATGATGCCATATGCGTCCGCCGTCAGCATGATCAGGTTTTTCGGCTGGCCGCAGCGGCCGGTCAGCGAGGCATTCGGGATCGCCTCGATCGGATAGGCGCCGCGTGAGTTCTCAGCGAGCGCGGCCGAGTCGAGGTCAAGCTCGCGGGTGGTTGGATCCATCACCACGTTCTCGAGCACGGTGCCCCATTGTTTCGTTGTCGCGTAGATTTCAGGCTCCGCCTCGGGCGAGAGCTTGATCATCTTGGCGTAGCAGCCGCCTTCAAAGTTGAAGAGGCCGTTCTCGGACCAGCCATGCTCGTCATCGCCGATCAGTTCGCGCGAAGCGTCTGCCGAGAGCGTCGTCTTGCCGGTGCCGGAGAGGCCGAAGAAGATGGCGGCATCGTCTTTTTCGGACGTGTTGACCGAACAATGCATCGGCATGACGCCCTGGTCCGGCAGAAGGTAGTTGAGGATCGTGAAGACCGATTTCTTCGTCTCGCCGGCGTATGACGTGCCGCCGATCAGCACGAGCCGCTTGGCGAAGTTGACCGCGATCACCGTCTCGGAGCGGGTTCCATGTTTTGCCGGATCGGCGCGGAAGCTCGGGCAGTTGATGATCGTGAAATCGGTGCGGAAGTTCTTGCCTTCTTCAGCCGTCGGAAGACGCAGGAGGTGGCGAATGAACAGCGAGTGCCAGGCAAATTCCGTGACGACGGTCACCGGCACGCGGTAATCCAGGTCGGCGCCGCCGAACAGGTCCTGCGTGTAGACGTCCTGTTTCGCGAGGTGTGCTTTAAAGTCCGCCCACAGAGCATCAAAGTGGGCAGGCGTCATCGCGGCATTGTTGTCCCACCAGACAGTGTTCTCGGTCAGCTCGTCGCGGACAGTAAACTTGTCCTTGGCGGAGCGCCCGGTGTGCTGGCCGGTTTCGACGACGAGCGCGCCGCCTTTCGCCACGCGGGACTCGCCCGCTGCAACAGAAGTCTCGTACAGCCGGGCTTCGTTCCAGTTCTTGCGAACCGATTTCGGGCGCACGCCCAACTCGGCAAGAATTGCTACAGTGTCGCTCATGTCACCCTCATTTTCAGCGATTATATCGGGCCGCCCCCGGCCACGTTGCCATGCGCCCATTAGCGCCGCAGAGGGAATTTTTGCAACATCCGTGCCCCCGCAAGACGGGGTCTCGCACAGCATTTTGGCAGATGCATTTGCCGGACTTTCAGATGTCCGTCGTTGTCAGATTTCTGGTAGCGGTATCATTGCTGAGCAAGGCGTTCTTGCTGCCATTGGGCTTACAGCAGTTGGTCCACGCTGAAACAGTTTTTGCCCGGACGATTCACTCAGGCTGGTAACGAAACGACCAGCTGAGCGTGAAGACCGTGTCATCCGGCAGGCCCGGTGCGGGCTGGTTAACCGGCTCCGCAAGCTCCAGTCCGAGCACGGCGAAATCCTTGTAGGCGAGGCGCGTTCCGACACCGGCAGAACTGAGATCAAAGCTGCGCTCATTGACGCCGTCAAAGGTCACGGAGCCGTCGCCGTGATCGGCAAAGAGGTAGAGTTCACTGCGCGCAAACTGTCCGTCCTTGAGAGGACGCCAGGCGGGCTCGAACGAAACGGTGTAGCCCTTGTCGAAGCTGATCAGGCCATTGTCGAAACCCCGGCCGTACTCTGCGCCGCCGACCAGAAGCCTCTCGTTTGCCGGCAGGATATCGTCTGTCCACTGTACAGACCCCTTGAGGCGCAGGAAGACGGGCTTGCCGATGCGCTGAACGAGATTGGTGGACAGGCCAAACTTGTCGAATTCCGTATCTGATCCGAGTACGGAAGATTCTGCGCTGCCCAGTCCGAGCCCGCGTGAGTAGGTGAGCTTCGCGCTGGCCGCCCGGCTTTTTCCGGACCATGCGGCAGACGCTCCGAGTCTGGCTGCGGAGATGTTCTCGTTGGCGATGACCGAACCCAGGGCGGAGTTGGTACTCTCGATCCGGTCGATTGCGGCGCTCAGCGAGACTTCCTTGCTGAAGTCGAGGATCACCGGATAGGACAGGTTCGCCGACAGGAAGGTCGCATCGCCCCGCAGATCGACCAAAGCCGGCCGTGTCTCCTGATAGGCGCCGGCCAGTTCGAGGTTCAGCCCGTTTGTGCCGATGGGTGTCTTGTATTGCAGGTTGGCGGCGCGCGACTGTTTGCCGTCCGGTGTGGAGGCCAGGCGCCCGCGCAGGGCATCGGTCTTGCGGACAATGCCATAGCCGACGGCGTTGACGCTGATACGTCCGGAATCAACCAGGCTGGATTCCCGGCTGTCATATCCGAGGGCGAGGCTGTTTTTCTTTTCAGTCACGTCCAGCAGCATGGCCACACCGCCGGGTTCCGGCACGGTTTTCAGTCGCGGGGTCACGGTCAGGCCATCGGTGCGGCGAAGCAGGCTAATGCCGCGTTCAAAGCTGGCGCGGCTTGTCGGGCGTTCTTCCAGCGCCGGGCGGAGATATCCGCGCAGCTGGAGGCGGCCGGAGATTTCGCCGTTCTCGAGCGTCAGCACGTCTGTGAGGTGACCCTCGGCGATGTAGACATCGACCACGCCGTCCGACAGATCCTGCGCCGGGATCGCGAGCGTGAACAGCGCAACATCGGACTTCCGGTAGGCTTCCGACATCGCGGCGGCAAGCGCCTGCAGCGTGGCCGTATCGGCAGGGCGACCGAGAAACGCTTCGGTAGCGGCGGCAACACCGGCAGGAACATCCGCGCCTTTGAAACGGATGCCTGCGATGGCGGCTGCGCCATTTGAAACGGGGGCTACTTCCGTCACGGCGCGGTCAACGTCCGGCGCGTCCGGCGGCAGGGCCGGCGGTGCCGACTGGTAGCCCGGATCAAGACGGCTGTCAGAAACGGACTGCGCGCCCACGGGCAATGCGGGTGCGCAGAAAGATAGAAGCGCCACGCTCAGTGGCAGGGCTGTGCAATTCTGAGCGTGGCGCTTCATTGGACCTCGTCGGTGGGGTTGCTGTTAGGGAGTTACTGGCTTCCGCCGCCGAGAGAACCAAGCAGTCCCGTCACGCCGGATGTCACCGGCGCAAGCGGAGAGTCGTCATTACTGGCCCCAGTCAGCAGGGCGCCGACTGGTGCCGTGACATCCGAGAGAAGGCCGTCTTCAAGCAGGTTGCCCTCGCCGAGATCACCAAGGTCGCCCACGTCACTGAGGCCGCCGGTGACCGGTCCGAGATCGACCGCCGCCAGGCCGCCGATATCCACGCCGGTATCCGTTGCCGGTGAAAGATCGACGCCGAGAAGCGTGCCATTGCTGGCCGCGCCGAGGCTTGCGAGCGACCCGGCATCCTGGTCCGGTGAGAGAAGGCTGACACCGATGAGCGGATCGGAATCCGCGCCGCCGGCAATCGTGCCGCCACCAAGGCCGGCCGTCAGGATCGGCGAGACCGACGAGGTCAGGCCGTCAACTAGCGGAGCGCCGGTGCTGCCCGAGTCTGTGAGCGCGCCGCCGATATTGGTGAGCGTGCCGGTAACGGCGCCGGTGACCTGGGTCAGTTGCGCGGGGGCGTTGGCCTGGCCGAGCAGTCCGTCAAGGCCCGAACCGAGCGTGCTGACGCCCGTGCCGGTTTGCGCGATGACCGGTGAGACACCGGGGATGGTCGTCGACGAGTCGCCGAGATTGGCCAGCAGGCCGGTCCCGGCAATGCCGTTCGCGCCGACGAGACCGCCGGTGGCAATCATGCCGGTATCGCCCAACGCGAAATTGCCGCCGGGATCACCCTGCGGTCCTGTCGCGCCGGTGGCGCCTGTCGCGCCGTCTGCGCCTGCCGGTCCTTGTGGACCTGCGGGGCCCTGGGAACCAGCAGGGCCCTGAGGGCCGGCTGTGCCGGTCTGGCCGACCTGGCCAACACTGGAATAACGTTTGGTGCCAGATGAATTGCAGGCCGCCAGACCGGCGACTGCGACCATCACGACAGTAGTGGTCAGTAGTCTGCGCATTGGATGTTCCTCCGTTTCCTGTGCAACCATAAGGAGGAAAACGCTTCCGTCCTCAACGCCAGGATTTGCAAGCATTGCGCGATTAATCTTTCTGGAATCACAACTAGAACGCTGAGATTTAACAGATAATTTTCTATTTTATTGCGAAGTTAGAACGCTTTTCAGGGGAATCTGTTTGAAATCATCAACTTGGGCGTGATTCTGGGCGCCAAAAGTTTTTTATCAAAAAAACCGTCCGGGGGTTGAAATTTCGTACCCCGTAGCCCGTTCAGGCCTTCGGGGCAGCCGTTTCGAGCCAGCTGAGCGCAGCGCGTGTCAGGGGCGAGGGCAGATCGTCGAGGGCGAACCAGCCCCAGCCGCCGTGTTTGCCGGGTTCCAGGATTGAGGGCGTTCCGGCCGTGATCCGGGCTTGGTAAACGGGCGCGACCCAGTGACGCCCGTCTCCGGCGTCGATTGTCTCGGCGATGCAGGCGAGGTGCAGGATCTCGATTTCAATGCCAAGTTCCTCGGCGATCTCTCGCCGGGCGGTGTCTTTGGCGGGCTCTCCGAAGTCGATCTTGCCGCCCGGAAGCCCCCAGGCGCCGGCTTCTGGCTCACGCAGGCGCTGGATCAGGAGCAGGCGGCCGTCTGCGTCCAGAATCGCGGCGCCGCAACCGGCTTCGGGCTTCAGGCTATTCAAGGCACCAGTTCTTCCGATCAGGAGTGACGTTCGCTGTCACCCTGTCTGAGTCTTTATATGCCGCCGAATGACAGTAAAGCGGCGGACGCAATTGGCTCGCCCCATTCCTGTACGAAGTGGCCAGCGTCCGGGATCAGCATCGGTTCGGGGCAGTTCCTGATCTGTTGCCGGAGGGCGTTCATGACAGACGGCCCCAGCACGGGGTCTGCCCCGCCAATTGCCATGAAACTCTTGCCCTTCCAGTCATTGGTCCACCAGGCAGCTGCCCGTTTCGAGATCTCGACGCCTTCCATTTCCGGCGACACCATCACCATTTCGGGAAAACGGCGAACGCCGGCTTTATACGTAATATCCGGATACGGAGCACCATAGGCGGCCGCCTCAGCGTCCGACAGGATACTGGTGCCGCGTTTCATCAGGGCGGCCACGTCCATGTCCGGCTGGCTCGCAGCGAAAGCCTTCCAGGCGTCGAACCCCGGACCGGGTGATTGGCCGACGGCAAGCGCCGTGTTCATCACGATCAGGCGTTCAAACCGTTCAGGCATTTCCATTGGCAGCGTCAGGCCGAGCAGGCCGCCCCAGTCCTGCACCACCAGTGTGATGTTCTTCAGGTCCAGTTGCCGTACCAGCGCCAGAGCCATGCCGCGGTGAAAGTTGAAGGTGTAGACACCGTCGTCGACCGGCTTGTCGGACCGACCGAAGCCAAGCCAGTCCGGCGCGATGACGCGCGCGCCGGACCCTGTGAAGACCGGGATCATTTTCCGGTACAGGTAACTCCAGCTGGGCTGGCCATGCAGGCAGAGAAAGGTATGGCGGGCGTCGCGCGGGCCCTCATCCAGATAGTGAACCCGTAGTCCGTCATAGCCGGGAAGCGTATCGGTATAATGCGGCGCGAAGGGAAAGCCCGGCAGGTTCGCGAAGCGATCATCTGGTGTGCGTTTTGATTCAATTGGCATCGGTAGCATCGTCCCGTTCTGTTTTGAGGACAGTGCGGCACAGGGCGCTGGCTGCCAACTGGATGATTGAACTCTGCCAGCCGATCGAACTGCAGGCGGGGGCACAAAAAAGGCCGCCAAGGAACTACTTGGCGGCCCGAGGAGAGGTCTGAAGAGAGATCGAAACCTTATTTCTTGGCGGCCGTGTTGCACTCTGTGAGTTCTTCGGCGGTCAGTTCGGAACTCGTGTTGCGCAGGGCCGTGAGTTCGCCGACTTCCTTGGCGATCTTCTTGCAGATGCGGACGGTCGGTTTCTTGCGGTCGAGTTCAGCGATGCAGGTCGTGCCTTCGCAGGACCAGACGACGCTTTCGGCGACGATGCGCTTGTCGGACACCGGATTGACGGTCTCGAATGTGTACGAGTTGCTGGCGAAAGCAGGGGCGGCGATGGCCGCAAAAGCTGCGGCGGCGATGACGGAACGTAGCATGGGAGGGTGCCTTGTCGTTCGAGGGTTGATGCTGTTTGCGGTGGTGAGGCGACTGCCTGAACCCATGATTACAGAACGCTGAATAATTGGTCAAGTGTTCAGCCGCCTGAATTCAGAAGAATTGGAGAACGCTTCGTTCCGTTTATCGCGCACCTGCATCGCGCTTGCCCCGGCGGCACAAATTGCCGCCTCGCCGGACGCGCGTATGGTGCTCTCCACACAAGGATCAAAGGGAGAAACGCGCATGGATTTCAGCATTCCAAAGGACATCGCCAACTATCTGGTCGTGCTCGACAAGTTCATCGAGGATGAAATCAAGCCGCTGCAGGCGCAGGACGATAACGAGCGCTTCTTCGATCATCGCCGTGAATGGGCGCGCACCGATTTCGACAATGAAGGCCTCCCGCGCCCGGAATGGGAAGCGCTGCTGCGCGAAGCCAAGAAGCGCGCCGACAAGGCCGGCCATCTGCGCTACGCGCTGCCGGAAGAATTCGGCGGTCAGAATGGCTCGAACCTCGGCATGGCCATCATCCGCGAGCATTTCGCCAAACAAGGCCTCGGCCTGCACAATGATCTGCAGAACGAACACTCGATCGTCGGCAACTTCCCGCAGATCCTGATGCTGCGCGACTTTGCGCGTCCCGATCAGAAACACCTCGCCGAGGCCGCGCTCGCCGGCAAGTTCATCGCCTGCTTCGGCCTCACCGAACCGAACCACGGCTCCGACGCGACCCATATGGAAACCCGCGCCGTCCGCACCAAGAAAGACGGCAAGGATGGCTGGCTGATCAATGGCGAGAAGATGTGGATCACCGGCATGCATGTCGCCACGCACATCATGCTGTTCTGCCGCACGAGCGGAAAGGACGGAGACGCGAAGGGCATCACCTGCCTGATCATCCCGGCGCGCGATCCGGGCGTGGTCATTGAAGAATACATGTGGACCTTCAACATGCCGACGGATCACCCGCGCCTGACCATCAAGGATGTCTGGGTGCCGGAAGATGCCGTGTTCGGCCCGCCGGAAGGCGGCCTCGCGCTGGCCCAGCATTTCGTGCACGAAAACCGCATTCGTCAGGCGGCCTCCTCCTGCGGCGCGGCGATCTACTGCATCAATGAAAGCGTGAAGTACGCGCTCGAGCGCAAACCCTTCGGCAAGCCGCTCGCCACCAACCAGGCGATCCAGTTCCCGCTGGTGGAGCTCGCCACGCAGGCCGAAATGCTCCGCCTGCTGATCTTCAAGACGGCCTGGGAAATGGACCAGATGTCGAAACCGGAAGTGGCGATCAAGCTCTCCGACAAGGTCTCGATGTGTAACTATTACGCCAACCGTCTCGTCTGCGAAGCCGCCGACCGGGCGATGCAGGTGCATGGCGGCATCGGCTATTCCCGCCACAAACCGTTCGAGCACATCTATCGCCACCACCGCCGCTACCGGATCACCGAAGGCTCCGAAGAGATCCAGATCCGGAAAGTCGCCGGCCACCTCTTCGGCTTCATGGGCCCGAACAAGCACGGCCAGCCCAAAGGCGAAACCGGCAAGGACGGCAAAAGCACCGAGCCGACAGACTTCGCGGTTCGGTAAGCAGCGCGCAGGAAAGGGGGTGGATTGAGGCTGTCGCGGCAGTCCGATCCGCCCTATCGTCCTGATTCCTGATCGGGTGCGTCCGGCATGTTTGT
The DNA here is from genome assembly GCA_040223555.1 of Hyphomonas sp. Taxonomy (GTDB): domain Bacteria; phylum Pseudomonadota; class Alphaproteobacteria; order Caulobacterales; family Hyphomonadaceae; genus Hyphomonas. Next base: position 276,050 of record JAVKGA010000007.1, read on the forward strand.
TGCTGTTATTGCCCTGAAGATCAGCGCATGAGGGGCGGGAATGCAGGAACAGGACGCGAAACAGGCCTGGCTGGAGATTTTGACCCAGGGGCGGGACGCTGATCCCGTCAAAGCCGTGCTTGAAGAGCTGAGCGAATTTTCCGGCCTGCCGATTGCGGAAGTCGAACAGATTGCCGCGAATTCAAACCGGATCACGGGCGAAAAATGGGCTCAGGCTGATCGCTCGACGCCCGAAGGCATGCGCGCGTTCTACGCTTCTGTTTCAAACTGGGTGTTCGGCACGCTGAACTATCACGCCAAGCAGGCCTTGCTCGACCATGCCCCGCTGCCCGCCATCGTCGCCGGAGAATTGGACGGCGTGCCTCCCGGCGAGTTCCTGGATTTCGGCGCGGGCGTGGGCACGGCCTGCCTTCTGTTCGACAGGATCGGCTGGCGTGTTACAGCGGCAGATGTCTCGCCTCCACTGATGGAGTTCGCCGCCTGGCGCTTCCGCAAGCACGGCGCCAACATTCCGATCATCGACCTCAACGCGCAGGACCTTGAACCCGGCAAATACGATGTCATCGCCGGCTTCAACACGATGGCTCATATCGTCGACGTGCGCCCGACTATCGAAAAGCTCTGGCGCGCGCTGAAGCCCGGCGGACTGCTGATGTTCGACATCGACAGCCGCTCGAAGGACCAGCAGATGTATTGGCACGTGCTGGAAAGTCATTACCCGTTCCTGCGCGTCATGCGCAGTGCAGGCTTTGAGTTCGTGCGCCAGCGCGACGGCATCTATGTCTATCGCCGGGTCGAGCGCACGCCGCTCGGCAGGTTCGTCTGGCAGCTGCGCGACGGCGTCCGCTACGGGCCGGCCGTGCAGATCATGGCCAACCTCAAGAACCGGATCAGCGCGCGCCTGCGCGGCTAGGCTCAGTCCGCTCAGAGTTTCGCAAACTCCGCCGTGAAATGCCGCATCATCGGCGGTTCCTTCACGATGCGCATTCCGCGCAGCTGGTCTTTCATTCCGGCAACTTCTTCGAGCACTTCCACCACATAGTCGGCATGGCTCTGCGTATAGACACGGCGCGGCATGGCGAGGCGTACGAGATCCATCGCGCCCGGCGCTTCGCTACCATCGGGCTTGCGGCCGAACATGACCGTGCCGATCTCGCAGGCCCGGATGCCGCCGGTCTCGTACATCGCGCAGGTCAGCGCTTGTCCCGGATATTGCAGCGGCGGGATATGGGACAGGAAGGCGCGCGCGTCGATGAACACCGCATGGCCGCCCGCCGGCTTGACGACGGGCACGCCCATCGCATCCAGACGCTCGGTGATATAGGAATTCGTCCGCACACGGTAGCGCAGATAATCCTCGTCGATGATTTCCTTCAGGCCCTGCGCAATGGCATCAAGGTCGCGGCCCGCGAGGCCGCCATAAGTCGGGAAGCCCTCGGTCTGGATCAGCAGCGTGCGGGCGCGCTCCGCCAGCGCGTCATCGTTCAGCGCGAGCCAGCCGCCGATATTGGCGAACGCATCCTTCTTGGCGCTCATCGTCATGCCATCAGCCACGGCAAAGCAGTCGCGCACAATGTCCTTGATCGGACGATCCGTCTGGCCTTCTTCGCGCAGCTTGATGAACCAGGCATTCTCCGCAAACCGGCAGCCATCGATATAGAACGGCTTGCCATGCGCCTTGGCCAGCGCCGCGGCCGCGCGAATGTTCGCAAGGCTGACCGGCTGGCCCCCGCCGGCATTGTTGGTGATGGTCATCATCACGGCCGGGATCTGCGCGCCGTTTTCCTTCAGCACGCGCTCCAGCGCGGCGAGGTCCATATTGCCCTTGAACGGATGATCCAGCGACGGTACGCGGCCCTCCGCAATCGGCAGGTCCAGCGCTTCGGCGCCCATCGCCTCGATGTTTCCGCGCGTCGTGTCGAAATGGGTGTTGGACGGGATCAGGTCGCCCTTCTTGGCGATCAGGGAAAACAGCAGGTGCTCCGCCGCCCGGCCCTGGTGGGCGGGAATGATGTGGTTGAAGTCCATCAGGTCCTTCACCGCCGATTCGAACCGGTAGAAGCTCGGCGCGCCGGCATAGCTCTCGTCACCGGTCATCACCGCGCCCCACTGGGCCGAGCTCATGGCCGAGGTTCCGGAATCCGTCAGCAGGTCGATGATCACATCGTCCGAATGCAGCTTGAACAAATTGTAACCCGCCGCCGCCAGCAGGCGCTCGCGCTCCTCGCGCGTGGTCATCCGGATCGGCTCCACAGATTTGATGCGGAACGGTTCTATGATTGTTTTCAAGGGTCACTCCCGGGCTGAATGTCGCTGCGGTTGCCTCTCCGGTGTGGCGGAAGACGGCCGCGCTCAGCGCCTGTTGCGATGGCGGGGACATATCACGGGCCGCCTCGCCATGCCAAGCGGGTTAACAACGCGTTCACCATCTTGGCGGAGTTTCGCAGCCATTGAATCGTTTGCCGCCCGAAGGACCCGGCTATGACCCTGCTAGAACGCGTGATCCGGAACCATCGCTGCCGCTCGACACACCATTTCATCGCGTTTGATGCGCTGTCTATTCTGGACGGAGACGAGGCAGATGCCTGGAAATCACTCTTCCTGGTCCACCACGAACACCTGCTGAAAGGCGCCAAGGCGCCGGATGCCGAGTTCAAGGATTTCAAGAACCACGTCCTGCACGTCGCCGAAGGCGAATGGGGCGGCGCGCGCGGCAAGGCGCAGGAATGGTATGCGCGCGGCGTTGAACTGCTGACGAAGAAGCGCTGGAGCGAAGCGGCCTATGCCTTCGGCGTGCTCAGCCACTATTACGCCGACCCGATCCAGCCCTTCCATACCGGCCAGACCGAAGCCGAAGGCGTCATCCACCGCGCGGTGGAATGGAGCATCGCCAAGTCCCGTCCTGACACCGATGCCCGTATCGAGGCGAGCGGCTATCCTGAGATCGAGGTGCCGGACGGCATGGGCTTTGTCTCCGACATGGTCCGCGCCGGCGCCGAGCGCAGCCATGCGTACTACCAGGTCTTCATCGACCATTACGATATCGACGCGGGTGTCTCCGATCCGCCGGCCGGTCTCGACGAGACGATGCGCGAAGCCATTGCCGACCTCGTCGCCTATGCCACAGCCGGCTTCGCTGCGATCCTGTCGCGCGCCATCGAGGAAGCCGCCGTCGCGCCGCCGAAAGTGCATCTCACGCTGCAAGGCTATATCGAGACGTTGGACATTCCGCTGCGCTGGATCACGGCAAAACTCGAAGACGCTGCCGACAAGCGCACGGTGGAGCGCATGTATGCCGAGTTCCAGAAAACCGGGAAAGTCATCAAGACCCTGCCGGACGATGACAAGGCCATCCGCGCGCTGCACGCCAAGGAAGTGCGCCGCATTCCGCTGAAGGAACTCAACGCCGAGCCGATTGCGCCGCTGGGCACGCTGAATGAAAACCGTCTCGCCGAACCAGAGGAAGATCTGGTCCTGACGGAAAGTGCGGCCGCCCCGGTCGATGATGTGCCGCCAGCGGAACTGGCTGAACTGGCGCGCCGGGAGTCCGGCAAGGTCGGTGTTCGCGGCCTGCTGGGCACGCGCAAGCGTACAATTCCTGAACCGGAAGTTCTCGAACTCGAAGAAGAGATCGAGGAAGAGGCTGAAACCCTCGCTGCAGAACCGGAAGATGAGGAAATCCTCTTCGAAGAACCCGCAGCCGCGCCGGAACCGGAGGCAGAGAGCGTGCTGCGCCCGATGGCGTCCATCTCTCTGGATGACCCGGTCGTCGATGCGCCGTCCATCGGACGCAAGACGGCCAAGCAGCTCGCCCGCGCCGGGATCACCACCATCGGTGACCTCCTCGACTGCGACCCCGAAATGACCGAGCTTGAACTCAATGTGCGCCACATCACGTCAGAAGCGATCCGCACCTGGCAGGACCAGACGCAGCTGATGATGGATGTACCGGGCCTGCGCGTGCATGATGCCCAGCTGCTCGTCGGCGCCGGGATCACCTCGCGCGAAGACCTCGCGAATGCCTCGGCCCATACGATCTTCGAACTCGCGATGGACTTCCTGTCGACGCCGGAAGGCGAGCGCGTCCTGCGCGACGATCAGGTTCTGCACGAAGACGAAGTGGAAGAGTGGATCGAGATGGCTCAGGGCGCCGGCTGATCAGGCGGGCCGGGGGACCCCGGCTGCGGCATAGACGGCATCGATCAGCGCCATTGTGACCACTGCATCGTCTCCGCCTGTGAGCGGTGAGGTCTTGCCATTCATGACATCAATCATGTGCGCCAGCTGGTAGTCATAGGTCGCCTCGCCGGGGACAGTGTAGCGCCGGGTCGTGCCGCCCTTGCGGATCGCAATCGAGTTGCCCCGGTGCGGATGCAGCGGGTTGCGGGCGATCAGCGTGCCTTCGGTGCCCTTTAGTGCCAGCAGCGCCTTGAAACGCTGACCCGGTGCCATTGACGTACGCACCAGCGCGGTCACCCCCTCCTCGAAAGCCAGTTTTGCCGTGGTCACAAGGTCTGCGCCCTGCGCCGACAGGTCGGCATGGGCTTCAACCACCGTCGGCTCGGACCCGGCGATGACCCGCGCCCAGTGCAGGGCATAGCATCCGAGGTCCATCAGCGCGCCGCCGCCGAGGGCCGGATCGTGGCGCAACTCGCCGGGCCGGTAGGGAATGCTCACGGAGAATTCTGATCGGATGGCGCACAGCTTGCCGATGGCGCCGGTACGTAGCTGGTTCAGGATTTCCTCGAACATCGGATGGAAGCGGTAGTGGAAGGCTTCCACCAGCGGGCGTCCTGTTCGCGCAGATGCGTCCACCATGCGCTTCGCTTCGGCGGCGTTCATGGCGAATGGTTTTTCGCAGAGCACGGCTTTGCCGGCTTCCAGCGCGGCGATTGTCAGGTCGGCGTGCCGGTGCGGGGGCAAGGCGTTGTAGATCAGGTCGATGTCCGGTCTTGCGATCAGGGCTTCGTAGCTTTCGGCGATTTCGGGAATGGCGTGTTCGGCCGCGTAAGCGCGCGCCCGGGCGCTGTCTCTGGCGGCGACGCAGACAATTTCACAGTCATCTCTTCTCGTTGCAGGTTCAATGACTGCCTTTGGAGCTATCTTTGCGGCGCCAAGAATTCCCATCCTTATCATTATTTTTCTCGTTTTTTCTCACTTCTGCCGCGCCACATTACGATCATCGTAAACAAATCCGCCGGTTCTATTTACCTCGCACTAACACGGCTTAATCGCTTTCTTCATCCGGGGTGAAAAAAAGTTCGCGCGGGTAAGACTCTGGAAACCACCCGAGACGAAGTTGGGGTCTGTCACCGAGGCCATTGATCTTAGGAGTGCCTTTGCCAATGATGATTGATCTGATAGCGCATCTCGCTACATGCAATGGTCTCGGCGACAACCAGGCCAAGCTTGCGCTGGGTATTGTCCTCAATGGCGCAGAGCGCCAGGGCAGCCCGCTCGCAGAAGTGATGTTCAAGAAGGTTCCCGGCGCCCGCGTTCTTGCTGCGCGGACCGGTGACGAGATCGGCGCCCCGACCGGCGAGATCGCCCGCTTCATCGAACAGACCCCGGGCGGACGCCGCCGCGTCGCCCAATCCATGATTTCCGCACTCCAGGAGGCCGGCCTTGACCACAAGGCGGTTGGCACGTTCGTGCCGTCCATCGGCGCCTGGATGCAATCCGCATACGGCATGAATGACTTCGGCCATCTGGGAGACCTGATGAGCCCTGCGGGATCGCCGGCCCGCGGAGAGGAGGTGCGCGCCGCGTAACGCACTGGCCGTGCGAAGCGAAACGAGTGCAGTCTAAATCCAGACCCCTGTGGTCATCGCACTGTTTCAGAATATCCGGGCCGCCCTTCGGGGCGGCCCTTTTCTTTTGCGGCGCTGCCCGTTAGAGCCCTCTGGCGGCAAGGGAGACCCCAGATGAGCGACACCCAAATGATCCGTCCGGACGAAGCGATTGCGCTTCGCCTGATCCAGGTGATCCGGGCCGACGCAGAGGCCGTGTGCGCGCCTGACCGGGTGGATATGGTCTCCGTCACTTTCGACGTTGCCGCCGAAGGCGCCGAGCCAGCCAAACTCACCTACAAGCCCCGGATCGACCGCAAGACCCGCACGATTCTTTTCACCGGCGGTCAGGCCGAAGGCGCGAAGGGCATCGTCATGACAGCCACAGCCGTTTACCGGATCACCCCGCAGGCCTAAGCTCCGGAGAACCCCGGAGGAAAATTCATGCCCACGACCCTGATCACCGGTGCCAATCGCGGCATCGGCCTCGCCCTCGTCCGTGAATTCCAGTCCAAGGGCCATGACGTCATCGCCACCGCGCGTGACCCGGCGAAGGCCGTTGACCTGAAAGCCACCGGCGCCGAAGTGCACGCGCTGGATGTGTCGAATGCCGGCTCCGTTGCGGCGCTTGCCGCCACCCTGAAGGGCAAGCCGATCGATTACCTCATCAACAATGCCGGCCTCGGGGACCGGGCGGACATGCCCCGGCTCGATTATGACCGGTTCGAGGAATTGCTGCGCGTCAACACGGTCGCCCCGATCCGGGTGCTGGATGCCCTGACACCAAATCTCGCGGCGGGCACAGGCAAGGTCGCTGCCGCGCTGTCGAGCCAGCTCGGCTCCATCGAGAATACGGACATGAGCTTCGGTCTCGCCTACCGCGTTTCAAAGGCCGGTCTCAACATGGCCTTGCGCACCGCTGCGCACTCTCTGGCGGACAAGGGCATCACGCTGCTCGCGTTGCATCCGGGCTGGGTGAAAACCGACATGGGCGGCGACAATGCACCGGTCGAGCCGGCCGACAGTGCGGCGGGCCTCTACAAGGTGATCACCGGTTCCGGCGCGTCGAAGGAGCTTCGCTTCTTTGACTTCCAGGGCAAGACGCTGCCTTGGTAGGCCTATTCGGCGGCGGGCAAGACTTCGTCATTGTCTGCCGCGGGCGCCTTGTGCGCGGGCGGAGGCGGCGGATCAGACTGGTCTGTCTTTCCGCGTCCGCGCAGCTTGCTCAGGACAGGCTCGAGGAAAGCCAGCACCGGCGGGCTGAACCGGCGCCACATGCGCATTGACCAGCTGCTGACCCGGTCCGGAACCAGCAGCCAGGTCGGCGTAACCAGCAGGATGATGATCGTCGAGAAGGCGAGGCCGAACACGACCGCCGTCGCCAGCTGAACCCACCATTCCGAACTTGCGCCGCCGAAGTTGATCGCGCCTTCGCGGAAGTTCACGTTCATCTGGATGATCATCGGCAGCAGGCCGCAGACCGTTGTGAACGTGGTCAGCAGGATCGGGCGGATCCGCTGGGCGGCGGTTGCAATCGCGGCATCTTCCGAGCTGCGGCCGTCTTCCTTGAGCCGGTTATAGGTGTCGATCAGGATAATGTTGTTGTTCACAACGATCCCGGCCAGGGCCACGATACCGGTCCCGATCATCAGGATACTGACATAAGGCAGGAGCAGGTTGATGCCCACCAGCACGCCGGCGGTCGAGATGATCACCGCCGACAGTGTCAGCGCCACCTGCCAGAAATTGTTGAACTGCCAGAGCAGGATCACAGCCATCATGAACAGGGCGGCCAGGGCCGCGCCCGCAAAGAACGCGCCGGCATCGGCGGTGTCCTCATCGGCGCCTTCGAATTTCACGTCGATGCCCGTCGGCAAATTCTGTGCTGCCAGCCAGGTTTTCATCTCTGCCACGATGGCCGCGCCGGCGCCTTGTTCAGCGGCGTTGGCGCGCACATCAATCACGCGCTTGCCGTCCCGGCGCTCGATCTGGCTGATCCGCGGTGCGGGATCGCGTGTCACGAACAGGGAAAGCGGCACATTGCCCTGCGGCGTGGAAACCTTCAGGGCATCAATCGCCGAGGCAGACCGGTCGGCTTCCGGGAAGCGTACACGGATGTCGACTTCCTCATTGGAATCGTCCGGCCGGTAGCGGCCCACCAGCACGCCATTGGTCACCAGCTGTACGGCGGCGCCAACCTGGGCGACGTCCACGCCAAACTTTCCGGCTTCCGCGCGGTCGACTGTCAGCTGGTATTCGACGCCGGGCAGGGGCCGGGAATCGTCGATCTCGATGACATCGCTGCGGGATTCCAGCCAGCCGCGCAGAAGCGTCGCCGTGGCGTCGAGCTGGCCGGCATTGTTTCCGAGCAGCGCGACCTGAATGTCCTTGCCGCCGGGCGGGCCCTGTTCGCGCGACTGGATTTCAAACCGCATCGCCGGAATAGAAGACAACCGGGCGCGGACCTGTTCCAGCGTCTTGCGCGCATCGTGATCGCCGTCGGCCGTCGTGTAGAGATCCATCAGGATCTGGCCGATTGTGTCCTGCGGAATGTCGCCCACGCCATCAAAGCTGATGCCCTGCGACACGCCGGTCCGGGTGGACAGCGCGGCGATACCATCAAGACCGGCAATCGCGTCTTCCGCGACCTTTACAAGCTGTGCTTTTTCGCCGGCGGCCAGGGCGCCCTGCGCCTGAACGAAGACGAAGGCCTGTTCCGGTTCGACATCAAGGAAGAACTCGGTCTTGTGCTGCTCCGAGCCGAACCACATGAAAATCGCGATGACGACCGAGAACACAGCGGCTGTTGTCATGAGGGGGCGGCGAACGGTCTCGGAGACGATCTTCACGTAGCCGCCAATCCAGCCGGTGGTCTTGCGCGGGTCGCCGCCGGCCGCGAGGGCGGAGAGGTTTTCATCCGTTCCGCCTGCGCGTCCGCCGATGACGGTGCCCAGCACCGGCAGGAAGATCAGCGCGACAACGAGGGAAGACGTCAGAACAAAGATCAGTGTCAGCGGCAGGTAGGCCATGAACTTGCCGGGCATCGAGTTCCAGAAAAGGAACGGCACGAAGGCCGCCAGTGTTGTCAGCGTCGAGGACACGATCGGCCAGAACATCCGCTTGCCGGAAAGGGCATAGGCGTCCTTCCGGTGCAGGCCCTCGGCCATCTTCCGGTCGGCATATTCGGTCACCACGATTCCGCCATCGACCAGGATACCGACGGCAATCACCATGCCGAACATGACCATCATGTTGATCGTGTAGCCAAAGGCGCCAAGGAAGAGGAAGGCGATCACGAAGGAGGACGGGATCGCGATGCCGACCAGCGTGGCCGAGCGGATTCCGAGCGCGGCGACCACGACGATCATCACCAGCAGGATGGCCGTCATGATGGAGCTTTGCAGCGTGCCGAGCTGCGAGCCGATCAACTCGGACGCGTCCGAGGTGATCTCGGCGCGCACGGTCGCGGGCCAGCGCGTGCTTTCGTCGGCCACGATTGCGCGGACACCATTGGCGGTATCGAGGATGTTGGCGCCGGTGCGTTTCACGATCTCGATCAGCAGCGCCTTTTCGCCATTGAACGTCGCCGAACCCGTTGCGTCCTTGAACGTGCGGCGCACGTCGGCGACATCGGCCAGCGTCACGACGGCGTCGGCGGTGCGTTTGATCGGCAGGTTCAGCGCGTCGGCGCCGGTGCGGATGATGCCCGGAACCTTGACCGAGAAACTGCCCTGTCCGGTATCGATCTGACCGGCCGGGACCAGCTGGTTGTTCGAGTTCACAACCGAGTAAATCTCCTGGTAGGAGATATTGTAAGCTTCCAGCTTGACCGGATCGATGACGATCTCGAGCAGCTCCTCGCGCTTGCCCTGCACGCGCGCTTCCAGCACGCCGGGCTCGGCCTCCAGCCGGTCCTTCAGGTCTTCGGCGATGCGGGCAAGGCCGCGTTCCGGCGCGTCGCCATAGATGTTGACGACCATGACAGGGAACTGTGCGGCGTTGAATTCCGTCACGATCGGTTCGCGCGCGTCTGCCGGGAAATAGCGCTTGGCCATATCCACCTTGTCCTTGACGTCCAGCACGGCCTGATCGACGTCGACATCGATCTCGAACTCAAGGATCAGCGTGGCGGCGCCTTCGGCGGCGTAGGACGAGAAGGTATCGAGGCCTTCGAGCGACTGGATTTCCTGTTCGATCGGACGCACGAGCAGGCGTTCGGCGTCTTCCGGCGTCACACCGGCCAGCGGCACGGTCACCGCGACGATGGGGATCGGAATGTCCGGATCGGCTTCCTTGGGCAGTTTGACATAGGTGTAGGCGCCCGCCAGCACGGAGCAGATGAGGATGGCAATCACCATCCTCGCGCGGCCGATGGCACCATCAATCAGGCCGTTCATGGCCGGGCTCCACCCTGCGCGACGGGACGAACCTTCACCCCGTCATTGAGATAGTCCTGACCGATCGCTACCAGCGTGGCCTTGTCCGGCAGACCGGTCACCCACGCACCCTCGGTTGTTTCATCGATCACGCGGATTGGTGCAAAGGAGACGGTATTGTCTGCCAGCACTTGGCGCACGCCAAGTTGTCCGCTGTCGGACAATGTCAGCAGCGAGCGCAGGACCAGCGTTGCGGGCACTTCGCCGGCTGGCAGCGTCAGCGTGGCCGTGACGCCGGCCGAGACGGCTTCGTCGCCGGTCTCGATTTCGGCCTCAATCGGGAAAGTCCGCGTCTGCGTGCTGGCGGTGCGCGCCACATAGCGCAGCTTGGCCGGGAAAGTGCGGCCGTCGGCCAGCGTGGCCGTGCCCGTCATGCCGGTCTTCAGGAGGCCGGTTTCGGCTTCGGTTACTTCTGCCGCGATGATCACCGGGCTCATATCCACCACCAGCGCGCACGGCGAGCCGGGGCTGAGATAGTCACCGGCCTCGGCGAGGCGGCGTTCATACACACCGTCAAACGGCGCGCGGATGCTGGTGCGTCCGAGTTCGACCTTGGCGGAGTTTACAGCCGCTTCGGCGGCATCAAGGGTCGCTTTCGCAGCCGCCTCTCGGTTCGCCGGGGCAAGGCCCTTGGCGGCCAGCGAGGCTGCGGCTTCATAGTCTACCCTGGCCGCATTGCGGTTGGCTTCGGCTTCCTTCACGCGGGCGCTGCGCGCCTCCACGTCGAGCGCGCAAAGCAGGGCGCCCTTTTTGACAAACGTGCCTTCGACGACCGGGGTCGAGATGACCGTTCCCGCGGTGCCCGATTTCACGGTGACCGACTTGTCCGGGGCAGTGCGCCCCTTCGCGCCGATGCGCAGCATGTGCATCTCGCTGCTCGCCGTGACTACAATGGCATCCGTCACCGGGGCAGGCCCGGCCGTTTCAGTTGCTTCCACTTCCGAGCCGATGCTTCCCCGCAGCACGCTTCGCAGCCCGAAATAGCCAACGATAACTGCCAGGATGACGGCGGCGATAACGACAGAACGGTTCACGGGGGGCAACTTTCTGGGGGAGGATACAGGCGCAAGATAGTGTTGAGTGACGCGAGAGTCATCTTTCCCGCCCGCAATATTTAGCGCAGCAGGCCTTTCCGCCCGGCAAAGAACTTGCGGAACATGGTTAATCTAACACAGGAATGCCTTCAGTTTCAGGCCCTGCCGGTGCGTCAGATGGCCGTTACCGGCGGCTTGCGATCCGCCCAGGGCCGGGCTGCTTCCAGCTCCAGCGCCAGTTCGAACAGCAGCCCGTCATCCCCCTTGCGGCCGGAGAACATTGCCCCGATCGGCAGCCCGCCCGGCGACCAGGCCAGCGGTACGCTCATCGATGCGGCCCCCGCCACATTCATCGGCGATGTATAGGCCACGAAGCGCAGCACGCTCTCCATCACCTTGTCGAAGTCTCCGTCCGGTGCCTGTTCGCCAATCGGCACGGCCGGGCTTCCGGTCACCGGAGTCAGGATCAGGTCGAGCGACTCGAAGAAGGTCTCGTACTGCGCCTGGAAACCCTGGAGGTAGGCGACCGTGCCCGGCACGTCCGCCATGCGTTTCATCGCCATGCCTGCCAGCCCAAGGGTCCAGGGCTCAACAATGTCCGGGCCCACCGGCTTGCCGGAGAATGCGGCGACCTGCTGCGCAAAGAGGCCCGCGCCTGCGGCCCAGTAGAGAATGAAACTGTCGGTGAACTTCGGCCCGTCCATCGGGATCGTGTAATCGATCACGGTATGCCCGAGGTCGCGGCAGAGCTGCGCGACATCTTCCATCGCCGCGCGCGTGTCCGGATGCAGCGCCGTGCCGCCGATCGGTTCGGGTGCGAACCCGATGCGGAGGCGCCGTGTCAGCGGTTCAACGGGGCCGAGCAGGGGATAGGTGCCATCATTGGCTTCCGCCGCCCGGAACAGCGCGATGGAATCGCGCACGCTGATCGTGACCGCATGGTTGACCGAAATCTGCAGCGGCGGCGCCATGCCCGGCTCGCTATAGGGCAGGCGGTCGCGCGAGGGCTTCAGCCCGAACACGCCGCAGGTCGAGGCCGGGATGCGGATCGACCCGCCGCCATCGCTGGCATGTGCAAAGGGCACAACCCGCGCGGCCACCAACGCCGCCGCCCCGCCAGATGATCCGCCCGGAATGCGCGTCAGGTCCCAGGGATTATGCGTTGCCCCGTTGGAGAGGGGTTCGGTCGATGAGATCAGCCCGGCTTCCGGTGTTGCGGATTTTCCGAGCGAGACGATCCCGGCGCTGCGCCATTTGCTGGCGAACGGATTGTCATGCGTTGCCACATGCCCCGCAAGGCCGCGGCTGCCCGCCATGGTCGGCGCACCCTTCCAGTCGATCAGGTCCTTGATGAAGCTCGGTACGCCCGCGAAGGCGCCGGACAGCAGCCCTGCTGCATCCGACCGCGCCATCTCGTAGGTTTCGGAGACAATGCCATTGACCTCTGGCTCCACCGCCTTCGCCCGCCGGATCGCCGCTTCGACCTGTTCAAGCGCAGTCGTCTCGCCGGCCGCGATGCCTGCCGCCATCGCAACACCGTCCGCATAGGACGGGACCGCACGGACGCCAGAGGCGGGGTCTTCTTCCGGCTTGCGCGAACAGGCGGTGATGGCCACAGCCGCCGCGCTGCCGGCCAGCATGGCACGGCGGGATAATGTCAGCATCTCGATCCTCCCCGGATTCTCTGCGCCCATCGTGGCGCTGCGCCGGGGAGGACGCAAGCCGTCTCTTAACTTCCGCCCGGCTCGATCACGCTGCAGGCCACTCGCGCGCCGGCGCCGCCAATCGGCTGCGACACGTGATCGTCTGGCGATTCATGGATGATCAGCGCCAGCCCGTCAGCATCAAGCGCCGGTGCAAGCTCGAACAGGCCGGAATAGGTCTCGTAATGCGCCGCGCCGTCAGCGCCGACCCAGATGTTCGGCAGGTCGCCTTCTTCCGGGCCGTCCGGGTTCATCAGGCCGTGGCCGCCTTCGACCTTGCCGTGATGGCCTCCGGAAATCGTGAACGTGCCGGTATCCGAACAATCGCCGACGGCATGCAGGTGGATCCCGTGCCAGCCGGGCGTCAGCCCGCCCGCCTCGATCTCGACGCGGATCAGCACGCCCTTCATGCCTTGCACCGCAGTGACGGAGCCGACTGCCGCGCCGCTTGCTCCGAGAACTGCGCCGCGTGCGCTTGCGGCCTCGGGGGCTGAGTGCTGCATCATGTGGTGCTCATGGCCACTCATGCTGTCTGCGGGCGCATTGACTGACACACAGGCGCCAAGGGTCAGAACGGAAGCGGCAAGGGCGGTGCGAATGATCATGTCCAATCTCCTGTCGATTTCAGGAACACTATAGGGCAAAAGGCTCGCATGTCAGACCCTGAACTCCCCTCTGCGGACCGCGCCGACAAGATGCTTGTGGCGCTCGGCCATTTCGGCAGCCGCGCCGCCGCGCAGGCCGCCATCGCGGAAGGCCTGGTGTTCGCGGATGGCAAAGTGATCGCCAAGCCTTCCGAAAGCCTGTCGCGGGATGCCGCCATCCAGTCGGAAGCGGCCCATCCTTATGTCTCGCGCGGCGGCCTGAAACTCGCCGGCGCGCTGGACGTGTTCGGCGTCGATCCGGCGGGGCTCGTCTGTCTCGACCTTGGAGCGTCGACCGGCGGCTTCACGGATGTGCTGCTGCGCGCCGGGGCCGCGCATGTCACCTGCGTGGATGTCGGCCATGGCCAGCTGCATGCAAAGATCGCCGGGGATCCGCGCGTTACGTCCTACGAGCGCCTCAACGCCCGCGACCTGACAATAGATCACCTGACGGCGCCCCCGCAGCTGATCGTCTGTGATCTGAGCTTTGTGTCTCTCGCCAAGGTGCTGGATGTGCCCTTCGCGCTCGCCGCGCCCACGGCCACGCTCATCGCGCTGTTCAAGCCGCAATTCGAAGTTGGCCCGTCAAATGTCGGAAAGGGCGGCCTCGTCACGGACGACACCGCAACGGAAGCCGCCCTCGGGGCGTTCCTGAATTATCTCATGGACGCAGGCTGGCGGCTGGAAGCGCCTCATCCGAGCCCCATTCCCGGCGGCGATGGCAACCGGGAATGGCTTGTCTGCGCGCGGCGTTGAAGTCTAGAGACTAGTAGCCGCCCGAGTATCCGTCCTGCACGCGCCACTCGCGGGTGTGCTCGTCATAGCAGGCGGTGACCGGGTCACGCTGGATGTCGCCGTCCGGCAGGCGTGTCTCGCGCTGGATGACACGGCAATCGGGCGCCGGCGCTTCATAGCGTGGCTCGTCCCGGTAATCCGGGTACGAAGGATAGGACGGCGCCGATGGGTAGCTAGACGGATAGGCTGCCCCATAGCCGCCTGACGAACCCATCACTTCGGGGCCGCCATACAGGCCCTGCGTCGAGCGGGGAATCGATCCGGACGGTGAAGAGGAATAGCCATAGGGCGCATACGCCACCTGGCAGTCCGGGCCGGTATCCTTGGCAATCGAGCTACCGGCTGCGCCGCCGACCACTGCGCCCAGCACGGCGCCGATGGCCACATTGCCGGATTCGCTGCGGCCTTCGCGGTAGGTACGGACCGGGCGGCCGCGGCGGTTATACTTTGTATAATAGCGGTCGTTCTCGATATTGTTGCCGATGGCGCCGCCAATCAGCGCGCCGGCCAGGGCGCCGACGACGGTGCCCGCCGCCGAGTCGCTCGACTTCTGCCGTTCGCACTGCACATTGCGGATGCCGGGGTCGTTATAGGGATAGCCGCCATACTGGGCCTGCGCCTGCATCGGCAGGGCAAGGGCCATGAGGCTGAGGCCGCCGGCTGCGATCGAGACTTTCAACATCACCATATCTCCTTCGGCGCTGGGGCAGGGTGCGCCATAATCACGGGCCAATCTGCCCGTGCCTACCTGAACGGAGCCTGAAGGCTGGACGCGGCCCGCTGCGCTCTACATATTCCCGATATGGGACTGCTGAGCCGCGCCGCAAAGACCGCAGGCCGGGCGCGATACGCCGCCGGGCAGGGAATCCGTTCGGCCTGGTATGCCGCCCAGATGCAGGCCGCGCGGCGCCAGTCCGGCGGTTTTGACCATCCGGACGAGCCCGCTTTCCGACCCACCCGGGGCCGCCCGGACCTGTCGGCACTGCGCCGCGCCTACTTTCAATTGTTCATGCAGGACCGCGCCAATGTCGAAGCGGGGCTCTACCCCGCGCCCGGCGATCTCGACATTGCCGCCCTGCCTCGCGCCCTCCGGTCCGCCCGCGCCTTCCTCGCCGATGCCGCCGAGGTCAACCGCCGCCGGCTGGCGCGCGACGGCACCGAAATCCGCCAGCAGCTTCCCTCGGGCTCGAACCGCTATCCCGACTATTACCTCCAGAATTTCCACTACCAGTCCGGCGGCTGGTTCACCGAGGAAAGCGCCGAGCTTTACGACACGCAGGTCGAAGCCCTGTTCTCCGGCACTGCCGACGCAATGCGCCGCGCCGCGCTTGCCGAAATCTCGCGCGAACTGAAGGGCCGCGACCAGCGCAGCGTCCGCCTGCTGGATGTCGCCTGCGGCAATGGCCGCTTTCTCGAGAAAGTCCTGAAGGTCTATCCGAGGCTCAACGTCGCCGGTCTTGACCTGTCACCTTCCTATACCGAGGCGGCCCGTGTGCGCCTCGCGGCCTGGCCGCGCGCCGAGGTGATCCACGACGCCGCCGAGGCGATGATGCTGGGCGATGCCGGAATGGACATCGCCGTCTCCATTTTCCTCTTTCACGAGCTTCCTGAAGAGGCGCGCGAACAAGTCCTTGCAGAGATATTCCGTGTACTGAAGCCGGGCGGTGTGTTCATTCTGGCCGACAGTGTCCAGTTCGGCGACTACCCGGAAATGGACGGTTTGCTCGAATATTTCCCGCATGGTTTCCACGAGCCTTATTACAAGGGGTATCTCGACTGGGATCTGTCAAAATCTGTTGAATCACAAGGATTTGTAAAGGAACGCGAGACGCTCGCCTTCCTCACAAAAGTCACAATCTGGCGCCGTCCCCGCCATGATCCAGCAATGTTTGGCGCCGAGGATTAAACTCCCGTCATATTCTGTGCTTTGTCAGCCACAGGCCTCGTTCCAAACAATCACATTACTGCATCGCAAGCTGGCGGCGGCCAATTCCGTTGCTACCTGAGCGGCGCGCAGTTGCGCAGAGTACGGAGAAAAAAATATGAAACTTGCACTCGTTTCCCTCGCCGCCATCCTTGCCGCCCCGATCGCCGTTGCCCAGAGCAATGTTGAGCTGAGCGCCGGCTACACCCAGTTTGACGCCGACGGCGCCGAACTCGGCGCCCTCACGGGCCGTGGCACCTACTTCTTCAACCGCTATCTCGGCGCTGAAGGTGAAGTCTCGATCGGCATTGACGACGCGAATGTCGGCCCCGGCACGGTCGAACTCGACAACTCGCTCGGCGCCTTCGGCGTTGTGCGTGCTCCGATCACTGAGCGTTTCGAACTCTTCGGCCGCGCCGGTTACGCCGCGTCGGAATTCAATGCCAGCGTCCCGGGTCTCGGCAGCGCATCGGGTGATGTCGACGGCCTCGCTTACGGCGTCGGCGGCAAGCTCTTCCTGACCGACCGCGTTGGCATCCGTGCCGATGTGGGCCGTTATGAAGGCGACGATAATGAAGCCGACGTCTTCACCGTCGGCGGCGTCGTCCGTTTCTAACTTCCGCTTGCGGATGAAACTGGAAAGCCCCGGTGCAGAACGCGCCGGGGTTTTTCGTTTCAGAATTGCGGGAACCTGCCGGTTGCCGCCCAGGGCAGGCCCACCGCCAGCACCACAGACACGACAAGGCCGAAACCGGCCCGCGCAATATCGGTCACGACGTCATGCGCTGCCTCCCGCCTGGACCGCAGGCCCGAGATGTAGGAGATCGCAATCTCACGCCCCGCCAGCAGGCCGAGGAAGACCCATGTGGTCGACATCGGCACATCGCTGATATCCTTGAAGATGAACAGGATGATTCCGTAGATGAAATCGACCAGCGTGGCGGCGCGGATGTCGGTAATATTGGTTTTCGAATTGACGATCTTCTGGATCTCGCCGCCGCGCGTTGCAAAGATCCAGGCATGCAGCGCCAGCATCACGACCGTTGCGAACACCAGCAGCCAGGGATCGAAGGTCACATAGGTGCCTTCGCCATTCACCGTCGTCGTGCGCGGCAGGAAGACAAAGATGTTGGCAAGGTCCTGGATCAGCCATTGCGACCAGAGGAACGCCGTCGACAGCCATTGCAGCGCCACCCAGATAAACGGGATGGGCCGCTCCAGCGTTGAATGGATCCAGCGCTCCCAGGAGTTTGCAACAACAAGATAGACCACGCCGCCGGCAAACAGCGCCACGAGATAACCCACACCGGATTTGATCAGCATATCGCCCAGAACGCCCTGCGTGGACGCGCCGCCGGTCAGGGTAAAGATCGTCAGCACAAGGAAGGTTGTCGAGACCGGAATGCCGAACCGCGTCAGGATCAGCAGCACGGCCGGGGGCAGCGCGTGCCACCATTGTATGCCGGCTTCCGGATAGGGTATCCGGTTCAGCCGCCCATAGGCAATGTCTGTATTGAGGACGTAATAGCCGTAGAGCATCACCGCGACGATGATCGAGCACGCATACAGCCAGAGCATCCACCAGGGCGCCCGGCTGTTCGAGGAGAGGAATGTGCCCAGCGTCTGGATCGCGTCATTCGCGACAATCGAATAAGCGGCAATCAGAAAGCCAACCAGCGCAAACAATTCCAGTCCGCCGAACATCATCGCCGCTCACCCCACGCTGTTTTGAACCCGCGCTGTGTCTAGCAGAGGGCCAATTATTCCGCGATGGAAGTAACGTGAATGATTTGTGTCAGCGTCCCGTCTGTCCACGGTGGCGCAATTTCGCATCCGCCAGCACGCAGGCCATCATCGCCTCGGCCACCGGCACAGCGCGAATGCCGACGCACGGATCATGCCGCCCGATGGTGCGCACGTCGACTTCCTCGCCATCCCGCGTCACGGATTTCACTTCATTGAGGATGGAGGAGGTCGGCTTGATCGCGATCCGCACGACCACATCCTGCCCGGTCGAAATGCCGCCGGCCACGCCGCCATTATTATTCTTCAGGAAGGTCGGGCCATCATTGCCGGCGCGCATTTCGTCGGCATTCTCCTCGCCGCTCATCGCGGCCGCCGCAAAGCCCGCGCCGATCTCGACGCCCTTCGCCGCATTGATGCTCATCATCGCGCCCGCGAGTTCACCGTCGAGCTTGCCATAGACCGGCGCGCCCCATCCGGCCGGCACGCCGGAGGCATGCACCTCGACAATCGCGCCCGCCGACGAGCCCGCCTTGCGCGTCTCGTCCAGAAACTGTTCCCAGGTCGCGGCCATATTGGCGTCCGGGCACCAGAAGGGATTGGTCTGCGTCTCGTCCCAGTTCCAGTTTTCCGGATCGATCATGTGCGGCCCGATCTGCACGACCGCGCCCCGGATCACCACGCCGTCGCCCAGCACGCGCCGCGCCACTGCGCCGGCCGCGACTCTCGCCGCCGTTTCGCGCGCGGAACTCCGCCCGCCGCCGCGATAGTCCCGCACGCCATACTTCGCGTCATAGGCATAGTCCGCATGCCCCGGCCGGTAGCGGTCGCGGATCTCGCGGTAGTCCTTGCTGCGCTGGTCGGTATTCTCGATCATCAGCGAGATCGGCGTCCCCGTCGTCACCGGCCCATCCGTGCGGTCGTCTTCAAAGACGCCGGACAATATCTTCACGAGGTCGGCTTCCTGCCGCTGCGTCACGAAGCGCGACGTGCCCGGCCGACGCTTGTCCAGAAAGCGCTGAATCCAGGCCTCGTCCAGCGCCAGCCCCGGCGGGCACCCGTCCACCACACAGCCCAGCGCCGGCCCATGGCTCTCGCCCCAGGTGGTGACACGAAAAAGATGCCCGAACGTGTTATGCGACATGTGACAGCCTGCGCCCTCGCGGTTTGCCCCCGCGTCCTATATGAAATCGGAAGCCTGACAAACCGCGAAATGGCCCGCCCCATGTCTTCTTCTGCCATCCCCCCGAGCCCCAGCGCCGCCGACTATGCCGACAGCGGCGACCGGCCCCTGATCCCGGAAACGGCTGACCCGATCGGTCTTTTCCGGCAATGGATGGCCGACGCGCGCGCGTCTGAGCCCAACGATTCCAATGCCATGTCGCTGGCGACGGTCGACGCAGACGGCAACCCGGATGTCCGCATCGTGCTCCTGAAAGGCTTTGACGAGACCGGCTTCACCTTCTTCACCAATCTCGAAAGCACCAAGGCGGTGCAGCTCACCGGCCAGCCGCAGGCCGCGCTCGCTTTCCACTGGAAAAGCCTGCGCCGCCAGGTCCGCATCCGGGGCAGCGTCGCCCGCGTCACCGATGCCGAGGCGGACACCTACTTCGCCTCCCGCGCGCCCCAGAGCCGCATCAGCGCCATCGCCTCCGACCAGTCCCGCCCGATGGCCAGCCGCGCCGTCTTCGAACAGCGCGTTGCCGAAATCTCCACAGTCTATGGCGACGGCCCGGATATTCCGCGTCCGGACTTCTGGGGCGGCTTCCGCCTCGTGCCGACCGAAATCGAATTCTGGCAAGACCAGGCCTTCCGCATGCACGACCGGTTGAAGCTCTACCGCAAGGGTGAAGGCTGGGTCAGCCTGCGGCTTTATCCTTAAGCGGCCAGGCGCGGGGCCACTCCCTGAAATATAAAGATGACGCAGGCGTCAACTTGTGCCAAGGCGTGTCGCAACAACACACGCCTTGGGAGGGACCAGACATGAAACTCGGCCTGCAGATCGTCCTCGGACTTTTTTCGCTCATACCCGTCGCCTTCGCCGCGATGGGCCTCCTGTCGGGCATGGCGGGGGCTGACCCCGCGGCCACGCTGTCGGCCGCCGTCGACAACCAGTACCGCTACATGTCCGGCGTCTACGTCCTCGTCAGCTTCCTGATCTGGTACGCCCTGCCGAAGATCGAGCAGCATTTCACGCTCATGGCGCTTGTCGTGGCCGCCCTCGTCATCGGCGGCATCGGGCGCCTCCTGTCACAGGCCGCCCTTGGTCCGGGTACGGATGGGCAGCAGATCGGCGCCTTCATCGAACTCGGCTCGCCGGTCCTGCTCGTCTGGCTCTGGTTCGTGGCGCGGCGCGCCCGCGCCTAATACCGCGCGCAGGTCTCCCAGCCCTCATCATCCGCTAGCAGGTACTCCGCCACGCGGTAGGGCTCGTCCGTCGCGATCAGCACGACGCCGTCATCGACCAGCCGCTGATATTCGCTGCCATCGCCGTCTTCCCAATACTGGTCATCCAGCCGCTCGCCCTTGCGGCCCAGCGTGCCGAAGGCCGGCTCCACGCCTTCCCGGATCAGCCGCTCGAACGCCGGCGGGTCCGGCTCGCGCGTGCCCGTCCATGCGATCACCCGCGTGCGGTCCACGCCCAGCGCTTCCAGCTTTCCGATATCCCGGTCGCCGCGCGCCGAGGCCGTCATCATCAGCGCCCGGTCGAGCTTGGCAATCGCGCCGGCTTCCTCGTCGGAATAGGAAATCATGATCACATGCTGCTCCGCGCCCGCCGCATGCACCGCCTCGATGATGTTGCGGAAGCCGGTTGTCTGCTTGCGGTCCAGCTCAAGGATCGCGCCATGCGCCTTCGCCCAGAGCAGCGCATCGGTCAGCTTCGTCGGATGAAACCCGGTCAGCTCGCCCGCCTCATCCTTCAGGCGCAGCTTGGCTATGTCCGCCCAGTCCGTATCCGCCACATAGCCCTCGCCGTCCGCCGTGCGGCCGAAACGGTCATCATGATAGAGGAACAGGACGCCGTCCCGGCTCGACGCCACGTCGATCTCGAACACATGGATGCCCTGGCTGATCGCGAATTGCATCGTCTCCAGCGCATTCTCCGGATAGCCCGGCGCAAACCCGCCCCGGTGCGCCGCCACCACCACGCCGGCCTCCTCGCGCAGGCAATCGAACAGCTCCGGCAGCGGCCGGATCCGCGTCACCTGCTCGAACTCCCCCGGCGGCGCTTTCGGCTCTGCCTCCGGCCCGGCGGCCCCCGGCTCACAGCATCCCGCCAGCATCGCCATCGCCGCTGCCGCTACCAGAAGTCGCGTCATGCCCCTTGTCCTTTCCTTGCGCCAAGTCATTTGCCCGCATAGACAGGACCTCGAAAAATCACAAGCGCCGCCGGCCCTCCGAGCCGCGCTGAACCGGAGGACGACTTAATGAAAGGCATTATGCAGGACTGGCCGCTAACCGTGGACAAGATCCTCGAGCACGCGCGCCTGCAGCACGGTGAGCGAGAGATCATCACCCGCCGCGTCGAGGGCAATATCACCCGCATCACCTATGCGGACCTCTACGGCATGGCCAAGCAGGTCTCCGCCGCCCTCAAGGATACCGGCATCGGCCTCGGCGACCGGGTCGCCACGCTCGGCTGGAACTCTGAGCGCCACATGGCCACCTGGTATGGCGCCATGGGCATCGGCGCGGTCCTGCACACGATCAACCCGCGCCTCCACCCGGAGCAGATCGCCTGGATCGCCAACCATGCCGAAGACAAGGTCCTCGTCTTCGACAAGACCTTCCTGCCCATCGTCGAGGCCATCAAGGGCCAGCTCGAAACGGTCAAGACCTTCGTCATATATGCCGGCGCCGACACCATGCCCGAGAACACGCTCGGCGCCATCCCGTTCGATATCTGGATCGACGGACGCAGCACGAATGTCCGCTGGGGCGACTTCCCGGAAGATACCGCCTGCGGCCTCTGCTACACGTCCGGCACCACCGGAAACCCCAAGGGCGTGCTCTATTCCCACCGCTCCAACGTGCTCCACACGCTGGTCACGATGGGCAAGGATGCGATGGGCATGGGCTCAGCCGATGTGGTGCTGCCGGTCGTGCCGATGTTCCATGCCAATGCCTGGGGCCTCGCCATGTCCTGCCCGGCCACCGGCGCCAACATGGTGATGCCCGGCGCCCAGATGGACGGCGCGTCGATCTATGAACTGCTCGACTCCGAGAAGGTCTCGATCACGGCGGCTGTGCCGACGGTCTGGCTGATGCTGCTCACCCACCTCCAGACCAACAATCTCAAACTGCCGCACCTCAAGAAAGTCCTCATCGGCGGCTCCGCCATTCCCGAGCGCATCCTGCGCGCCTTCGAGCAGGACTATGAAGTCGACGTGATCCACGCCTGGGGCATGACCGAAACCTCGCCGCTCGGCACGCTCGGCGCGCTGCCGCCCAGCATGGTCGACGCGGATGTCGACACGCGCATGAAACAGAAGATGAAGCAGGGCCGCCCGCCTTTCGGCGTCGAACTCTGCATTGTCGATGATGATGGCAAGCACCTGCCGCGTGATGGCAAGACCTCCGGCCGTCTTCTGGTTCGCGGCGCCGCCATTGCCGGCGGCTATTTCAAGGGCGCTGGCGGCCATGTGCTGGACGCCGAGGGCTGGTTCGATACCGGCGATGTCGCCACCATCGACGAGATCGGCACGATGGTCATCACCGACCGTGCAAAGGACGTGATCAAGTCCGGCGGCGAATGGATTTCCTCCATCGACATCGAGAACATCGCCGTCGGCCATCCCAAGGTCGCCAATGCTGCCGCGATTGGCATCTATCATCCGAAATGGGACGAGCGCCCGCTGCTGATCGTCCAGCCGAAGCCCGGTGAAAATCCGTCCAAGGAAGAAATCCTCGCCAGTCTCGAAGGCAAGATCGCCAAATGGTGGACACCGGATGATGTCCAGTTCGTCGAGAACATTCCCCTCGGCGCCACCGGAAAGATCAACAAGCTCGCCCTGCGCGAGACCTTCAAGGACTACAAGCTGCCGACGGCCTGAGACAGTCCGTGCAAAGAGATATCCTGTTCCTGCTGAAACCGGGCTTTTCCGATCCGGCCCTGCCGGGACAGGATTTCTACTGTTGGCACTGCGCCTTGATGGAAGGCGTTCTCGCCTCCTTCCCGGATCTCGGGGCCAATCTCGACGTCCGCCGCATTGCTTTTCCAAGGCCGCGCGAGGACGTGATCGCCCTGATCGGCGAGGCCAACCAGTCGCTGCCGGTTCTTGTCCTCGCCGATGACGCGCCTTCTGGTCTTGCGCCGGCAAACCCGGCCGGCCGCCGCTTCGTCAACGATCCGATGGCCATCCTGGACGTGCTGCACCGCCGCCACGGATTTCCGCCGCCGCATCCATGACGGCTTGCCCATTGCCCGCTTCAGGGAAACGGATAGGTTCCGCCGAAATTGGGAGTGCCCGTAATGACGCTTGAACCGACAACGACGCCCGCGCCCTCCGCCGGCTGGCGCGGCAAGCTGGCCGCGGCGGCGCTCGGCCTCGCGCTGCTGGCCGTTCTCTGGTTCCTGATCGCCGCGCTCGGCACGAAGTTCGGCCTCTGGAGCGGGCCGTTCGGCCTTGACACACTGACACTCGGTCTTGGCCGGATGATCATCCTTCTGGCCGCGTCAGTGTCCCTCACGGCGCTCATCGTTTCGCTGCTGGCGGCGCCGCGCAAACAGCCCTTCATGCTGGCGCTCGGCGCCTTGCTGATCTCGGCGCTCGCCTATGGCCGCGTCGCCGCCTTCCATGCGCTGGAAGAACGCCTGCCGCCGCTGCACGATATCCAGACTGACTGGACGGACCCCATCCAGCCAAGTGATGCGCTGTATACGGAGCGTGAAGCCGCCGGCGCCACGAACCCGCTTGAAGAGGATCCGCTGATCGGCATGGAAGCCAATGACCGCTGGCCCGGCACCGGCGGACGCCGCGTCGCCGAAGTGCAGGAAGAGGCCGAGTTCGACACCGCCACGCACGAGAAGCCGCGCGAAAAACCCTATCCGCGCATCGCCCCGCTGGTCATGCCGGTTTCCGCCGAGCAGGCCTACACCGCCGCGCTCGCCGCCGTGACGGAGCGCGGCTGGACCATCGTGATGGAAGACGAGGAAACAGGCCGTATCGATGCGAGCGAGGAAAGCTTCTGGTTCGGCTTCCGGGAAGACATCATGATCCGCGTCACGGCCACCGAAGACGGCGCCCGTATCGATGTCCGCTCCGCCAGCCGAAACCGTCTCTCCGACCTCGGCACCAACGCCCGCCGCATCCGCGACCTACTCGACGAAATAGAAGCCCGCATCGCCAAAGGCGTCTGACGCGCGAGGGAAGCCCGAGCGTGGACTTATCCCTACGAAAAATTCCCCTCCGAGAAAATAAAATCCAGCCCCATCAGGCGCTTATAAAATAGTTCGTCAAAACTTATCCGACCCCTCCGTGAGCGGAGTTATACTGGGCGCAAATTCCCGGCGCGCACCATCCCGTCCCACCCGCACTTTCCTGCGCGAGGCCGATAACCAACCGTCACGACGCGATAAAAAATGAGAATCCGTGAGAATGAATGAGAAGAAATCGCCATTCAAAGTGCACGGATCGCAATCAGATGAAGCATTTTGGCCAAGGGGTGAGAGGGAAGAAACCCGGAATTATCCCACAAGAACAGGGCAATCAGAAAAATCCGCACCCCGCTGCATCCAAACACGGCCCTCGCTGCATCTTATCAGCAAAGGCCGGAACGCTCCGGTCGCCAAAGCCCCTGAAGGAACACCGCAATGACCACCCAGACCCTTGCCCGCCCTGCTGCTGCACCTGCTGCCTCGCTTGTGCTGGACCGCATCTTCGCCCCCGGCGCCCCGGCCCGCGCTGCCAACGACATGGCCGCCGCCGCCACCTCGCTGATCGTCCGCCGCCGCGAACGCCAGCACCGCCGCGATGCCCGCTAGACCTTTCGCGCGCTCTCGCGATTGACCTCGACAGGGGCAGCTTCAGGGAGCTGCCCCTCTTTTTTTTCAGGTAATGCCGGCCGCCCGCCAGGCCTCTTTCGGCCAGCGCCGGTGCTGCCAGAACCACTGGCCCGGATGGGCCCGCACCTGCGCTTCGATGAAGGCGCTGATCCGCTCCACCGATCGGCGGATGTCGGCTTCAGAGTCGCCGGTATCTTCCGGCACATAAGGCGTATGAAACTCCACCCGGAACCGGGCTGGCCCCGTCCGCACGGTCGACACCGGCACGATCGGCACCTTGTATTTCAGCGCCATCCGCGTCGGCCCGGGCGCCGTCATGGCCTCATGGCCGAAGAAGGCAACCGGTATGCCCTCATTGAACTTCTGGTCGTTCATCAGCGCGACCGGCGCGCCCTTCGAGAGCGCCCGCATCAGTTCGCGTGTACCAATGCCTTTGGGGGCATTCACCTGCGTTCCATAGGCCGCGCGCAGGTCCGCAATCCGCTTGTCGATGTGCGGATTGTTCAGGGCACGGTAGGTCATCACGGCATGCGGAATGCGTTTTGTAATCGCCGCCGGCATGATTTCCCAGTTGGCGAAATGCCCCGAAACGAAAACCGCGCCTTTGCCGCTCTCACGGATTTGATCGAGAATTTCGGCGCCGATCACCTCGACCCTTCCGCTCGTGTACGGATCAATCGCCGGAAGGTGCGGCATCTCGCCGGCCGTCCGCCCGACACTTTCCCATGCGGCGAGGGCTGTCTGACCCACCTTCGCCTCATCCCAGTCCGGAAAGGCCAGGCGCAGGTTCCGGCGCATCGTCTTGTGCTGTGACAGCATCGGACCGAGGCGTCTCAACAGCCACCCGGCGAAGTTGGAGGCGCGGTCCGGACCGAGCGCTTTCATCGGGGCCCAATAGATGACGTCCCAGGCAATCGTTTCCAGCCGCCACTGGACGCGCTGCCAGAATGTGGCGCGGTTATCGATGTCCTTCGGGCGGACATAATCGGCTTGGGTCTGGTCGTTCATGGTGCGGGCCGTTTGAAGATCGGCGCGAGCAGGGCGTCAAGCGTCATCGGGTCTTCGAACACGGCCTTCACCGGATGGACGAGCGCTTCGTCCCGCATCGGCGGGGGGAGGCGGACGTGATCTTTCGAAGTTGTAACGAGGCGCGCGCCTCTCTCGGAGGCGAGTTTGCGCAGGAAGGCGAGGTCGCCGGAGGAATAGGGATGATGATCGGCAAACGGCACCGAATCGCGCAGGTCCGCGCCGGCGTCCTTGAGGCTGTCGAAAAACCGCTGCGGCCGGCCGATGCCCGCGAACGCGACCAAAGGTCCGGTAGGAACAGTTTCTGTTGCAGTCAGACGGGCGCGAAGGACAGGCTTTCCGCTTGCGGAAACTTCGGGCGGAACCGGGCCGTCGCCCATCAGGATGACGGCGTTTGCGCGCGCAAGTCCCTGGGCGGCGGGCTCGCGCAGGGGGCCTTTGGGCAGGACATGGCCATTGCCGAAGGGGGCGCCGGCATCGATGACGATGAAGGTGAAATCCTTGGCCAGCGACGGGTTCTGGTGGCCGTCATCCATGATGATGGCCTGAACGCCGTCTTCTGCCATGGCAGAGGCGGCTTGTGGACGGTCGCGCCCAATCCAGGTTTCGCCGGTCGCGGCAAGGAGGAGGGGCTCGTCGCCGACATCGCGGAAGCTGTCGCGGGAGGAATCGACCTTCAGCGGCCCGGCCAGCTTGCCGCCATGGCCGCGCGACAGCGTGGCGCCGCGAAGCCCGAGCGCTGTAATCCGCTCACGGATTGTCTCGGCGACAGGGGTCTTTCCGGCGCCGCCGGTCGTGATGTTTCCGATGCAGATGACCGGGATGCCGGCGTGTGCCGGAACAGCAGAGGCCAGCTTGCGGTTGAGGCCCCGGAGATAAAGCCAGCTCAGGGGTGTGAGAAGGGCGCGGGTGAGAGGGGCGGCTTCGCGCGATTTCGGATCAAGATCCGCCGACCAGAAGCGCGGCGGTTTCACGTGCCGGATCCTGTCGGCTCGAACAGCGGCGTCGGAATGAGCGGCAGCAGAAGTTCGAGTGTCGCGTTCATCGGCGCGTCCGCTTCGGCCTCGAGGGCGGCGATGGCCGCTTCGGACATGACCGGCGGATCGGCAAGGCCTGCCGCCAGGTCGCCGGAATCGATCACGGTACGGACGAGTCCGCGTTCTGTAAGGTCCGCCATCATCGTCGCAAAATTGAACACCAGCGGTCCTGTCAGCACCGGCTTGCGCAGGCGCACCGGTTCCAGCGGATTGTGCCCGCCGACATCCGGCGTGTTTCCGCCGCCGAGATACACGACATCGGCAAGGCGCAGCCAGAGGCCCATTTCGCCCATCGTGTCGGCCAGCAGCACACGGTCTCGCGGCGAGGCTGTTTCGCCTTTGGAACGGCGGGCAAAAGGCATCCGCCGGGCGCGCAGGAGATCAGCGATCTCGTCACCGCGTTCCGGATGGCGCGGCACGATGATCAGCGCGGCATCGGTGAAGCGTTCGATGGCGTCGAGGAACAGTTCTTCTTCGCCGGGATGGGTCGAGGCGGCCACGAAACAGCGCCGGCCGTTGATGAAACAGGTCGACAGGCGCGTCAGGTCGACCGGGTTGGCATCCGGCGGAGTCTGGGCGGATTTCAGGTTTCCGGGCACATCGACGGCGCGGCCAAGCAGGCGTTCCAAGCGCGCGCCGGTGTCGGTGTCGGCGGCGAGGACGACATCGAACGGGCTGATCAGTGTACGGAACACGCCGGTGAAGCGTGTCCAGCCGGTTGCGGAATTTTCCGTCATGCGGGCGTTGACGAGGGCGCGGCGGGCGCCAGCCCTGCCGGCTTCGAGGATCAGGTTCGGCCAGATCTCGCCTTCGGCAAAGATGCAGAGATCCGGCTTCCAGTGCTGGATGAAACGGCGCGCCGCCATCGGGGTGTCGAGCGGGGCCATCGCATGAATGGCGTTCTCGGGAATTTCCTTGCCCATCAGGCGGGCGGAGGTCAGCGTCTGGCTGGTGAAGACGAGCATCACGCCCGGGCGCGCCGCGATGAGGCGACGGCCGAGTTCCAGCAGCACACGGCTTTCGCCGACACTGGCGCCGTGTAGCCAGACCAGCGGGCCAGGCCGGCGGGGCGGCAGGCGTTTGGCGAGGCGTTCGTTGAAACGCAGAACGTCTTCCTTGCCCTTGCTGGCGCGGGCGTTCAGCGCAAAGCCAAGCAGAGGCGCCGCGAGGCGCGTGGCGAGCTGATAGGTGAACAACGCAGGCGTCATTCAGGTCATGGCTCCAGCGGCATCGGCCCGGGAAGGATGCCCGGCCAGTTCTTCGGCCCGGCGGGTAGCCGCATCCATCCCGCTTTGCAACGCTTCGCAGAGCTGGTCGAGGCTGGCCCCGCGAGGGCAGGCAATCGGCGGGCCGAAAACAATCGCGCCGCGCGCGAACGGCAGCGGGACGATGAACCGGTCCCAGGTATCGAGGCGGGGGGCCGGGCGCGTGGAAATGGCATAGGGCACAATCGCGGCGCCGGTGCGCTGGGCAAGGGTGACGGCGCCGGGACTGGCGATCCGGCGGGGACCGCGCGGGCCGTCGGGCGTCATGCAGACATAGCCGCCTTCGCGCAGGCGCCTCGAAGCTTCGGCAACGGCGCGGATGCCGCCCTTGTCCTTGTTGGTTTTCTTCTTGTTGGAGGACGAGCCGCGGATGACATCGAGATCGAGATGCCGGATCGCTTCGGATACGGCGGCGCCGTCCGGCGAGAGGGAAATCATCATGGCGGCGCGGCTGCGCCGTTCGGGCCAATGGCGGACGGAGCGGCTCCAGCCGGAGGGCATCAGAAGGATGGTCTCGTGCCAGCAGGCGACGAGTAGGCCGGATTTGCGGTCGGCCATGAAGGCGCGGGCGTCGTCGGCGCCTTCGGTTTTCCAGCGCGTCGTGCGGCTGACAAGGGCCATCCACGCCCAGATGACGTAGCCGAGCAGACTGGCAATGAAAGGGTTGCGAAGCAGCGATTTCATCGGGTGGCTTATACTTCGCTTCGGGGCCAGCGCTACAGGGTGAGGCAGGGGCGAAAACGATGCGGGATGGTGGGCGATGCAGGGTTCGAACCTGCGACCCCTGCCGTGTGAAGGCAGTGCTCTACCACTGAGCTAATCGCCCGCTGAGTGCGGCTGCGTAGTCGGCTCGACGTAGGAGGTCAAGCGGGTATATGACAGGGTGGCAATGGCCACATCCGGTGCGGTATTTCCTTAACGGCACCTACGATCTGTTGATGAATAGGTTATAGCTGGTTCTGCGAGCCATGCGACGGCGCATAACTGCTTTCGCGTGTCCCCAAAAAGGGGGACGTTGTTTGTCACTCTTGTGACAGAGCGTCGCAACAGCCATTTCAGGCTTAAGACCTGACGCGGTGTCACTTTTCCCGATTTTTCGGCACGCAGCGTGCGAAAATGAACAGCCATTCATTATGAACAGTTGTTCATCTCCCAAACTTACCAAACCGTCACCCGAATTTACTCTTGAGAAAACCTGCAAACGTTGTCATCTACCCGACATACAAGACGGTCCAATCAAGGTCCGCAGTATGAACCCTTAAGAAGGACAGGCACGGCGGCCCCGGCCGCTATAGTTAAAAACAAGCCTGGAGAGAGCATAGTGAAAGACTGGTGTGACGAAGATGGCGCAAAGCGCCTTCGTGAGAAAATCAATGCGTACTGGAGCGAGCGCGGATACGAGGTCGATGTTGATCTTGTAGATGCAGGCTTCGTTCCCGCCATGCGGAGTGCCCGTTGCGACGTGCGTTCCAACATGGTCAACGGCATGCCCCGTCGGCGTGCGCTGGGTGAAGGCGGCTCGTCCCGTCCGACCTACCGTCCGCGCGGCGAAGCAACCGCCTGATCCCTGAGGTCAGACAAAGCTGAAACAAGCTGATCGTAATGGCTGATGGTGACATCAGCGCCGATCGCATCAACCGTTTCGGCTTCGTAGCCAAAGGTCACGAAAACGAAGGGCAGCCCGGCATTCCGGGCTGCCCTTTCATCTGTCCGGCTGTCGCCCACGAACAGGGCGCGGTCTGGTGTTCCGCCTGCAGCGGCGAGCGTTTCAAAGACGTGATCGGCTGACGGTTTGCGGTTGGTGGCCCGGTCGGCGCCGAAGATGATGTCGAAATAGTCGATCATGCCGAGGGCGCTGATCAGCTGTTCGCTGAGACCCTGGCGCTTGTTGGTGCACACGGCCAGCGTTGCACCGGCATCGAGCAGTGTGTCCAGCGCATCGAGCGCGCCTTCGAAGGGCCGCGAGGCGTCCGCGATATGGCCTGCATAATAGGCAATGAAGCGTTCGAACGCCGCGTCCATTTCGGTTGCGGAGAGGACAGCGCCCTGACTCGTGAGCCCGGTTTCGATCATCGCGCGCGCGCCGTGGCCGATCATTTCGGCGATGGTGCCCAGGCTGACAGGCTGCAGCGACAGACCGGTGAGGACGTGATTGAGCGCGCCGAGCAGGTCTGGCGCGGTATCAACGAGGGTGCCGTCCAGATCAAACAGGATGGTCCAGCCTTCGAACCCGCGTGTTTCGCCCGTATCCATGCCGCGTTCGCCCTCGCCAAGCTGCGGGGTTTCGTCTAGGCGATGGGGCACAGGAAAGCGAGAGGGAGCCCGCATTTGACCCAAGCGCCGAAACAGCGCGCCGCTGTGATTCTCGCGGCCGGAAAAGGTACGCGGATGAAGTCCGCATTGCCGAAAGTGATGCACGAAGTGGGCGGCCGCCCGATGATCGACTGGTCGATTGCGCTGGCCCGGGAGGCGGGCTGCGCGCGGATCGTGGCCGTGGTGCATCCGTCGCAGGATGTGCTGATTGCGCATCTGGAGGCGCAGCATCCGGACGTGGCGATTGCCTTCCAGGATCCGCCGCAGGGCACGGGCCATGCGGTCCGGTGTGCACAGGACGCCCTGCAAGGGTTTGAGGGCGAGCTGGCGGTGCTTTACGGCGACAGTCCGCTGGTGCCGGCGCGCGTGATCGAGGACCTGTTTGTAGGCGTGGCCGCCGGGGCGGCTCTGGGTGTGCTCGGGTTCGAGGCGGCAGAGCCCGGACTCTACGGGCGGCTGATCACCAATGCGGCCGGCGACCTTGAGGCGATTGTGGAGGCGCGCGAGGCGACTCCGGAACAGCTCAGGGTTCGGATTTGCAATTCAGGGGTGATGGCAGGGCCCGCCGAGGGTATGTTCCGGCTCTTGCAAAAAATAACAAATACGAACGCCAAAGGCGAGTATTACCTCACCGATCTCGTAGGTCTGGCGCGCGCCGAAGGCGGGCGGTGCGTTCTGGTCACGGCGATGGAGGAGGACCTCATCGGCTGCGACTCGAAGTCTGATCTAGCCGAAGCAGAAGGCATTTTTCAGGCACGAATCCGGAAATCCATGATGGAAACCGGTGTCACGTTGGTGGCGCCGGAATCTGTATATTTCTCGCATGATACCGAGATCGCGGCGGATGTTGTGGTTGAACCGCATGTTGTGTTCGGTCCCGGCGTTCGCGTGGCCACCGGCGCGCGGATCCGGGCGTTCAGTCATCTCGAAGGCGCGGTGGTGGGCGAGGATTGCGAGATCGGCCCCTATGCGCGGCTGCGCCCCGGCACCGTCCTGGCGCGCGAAGTGCGGGTTGGAAATTTCGTGGAAACGAAAAACACGGAGATGGGTGAAGGCGCCAAGGCGAACCATCTGGCCTATCTTGGCGACGGGACGATCGGGGCCGGCGCGAATATCGGCGCGGGCACGATCTTCTGCAATTATGACGGCTTCCAGAAACACCGGACCAGTGTGGGCGAGGATGCCTTTGTCGGCTCGAACTCCGCGCTGGTGGCGCCGGTCTTCATCGGCGAGCGGGCCTATATCGGGTCCGGCAGTGTGGTGACCCGCGACGTGCCGGCGGATGCGCTGGCGGTGGGCCGGGCGCCGCTGACGACGCGCGAGGGCTGGGCGAAGACCTTCCGTACAAAGAAGGCGGCCGAGAAGACCACCAAGGACAAAAAGGGCTGATGGCGTAAATGGCCTATGAAACCGAGAAAGAGAACGCGGCGCTCGCGGCGATGGAATTTGTCGAGGACGGCATGACCATCGGCCTAGGCACGGGCTCAACGGCGAAATACTTTGTCGAGATGCTGGCCGACGAGATCGCCGACGGGCTGATCGTGCGCTGTATCGAGACGAGCGAGCAGACGCGCGAGCTGGCACTCAGCCTGGGCGTGACCCTGGTGCCGTTCGAGCAGGTGGACCGGATCCACCTGACCGTGGACGGCGCGGATGAGGCCGGGCCCGGCGGTGTGCTGATCAAGGGCGGCGGGGCGGCGCTGCTGCGCGAGAAGATCATCGCGGATGCGTCCGATCACATGGTCGTGATTGCCGACCCGACCAAGGACGTGCAGGTGCTGGGCGCGTTTCCACTGCCGGTGGAAGTGACGCCGTTCGGCTACACAATCACGGCGAAGAAGGTGCATGACGCGCTGGTGGCGGCGGGCATTGATCGCCCGCGCATCGTGCTGCGCAAGGCGCCGCAGAGCCTGGACCTGCTGGTGACGGACGGCGGCAATTACATTCTCGATTGCCATTGCGGGATCATTCCCGACCCGCCGAAAGCGGCAGCCTTCCTGTCCGGCGTGCCCGGCGTGGTGGAGCATGGCCTGTTCATCGGGATCGCCCGCACGGTGATCTTCGGGACCGAAACCGGCGCCCGGATCATTGAATACTGAGGCCCGGCCCCTCACATCCGCAGCCTGAAATTCAAGGATATTTGTGATGAGCGAACCTGCCTACGACTTTGACCTGTTCGTGATCGGCGGCGGCAGCGGCGGCGTGCGCGCGGCCCGGATCGCGGCGCTGACCGGCGCGAAGGTGGCAGTGGCGGAAGAATACCGGATGGGCGGCACCTGCGTGGTGCGCGGCTGTGTGCCGAAGAAGTTCATGGTGTATTCGAGCAAGTACGGCAAGGAGATCGACCTTTCCGCCGGGTACGGATGGTCTGTCGGCGACGTGTCCTACGACCATGCGAAGTTCATGATGGGGATGAATGCAGAAGTTGACCGGCTGTCGGCGATCTATGACCGCAATCTCAAATCCGCCGGCGCGGAGATTTTCCATGAGCGGGCCGAGTTCGTGGACGCGCACACGCTGAAGCTCAAGAAGAGCGGCAAGACGGTAACGGCGAAGAAGATCCTTATCGCGACCGGCGGCAGTCCCTGGCGGCCGTCGCCGGAGGAATTGCCGGGCGTGGAACATACGATCACGTCAAATGAAGTGTTCCAGATGGAAGCGCTGCCGAAGCGGATGCTGGTGGCGGGTGGCGGCTTCATTGCGGTGGAGTTTGCGCATGTGTTCGCCGGGCTCGGCGTGGACGTAACCCTGGTTTACCGGGGCGAGACCGTGCTGCGCGGCTTTGACGAGGATATCCGGATT
This sequence comes from Hyphomonas sp., assembly GCA_040223555.1. Taxonomy (GTDB): domain Bacteria; phylum Pseudomonadota; class Alphaproteobacteria; order Caulobacterales; family Hyphomonadaceae; genus Hyphomonas. Next base: position 309,567 of record JAVKGA010000007.1, read on the forward strand.
TCCGTGCATGAAGGCCTGAAAGAGGCCGGTGTGCGCGTGATCACGAATACCGTCTTTGAACGGATCGAAAAGGTGGATGACGGCCTGTGCACGCATATGTCCAACGGGCATAGCGTGACGGCAGATGTGGTGCTGATGGCCGTGGGCCGGGAAGCGAACACGGCGGGGCTTGGCCTCGAGGCGGTGGGCGTGAAGACGGGCAAGCGCGGCGAAGTGATCGTGGATGACTGGTCGCGCTCGAATGTCGAGAATATCTGGGCCGTCGGTGACGTGACCGACCGGGTGAACCTGACGCCGGTGGCGATCCGCGAAGGTCATGCTTTTGCCGACACGGAGTTTGGCGGCAAGCCCTGGAAGATGGATCATGCGGATATTCCGGCAGCGGTATTTGCGCAGCCGGAAGTCGGTACGGTCGGCATTACCGAAGGCGAGGCGCGCCAGAAGCACGGGCAGATCGATATCTACAAGTCGAAGTTCCGTCCCATGAAGAACATGCTGAACGGTGACCAGACGCGCACGCTGATGAAGATCATCGTGCGGGCGTCCGACCAGCGGGTGCTGGGCGTGCATGTGGTGGGCGTGGACGCTGCCGAGATGATCCAGATGGCGGGCATCGCCGTGAAGATGGGCGCGACGAAGGATGACTTTGACCGCACGTGTGCGGTGCATCCGTCCGCCGCGGAAGAAATGGTCACGATGCGGACGAAATGGGTGCCGGAGGGGGTGTAGCGACCTTTACGTCCCGCTCGTCCTGAATGGCAGCCTTGATCTTGGCGCGTTGATCGCTCGAGAGTCCGCGTGCCCCTGACCAGTGCTTGGTGAACAACCAGCTTCGATCCTCAGAATCTTTGTAATACTCAACTAGCCTGTGATTGTTGGCTGCCAACAGCGGCCCGCGAGTCTTTCGAAGGCCATACATCGTGGCCAATCTGTCACCTGCACCCAAGCCCGGTGCGATGATCAATTTGGGTTGTCTGTGGCGGATCAAGTGCAAGTTCATAGTTTTGCAGAACTCTAAATGTTCGCGGCACTTCCAAAGCGATTGACCAAATCGCTCCTCAAATGGCTTACCGATCCGACGCGAACTCCAGAAAAAGAACTCTGACTGCACTACTTGCAAGGTGCCACAATAGTATTGAACATGCCTGTTCCAATCCACGTCCCTGACGCCACCCCCATACTCGGTATGGAAATCAAATTGGCTGGTTTCTTGAGTAAAATGAGGACAGTCTGGATACCCGCATCGAGCATGCTCACCGGGGTTCAATCCCATCACGAGAATATCTGTGGACAGCGTCGGATTGCCCAGGGGAAGATCAAACAGAAAATGGTGCGCCCTACGGAGCTCTAGATGCCTTTTCGTGTATTTCTCTATTGTATCAATGCAATCGCCGGGCGTCATTCGCGTTCTCCCCACTAGGCAACGGACGTGGGCCTTGTAGTTGCAGTTTCAAGGGCAAAAATCTGTGTCAGACAACAAACTAGAATGTATCGACACGGCGACCGAGCTTCGTCAATTTTCTCAGTGCCCGGAGCTTCCACCCTCACTCAGCGTCTTCAATTCCAGCGCCACCTGTTTCAGGCTGTCGCGAATGGCTTTCAGGCCGCCGCCGCGGCCGGCATGGGCGAGGAGCTGGCGCCAGGCCGGTTGGTCGTCCTGCGGGGCTTTGACGGCGAAGTGGGCCGAGCGGGGCAGGGCTGACGTCATCAGGCGTTTGGACAGCGGGAAGCCGGCGATGGCATCGTAGACGCCATTGCGCGCATCGCCTTCGAAGGTCGATTGCTCGTTGCGGTTCACGGCATTGAACAGCACCGAGAGCAGTGGGCGTTTGCCGGCCTCGACCTGGTCCTTGATGACGATGTTCAGCAGGCGCACGCCGCGCAGGGAGTAGATGTCCGCATGCATCGGGGCGATGACGCGGTCAGCCGCTTCGAGGGCGCAGCGCGTGAGGAAGGTGGCGTTAGGGTTGGTGTCGAAGATGATGAGATCGTATTCGCTGCGATAATGGTCGATGGAGCGCAGGAAGTGTTGCTTGATCGCGGACAGGGCGTCGCGGTCGTTGGCGAAGGCATATTTCGAGATTTCGAACTGGCCGGAGATGAGATCCAGCCGGCCGGGCGGACCATCCGTACCCAGAATGGAATGGACATAGCTGTCGCGTGCGGCGGGTGTGAAAGGCGCGATGGTTAGGCTGAGCCAGTTCTCGGCGGGAGAAGCGGCGTCCTTGGCGTGGAGGCGTGAGCGCTCGAACAGCGAGATTACGGACCGGTCGACGCCGGAGGAAGCGTCGGCGTCTTCCATCGAGTAGAAGGTCTGAGTCAGGTTGTATTGCGGATCGAGATCGATCAGCAGGACGCGCCCGCCGAACTCTTCCTGCCAGGCGCCGGAGAGCTGGGCGGTGACGGTGGTCTTGCCGACGCCGCCCTTGAGATTCATCACGGCGACGACCGGGCACTTCTTCCGGTAGGCGGACTGAACCTCGGCGACAAGCTGGTCGAGCCCGTCCGGCATGGCGGAGGAGAGGCGCAGGTGAGGCTGGACTTCGGTCTTGAAGAAGCCGTTCAGGCGGGCCTTGTCGATCTGGTAGGGGATGATCGGAATGCCGACGGCCTTGGCGGTTTCGACATCCTGGCGGACGCTGCGCGAGCGCACGGACGCGGCGGAAACGAGCACGATGACGGCAAAAGCGGTCGAGATATCCGCGTCGGCAGTAGCCCGGTCAGCCTCCCCGACATTGTAGCGATCTGCAATGGCGGCAACGCGCAGCGCCTCGTGCAGCTGCAGCAGCGCGTCGGGATCGGCGCCGGAATGGCTGATATAGACATGCGGCATGGCGCATCAGTTCCCCGTCTTGAACCCTTGATTCCCCAAGGCCTTCTAGCCTCGCAAGGGCGGCATCGGCCAGCTTTGTGCTGTGAAATTATGGTGAAACTTGAGCATCCGGCTGCCATGTGATTTATGCCCCGCACACTTGGAGCTTACCCGCTATGGCCTGGACCCCTTCTGACTGGCGCGAACTGCCCGCGCAGCACATCCCGCAGGACTATCCTGACACGGGCGCGCTGTCGGCTGTCGAAAACCGGCTGAGGAGCTATCCGCCGCTGGTTTTTGCTGGCGAAGCACGCCGGTTGAAAACCCGTCTGGCGGACGTTGCTGCCGGCAATGCTTTCCTGCTGCAGGCCGGCGATTGCGCCGAGAGTTTCAAGGAATTCCACCCGGACAACATCCGCGACACGTTCCGCGTGATCCTCCAGATGGCCGTGGTGCTGACCTTTGCGGCGGCCAAGCCTGTGGTGAAAGTCGGCCGGATTGCCGGCCAGTTCGGCAAGCCACGCTCGGAGCCGATCGAAACGATTGATGGCGTGACGCTGCCGTCCTACCGGGGCGACAATATCAATGGCATGGACTTCACGCCCGAGAGCCGCATTCCGGATCCCGAGCGCCTGGTGCAGGCCTATTCGCAGTCGGCCTCAACGCTGAACCTGCTGCGCGCGTTCAGTCAGGGCGGCTATGCCAGCCTCGCCAACGTGCAGCGCTGGATGCTCGGCTTCGTGGACCGGTCCTCGCAGGGCGAACGGTATCAGGATCTGGCGGACCAGATTTCGGCCTCGCTGCGCTTCATGCAGGCGGTCGGGCTGAACGCCGAGACCGTGCCGCAGATGGCGCAGGTGGAGTTCTACACCAGCCATGAGGCGCTGCTGCTGGGCTATGAAGAGGCGATGACGCGGATCGATTCCACGTCGGGCGACTGGTACGACACCTCGGCGCACATGCTGTGGATCGGCCACCGCACGCGCCAGCTCGACCATGCGCATGTCGATTTCTGCAAGGGCATCAAGAACCCGATCGGCATCAAGTGCGGCCCGGGCATGGGGACGGACGAGCTGATCCGTCTGATCGAGACGCTGAACCCGAGCGACGAGCCGGGCCGGATCACGCTGATTTCGCGCTTTGGCTCCGAAGGCGTGGCCAAGGGCCTGCCACCACTGGCGCGGGCGGTGAAGAAGTCTGGCCGCACGGTTGTCTGGTCGTGTGACCCGATGCACGGCAACACGCTGAAGACCGGCACCGGCTTCAAGACGCGGCCCGTGGACCGCATCCTCTCTGAAGTGCGCCAGTTCATCGATATCCTGCCGTCCGAAGGCTGCTATCCGGGCGGGGTGCATATCGAGATGACGGGCCAGGACGTCACGGAATGTATCGGCGGCGCGCAGGCGATCTCGGAAGAAGACCTCTCGAGCCGCTACCACACGCACTGCGACCCGCGCCTGAACGGCGAACAGGCGCTGGAGCTGGCCTTCCTGCTGGCCGAAAAGCTGCAGGCGGTCGAAGCGAATGGCACCGGGGCGCGCAAGGCTGGCTAGGGGTCTCACCGGGGTTCTCGCTAGGAGAGCCGAATTGACGCTAAAAGGTTGACGCCTTAGCGTTCCTCCGGACAGGTGCCGGAGGAACATCCATGAGAATTGCAATCTGCGCGTTGGGGTTGGCGGTCGCTGCCTGCAGCGCAGTTCCGGAGCCGGTGTCCGTTGCGTCGCCGCAAGCTTACGTCCTTTGGCCAAAGATGCAGGAACGGCGGGCGATATTCTATTCGCATGCGGAGCTTTTCCTTGCCGATCCCGGCTCCGGAGAAAGCCGGGGCTGGTACAACCAGACGGTCGCCATGCTGGGCCGGGAAGACTTGAAATCGCTTACGCCTCCGGACGCCTCATGGTTTCCCAAGTTCGACTGCGTTGCCGGGGACGAGAATGCCGCTGACGAAGTCATAAAGCGCGCAGCCGACCATACCATTGTCATCCTCAACGAAGACCATTCTGAATCCCGTCACCGCCTGTTCATCGCCGATGTCATCGGCAGGCTTCGACAGGAAGGATTCACGCACTATGCAGCCGAAGCGCTCTGGCCGGGAGCGGCGGACCGTCCCGGTTCGGAAACGCTGGACGCCGACGGCTGGTACGCACACGATCCCGTACTGGCGCGCCTGTTGGAAGACGTGCGGGCGTCCGGAATGACGCTGGTGGAATATGAGCAGCGGGCGGACCAGCGGCTGCCGGACGATGCGCCGATGGAAGACAGCATCGCCGCGCGCGAGGCAGCTCAAGTCAGCAATCTCGTCGAGGCGGTGCTCGGGACGGCGCCGGACACGAAGATCATCATCCACGTCGGCCATGGGCACGTGCAGGAAGTCCCGCCCGAGATCGGCCATAAATGGATGGCGGCGCGGCTGAAGGAAACCACGGGCATCGATCCGTTGACCGTTGAAGCGACGGCCTGCACGCTTGGCGGGACCGGACCTGCTACGGTGCGCGAGATGTCCCGCGGCAGTGACGTCCAGCCTTTCTGGACGGATATCGTCGTGCGTTTTCCCGAACTGACTTTCACTGACAATCGGCCCGACTACCGGCGAACAGAAGGCATGCAGGACATTCCGATTCCGACGAGCCTGCTGCCGGAAGACCGTAGTGTGATCATCGAAGCGCGCCGCGCGGGCGACAGCGATGAGAAGGTGCCGATTGACCGCCTGTTCCTGCGGGTTGGCGAGACCATCCCGCTGATCCTGCCACCGGGCGCGTATTCCATTGCGGCCTTTGACGATACGGGACTAGTGGCGGGCCCCGTCGCAGTGTCCGTCGCGCCCTGAAGCTTTTTTTGCTCGGAACACGCGTTTGCGAAGCGCGACCACACGCATTGGGACCCGCGCCTGAATGGCGAGCAGGCGCTGGAGCGGCCTTTCCTGCTGGTGGAGAAGCTGCAGGCGGTCGAAGCAAACGGCCCCGGCGCGCGCAAGGCGGGATAAACTTTAACTTGCCGGAAGGCTTTGTGCGTGTTCCGAGGGGTTGATCCTTGGAGAGCGGGCGACATGTTTCGAGCGTTGATATTGGTGGGCGCGTTAGGGGCGGCGGCGTGCGCCTCGTCGGCGCCCGAAATTGCGCCAAACCAGCTTGAAGCGTCTGAAACCGGCTATGCCGTCTCGGAGAAAATGCAGGAGGCGCGCGGGTTTCTCTTCTCCCACTCCAAGACATTCCTTGCGGATGCGAACGCGCGCGGTTTCGGCACCGGCTATAATCAGGCGGTGACCATGCTGGGCCGGGACGACCTGATGGCGCTGATCCCGCCGGAGGATTCATGGCACCAGACAAAGGACTGTTCCAAAGGTGGCCGCCCGGCGCTGGCCGGGATCGGTGAGCTGACCAAAAACCACACGCTCGTCATCATCAATGAGAGCCATTCCCGGCCGCGCCACCGTGCCTTCATTGCCGAGGTGGTCGAGATGCTGCGCGCAGAAGGCTTCACGCATTATGCGGCCGAGACATTGTACGTCGAAGGCGCGCAGCAGACTGAAGGTCCGGCCACGGCCGAACATGGCTGGTATATCCAGGATCCTGTCTTTGCGCGGATACTGGAAGATATCCGTGCGTCCGGCATGGTTCTGGTTGCCTACGAGCAGTCCGAAGAGCAGCGCCTGAAGCGCGAGGACGCGACGATTGAAGAGATCATTGCGGTGCGTGAAGAAGCGCAGGCGCTTAACCTGATTGATGCGGTGCTGGGCGAAGCGCCGGAGACCCGTATGGTGATCCATGTCGGCTATGGGCACGCTGAGGAGATCAGAGAGGGCGATTTTGCTGCAATGGCGGCGCGTCTGAAGGAGAAAACCGGGATTGATCCGCTCACGATCGATCTGACAGCCTGTGCTTCCAGCGGCAGCGAGCCTCTTCTGACGGCGATTCTGGAGGATCGCCCGGTCATGGAATGGTCCGGCATGGATGTGGCGGTGCAGTTTCCGGAACTGGGTTTTACCCGCGGACGACCGGACTATCGCCGCATCGGCGGGGCACGCGATATCGACGTGCCGGCTGCGCTACGGGCATCAGAAGGGCTTGTGATCATCGAGGCCCGGCTTGCGGGGCAGGGTGATGAGGTGGTGCCGATTGATCGTCTGCTGTTGCGTCCGGGCGAGGACATTCCCCTGATCCTTCCTCCCGGCGATTATGTTTTGGCCGCCTTCGACGGCAAGGGACTGGCAGCTGGACCGGTTGAGATAACAGTCACGCCCTGAAATCTTTCCTGACGCTGCATCCAAACACCCTGTTCGGTGCATCTCAGCGGAGCTGAGGGAGTGCGCTTGTGGATGAGCTGATCCGAACGTTGATCGAGACAGGGCTGCTGGCCGGGCTCGGGATTTTGGGCGCCGTGCTGCTGCGCGGACGCCTCCAATGGCACTGGCTGGTCGCCGCGCTGGTCATGAACCTTGCGTACCAGGCGCTGCTGACGCGGGGCTTCTGGCTGGTGCCGGATCCGTTTCCGGGGGCGGACTGGAACTGGGCCGGCAAGCTGGCGGCGATGGCCGGGACGCTCGCGGTGATGGCGCTGCCCGCATTTGGCTGGAAGTGGTGCGGCATGACGCTGGATCAGGGGCCGGGCTGGCGCGGCGCGCTGGGCCTGCTGATTGTCCTCAGCGGATTATTCTTCTGGCTGGCGGTCTCGCCTGCCGACGGGCCGGATGATCTCGAGACGATTGCGTTCCAGTGGACCATGCCCGGGCTCGACGAAGAGCTTTTCTATCGCGGCACGCTGCTGCTGGCGTTGAATGAGGCGTTCCGGCCGAAAGTGAATGTTCTCGGCGCGGGAATCGGCTGGGGCGGGTTGATGACGACTGTGCTGTTCGGGCTGACGCATGCGTTGTCTTACGAGGCGGGCGCAATGGAGTTTGACCTGATGACCTTCGCGATGACCGGTGTTCCCGCCTTTCTGCTGCTCTGGCTGCGCGAGCGAACGGGCAGCCTGCTGATGCCGGTGATCGGGCATAATCTGGCGAACGGCCTCTCCACGATTTTTTGATCTGAAGACAAACTCCCGCTTGCCCCGGAAGGCCGTTTGAGGCATTCGGGCCGGCTGCAAAAAAATCAGCCGTCCCAGGGAGGGAGCCATGAGTAGTTTGCGCTTGCCCGCCTGGGCAAAGCCTTCGGATATTGCGGACCTTCTGCGCCTGTCGGTGCCGATTGCCGTCAGCCGCATGGCGATGATGCTGATGGGCCTGACGGATGCCATCGTGCTCGGCCAGTATGCGCCGGAAGAGCTGGCCTATGTCCTGTCGGCCTGGCTGCCGATCGGCGTGTCGCTGGGCTTTGGCATGGGCGTTCTGCTGGGCGTGCAGGTGCTGACATCCGAATTGCTGGGCACCGGCCGGGAAGCCGGTTCAGGCCGTATCTTCCGGCGCGGGCTGTGGTGGTCGGTGGCGCTTGGAGCGGGGCTCACCTTTCTGCTGCTGCCGCTGGCCGGGCCGTTCTTCCACTGGGTGTTCGTGACGATTGCACCGGTGACCGAGGCCGAGCGCGTTGCTTCGCCGGAGATGGTGGCCAGCTCTACAGCGATGGTGACGCGTATCCTCGCGATCGGTCTGACCGGGCACATGATCACACAGGCGTGCAGCTATTACCTCGAAGCGCTTCGCCGGCCGTTGCTGGTGACGCTGGTCATGTATGGCGGCGTCTTCATCAACCTGGTCATCGATCTCGCGCTGGTCGGCGGCTGGTGGGGCATGCCGCAGATGGGCGCGGAGGGCGTGGCCTGGGCGACGACCGGCACGCGCTGGCTGATGGTGTTCGTGATGGTGGCCCTGGTTGCCGCGCTGACGCCGGCCTTCCGCAAGTCACCCGCAGCGCCGGCCGGTGAAGCGCGCCGGCAGTTCGACGTGGGGACCGGCACGGCAATCTCCAACGTCGCCGAATGGGGCGGCTTCAACGTCACCTTCATCATCGCGACCTGGATCTCGATCGCCGCAAACGCGGTGTACGGCTATTCGGTGCAGGTCATGGGCCTGTGTTTCATGTTCTATCTCGGTATCGCGTCGGCGACATCGGTGCGCGTGGCCGAAGCGGTCGGGCGCAGCGAGGTCGAGGGCGTGAGGAATGCCGGGCGCCTCGGCGTTGTCGCGACCATCGCGATGGGGCTGATCCTCGGCCTTGTGCTGATCGTGCTGGCCGGGCCGATCTCGCGCCTGCTGGTGCGCGAGGACGCTGTGATCGGCGGCATTGCCCTGGCGCCGGCGATTGCCGGGCTGATGTGGCTGGTGGCGGCGGCAACGATCTTTGACGGGCTGCAGGCGACCGCATCCTTTGCGTTGCGGGCGCAGGGCATGGTCTGGCTGCCAAGCGCGATCCATATGGGATCGTTCTTCGTCGTGATGCTTCCGGTCTGCTACTGGCTGGGCATCGTCCAGGGCCGCGGGGCGCAAGGTGTGCTCGAAGGGGCCTTCGTCGGCGTGCTGTTCGCGGGCGCGCTGCAGGTGGCGTTGCTGGAATGGAAAGCGGCGCGCCCCCTGAAGGAACGCGCCGCCGGATCGGTCTTCGTGCCCCATTAGGGGCCGCGAAACCTAGATGTCTTTCAGGACCGAAGCCGGTTTGAACGCCACCGACGTTTTCTCCGGGATCTTGATCACTTCTTTTGTGGCCGGGTTACGGCCTTCACGGGCATTGCGCGTCTTGGCGACGAACGTGCCGAAACCAGCGATTGCAACCTGTTGGCGACCTTTGACGGCGCCTGCGATGGTCTCGAAGACAGCATCGACAGCCTTGCCGGCATCGCTTTGTGAAACTCCGCAGGCCGTTGCCACCGCTTTGGTCAGTTCACCCTTATTCATAGGGGTTCTCCTCTAGATTAAATGACGCTCACACGTCATTGGGGCGACTTACCCACGATTCGAAACCGATGGATACGCCGGAATCCCAATAGACACGGGCTAAACGCCCAGAATCCAGCCCTCTTCGCCCAGAATGACCCCGATATGGTCCTCAGAAGGCGATTTGCCTGTGGAAAAAGTCGCCCCTAAGGCGTTTTTCTCATCCAGATCAGCGTAGTGGCGGGCAATCTGGCGTACCTGGGCCTCGTCGGCCACCTCGCCCTTTTCGGGGTTTGGCTTGACCAGGGAGGGGTAGATTTCGGCGATCAGGACGTCCACGTCCTCCAGCATTTCGGAGGTCAGAGGTCCCCCCTCGCCGATCTCGAACGGCCAGATGCGGGTATTGGGCAGGGTGTGCCTGAGGGCATGCACATGGGGGATGCCGGTCATGCTCTGGCTGCCGACCGATCCTGCACCGTAAAGTTGCCAGCAGGATTTCGGAGATGCTCCGGGGACGGAGCGTAATTGCAATTCGGCAAGGCGGAATTCGGCGACCGGCCGGTCCGGCGTGAACTCGGATTTCGTCGTCGACAGGGTGGTCGCCTTGTCGGCCGGCGGCGTGCCCCAGAACGGGAAGGGGCCTTTCGAGATCGTGTAGTTGAGCCCTGCCGCAATGGCAAAGCGCGGACGGGAGTTATTGTCCGGCTTGTCCTTGTAGCGGGTGGCGAGCAGGGCGTGCATGGCCGCCCAGGGCGCCTGTTTCGATGTGTCGAGGCCGAGCGCCTTGGCCGTGCCCGCCGGATAGCCGAGCGAGAAGTCAAAGCCGAGCAGCACCTTGTCGCCGCGCTTGGTCAGCTTGGTCACCATGTCTTCGATGAAGGCCCGGGCCTTCAGGCGCGTGTCGATGTTGACCGCCTTGAACTGCAGCTTCAGGCGCGCATCCTTGATCAGCATGCCGATCCAGATCGAGTTCGGACCGAGCGTCGGCTTGGACGCCGCGCTCCAGTCCACCATGATATATGCGTCGAACAAGGCCATGGGTTTATGCGAGCTTCACGAGCATCTTGCCGGTATTGGCACCGGTGAAGAGGCCGAGGAAAGCCTCCGGGGCTTTCTCGATACCGGTCATCACGGTCTCTTCGAATTTCATCTGGCCGCCGGCGATCCATTTCGCCATGTCGGCGAGGAAGGCGGGCTGCAGGTCGGCATGGGTGGAGACGATGAAGCCCTGAAGCTTCAGCTGCTTGCCGACGGCCTGGATAATGTTGTGCGGGCCGGTGGGCATGCCGGTTTCGTTATATTGCGCGATCATTCCGCACAGCGCGAAGCGGGCGAGCGGACGGGCAGCTTCGATGGCGGCGGTCAGGTGGTCGCCGACGACATTGTCGAAATAGACGTCGATGCCTTTGGGGGCGGCCGACTTCAGGGCGGCGGTGAGGCCTTCCCAGCCCTTGGCCTGCTTGTAGTCGATGACGTGATCCGCGCCGAGGGATTTGACGAGCGCGCATTTCTCCGCGCCGCCGGCCGAGCCGATGACTGTGGCGCCCTTGATCTTGGCTATCTGGACGACGGTCGAGCCGACCGCGCCGGCCGCGCCGGAGACGAACACGGTGTCACCTGCCTTGAACTCTGCCACGCGCAGGAGGCCCGCATAGGCGGTCAGGCCCGGCATGCCGGCAACGCCGAGGAAGGCGCTTTCCGGCAGGCCGGTGGCGGGCAATTTCTGCACCATCGCGGCGGCAGGCTGCGCGGTCCATGCCGTGCGCCAGCCGAGGAAGGAAGAGACGAGGTCGCCGACTTTGTAATCCGGGTGCGCGGAAGCAGACACGCGGCCAACGGCGCCGCCCTGCAGCGTCTCGCCGATCTGGAAGGGCGGCACATAGCTTTCGCGGTCATACATCCGGCCGCGCATGTAGGGATCGACCGACATCCATGTGTTCATCACCTGGATTTCACCGTCGGCGGGCGCGGCGACATCAATGGTCTTTGACGCGAAGTCCGAAAGCTTCGGCATGCCAACGGGGCGTGCCGCGAGGGACCATTCAGTCGAAGTCAGCTTGGCCATGTCCATCACCTTTATCTTGTATTGCCTGGGGTCCACATGAACCGGCAGACGCGGCCTGTGAAGGGGGCGAGGCGAAGAATCCGGCCTCAGTGCGACACTTGCAGCCCTGCCGTCGGGGTGGCATTGCGGAAGGCCAAAGGGATGAGACGGCATGACAAAGCTGAAAGTGGGTGTCGCGGGCGCCGGTGTTTTCGGAAACTATCATGCCCAGAAGGCAGCGGCTTCGGCGCGGGCAGACCTGATGGGCATCTTTGATGTCGATCTGGCGCGCGCGGAAAAGCTGGCCGCGACGTTTGGGGCTCCGGGCTACAGCGATTATGCTGAATTTCTGGCTCTCTGCGACGCGGTGGTAATTGCCGTGCCCGCCACATGGCATGAGCCGCTGGCGCGGCAGGCTATCGAGGCGCATTGCCATGTGCTGGTCGAAAAGCCGCTGGCGCTGTCTGGACCCGCGGCGCGCGATCTCGCCGACGAAGCGGCGGCGCGCGGACGCATATTGCAGGTGGGGCATCAGGAGCGGTTCGTCGCGCATGCGATGGGCGTGCTGGCGATTCCCGAAACACCAACGCTGGTGGAATCGGTGCGCTCCGGCCCGCCGGCGCCGGGCGGGCGCGCGGGCGATGTGTCGGTGATCTGGGACCTGATGATCCATGATCTAGATCTGGCCGCGATGATGCTGGGCCGGGAATTTACCGGCGTGGAGGCATCCGGGCGGCGCGTGCACTCACCGCATATCGATGAGGCGGAAGCTGTGTTCACCTATGCCAGCGGCGGGCAGGCGAAGCTGCGCGCCAGCCGCGCGGCAGAACTCCGTGAGCGGACGATGCGGGTCGTCTATCCGTCGGGCGAGATCGATATCGACTTCCTGACGCGCAAGCTGAAGAACACGACGCCGTATGAAGTGCGCGTCGATATTGCCGCCGACCTGCCTGACCCGCTCGGCGCGGCGGATGAAGGCTTCTACGCAGCCTGTCTCGGTCTGGCGCGCAGCCCGGTACCGGCGCATGGCACCGTGGCGGCAGTTGCGATGGCGGAGGCTGCCGAGGCGGCGGTGCTGGCGGGCGTGGATTAGGATTTCCTCAGGCGAGTGATCGCACCCACTCACCGACAGCATCAATCAGCAGCACCCAATCGACCAGTGCAGGGCCGATAAAGAGAATTACCATTCCCCCAGAGATGGTTGCAGGATGGAACCTGCGCACGGTTGTCCAGTCGTGAACGAGCAGGGCGATCCAGGCGATCCAGACCAACGCGATCTCCGGCGGGAAAGTTGCCGGGAAGAAAGGAACGATAATTTCGCCCAGACTCCGGAACGGGGTGATGGCCGGACCCATAGTCACGACGAAGGCCCAGAAGATCAGCCGCTTGTGGGAAGCCGCATCCCGCCTGAAGTAGATGGCGGCGGCCACAAGTCCCGCGAAGATCGCAAAGCCGAACAGGTTGGGCACAACCAGGTCTTCCAGTGGGAAGGGAAGCTCAATGCCCTTTGCAGCGTAAACAGCCGGTTGGAGAAGCGTTGCATACACCCCGACAACAACCACCGCGACAGCCAGGCCCGCGCCAGCCAGCCCAAGCCGCCGGTGAAGATCAGTTCGATTGGCCGCAACGAGAGTCGTTTGCGCAAGGAACAACAGCTGCCAGAGCGTCATGATGATGCCGTGCACGATCAGGTGCGCGGGCAGCGACGTGGAGCGAAACTGTGGCCGGAAGTAAAAGCTCGGCAGGAAGCCGAGAAAGACGATCAGGGTCATCAGCACCGAGGCGGCCAGGAAGAAGACGCTGCGCCGTCTCGATGCGCTGCTGACGGGGCTGGGCGCGGTTACCGTGTCAGGTGTCTGCATGTCTTTTGTCCCCCAATCACCTTACCTATTCCGGAGCCGGGGAGCGGCGTCAATCAGTGGCGAAAATCCGGTCAGGTTCCGGCTTGCTCATCCGGCGAGCGCTTCTTCAGCGCCGGTGTCACCATCGGTATCGAGAGCATCGTGGAGCCGGCTGCCATCAGCAGACAGGCCGTGAAGGCGTCGCTGGTGATGACGCCCCGGTCGAGCAGGATATTGGCGAAGATGATCATGATCAGCGCCTTGGTCTGCAGCAGCCAGCCGATGATATAGGCGTCGCCTTTCTTCCAGCCGAGCGCTTTTCCGGCGAGCGTCACACCGGCGAGCTTGCCGGCCACCGAGGCCACGAGCAGCAGCGCAGCGGCGCCCAGCACGGCCACGCCGCCGGCTTCCCATTCGGTGCGAAGGCCTGTGGACAGGAAGAAGACCGGCATGATGGCGAGCAGGATATGGTTTCGGAAAAGGTCCATCTGCGCTTCGTCGAACGTGTCCCGGTCCAGCACGGCGCCGGCGAGGAAGGCGCCAACCATGTAGTGTAGGCCCGCCCAGTCGGCGACCAGCGCGGCGAAGGCCATCCAGATCAGGCCGACATACCAGCGGTCGCGGGAGGGGATGCGGGTCATCAGCCTGCGGACGAGCCAGGCGATGGCTGCGAACACGACGAGGAAGGCCGCCTGACGCCCGATCCGCTCCCAGTCGAGCAGGATCAGCGCCAGCACGCCCCAGATGGCGAGGTCGTCAAGGCTGGCATAGCGCAGGATGCGCTGGCCGAGCGGGGAGCGCAGGATGTCCAGCTTCTCCATGAACAGGACGAGGATGGGCAGTGCCGTCACGGCGCAGGCCATGCCGATGCCAAGAATGAATTGCCATTCGGCCGCGCCCTCTCCCATCCACTGGTGCCCGGTCTGCAGCAGGATGAACGCCGCGCCGCAACCGAAGACCAGCGGCGTCGCCAGCGCGAGGCCCGCCGTGGTGCCGGTCTCGCCGCGATTCTTCCAGGCGGATTTCAGGTCCAGTTCGATGCCGGCAATCCAGACGAAGATCATCACCGCCCAGGTCGCGACACCGTTCAGCATAAGGATGACATTCGGCTGGAAGACGAAGTCGTAATAGGCGGGATAGGCCGCGCCGAGCACGCCGGGGCCAAGCAGGATACCGCAGAGGATCTGCACGACGACCAGCGGCGCATAATACTCCGTCTTGCCCAGACGCCATATGAGATAGGGCACCGTGAAGATGATCAGCATCGCGATCAGGTAGACTTCCGTGATCGTGATGGTCATGGACGCGTTTTCCGGTCGCTCAAGTTGTGGCGAGGTCGCGGTAGACGATGCGCTCGCCCGTGCGCGTTTCGTCGGCGCTGACCAGTTTCACGAGTTCCTTCGCCACCGCTTCGGGCTTGGGCAGCGTCATCGGGTCCTCGCCCGGCATCGCTTCGGCGCGCATCCCGGTGCGCACGGCGCCGGGATCGAACAGGTTCACCCGCAGCGCCATCTTCTCGTTCTCGTCGGCCCAGGCTTTCACCAGCGCTTCAAGGCCCGCCTTGGACGCCTGGTACGGCCCCCAGAAGGCGCGGGGGCGGGGTACGACGCCGGACGTGACGAACACGGCGCGCGGCGCGTCGGACTGGTGCAGCAGCGGCCCCAGCGCGCGGATCAGGTGGGCGTTAGCGGTGAGGTTCACCTGGATGGTTTCCTCGAAACTGCGCGGGCCGCAGCTTTCCAGCGGACCAAGCGTTCCGAGCAGGCCGGCATTCGCCACGAAGCCGTCGAGGCGGCCGAACTGTTCCTTCAGCGCCTTGCCGAGGACTTCGATACCCTTGGTGTCTTTCAGGTCCATCGGCACGAGCAGGGCTTCGGAGCCGAGCGCGCGGATTTCATCGTCCAGCTTCTGGAGCGCTGCCTTTGAGCGCGCGACCGCAATCACGAGATCACCCTGACGGGCAAGCTCAAGCGCGATGGCGCGGCCAATACCGCGCGAGGCGCCGGTGACGAGGATCAGGCGGCGTTGATTTTGCAACTTTGATGTTTTCAATTACGTTACTCAGTTGGCATTGGCTGTAAAGGCACTCGAAGTGCCAAGTTATCTAGGTGCCGCCTCGTAGTTACGCCGATACCAAGCCTTTGTAATTATTCAGCGTGGACCATTTCGAGCGTCGATTGAATTTTGTTTACATCGAGGAACAATTCACCTTGAGCCCCGCCTTCAAACCAGTTGGAGGAAACTGACAATGCGGCCTTTCGAAATCCGGCTTCGCTTCGTTCCTTAAGCCCGATTGCCACCAACGATTCGGGACTTTCTTCCATATAATTGCATGCGGCGATATACGATTTTGCAAAAAAAGCGACAGCGAATACTTCCAATCCATAATAATTGCGATCTAGGTATATTTTGTCCGCCATTTCATAGCTAATAAATGCATATCTTAGTTTCTCTGAACTTATCTCCGCAAAATCATTGAAATCCATTTCCGTCAGGACGTTTGAATAGTAGCTATTTGAATCGAACCGATCTTTGTCGCGAAGTTCTAGCGCGTGTCCAATTGCAAGCTTAGCCAGAGTTACATCTCGCGGACTCCTCGCTACCAGATCTTTATCATTCAAATTTCGTTCAAATATTTCAATGGCTGCATCATATCGATCTTTCGCTAGCAACACATATCCGTAGTTCGTCCTCGCGTAGGGAAATTTCGGAAATTCTTCTAGAGCCATCAGAAAGGCTGCTTCTGCGGTTTCCAATTCACCAAGGATAAAATTCGTGAATCCTAGACCGTTTAGCGCACGAGCGCGAATGTCGCCCTTTGCAAAACCTACCGTCAATTCAAATTGCTTAGACGCATTCTGAATGTCTTTCAGATAGAAATAGCCTATTCCAACAAAGTACGAAGCGCTCGATTTGGCAATTTGCCGATGATTTGAATCAACAATATCGTCGGATAGCTTTCCTGCTTCTACAAATGCCGCAATGGCGTCGCGGTATCTTGTTTCTTGAAGGTCCGGGGCCAGCTCTCGAGCTGATCGTAATATGCAGACCCCTTCAAAAAATCGTGCGGTCGCTTGGGCAGGATACTCAGTGGTCGATTTGAACCCGCCCAATGATTCAGAACATTCCTCATACTTTTGTTGACGGAAATGCGCAGCAGCAACAAGAATCGGAAGCCATGGGTCGTCTCCATAGAGCCTACCAAATCGAGCCACACCAGGGGAAAGATCCTTTGGCGACGACGTGGCGGTTAATGCGTCGCGAGTCAGCCTGATTAGTTCATCAATACGCAGCTTGTCCTTGTCAGAAAATCGAGAGGACTTCTGATACTCTTGGGCTAGCTTCTCAGCGTCATCTAAATAGCGAGCTTCCAGAAACTGATAGTAAGACAGTGAGATTGCATTTTCCACCTCGCGAAGGTGACTTCGCAGTCCGATTTTTTCTGACATCGGTTGAAGCGCAGATGATATGTTCGGCCAAAGCATAGCGGCCGAAACGAATAACCCTGCGGCCAACGCAACAATTCTTGCGCCATCCAGTACACGACGAACAGTGCGCGCTTGTGACATCGCAACAACCGCTGAACACGTTTCAGCAACAACGTTGCCGATAGGTTTCACAAACTGAACCGACCTCAGATAGGCTGGAGCCATCTGAACAGTTGCGTTTGGAAGTAATACGGGGAGCACGTACCCGCTTGGAGAGGGCCACTTTTTGCGGGCAAATTCCAATTCAGAAAGTGTGTAGCACCCAGAAGCTACAGAATGTTCCGACACCAGAAAAAGCATAATGTCAGACGCATGGACATTTCGCCGAATTGCCGCGTTGAAGTCCTTGCCGTGAGGAAGCGATACGACATCAAAGAATACATCAAACTCGATTGCTTTCAGCGCAAGCGCTAGCTCTTCGGCGATTGCTTTGTCTTCTGAAGCGTAGGATAAGAAAACTCGCAAACGATTGCTCCATTGCGTGCGCGCGGCGCAACAATTCCTCGTAATTCAAAGCCTTCGACGCGTACAGATTTCAATGGGCCTCACGATAGGAATCAACCTGTCATCGATTGCGGCCTCGGGCAACACGCGGCCTCGTTATTCTTTGCTTTCAACTACGGAGTTTAAGATTACGCAGCGAGACGAATCAACGCTACACGTCGTCCAGCAAGGACAGCTGGCGTTCCTTGTCGGCCTGGTCCTGCTGGTAATCGACCAGCGGGGTCGGATAGTCGCCGGTGAAACAATGATCCGAGAATTGCGGGATCATGTTGTTGCGCAGCGGCTCG
The DNA here is from genome assembly GCA_040223555.1 of Hyphomonas sp. Classification (GTDB taxonomy): domain Bacteria; phylum Pseudomonadota; class Alphaproteobacteria; order Caulobacterales; family Hyphomonadaceae; genus Hyphomonas. The sequence continues at coordinate 327,348 of JAVKGA010000007.1, forward strand.
CCGATGGCCTTGTAGAGGCCGGGCACCGAGAGGAAGCCGAGGCTCTCGACCTTCAGCTCCTTCACCATCTCCTCATGCGTATGGATCGCGGCGAAGAGTTCGGATTTGGCGGCCATGTCGATGCCGTAGAAATCCGGGTTGAGGATCGGCGGGCTGGCGGAGCGGAAGTGGATCTCGCGCGCCCCGGCCTCGCGCACCATCTGCACGATCTTCTTCGACGTGTTGCCGCGCACGATGGAATCGTCGACGAGGATCACCCGCTTGCCTTCGAGCACCGCGCGGTTCGGGCTGTGCTTTTTCGAGATCGCGGTCTGGCGGCCGGTATGGGTCGGCTGGATGAAGGTGCGCCCGACATAGTGATTGCGGATGATGCCCATGTGGAACGGGATGCCGGAGGCTTCGGAGAAGCCGAGCGCAGCGGGCACGCCGGAGTCCGGCACGGGCACGATGACGTCTGCGTCCGCATGCGTCTCGGCGGCCAGCTGGTGGCCCATCCGGCGGCGCACTTCGTAAACGGAGCGGCCCTGGATGAAACTGTCAGGCCGCGCGAAGTAGACATATTCAAACGCGCAAGGGCTCGGCGGGCGCGGCGCGAAGGCGCGGAAACTTTCAAGGCCGTCCTCGGAGATGACGACGACTTCGCCATTCTCGATCTCGCGCACGAACTCGGCGCCGATGATGTCCAGCGCGCAGGTTTCGGACGCGAGCACATAGGCCGTACCCAGACGGCCGAGCACCAGCGGGCGCAGGCCGATCGGGTCACGCGCGCCGATCAGTTTCTTGCCGGTGATGCCGACGAGCGCGTAGCCGCCTTCGATCTGGTGCATCGCGTCGATCAGGCGGTCGACGAAGCGTTTCTTCGGGCTGCGGGCGACAAGATGGAGGATGACTTCGGTGTCCATGGTGGACTGGAAGATGGCGCCGTCCTTGACGAGCTGCTGGCGCAATGTGCGCGCGTTCGTCAGGTTGCCGTTATGCGCGACGGCGAAGCCGCCAAGGGCAAGGTCGGCGAAGATCGGCTGGATGTTGCGCAGCATCGGCCGGCCCTGCGTCGAGTACCGGTTGTGGCCGATGGCGGCATGGCCGGGAATGCGCTGGCGCAGGTCGCCGCCGAAATGTTCCCCGACGAGGCCCATGTGGCGTTCGGAGTTGAAGCGCTTGCCGTCAAAGCTGACGATGCCGCAGGCTTCTTGTCCGCGGTGCTGAAGGGCGTGCAAGCCGAGCGCCGTGAGCAGGCTCGCTTCCTTGTTTCCGAACACGCCAAATACGCCGCACTCTTCGCGTGGCTTGTCGTCATCATTGTCGAAATAGGCCATCAGAAGTTCCGACTCGCTGAGGGGCGCCGCTGTCTGGCCGGGATATAGTTCGGTTTACCCCCCGGCGAAAGGGCAGATATGTCATCTTCGTCACAGATACCGGAATGCCCCGATTCAGAGCATTTTCTGGGGCGTCAGCACCGGATGGAAGACCATCAGGTCGATCAGCTGCTGCGGCGGCGCGCGGCGGATGTCGCTGTCCAGTGGGGAGGCGGAGGCGCGGGCGCCATACCAGTCATAGCCAAGCGGCTCGGCGCGCCAGCTCTGCACGATGGTGTTGTCAGGCAGCGTTGCGAGATCGAACCAGGCGGTTCGCGGGCTCGCCTCTGCCAGCAGCGCATTCAGCGTGCCTTGGCGGGCCGTGCGGCGGATTTCGATCTGGGGTGCGTCCGGCGATACATCCTCGCCGTCTGCATAGGCCAGGAACTGAGCCTCGCCGAAATCCTGCACCAGCGCGGTATAGCCAGCCCCCAGCGCCTCCCGCAGGATGGCGCCTGCGGGAACGAAGCCTGCGGCGTCACCGGACGGGCGCCCGCCCAGCACATGCATGTTATGTCCCCAGAACACGGCCTGCTGGCCGGCTGACAGTGTCAGGGCGTTCTCGCCCATGAAGACGTCCCGCCGGCTCCAGTAATCCGGCGTTGCCAGCGACATGTCGCCGTCAGACGTTTCGTACGCGAACGCATTCAGCCCCTGCCAGGCGAGGCGGGCGGCGAAGGCGGCCTCGATCAGGCCAGCGGCGGTAAGTTCGGCTTCCAGCGTCCGGCAGGCGGTTTCCGCCTCGGCGCGCTGGGCTGAGGTCAGCTGTTTCAGCATCAGGTCGTGGCGCACGGCGCGCGCTTCCTCCGAGAGGATCGGGGCGAGCCCCGGCGACAGGGCCTCTGCCGCGCCGGAATCGACAGCGGCCAGCGCGGCCAGCGCATCGGCGGCGTCCTGGCTGCTGGCCTGGCAATCGACGCCGAGAACCCGGACCGGGCGATCCGCATTGACGGCGTTCCAGCCGCGCAGCCAGGCGAGCAGGTCGGCCATGATCTCGGTTTTCAGGATGCGGAACACAGGCGCCTCTTTCAGCGCTTCTGCTGCGAGCAGGCCGGTCGGTTCAGCCGAAGCATAGGCATCCAGCCGGGCAGTGCCGGTGCGGTTGGCTTCCAGAAGGAGGACGCGCAGGCCGTGGCGCTCCACCAGCGTCTGGACCAGTGCGGATTTGAGAAGGGCGTCTTCGAGTGAGCCATGCGTCGCTTCCCCAAGGCCGGCCATCTTCGCACCGGCGAGGCGCCGGGCGAGGGCCATCACGCCCGGATCATCCGGTTTGAGGCTGCGGATCGGAACGGCCTGCGCCGCCAGCAGGCTTGCCATGCTGGGCGTATAGGCGGGAATCTCTTCGGGCGGATCCGTACGGGTCGCACAGGCCGAGAGCAGCGCCGCCGAAGCCGAAGCCATCAGGAAATTGCGACGCGAGAGCGGATAGGGGCGATGCAGCAAGATCAGTCTCCCTCGTCAGAGCTGCAGGCAGACTACCCGGCAGCGCGCCGGCATCAAGATCAGTCACCTGAGACGGGTGCGGCCTGTTCGCCTGTATGGCCAACTTCACCGGCCTCGACGGTTACGGCGTCCGCTGCCCGCGCGAGGATCGGATAGGTGAGGCTGTCCTGGATGAACGGCGGTACCTGATTGACCTTGTAGACGGCGTTCAGCAACACCGCAAAGAAGACCAGCGCCACGCCGCCCCGGATGATTCCGAAGATAAGGCCCGCGATATGGTCGAACATGCCGATATCGCCATTGGTCATGATCGATTTCGACAGGCCATGCCCGAGCCAGGCGACGATGATGTAGACGATGAGGAAAGCCGTGACGATCAGGATGATGTCCGGCGCGAGGGGGTGGGTGCCTTCCGGCAGCAGGTCGGCGACCGTGCCGTGCAGAAAACGGCGGGCGTAGAAGGCGGCGGCGATTGCCCCGATGAAGGCACCGAGGGTGGCCAGTTCGCGCAGGAAGCCGCGCGCAAAGGCCATGATCGCGGAAATGACGATGATGCCCAGCGCTATGCCGTCAAAAGCGGAAATGTTTTCAAGCATTTGCTGCGTCCGGGGCGAGAAGATCGACGAGCGCGATAAGCCGTGCAATCGGCGTGACCGTCAACCCGCCCTCTGCCGCCGGGCTGCTTTCAGGGCCGAATGCCCGCTGAAAGCCCAGCCGGGCGGCTTCCTTGAGGCGCTGGTCCATGCGCGGCGCTGCGCGCACGGCGCCGGACAGGGCGATCTCGCCGAAGAAGACGCTGCGCGCCGGCACGGGATTTCCCGCGAGAGACGAAAGAAGGGCAGCGGCGGCGGCAAGGTCGCCTGCGGGCTCGCTGATCCGGTAGCCGCCAGCAACGGACAGGTAGACATCCATGCCCGCGAAATTGATGCCGCAGCGCGCCTCCAGCACGGCCATGACCATCGCAAGGCGGCCGGTGTCGAAGCCGATCACGCTGCGGCGCGGCGTGCCGAACGGGCTCTTGGCGACAAGCGCCTGCACTTCCGCCAGCACCGGGCGCGAGCCTTCCATGGCCGCAAAGACGGCGGCGCCGCCGCCGGGTTCGGCTTCGGCGGAGAGGAAGAGGGCGGATGGTTCTTTCGCAGGTGTCAGGCCGAGGGCGTGCATTTCGAAGATGCCAATCTCGTCGGTCGGCCCGAACCGGTTCTTTACCGCACGTAGAATACGAAACTGGTGGCCGCGTTCGCCTTCGAAATAGAAGACGGCATCGACGAGGTGTTCGACCACGCGGGGGCCGGCAATCGTGCCTTCCTTGGTGACATGTCCCACCAGCACAAGCGCGGCGCCGGATTTCTTGGCCCAGCGGACCAGTTCCTGCGAACAGGCGCGCACTTGCGCGACCGAGCCGGGCGCCGCTTCCAGCGCGTCGGACCAGACGGTCTGGATCGAGTCGATCACCACGAAGCCGGGATTGGCCTCCTTCAGCGCCGCGAGGATCTTGCGCAGGTCTGTCTCGGTGGCGAGTTGCACCGGCGAATTGGCGACCTTCAGGCGCCTCGCGCGGTCCTGTATCTGCGCGGCGGCTTCCTCGCCGGAGACATAGACGGTCTTCACGCCATTGCGGGCGAGCCGGGCGGCGGCTTGCAGCAGCAGCGTCGATTTGCCGATGCCGGGATCGCCGCCAATCAGCGTCGCGGAGGAGGGCACAAGGCCGCCGCCAAAAACGCGGTCGAGTTCTTCCACACCGATGACGATGCGCGCGGGCGCTTCGGTTTCGGCGTTCAGGGCGATCAGTTCGATCTTGGGGCCGCGCTTCGTCGGTGTCTTCTCCGCCTTGAGCGCGCCGGGCGGGGCGCTGACTGTTTCCTCGACCAGCGTGTTCCACTCGCCGCACGCCTCGCAGCGCCCGGACCATTTGGCGTGAACCGCCCCGCAGGTCTGGCAAACGAAGGCAGATGTCGAAGCTTTGGCCATAGGGATGCGATAACCGGGTTCGGGGAGGGGATACAGCTTCGATTTCAGGAATTGAATCAAGGCTAAAGCGAAGGGGGTTACCTAATATAAACAAATACCTTTCACCTAGGAATGGCCGGAAAGCTTGGCGCAGAAGAGGAGACGCCAATGATGACGTGGATTGTTTGGGGCGGGATCGGCCTGGCTGTCGTGTTTTTTGTGATCGGCTCGATTGCCCAGAACCAGGAAGCCAAAGATCTCGAACGCGGCGGGCCCGTTGCGACGCGGTTTGCCACCATCGTCGCGCTTTGCACTCTGCTCAACCATGCGAAACGCCCCGGCATGGAAGACGCCGACCGGCTCGACAATGAACGTATCCTCCTGACGGTCGTCGCAGCGGTCTCAAAAGTGTTTGGCCAGGCGCCGGACAACGACAAGATGGTCGAGGACCTGAAAACGATCGTCCAGTACCGCGAGGCGTATCTCGAGAAACTCAAGGAACACTCGCTCTACAAGGCTGCCAAGAAGCGCTGCAGTCTTGAAAAGAAGGACGGGATCATCCTGACAGCGCTGATAGCGTTGCAGCTGAATTTTCAGGACGTTGACAAGGAGGCGAATTCCCTGAGCGTTTTCGCCTATGACTTCTACGACAACAGCGTCGAAGCGGAGAGCCGGTTGCGGGGCGTTGGCAGCAATGTAAACCTGATGGAACTTTCGATCCGCAAGACTAATGAAATTATCCACGACATGGACGCGCGTACCCAGCCTCAATAGAGCCCGCACGTCCCCGCCACATCGAGACAGACATGAAACATGTGGCAATCATAGGCGCCGGTCCGGCCGGGCTGATGGCAGCGGAAGCCGCGCTGGCGCAGGGCGCGCGCGTGGACATCTACGATGCGATGCCGAGCGCGGGGCGCAAGTTCCTGATGGCGGGCAAGAGCGGGCTCAACATCACGCATTCCGAAGACGAGGCGGTGTTCCGCACACGCTATGACGCGCCGGATAAACGGCTGGCGGCGATGGTCGAGGCCTTCGGACCGCGCGAAATCGTGACTTGGATGGCGGGTCTTGGCATTGCGGCGCATGTCGGCTCGTCGGGGCGGGTGTTTCCGGGCGGGATGAAAGCCTCGCCGCTGCTACGCCGCTGGCTGGCGCGGCTTGGCGAGGCGGGCGCGCAGCTGCACACGCGCCATCGCTGGACGGGATGGGACGAGGGCGGCGCGCTGGTGTTCGAGACGATGATGGGGCGCGAGACGGCGGTGCCGGATGCGACCGTGCTGGCGCTTGGCGGGGCGAGCTGGAAACGTCTCGGATCGGATGCGGCCTGGGCGGGCCTGCTTGCGGCGAAGGGTGTGGCGCTGGAGCCATTCGCGCCGTCGAACTGCGGTTTCCTGGTGGACTGGTCCGACAAGATGCGGCCGCACGAAGGCGCGCCGGCCAAGAATGTGGCCCTGTCCGTAGGCGGACAATCCGTAAGGGGCGATTTCGTGATCACGCGTTCCGGCATCGAGAGCGGCGCTGTCTATCCGCTGGCGGCGAAGCTGCGCCGGGACCTCGCGGGTGACGGACGGGCCGTGTTGAGAATTGACCTTCTTCCGGATGCGGATGAAGCCGCGCTGGCCGAACGCCTCGCGGCGGCGCACCCAAAGGACTCCATTTCAAACCGCCTGCGCAAGTCAGCAAAGCTGGACCCAGTCAAGATCGCGCTGCTCAACGAAGTGATGAAGGGCCAGCTGCCTAAAGAGCCTGAGGCGCTCGCCCGCCTGATCAAGGCGCTGCCGCTGGTGCTGACCGGAACGGCCCCAATCGACGCCGCCATTTCCACGGCTGGCGGTGTGCCATGGGCGGCGCTGGACGACGGCCTGATGCTCAAGGCGCTGCCGGGCGTGCACTGCGCCGGCGAGATGATCGCCTGGGACGCGCCGACGGGCGGCTACCTGCTGACGGCATGCCTTGCGACGGGGCGCGTGGCGGGGAAGGCGGCGGGAGGTGAGGGTTTTGAATCCGGGGTTTTTTGATAGATCTGTGGGCGGAGGTGTTGCGCAAGGTTTGAGCGCAGATTTCATAACGGCTTGACGGGGATGGATTTTATTTTTCCAGAGCCTTGTTCTGTGTAGGCATAAGTTCCCTTTATTCGCTCACAGACGGCCTCATCCTGTTGCAGGCTTTGCATTCCTGTTGTCGATTTTTTCTCACTCATTCTCATTTATTCTCATGTCGTATCGTTTGTTTCTCGTCCTCTCCCGGTTGTGTCGGATTTCGGCCTTTGGCCTCTATCCGACCTACGGGGGTGGGCCCCGCGGGTTTGAGGCCCAGTATAACCCCGGCCGGAGGAGGGTGGCGCAAGTTTTCCGGAGAAATCTTTCAAGCGCTTGATGCGTCTACGGATTTCATTTCGGGAGGGGCCGGATTTTGTTGCATAAGGCAGGCGGCGGAGGCCTAGTCCGGTGTCTCGGTTCCTTCTGCCACTTCCGGTTCTTCGATGATCGGCGTTGTCGCTTCGACCGCTTCAGCGGCCGCGAGCAGGTCCGCCGCTGTCAGGCCCTTGCAGGCAAAGGGCGCGACTCCTTCCGGCATCTTTCCGTCAGTCAGGCGAACGGCGCGCGCGGTGCCGCGCGCATTGCCGGCCGTGAACGCGAAGGTGCCTTGCAGGACATCGACATTGCGCTGGTAGAAAGGGATGTAGCCGGAGAAGAGCCGCTTCGAGAGCGTTGGCTCGAATTCGAACCGTCCGGTCGAGGCGCGTTTCGCGCCTTCGAAACGCCCGGTCAGGCTGACGGAATTGATTTCCTTGGTGCCGACAAGCCGAACCGGAAACCGCGCCGAGGACGGAATATCCGCGAAGGCCTCCTCGGTCTTCTCGCCGTCGCCCACCACGGGCGCCGACAGCGGATCATCCGACAGGAACACGCGCCAGGCGAGGTGGAGGCCTTCATAGCGGGTGAGGTCAGCCGCTTCGGTGCAGGTGTCGATCTGCCATTCCCCGTCGAGCCGGAATTTCTCGTATTGCAGCCAGCCCGTGAAACCGACCGACGCGGCGGTGAAGGCCACGGAAGCGTATTTGATGAATTCGAGCATGGCGTGTCCCCTCGCTTAGAGGGCCAGCCTAGACTGGAAATGCAGCATGTTAAACCGTCTTGCTTGAGGCGATCCCGGACGATGCGAGATCTGAGTCTGAGACGTGGTGGGCCGAAGATTGATCTTGCCCAAACTTATCAGCGGAAGAGAAATCCATTGATAATGGAAAAAACCGCGCGCAAATGTTTTGCCTGCAGTCTGGGGGGAGCAGATGAAAAAGATCAAACGGACGTTTGAATTCAAGACTTTTGAGGCGATCGGCTCTGGCCCTGCTGATTACGGGAAGGGCGTCGTTCGCATTCGGCATGAAAACCCGCAAGGCAAATCAAAGGCAGCCATTCCTCGAAACTCGATGGTGAAAGTGCAAAGCAAGAACGGGCAGGTCTATGCCATTGTTCGTTACAGCAACGATCTGGAAGACAACCAAATCGCCATGGAATACGACATGTTCAGGGAGTTGGGTGCGTCGGAAACGAAATCAAGGTCGGCAGAGCTCACTATCACCAAAGTGCCAATCTGGGCCTATTCCAACTTCTTCAACAAGCATCCGGACCCGGTTATTCGGTATGCGGAGCGCTTGAACAGATTTCGGGCGTTTGTTGCTTTTGCGGTTGGCGTGTTTGCCGCAGTCGCTTTTGATCTGGTGGCTGACAAGGTCATCGCCGTGTTGTGACCTGCCAAAAGATTTAAATCGCCGGCTGGATCGGCCCGTCTGCTCGTCCGTGGACGAACTGGTCCACGTATTCATTGCCGCTGTGCATCACGTCGCCTGCAGGGCCGCGCCAGATGATCTTGCCTTCGAAGAGCATGGCGATTTCGTCGGCGATCTTGCGGGCCGACGGCATGTCGTGGGTGATCGAGACGGCGGCGGCGCCGAGGCCGCGCACCATTTCGAGGATCAGGTCGTTGATGGCGTCCGCCGTGATCGGATCAAGGCCGGTGGTCGGCTCGTCGAAGAAGATCAGGTCCGGCTCGGAGATGATCGAGCGGGCGAGGGAGACGCGCTTCTGCATGCCGCCGGAAATCTCTGCGGGGTACAAGCCCGCAACGTCCGACCCCAGACGAACCTTCTTCAACGTCTCGATGGCGCGTTCTTTCGCGTCCTTGCGTTTCGCGCCCGGCGTATTGATCAGGCGGAAGGCGACGTTTTCCCAGACGGTCAGCGAGTCGAACAGCGCGCCGGACTGGAACAGCATGCCGATGCGCGCGCGCATCTGCTCGCGCGCCTTGCCGGTCGCCTTGGTGACGTCTTCGCCGTCGAAGAAGATCTTGCCCTTGTCCGGCGTCATCAGGCCGAGCGCGTTCTTCAGCATCACGGATTTGCCCGAGCCCGAGCCGCCGATCACGACAAGGCTCTGGCCCGGCGCGACCTCCAGATCGACGCCGCGCAGCACCTGTTTCGTCCCGAAGGATTTCTCGACACCGGCCAGTTTCAGGATGGGCTGGCTCATAGTCCGATCTCCACGAACACGGTCGACAGGACGTAGTTGAAGGCGAGCACCAGCACCGCCGCGCCGACCATCGACAGGGTTGCCGCCCGGCCAACACCGGTGGCGCCTGCCTGGCTGCGGTCGCCCTGGTAGCAGCCCATGATGGCGATCACCGCGCCGAACACGACGGCCTTGATCAGGCCGACGAGAATGTCGTCGCGTGTGATGAAGTCGACCGTGTTGCGCAGGTAGACGGTGGAGTCGAAGCCGAGGCCGTAGACGCTGACCAGCCAGCCGCCCATCACGCCGATCACGTTTGCGACCATGACCAGCGCGGGCAGGGTGATCAGCGCGGCGAGGAAGCGCGGGGCATAGAGGTAACGGTAGCGCGAGGCCGAAAGCGTCTCCAGCGCGTCGATCTGCTCGGTCACGCGCATGGCGCCGATCTCGGCGGCAATACCGGCCGAGACGCGGCCCGCCAGCATCAGGCCGGTGATCGTGGCGCCCAGCTCGCGCGAGATGCCGAGCACGACGATGTTCGGCACGAACTGTTCGGCGCCGTAGCGACTGCCGCCTTCATAGATGTTGAGGGCGAGGGCCGCGCCGATGAACACGGCGGCGAGGCCAACCACGGGCAGGGAATAGAAGCCGATGCGCACGATCTGGCGCCCGATTTCCGCGCCATACCAGCGCGGCGTGAAGGCTGCGAACTTCACATGGCCGGCGAAGACAGAGAGCCGGCCGATCTCGGTGAACAGGCCCAGCGTGATGCGGCCGACGAGTTGCAATGGGTTTGCCATGGGTGGCCTCAGCGATAATTGCGTTGCACGCGTGGGCCAAGCCCGGTCAGCAGCTCATAGCCCAGCGTTCCGCACGCTGCAGCTTGTGACTCAAGCTTGGCATTCTCGCCAAGGAATTCAACTCGGGCGCCCGGCTTGATGGCTTTTGGCCCGTCCGTGATGTCCAACGTGACCAGATCCATCGAGATCCGCCCGGCCACGGGGCAGGCCACGCCGTCGATCCAACCTTGCAGTTTGCCGGCCCCGGCGCGCGGCAGGCCGTCGGCATAGCCGATGGCGCAGGTCGCCAGCATCCGGTCCTCGGTGAGCGGCCAGGTCGCGCCATAGCCGACGCTGGTGTCCGCGCGGCCCTTGAAAATGCTGATGATCGTCGCTTCCAGCACGACGCCGGGCTTCAGGGCGACGTTGGCGGGCGGCAGGCTGCCGCCATATAGGGCGAGGCCGGGGCGGGTGAGGTCGAAGCCATAGCCCTTGCCGAGATAACAGCCGGCGGAATTGGCGAGGCTCGCCGGTGTGTCCGGGAAGGCATCGGCGACCTGTTCGAAGGCGCGCTTCTGCTCGATGTTCATCCGGTTCTGGGGTTCGTCCGCACAGGCGAGGTGGCTCATCACCAGCACGGGTGCCAGGCGGCGCAGGGCGGTCGCCTCGGTGTCGATCAGCGCCAGCGGCAGGCCCAGCCGGTTCATGCCGGTGTCGACATGGATGGCGCAGGTTCCGCGCGCGGCGGTCGACCAGAGTTTCATGTGCAGTTCGCTTGAGAGAACAGCGGTCAGCTCGGCGTCGCGGTAGGCGGCCAGTTCGCCGCGCATCGGCCCGTTCAGCACGAAGATGCGCGGGCCTTTGCCCAGCGCCTTGCGCAGAACCATGCCCTCTTCGAGATAGGCGACGAAGAAGGTCGAGCAGCCCGCCGTCTTCAGCGCGCGGGCCACCTTGACGGCGCCGAGGCCGTAGCCGTCGGCCTTGACCACAGCCGCGGTCGTGGCGCCCGGATGCAGGGCATCGAGGGTGCGCCAATTGTCCGCAATGTTGGAGGTCAGCACGGTGGCGCGGGGAAGGAAGCTCATGGGATCAAGCGCTAAGCGAGATTGCGCCGAATGTCATCCCGGCTAATGGGGCCGTCTATTTCGGCCCCTCGTGATGGGCCAGCCAGGCTGAACCTTTCATGTTCCAGACCGGCGTGAAGAACACCATCCAGACGATCAGCACGATCATGCCGCCTGCCGGCACAACGGCGATCTTCTGGGGCCCGAACACATCCACCAGCGCGCCCATCATGGCTGCGCCGAACGGGGCGCCGGCCATGAAGCCGAGCTGGTAGATCGACAGGACGCGGGCGAGCTTCTGCTTGGGCGCTGAGTCCTGCACGATCGAGCGGCTCATCGCGATGGAGATGCCGGCGGCAAGGCCCCAGACAAAGACGATGCCGAGGAACATCCAGTGCGGCACGGTCCCGAGCATGCCGAGGATGCTGACCGAGGCGATGAACTGCGCGCCGAGCAGCAGGCGGCCTTGCCGCTTGATCCGCTTGAACACGGCGAGCACGGCGGAGGAGACGAACGCGCCCATCCAGAAGGTAACGAACATGTCCCGGATGCCGGATGAGCCGAAATGATAGACATCGCGGTTGATGATGGGCAGCACGACGAGGAAGGAGCCGATCACGAATACGCCGACCCCGAACATGAGCGTCGTCATGGCCCAGAGCTTGGGATCGGCGCGCACGGCGGTGACGCCTTCGCCGATGGCGCGCAACGTGGCCTTCAGGCCCTTGCCGGTGGAGCGCACCTGGCGCCCACGCGCCAGCATCAGCGCAAAGGCGGAGCCGCTGATCAGCACGACGCCTTGTGTGAACATCAGCGCCTCGGCCGAGATCGGCCCGATGCTGAACCCACCGAGCCAGGTCGGCATCTTCGTTGCGCGGTCAGCATAACCCGCAAGGATCAGGCCCACGATCTGCGCGAGGAACTGCGCCATCGTGGCCAGGGTCACGCCGAGTTGCAGGGTCACGCCTGAGCCGACACGTACCCGCCGCTCGATCACTTCATTCACGATGGAATCACGCGCCGGCATCATGAAGGCGCCGATGGTGCCGATCGAGAGGGCGTAGAAGATCATCATCGGATAGGTCAGCTCGCCCGGCCCGACATAGAAGGCGAGCAGCATCGCCGGGGCGGCCGCCAGCAGGTGCAGGAGGATCAGCAGACGTTTTCCGTCGGCCTGTTCGGCCACAACGCCGCCAATCAGCAGGAAGATGACCGAAGGCAGGGACAGGGCCATATTGGCCAGGCCAAGGGCGAGGCCGTCCATGTGCAGGTGGTCGCGTCCGGTGATCAGATAGGGGAACAGTACCATCTGCAGGCCGAACGCCATGAACCAGCTGCACTGGACCCCGAGATAGGCGGGCAGCTCGATCTTGACGCCGCGGCGCAGGCGCATGGCGCGCCAATGCGTGGCGGTGGCCAGAAAGCTGGCACCGGCGCCGAGGGCTTCGCTCAGGCCGCTCACAGGCGACGTCACGCTTTCGGACGCCTCCTCGGCCATTTCGTCGACCATCTTGTCGATGTCGCCGCTCATACGCGCATACTCCCGCCCAATGCGGCGGGACAATAGGTAGGCAGGCCTGCCAAGGAAAGAGACTGAATCCCGCAGACTGCGGGATCGTGAACAAGCGCACATGGTTGCGTCCCGGCGGGCCTGCCGCTACGTTCCTGTTCGGCCCGGGGGACAAGGAGGCCTTGATCATGAGCGCATTTCGCCTGTTGGCCAGCTGGCTTCTTGCAATCAGCATCGCCTTGTTTTTCCTGCACATCACCCTGCATCCCTGGCCCAATCCGGTGGAAGGCTACGTGAAACTGTATGATGCGCCGGGCGAAAACCTGCTGTTTTCGGCGCTGGCGCAAGGCACGGGCATCACCCTGTTCGAACCCGCCGGCCGGTTTGTTTCCGGCCTGCTGGAGCTGCTTGCGGCGCTCCTGCTGCTGATCCCGGCCAGCCGCCGGTTTGCGGCAGGCCTGTCTACGCTGATGCTCGGCGCGGGTGTGGCGCTGCATCTGTCGCCCTGGATGGGACGTGAAATTGCCTTGCCGGAGGGCGGCACCGATGGCGGCACACACTTCCTGCTCTACGTGATTTTCCTCGCCCTTTCCCTGCTCCTGCTGGTGGTCCACCCGCCGGCGCGATTCCGCAATTGAACGGGGTTTCCCGCGAGGGATGAAAACTCCGGAAAATTAAGGCCGATCCACCTGTCATTAACCCTTGGCTGCGAAATTTCGCCGGTTAGGGCAGGCCTGCAAAATGAGCGAAACGACTCAGTCATCCGCGACAGCGCCGGCCAGTGCGGCCCAGGACGCGTTGGTGCGCCGTCTTATTGATGTCGTGGCGATGCCGGGATCCCGGATCCCGCCGCAGGACCGCTCGATGGCGGGCGATATCCTGCTCGACATGCTTCTCCACGTCACCGACCGTGAGCGCAGCCTCTGCGCCTCGCGCCTCGCCGTGTGCCGCGATGCCCCGCGCCGGGTGCTGCGCTACCTCGCCCAATGCTCGTTTGCCGTTGCCCGTCCGCTGCTCGAAGAGAGTGATGCGTTTGATGCCTGCGACCTTGTGGAAATTGTCCAGAACTCGACGCCGGAACATCGGGCCGTGATCGCCCGCCGGCGCAATCTCTGTGTCTCGGTGACCGCATGCCTGGCCCAGGTCGGCGAGCCGCATATCGTGCGTGAACTGTTGCTGAACCGGAATGCCCCGCTTGCCGAGACCACCATCGACCGGCTTGTGGCCCTGTCGCGCGAAGAGGCCACGTTCTGCACCCTCCTGATTGATCGTATCGAGCTGCGCTCGTCGCACGCGATGGCGATGTTCTGGTGGGCGGACGGGCCGACCCGCCGCAAGATCCTGACCCGGCAGGCCGCGGACCGGTCCGAGATGATTTCGATCTGCCGCGACGTGTTCGAGATGGCAGCCGCGGAAGGCTGGTCGGACGCGGTGACCCGCAAGGCGCTGCAGCTGATCGAGCGGCGCCAGCGCAATCGTGCGGCGATAGAGCGCAGCCCGTATGACAGCCTGGAAGGCGCAGTCGCAGCCGCTGCCGCCGATGGCATAGACGCCGAAATGGTGCAGGAGATCGGCTACCTTGCCGGCATCAAACCTGTCACGGCGGCGAAGATCCTGTCGGACCTCGGCGGTGAGGGGCTTGCCGTCCTGTGCAAGGCCACCGGCCTGAAGCGTGAGTATCTGCGCCTGTTATGGACTGCGCTGCGCCGTCCGCTGGAACTGTCGCCGGGCGAGGCGAATCCGATGTTCACGCTTGTGGCGGAGACCTATGAGGTCCTGTCCGTGGCCAAGGCCCAGACCACGCTGCGCTACTGGAACTGGTCGTTGTCCTCGGCCTATTCGCCCAATGCGTTGCAGCGGGCACAGGAACTGGGCGCCCCGGCGAACGAGGAAGCAGAATATTCAACATCCCAGCGCACCGCGCGCCTGGTTTTCGGAAATTAGGACGCACTCCGCCGAAACGGGCTTCCCAAGCCTGACGCGGACCTTTAGGTGAGGCATTCACCAAAAGAGGCTGGTCCTGGCAGAGGGGCGCTGTGGCGTACTTACTCGGAATATTTTTGGCGATTGTCGCATTCTGGATGGGCAATTCCGGCCATTACACGCCGCTGATGCTCGGCTTCGCGGCGGTGTCGGTCGTGATCACGCTGTTTCTCAGCGCGCGCCTGAAGCTGATCGACCGCGAGGGCGCGCCCTATGTGCGCCTGCTGGGTCTCGTTGCCTACTGGCCCTGGCTGACATGGGAAGTCATCAAGTCCAACTGGATCGTCATCAAGGCCTGCCTGCGCGCGGACCTAGATATCTCGCCTGCACTGGTGAAAGTGAAAACCGTCTGCAAGAGCGACCTCGCCAAAGTGACCTTCGCCAACTCGATCACGCTGACGCCCGGCACGGTCACGATCGAGATCGAAGGCGACAAGCTGCTCGTGCACGGCCTCTACGAAGCCAACACGGTGCCGGAAGCATTTGAAGACATGGACCGGCGCTGCGCCCGCGCCGCAGATCCGTCGGGGCGGGCCGCATGACCTACGCCGCGCTGCTGGCCCTTCTGGTAGGCATGTGCCTGCTGCTCGTCCGTGCACTGAAGGGTCCGACCCTTTATGACCGTGTGCTCGCGGTGAACTCGTTCGGCACCAAGACGGTTCTGGTTCTCGGCCTGCTTGGCTTTGTGATGGGACGTCCGGATTTCCTCGACATCGCCATCCTCTACACGCTGATCAACTTCGTCTCGACGATCGCGATCCTCAAATTCTTCCGTTACCGCTCGTTCCAGGTGCCGCTTGTGCGCCGCCCCGAGCCCGCCCCGCGCACGGGAGATCACAATGGCTGATGTCCTCGCGCTCCTCGCCAATACCTGGGAAGTCGTCCGCTATCCGCTCGGCGGCGCGCTCTGCCTGCTTGGCGCGATCCTTTGTGTCATCGGCACCATCGGCGTCCTGCGCTTCCCGGATTTCTACACGCGCCTGCATGCGGCCAGCATCACTGACACGTCCGGCGCCGGCCTCGTCCTGCTGGGCATGGCGCTGATGGCGCCGCACTGGCTGGTGCTGGTGAAAGTGTTCTGCATGCTGGGCTTCCTGATGCTGACCAGCGCCACCGGCTCGCACGCGCTGGCGAACGCGGCGCACACGGCGGGCCTGCAGCCCAGGATCGGCCCCGTCGGCCAGCCTGAGCATGATGATCATGACGGAGGCGAGGCATGAACGACTTTGTTCTCAGCGGCGCCGGCACCGCCTTCATCAACGTCCTTTTTCTCGTCATCCTGTTTGTGGTGGCGATTGCGATTGCGCGCCTGCGCAGCCTGTTCTCCATCGTCATGCTGTCGGGCGTCTATTCGCTCGTCTCGGCGGCCTGGTACATTCTCGTCGACGCCGTCGATGTCGGTTTCACCGAGGCCGCTGTCGGCGCGGGCATGTCGACCGCCGTCCTGCTCGGCGCGATGCTGCTGACGGCGCGCACCGCCAAGCCGGAAAAACCGCTGAAGCGCCTCGGCCCGCTGATCGTCTGCATCGCGGCCGGCATCATGCTGATCTACGGTACGATCGACCTGCCGCCGCTCGGCGATCCCAATTCTCCGGCCAATGCCGGTGTTGGTCTCACCTATCTCCAGATCAACTGGTTCGACACCGGCGTGCCCAACGTCGTCACCTCCGTGCTCGCCAGCTACCGGGGCTTCGATACGCTTGGCGAGACCGCCGTGGTGTTCACTGCCGGTCTCGCGGTCGCGTTGCTGCTCGGTTTCGGTGAGCGCTCGCTGGCCGAGACGCTGAAGAAAGCGCCAAAGTCCGACACCCGCCGCAAGGATGGGGACGCGTCATGAAAAGCGACCATCACATGATCCTGCGCGTCATCGGCAAATGCCTGATCCCGCTGATCCTGATCTACGGCTTCTATGTCCAGTTCCACGGCGAAGTTGGCCCCGGCGGCGCCTTCCAGGCGGGCGTCGTGCTGGCGGTGGCGCTGATCCTTCATGCGCTGGTCTTCGGCCTGTCGCAGACGATGCGCGCCGTGCCGCCCTGGTTCACCCGGTCCCTCGCCGCCATCGGCGTGTTGATCTTTTCCGGTGTAGGCGTCTGGGCGATGCTGACCGGCGGCCTCTATCTCGAGTACCAGGCCCTGTTCGGTGAACCGCTGGGCGAACACCATGGCCAGCATGCCGGTATCATCATCATCGAGATCGGCGTCCTGTGCGCGGTCTGGGGCGCGATGACCACAATATTCTACGCACTCGCCGGGCGCGTGGCCGAAATTCGCGACGAGGACTGGTAGCATGTGGGAATTCATTCTCGATCGTGCGGGCTACTGGGCCATCATCGGGCTGATGATGATCAGCCTGTTTATCGCCTTCTCGTCGGAAAACCTGATCAAGCGCCTGGTTGGCCTGTCGCTCTTCCAGACGACCATCTGCCTGTTCTACGTCACCCTCGGCAAGGTCACCGGCGGCACCGCGCCGGTTTTGTATCCTGAGGACACACCAACGCATGATGCGGGTCACGCCGCGCTTGCCGACGCCCACCTTGTGGCGGGCGGCGGCGAGCGTGTGGCCGACCTTGTTCACACCTACTCCAACCCGCTGCCGCACGTCCTGATGCTCACGGCCATCGTTGTCGGCTTGGCGACCATTTCGGTCGGCCTCGCGCTTATTGTCCGCATTCGGGAAGCCTACGGGACGATCGAAGCGGACGATGTGCGCGCCGCAGATATCGAGACCGCCGCCCTTCAGGAAGCCGAAGCTGAGAAAGACCTCCAAGAGGCCACGGCATGATCCTCGAATCCTTGCTCGTCACGGCGCCTGACTGGGCGATCCGTCATTCTGCCGTCCTGATCCCGGTCGTGCCGCTGATCGTGGCACCCATCCTGGCGCTCAGCCCGAGCGGCCGCCTCGCTTGGGTGCTGACGCTCGCCACCACGGCGGCAACGCTCTACTTCGCTTTGCTGACGCTGGTGATCGTCCAGACCCTGCCGGGCGGTGTGATCAGCTATCCCATCGGCAACTGGGCGCCGCCCATCGGCATCGAGTTCCGCGTCGATGCGCTGAATGCAATGGTCCTGCTGATTGTCGCGGCGATGGGCTTCCTCGCGTCCGTGTTCGCCTGGCCGACGCTGCTGGCCGAAGTGCGCAAGGAGAAGATCGGTCTCTTCCTCTGCGCCTTCCTGCTCTGCATTTCAGGCCTCTGCGGCGTGGCTGCGACCGGAGACGCGTTCAACCTGTTCGTCTTCCTCGAGATCAGTTCGCTGTCGACCTATGTGCTGGTCGCCATGGGCTCGTCGCGCGACCGGCGCGCACTGCCGGCGGCCTTCGACTACCTCATCATGGGCACCCTCGGCGCCAGCTTCTACATCATCGGTGTGGGATTCCTGTACGCCGCCACCGGCACGCTCAACATGGCCGACATGGCCGCCCAGCTGCCGGCATTGACAGGCAACCGCTCGGTGCAGGTCGGCTTTGCCTTCATCATCGTCGGTCTCGGCCTGAAGGCTGCCATGTGGCCGCTGCACCAGTGGCTGCCGAACGCCTATGCCTATAGCCCGAGCCTCGTGACGATGTTCCTCGCGGCCACGGCGACCAAGGTCGCGCTCTACGCGCTGATCCGCTGGCTCTTCACGATCTTCCAGCCGGACTATGCCTTCGAGCAGGCGCTGTTCTACTGGGTGCTCGCCCCGCTGGGCATTGCCGCGATGGTGATCTGTTCCTTCCAGGCCATCTTCCAGAACGATGTGCGCCGCATGCTCGCCTTCTCGTCGGTGGCGCAGGTCGGCTATATGATCCTCGGCATTTCCATCGGCACGGCAGCCGGTGTCTCCGCAGGCCTCCTGCACCTCTTCAACCATGCCCTGATGAAAGGCGCGCTGTTCATGGCCGTCGCCGGTGTCTGCCTGACCTATCAGGGCACGACGGTCCGCGACTTTGCCGGTCTTGGCCGCTCGGCGCCGTTCACGATGACCGCCTTTGCGATTGCCGGCCTCTCGCTCATCGGCGTGCCGCTGACGGCAGGCTTTATCTCGAAAATCCAGCTGGGCACGGCATTGTTCGAGCACGGATGGTGGTGGGCTGTGCTGCTGGTTGTCTTCTCCAGTATCCTCGCTGTGTTCTATGTCGGGCGCATCCTGCAGGCCGTGTTCTTCCTGCCGCCGGTCAATCCTCGCAAGAACCGAAAAGAGGCGCCGCTGCTCCTGCTGATCCCGCTCTGGATCCTGGCGCTCGCCAATATCTATTTCGGCATCGATGCCACGTTCCCGGTCGGCCTCGCCCGTGACGGCGCCGTTGCGGCCCTTGGTCTGGAGGCGTTCCGATGACGCCAGAATTCCTGATCGGATCTGCGCTCTGCCTGCCGCTCATCATCGCCGCCGGCATCGCCGCGCTCGGCAAGTTCCCGAACCTGCGCGAAGGCGTCACCATCGCCGGGTCGGTCATTCTGTTCGCGGTCGTCATCCAGTTGACGATCCTCGTGGCGAACGGTCAGCGCCCGGAACTTTACATCGGTGAAGCGGTGCCCGGCCTGACCTTCGCGTTCAAGCTTGAGCCCATCGGCGCCTTGTTCGCCTTCGTCGCCAGCGGCCTCTGGATCGTCAACTCGTTCTATTCCATCGGCTACATGCGCGGGAACCGCGAGCGCAACCAGACGCGTTTCTATATCTGCTTTGCCATCGCCATCTGCGGCGCGATGGGCGTGGCCATGGCGGGCAACCTGTTCACCCTGTTCATCTTCTACGAAGTGCTGACGCTGTCGACCTATCCGCTCGTCGCGCACAAGGGCGATGCGGCGGCCCAGCGCGGCGCGCGCATCTACCTGCTGACGCTGCTCGGCACGTCGATCGGCTTCCTGCTCACGGCGATCATGTGGACCTGGGTGCTCGCCGGCCAGAACCTCAACTTCGTCGATGGCGGCCTGCTCGCCAATGTCGAGATGTCGCCCGTCGTCGCCAGCGCGCTGCTGCTGCTCTTCGTCTTCGGCGTCGGCAAGGCGGCGCTGATGCCGTTCCACTTCTGGCTCCCCAACGCGATGGTCGCGCCAACGCCTGTCTCGGCGCTGCTGCACGCTGTGGCGGTCGTGAAGGCCGGTGTGTTCACGGTGATGAAGATCGCCGTCTACATCTTCGGCGCCGATCTTCTGATCAAGACGCCGTCGCGCGAATTCCTGATGGATGTCGCCTGCGTCACCATCGTGCTTGCCTCGCTGATCGCGATGACCAAGGACAACCTCAAGGCACGGCTTGCTTACTCGACCATCGCGCAGCTCGCCTATGTCACGCTCGGCGCGATGCTCGCCACGCAGGCGGGCGCCATGGGTGGTTCGCTGCAGATCGCCGCGCACGCCGCCGGCAAGCTCACGCTCTTCATGTGCGCCGGCGCGATCTATGTTGCCACCGGCCTCAACAATATCTCCGACATGCGCGGCCTCGGCCGGAAGATGCCGCTGGTCTTCATCGCCTTCTTCCTCGCCTCGCTGTCGATCATCGGTATTCCGCCGCTCGCCGGCAGCTGGCCGAAATATGAGTTGATGCAGGGCGCCGTCGATGGCGGCTTTGACTGGGTGCCAGCCGTGCTGATCATCTCGTCGCTGCTTAATATTGCCTACCTGCTGCCGATCCCGATCCTTGCGCTGATGCCGCCTCCGGGCACCAAAGCGCCGAAGGAATTCAAGCGGCCCGGCGGCGCGCCCTGGCTGACCGTGGCTGCGCCGCTCTTCACGGCGGGGGTCTGTATCGTGCTGTTCTTCTTTATCGATCCGGTCGGTGATTTCCTCGCCCCGGCTTTTGCGACCGTGGCCATCGCTCCGGAGGTGACCTTCCCATGACCGATGAAACGCCAGGTGGCCGCGACAATTCCGGACGCTTCGTGAAGCGCGCCGCCGAGACCGTGAACGCCATGAGCCGCACGACCGATGAAGGCGTGCACCCTATGGCGAAAGTCCTGTTCGGCTGGACCGAGACCAAGGGCATTGGCGCCATCCTGTTCTGGGGCGCCGCCGCCCTGTCGCTTGCGCTCGTGCTTGCGGATCTCGCGGTGCACCGCCACGAGAAGATCAGCTTCGCCAATTCGGTCGGCTTTTACGGCCTCTGGGGCTTCGTCTCGTTCTCCTTTGTGGTGCTGATGGGCTGGCCGCTCGGCAAGCTGCTTCGCCGCGACGAGAATTATTACGGCGATGCGGGCGGCCCACCTTCGGACATCGACCCGGACCTCGAAGACACAATGCCCGGCGCCACCACGTCCCATTCTGAGGGAGACGTCTGATGCCGGCCTTCCTGACAGACCTGAACCCCGGCTGGCTGCTGGTCCTTGCGGGCCTCATCGCCATGTTCGTGCAGGCGCGCCTCGCGCGTCAGGCCATCACCATTATCGTTCCGCTGATCGCCATCCTGCTGCTCGCCACCACCCAGCACGGCGTTGACCATGTGACGTGGAATACGCTCGGCATCGAGATGTCGTTCTACAAGGTCGACAGCCTGAACTTCCTGTTCGGTCTCGCCTTCCTCATCGCCTCGCTGCTCAACGCCATCTACGCTCTGCACACGGATAACCGGCTGCAGGACGGCATGGCGATGGCCTATGCTGGCGCCGCCGTCTCGGCAACCTTTGCCGGCGACCTGATGACCCTGTTCATCTTCTGGGAAATCACGGCCGTCACGTCGGTCTTCCTGATCCTGCAGGCGGGCACGCGCGCCGCCTATTTCGCTTCGATGCGCTATCTCGGCGTTCAGGTTCTCTCGGGCGTGCTGCTGCTCAACGGCATCGCCTATGTCTGGCAGGCCACCGGCAGCCTCTCGCTGCAGGCCTTCACCAGCCTCAATGATCCCGGCGCGCTGCTCATCTTCATCGCCTTCGGCATCAAGGCGGCGTTCCCCTTCCTGCACAACTGGCTGCAGGACTCCTATCCGAAATCCTCCGTGGTCGGCGCGGTCATCCTGTCTGCCTTCACCACCAAGCTCGCCGTCTACGCTTTCGCGCGTTTCTTCCCGGGCTTCGATGCGCTGATCTGGATCGGCGCAGTGATGACCTGTTTCCCGGTCTTCTTCGCCGTCATCGAGAACGACCTGCGCAAGGTGCTCGCTTATTCGCTGAACAACCAGGTCGGCTTCATGATCTGCGCCATCGGCGTCGGCACGGCGGGTGTCGGCAATGCGCTCGCGCTTAATGGCGCCACCGCGCACGCCTTCGCCCATATCATGTACAAGGCGCTCCTGTTCATGAGCGTCGGCGCCGTGCTTTACCGGACCGGCACGGCCAAGGCCTCCGAACTCGGCGGCCTCTACCGCTCGATGCCGTGGACGGCCCTGTTCTGCATCATCGGCGGCCTGTCGATCTCGGCATTCCCGTTCTTCTCGGGCTTCGTCGCCAAGTCGCTCACCATGAGCGCGGTCGCCTATGAAGGCGCCACCGATCCCGGCATGGTCGTCGTCTGGCTGATGCTGCTCTTCGCGTCCGCCGGTGTGCTCGAACACTCGGGCATCAAGATCCCGTACTTCGCCTTCTTCGGCCATGACAGCGGCAAGCGCGTGAAGGAGGCTCCCTTCAACATGCTGCTCGCCATGGGCATGGCGGCTTTCCTGTGCATCGCGGTCGGCCTGCCGGCCATTCTGCCGGGGCTTGGCTATGAATGGCTCTACGGCCTCCTGCCATACCCGATCGAAGCGGCCGGCTACCAGCCGTTCACGCTGGAACACATCCTGACGCAGATGCAGCTGCTGGTGCTCGCCACCTTCGCCTTCATCCTGTTGCAGCGCCTACGGCTGTACCCTGCCGAGAAGCCCGGCGTCATCCTCGATACAGACTGGCTCTACCGCAAGGCCGGCTATGGCGCGGTGCGCTGGATCGATACGGTCTGGGCCAAGCTCGGCCCGGCCATCACCGCGGTGTTCCGCAGCATCACCGAGCGCAGCTATACAAGGATGGTCGCCCTGTTCAGCCCCCGCGGCTTCCTGGCCCGCAACGGCACAGCCAGCGGGATGACCATCTGGACCACCGTGATTCTGGCCCTCGTCCTGCTGGTTTCCTACCTAACGACGTGAAAAACCCCTTGAAAACAGGGTGACAAAATTGCGCCATATTAGACCCTGAAAGCGGGAAGGTGGCTGGTCGCCACGTGCAGGCGCGCGCCTGCCTTTGGCGGCCAGCCCTTGCTGGAAGGGCAAGATATGAGCTTTGAAGGCGATATTCCGCCCCCGGGCAGCCTGAACGTCGCGTTCGCGACCGGCATTGTCTCGGCCTATGTGCGCAACAATACGTTGCAGACGCAGGAATTGCCGGACCTGATCAGAAACGTGCACGCCGCGCTCGTCGAACTCAGCCAGCCGGGACTGCCCGCTCTGGAAGCGCCGAAACCGGCCGTTCCGGTCAAGAAGTCGATCTTCAAGGAACACCTCGTCTGTCTGGAAGACGGCCTGAAGTTCAAATCCCTGAAACGCCACCTGCGCTCAAAATATGGAATGTCGCCAGAGGAGTACCGCGCCAAGTGGGGCCTTCCGGCCGATTATCCGATGGTCGCACCGGGCTATTCAGAGAAGCGCTCAAAACTCGCAAAGAAAATGGGCCTCGGCCGGTCCATTCGGGAAGAATAGGCCAAGTGAAACCCGTTCGTTCCGCTCCCGGAATGAAATATTCCTGAAATCAATGTTAACAAAAAGCTTCAGGACTCTTGATCCGCGAGTCCACTCGCGCGATAGGTGATTCTTGGCGAATCACCACGGGGGTGGCGACGACATGAACTACAAGCAGAGTTTCTCTGGCGTGACAGAGGCCCAGCGCCTCCTGATTGCCCATTGGTACGAGTGCCGCACGTCCGGCGGACGGGTGCCGCGTGACGCCATCGACCCCGGCATCGTCCGCAGCACGCTGGCCAGCCTTTCCATCGTCGAGGTCGACGAAAACGGCGAGGGCCGCTTCCGCATCGCCGGCTCGCGCCTGCGCGACATCTTCGGAACCGACGTGCGCGGCCGCCGCGTCGCCGAAATCGCCGGCGCCCACGGAGAATGCTACGCCCTCGGCCTGTCCTCGGCGATTGATCGCGGCATGCCCGTCGGCGGCCTCATCGAAACAGGCGACCGCCTCCACGCCTGGCTGCGCCTGCCGCTCGCAGACGACTATGACCAGCTGACCCAAGTCCTCTGCCATGACGAGCTGATCGCCCATAAACGCCAGCTCCTCCCGGCGACAGCCGCCACCGCCCACCCCGAAGCCAAACCCCGCTTCGCGGCCTAACGGCCTGGATCGGCGTTCCGCCCGAATCCCTGCCACCACCGGCGATCCGCGAGCGGCAACCGCCCTGCATTTGGCGCATCGCGAGCTGCAAAGGCTGCATTTCACGAAGGATTCCGCCCCGTTCGTGAAGACGGGCGCGCGCCCGCCGCCGGAACTTGCCATCTCTGGTCTCGCAGCAGGCAAACCGCCGCTGATGACACACTCGGAGACTAACATGACCCGCAAGCCCCTGATCGCGACCGCCCTCTGCCTGGCACTTCTGGCCCCCGCCGCCCTGGCCGGCCCCCTCACGGTCACCCTCGAGAACATCAGGACACAGGCCGGAGAGATCCGCCTCGGCGTCTATGACGCGGCGGGCTACGAAGGCGGCGAGGCGGTTGCCGGCGCCAGTGTCGCCGCCAACGCTGCCACCGTCAGCGTCACCGTTGAAGGCCTCGCACCCGGCGAATACGGCATCAAGCTCTTCCACGACATCAATGGCGACGGTGAGATGAACAGCAACCCCTTCGGCATGCCGACCGAGCCCTTCGCCTTCTCGAACAATGCCCAAGGCCGCTTCGGACCCGCCAAATGGAACGATGCCCGGTTCGAAGTCACAGCCGACGGCGCCGTCCAGGTCATTTCCCTGAACTGATCGCCCTCCGCAATTCTCTCAAGGAGCCCGACATGACCCTGTCCCGCCGCCACTTCCTGACCTCCAGCGCCGCCGGCACCGCCGTGTTCGGTCTCGGCCTGCCTGCCTTCGCCGAGGCGCCCTCCATGCCCGACTGGCATCTCGGCTATACTTCCGCGCCGGCCGGCGGATTTGACCCCGCGCCGATGCGGCTGGTCTATGGCGAAGTGCCGAAGGGCCTCGCGGGCACCCTCTACCGCAACGGCCCGGCGCAGTTCCTCTATGGCAAGGACGATTACTCCAGCCACTGGTTCGACGGCGACGGCATGGTCCAGCGCATCGCGGTCGCGGACGGCAAGGCCGTGCATTCCGGCCGCTTCGTGCAGACGGTGAAACGCCGGATCGAGCAGGAGAATGGAAAGTTCATGGCGCCCGGCTTCGGCACGGTCGGCCATCCGGACTTCCCGGTCAGCGGGCCGGATGACGTCAACGCCGCCAACACCTCCGTCATCGTCATCGACGGCGAACTCTACGCCCTCTGGGAAGCGGGCTCCGCTATCGCCATGGATGCAGCCACGCTCGAGACCAAAGGCGCCAAAGCCTGGCGCGACGATCTCGCCGCCATGCCCTTCCTTGCCCACCCGAAGCGCGAGCCGGACGGAACCGTCTGGAACCTCGCCATCAGCGGCCCGAATGTCGGTGTCTACCGCATCAACGCGGGCGGCAGCCTCGATTCCTTCGGCCTGCTCAATATCGGCACGGCGGCCTATATCCATGACTGGGCGATGACCGATCGCCACCTCGTCATCCTCGTCCAGCCCTGGATCAACGAGCGGCTGCGCCCTCCGGTCGTCGAAGGTTTCGAATGGCGCCCCGAGGAAGGCTTCAAGTTCCTCATCGTCGACAAGAACGATTTCTCGAAGCGCCGCTGGGCGCAAGGGCCCGCCCGCGCCTTTTACCATACCGGCGCCGCCTGGGAGGAAGCCGACGGTACGATCCGCATCGACGCCGCCCTCTACAAGGAGCCGGTGCTCGGCGTCGGCGGCGGCGTGGACGAAATCCGCGGCGTCTGGACAGGGCGCGAGGCACGCTTCGAAAGCAACCTCACCCAGATCGTCATTCCGCCCACTGGCGATGCACGCCTCATCGAAACCGGCCTCGACGGAGACTTTCCGCAGGTCGATCCGCGCCGCCACGGTCTGCCCCGCCGGCTCACCGCGCTGGTCACCGGCCAGCCCACAAACCGGCCCGGCCTCTCCGGCGTCAGCGTGCACGACTGGAAAACCGGAAAGACCGACACGTTCGATTTCGGCGAGGCGCGCATGGTGGAGGAATTCCTGTTCGTCCCGAAACCGGGCAAGCAGGACGAAGTCGATAGCTGGCTCATCGGTCCCGTCCTGAATCTCAAGACCGGCAGCAGCGAGATCTGCGTCTTCGATGCCGCCCATGTCAGCGACGGCCCGCTCTGCATCTGGCGCAGCGACCGCGCCTGGCCGCTGGGTTTCCACGGCACCTGGGCCTAAGGCTGCGTCAATTTTCCGTAACAAGAGACGTGCAAAGTCGCGCCCGACGCGGAAAGCAGGCCTTAACGCAATTGGGCTAGTTTGGGTTGCAACAAAGGCAATCCTCAGCCTGCGGAGCGTGACCCCATGATGGACCTGGCATCCAAAGCCCTCGCGCATTTTGCGGATGCGGTTCAGCTCTGCGCAATCCTGCTCATCGGCGTGGTGATGACCGGCGCCGGTGTCACGCTGGCGATGGGCGGCCGGCCTGAGGCGATTGTGCCCTTGCTGTTGGGCGCGATGGCGTTGTCGCAAATGCCGAAGCGCCTGAAGAATCTGTACCGGGACCTGACCGGGAACTACTAGAACCGGCCGCCTTCCTGATGGCGCGCTGATGGGAGAAGACTGTATGTACACGCACATTCATCGTGGCCGCCTCGCCGGCATCGCCGCGCTGGCGTTCGCGGCCACCGCCTGTTCCGGCAGCTCCGACCCCGCGACACAGGAGCCCGTCACCCTCACGCCAGGCCTTTACGAGACCAGAAAGACAACAAAGGTGAAACATCTCGCGGCAGAGACTGAGGCCGGCAAGCCGGTGTGCGTGCGCGCCGGGGATGCGGAATCCTTCCCGCACAAGCTGGCTGAAAGTTCGGCCCTGGCTCACAGAGGATGCCAGACTGTCCGTGCACCGCGCGTCGGCAATACGGTGTCCGGCGAGGTTGTCTGCGGGGTCGACCGAAAGATGGCTGCGGGCTCGAACCGGTTCGTCTATAGCGGCGCCTTGGCGGCCGACCGCGTCACGCTGGAAGGCAACCGAGTCATCGACGTCGAGCTGCCCAAAGGCGCCGGCGGCCCCGGAGTCAGCGACGCGCAACTGAAGCAGGCCATGAAGCGCATCGAGGACGTGAAAACCGTGATCGAAGCGAAGCGCGTTTCGGATTGCTAGCGGCGTGCAACAGGGCCCGCTTCTGCCAGGCAGAAGCGGGCATTCGAGTGAAGCGGCTATTCGTCAGCAGACTGATCGAACCAGGATC
This sequence comes from Hyphomonas sp., assembly GCA_040223555.1. Classification (GTDB taxonomy): domain Bacteria; phylum Pseudomonadota; class Alphaproteobacteria; order Caulobacterales; family Hyphomonadaceae; genus Hyphomonas. The sequence continues at coordinate 354,309 of JAVKGA010000007.1, forward strand.
GATAAACCGGTGCCACAGCCTCGCCATAGTAAAGTAACTCAGGGGTATCTCTTCGGAGTGCTACGAATGCATCCGTAAAGGCGACAAACAACGGCGTATTATGTGTCGGTTCCCCATATGTTTCGAGTAATGCATCCAGTATTGTCGGTTCCTCTTCCGCCGTCGTCAGAACCCAAACAAATGCGAGGCTGTCGTCCGCAAATACGAACTCTGCCAGGCGATCGCTTCCGGCATGGAAAAGCCCTTGGCAGTCCACTTGCACATGGCTTGTTTTGGCAATTGGCAAGGCTGCCGGATCGAGCACGCGCACATTGAACGTCGCGCAACTGCTTTCGAAAACAGGCGTCATTGCTTCGAGCGAATTCCCAAAAGTGACGGATGCTGGTGGGGCGACATTGTACGTGGGCGCATGTGCGCAGGCTGCCACCGATGCAAAGATAAACGCGAAAAGCGGGACGCGGCAGGGTCGTTTTGTCATGAGAGGTGTTCCTTCGTCTGATACGATCTGGCTCCTATCTGGATGACCACCGTTCGGGTCGTCCCAATTCATGTTTTGGCACGGTTCATTTGTGACTGTCAGGACTTTGGTTTCGCGCTGACCGCTTGCGCCTAAGCGTATTGCTTGGGGGTTCGCCCCGCAATTTTTGATAGTGCCGATTGAACGCTGACTTGGAGTTGAACCCCGCCTCCAGGGCCAAATCGAGCAATGTAAGCCCTTGGGATTCATCATCGTCCATCAACGCATCAACGTCGGCCACGCGGAGACCGTTTATATAGTTCGAGAAGTTGGCTTGGTGGACGGCATTGATCGCGTGTGAAACTTCGCGTGCCGTGTGAGCCGTAATGCGAGCGACATCGTCAAGTGTCAGGCGTGGTTCACGCCACAACCGTTTCTCCTTTACGATAGCGTCAATCTTCGCAAACATTTCGACCGCGGCGTGGTGATCACTCTCAAGCTCTTCCTCCGGACAGGTAGAGTTCCGTTCATAATCGGATATGGCGCCTGTGTTCTGGGTGTGAACGATTGATTTCCACACCATTGTCGAAAGTAAAGCGACGACACAAGATAGGGTGGCAGCCAACGCGAAGTCTCCGACAGAAGACCCATTGCTGAGGAAGAAACTTCGCGCAAAGTCGACTACCGAAATTGCGACAAAGGCAAAGAAGATGATGTTGACCCATTGCAGGTCGACGGAATCTTCATCTGCACGGATGTGGACAACCAAACGGCCGTGCTCCTTCAAACGGAGAAAAATTGCAACGTAGTACCCAAGGATAAGTGGAAATCCGATAAGCTGGGGTATCGGGTCAGCTGGCCGAAACAGGACAATCAATACAGCTGGCGCAAAATGCAGAAGGTCGACCCAGAACCGCCGGCGCGCATTTTTAAAGCTCAACTCCCGGACGAAGATATACATCATCGGTCCATAGGTCAGACCAAATGCGCTTCTGATGTCCGCGCCAAGTGGAAGCAAGTCCGTAGAAACACCAATATTCGTGAGCATATGAGCGGCGAAGATGGTGCAGAACAGCCCGAGAATTTTAGGGCTTTTGACAAGAAGGACAATGATCGCAAGAATGAGCGCATGGTAGGCTGCGATTAGCTCGACCACTTCAATGAATTGCAAAAGCGCGATCTCCTGCCAATTTTTGATCCTCAATTCTGATGCTCTGTGATGATCAACCTGTAGGATTGGCGGAGACCCTTCGCAATTGCGGTGGGCTAAAAACCTGCCCGGCGCCTCCGAAATTCCTCGCTCAATTGGTGCAGTGCTGTCCTCAACTGCATACTGGTTTCAGGCTCGTCGGGCTGCTTACGGAATATTCAAACCCCAGTTGATCCCGGCGAGATCCATGGCAGCTAAAGCCTTCGGCATACACCGCGCCGGACGCTTAACGGCGCAGCCTGAGGACGCGCCCCTGAACCCCCTTATGCATCAAATCCGCGCCTCCAAAATCCCGCAACCTGTAGCGCCTACACGGTTAGGATAAAAATCCTAGGAAACTTATCCCACACCTTGAAATCCGGGTTATACTGCGCAGCGCACGCAGCAAGGAGCACAGGCGTATGGACGAGTTCAATCCGAGGCGGGACGAGGACCGCGCGTATCTTGCGGCGGCGCTGGTCGCTTACGCGCTGGGCCTGAAGACGCAGAAAATTCTCGCCCGGGAGCGCGGCGCACCGGTCTATGCCCGGGCCCGGCACATCGCCATCTATGTGGCCTATTCGGCGCTCGGCATGAGCCTGTCGCGCGTCGCGCTGGCCTTTGACCGGGACCGCTCGACCGTCGCGCGGGCCTGCCGCCTCGTCGAGGATTACCGCGAAGATGCCGACTTCGACACCTGGGTCGACCAGCTGATCATGGGCCTGCGCTCAGTGGTGCTGCTCGCGCCGGGCGAGGACGTGTCATGACGCTGCGCGTTGCCCGGTCACGCCGTCCGCGTGTGTTGGAGGCGCCGGAAGTCCTGCGCATCCTGTCGCGCGGCGGCATCTTGTTCGAGAGTGGCGGCGTCTGGAGCGTTTACCGCACCCATGATGCGCGCGGGCTGCGCGTCGGCATCGTCCCGGCGCAGATGGCCGAATGGCTGGAAGCCGAAGGCCATGCCCGCCATCTTGCCGGCCTCAGGGGCGGCGCGCCGCGTCTTGCAGAGGCTAGGCGCTGAGCGCGAGGCGGGCATCCGCCTGCACGCGCGCCAGCATCGAGGCGAGGCCGTTGGAGCGCTGCGCCGTCAGGGCGCCCGCCACGCCGATCTCGTCAAGGAAGGTTTTCGCGTCGAACTTCAGGATGTCCTCGGGCGGCTCGCCCGAATAGAGCCGCGTCAGCAGCGCGATCAGGCCTGAGACGATGATCGCATCGGACTCCGCGCGCAGCACCAGCCGGCCATCCTCAATCTGCGTCACCATCCAGACCTGCGAGGCGCACCCGCGCACGCGCGTCTCCTCGGTGCGCTCGCCCTCCTCAAGGCGCGGGTTCGCCTTGCCGAGATCGATCAGGTGCGCATACCGCGCCTCCCAATCCTCCAGCCAGGAGAAGTCTTCCCTTATCTCTGCCGCTTTGGTCTCGATACTCATGGGTGTCCATATGATTTGCGAATCCGCAAAAGAAAACCCCGGCAGGCCAGTGGCCGCCGGGGTCGAAGGTGGAGCAGTAGTCTAGATCGTGTGGACTATTTATAGACTGAGCCCAGACAGTCAGCGACTTCGGTCAGCGTATGCTGGCTGATGCAGTGCGGCAGTTCGAATTCCTGGCCGACGCCGGCCACGCAGCCCTGAAGCTGCAGGTTCTGCATCTTCAGGCAGCTTTGCACGGCCGGTTCCATCATCACTTTCGACAGGCGGGCCTGGTCGACTGCCCCGGCGCCGATGACACGCATGGCAGCGAGCGAAGCGATCTGGTTGGCGACGGCTTCCTTGCCGAACTTCACTTTTTCGCGCTTGCCGGTGAAACCGCTGGTGAGGAAGGCCGGCAGGCGAACCGCGCCGGCAACGTCTTCCGCCGTGGCGGCGACGGTGATCACGCCGGTTTTTGTTTCACCCGACAGCGGCGTGGCATTGGTCAGCGCGCTGACGATCATGTTGTCGGCGGCAACGCCCTTGCCTTGCAGCACCTTGACGGTCTCGGCGCGCTGGCTGCCGTTGCGGATGCGCGATTTCGCCCAGCCATAACCTTGCAGCGAATAGCCCTGTTCCTTGATCGTGGCGGCCGAGGAGTAGATCCGCGGCAGGTCGGAATCGGTGACCGCGATCGCGGCGCCAACGGCATTGTCGCCGCCGGCAAACGAGCGGGCATAGCCGTTACCGGCTGCAAAACTCTTCATTACCGGCTCGCGGCCATAAAAGGCTTCGATCTCGCGCACGGTGGCGCTAAATTCGGGATCCTGCGACGCGATCAGGGCGGAATAAGCCATCCAGCCCCGGGTCAGCTGATCGGCATTGTAGCCGCCAAGCGTGCCAAGCGCCGAATCAAGATCGTCTGCATTCTTGAAAGGTTTCGCCGCGACGTCTTCCGCATCCGACTGATACGTCATGTAAACAGCGGCGTTTTCTGAAATGGGATCAGCCTTTTGCGCCGATGCACCCGTCGAAAGCCCCAAACCGCAAAGGACAGCGGCAATAACCCCAGAGGTCTTCATTCTAAACTCCCTCACGCGACACGCGATTACTTTAGCCCGAAGTTCCCGGCAGGGGGAACCATGCCTTGTGCGAATTGCGCATTACAAATACAGCAGGCCAGCACCTGACCCGGCAAGAATGCCTAAGAACTCTGTATGGGGTGTTAAGACTTGGCCCCCGAAACGGCGCAGAAGCGATTACAATTCGTTCACCTAGCCTGGATCGCGCTGGGTCTGACGGCTGCCGTCTCAGGCGGGATTGCCGGCGCGCCACTGGCCAGCCTGATGGCCGCGCTGTTTCTCGCCCTGATTCCAGGCCTTGCCGGATATGTCTTTGCGGGCACCGGTGACACGATCCTGCGCGGCCTTGTCGTCATCGGCTGGCTGGTCACGGCGCTGATCGGAATCGTGCTGACCGGCGGGGCCGGCTCGCCGCTGATTGTATTGCTCGTGATTGCCCCGCTCGCGGCCCTGCTGGCCGGGGCGCCGCGCATGGCCGCCGAAGCGGGAACCTTTGCTGCACTTGCGTTGTTCGCGGTTTTTCTGTCGACACCGCTCGGCTGGATCCCGCCGCCGCCGCCCGGCGCGGCAGAACTAGGGGCGCCGTTCGCATTTGCCGGGCTTGTGCTCGCCGCGCTGAAAATCTGGCAGCTGGTTGCAGATAACCGCGTTGCGGAAACCGTGGTGGTCAGCGAGGCGCCGAAAACCGAACCCGAGCCGCAGCCGATCACCATGACCGGCATCAGCTGGATCGACCTCACCCCCGAGGGCCGCTTGCGCCGCGTGCAGGGCGACACGTTCGGGCTGGTCACCATGCGCCCGGGATCGGCGCTGGGCAGCCTGTTTGCCGACAATGAATTTCCGTTGCCGCCGCCGGGCCGCGCGGGGCGCAAGCTGATGACGGCCGAACTGGTCTCGGGTCAGCGCGTGCGGGTGCTGGCCGAGCGCCATGCCAAAGGCTGCCACCTGTTGCTGATGGATGCGGCCGAAGACACGCCGGATGTGCCGCACAATCTTGTCGCTGAACTGGAGGAGAAGCTCAGGTCGCGCACGGCCTTCTTTGCCTCACTGGGGCATGATCTGAAGACGCCGCTGAACGCCATCCTGGGTTATGCCGAAGTGATGCAGGCCGAACTGATGGGGCCAATGCCCAAACCGTATGCGGATTATCCGTCGATCATCCATGAGAGCGGTACGGATCTGCTGCTTCTGGTCGATGACATTCTCGACCTCGCGCGCAGCGAAGCGGGCCAGCCGCGCCTTGAGCCGGAACCGGTCGACCTGACGGCGTCGGGCGAGTCGGTCGTCCGCCAGCTGACGGGCCAGGCCGCGCGGGCGGGTGTGACGCTGAAACTGAAGACAGGCGACGAAGTCTGGGCGGACGCCGATGCGCGCGCGGTGCGCCAGATCTGGCAGAACCTCGTGTCCAACGCGATCAAGTATTCCGCCAGCGGAAAGACCGTGACGCTGGAAACCCGCATCGATGGCGGTGCGGCCATGCTGATTGTCGCGGATCGTGGAACGGGGATTGCGGCGGCGGACCTCGGCCGGCTGACCGAGCCGTTCGCGCAGGGCACCGGCGCCAAGCCCGGCACCGGCCTCGGCCTGTCGGTCGTGCGCCGCTTTGCCGAACTGCATGGCGGAACGCTGCGCATCGAGTCGAAACCCGGCAAGGGCACCCGCGTGGAAGTGACCCTCCCGCGCGCTTCGGAGGCCGATATCGGGCCGCTGGAGGAAGCCGCCCAGTAGGCCCGTCCCCGGGCCCGGCGCCGCAGTTTTCAGTTTCGCAGGCCGCCAAAGCATGTCACCGTCCGGGTTCATTCGAGAGGGGGGATAACCCAATGAAGAATTTTGTTTTTGCAGCCGTGTCGGCGCTTGCACTTGCAGGTTGCGGTGCAATCGGTGGCGGCGAGAAGACCGCGATGGTCAAGGCCTGCACGGAAAGCGGGGAGTCCGAGAAGAACTGTACCTGCATTGCAGACAGCCTTGAGACCAATCTCGACGCGCCAACCTTCAAGCTCGTCGCAAAAGCAATGGCTGCCGGTGAAGCCGAAGGCGAGAAAATGATGGAAGAGCTGCCAGCCGAACAGCAAGGCAAGGTCATGGGCGCGCTGATGTCGGCCGGTATGGGCTGCATGATGGGCGCGGCCTCCGAGGGGTGACCCTCGCTGCGGCCTGGTACGGACGCTCCGACGGTAGGACTCTCAGTGATGGAGCGTTTACCCACCAGAATATGGATTGAAGCCCTGGTCCGGCGCGCGCAGCTCGCCGGGGCCAGCGCTTTCATTCTGCAGCATGGCGATGACGAGCGCGGCGATGTGCTGATCAAGGTGGCGCGCCTTGACGGCATGGCCGCCGCCTATACGCCCTCAACAAACCTCGAAGGGGAACGGATTTTCCTGAACCTGTCGCAGCAGGGTGTCGGCCCAGACGAGGCCGGCGTGGACGATTATGTCCGCCGCGCCAAGGCGCGTGACCGCGACCTCTGGATTGTCGAGATCGAAGACCGTGAGGGCCGGACCTTCCTGACAGAACCTGTCGAAGGCTGAGGCGGTTTACCCGGCATTAAGGACAAGCCCTCACCTTGCGATTCGCTGGGCAACACGGGGCGAAACAGCGATGCTGTTCCTATTGAATGAGTATGTGACCGAGATAGAGGCGCCCGAATTGCGCCTCCTGAAACGTGGGCCTGTGCTCGGCTTTGAGGACATCCACGCGATGCGGGCCCGTGAAGCCATCGAACTGGCGCGCGGCAAGCTGCAGGAATGCCACGATACCGGCATCCGCCCCGACGACGCGCTGGTGGCCGACCTTGCCGCGCTGATCATCGCCAAGACCGGCGCCAATGCCGCGCTGTTTCCGGTGCATGAAGGCCGGGTCAGCGAGCCGCGCCTGACCATCCTGCCCGAGACGATCCTCGAAGCCGTGCGCGCCCGCCTCGCCGAAGGCGCAGACCCGGACTTCCGCCAGATCTGGCCCCGCGCCGCTTAATCATTCGACCGTCAGCGGTGAGGTGGTGACCACCCGCAACCCGCTCGCCCCCTTTACAAGGTAGCGCACGATATAGCTTCCGGCCTCGTCCGGCGCGGTCAGCGTCAGCGTCTCGCCGCTGCGCACATAGGCATAGTCGATCTCGCCGGAGGTTTTGGTGTGGCCGCCTTTCACGAGGTCGAGATAGTCGCCCTGATGGCCCGGGCCCGTCCATTTGACTGCGAAGTCCGCACCGGACTGCACCTTGGCCGGAAAACTGAGCGTGGCCTTCGCGGCGGTCGCGGAGATGGGCACAGTGACCTTCACGGATCGGCCGTTCGAGGCTTGCAGCACATAGCGCAGATCGTAATCGCCCGGGTCGGACGGCAACACGAGGTTCAGCGGATTACCGTTGCGGGCATAGGCGTAGGACAGCTCGCCATTGGTCTTGGTGTAACCGCTCGGGACGATGTCGACATAGTCGCTGGCGCCGCCCGGACCGGTCCAGGAGACCTTGAGCGTCTCGCCGACCACGCCGGTCGTTTTCTCCGGCGACAGTGTCACATCGACATCGGCCAGCTTCAGCGGTGCGACCTTCAGCAGCTTCTTGCCGCCGGGGGCCTGCAGGATATAACGCACGTCATAATCACCAGGTTCACCGGGCAGGCGCAGTGAGACTGGGTTGCCGTTGCGCGTGTAGGCATAGGACAGCTCGCCATTGGTCTTGGTGTAGCCGCGCGGGACAATGTCGACATAGTCGCCCGCGGTGCCTGGGCCTGCCCAGTCAACGTCCAGCTCGCCGCCAAGATCCGCCGACGGATTGAAGGCGAGGGCCACCGTGATGGGCTCCACGTCGATCGGCACGGTCTTCAGGATCGAGCGGCCATCGCTGGCTTCGATGATGTAGCGCAGGTCGTACGCCCCGGGCTCGCCGGGCGCCTTGAATTCGGCCGGGCTTCCGCTGCGGGTGTAGGCATAGGTGATCTCACCATTGGTCCTGGTGTAGCCGCGTTGGACGAGGTCGATATAGTCGCTCTGTCCGGCGGGGCCGCGCCAGACCACTTCGAAGGTCTGGCCGATGCCGACGCGGGCGGGTGCGGCGAGGGCGGCGGGGGCATCGATCACCTCGATGGATGCGGTGGCCAATATCTCGCGGCCTTGCGGGGCGATCCAGATGTAACGCAGCTGGTAGGTTCCGACCTCGCCCGGCGCGCGCAATCTGGCGGGCTCATCCGCCTTGCGGACATAGCCATAGGACAGTTCACCGCTCGTCTTGGTGTAATTCAGGGGCACGAGATCGATATAGTCGTTCATGCCGCCGGGGCCGGTCCATTCGACCTCGAAGGCCGCGCCGATTTCGACTTTCGCCGGGCCGTTGATGGTCGCTGTCGCGGTGGCGGCTTCCGGTGGTCCGGTCTCGACGGATGCGGCGAGGGACTCCAGCGCGGTGGCGAGTTCGCCGGCATTCGCGGCAGCGAAATACTTCCCGCCGGTCTGCTCGGCGAGGCAGGCGACCTGGCGGCCTTCGATTTCGCTGAGGCCGAAGCCGACGACATGGGCCGTGAAGTCGATGCCGCGCGCCTCAAGATCGGCGCCGGTGGTGCAGGGGTCGGCGTTGCAGGTCTCGATTCCGTCAGTGACGAGAATGATGGTGGCCGGCGATTCCTCGATCTTCATCGTGTCGGCGGCCTGGATGACGGCGGCGGTGAGCGGTGTCTTGCCGACCGGCACGAGCCCGTCGACGGCGTCCGGCAAGGAGACGTCAGCGCCGGGCAGGCGCAGGGTTTCGATATCGTTGCAGTCGCCCTTCCGGCGGTGGCCATACGCGATCAGCCCGGCGGCATCGAGAGCGGGGTTCGCGGCGATCATGTCGCGCACGGCCTTGCGGGCGATGTCGCGCTTCGACGTGCCGGAAATCTGACCCCACATCGAGCCGGAGGAATCCATCACCATCATGACCTTCATCGGCCCGACTTCTGTCTGTACGACAGCGGCAGTTTCGCCGGGACCGGCTTCGGCGGGGGCTGTGGTGGCCTCTCCGGCTGTTTCAGCGGCAGATGCAGCCAGATCGGCGACATCGGCTGTCTCCACAGAGGCGGCAGGTGCGCCGCAGGCGGTCAGCAGGAAGGCGCCCGCGACGGCGCTGGTCAGCATCGAAAGTCGTGTCATCTGGATCCCCATCCGGGCGCGTTTGTCCCTTGAGCCCCGGATTGGCCGGGGGCCGCGCTCCGGGTCGCAGTTTCATACGCTTCACCCGCAAGGTCAAATCGGATAGGGCGTCCGGCAGAGACCAGAGAAACGATCCCATGACCCATGTTGAAGAAGCCGCGCGGCGGCGCACCTTTGCCATTATCTCGCACCCGGACGCCGGCAAGACGACGCTGACCGAGAACCTGCTTCTGGCAGGCGGCGCCATCCGGGCGGCCGGCGAAGTGGCGGCGCGCGGCCAGACGCGGCGCACGCGGTCGGACTGGATGAAGATCGAGCGCGACCGGGGCATTTCGGTCTCGGCCTCGGTGATGACGTTCGAGTTCGACGATTATATGTTCAACCTGCTCGACACGCCGGGCCACGAGGACTTTTCGGAAGATACCTACCGTACACTGACGGCCGCTGATTGCGCCGTCATGGTGCTCGACGCCGCCAAGGGTATCGAGCCGCAGACGCTGAAACTGTTCGAAGTCTGCCGGATGCGCGACATCCCGATTGTCACCTTCATCAACAAGATGGACCGTGAGGCGCTGGAGCCGATCGCGTTGCTCGACGAGGTGCAGGACAAGCTGCAGCTCGACACCGCGCCGCTCTACTGGCCCGCCGCGAGCGGCCAGCGTTTTGCCGGTATGCTGGACCTGGAGCGCGATGTACTCCTCCAATTCGAACGTCGCCCCGGCGAGCCTGCGCGGATCGAACCGGCCACGGAGATTCCCGGCGATGCGGCGAGCCTCAAGGCGAGCCTTGACCCCTACGTCTTTGCCGAGCTGGCCGAAGGCGTCGATATGGTCCGCAGCCTGCTGCCGGCGTTTGATGCCGAAGCCTTCCGGGCGGGCAACATGACGCCCGTGGTGTTCGGCTCGGCGCTGCGCTATTTCGGCGTGGCAGAACTGCTCCGTACGCTGCACACCTACGCCCCGGCGCCGCGCGACCAGAAGGCGATCAAGAAGAACGAGCCGATCCGCGTACATGCTTCAGACCCGAATGTCAGCGGTTTCGTGTTCAAGATCCAGGCAAACATGGACCCCAACCACCGCGACCGCGTGGCGTTCGTGCGGCTCTGCTCCGGCGAGTTCCGGCGCGGCATGCGCCTGAAGACGGCGAGCGGCAAGCAGCTCAACATCCATAACCCGATGATGTTCATGGCGCAGGACCGCGAGATTGCCGAGACCGCCTATGCGGGCGATGTGATCGGTGTGTCGAACCATGGCCAGCTGCGCGTGGGCGATTCATTGTCCGAGAGCGGAGAAATCCAGTTCGGCGGTATCCCGAACTTCGCGCCGGAACTGTTGCGCCGCGCGCGCGTGAAAGACCCGATGAAGGCGAAGCACCTGCGCAAGGCGCTGGAAAGCCTCGCCGAAGAGGGCGTCACGCAGCTGTTCACGCCGCAGATCGGCTCGGACATGATCGTCGGCGCCGTCGGCCAGCTTCAGTTCGAAGTGATGATCGAGCGGATGACGGCGGAATACAGTCTGGAAGTCTTCTTCGAGCCCGCGCCTTATAACGTCGCGCGCTGGATCGCGTCGGATGATCCGAAAAAGATCGAAGAGTTCATGGACAAGAACAAGTCCGCTTCGGGCACGGACCTTGACGGCGCGCCGGTCTATCTCGCGAAGAATGCCTGGGATGTCGGCTACGCGCAGGAAAAGAACCCGGGGATCCGGTTCACGGCCACCAAGGAACGGTCGGTCTAGTTGTCGCTCAGCTCGGTATCGACCGGCGCTTCGGCGCTTTCGCCTTCGAGCACTTCGGACGAGACGGGCGCTTCGGCCGGAACGTCGCCCCAATAGCCAACATCCACGTTCGGCGAGACGCCGGAGGTCGCCAGCAGGTTTTCCTCGGACTTGCCGCCGCCGCGTTTGAGTTCGCAGCGGGCCTCGGCGCTGCCATAGGCCGCCACGAAGGACCAGGCGCGGCAGACATTGTCATCGCCGCAAGCGGCTTCGCAGGCGAGGGCAGAGTCGCCCGGCAGCACGGAATAGGTGGACCCGTGGAGATAGCGGAAGGGTTCGTGTCCGGCCGGGGCAGGGCCAATCGAGGCCTCGGTGGCCGTCAGGCGGTCCATGTCAGGCGAGGAGACCGCCTTGCGGGACATCCCGTCGGCAGCGGCGGTGAGGCCGAGGCAAACGGCGGCGGCGAGCATGATGGCGATGCGCATGGGAACACTCCTGCGGGAATATAGCAGGGGCACCCTAGCCGAGGCGCGTTAACGAAGCGTTTGCCTTGAGGGCGGGCTGAGGGGTCAGGAACGCAGTGGGCATCGTGCTCCGCAGACCCCTGCGAAGGCAGGGGTCCAGTCCTTCCTTGCGCTGGATACCTGCCTGCGCAGGTATCTGCGGAGAGGGCGGCGCCTGTGGAAGCCCTAATACCCCAGGCTCGCTCGCTTTTCCTCGATTTCCAGCCATTCCAGCTCGATGTTTTCGAGCTGCGTCCGGGCGGCGCCGACGCGGGCGGATTTCTTTGTGAAAGCGGCGGCATCCCGCGCATAGAGGCCCGCATCCGCGAGGTCTTTTTCCAGCGCCGCGATTTCTGCCTGCAGTTTCGGGATCAGCGCGTCGATCTCTTTCTGGCGATGCTCGTCCTTGAAGGAAAGCTTGGCGGCAGGTTTCGGCTTCGGCGCGGCGGAGGCGGCGCCCTTCGGCTTTTCTGTCTTCGGCCCATCCTTGCGGCGCACGCCTTTCAGCTGTTCCTGTGCGTCAGACCAGCCGCCGGCGGTCTGGATCCAGTCGCCCTCGCCAATCGGGCAGAGGCAGCTGGTGACAGTCGAGTCCAGGAAGGCGCGGTCGTGGCTGACAAGGATCAGCGTGCCTTCATAGGCGAGCAGCATGTCTTCGAGCAGGTCGAGCGTCTGCATGTCGAGATCGTTGGTCGGCTCGTCCATGACGAGGAGGTTGGACGTCTGGGCGAGGCCGATGGCGAGCGCCAGCCGGTTGCGCTCGCCGCCGGAGAGGGCGCCAACCGGTTGGCGCAATTGTTCCGGGCGGAACAGGAAGTCTTTCGCATAGGCCGCGACATGGCGCTGGTGGCCCTGCACATTGATCGAGTCCCCGCCCATCGGGGCAAGGGCTTCCCAGACCGTGTCGGTTGCGTTGAGCGTGTCTCGCGTCTGATCCTGATAGGTCACCTGCAACGTTTTCGAATGCTGCAGCGTGCCGGCGTCGGGCGTGATCTCGCCGAGCAGCAGGCGCACCAGCGTTGTCTTGCCCGCGCCGTTCGGGCCGATGATGCCGATTCGGTCGCCGCGCAGGATGCGCAGGTCGAGGGATCTGGCGATCACCAGCGGACCGCCCGTGGTCTGAAAGGTTTTGGCAAGGCCCCGGGCTTCGATCACTTTCTTGCTGAGCGCTTCGCCGGCATCGGCGCTGAACTCGGCGGTCGATTTGCGGTCATTGAGGGCGGTGCGCATGTTGGCATGGTCCACCTTCATCTGCCGGAGGCGCGCGAGGCGGCCCTGGTTGCGCTTGCGCCGCCCGGTCACGCCGCGCGCCAGCCAGTGCTGCTCATCCTTCAGCTGCGTCGTCATCCGGCGCAGCTGGCGTTCTTCTTCAACCTCGATCTGCTCGGCCCATTCGTCGAACTTCACATAGCCATCCGGGCTTTTCAGCACCTTACCCTGGCGCAGCCAGAGCGTGTTGGTCGAAATCGTCTCAAGGAAACGCCGGTCGTGGCTGACCACCAGAACAACGCCGTTGAAGGCCTTGAGGCGGCCTTCGAGGTATTCGATCATCGGCACGTCGAGATGGTTCGTCGGCTCGTCGAGCAGCAGGATGGTCGGGTCTTTCGCAAACGCCTTGGCGAGCGCCGCGCGGCGCATCTGCCCGCCCGAAAGGGTCTTCGGGTCGGCGTCCTTGTCGATGCCGAATTCCATGATCTCGGCCTCGGCCATATAGGCGCCGTCGAGACCCTCGGAGACGTAATCCAGCACCGTCTCGAAGCCGGACATATCCGGCTCCTGCGCGACATTGGCATAGGTGATGCCCGGTTGGCGCCAGACGTCGCCGGAATCCGGCTCGATCACTTCCGAGATGATCTTCATCAGCGTCGACTTGCCCGCGCCATTGCGCCCGACCAGCGCCGCCCGCTCGCCCTTGGAGAGCGACAGCGTCACGCCCTCGAACAGCGGTCCGCTGCCAAAGGTGAGGCGTACATCGGTAAGTGAAATCAGGGGGGGCTGGGCCATGACCGGGGAGATAGCCGCTGCAGGGCACCGAAACTAGGGGGCTAACGCGCTGCGCTCGTCATCCGTCAGCAGTCGCCACTGGCCTTCGGCCAGGCCGTCCAGCGCCAGCGGGCCGAAACGCGCCCGGTGCAGCGCCTCGACATGATTGCCCGCCGCGGCAAACATGCGGCGCACCTGATGATATTTGCCTTCGGTCAGCGTCAGGCGGGCAGTCTGCGCGCCGGTCACGTCAAGCAGCGCCGGAGCGCAGGGCTTCTCCTCGCCGCGCAGGACCAGCGTGCCCGAGGCGAACAGCGCCGCCTCATGGCCTTCCAGGGGCCGGGCAAGGCGAGCTTCATAGGTTTTCGGGATGCTGGATTTCGGGGAGATAAGCTTGTGCAGCAGGGTGCCATCATCCGTGAACAGAAGAAGCCCGGTCGTGTCGGAGTCGAGCCGGCCAACCGAGGAGAGTTTGGGATCGCGCTTCTGGAAGCGCGGCGGCAGGAGCTCGTAGACGAGACTGCCCTGATCGGAATGCGAGCAGGTATAGCCTGCCGGCTTGTTCAGCATCACCACCATGCCGGCGGGCGGGTCGATCGGCTCACCATCGAAGCGCAGGGCCTCGCCTTCACCAGTGACGCGGCCATCGCGGATGGCAATCGCCACTTCCTTGCGCGAGCCATAGCCGAGACCAGCCAGATACTTGGCGAGCTTGAGCGAGTCCTTCATTTCGGTCGTTTCGGGCGCTCGGCCCGGATCACCTTATAGCCGGCCTCGTCTTCCAGCATTTCATGCGCCTTGAAGCAGGAGGCAAGTTCGGCCTCGTAGGGCAGGTGGCGATTGGCGACGAGCCAGAGCGTACCGCCCGGCTTCAGCGTCCTGGCGGCGGCGCGGATAAAGCCGCGTCCAAGGGCGGAATTGTCGGCGCGTCCGGTATGGAAGGGCGGGTTCATCAGAACGAAGTCGTAGGCCTTCTCCGGCAGGTCGTTCAACACGTCCGCCCACTGAGCTTTGTATCGGCCGTCGAACGGAGCAAGCGTCTCGTGAATACAGCTGATGGCGCGGTATTCGGCTTCATAGAGGTCGATGCGTTCGACAGCCGGGCAGTGCGCGAGAATCTCACGCGACAGGAAGCCATACCCGCCGCCAAGGTCGGCGCCGATGCCCTTGGTCTGCTCGGGCACGGAGTCGGCCAGCAACTCGCTGCCGGGGTCCACACGGTCCCAGCTGAACAGGCCCGGCCGGCTGAACAGGCCGGGTTCGATCTCGCGCGCGGCGTCTTCGGCGATCCAGTCTTCGGCGAGCTCGGTGTTGACGAGGGCGGAATGTTTCTGCGTCCAGAAGGCGCGGCATTTGTGTTTCGACAGGCTCGCGGCGTCGCCCGCGATTTCCGCCAGCTGTTTCTCGCCGGTCTTGCCGCCCAGATTGTTCGGCAGGCTCGCCAGCACATAGCCGCCCTCCGGCGCCGCCAGCAGGGCGCGGGCATACAGCGCCCGCGCCTGATCGCGCTGGCGCGGCGGCACCACGATGGTCAGCATCGCGTCCGGCAGGTCCACGGAGTCCACCGGCAGCACATTGAAGCCCGCGGCTTTCAGCGCCTCATGGCTGGGCTTGAATGTCGTCCGGCAGACCAGCCGGTCCTTCGGAAGCTGCATCAGCCACGGCCCCGGCTCGGCGTTCAGCACAAGGATCGGGCCACTCGCCGGCAGGGGAACGGTCTCGCCCTCAAGGGCGAGCAGAAGGGTATCGAATACAACAGAGTCCATCATCGGCGCTGCGATAGCGGCATGGGCCCAGAAAGAAAAGCCCCGCCGGCTTTGGGCCAGCGGGGCTGTTCGTCAATTAATCCGGAAAGATCAGGCGTCGAGGCGTTCGATGATGATCGCCGGGGCCATGCCGCCGGCGGCGCACATGGTGACGAGGCCGTAGCGGCCGCCGGAGCGCTCGAGTTCGTCCAGCGCGGTGCCGATCAGGATCGAGCCGGTGGCGCCGATCGGGTGGCCGAGGGCCATCGCGCCGCCATTGATGTTCACCTTCTCGCGGTCGAGTTTCAGGTCGCGGATGAATTTCTCGGCGACGACCGAGAAGGCCTCGTTGATTTCGTAGACATCGATGTCGGTGGTCATGAGACCCGCTTTCTCGAGCACTTTCTTCGCCGCGGCGACCGGTGCGTTCAGCATCAGCGTCGGGCAGTCGCCCATGTTCGCGGTGGCGACGATGCGCGCGCGTGGCTTCAGCTTGTGCTTCTTGGCATAGGCTTCCGAGGTCACGAGGATGGCGGCAGCGCCGTCCACCACGCCCGAGGAGTTACCGGCATGGTGGACATGGTTCACCTTGCCTTCGATCTGCGGGTACTTGCGCGTCACCATGTTGCCATAAGTGTTGCCTTTGTCATCGACCGGGATGTCCATGTACATGCCGAACACGGTCTTCAGGCCGGCCAGGCTTTCCATCGTCGTGCCGGGGCGCGGGAACTCTTCCTTGTCGAGGGCAAGTGTTCCGTCCACGTTGTAAACCGGCACGACCGACTTGTTGAAACGGCCTTCGGCAATCGCGCGGGCAGCGCGTTCCTGGCTGGTCACGGCGAGGCGGTCAACGGCTTCGCGGTCGATGCCTTCCAGCGTCGCGATCGCGTCGGCGCAGACGCCCTGCTGCGATTGCGGATGCTTCTCGCGCAGGCGCGTGTTGCCGGCGTCCATCGTCGGCGGGTTCTTCGGGTCGGCGGTCGAGGCGGTATAGCTCATCATCTCGCAACCGCCGGCGATGACGCAGTCTTCCATGCCGGACATGATCTGCGCAGCGGCGAGCGAAACGGTGGTGATGCCCGAGCCGCAGAAGCGGTCGAGCGTGACGCCCGAGGCCTTGATGTCATAGCCGGCGTCGAGCGCGGCCATACGGCCCATGTCGGCGCCTTGCGCGCCGCGCTGGCTGGAGGTGCCCCAGATGATGTCGTCAACGGTCGCGGTGTCGAGCTTGTTGCGCTCGGCGATGGCGCTGAGAACGGTGGCGGCGAGGTGCTGCGGGTGCATGTGCGCCAGCGCGCCCTTGCCGACTTTGCCGATGCCGCGCGGGGTGCGGACGGCGTCAATGATATAGGCTTCGGCCATGGTGAAACTCCCTTTTCTGAATGCCCTCAGGCGGTCGGGCTTCGGTGAATGCTGCTTTACGCGAACGTAAGCGTAAGCGAAAGCCGTGACGCCGGGTCAGTTCTGCGCTTGGAAACGCTGTCATGACCGCACGTTTTGTGACATTGTAGAGGTTCGGGAGAAACGCTCATGGCGAAAAGCCAGGGATTGATTTGGAAACATACCGCCGCAGCAGCGGCCTTGGCGCTTATGCCTTCTGTGGCTCAGGCCGCCGAACGTCTCGTGATTCCTTTCCATATCAGCGAACTTGAGCACATGGTTGTCCGGCTCGAGATCAACGGCAACACCGTTACGACCGGCGTTATCGACACGGCGGCCACCTTTCCGATGGTGGACAGCCGTACGGCGATCCAGAGCGGCGTGGCCGCACCTGACCTGGAGTCCGAGAAGGTCAGCATCCTCGGGGTCAACGGTGCGAAGATCTATCCGGTTGTCCGGCTTGACAGCGTGAAGACCGGAAATGTCCGGCTTGGCGCGCTTGACGCAGCCTATAGCCGCGATCTCGATATTCCGGGTACGGCCGCCAACGTCCTGCCGTCCTCGGCCTTCCCGGGCGACGTGCTGGAGTTCGATTTCCGCAACCAGCAGATTTCCGTCTACGATGGCCGGCCCGATCGTCCGAAGTCCAACCAGTATGATTCCGTGCCCTACAAGCTGGATGGCGGGCTGATGTTCGTTGAAATCCGGATCAATGGCCGCAAGGGACGCGGCCTCATCGATACCGGTTCAAACCTTACCTATGTGAACAGCGCCTTTGCCGATCTTGCCGACCTGGCGACCAATGCGGAGAAGACCCAGCTCCTGCGCGGCGCGACCGGCGGCGACGAATCCCTGCGGGTTGCAACAGCGCGCAGGGTGACCCTTGCCGATTTCAATTTCGAGAAGGCCGACCTTTTCGTCGCCGACCCGGAACTGTTCACGCTTCTCGGCCTTCGGGATGAGCCCGTCATGGTGATCGGGCTCGATCTCCTGTCCTCGTTCAAGGTCCAGTTCGACCGCCGCCGCAGCCGGATCATTCTCAGCCTGCCGGTCAGCGACGTGACCGGCTTCGGTGTCGACCTGATGGCGCGCGACACGCGGTTCTAGCCAAAAGCCCCATAGGCGTGCGCGATTGCGAGGCTGATGCCGTGCAGGCTGCGGTCAATCTCGTCGAGCGGGCCGATCACGTCGCGGTGAATCCGGTCATATCCGTAGCCGGACGTCTGGCCGGAGCCGGGCTCGGTCAGATGCGTCAGCGGCTCGTCGCCTGCGTCCGAGCGCGGGAAGATGCGGCTCAGCAGCTCGACCGTTTCCGCAAGGCGCAATTCGGCGACCATGCGGATGATATCGCGCTGGCTGGCATCATGACGTTCGGAAATCCTGGGGATGCTGCCCGCAAGCGCAATCGCCTTCATGATCAGCGCCTGCCGGATGGCGTGCAGCACGTGCATGTCGAGGCGGCCTTCACGGCGCGCCTCGGCGGAGGGCACGCCTTTCACCTGCGCCAGCAGGCGGTCGAACCGGCCAAGGTCAATCGACACAAGGTTTGCAATCCTGCGGATAGATGCGGCGGTCTCATCCGTACGCAAAACATAGTATGCCGCCCGGTAAGCACTTGCCCGATCGGGCGGCGCAAGGCGCGCATGGGCAATCCAGACGCTCGGATCAAACAGGTTGGCGTAAGCTCGCAGGGCCGGCAGACTGGTGCGCATCCGCGCCTCGCTCGCCAGCAGGATCAGGCTGTGCATGCGCGGGCTCTCATTGATCAGTGCCGCCAGCCGCTCACTCTCGCGCTGCAGGGACGAGCCGATGCCGGCCGCCGTGTTCACCGGAATGCCGAGCTGGTGCAGCGTCGCATTGTGTGAAATGGCGCGTAGGGCGGCGGGGCCAACCGGGCCGCCGCTGCGTTTCTTCTGGCGCGAACCGGCGCGCACCATCAGGCCGCTGGCGAACGAGCCAAGCAGGCGGCCATAATCGACATTCGCAAACAGCCGCTCATGCCAGGCACGCAGCGAACGGTAGAAATCCCAGACAAGATCCGTGCGCGTATAGAAAGTGTCGGTGCCGGCGCCCGGTCCGGGCGCAAGGCGGCTGAGGCACCAGGCGGCGTAAGTCGTCTCGGCCAGTTCGGGCGTGGCGAAATGCAGGAAGCCGTCACCGCCCTGGAAGCTGACTTCATGCAGGATATCCACGCCCCGCGCCGCCGCGCCCGCGCGCGTCCACGGCGTCAGCAGATGGTCGAAGCGCTGCTCGAACGTGCCCGGCCAGGCGCCGCGTCCCATCGACTCGCCATGCGTGTTGAAGATCAGCAGCGCGGCATTGGTCTGCTTCGCCGCAAGGGCCCGCACGATGAGATTGTGGATACGCTCGGTCGCCATCCCCGACGCGACCTGTCCGATGAACCGTCCGCTGTCTGAGAATCCAAGCTGGATGGAGAGATACCCGCGTTGTTTCACATAGGACAGGAATTCCGGCTCATCCAGCAGGCGCTCGATGAACCGTCCGCCGGTCTCCAGCGCCTCCGGCGTCTCGAACAGGGGCGAGATGTCCAATTGTCCGTCCACCCCGTATTGCCGCGCCAGGTAGAGCGCGCCCATCACGGTCGCCGGGTTCTCGCTCTCGGCAATCAGGAAGCGGATCACGGAGCCAGAGTCGATGTGCTTCAATATCTGCGCGCACATCATGAACTGGCGCCGCGCCGTCGATTGCTCCCTGAAGAGATCCGCAAAGTTCACCTGCAGCGGCTTCGACTTGCGCGCCTTCTGGGCCAGCTGCGACAGCGCCACCCGGCCAAGTTCCCGGTCTTCGGTCTCGAGGCCAAGGTCGCGCGCGATCACGGTGCGCACCTGCGCCGCGTTGACCCGCAAGTGGATGCGCCCGGTGCCGAGCTGCAACGCGTCCATCCGGGCGCGCAGCTCGATCAGCCGGGCGGCCACGTCGTCCGGGACGGCGCCGAGTGCCGCGTCGATAACCGTTGTCAGCTCGCTCACATTCGTCAGCCTGTCGGGACTGTCCGCGGTCAAGGCATTCGCCGCTTCGATCAGCAGGGCCGCATCGGTCAGGTCGCCTGCAAACCGGCGCGCGTGTTCCTCGGTCGCCTTCGCCGCGCGTTTCAGTTTGCGGGACAGGCCGGCCAGCGCTGCGGGCGCCTTGATGCCGTCCAGGATGCTGTCCAGCGCCTCGGCATAGCGTGACAGCTGAACGGCCTTCTCGCTGAGGCGCAGGTTCACCGATCGGAACCAGGGAATGTCCGTACGCCCATCAAGATCATAGCCGACCCAGCTGGCAAGCGTCGGCAGGAACGGGCGAAGTGTCTGCCAGCGATCCGGGAACGCCTCCCGGGCGATCTCCACGACATTGCGCGCATACACGGCCTGCGCATCTGCGGCGTGGCGCAGCGCTTCCTGCGCTTCGAGATGCTCGCCCTCCAGCGTAATCGACTGGTTCCATGTCCGCCCGTCCGACTGGATCAGCTTCTGCAGCACGCCCTTGTTGGCCGCGGACGGCCGTGTGACATGCGCCGCCATCGCAAGGCGCAGCGCGTGTGAGAGCGCAAAGGTCGGGTGCGCCGTGAACACGATGCCGCCGGTTGGCGTCTCGATGGCCGCGCGGAAAGCGTCAAATCCGCCGGCCGCAACCGCGCGCAGGTGATCGGTCACCGGAGCCCAGGCCTGCGCAGGCTTCGCGCCATGATGCTGGTCGCGGAACTGGCTGGCGCGTTCCTCAAGCAGCGTCAGGTGCACCTCTTCCGAGAGGCGTGTCAGCTGATCGAGCGTGCACGCGCCGGACTCAAGCTTGCGGAACAATGTCTGCGCGAGCGAGAAAACCGAGTTCGTCAGCGGATCGGCGTCGATCCGGGCGGCCTCCTGACGAAGGAAATCCTGGGCCCAGTCGAGACTGGGGCGGGGGTGTTTGGCGGTGCGCGGGTTCATGGGCCCCACAAATGCAAGAAAAGCAACGTTGTCAAAGATTTTGCGCCCGCATCCGGAAAATCCTGAAAGTGCGCCTCAGCAGGCAGCTTTGTTGTCAAAGCGGATGGCCCGGGCGAGCCGGAAAGCCTGCAGAATCAAAATTCTAGTAAAAGTAGATTTTCTATCGTATCCCCGATACGCCAGAAATCCCGCCTGAAAAATCCTTCCGGTTGTAGGGAAGTCGTGCGCCGAGCGTAACAGATTCGCAATCATGTTCGGGAATCCTGACGACGATGGCTCCATATCTGTATAAAATAAAGCAGATTACACAGATTATGAAATGGGGGTTCGGAAAAAGGCGATACGAGATGAGCGTGATCAGATTGAAGGACGAACGCGGCACAAGTGCGGTTGAGTTCGCTATTATTGCACCCGTATTTCTCTTTTTGATAGTAAGTATGCTGGCCTACGGCATCTACTTTGGTGCAGCCCACACGGTCCAGCAGGCCGCGGCCAATGCGGCCCGCGCGTCCGTGGCGGGGCTTGATGAAAAGGAGCGCAGCGAACTGGCCACCGCCTCGGTTCTCGCCTCCGCCTCGCATGACACCTTGCTGAAATCGGACCATGTGAAGATCGAACTGGTCAGCGATCCGGACCGGCCGGACGTCTACCTGGTCACTGTCGTCTATGACGCATCGCATCTGCCGATCTGGGATCTCGGACCCCCGATCCCGCTGCCCTCCGCTACAATCCGGCGGTCGTCGACCATCCGTATCGGCGGCGTCTGATCATGTCCGCGAAACATGACGCGCGCGGACCGTCCGGCCTTCGCCGCTTCCGCCGCGAAACGCGCGGCAATGTGGCCATGCTGTTTGCCATGTTCACTCCGGTCATCGTCAGCCTCCTGGCGATTGTCATCGATCTTGGCGCCGTCAGTCTGCAGCGCCGCGAAATGCAGGCCCTGTCGGACCTTGCCGCGATCCTCGCCTCGTCCGACCCGGAACGCGCTTCGGAAATTGCGCTCTCTGTCCTTGCGGATAATGGGCATACGGATGTTCAGCTTGTCGAAGGCGGCATTGAGTTCGGCCATGTCGAACTCGACCGGCCCTCGAAAGTCTGGATCGAAGTGATCGCCGGGCAGTATATCGCCGACGCGAAGAAACAGCCCGCCGAGCGTTTCACGGCCGGCAAGGAGCCGTTCAATGCGGTGAAAGTCACCACGGTCCAGCCCGGGCGCTTCTTCATCATGTCGGGCATCGTCGAGGCGCCGGTGATCCAGACCAGCGGCGTGGCGCATGCGACCGGCGAGGCGGCTTTCTCGGTTGGCTCACGTCTGCTCAGGATCGAAGGCGGCGTCCTCAATGCGCTGCTCAACAGCCTGATCGGATCAAACCTTTCCCTTACGGCGATGGATTATGAATCCCTGTTGTCTACCGACATCTCGCTGTTTGGAACACTCGACGCCCTCGCCACTGACGTCTCGCTTGATGCGGTGACGTATGATGACGTGCTGGACTCTGAAATCTCGGTGGCCCAGCTCGCGGCGGCCATCCGCAAGTCAGGCTCTCTGGAAGTCGGCGTGCGTGCGGCCTTGCAGAAAATTGCCAGCGATCCGGCCTCCGGCGCGCGTATGCTGCGTCTGCGGGATGCGATCGATCTCGGTTCTGCCGGTCGCTATGGGCCCGATACACGCGACAAGGTGCCCGAAATCGAAGTGGAATCCATGGAGATGCTGACGGCCGTTCTCACCGCCGCCAATGGCGAGCATCAGGTAACGCTTGATCTCGGATTGTCCGTGCCCGGACTGCTCAGGACGACCGTTGACCTCAAGATCGGCGAGCGCCCGCAGTCTTCCCCCTGGCTGCGCCTGTCCGGGCCTGACAAGATCGTCTCGACCGCGCAGACCCGCCTGAAAATATCGACCGAAGTCCCCGGCCTCGCCTTGCTGGCCGGCACGCAGGTGAAACTGCCGGTCTATATCGAAGCTGCCGCCGCAGATGCCCGGCTCACCGGCATCGATTGCCCGTCCTCGGGTGTCGAGAAATCGGTCGTGCGCGTCGCCGCGCAGCCTGCCATCGGGCAGGTGATGATCGGCGAGGTGCGCCCCGCCGAATTCGCCCGCCTCGGCAAGACGCTGTCGGTCAAACGGGCGGACATTGTCGACAGTAAGCTGATCGACATCTCCGGGAAAGCCAACGTTCGCGTCGGAAATCTGGACGCGACCGAACTGTCCTTCACCTATTCCGATATCAAGCAGGGCAAGATCAAGACCGCGACGACAAAGGACTATTCCGCCTCGCTCGTCTCCAGCGCGCTCGGCGACCTCGACCTGTCAATCAAGACCGGTCCCTTGTCCCTCGGCACGCCGAAACTGTTGACCGCAGCCCTGGTCGCCTCCCTGACGCCAGCGCTGGAGCCGGTCGACGCGATCGCCTTCAATCTCCTGTCCGCCCTCGGCATCCACCTCGGCGAAGCCGACGTGCGTGTGCACGGCGTCATGTGCCAGAGACCGGTGCTTGTTCAGTAGGCGGAGCGCCTAGCTTGGCCGTTTCTCGTCGCCGCCCTCATGGCCGCCCCAGAAGCGCTTGATGCGGCCGAGGAAGCCTTCGCTTTCCGGGTGGCAGTCGGCGCCGGAGCATTCCGTGAACTGACGGAGTAAGTCTTTCTGGCGCGAGGTCAGGTTCTGCGGCGTCTCGACGAACATCTCGACATAGAGGTCGCCCTGCTGGCTGCCCGCGCGGACGCTGGGCATGCCCTTGCCGCGCAGGCGCAGCTTGCGGCCCGTCTGTGCACCTTCGGGAATCGCCACGCGGGCACGTCCGCCATCAATCGTCGGAATCTCGATCTCGCCGCCGAGCGCCGCCGTCGCCATCGGAACTGGCGCGCGGCAGTAGAGGTTCGGCCCGTCGCGTTCAAAGATGTCATGCTCGACGACTTCGACGAAGATGTAGAGGTCGCCCTTGGGGCCGCCTGCGGCGCCGGCTTCGCCTTCGCCGGTCAGGCGGATACGCATGCCGCTTTCGACGCCCGCCGGAATCTTCACGGCGATCTTGCGTTCTTCCTTCACCTGGCCATGGCCGCCGCAGGTCTTGCACGGCTTGCGGATGATGGTGCCCCGGCCCTGGCAGATATGGCAGGTGCGCTCCATCGTGAAGAAGCCCTGCTGGGCGCGCACGCGGCCATGGCCGGCGCAGGTCTCGCAGGTTTCCGGCTTGGTGCCGGGCGCAGCCCCTTTGCCGTCGCACGGTTTGCAAGGCACAGCCTGTGGCACATGGATGGTTTCGTCCTTGCCGAAGAAGGCTTCATCAAGGGTGATTTCGAGATCATAACGCAGGTCGGCGCCGCGTTGCGGCCCGCCCCGTTTGCGCGCGCCGGCAAAGCCGCCGCCCCCGCCGAACACCTGGCTGAACAGGTCCTGGAAAATGTCTTCCGGATTGACGCCCTGGCCGAACGGACTGCCGCCCGCGCCGCCGCCGCCATTCTCGAAGGCGGCATGGCCGAACCGGTCATAGGCGGCGCGTTTCTGCGCGTCCGAGAGTACGGAATAGGCCTCGCCGACTTCCTTGAAAGCCTCTTCGGCGGCCGTATCCCCCGGATTCTGGTCGGGGTGAAACTTCATCGCCAGCTTGCGATAAGCCGCTTTCAGCGCCTTCTCGTCGGCCGCGCGCTCGCAGCCAAGAACATCATAATAGTCGCGCTTGCTCATACGGTCGCCGCTGAAACCTGAAAGTCCGCCCTGAGGCGGGAGACTTGGGGCCTTAGTGACCGGCCTGCAAGGGCCTGCCTACAGGCAGGTAACATTCAATTAGCTACCGCCAGGAGGAAATCTGGTAACCCCTTTCTCCACGACGCTGGCGCCGGAGGAGCGGATTTCCTTGACCGCAAGGCTGCGCTCGGACGTGCCATCTAGGCGGAAGCGGAACAGGCCGTTAACCCCCAGAAAGCCGTCAGGATCGGTCACACCGCCATGTTTGATATTCTGTTCGCCGGACAGCGTGATGGCGAGTGAGGCGGCGTCATACGCGGCGGCGGCAAGATCTGTCGGCGCGCGGCCATAGATGCGCGTGTACGTATCCTTGAACGAACTCATATTGTCGGGATCGACGACGGAATAAAGCGCGCCCGCCAGCGCCGGTTCGCGCCAGATGCCCGAATCATCCCACAGGCTCGTGCCCAGGAAGCGGGTCTGGCCGGGGTCCACACCGTTGACGACCAGCACGGGGGCAATCGACAGCAGTTTCGTGCTGCGCTCGGGGATCAGCAGACCAACCTGGCTGCGCTCCGCCTTGATCAGGCCGGCAATGCGGGCGACTTCCGAATTTGCGTTGCCGGACGGATCGTAGAAGCCGGAGCCGATCACGGTCCAGCCATTCTTCAGGGCTTCGGCGCGCAGGGCGGCTTCGACCTGGCGTCCATACGCCGAATCCGGGCCGAGGAAAGCAAAGGTGCGCGTGCCCCGGCTGGCGGCATAATTCATGATCCGCACGACTTCCTCTTCCGGCATCACCGAGGCGAGATAGGCCCCGCCACCGGCGACCGTGCGGTCGTTCGAAAAGGCAACCACGGGCACGGACTTGCGCAGCGCGGCTTCCTTCACCGGTATGACATTCGCCGCAAACAGCGGCCCCAGAATGATGTCGGCGCCTTCCTTCAGGGCCTCATCGGCGCGGGCCTCGGCGGTCGAGGCGCGCCCGGCCGTATCCATCGGCATGATCAGGAAATCCGTGCCACCATTTTCAAACAGCGCCAGTTCGACACCTGCCAGCATGCTTTCGGCTTCCGAGCGGACAGAGGCGTTCGGATGTGAGAAGGGCAGCAGCACGGCGGCGCGTTTCACGTCGCGCCCGAGCATGAAGGCCGGCGTCAGGCCGCCATCACCGCGCACGAAGTCTTCCGGCGTGGTTTCCTCGATCACGGCGTCTTCCGGAAGGCGTTCGCCCGTGACCGGGTCAACGCGGGGCTGGCCGGTGCCGATCGAGACGGGCGGGCGGGTCGGCGCGCTGGCGCAGGCCGTTGCCAGCAGCAGTGAAGCGAGCAGAAGGCTTGGCGCCTTGAGGTTCCTGAGCGATGGTGAACGCGATGTCATCTTCTGATCCTTCTGGCGCCGGCGCGATTCCTGACTTGGACGAGTCTATTGTGGGCACGCGGGCCGGGCAACCGCCCGGTGCTGTAGCGCCCGGACTTTATATTGTCTCCACACCGATCGGTAACCTCCGGGATATCACCCTGCGGGCGCTGGATATTCTGGGCGGTGTCGAGGAAGTGCTGGCGGAAGACACGCGGGTAGCCTCAAAACTTCTGTCTGCGCACGGTCTTAGAGCCCGCCTCAGCCCGTACCATGACCATAATGGGGCCGAACGCAGGCCGGACCTTTTAAAGCGCCTCGAAGAGGGTGGGCGGATCGCGCTGATCTCGGATGCCGGCACGCCGCTGGTCTCCGATCCCGGCTGGAAACTGGTGCATGAAGCGCTCGAACACGGCATCAAGGTCTATCCGGTGCCCGGCGCTTCCGCCCTGCTCGCGGGCCTCGTCGCCAGTGGCCTGCCGAGCGACCGGTTCATGTTCGCGGGCTTCCTCCCGCCGAAATCCGGCGCGCGGCGGAAAGAAATCGAAAGCCTGAAACAGGTGCCCGCCACGCTCGTCTTCTATGAAAGCGGCCCGCGACTGGCGGAAAGCCTGTCGGATCTTTCCGCCGTGCTCGGCCACCGCGAGGCCGCCGTTGCGCGGGAGCTGACAAAACTGTTCGAGGAAACCCGGCGCGGCACGCTCGCAGACCTCGCCGCGCATTACGAACAGGCCGGCCCGCCGCGCGGTGAGATCGTCCTGCTCGTCGGGCCGCCCTCGGCAACCGTCGCCAGCGCCGCCGACCTTGACGCTGCCTTGCGGGTGGCCTTGTCCGAAATGCCCACCAAAGACGCCGCAGCGGCAGTCTCCGAAGCGCTCGGCCTGCCGAAGCGCGAGGTCTACCAGCGCGCCCTCCAGATCAAGTCCGGCGATGGGCCGGCG
The DNA here is from genome assembly GCA_040223555.1 of Hyphomonas sp. Lineage (GTDB taxonomy): Bacteria > Pseudomonadota > Alphaproteobacteria > Caulobacterales > Hyphomonadaceae > Hyphomonas. The sequence goes on from JAVKGA010000007.1 coordinate 380,804, forward strand.
TGAAGCCGCCGAAGCCCGCGGCCGCAGGGCCGAGGCACTCGCCGCCTGGTGGCTGCGCGCCAAGGGCTACTCCATCCTCGCCCGCCGCGTGAAACTCAATGTCGGCGAAATCGACCTGATCGCCCGCAAGGGTGACGTAATCGCCTTCATCGAAGTGAAGGAACGCGCCACGCTCGACGCCGCCCTCGGCTGCGTCACGCCCACCGCCTGGCGCCGCATCTCCCGCGCCGCCGAAACCTGGATGTCCCAGCGGCCAAGGTTCAATGAGTGCGGCTGGCGCTACGACCTGATCGCCATTGCGCCGGGCTATCTGCCCTCGCATTTGCGCGATGCCTGGCGGCCGGGAATGGCTTGAGCGCTCTACTCCTCCGGAGATACATCCTCATCCGGCTCTGCGTCGGAAAACAAATCCGGACACACGGCCCAAGTCAAAACGGGACCTAGCAGCGCAAGAACGACGAAAAACGAAATGTTGCTGACGGTGTCGATGGATGAAGGACCCAAGCCAACATAGGCACGGAACAGGTGGTCAAGTCCGTGCATCGCTATGACCAAAATGGCTATCCTGCCCAATGGAGGCAGCAAATGATGGTAATGACTTTTCAGCGTGGTCAGATTGTATTTTTCTGGTCTGAAAAAGCGGCTCATCGTTCGGACGTCCTGCTGTAGCGGCGTGAGCCTACTCCCCCTCCGGCACTTCCTGGATCGACACCAGATAGCTCAGCAGCACGTCCATCCCGAGATCGCCGAACACGAAGTCCGGCATGTCCTCATGGCCGACATGGATGCCGTACCGGAAGTCCTCGGCGAGGGATTCGGGCGGGTAGAGCGAGAGCACATAGCGCAGCGCCGGGGCGTCTGACCGCAAGGCGTCGGCATTGTCGATCCCGTGGCAGCTGGCGCAGTTATTGAGGGCGATGTCGCGCCCGTCGGAAATCGAGTCCGCATCCGTGGGAATGCCCAGCGCGACCGTGTCGATCGCCGGGCGGGCCGGGGCGCTGACAGCTTCCGGTTCAACTGGCGCCGGCGCGGTTTCAGGCTGTCCGCAGGCCACCAGGAGGAGGGCTGCTGCCGCCGCTGAGGAAACCAGATTACGCATGTGAACGACCCCGCTGAGATTGCATCGCCAGTTAAACCCTTTTGGGCCGCCCGCACTAGGGCGTATGCTGCGGCAGCCGCCTTCACCCCGCCGTAATCTTCTATCAGTTAGGCTGACGCTTTCACGGCAGGTTCAGCCAGACACCCCGAGAACGCCCGGCAGCCCATGACCAATCATTTCCCGACCCCTCCGAAGATGCCTCGAATCATCCGTGTGCCCGCCCCCGCCTTCATCCAGCGCCAGAGTGCCTGGGTGCGCTACGGACTGGGCCTTGTGCTGGTTGTGCTGCTGGTGGGCGGCGGCTGGGCCGCCTGGAAGTGGCACAGCCTGCATCTCGGCATGCCGAAACTGCCTGCTGACATGGCCGAAATGTGGGAAATCAACCGCGAAGCGGCGATGGAATTCGTCGATGCGGACGGCAACACGCTCGCCGTGCGCGGGCCCCGGTATGGCCGCGCGATTTCAGTGGCAGACCTGCCGCGCCACATTCCGCAGGCCTTCCTCGCGGCCGAAGACAAGCGTTTCTACGAACATGACGGCGCCGACGAGGCCGCCATTGCGCGCGCGGCTGTCACCAATACGGTGGCTGGTGAAACGGTCTCCGGCGCCTCCACGATCACCCAGCAGCTGGTCAAGAACCTGATCCTCGACTCGCGCCAGACGATGCAGCGCAAGGCGCAGGAAATCACGCTCGCCCGCCAGCTCGAAAAGCGGATGTCGAAGGACGAGATCCTGACGATGTACCTGAACCGGGTCTATTTCGGTTCGGGCCTCTACGGCATCGATGCGGCCTCGCGCTATTATTTCGGCAAGCCGCCGCAGCAGATGACCATTGCAGAAGCCGCGCTGCTCGCGGCGCTGCCGAAAGCGCCGTCCAAGCTCAACCTGCGCGAAAATCTCGCCGGAGCGCAGGAGCGCCAACAATACGTGCTGCGCGAGATGCGCAACGAGCGCTTCATCACCAAGGCCGAGGAAGCCGCTGCGCGCGACGCGCCGATCAATATCATCACGCCGCCGGTCTATGATGCCGAGCTCGGCTATGTGCTGGATGTCGCTACCGAACGCCTCGCCACCATCCTGCCGCGCGTGCCGGGGGATGCCGTCATTACACTGACGATTGATCCCAAGCTGCAGGCCCGTGTCCAGAAACGAATCGCCGAACGCATGGCTAAGGATGGGCCGGCACTGAAAGCCACGCAGGTCGGCGCGCTGGTGCTCGGAACAGATGGCCGCGTCGTCGCCATGGTGGGCGGGACGGATTTCAAGACAGCGCCGTTCAACCATGTCACGCAGGCGAAACGCCAGCCCGGCTCCAGCTTCAAGCCCTTCGTCTTCGCCCTCGCGCTGGAAGACGGCTACTCGCCCTATGACGTGTTCAACGACCGCGCCATCAGCATCGGCAAATGGAAGCCGACCAATTACAATGGCGAGTTCATTGGCCCGATGACGCTCAGCGAAGCGCTGACCCGCTCGACCAACACGGTTGCTGCCGAGCTGGGCAACGAGTCCAACCCGGCACGTGTGGCCGACCTTGCCACGCGGTTCGGCATCACCAGCAAGATGGAAGCCTATCCCTCACTGGCGCTCGGCAGCCAGGAAGTCACACTCTGGGACATCACCGGCGCTTACGGTGTATTCCAGTCTGGAGGCCGCCGCGTCGATCCGTACATCATCAGCAAGGTCACCGACACGCGCGGCAAGGTCCTGTTCGAACAGCCGGCGCTGGAAGGCGAACGTGTGTATGCGGAGGATCACGCCGCCGATATGAACGCGATGCTGACCCGCGCCGTGAATGCCTCGTTCGGTACCGGCCATAATGCCCGCGTCAAGGACTGGACCGTCGCCGGAAAGACCGGCACCAGCCAGGACTGGCGCGATGCCTGGTTCGTCGGCTTCACCTCGGCTTATGTCGGCGGGGTATGGGTCGGCAATGATGATGACAGCCCGATGAAGAAGGTCACCGGCGGCGGCCTGCCGGCGGACCTCTGGTCGGACATCATGGAAATGGCCCACGAAGGCAAGAAACCGGCGCCCCTGTTCGGGGCAAATACGGCTTTCATCATGGATCCCGCCGCGGAAGACCGCATCGCCTTCTATCGCGGCATGGCGCAGGCCTTCAGCAGCGCGGCGGGCGCCAGAAGCGCCAGCAGCGGCGGCATCGCTCCGCAGGCGGAATAGGCGCACAAGTTTCGACTTGTGCATACGAAATTGCAGCCTTCGGAAAACTTTTTTGCTTGTCATTCCGGCGAATGCCGGGACCCAGACCTGTTGTGTTTACGACGAAAGCTGGGTCCCGGCTTTCGCCGGGATGACAGGGGTGGGAGGTTTTTTGCGCGCTGCGATTCCGACCGGGTTCGCGGCGGTGTTATTCTCTTCTCAAGCGCGAGACCGGGGAGGGGAATGTCAGTCTTTTTGCGGGTTTCGCGACAGCTCATTCCCTCTCGTTCCATCTCGTTTTTCTTTCGTTTCTTTCTCATTCGGTGTCGCTTCTGGTCTCATTCTTTCTCATTCATTCTCACTTTTTATCGCGCTTGAGATACGCTTCCGCCCATCGCGAAATCGCGCTAGCTTGGCGAAAAGCCGGGGAGGCAAACGCATGACCTATCTGATCCTGGGACTCGTGATCTTTTTCGGGGCGCACCTGTTCAGTGCCTTTCGCAGCCGGGCACCCGGCAAGGACCTGAAGGTGAAGATGGGCACGGGGCCGTATATGGGCCTCTACAGTCTCGTTTCGCTGGCCGGGTTTGTGCTGATCGTCTGGGGCTATGGCGCCGCGCGACCTGCGCAGATTCTCTATGTGCCGCCGCCGGGGCTGGCGCACCTGAACCTCGTGCTGATGCTGCCGGCGATGGTACTGCTGGTAGCGTCGCAGCTGCCCGCCGGGCGGATTTCGAAAGCCGTGAAGCACCCCATGCTGCTGGCCGTGAAGATCTGGGCCTTCGGGCACCTTCTGGCGAATGGCGAGCTCAATTCGGTCATCCTGTTCGGCAGTTTCCTCGCCTATGGCGTGATCGACCGGATCGCCGTGAAGAAGCGCGGCGACAATGGGCCAGGGCCGGACAAGGTGCTGTCCGGCCGCAGCGACCTGATCGCCATCGGCGCGGGCCTTGCGCTCTATGCCGTGATCCTCGTCTGGCTGCACCCCATCCTGTTCGGCGTGCGGGCGCTGCCGGGTTAACCAAGCCGCACGGCTTTGCTTGCCCGTCGTGGCCTCAAAGGCTAATCCGGCGCCATGTCAAAGCAAACGCAGACCGCCCGCAAGACCGTCAAGGATATCGCCCTCGCCAAGGGGGGCACGCCGCTGGTCTGCCTGACCGCCTATGACGCGCCGACGGCGGCGCTGCTGGATGATCACGCGGACCTGCTGCTGGTCGGCGACAGTCTCGGCATGGTCGTCCACGGATTGCCTTCGACCGTTGGCGTGACGATGGAGATGATGATCCTGCACGGGCAGGCGGTGATGCGCGGCTCCAGTAAGGCGCTGGTTGTGGTCGACATGCCGTTCGGTTCCTACGAGACGAACAATGATTCCGCCTTCCTGAACGCGGCGCGGATCATGAAGGAGACCGGCTGCCAGGCGATCAAGATCGAGAGCGGCACCTATGCGGCCGGGCAGATCGCGCATCTTGTGGAACGCGGCGTACCGGTCATGGGCCATATCGGCCTGCGCCCGCAGGCGATCAATGTGGATGGCGGCTTCCGGGCCAAGGGGCGGACAAAATCCGAGCGCGAGCGCGTGATTGCCGAGGCCCGTGCTGCGGACGAGGCCGGGGCGTTTGCCATCGTGATCGAGGGGGTCGCCGAAGACCTGGCGGCGGAGATCACGGCAGAAGTGAGCTGTCCGACCATCGGGATTGGCGCCTCGCCTGCCTGTGACGGGCAGATCCTCGTGACCCATGACATGCTGGGCCTGTTCGACTGGACGCCCAAATTCGTGCGCCGCTACGCCGATCTCAGCGCCGCCATCAGCGAGGCTGCCGCAGCCTATGCAGGCGACGTCCGGGCCCGTACTTTCCCCGGAAAAGCCGAAACCTACTCAATGCGAAAACCTGAGACCTAACAGCGCTCATCCGTTGCAGCCGCGCTGCGCGGCGTCTAGGTTCGCGCCGAATCCTTAGCCCAGCCTGCCGGAGCCCCGATTGTCCGACATTTTTTCCGAAGTCGATGAAGGCATACGCCAGCAAAAGCTGGAATCCTGGTGGAAACGCTGGCGCCCGTTCATCTATGGCGCCATCGCGGTTCTGGTCGGCTCCGTGGCGATCAACGAATTTGTCCTGAAGCCGCAGGCCGCCGCCTCGCGCGCGGCCCGGGCGCTGGAACTCGAGAACGCCGTGAAGGCGCTTGAGGACGGGCGTTATGAAGAGGCGCAGGCCGCGTTCAAGGCGATTGTCGACAGCGGTTCGAAACTGGCGCCGCTGGCGGCCCATTACCTTGCCGAGACCCAGATCGAAGGCGGCGGAGATGCCGCCGCTGCTGCCGACACGCTGGCCGCCATCGGCGGTACGGAAGGCGGACCCTATGAGCGCCTTGCGCTGCTGAAGGCTGCCTACTTCCGGGCCGATACGGCGAGCCTGCCGGAACTCGAAGTGGCGCTGGGCAGTCTTGTGACCGAGGAAAGCGCGCTGGGCGCACTGGCGCGCGAACTGATTGCGGCCAAGGCGTTCGAGACCGGCGACATCGCACGGGCGCGGACAGAATATAGCCGCCTGAAATTTGATGCGGCGGCGCCGCAAGGCGTGATCGATCGTGCTGAAATGGCGCTGGAAGCCATTCCGCTGGCGCCGGAAGCAACCCCCGAAACCACGGCGCCCGAAGAGGCGCCGGCAGATGAGGCTCCGGTTGAGCCTCAGGAGCCTGGCCAATGAGAATTTCCCGTCCCGCCCTTGCTGCGTCGGCGCTTGCTTTGACGCTGGGGCTTAGCGCGTGCATCAGCCTGCCGAGTTTCGGCAACAAGGAAAAAGAAGCCCTTGAAGCGGAAGACCGTGCGGGCCGGATCACCATGGTGCTGGATGATGAGCGCATTGCGCCCAGCACGACGCTGACCGGTGTGGAAATCTCGCTGCCGCCCGCCGAGGCTGTCGAAGCCTGGACCGAAGCCGGCAAGGACCCGACCAAGGCGGTCGGCCATGTGATTGCGGCGCCGGCACTGAAGGTTGCCTGGCGCAAATCGGTCGGCAAGGGCTCGTCGACCAAGAGCGCGCTGACCACTCCGCCGGTCACCAGCCAGACGGCCATCTACACACTGGACGCGGCGCAGACCGTGCGCGCGATGCGTCTCGACACTGGTTCGGAAATCTGGAGCGAGCGCCTGCGCGGGATCACCAAGCGCGACAAGGCGGCCCTTGGCGGCGGTCTGGCCGTGGCGGGCGACGTGCTGGTTGTGGCCAGCGGCTATGGCTATGTCATCGTGTTCGACGCCGCGACCGGCGCTGAAAAATGGCGCCGCGACCTTGGCGCGCCGATGACCGGTTCGCCGACCATTGCGGATGGCCGGATATTCGTGACCTCCAACAATAACGAAGTCTTCTCGCTCGACCTCGCCGATGGCGCGACTCTGTGGAGCGACCAGGCGATTTCGGAGTCCGCCCGCGTGCTCGGCAGCGCCAGCGTGGCGGCGGTCGAGGATTTCATCATCGCGCCGTTCTCCTCCGGCGAGATCATCGCCTATCTCGCCGCCAATGGCCGCCGCCTCTGGACGGACGCCTTGACGCAGGCGGGCCGGTTCACGCCGATTTCCGAGATCAATGATATCGGCTCGCGCCCGGTGCTCGGCGCCGGTCTCGTGTTCGCCTCCAGCCAGTCCGGCACGACGGTGGCCATCGATGGCCGCAGCGGCGCAAGGGTCTGGACCGCGCCGGTCGGATCGACCCGCGCGCCGGCCCTGACCGGGCGGTTCATCTTCGTGCTCGGCACCGGCAATGAACTCGCCTGTCTCGACGCCGCCACGGGCGAAGCCTACTGGGTGACCCAGCTCGACCAGTTCGAGAACGAGAAGAAAAAGAAGAAAAAGCTGACCTTCTCCGGCCCCATCGTGGCCTCTGACCGGGTCATCGTGGTGTCCTCGAAGGGCGTGATGCAGGCCTATTCGGTCCAGGACGGCACGCAGACGGGCTCTTTGAAGCTTGGGGATACCGTGTATATCGAGCCGATTGCGGCGCAGGGGCGGCTGTTCGTCCTCACCGACGACGCCAAGCTGATCGCTATCGACTAGGGCTGGCAGGCCAATCTGCCCGGCCCTCTGACTTTTCAGGAGGGCTGAGGCCTTGCCATTGATGCTCGCCATTGTCGGACGCCCGAACGTCGGCAAGTCCACCCTGTTCAACCGTCTGGTGGGCAAGAAGCTCGCGCTGGTCGATGACCAGCCGGGCGTGACACGTGACCGCAAGATGGCCGAAGGCCGCCTTGCCAGCCTGCCGCTGCTGCTGATCGACACCGCTGGTTTCGACAATGTGCGCGATGACAGCCTGGAGGCGCGGATGCGCGCGCAGACCGAGGCGGCGATTGCCGAGGCGGATGTGGCGCTGTTCCTGATCGATGCGCGGGTTGGCGTGACGCCGGAGGATGAGACCTTCGCGGCGCTGCTGCGCAAGGCGAACATGCCGGTCGTGCTGGCAGCCAACAAGGCCGAGGGCCGGCAGGGCGAGGCGGGCGTGCTGGACGCGTTCCGGCTGGGCCTTGGCGAACCGGTGGGTCTCTCCGCAGAACACGGCGAAGGCTTTGCCGAACTGTATGAGGCGATCCGCAACGTGCTCGGGCCGGAAGCCTTCGAGCGCGCGCTGGAAGAGGCCGAACCGAATTATGCGGGCGGCGCGGGTGACGACATTCTCGAGAAGCTCGCGCATATCGATATCGATGATGAGACGCTGTCGGATGACGATCTCGTCGCCGCCATCGAAGCGGCCGATGTCGACACGCCGGAGGTCGAGCCGGAGGTGCCGCGCCCGATCCGGCTGGCGATTGTTGGCCGTCCGAATGCGGGCAAGTCGACGCTGATCAACCAGCTCTTGCAATCGGAGCGCCTGCTGACCGGGCCGGAAGCGGGTATCACGCGCGACTCGATCACCATCGACTGGGAATGGGACGGCCGCCAGATCCGTCTCGTGGACACGGCCGGCCTGCGCCGCAAGGCGCGCGTGCAGGAAAAGCTGGAGCGGATGTCGACCGCCGAGACCATCCGTTCACTGAAATATGCCGACATTGTCGCGCTGGTGATGGACGCGCATGACGCGCTCGAGAAACAGGATCTGCAGATCGCGGATCTTTGCCTGCGCGAAGGCCGGGGGCTCGTGCTGGTGATGTCGAAATGGGATACGGTGCAGGACCAGGATGCGGCGGCCCGGCATATCCGCGACCTTGCCAACCGGCTGGTGCCGAATGGCGGCGGCGCGCCGGTCGTGTTCCTGTCAGGACTTACCGGACGCCATGTCGACAAGCTGATGCCGGCGGTCGTGAAAGTCTACAAGGACTGGACCGCGAAGGTGAAGACCGGCGATCTCAACCGCTGGCTGCGCCATACGGTCGAGCACCACCCGCCGCCAAGCGTGCAGGGCAAGCGGATCAAGCCGCGCTATATGGCGCAGATGAAAGCGCGCCCGCCGACCTTCGTGCTGATCGCCTCACGCGGCGACCAGATGCCGGAAGGCTACAAGCGCTACCTGATCAACGGCGTGCGCGAGGCCTTCGACTTCCACGGCGTGCCGCTGCGGCTTTTCGTGCGGCAGGGCAAAAATCCGTATGCGGGCAAAGTGGGGCCGGACGGCCCGCCGAGATATAAGCGGCCGCGGGAGTAACGGTTTCGGATTGAGGCGGGGGCTGACCTTTACTCCCGGAACGTCCTCGACACCGAATCCGTGAGAGGCTTCACCAGATAACTGAGCACGTTGCGGCTTTCGGTGCGGAGCATGGCTTCGACGGGCATGCCGGGGAGGAGCTGGAATTTCGAGGAGGCGAGGGCTTCGTCGGGGATTTCGACCATGGCTTCGAAATAGGGGGCGCCGGTAGCCTCGTCGATGATGGCGTCGGCGGAGACGGAGATGACCGTGCCGGCGAATTGCGGGGTTTCGTCCTGGTTGAAGGCGCTGAAGCGCAGCTGGGCGGGCTGGCCGACGCTGATCTTGTCGATGTCGGCCGGGCTGATGCGCACCTTGGCGACGAGGCGGTCATTCTCCGGAACGATATACATGATCGGCTCGGAGGGGCGGATGACGCCGCCGACGGTGTGGGCGCGAATGCCGATGACACGGCCACTGCGCGGGGCGGTGATGTCGAGACGGCCGGAGCGGTCCACGAGGGCGGTGCGCTCTTCCGTCAGTTCACTGATCTGTGTCTGCACATCGCGCAGCTCGGTCAGCAGGGTTTCGGTATTGTCCTGATCGAGCCGGGCGATCTCGCTGCGCGCTTCACCGACCTGGACGCGGGTGGCGGCGATGTCGGAGAGGAGCGCATCTTTCTCGCCCTGCAGGCGGGCGCGGTCGCGTTTCAGCGCGAGGACGCGGGTGATGACGGCCTGGCCGCGTTCCATCAGGATTTCGAAGCGGCCGATCTCGTCTTCGACGAGGGCGATCTGGTCATCCTTGGCGGTGATCTCGCTCTGCATGCCGGCGATGCGCGTGTTGAGCTGATCGATCCGCTGGCGGAGGATTGTGCCCTGTGTGCCGAGATTGTTGCTGCGGGCTGTCATCAGCGATTCCTGCGAGGCGAGCACGGCCTGAACGTCCGGGCGCGCGGCGAGGTCTTCGAAGCCGGGGCGCAGGGTCAGCGCGGTCTTGCCGTCGCGCTCCGCGAGCAGGCGCGCCTCATTGCCAAGCAGGCTGAACAGGCGCGCTTCGAGGCTCTGGAGGGAGGCGCCGGTCGAGGTGGCGTCAAGGGAGAGCAGTTTTTGGCCCTCGGTGACCGCGTCGGATTCGCGTACGAAGATTTCGGCCACGATGCCGCCTTCGAGATGCTGGACGGCCTGCTGGTTGGATTCGACGGAGACCTGGCCGGCGGTCAGCACGGCACCTTCGAACGGGGCGAAGACCGACCAGAGGACGAGGCCGCCGAAGACGAGGGCGACGATGCCCCAGCCGGCCATCAGGTATTGGCGGAGGAAATCTCCGCGGTCGGGCGCCGGGGCGGGCAGCGTGAGATCAGCCATGGCTGCCATCTCCCGGGCGGATGGTGCGGACATTGGTGCCCACCTGTTTGGGCAGGACTTTGGCGAGGACTTCATCGGCCGGACCAAATTCGCGGACCTTGCCGTCATCCAGCACCATCAGTTTCGTGCAATGCACGATGGCGTTCGGGCGGTGGGCGATGATGATGACCGTGGCGCCGCGCGACTTGGCGGCGGCGATGGCGGACTGGAGGGCGAGTTCGCCGGGGCCGTCGAGGTTGGAGTTCGGCTCGTCGAGGATGATCAGGTTGGGGTTTCCGAACAGCGCGCGGGCGAGGCCGATGCGCTGGCGCTGGCCGGCGGAGAGATAGGCGCCGCCGAGGCCGATTTCGGTGTCATAGCCCTTGGCAAGGCGCAGGATCATCTCGTGGCAACCGGCGGCTTGCGCGGCGGCGATGATGGCCTCCGGCGAGGCGTCGTCGCGGAAGCGGGCAATGTTGTCGCGCACGCTGCCGGAGAGAAGATCCGCCTGCTGAGGAAGATAGCCGATCTGCGGGCCGAGGGTCTCGCTGGGCAGGCTGGATATGTCGGCGCCGTCGATGCGGACATGGCCGGCCATGACGGGCCAGGCGCCGGTGAGTACGCGGGCGAGGGAGGATTTTCCGGCGGCGCTGGGGCCAAGGATGCCGAGCACATCGCCCGGCTGGAGCGAGAAGGTCAGGCCCTTGAGGACGGCATGCTGGCTGCCGGGCGGGCCGGAGACGGCCTGCTCGACGCTGAGCGCGCCCTTGATCGGTGGTAGCGGCATCTGGGGGACAGGTTGCGGCACCTGTTCAAGCGCGCCCTTCAGCGAGGCCCAGCTTTCGCGAGCGCCGACGATGTTGCGCCACTGGCCGACGATCTGCTCCAGCGGACCGATGGCGCGGCCCATGAGGATCGAGGCGGCGACCATCGCGCCGGCGGTGGACTCGCCGTTGATGGCGAGCCAGGCGCCGATGCCGAGGATGGCCGATTGCAGGAAGAGGCGGAAGGCTTTGGTGCCGGAGCTGAAACCGGCAAGGACGCGGCCGGAGCGCGCGAAGGCGGTGTCGCCGCCGTCGAACAGGTTTTGCCAGCGGCGGCGCACGGCCTCGCCCATGCCGAGGGCTTTGAGCACTTCGGCATTGCGGGTCATCTCGGCGGACCGCATGACGCTGCCGCGCTCGAAGTCTTCGCTCTCTTTGGTCAGCCGGGTGGAGACGCGTTCGTTGAGGGCGGAGATGGCGACGAGGACGACTGCGCCGAACAGCGCCCACCAGCCGAACAGCGGATGCAGCATGAAGAGGATGAGCAGGAAAAGCGGGCTGAACGGCGCGTCGAAGATGGCGCCGAGCACCGGGCTGGCGATGAAGCGGCGCAGCTGGCGCAGGTCGCGGATCGGGCGGTCGGAGGCGCGGCCGGGATCGGACAGACTGAGCGCCATCGCGGCGCTGGCGGCGCGCTCGCTGAGGGCGCCTTCGAAGCGGGAAGCTGCGACGCTGAAGAGCCCGGAGCGCGCCCATTCGAGCACGCCGAGCGTGCCATAGAGGACGAGGACAAGCAGCGTCAGCGCGACGAGGGTGGGGATCGATTGGGAGGCGAGCACCCGGTCATAGACCTGCAGCATGTAGAGCGGGCCGGTCAGCATCAGGAGGTTTACGAACAGGCTGAAGCCGCCGGCATGCCAATAGACTTCGCGGGAGGCGCGCACGGCCTCCTTCAGTTCGGTGCTTTCGGTCTGGCTGGCCGGTTTGGACGTCATGGGTTCGATCTAGCAGAAATCCGGTTGCGTGTTCAGGCGGTTTGTCAGGCGAATTTCGTGCCGATACGGTACAGGGGCGGCGTTTGCCGGATGCTTCAGGTTCTGGCCGGCGAGGACCAGGCCGATCGCACCATGGAAAGCGGCCGGGCGGCATGCCCTTGGTGATCGGCGCAAAGGGGCGTAGTGACTGATCCATCTGTCGTGATGCCCAAGCGCCGAGCGGAGACAACCCGTGATCATCACAATCTTCGCCCCCGGCAACGTGCATTTGCTTGAAGTTGCCGGCGTCAAGGATGCGTTGTTCGAGGCCAATTGCAAAATCGATTCCGGCAAATCGTACCGCGTCCGCATTGTGACCGAACATGGAGCGCCGATCGAGAGTTGCTCGGGAATGCAGTTCATCCCCGATGCGAGCATAGACGACGCGACCCAGCCGTCAGATACATTGATCGTTGCCGGACCTTTTGGAGTGCCTGACCGTCCGAGTGACAGGGTAAAACGTTGGCTTCAGGAACAGGCCAGGCAAGCCAGGCGTTACGGTTCGACCTGTACGGGCGCCTTTCTGCTCGCGGAAGCCGGCCTGTTGTCCGGGTGCCGCGCTACGACTCATTGGCAGTATACGGAGCAACTTGCCGCCCGGTTTCCGGACATCCGTGTCGAGCCGGACAGCATTTTTGTTCGAGACGGCCCTGTGTTCACATCAGCGGGTGTGTCGGCTGCAATCGATCTCGCGTTCTCGCTGATCGAGGAAGATCATGGGCGCGCGCTGGCTCTCTGGGTGGCGCGAAGGCTGGTGGTCTTTCTGAAACGGCCCGGCGGGCAGTCGCAGTTCAGCGCAACCCTGACGGCGCAGGCTGCATCAACGGGACCGATCGACAGGGCCCGGCTGCATATCCTCGAGAACGCCCGCCAGTCGCTGACTCTGGAGACGCTGGCTGACGTGGCCGGCCTGAGCCCGCGTCAATTGTCGCGCCTGTTCCTGGCTGAGATGGAGATGAGCCCGGTTTCGTATGTCGAACTGACCCGGGTAGATTTAGCCCGGCGCCTGCTGGAGGAAAGCACGTCGCCGATCAAGGCGATTGCCTTTGCTTCAGGCTTCGGATCGACTGCCACACTCAGGCGCGCGTTTCTGCGGAGCATGGGCCTCACGCCGCAACAGTACCGGCTGCGATTCCAGACTTCAGGGTCCGGAAGAGCGGAAGACGACTAAAACGCCTCCGATTTGTCCTGAAGTGTCGCCTGACCGCCGTTGTGTGGCCGCTGCCGGCGCCGCATCCTGGCCCCCGGAGGGCAAATGATGCGAACTTCTTCTGCCTCGGCGGCGCAACGCGATGTCGGTTGACAGCGACGAACCCGCCGCGCCTGTGGCGAGCATTGCTGCTTTCAGGCCCTTGCGATGGCCGGTCCTGACCGAGTCATCGGGTCCGGTCGGCATTCCGTCCCCCGCGTCCGCACTTGCCCTTGCGCATTGCAGCGACGGCGTCCTGATTGCCGACATGCTGACGCGAAACCAGCCGATCATACAGGTCAACGCCGCGTTTGAACTGATTACGGGCTATACCGAAGCCGAGGCGGTCGGGAGGAATTGCCGCTATCTTCAGGGCAGCGACTGCCTGCAGCCTGAAATCGAGGAAATCCGCACGGCACTCAGGGACGGCCGCGACTGCGCCGTCACACTGAGAAACTACCGGCGTGACGGCACGATGTTTCGCAACGCATTGCGCCTTTTGCCCTTTCGCAACCCTGCGGGACAGGTGACACATTTCGTCGGGCTGATGCGGGATGTGACGCACGCCGCAGGCATTGACCGCCTGACAGGCCTGCTGGACCGCTACGGCTTGGTTGACCGGCTGTCGGCCACGAACCTGGCCACGGCAGCGGCCCTCGTCGTGGTGAAACTGGACATCCTCCGGTTTCACGATGTGAACTGCGGCTTCGGATATGATATCGGCGATGCGCTGCTTCGGGCGGTGGCCGGACGGCTGGCAACGCTGCCTGCGGTGGCCGTGTCACGGATAGGCACCAACAGTTTCGCCCTTGCTTTCGAACTCAATGATCCTTGCCGTGCCGCGAGTGCCGTCGAGGTCGTGCTCGAGATGTTGAAACCACGTTTCGTGCTCCCCGGCGCGTCGCTGGCTGCTCAGTTCGCCACCGGATTTGCGGTCGGACCCCGAGGCACGGACCCTCTGCAGCTTGCGCAGCACGCAGGCGCGGCGCTGCAACGATCAAAAGCAATGCCCATGCACGCGCCGCAGGCTTTCGCTGTGGCGGACGAACGGGAAGCACGGGGCCGCATCCGCCTGGCGAGCGAGTTGCAGACCGCAGCCAAGAACGAAGAGCTTCTGTTCCATTATCAGCCCCAGATCGATCTCAACACCGGAGATCTGGTCGGTGCCGAGGCTCTGCTGAGGTGGAACCACGGCACCTTCGGTTTGCAGCCGCCGGCGCGGTTCATCGGCATTGCGGAAGATACAGGGGCTATCCTGGAGATCGGGGACTGGGGGTTGCGCGCGCTGGCGGGCTATGCGGCATCGGTCAATCGTGGTCGCCGAACGCCCATCCGCTTCGCCTTCAACGTGTCGGTTCTCGAGTTCATGCAGCGCGATATGGTGGCGTTCGTCCGCAGGCTGCTGGATGAGACCGGCTGCCGGGCCGAGTGGCTGACGTTGGAACTGACGGAAAACCTGATGATCGGTGAGCCAGAATACATTCGCCAGGCGTTCGAGAACCTGCGCCGCCTTGGAATAGATATTTCCATCGATGACTTTGGTACCGGCTACTCCAACTTGCGATATCTGGAGAGTTTTCCGCTCAGCGAGATCAAGATAGACCGGAGCTTCGTTCACGACGTCGCCCAAAGCGCCGCGAAGCGTGTCATCGTGGAGAGCGTCGTGAAACTCGGCGCAGCACTCGACATCCGCATCGTGGCAGAGGGGATCGAGACGGAAGTCGAACTGAAAACCATGCGCAACCTCGGTTGTTCTGTCGGCCAAGGCTACTTTTTTGCACCGCCCATGGAAGAATCAAAACTCCTCAATCTGCTGAACGCGGCACCGTTGCGCGCGACGGCGGATACTGAGGGCGGCATTTGATCTGCTCGGAGCGGTGATAGCCGTACACCGACCACAATTCACAGGGACGGACCGTTGGCGGACGCCAGACCCGCGACCTGAGAGATTTCAGCGTTGCCGAACGCCGAACTGCCAGGTCTCTTTATCGCCCTTACCGGTGGGCGTTACAGGAAGTCCTTGAGGCCGCGATCTTTCAGCACCTTGACGACGGCGCCGACATCCTGCGCGCTGTCCTTGCGCGTGACGAGGATACGGTTGCCCTCCACGGCGACGACAAGGCCTTCAACGCCGACGAGGGCGACGAGCGTGCCGTCCGGGGCGTGGACATGGCAGTCTTTGGAGTCGATCTCTATGGCGGCGGGATGGGCCTGGCGGATGGAGACGGCCTCGATCATCGACCAGGTGCCGATATCGTTCCAGGCGCAGTCGAGCGGGGCGAGGACGGCGGCATGGGCGGTGTTTTCCATGACGGCATAGTCGATGGAGATGGAGGGCGTTTCCGCGAAGGCGGCGGCGTCGAGATAGAGGTGGGCACCTTGTGTTGAGGCAGCGGCAAGCGCGCGGTCTGAGCCTTCGAGCACGCCGGGCGCGTAGTGGCCAAGTTCGGTGAGCATCGTGTCCGGACGGAACAGGAAGATGCCGGCATTCCAGCTGTAGAGGCCGCTGGCGAGATATTGCGCGGCGGTGCCTGCGTCCGGTTTTTCCCTGAAGGCGGCGATCTTCAGGATCTGGCCGGAGAGGCGCGCGCCGGACTGGATATAGCCGAAGCCGGTTTCGGGGCGGTCCGGCGCAATGCCGAAGGTGGTGATCAGGCCTTCGGCGGCGGTGGCGGCGGCTTCGCGCACGGCGTCGATGAAGACCTGCGGCTTGCCGATGAAATGGTCCGACGGGACCAGCAGGCCGAGGCTGCCTTCGTGATTGTCTGCAAGGTAGCGTGACGCAACAGCGGCGACGGCGGCGGTGTTGCGGCCCTGCGGCTCGAGCAGGATGGCGGCGGCCGTGACGCCGATCTCGGCGAGCTGGGATTCGATGAGGTCCACGTAAGCCGCGTTGCCGATGATGACCGGCTCGGCATGGAAGCCTTTCTGGCCGTGGAAGCGCAGCACGGTTTCCTGGAACACGGACTTGTCGGAGACGAGGCGGTGGAACTGTTTCGGGCAGGCCTGGTTCGAGACGGGCCAGAGGCGTGTGCCGGCGCCGCCGCACATGATGACTGGATGGATCGTCATGGTGAGTTAACCTCGATTGTTCCGGCCGCGCCTGCCTGTTTCGCGCGTCAGGATTGCAACATCTGCGCCGTGTTGCATAGGTTGCGGCGTACATCTGATATGAGGTTTACCATGCCGCTGGCGCTCTACGGTCATCCGTTTTCTTCCTACACGCAGAAGGCGCTGATTGCGCTGTATGAGAATGGCACGCCGTTCGAGTTTCGCGAGATTGGCCCGGATGCGCCGGAACATGTCGCCGAATGGCAGGCGCGCTGGCCGATGGGCAAGTTTCCGATGCTGGTGGACGAAGGCCGGCAGTTCGTCGAGACGAGCATCATCGTGGAGTATCTGGATGTCGCCTATCCGGGGCCGGTGCGGTTCCTTCCGGACGACCGCATGGCGGCGCTGGAGGTGCGTTTCATGGACCGGTATTTCGATCTGCACGTGATGGATGCGCAGCAGGTGGCGGTGGCCAGCAAGCTTGGCCAGATCCCGATGGCGCCCGAAGACGGGCTGGCGCTGGCGAAGACGCGGCTGGAGACGGCCTATGCCTGGCTGGACAAGGCGCTGGCCGGAAAGACCTGGGCGGCCGGAGAGGACTACACGCTGGCAGACCTCGCCGCGTCACCTTCGCTGTTCTATGCCGACTGGGTTCATCAGATCCCGGAGCAATATGAAACGCTTCGCGCCTATCGCGCGCGGCTGCTGGCGCGGCCATCCTTCGCGCGGGCGGTAGACGAGGCGCGGTATTTCCGGCCGTTCTTTCCGCTTGGTGCTCCGGACAGGGATTAAATCTCGAACGTGCCGCGCAGGGCGAGGAATTTCAGGATTTCTTCGGCGGCTTCTTCAGGTGTGCGGTTGACGGTGTCGATGCGCAGTTCCGGGTTGAGCGGCGGCTCGTAGGGGCTGTCGATGCCGGTGAAGTTGGCGATCTCGCCGGCGCGGGCCTTCTTGTAGAGGCCTTTCACGTCGCGCTCTTCGGCGACCTTCAGCGGCGTGTCGACATGGATCTCGATGAACTCGCCGTCGGCCATCAGGCTGCGTGCCATCTGGCGCTCGGCGCGGAAGGGCGAGATGAAGGAGACGAGTACGATAAGGCCGGCGTCCGACATAAGGCGCGCGACATTGGAGACGCGGCGGATGTTTTCCACGCGGTCGGCGTCGGTGAAGCCGAGGTCGCGGTTGAGGCCGTGGCGGACATTGTCGCCGTCGAGGATGAAGGTGTGCTGGCCCATGCCGAAGAGGCGCTTTTGCAGCGCGTTGGCGATGGTGGACTTGCCTGAGCCGGAGAGGCCCGTGAACCAGAGGACGGCGGCCTGCTGGCCTTTCTGTTCGGCGAGCGCGTCGCGCGTGATGTCGATGGCCTGCCAGTGGATGTTGGCGGCGCGGCGCAGTGAGAAATCAATCAGGCCGAGGGCGACCGTGTCATTGGTCTGGCGGTCGATCAGGATGAAACTTCCGGTGAGGCGGTTCTCCGTGTACGGATCGAAGGCGATGGACTGGTCGAGGGCGAGCGTGGTGACGCCGATCTGGTTGAGTTCCAGCGTGCGGGCGGGGGTTTCCGCCATCGTGTTGACGTCGATGCCATGCTTGGGGGCGTTGACGGTGGCCGAGACGGTTTTTGTGCCGGACTTCAGGAAGTAGCGGCGCCCGGGGAGGAGCGGGTTCTCGCTCATCCAGAGAAGCTTGACCTGGAACTGGTCGGAGACTTCCGGCGGCTCGGCACCGGCGGCGATCACGTCGCCGCGCGAGGTGTCGATCTCGTCGGCAAAGGCCAGCGTGACGGACTGGCCGGCGACGGCTTCGGAAAGGTCGCCGCCTTGCGTGACGATGCGGGTGACGGTGGTTTCGCGGCCCGAGGGGAGCGAGCGGACCTTCTCGCCGGGCTTGACGGAGCCTGAGGCGATCTGGCCGGAAAAGCCGCGGAAGTCGAGGTTCGGACGGTTGACCCACTGGACCGGCATGCGCAGCGGCAGGGTCTCGGCCTCCTTGGCGATCTCGACGGTTTCGAGGAAATCCATCAGGCTCGGGCCGGTATACCAGGGGGTCTCGGGCGAGCGCTCGGTGATATTTGTGCCAGCGAGGGCGGAGATCGGGATGGGCGTGATTTCGAGGTTACCGGGCAGGGCCTCGGCAAACACTTTGTAGTCTGCAACGATCTGGTCGTACACGGACTGTTTATGGCCAACGAGGTCCATCTTGTTGATGGCGAGGACGAGGTGGCGGATGCCGAGCAGGGTGGCGATGATGGAATGGCGGCGCGTCTGGGTGAGGATGCCCTTGCGGGCGTCGATCATCAGGATGGCGGCGTCGGCGGTCGAGGCGCCGGTGGCCATGTTGCGGGTGTATTGTTCATGGCCGGGCGTGTCGGCGACGATGAACTTGCGTTTCTGCGTCGCGAAGAAGCGGTAGGCGACATCGATGGTGATGCCCTGCTCGCGCTCGGCGGCGAGGCCGTCCACGAGGAGGGCAAAGTCGATATTGTCGCCCTGCGTGCCGTCGCGCTTGGAGTCGGCTTCGAGGGTGGCGAGCTGATCTTCGAAGATCATCTTCGAATCGTAGAGGAGGCGGCCGATCAGCGTGGATTTGCCGTCATCAACCGAGCCGCAGGTGATGAAGCGGAGCAGGGATTTCTGCTCATGGGCCTCAAGATAGGCGCCGATATCTTCGGCGATGAGATCATCGTGCAGGCGCATCAGAAATAGCCCTCCTGCTTCTTCTTCTCCATCGATGCGGCCTGATCCTTGTCGATGGCGCGGCCCTGGCGTTCGGAGGTCGTGGTGAGGAGGATTTCCTGGATCACCTCGTCCAGTGTCTTGGCTTCGCTCTCGACGGCGCCGGTGAGCGGATAGCAGCCGAGGGTGCGGAAGCGGACGGATTTGGTTTGCGCGTTCTTTGCGATTTCGGGCGGGACGCGGTCATCATCGACCATGATCATCGTGCCGTTCCAGTCCACCACGGGGCGCGGCGCGGCGAAGTAGAGCGGGACGAGCTCGATTTTCTCGCGGCGGATGTATTGCCAGATGTCCAGCTCCGTCCAGTTCGAGAGCGGGAAGGCGCGCAGGCTTTCGCCCTTGTGCAGGCGCGTGTTGTAGGTGTTCCAGAGTTCGGGGCGCTGGCGTTTCGGGTCCCAGCGGTGGCCGGCGGTCCGTACCGAGATGATGCGCTCCTTGGCGCGGGATTTTTCCTCGTCGCGCCGCGCGCCGCCGAAGGCCGCGTCGAAGCCATACTTGTCGAGCGCCTGTTTGAGGCCGACGGTTTTCATCACGTCCGTGTGGTAGGCCGAACCGTGGGTGAACGGGCCGACGCCCTCTGCCACGCCGTCAGGGTTCATGTGGACCATGAGCTCGAGGCCAAGCTCTTTCACCTTGCGGTCGCGGAAGGCGATCATCTCCTTGAACTTCCAGCCGGTATCGACATGCAGCAGCGGGAAGGACGGGCGCGAGGGGTAGAAAGCCTTCAGCGCCAGATGCAGCATGACGGCCGAATCCTTGCCGATCGAATAGAGCATCACGGGCTTCTCGCACTCGGCGGCGACTTCCCGCAGGATGTGGATGCTTTCGGCTTCGAGCCGGTCGAGATGGGTCAGGGTCGGCAAGGGGAATCCCCGTGAAATGAGGCGAAGGCGTCCGTTAGACCGCCTTGCCCGGAATGGAAAGGTGGGGTGGCGGCACCGTAGCGACCATTCAGGAAAACTAAAGCTTCCGGGCGCCGTCAGGCCCTCCCCGGAAAGGCCTTATTACATGTCATAAATGAACATAAATCGTCATTGTGCAGCCAGACTCGCGGGGTCTAATGAGGCTGCATTCGCCAATCAGGCGAAGCGTAGGAGTGGACCCCAATGTGTGGAATCGTGGCAATTGCCGGCAAAGGCCAGGTGGCAACGCGGCTCGTGGACGGGCTGAAGCGGCTGGAGTATCGCGGCTATGACAGCGCGGGAATCGCGGTGGCCTGGGACGAGGGCATCGAGCGCCGCCGGGCCAAGGGCAAGATCCATAACCTGCAGGCACGCCTCGATGATGAGCCTGTCGAAGGTCTGACCGGCATTGCACACACCCGCTGGGCCACGCACGGCGCGCCGAATGAGACCAACGCGCATCCCCACATGGCGGACGGCGTGGCTGTGGTGCACAACGGCATCATCGAGAATTACCGCGAATTGCGCGAGGGCCTGGAAGCCAAGGGAAGGGTTTTCGAGTCTGAAACCGACACGGAAGTGATCGCCCAGCTGGTGGCGCAGAATATCGCCGAGGGCATGGACGAGGTGGACGCGTTTGGCGCGGCCATGAAGGAATTCACGGGCGCTTTCGCGATTGCCATGATCTTTGCGGACAAGCCGGACCTCGTGATCGGCGCGCGCAAGGGCTCTCCGTTGGTGCTCGGCTATGGCGAGGGCGAGATGTATCTCGGCTCGGACGCCATCGCGCTGGCGCCGCTGACGCGCGACGTGACTTACCTTGAAGAGGGCGACTGGGTCGTCCTGACGAAGAACAGCTTCGACATCCGCAATGTGCGCGGCGACCGGGTGAACCGGCCGCGTGTGACCTCGGCAGTGAATGACGCGCTGATCGAGCGCGGCGAATATGACCACTTCATGCTGAAGGAAATCCATGAGCAGCCGGAATCGCTGGCCCGTTCGATCCTGCCCTATATCGACCAGAAGGCGCAGACGATTGAAGTCAGCCAGGTGGCGGCGAACATCTTTGCCGAGGCCGACCGGGGCGTGGCGATTGCCTGCGGCACGGCCTACTATGCGGCGTTCACGGCGAAATATTGGTTCGAGCAGATCGCGAAGCTGGCGTTTGAGCCGGACATTGCGTCGGAGTTCCGCTATCGCAAGCCGGTGCTGCCGCAGACGGGTTTCTCGATGTTCGTGAGCCAGTCGGGCGAGACCGCCGATACGCTGGCGGCGCTGCGCTATTGCCGTCAGAATGGCAAACCCGCGATTGCTGTGGTCAATGTGCCGGAAAGTTCGATTGCGCGCGAAGCCGGGGCCATCGTGCCGACCCATGCGGGGCCGGAGATCGGCGTTGCCTCGACCAAGGCGTTTACGGCGCAGCTGTCTGTGCTGGCGGTGCTGGCGCTGGCGGCGGCCAAGGCGCGCGGGCACCTGCTGCCGGGCGACGAGATCAAGTATGTGAAAAGCCTGTTGGCCCTGCCGCGCAAGGTGACCGAGGCAATTGAATCGCAGGCGCAGATCAGGGAGATCGCCAAGGCGATTGCCGGCAAGCGGGATGTGCTGTTCCTAGGGCGTGGGCGGTATTACCCGCTGGCACTGGAAGGCGCGCTGAAGCTGAAGGAAGTGTCTTACATCCACGCCGAAGGCTACGCCGCCGGCGAGTTGAAGCATGGGCCGATTGCGCTGATCGAGAAGGGCCTGCCGGTCGTTGTCGTGGCGCCCTATGACGAGCTGTTCGAGAAGACGATCTCGAACGTGGAAGAGGTGCGGGCGCGCGGCGCCGAGGTGATTCTGATTTCGGACGACAAGGGCATCAAGGCGGCCGGGAAGCGCGCCGACCATGTGATCCGCCTGCCAGACGGCGACGATATCTCGCTGCCGATTCTGGCGGCCATTCCGCTGCAATTGCTGGCCTATCATGTGGCGGTGGTCAAAGGCACGGACGTGGATCAGCCGCGCAACCTTGCGAAGTCGGTGACGGTCGAATAGTCCAGCTTAACAGCTGGAGACACGCCCATGCCTGCGGAGACAAGCGACGCGATTGAAGCGCGCGTCATTGAAATCCTGCGCGAGAAGGGCCCGCAGATCGGCAAGGAGCTGGCCTGGGCGCTGGCGGATGTGCCGGTGCTGGGGCTGTGGCAGGCCTGCTTTCGCAGCCAGTCTTTCCTGATTTCGCACTTTGCGAGCTATTACCTGCGGTTTGACATCACGCGCGATGACCAGGTGCGGCTCAGCCCGTCGATCCTGCGGGACTTCCTGTCATTCACCCTGTTCGGCCTGCCGGGTCAGCGCGAGCAGATGATCGAGCGGCAGGGGCTGTTGTCGAACATGCACCGCGAGGTGAGCCGCGAGAAGCTGGCGGTAGCGCAGGCGGCGCTGCGGACCGTGTTCCTGAAACAGACGCGCGAAGTGCGCAGCCAGGTGTGCGCGTTCATCGCGGGAGACCTCGCCTATTTTCTTGCCCATAATGAGCCGCGCGAGCATTCCGCTAGTGGCGAGATGGTCAAGGGATCGGATATCGACATTGTCGTGATCATGCATGACAGCCTGCCGGAGGAAACCAAGACGCAGTTCGAGGCGGAGCTGTCGGCGCTGAAGGCTTATTACCTGCGCCATCCGGACTATCGCCATGAGCTGGATTTCATCTGCAAGCGCCAGTCGGTGATGGTGCGCCAGTTCAATTATATCGACATCCACGACAAGATCGCGAGCAAGATTGCCTGGGAGTCGATGTTCCTGGCCGGCTCGCTGACGCTCTACATGGATATCCGCGAGGCGATGACGCGCACCGGCGCCGACAAGCAGATCGAGGCGGATTTCAATCATGCACTGCGCGACCGGAAGAACGCGATGCGCACCCTGCTGAACGTCGAAAGCGATGTGCTCGATGACGAGACGCGCTCGCTGTTCTATTTCTCGCAGGAGCGGGTCGAGTTCAGCTGACACACGCTGAAACCAAGTGTGACTGGCGGGGGACGTGCGAAAGCGCCTAACACCCGCGGCGAGTGATTATCCGGAGTGTTCCCATGCAGTTCATTGACCTACAGGCCCAGCGGCGGCGTATCGAAACCGAGATCAATACGGCCGTGCAGAGCGTGATCGAGAGCGGGCGTTATGTGCTTGGCCCGGAAGTCGGCGAGTTGGAGAAACAGTTGGCGGCCTGGTGCGGGGCGAAGCATGCGGTGAGCTGCGCGAACGGCACGGACGCGCTGGCATTGGCGTTGATGGCCTGGCAGCTGAAGCCGGGCGACGCGGTTTTTTGCCCGAGCTTTACCTTCGTGGCGACGGCGCAGGTCGTGCCCTGGCTTGGCGCAACACCGGTGTTCGTGGACATCCTTCCGGACACCTACAACATGGACCCGGCGAGCCTTAAGGCAGCCATTGCGCGCGTGAAAGCCGAGGGCAAACTGACGCCGAAAGTCGTGATCTCAGTGGACCTGTTTGGTCAGCCGGCGGACTATCCGGCGATTCGGGCGCTGTGCGACACGCACGGCCTGAAGCTGATTGCGGACACGGCGCAGGGCTATGGCTGCACGCTGGACGGCAGGCATCCGACCGATTGGGCGGACATCGCGACGACGAGCTTCTTCCCGGCGAAACCGCTCGGCTGTTACGGGGATGGCGGCGCCATTGTGACCAATGACAGCGCGCTGGCGGAGCTGATCGAGTCGCTGCGGGTCTATGGCAAGGTGACGCCGACGGACGCGGCGCAGCGCAATTTTCACCACGACCCGAAATACCTGTCCCTCCGTGTGGGGATGAATTCGCGTCTGGATACAATCCAGGCGGCGATCCTGCTCGAGAAGCTGAAGATCTTTGCCGATGAGATCGAGAAGCGCGAAGCCGTGGCGCAGCGTTATTCTGCCGCGTTTGCCGGCAAGGTCCGGCGCGTGCCAAGTGTGATCGCGGGCGGGCAGAGCGTCTGGGCGCAGTACGTCATCGAGCACGAGAACCGCGACGGTCTGCAGGCGCACCTTTCCGCCAACGGCATTCCCAGCATGGTCTATTATCCGGTGCCCATCCACCAGCAGGACTTCGCCGAGAAGTTTGCGCCTGCTGCCGGCAGCCTGCCGGTGACCGAGACGGCGAGCAAACACGTGCTGGCTTTGCCGATGCACCCCTACCTTTCGCATGAAGATCAGGACCGGGTAATCGGGACGGTACTGGGCTTCAACGGCTGATACAAAAAGGGCCGGAGATGTCTCCGGCCCTTTTTCTGTTTGGTGGTTTGTGGCCCGATCAGGCGCCGTGCCAGTCGATCCCATCCGGGCGGTCCAGCGTGAAATGGTCCGTATCCAGATCAAATATGTCGATGATCTGGATCAGGTCCGCTCCCGCATGGCCCAGTGGTCCTTTTGCCGCGCCGGAAAGGCCTCCTGTTATGGGCGCGTCATCGCTGACAGAGGGCAGGCCCGAAAAGTCAAACGAATCTAGCAGGTCTGCCTCCGCGACGTTGACTTCAATCGTCACCGCAGAGTCCTTAGCAGCGAGTTGCATATCTCCATTAGACTCTGATGCATTTGGTATTGCTACATCAGTCAAGTTTCCAAATTCATTGGAAAGCGTGATTGATCCCAATCCACTATCTTGTTCGTTTAATGCGTTGTCGTTCGGAGACTGAAAGAGCAACGAATTTTCAAGTTCCTGCTGTGGTTCCGCTCCTTGAAATGCATTCCGGCCTTCGTAAAAGCCATATCGGATATAGTGAAAAGTCGCGGCTTCAAGGTCGCTCCCGAAAACCGAGCGTAGGTCTGCATAGGTCGCCAGATACTGAGCCGGATCGAATTTGGTCGTAGAGCGACCTTCGGCAAATCCGTACTTGATAAAGTGCGCAGTGCCTAAGTTTTCATCGACTCCGAATGCTCGGATCAAATCACTATGGGACGCAATGTAGCGCAGGGCGTCGAACCGGTCTTCTGCTCTGCCCTCGGAGAATCCGCGCGAAACAAAGTGCAAAGTCGCCGCCGTTTGGTTCGTTCCGAACGCCCGGATGAGGTCAGCATGAGAAGCTATGTACTGAAGCGGATCAAAACCGGTGAGTGGGGAACCCGCTGCATACCCTTGGGATAGATAGTGCTGTGCGGCCGCGGTTTCGTTGATCCCGATAGACGCAATAAGCTCGGGGTTCGAAGCCACATAGCGCACACCATCAAAACGGTCAGCCGCTCGCCCTTCATTGTAGCCGCGGGAGACGAAGTGATTTGTGCCAGCTGCTTCGTCTGTTCCGAACGCTCGGATCAAGTCTCCATATGATGCGATGTATTGCGCGGCATCAAACCTGTCAGCTGCGCGGCCCTCGAATGTGCCGCGGTTGACATAATGTGCAATTGCAAGCGTCTGATTAGTTCCGAACGCCCTGATTAAGTCAGCATGGCTTGCGAGGTATTGAAGTGGGTCAAATGCCGTCGCCGTGCTGCTGTTTACCGTTGTATTGGTGAATTCGAGCAACTCGACATTTAACAGCTGGTCGTATGTCGTCTGCCCTTGGCCGCCAACATAAACAGAGGTGCCGACGCGCACAAAAGCGGCGGTGGCAGATGACCAGGAAAATACGGCCGTGTCAGTCCCCGCACCACCATCAGCGAAATCGGCCCCTGATCCGCCAACAAGTCGATCATTCCCGTCGCCGCCAAACAGCTGGTCGTTGCCGTCTCCGCCTTCGAGGATGTCGTTTCCGTTCAGGCCATTGAGGATGTCATTCCCCGCGAGACCCTGGATCGTATCATTTCCCGTAGTGCCATTCAGCGTGTCCGGACCGGGCGTGCCAACGATCGGCCCCGGTGGAGGCGGCGGTGGCGGAGGTGGGCTCGCAGCCAGAATAAGATTGCTCAGTGTCAGCTGGCCGGTGGAGACGCCTTGCAGAAGGATTGTCTGGCCGGCGCCGAAGGTGAGGAGTGTTCCGCCTCCGGAGGATGTGCGGCCGTTGAAGGCTGCGGTGGCAGCCGAGGATGAGAAGGCCGTCAGGTCGATCCGGTCAGAGGCGACCGCGAAATCCGTCACCGTGTCGGCGTCGTCGCCAGGGCGATATATGTACGTGTCGACGCCGGCGCCGCCGGTCATTGTGTCATTGCCGTTTCCGCCGGTGAAGACGTTGTTGGCGGTGTTGCCAGTAAAGGTGTCGTTTCCGTTTCCGCCAACGATGTTCTCGATGATCGTGTTTTCTGCAATGGCCACGACGTTGACATAGTGCGGAATGGACGGATCCGGCCGGTCCCCGAGGCTGGAGAAAGTGCCGGGGCGCAGGTCGACGATCTGTGGCTGGGAGAAGCCGGACAGGTTGATCGTGTCGATGCCGCCGGTGTCGTAAAGCGTCATCGCGGGTGGGCGGCGGTAGGTGCCCTCCGGCTGGACGAGGACGAACTGTGACCAGTCGATATTCGTTCCGGGAGCGGATGAGTTGAAGCCGAAGGTCGTATTGCCGGCATAGGTGCCTGCCGGATTGGCGCCGTAGAGCATCTGGATGGCGGCAATGTCGGCCTGCTGCAGGCCGAGGACGTAGCGGTAATTGCCGTGACCGGCTTCGAGCTGGTCGAAGTAGGACATCACCGTGTAGGCCCAGTGATCGTTCGTGTAGAGATTGTCGGTGCCGTAGTCGGCTTCGCCGTCATAGGGGCCGGAATGGCCAAGTCCGAGAGCGTGGCCTATCTCGTGGATATAGGTCTGTTGCGGGTAGCCGTCGAAGCCTTGTCCGCCGGCGGTAATGCTCCAGCCGCTGGTGATGACGATCGTGCTGGAGATGATGTTGCTTCCGGAGGTACCGGTACTCGCATAGGCAGCCTCATTGCC
Source organism: Hyphomonas sp. (assembly GCA_040223555.1). GTDB lineage: Bacteria > Pseudomonadota > Alphaproteobacteria > Caulobacterales > Hyphomonadaceae > Hyphomonas. Next base: position 407,521 of record JAVKGA010000007.1, read on the forward strand.
GGCATCCTCAGGATTGTGGTCCGGGTCATCGACGACGGCGTTGACGAAGGTGATACCGGCAGAGCCCGTCGTGCGAACGAAGTTGAACGGGGTGACGGCTTCCCACATGTCGAGCGCGCGTTCGGCCATGTCACGCTCGACCTGGGTGAGGTCTTCGATGTTGTAGCTGATAGTAAAGTTCGCCCAGCGGGCGCCGAGACCCGGGGCATTGCCGTTTACAAGATACGTAGCTATCTGATCGACACTCCACGGTTGAGCGATACTAGTGCTCAAAGTGTAAGAACCTGTAGAGGTCTCATTGTTGGAGTCTTGCCATCCGTGTGCATTTACGTAGTAGGTGCCGCTGGAGTTTGGCGTGTACAAAAGTATCGTATCAAGCACGCGACCAGTTGAAATGTCGTCTGCTTCTGCCAGCTTTTCGCCTGACGCACTCATGATTTCAAGATATGAGTCCAGGTCGCTGCCGCCGTTGGCGGACAGGCGGAATTCATATGTAACGCCCGCCTGTAAGTTGATTTGGTACCAGTCCTGATCTCCACTAATTTCGATCTGGCTAACGACAGAATCTCCAATTGAGATTGTTGTCGTTGTAGTAGTTGCGCCATCCACTTCGCCTGGAATTGTGAATGTCTGATGTTCCGGCATTTCGGGCGATCCGGGCGGCGCGCTTTCTGTTCCGGTCTCCGGAGCCGAGACCCAGACTTCGGTCGTGCCGGCGGCGAGCGAGATCTTGTGGGCGAGGAGTTCGGCGGAATGGTCCTGCCCGCAGGGGCAGCATTGGAGGGCATGGGAGGAGTATGAAAAGTTTGCAATCCGCGCGCCGGAGTCTGTTGCCGTCACGGCGCCGCGGACGGAACTGAAATCGCTTCCGAGCCGCAGATTGTCCGGACTGGTCCAGTCGGCGCGCTGAAAGGCGTCAAAGTCGATTCCATCCGCGTCCGGGCGAGCGTCAAAAGGCATTGCGTGTGCTCCTGCAGGCGGCCGGCTCCGATCAGGACCCGGCCTTTGATTCAGTATCGTCCGAATTCGCATCCGGGCAAGCCCGGGATGCCGCCATCGGGCTGTATCCGAATGCAAATGAACGCCGCATGGATAGCGGCGTTCACTCTAATTTGCAGCGATTTCGGGGGCGGACGGACTCCGATCCGAGCGGCCTAGTTAACCAGACGTTTCAACGCGTCTACGAGGTCCGTCTTCTCCCAGGTGAACGTGCCGTCAGTGCCGGGTGCGCGGCCGAAATGGCCGTAGGCGGCGGTCGGGCTGTAGATCGGGGCGGCGAGGCTCAGGTGTTTGCGGATGCCGGCCGGGGAGAGATCGAACAGCTCGCGCAGGGTCTTGGCGATCAGGGCCTCATCGGCCCGACCCGTGCCGTGCGTGTCGACATAGATCGACAGGGGCTGGGCGACGCCGATGGCATAGCTAACCTGGATGGTGCAGCGCTCGGCAAGGCCCGAGGCGACAACGTTCTTGGCGAGGTAGCGCGTGGCATAGGCGGCCGAGCGGTCGACCTTGGACGGGTCCTTGCCGGAGAAGGCGCCGCCGCCATGCGGGGCTGCGCCGCCATAGGTGTCGACGATGATCTTGCGGCCAGTGAGGCCGGAATCGCCGTCCGGGCCGCCGACATAGAAGCTGCCCGTCGGGTTGACGTAGAACTTGTCTTCCGGCGGGAACCAGCCTTCTGGCAGGACTTTCGCGACGACCGGGCGGATGATCTCGCGCAGCATGTCCTGGCTGACATCCTTGCCGTGCTGGTGGGAGACGACGACGGCGTTCACGCCGACCGGTTTGGAGCCTTCATAGCGGAGGGTGACCTGGCTTTTTGCGTCGGGCTCCAGCTCCGGATGTTTGCCTGAGTGGCGCAGCTTGGCGAGCTCTTCGAGGATCTGGTGGGAATAGACGAGCGTAGCGGGCATCAGCTCCGGCGTCTCGGTCGTCGCGTAGCCGAACATGATGCCCTGGTCGCCGGCGCCTTCTTCCTTGAAGAGGCCCTGGCCGGCTTCGACGCCTTGCGCGATTTCGGCAGATTGTCCGTGTACGTAGTTCTGGACCTTCATGTGCTCCCAATGGAAGCCTTCCTGTTCATAACCGATCTTTTTCACGACCTTGCGCGCCGCTTCGTTCATCTCCTCATTGGTGACGACGGCACCGTTATTGGTGCGCACTTCGCCGGCGAGGACGACGAGGTTGGTTGTGCAAAGCGTCTCTACGGCCACTTTGGATGTCGGATCGCGCGACAGGAAAAGATCGACGATGGCATCCGAAATCTGGTCGGAGACCTTGTCCGGATGGCCTTCGGCAACACTCTCGCTGGTGAATTCGTGGGATTTCAGGGGCATGTCAGTTTTCCTCTGAGGGCTGATGGTTTAACGGGCAAAGACGACGGTCTTGCCGGAGTTCTGGAAGACGCGGTGTTCGGCATGGGCCTTGACCGCACGCAGGAGGGCGATGCCTTCGATATGGCGGCCGGTCTCCACCATGTCGTCGGGCGAAAAAGTATGGTCGATGGCCTCGGTGGCCTGCGTGATGATCGGGCCTTCATCGAGGTCGGCGGTGACGTAATGGGCGGTCGCGCCGATCACTTTCACGCCGCGGGCATGCGCCTGATGATAGGGCTGGGCGCCTTTGAAGCCGGGCAGGAAGGAGTGGTGGATATTGATGATGCGCCCTTCAAGGCGGCGGCACGCCTCCTGGCTGAGCACCTGCATGTATCGCGCGAGAACGACCAGTTCGGTGCGGCTTTCTTCCATGATGGCGAAGAGACGGGACTCTGCCTCCGGCTTGGTGTCTGCCGTGACCGGGACATGGAACCAGGGCAGGTTCCAGTGGGCAAAGGCGCCCTTCAGCGTTTCATTGTTGGAGACGATGCCGGTGACTTCGATCGGCAATTCGCCGCGCCGGGCTGAGTAGAGCAGTGTATTGGCACAGTGATCGGATTTCGAGACGAGCAGCAGCGTGCGCATCCGCTCCGCAGACGGACGGATTTCCCAGTCCGCGCCGAGAGCATGGCCAACCGTTTCCATGCCCGACCTCACCTTGTCCAGCGCGCCGGAATCATCCGGCGTGCTGAACACGATGCGGGCAAAGAAGCGGGCTGTTTCCGGATCACCGAAGGTGCGGGAGTTGACGATGAAGCAGGCATGATCCTCCATCAGCCGCGCGAGGCGCGCGACGATGCCTACCCCGTCCGGGCAGGAGAGAGTGAGGATAAAGCCCTGCGCCACGCGCGCTCCCGAAACCTAGTAGCGGTAATGTTCCGGTTTGAACGGACCTGCGGTCTCGACGCCGATATAGTCCGCCTGTGACTTCGAAAGCTCTGTCAGCTGGACGCCGAGTTTTGCGAGGTGGAGGCGGGCGACTTTTTCGTCGAGATGTTTCGGCAGCGTGTAGACCTTGTTCTCATAGTCTCCGTTGCGAACGTGAAGTTCGATCTGGGCGAGCGTCTGGTTCGTGAACGAGGCGGACATGACGAAGCTCGGGTGGCCGGTGGCGTTGCCAAGGTTCACGAGGCGGCCTTCGGACAGGAGGATGATCCGCTTGCCATCCGGGAAGGTGATCATGTCGACTTGCGGCTTGATATTGGTCCACTGGAAGTTCCGCAGACCTTCGACCTGAATCTCGTTGTCGAAGTGGCCAATGTTGCAGACGATCGCCATGTCTTTCATGGCGCGCATGTGATCGACAGTCAGGATGTCCTTGTTGCCGGTCGCGGTGACGAAGATATCAAACTTCGGCGCGGCTTCGTCCATGGTGAGGACTTCATATCCGTCCATGGCGGCCTGCAGGGCGCAGATCGGATCGATTTCGGAAACGGCCACGCGGGCGCCCGAACCGGAGAGTGACGCGGCGGAGCCTTTGCCGACATCGCCGTAGCCGGCGACGAAGGCTTTCTTGCCGGCCATCATAACGTCCGTACCGCGACGGATCGCGTCGACGAGGGATTCCTTGCAGCCGTATTTGTTGTCGAATTTCGACTTGGTGACCGAGTCGTTGACGTTGATGGCCGGGAAAGGCAGTTCGCCTTTCTTCTCCAGCTGGTACAGGCGGTTGACGCCCGTGGTGGTTTCTTCGGAGACGCCGCGGATGCCGGCCTTGGTTTTCTTGAACCAGCCCGGCGAGGCCGCCATGCGCTTCTTGATCTGGGCAAAGAGGAATTTTTCTTCTTCCGAACCGGGCTTCTCGAGGAATTTCGGATCTTTCTCGGCGCGCTCGCCGAGGATCAGGTACATGGTCGCGTCGCCGCCATCATCGAGGATGAGGTTGGCGCCCTTGTCGCCCGGCCATTGGAACATGCGGTCGGTATAGTCCCAGTATTCTTCCAGCGTTTCGCCCTTGTAGGCGAAGACGGCCGTGCCGTTGTCGGCGATGGCGGCGGCGGCGTGGTCCTGCGTCGAGTAAATGTTGCACGAAACCCAGCGCACTTCGGCGCCAAGGGCTTCGAGGGTCTGGATCAGGACGGCGGTCTGGATCGTCATGTGCAGCGAGCCGGCAATGCGGGCGCCTTTCAGCGGCTGCGACGGGCCGAATTCCTCGCGCGCAGCCATCAGGCCCGGCATTTCGGTTTCGGCGATTGCGATCTCCTTGCGGCCGAACTCGGCGAGCGAGATGTCCTTGACGTAATAGTCTTTGGTTTTGTCCTGAACAGCCATATCAACGATCCTTTATATGCTTGCGCGGCGGTTATCACGGGTGCCGGGACGGCGCAAGGTTTCGCGGTGCGCTTGCGGGCCAGATCAGGCGGGCAGCGGGCGACCTTCCAGGGCTTCCCGGAAAATGCCGGTGCCAAGCTGCTCGGAGACGAGCTGGCGTGCCTTCGCACCAAGGGTCCGGCGACGTTCCGGATCGGCGGCCAGCGCCTGCAGGGCGGCGACCCCGGCGGCGAAGTCCGGCTCGGCCCAGAGCGTTCCGGGCTCCGGCGTGTAGATGCTGGCGGGGTCGTTCACGGGCACCAGCGAGTAGGGCAGGGGGATCGCGGCCGTCTCGTCCATGAAGGCGAGATTGCCGGACCAGCCGGTGGCAATCACGCATTTCCCGGCGGCCATCGCCTCGGCAAGGTTCATGCCGAAGCCTTCCGAGCGATGGGGCGACAGGAGGATGTCCGCGCTGTCCAGAAGCGCCGCCTGCTCTGCATCCGTGAGTGTCGTATCCGCGAGGCGGATCCGGGTGTCCCCGCCGATGGCTTTGTGGAGCCGGGCGGCATGTTCCGGAAAGAGCGCGAGATTGCGGCACTTCACGGTGAGTTCGGCCGGGTAATCCGCCGGGAAGGCCGCGCGGAACATCTCAACGGCGACGACCGGGTTCTTCCGCTCGAGCGAGGAGCGGGCGTCGGCGATGGTGAGAACCTGCAGCTTCGCATTATGCCGGGGCGGCGGGTCGGCAGGAACAGGCACATGGTGCGGCACGATCCGCACGGGCCGGTCATAGCGGGCCTCGAAGGCATCCGCGACGAAGCGGCTGGGGGCCCAGATTTCCGAAACCATGTTGGCCTGCCGCTGCCATTCAGCCGGGGCCACAGTCAGCTCCCAGACCCAGGCGCCGATGATGTGCCAGTCATGCCAGCGGCGCAGGCCAAGACCCATCAGCGCGCGCTCGACTTCCGGCGGGTTGGCGAACAGGATCAGCGTGCCCCGCTTCGTTTGCGGGAAGGGCTGCAGGGGGACCGATGGGGCGAGATCGGCCTGATGGAACAGTTCGCTGAGATCGACGGCGACGGGGGCTGCGCCTTCCTGCTGAAGCGCCTCGAAACAGCGCTGCGCCGCGCGGCCGAGGCCGCTGCCGGTGCGGAACATGCCGGCGACAACGAGGGGCTCGCCGCTTGCCGCTGGCCGGGGCGCAGGACCCGGACGCGGCAGAATCAGGCCGCGCGCCAGCGCCTTGCCGTACTGGATGGCCGCAGCAACGGTCACGTGTGGACTACCCGGTTTCCTGACATCGGCGGGAGACTAACCAGATACTGGCGGGGCCTACAATCGCACTTTACCTGGTATGCGCGCAGCCCGCTTCTTGGAGGCGCCGCCAATCGCGGCTAAAGCGACCGGCGTTGATCCTATCGAGGTTGCCCATGTCGTTGAAAGTTGAGTCCCTGGCCATTCCTGACGTGAAGCTGGTCACGCCGGCGCGGTTCGGGGATGCACGGGGTTATTTCTCCGAGACCTACAATGCGGATCGCTTCAAGGCGGCCGGGGTGACGGCCGATTTCATTCAGGACAACCATTCCTATTCGGCGCCGGTTGGCACGGTTCGCGGGCTGCACTTCCAGGCGCCGCCCTTTGCTCAGGCCAAGCTCGTCCGGGTGGTGCGGGGCGCGGTCATTGACGTTGCCGTGGACGCAAGGAAGGGCTCGCCGACCTATGGCAAATGGGTGAAGGCGGAACTGTCGGCGGAGAACGGCGTGCAGATTTTCGTACCGCGCGGCTTCCTGCACGGCTTTGCGACCCTGCAGCCGGATACCGAGATTCAGTACAAGGTTGATGCGCCTTATTCGAAGGAGAATGACGGGGCTGTGCTGTGGAACGATCCGGAGCTTGCGATTGACTGGGGAATTGATCCAGCAACCGCGACCCTGTCCAAGAAAGATGCAACGGCGCAGAGATTCTCGGACTTTGCCTCGCCGTTTTGAGCCGCAACTCGTTGCGTTCGCGCGGGCTTATGCAACACCTTTTTCCTACAGCAGTCGCTGATCTGGACCTGCGAATCCGACGGGGCAGGGCGCGGGTGTAAATTCCGGTCCTGATCAGACCCGGAGATTGCCCCCATGACCTCGACGCCGCGCCTCGCGCTGCCCTACCTCGCACCGAACCAGGCGCAGAAACACGTAACCCTCAACGAGAGCCTGCGCCGGCTGGACATGCTGGTGCAACTGGCGGCGGAGAGCCGCGCGGTCAGTGCGCCGCCTGCCGAGCCGGCGGCGGGCGAATGCTGGATTGTGGGCGAGGCGGCGTCCGGTATCTGGGAGGGACATGCGGGCGAGATTGCCGGCTGGCAGGACGGGGCGTGGGCGTTCGCCGAGCCGCAGCCGGGCTGGGTGGCTTATGTGCTGGATGAAGACGCGCTGGTCGTCTGGAAGGACGGCGCGTGGGGCGGGGCGGTGGCGGCGCCGGAGGTGTTGCAGCAGCTGCTGCTTCTCGGCGTTGGCACGGAGGCGGATGCGGAGAACCCGTTTGCGGCGAAGCTGAACAAGGTGCTGTGGACGGCGCTCGGCACGGGCGAGGGCGGCGACGGGGACCTGCGCTATACGCTGAACAAGGAGGCGGCGGGCAACACGCTGTCCCTGTTAATGCAGTCGGGCTGGTCGGGCCGGGCTGAGATCGGCCTGGTGGGCAATGACGATCTCAGCGTCAAGGTGAGCGATGATGGAACAGACTGGAAAGAGGCGCTGGTGGTCGACCGGGAAACCGGTGCGGCGCGCTTTCCTTATGGGCTGGTGCACCCGGTATCGGGCGCGCCGCTGTCGAACCTGATCTTCACGCCGGGCGGGGACGGGGCGGTGTCTCTGTTCCGGATCGATGCCGCGCGCAGCCAGAACCCGCGCACGGCGACGGTGAGTTCGGTCTCCGGCGACACGATCACGCTGACGTCGGCCGTCGCGGCCCAGTTCTTTGACAATGCGCGGATGAGCGGCGTGGTGATGGTGCGCATCTGGAACACGTCGAAGACCGCGCCGGGCGAGCCGGCCTGGGTGGTTGCGGCGCCGGCGGGCAACCAGCTGCGCGTGCGCGACGCCGCCGAGATCGCCGGCTGGACCAATGGCGAGACCCTGCAGATCGGAGACCCCGCCCCGGCGGTGACGCCGACGCGGGCGGTTGCGCTGGATATCTCGCCGATGCTTCAGAACGTGCTGGGCGCCGTGTTCCCGCAGCAGGGCGTGCTGATGAAATTCGGCAGCGCGGGCAGCGGCGGACCGGTGGGCATGGCCGTTTCCGGCACGGCGGCCAGCGGCTCGTTTTCGGGCGTCAGCTCGCTCTCCACCGGCGGCTTCAATGGCGGGATCATCATCACCTCCACGACCACGCCCTCGCCGGTCTCGAACTCCAATCTCGTCTATGTGCGCGAAGATGATGGCGACAACACGCTGGGCGCGACGCTGCTGACGATGGTGGGGGTTTATGTTTGAGGTTCAGGTGAAAAGCTCAGGAAAGAAACCTCGGGTCGCGGGTAGAAGTCCTTCCGCTGCCATTGAGCACAGGGCGTCGTGAATCAGGTCAGTATCGGGCGGAATCCGCGGCGGACTGATCAGTTCGCGAATATTCGACTCGGCTTTGGGCGATGCCGCGATCCCCAGTTCTGCTGCAAGCAAGCCCGGTTGGTCGATCATGTTGTCATAATGCACGATCGAGATGCTTGAACTGAGTTCACGATATCGCTTGCATAGCAATTCAAAGATCAGAACCTGCTTTTCGAGTAACGGGGTTTTGCCTTGCGCAATGTTGGCCAGCTCTGACCAGAAGCGTTCGCCAGCAGGCAGCCGGCCCGAAGAAATTGGCAGACTTAGTGAACGCCATGAACTTATCACCGGAATCGGACTGCGAACAATGGCGACGATCCTGAAGGCTCCGGATTGAATCAGTTTAGGCAGTGCTGCTGTGTAGAGGGCATTATGCTTTGTACACAGAGTGAAATCAGTTTGAAGGTTCTCTTTATTTGTGGCCGTTTTGGTGAACAAGGATGTGCGAGCTTTTTTACCTTGTGTGAAATAGTTCGTGATCGGTGAGCCATCAGCGGACCGGCGCGTTTCGACAGCTTCGCCGCGGACGAGTGCTGCGTGCGTATCTTGCATGGCCCGAACCAGGGCTTGAACAAACTGATCGGCACTTTCCGCTTGTTGCGACAAGAGGACATGGGCGTCTGGTTCAGAAAGGCAGAAAGACGTATCGTACTGATCGATGATTGCGCCGGCGAGTGTCGTGCCAGATCTGGGGATGCCGGTGATCAGTCCAAATTTCATGGCAATTCCGCCGTGCCTAACAGTTGGGCGATGACGCCCGTCCAAGCGCCACGGAATTTTTCATAGCTGAATTCCCGGGCAGTCTCGTGCCCGTTTCTTGAAATGCTCTCTGCCAGGTTTTCATCTTCGACAATTGCCAAAAGCTGCCGCGCAACGCCTTCGATGTCGGGATAAGCTGATACAGCACCATTGCCCATATTACGGAAATATTCGCGTCCCCCAAAACCGTCAAATCCGCAAACGACTGTTCCCAATGACATCGCCTCGACGGGCACCAAACCAAAACCTTCCGCAGGCGACAGACTTAGAAGATATCGACTTGCCGCGATGCGGCTCAGAAGTTCTCGGCGAGGCAGCGAGTTTCCACCGACGACATCTGACAAGTCCACGTCAGAGCCGATAATTTCCTGAAGCCGTTCGTAGAATACTCGGGCGATGGGCCCTTTCAGGTAGCTCAGTACTTTGCCGGACGGGCGCTCCTTCCACGGCTTTGGTGATTCCAGACCATGGGGCTCCAGAAACGGCGGGATCACCTGAGTTTGCAGGCCATATGTGCCCGCAAGATAATCCCTCACAAAGCCGCTGACTGAGACATATAAATCAAACCGGGCGTCCAGCGTGGTAAACGTGCTGAAGCCTTGAGCGTAGCAGATTTTCTTCCCCGGAAGCCGCAGCCCGAACATGTGCGGCGAGAAAGACGGGTTTGCAATCAGGACGTCTTCAGAGCGGATCATAGACTCCATCTGGGCGATTGAGACCAGCGGAAAAGTGCTTGGATAGACATGTTTTCCGTGGTCCCAGGTTTCGTTCTTCACTTGAACGGCGAAGGGGCTGAATCCAAAGGAGGTCTGGAGAATATGGCCCAGATGATATGCCATGAATGTGCCGCCATTCGGGATAGCGGCTCCAACAACATATACACGACTCATGTCTCCACTCACCTTCCGACTGCCATAATACCAATATCAGTACACTGATGGTTAAATTTACAGCCGTTTCCTCAGCTCTTCCAGATAGGCTTTTGCCCTGGTCGCGTTTTTCGGGCTGACGCTGCCGAGTTCGGCGACCCGCGCCTGCATGCGGGCGATCTCGTCCCACTCGGCCTGCGTGAAGCGCGAGATGGTGACGCTGCCCGAATGGCGGCGGTGATAGTTCAGGGGGCGGGGGTCGAAGGCGATCTTTCCGCGCGCCGCAAGATGCGCATAGGCGCACCAGTCGCCGGCCACACGGTAGGAACGGATTTCCTCCATGTGCGCGGCGAGCGTGGCGGCCAGTGCCTCGCGCCGGAACAGGACGCCCGAGACGTTCGGGATCGTGTTCTTGACGGAGAGGCCATCGTCCAGCTCGGCCGCGCCGTCATTGACGAAGGGGCGGCGCCAGCGCTCGCGGTCGATATCGGCGACGTAGTCGAGATAGTGCGGGCTGAGGATTTCGCTGTCCTGGCTCACCTGGTTGGACTGTGTGTAGCTGAGGACGACTTCGGGCTCTTCGAAAGCCTTCGCGGCGGTCATCGTGAAGCGGGACGAAGCCCAGTCGTCGGCTTCGGCAATCCAGACGATTTCGCCGCGGGCAAGATCGACGCCTTTCTTCCATTGCGCGAAGACGGAACCGGAATTTTTTTCGTTGACGATGATGCGATAGTTTATGCCGCAATCTTTCAGCAGCCGCTCGGCAATGGCGACACTGTCATCCGTGGACGCATCATCCAGAAATATGATCTCCCAGACGGGTGTTTCCTGGTTGAGGATCGTTGCAATGCGGTGGGGTAAGTAGCGCGCATAATTATAGTTTGGGACGACAACGGAGATGCGCGGTTGCGCCTCGCCCGAGAGGCGCAGGAGGTCGCCGGCGAAGCTGCGGAAGCCGTAGGAATGGCGGATCAGGTTAAGGCCGCTGAGCGCTGCTTTTTTCAGGGTCTCGCCAGACGATAACAGCGCGGCAAGCGCGGCTGAAAACGTTTCGGGCTCGGCGTCCGGCAGGACCGTGATGGCGGCGCAGTCCTTGATGCCTGCGAACCCGGTTGTGCCGTCCACGACGAAGGCGGGCGTCCCGCAGGCAAGCGCTTCGAGGACGGTGGAGGGGTAGGGGTCTTCGCGCGAAGACAGCGCGTAGATGCTCGCGGCCTTGTACCAGGTTCCTGTGCTATTCAGGAAGCCGGGGAAATGCACATTGCCGGAAATATCGCCAGCATTCGCAAGCAGGGCGTGACAGGCGTCTCGCATCTCTGGTCCGAGCTCGCCCATCCAGATGAAGTGGACCCGCGCATCCTGCCGGGCGGCATGGATGGCCCAACGGCAGAAGATGTCGGCGCCTTTGCGGCGATCGCCGAAGCCTGCGCCAACGACCAGGATCGCATCTGCGGCAAGTCCGAGTTGCCCGCGAATTTCGGCGGCGGCTTTTTCCTTCTCGTCCGGATGCAGAATGCTTTCAGCTTTGTAGAGGCCCTGCGGCAGGATTTCGGCATTCGACCAGGGCCGGCCCAGGCAGTTTTCTTCCGTCCGTTTGCGGACAAATTCCGAAGCAAAGACGACCTTGCGGGCATGCTGGTTAAGCGCCTCAAGGTCGCCTTCCAGGTCCATCCTGCGGATGGTGTCGGGCAATTCGTGCACAAGGCCGACACAGCTGATGCCGGCTTCCGAAAGATAGGGCGCGATCCAGCCGCCTGCCGAGGAGTTGATGATTGCACGCTGAAAGCCCTCGTCCCGCAATTTCGCGACAACCGTGCGTATGTCTCCTTTGCTGGCAGTGTTACGCGGAAGGCGGATCAGCTGGCCGTAGACTTCGAAGTTGGGTCCTAGCGGACCGTCACCGCAGGCAATGGTCGTCACTTTGCAGCCGAATTTCTCGGCATAGGCGGCGACAAGGTGAAGCGAGTGAATCTGCGCGCCATTGCGCCAGAGATCGTGCACGACGACGATAACGCCGGTCCGGGGAGCCGGGTGAAGCATCGGTTCAGCCGGGACAAGATCGCCGGGCTCGATCAGCGGAGCCAGGTCAGCGCTCAGGGCGCGGCGGGTCGCGTCCAGCCAGGCATAACCTCGGCTGAGGTCCGGTTCGAGATAGGCGCCTTCGGCCCATTCGTTCCAGGCATTGATGAAGAGGATGCGCTCATCGCGGTCGGCGTGAGTGTCCGCCGTCTGAACAGCCACATTGCGCAGCCAGCGTTCGTAAGTCGCTGGTCCGCCGTCCAGCATGATGGCGGCGTTGTTCATGCGCCGGGCGGTGTTGTCCCATTGCGGGGTCACACCCAGGAATGTTTTGAAAGGAGTGGGCGGGGCGTCGATTGAGCGCGCTGCAAGTTCGGTCAGGTCATAAATGCGGGCCGCGTAGTCGTCGCTGGTCGGCTGGACCAGCCCCTCATAGGTGGAGAGCCCCCGATTGTTGGGCGGAAATTCTATTGCGGCGTCGAAGCCATACTCTTCCGGAGCGCCGTTCACGAACGACAATGTGTAGGAGAGATAGATTTCTCCGACGCCGTTTTCCCGGCACCATTGGCGCAGCCGTGCGGCGGTCGCCGCAGCGTCCGGCAGCAGGTCGGGCCGATAGATGATGACCAGCGGGCGGCCTTTGACGCGCAGGTATTTGTCGGAACGCAGGTAAGTTGAAATGTGCTGGATGAAGGCAATGTCATCTTCAGCGGAGTGATACTGCGTGATCAGCTTTTGGTCTTCGCGGCCGTCCCACCGCCGACTCCAGCTTTCGTTCGCCCAGCAAAGGCAGAAGGGCAGGGTGATCTGCGCGTCTTCCGCATAGGCACGGATCGGGCCGTCCAGCAGGCGCTTGCCGCCGAACCAGTAGAAATAAAAGCAGAAGCCTTCCAACCCGTATTGATGTGCGAGCGCAGCTTGCCGCCGAAGCACGCCGGGCTGGTTCATCAGGTCGTAGTAGCCGAGCTCGGCCGGACGGCGCGGCTGATCATGACCCTGGAATTGCGGCTGCGCCCGGCGGACATTGGTCCATTCGGTGAAACCTTCGCCCCACCACCGGTCATTCTCCGGGATGGCATGGAACTGGGGCAGGTAGAAGGCGATGGCGCGCGCCAACAGGCGATCGGGCCGCGGCAGCGACGACAAGTCCACATGCCGCGGCGCGCGGCTTCCGGAGCCAGTTTCGCCAGCGTGCCGAAGTTGTGAAATTCTTGCCATCTGCGCGGCATGGCGCTCAGTCTCCGCTTTCCAGTTCCTGTAGCTGGCTGTCCAGGACACGAGGAAAGGCGCTCGGCGGAAAACGAGATTGATGGCGCGCCGGCGATTGGTCCCCGAAATCGGTACGCGGTTCCAAAGGGTCCAGAACGCCCGAGACGCAAATCGCCGCATGTTCAAAAGTGTACCCTTCACCGGGGACATGTCGATCATTCGATTCCCCCGGATATGGTGGCCGCGCGAACGGGTGCGCCCGGATTCCTAGGGCGAACTGTCACGGGGAAGCAATTCCTGCAAGGTGGAAAAGTGCATTTGCTGATGTGGCGGTGCGCTGTAAGCAGGCGACTATGAAAACCGCAATTTTTACCATCTGTTCGCGAAATTACCTCGCCTATGCGCTAACGTTGCAGAAGAGCCTGCAAGCGCACGAACCCGGTAGGCCTTTCTTCATTTACCTTGCCGACGCACCGCTCGATCCTGGCACCGAACCGGACGCCACGATCATTCCTGTGCAGGACCTGAAACTTCCTGACATGCTGGACATGGCCTTCCGTTACACCGTCATGGAGTTCAACACCGCTATCAAGGCCGATTGCTTCCTCGATCTGCTCACGAAGCGTGGCTTTGATGCGGCCATCTATCTCGATCCCGATATCCAGGTTTTTGCACCGCTCGCCGAAGTGCACGGCGCTCTGTCCAGCGGAGCATCGGTAGTGCTGACTCCCCATTTGTTGGAGCCACTTCCGCCCGATGCGTACCCCAGCGAGCTGGATATCTTGAAGAGTGGTGTCTTCAATCTGGGCTTCGGTGCATTCTCCTGTACTCAGGAAAGTTTAGCATTCATTCGCTGGTGGGCAGAAAAACTCCATAAGCAATGCTATTCTGCGCCGGAACAAGGACTGTTCGTTGATCAACGGTTTGTCGATATGGCGCCCGCCTTCATTGAGCGCTTCTTTGTTTTGCGCAATCCTGGATACAATGTGGCCTACTGGAACATGGCAACCCGTAACGTATCGAAGACCGACAGTGGAGTTACAGTGAACGGAGCACCGCTAATTTTCTTCCACTTTTCGGGCGTAGTTGCAGGTAAGCCTGCCGTCTTTTCAAAGCACCTTGGAGGAAGGCAGTCGAATGCCACCGAACCTGCGCTGGTTCTAGTCAGCGACTATCTGGATCAACTCAAGGCACAAGACCATGACCGATGGTCAAATATTCCCTATGCTTTCGACCGTTTTCGAGATGGCAGTTTTATCATCCCTCCGATGCGCCGACTGCCGCCAACCTATGGATCGGCAGAAGATTGGTTTGCCGCACCGGATGTCAAATTTTGGACCGCGCCTGATCCTAGAATTGACCAGAACTGGGCTATGAAAATCACGCGTCTTATGATGGAAATCTGGCAGGCGCGGCCCGACCTTCAGGCAGCATTTCCTCTATCCAAATCCTCTGGCCGCCGAGCACTATACGTTTGGTTTCGTAGGCATGGCGTAAAGGAGTATGGTAAGATCGTCGCTCGGAAATCTGCACTGTGACATTCTTGGAGTTCTCGCCGGCACCGTTAGTCGCAATCCGTCTCAGCCGGGCTACAAATCCGGATAGAATGGATAACGTATTCAGAGCCTGCTCCCTGTGGGAGGTCAAAGCGAACTCTGGTGAGGGCACTGTTTGCTCTAAGACCCAAGTCTGGACCATCCCGGCCCGGAGTTTTTCGGCCTTTCTCAGACTGGCGGACTGGTGACGCGGGCATGATTGATATGCGCAATCCGGGGTGTTCCCGATCACGCTGTGCGGTCTTACAGGAGTGTTGTCTCTACGCCAATATTCCAGCTTTTCGCGGGCATCTGGCAAGCTCATGAACCAGTTTGCCGACAGGCACGCGGCTCGCAGGCGGCCATTGAACGGTTCGATGAACGCGTTGTATGTCTTCTTGCCGGGACGTGAGAAGTCCAGCGTCACCGGAATGTAAAAAGCTTGTGGCCGAAGAAGTTCACGACGGCGCCGAGAGCGATGCCCACGAGATGCGAAAATCCGGGCACATAGTCCAGTGATGTGTCCGGCCACCAGGGGGCGTTGCTCAACCCGACGGCGACGAGCACGGTCACTATGGCTGCGACAAGATTGACGCCGATGAAGTCGCGGATCTGCAGCCAGAGCGGACGGGTCGCCGTCTGGAAAACGAGGTTTCGGTAGAGGATGAACCCCGCGACCATGCCGATCGCCATGGCCACGGTCACGGCGGCGGCATAGGGCATGAACATCGACAGCGGGAAGCGCACGATCCAGTTTAGGAACGCCGCTGCTCCGCCCGCGATCAAGAACCGGATGCGTTCGTCTGCGAACAGGGCTTTCAAGTCGGCACTCCGAACCAGGCAAGACCGAAGAAAGCTGCGGCGAAGCTGACATAGGCGAGACAGACCTTGTCCTTGACCGCAAAGACGACCGGATCATCATCCAGGTTGCCGCGCTGGCAGACGATCCAGATCCGCGTTGCGATCATGAAGACGCAGGGCGGAAGCCCCCAAAGCCAGTCGCCATTCTGGATGAAGCTCTGCTGGTGCACATCCTCGATGATGTAGAGCACCATGATGACGACGGCGGCCATCGAGCTGGATATCCCGGCCGCCAGAACGAGGGGCAGGTCGGAAGCCTTGTAGCCGCGACCGCTGACCCAGTCGCCGCCGCGCTCCATCACGCGGGCAATTTCTGTATGGCGCTTGGCGAAGGCCAGCGAGGTGAAGAAGAACATCGCGAAGACGAACAGCCACGGCGAAGGCACTGCCGCGACAGCAACCATCCCGACGACGAGCCGAAGCGTGAACAGGCTGGCCAGCGTCACGGCGTCATGGATGACCTTGCGCTTCAGCCAGAATGAATAGGTCAGCGTCACAACGAGATAGACAAGCACCCATTGCAGGACCGCAAAGCCGGCCATCAGGGCAAGTGTCAGTCCTGCCGTCAGGCAGATAAGGGCGCCGATGATGCCGAAAGGCAGGGACAGCGCGCCACTGGCGAACGGGCGGCGGCGCTTGGACCAGTGCTGGCGGTCGTCCCAGATGTCCCAGAGATCGTTGAAAACGTATGTCGCCGAGGCGGTCAGCGAGAGCGCGAAAAACGCGAGGACCAGCGGCAGGATCGTGGTGGGATCAATGATCCGCCCGGACAGAATGGCAGGTAGGACGACCAGAACGTTTTTTGCCCACTGGTGCGGGCGCAGGCATTTCACGAAGGCTTTCAGACCGGACGACGCCGGGATGACCTGCGCTACATTGCTGATCTTGCCGGCCTTGCGCACCGTCGAGGACGACGCGCCCACGGTGATCGCGTTGCGGGCATGTTTCCAGACTTCAAGGTCGGCCCGGCTGTCGCCGGCATAGTCGAAGCCGCCCGGAAAACGCCGGACGAGTTCATCGGCCTTAGCCTTGCCTTTCAGGTTCACGCCGTCACCCGTGGCAATGACTTCCGAAATGAACGGGAAGTGCTGCTGGAAGGGTCTGGCAGTATTCACATGGGCGGCTGTCGCCAGAATGACCTTGCGGCCATCCGCGGCGGCCTGCTGGGCGAGAGCGACGACGTCCTCGTTGGCCGGAAGGAATTCCGGCTCAATCGGAGAGGCTGCGGCGAGGCGTTCCTTCAGAACAACGCGGCCGGCAAACACCCAGGCGACCAGCTTGAAGAGGGTGAAGGGATTGCGGCGCACCATGGCGAGCGCCTGCTCGTGCAGGGAATCTGTCCGGATCAGCGTCCCGTCCAGATCAAGCACGAGTGGAATACCGCCATCCTCACCGGATGAAACGTTCTCCATGGTATGGCTTTCAACGGACATACTGGTTCCCCACCTTGCTGGTCCCGATCTCTCGATCCCCTAAAATTCAGCAGCCCGTTCTTCATAGGAGACCAGAGCCGCGCTCGCCAGTAACACGCGATCAACTTGCCGGAATGACAATGTATTGCGGGCACCGGATTTCCAATTTTCAGGAGCAATTTGTATGCCAGACAGGTGGCTCGGTGATGCACGGACACAGACTTGGCTGGAAATGCTATTAAGTCATTGTATTGATTACAATAAAAGTCAAAAATTTGATCCCGATGCTCGCCTGCCGTATCGGCGCTTCGGCGCGCGCCGGAAACGGGGACGGTTCGGTCAGGCGATGCCAGCGATATGGTTATCGTCCACGAGACTGCTGCCGGTCAGGAGTTTCCCAGCGTCGGCACATGCATGACGTGTGACAGCCAGCGCCTGAATATGAGGCGTTTTTGCCGCGCCGTATTCGCTCGGCAGGCACTCGCGCGGCGATTGAGATGCTCGGCAGGCGAGTCATGAATTTGCCCTCGCTCCGCCTCAATTGGATGAAAGAGGGCGAGTTGTCCTCCCCGAAAAAGCCCGAACACAATGACACCTTGCCTGCGCATTTCATCCTGCACGTCTGACACTTTGCGCGCTGCGCGGAGCACCTGAACCGATGGCACGCGCTCACCTTTTCGCCCCCCTTGCGGGTGTGGCCTTTCTTCTGGCGCTCGCTGCCTGTTCTGCGGAGCCTGTCAGCTCCGACACGCCCACAGCTGCGGTGACCGTTGTTGCGGCGGAAAGCGATGCGCTTCCGGTGGATGTCCCGGTCGCAGGTGAGGCGCCGCAGTTTCTGGATCGCGGGACACCCGCCAGCCTCGAGATGGAGAAGCCGGCGGCAACGGCTGCCTTCGATTTTGAGGATGTCCGCAAGCTGGCCGCAGAACGCGCCGCCAAACCCTACGCTGCGCAGCCTGCGCTGATGAAAGACGCAGCCGCGATGGACTATGACGCCTATCGGCGCATCCAGAACCGTGAGGATGCCTCGCTCTGGGCCACGGCAGCAGACACATTCCGGGTCGTGCCTGATCCGCGCGGCTATCTGTTCACGACCGAAGTCAAGCTGAATATCATCGAGAACGGCGATGTCAGGCCGCGGTCATACATGAACGAGGACTTCAGGTTCTTCGACTTGCCGCTGGAAGACGACACGAAGAAGACGCTCGGGTTCGCGGGCTTCCGGGTTCTGACGCCGCTCAATGTGGCCGGAAAGTTTGACGAGCTGATCAGCTTTCGCGGTGCGAGTTTCTTCCGCGCGCTCGGCACCGGTAACCTCTATGGTGCTTCCGCGCGCGGCCTGTCGATCGGCACGGCCTCGCCCGAGGGTGAGAAGTTCCCGCATTTCAGCGAATTCTGGCTGGTCGCGCCTAAACCCGGCGATGACGCGGTCTCGATGTTCGCCCTGCTCGACGGCGAGAGCGCGACCGGCGCCTACGAATTCCGCGTCAGCCCCGGACCGGAGACCAAGGTGGACGTCAACGCCGTCGTCTTCCCGCGCACGACCCTGACCTCGGTCGGCATCGCGCCGCTGACGTCGATGTACTTTTTCTCGCCGCATGACCTGCGCAAGAACCGGGACGACTTCCGCCCGGCCGTGCATGATTCTGAAGGCCTCGCGCTGCACATGGCAAACGGCGAATGGGTCTGGCGCCCGCTGCTTAACCCGAACGCCCTGCAGATTGCCGTGCTGGCCAACCAGGCCCCGCTTGCCTTCGGCCTTGTCCAGCGCAAGCGCGGCTTTGACGACTACGCGGACATCGAGTCCGGCTATCATGATCGCCCGACCATCTGGGTGGAGCCAAAATCCGACTGGGGTGAGGGCTATCTGACGCTGGTCGAAATCCCGACGGTCAATGAGTATAACGACAACATCGTCGCGTTCTGGAAACCGGCCTCGCCCTGGCAGGAGGGCAACGCCTACAGCTTTTCCTATACCATGTCCTGGGGGCTCGCCGGCTCCGTGCTGATGGATGTTGCGACCGTGTCCGACACGTTCGCCGGCCTGCGGCCCGGCAGTTCGCAACCGATGTTCATCGTCGACTATGAGGACATCCCGGCCGCCCTGCTGGAAGGGGCAAAGGCCGAGGTCAGCGCCTCGTCTGGCGAGGTCCAGAACGTGACACTCAGATATAATCCGGAAACCGGAAAAGTGCGGTTGAGCTTTGATCTCGATCCGCAGAATGCAGACGTGGCAGAGCTTCGGGCCCTGATCACGCGGGGAGGCAAACCAATCACCGAAACCTGGCTATATCGATGGTGGAAATGATGCCCCTTTTGCGCGCACGACCGACTGAATATCCAATCGAGATGCCGAGCCAGATGCTCGGCGCGCTTGTGCCCGCTGGTGGCATCAGGCCGAAATCCATGGTCTGGAGAAAACTGTTTCTCCTGATTGCCTCACTCGGCCTGACGGCCTGGACAACTTACGAGATGTTCGAGGTTCTGTCCGTGTCCGGACTGACGCTGCTGGAATGGGCCTTGCTGGTCATCTTCGCGGTCAATATTTCCTGGGTCTGCTATGCCTTCATCAATGCCAGCGCGGGGTTCGTCACAGCGCTGACGGCGCTGAAGCATACTCCGCCGGCCCAGCTGGGTGTGCCGGAAGCGCGCACGGTCATCACTTTCCCGATCTACAACGAAAACGTCGAACAGATTTTCGGCACCGTACTATCGACCGCGCGGATGATGGACGGCGCGCCGGGACGGTTCGACTGTTTCGTGCTCAGCGACACCAATGATCCCGACATCGCGCTGGCCGAAGAAGCCGCTTACGAGCGGATCTGTAAGCTGAAGCCGGACGGAGTGCGCATCTGGTATCGCCGCCGCACGATCAATCACCACCGCAAGTCCGGCAACATCCGCGATTTCGTCACCCGTTGGGGCGGGTGCTACGATTACATGATTGTCTATGACGCCGACTCCTACATGGAGCGCGATACGATCCTGCAACTCGTTTCCGAGATGGAAGCTGCGCCGCGCACCGGCCTGATCCAGACCATCCCGCAACTGGTCGGCGCCGAAAGCCTGTTTGCCCGCATCCAGCAATTCGCTGCCGCGCTCTATGGCCCTGTCCTTGGTGGCGGCATTGCCTGGTGGGCGCAGAAGGAAGGCAACTTCTGGGGCCACAATGCCATCATCCGTGTGCGCGCAATGGCCGCCGCTGCAGGTCTGCCGGAACTTCCGGGGCGCGCCCCGTTCGGCGGCCACATCATGAGCCATGATTTCGTCGAGGCGGCGCTGTTGCGCCGTGCCGGCTGGAATGTCGAAATCCGCCCGGCCATGTCCGGCTCGTATGAGCAGGGCCCGCCGACAATCATCGATCTCGTGGTCCGCGACCGGCGCTGGTGTCAGGGCAACATGCAGCACATGATGGTGCTGCTGCGCACCCGCGGCCTTGCCTGGACCAGCCGTTTCCACCTGATCACGGGCATCTTCTCGTACCTGTCTTCGCCGATCTGGCTCCTGTTCATTACGGTCGGCATGTTCCTGTCGCTGCAGAACAGCTTCATGAATCCTGCCTATTTCGGCGACGGTGCCTCGCTCTTCCCGATCTGGCCGGTCATCGACTCCGTACGCGCCCTCAACCTCTTTCTCGTCACCATGGGCATCCTCTTCGCGCCGAAGCTCTTCGGTCTCATTTACGGCCTGATCAGCCCGCTCTGGCGGCGCGAAGTGGGCATGGGGCGTACAGTTCTCGGTGTGCTGACGGAGACGCTGCTGTCGATCCTGATCGCGCCGATCCTGATGGTCACGCAGACCATCGCAGTCGTCAGTGTACTGAGTGGGCGCGACTCTGGCTGGTCGCCGCAGCAGCGCGGCGATGAAGATGGCTATTCGCTGGCTGCCACATTCCGGCACAGCGCTCCGGCCATGCTGATGGGTATCGTGCTAACGGTGTCGGCGTTGGTCATCTCTCCGGTCTATGCCGCCTGGCTCGCCCCAGCGACCATCGGTCTCGTTCTCAGTGTCGCGCTCTCGTACTGGACGGCAAAACGCTCGATGGGCCAACGTCTGCGCCGCCATGGCGTGCTGATCTCGCCAGCCGAAGTCAATCCGCCCGCCTCCTTCGTGGCGGCACAAGCGGCGCATGCCGAATTCGCAAACCTGGACCCGTCCAGTCTGCAATCCCTGCTTCAGGACGAAGCGGGCCAACATCGCCGCAGCCTGATCGTCGATCCGCGCTGGTTGCTCGCCCGGAACGACGTACACGTACCGCTCGCCGTGGCACGAGCGCGGGCAGAGACCGCCTCGACCATCGGGGAATACATGTCCTCGCTGTCGAAGGCGGAAAAGATCGCACTGCTCAACTCGTGCAAGGATCTCAAACTCGTCAGCGCCCGTTTTACGCCGCCGCATCGCAAGTCTGAAACGGCGAAGGCCGCTGACTATTCGATGCCTGTTCTTGGCGGGGGCTGAGCCCCGGTCAGGTTTTCGGGTCGGCCGGAAGATCCGTCACCGCGCCGATATCCAGCACGGGGGAGGCGTCTATTTCGCCTGCGCCAAGCAGGGCGACAAGACGCATCAGCGCGGCGTTGATGTAGGCCTGTTCCCAGGCCGGCAATTTCTCGAAGCGCGCACCGAACTCGACATGCAGCAGGTCCGGGGCGTCGGCGAGGACGCGGCGGCCTTCGGGTGTAATCTGCACGCGGACGGTGCGGCGGTCGGTATCCCCGCGTGCCCGCTGGACGAGGCCGCGCGCCTGCAGCCGGTCGAGCAGGATGGAAATCGTCGCCTGCTTGAGGCTGGCCGCGCGGGCCAGTTCGCCGGGCTGGACGCTCTCGGCGGCCGCCAGTTCACTGAGCACAACGAGCTGTGAGGGCGTCAGGCTGGTGTCACGTGCGAGCGTACGGGCCTGTGCATCGACGACCTTCACGATGCGGCGCAGCGAGACCAGTGCCTGGTCGGCGGCGCTATGGCTTGATTCGGAAACAGGGGGATGAGTCAGCGTCATCCGGCAATGTTAGCGGAACTGCATTGAAGAACAAATAATTCACGGATCAAAATACCTCCATTGTTTCCTAGGGGTAGTAAGTCTCGCAACTCGCACCATATGGGCAACCTGTAGTGCCTAGGGTTGACACTTTGCCCTAAATAACATTTTGACGGGCAAAATAAAAAACTAAGGGAGCCGACATGTCAAATGAGGCCACCGCCACTGCAGGGACGCAAGCCGTTCCGGATCGAAGTAGGCCCAAGCGGGCCGCAAGCGTCGAAATCGCACCGCCCGTAGCGGAGGATGCCGCTGAAATCCACGCGCTGATTGCCGCCTGTCCGCCGCTGGACGGCAATTCGCTGTACGCAAACCTGATCCAGACCACCCATTTCGCCCGGACCTGCGCGGTTGCGCGGATGAACGGGCAGGTTGTGGGCTGGATTTCAGGCCATCGTCCACCGGGCCAGACCGGCACCTATTTCCTCTGGCAGGTTGCGGTGCATCCGGATGCTCGCGGAACGGGGCTGGCGCGGCGCATGCTGGCGCAGATCCTGTCGCGCCCGGAACAGGGCGATGTTGTCCGGATGGAAACATCGATCACTCGAGCAAACGCGGCCTCATGGGCCTTGTTCCGCAGCCTCGCCAAATGGCTGCAAGCGCCCCTGCAGGAGGCGCCCTGGTTTGACCGGGAGCGTCATCTGGGCGGTCATCACGATACGGAGCATCTCGTCACTATCGGTCCGTTCTCGGCGCCCGGCAAGGCTGGCTGACGCCGCCTGACGACGGGACATAAACAGACAAATCAAAGGAGCCTTCAATGGCGTATGAGCAACTTACTGCCCCATCGAATATTTTTGAGCGACGTGAATCCCGGGTGCGCAGCTATTGCCGTGCCTTTCCGGTCGTGTTCCGCGCCGCAAAAGGATCGCACCTGATTTCAGAGGACGGGACGCGCTATATCGATTTCCTGTCGGGCTGCTCGACGCTGAACTACGGGCACAATCATCCCGAGCTGAAGCAGGCACTGGTCGATTATATTTCGGCTGACGGCGTGGCGCATGGTCTCGATATGCACACCCGTGCCAAGGCGCGGTTCCTGGAGACGCTGGAGCGGCGCATTCTCAAGCCGCGCGGGCTGGATCACCGGGCAATGTTCACCGGGCCGACTGGTGCGAACGCCGTTGAAGCGGCAATCAAGCTGGCACGGAAGATCACGGGACGGACGAATGTCATTGCGTTCACAAACGGCTTCCACGGCATGACGCTGGGCGCGCTGTCGCTGACCGGCAATGCGGGCAAGCGCGGCGGGGCGGGCGTCCCGCTGAGCGGTGTGACGCACGAGGCCTATGACGGGTATTTCGGTGAAGACACGAACACGGCCGACCAGCTGGAACGACGCCTGTCGGATCCGTCCTCGGGTGTCGACAAGCCGGCGGCGATCATCGTTGAAACGGTGCAGGGCGAAGGCGGACTGAATGTCGCGTCGGATGCCTGGCTGCGCCGGATCGAGCAGATTGCGCGCAAGCACGGCGCGTTGCTGATTGTCGATGACATCCAGGCGGGTCTCGGGCGCACGGGCGGTTTCTTCAGCTTTGAGCGGGCGGGCATCCGTCCGGATATCATCACGCTGGCGAAATCATTGTCCGGTCTCGGACTGCCATTCGCCCTGACGCTGATCCGTCCGGAGCACGACAAATGGAAGCCAGGCGAGCATAACGGCACGTTCCGCGGCAACAACCACGCCTTCGTCACAGCAACCCGGGCGCTGGAACTGTTCTGGTCGGACGATGCATTTGAAGCCGAAACCGCGCGCAAGGCGGAAAGACTGCGCGGCGCGCTCGCAAAAATCGCGGAGTCCTCCCCGCTCGCAAATCGCCTCAAGGGGCGGGGCATGATGTCGGGGATCGAAATGCGCAGCGGCGAAATTGCCGCTGACATCTGCGCGGCGTGTTTTGAAAACGGGCTGATCATCGAGACCAGCGGCAGCCGGGATGAAGTGGTCAAGGTGCTCGCGCCGCTCACGATTTCCGATGCGGATCTTGACGCCGGCCTGAAAATTCTGGCGGACGCCGTGCGCGCGGTGAGCGCGCGCCGGCTGAAATCCGCAGCCTGAAGGAGTACCAACATGATTGTAAGAGACCTTGCCAAGGAAATCCTGACCGAGCGCCGCGTTGACAGCGAAGGCTGGTCATCCGTCCGTCTGCTGCTGAAAAGTGACGGCATGGGATTCTCGTTCCACATCACGACCATCCATGCGGGCGCCGAGCTCGACATGCATTACCGCAATCACCTCGAGAGCGTGTTCTGCATGGAAGGGACTGGTTCGATTGAAGACCTGGCGACGGGCGAGCGGCACGAGATCCGCCCCGGCGTGATGTATGCGCTCAACAAGAATGACCATCATATCCTGCGCGCCGATGCGGGCGGTCCGATGCTGATGGCTTGCGTGTTCAATCCACCCGTTACCGGCAAGGAAGTTCACGGCGCAGACGGCGCATATCCGGCCGACGCAGACGTGTCGGAAACGGTTTGAAGGAGTTGCAGATGTTGAAAGAAGCAACGCAGGACCTGTATCCCTCGCGGCAGAAGCCGCAGGCAGAATGGCTTGAGCGTCGTGACCCCGTTGTCCATGGCAGACCGGGCGCCGAGCCGCCGGTGGACCGTGCACGGATTGATGCATTCGCACGCGACGGCTTCATGGTGCTGGAGGATGTCTTTTCCGCCGAAGAGGTTGCGGATCTGCTGGCGGAAGCCAGGGCGCTGCGCACGCGCGGCGGCCTCCTGCCGGAGAGCCGGATTTCTGAGCGCGGAGAAGTCGGCGCGGACGCCGTACGATCGGTGTTTGCACCGCATCAACAGTCTCGTGTGTTCGAGCGGCTGGCAGCGGACGAACGCCTGGCTGGCCTTGCGCGGTTCATCCTCGGGGATGATGTTTACGTTCATCAGTCGCGGATCAACTACAAGCCGGCGTTTCGCGGCAAGGATTTCTACTGGCACTCGGATTTCGAGACCTGGCACACGGAAGACGGCATGCCGCGCATGCGGGCGGTGTCGATGTCGGTGATGCTGAATGACAACCATCCGCAATCCGGGCCGACGATGTTCATTCCGGGCAGCCACATGAATTATGTGACCTGTGTGGGCGAAACACCAGACGAGCATTACCGGGAGTCGCTGAAGAAGCAGGACTATGGCATTCCGGATCCGGTCAGCCTGACGAAACTGGCGCAGGCTGGCGGCATCGAGGCGCCTGCGCCCAAAGCGGGTTCGGTGGTGATCTTCGACTGCAACACGATGCACGGTTCCAACAGCAACATCACGCCGCATGAACGGATCAATGCGTTCCTGGTGTTCAATGCCTGGAGCAACCGGATTGAGGCGCCGTTCGCGAAGACACGTCCGCGTCCGGAGATTATTGCGCACCGCAAGGTCAGCGCACCCTTAAAGGCGCTGCAGAGGCGGTCGCCGGGAGAAAAATGATATGCACCGTACTGTTGAAAAGATTGGTGGCACGTCGATTTCGAATACGAAAGCGATTGTCGACAATGTGCTGATTGGCGCGCGTGAAGGCGACGCGCTGTATAACCGAATCTTTGTCGTGTCGGCCTACTCCGGCATGACGAACCGGCTGCTGGAACATAAGAAGTCCGGCGAGCCCGGCGTCTTCAGCTTGTTTGCCAGCGCGGGGAACAAATGGGCGTGGACCGAGGCGCTGTCGGCGACGGCGACGGCCATGCACGAGAAGAATGCTGAGATATTCGGAGGAGACCCGGAACTGGCGACGGCGGACAATTTCGTCCGGGAGCGGATTGAAGAGGTTCGAAACTGCCTGATCGACCTGCACCGTCTGTGTTCCTATGGCCAGTTCCGGCTGGATGAGAACCTGGCGACGGTGAAGGATGTTCTGTCATCTCTGGGCGAGGCACATTCGGCGTTCAATACGGCGCTGCTGCTGCAGAAGCAGGGCGTAAATGCCCGCTTTGTCGATCTTACCGGCTGGCGCGACGAGCGGACGCTGACGCTCGATGAGCGACTTGCGGACGCAATGGACGGGATCGATCTCGGCGCAGAACTGCCGATCGTGACAGGCTATGCGAGTTGTCCGATGGGCCTCGTGCGCCAGTACGGGCGCGGATATACTGAAGTCGTCTTTGCGCGGCTGGCTGCGCTGACCAGGGCCGATGAGGCGATCATTCACAAGGAGTTTCACCTTTCGAGCGCGGACCCGAAACTGGTCGGCGGCGACAAGGTGCGCAAGATCGGCTCGACCAATTTTGATGTCGCAGACCAGCTCTCGAACATGGGCATGGAAGCGGTGCACCCGAAGGCCGCCAAGATCTTGCGACAGGCGGGTATTCCGCTGCGCGTGAAGAACACGTTTGATCCGGCAGATGCGGGCACGGTGATCCGCGCTGACTATGCGCCGGATGCGCCGCGTGCCGAAATCGTCACGGGCCTGAAAGGTGTCTTCGCGCTCGAAGTGTTCGATCAGGACATGGTGGGGGAGAAGGGCTATGATGCGGCCGTTCTGGATGCCCTGACGCGCCATTCGATCCGTATCGTGTCGAAATGCTCGAACGCCAACACAATTACGCATTATGTCGAAGGCTCGCGCAAGGCCGTGAAACGCGCCATGGCGGATATCGAAAAGTCCCTGCCAGGGGCCGAGGTCTCGCTGAGCCGTGTCGCCATCGTGTCCGTCATCGGGGCCGACATCAATGTGCCAGGCATTACGGCGCGGGCGCTGACCGCGCTGCATGAAGCGGGCGTGCCGGTTTCGGGATTGCAGCAGGTTTCGCGCAAGACCGACATTCAGGCGATCATCGAAGAGTCAGACTTTGACGCAGCGATCTGCGCGCTTCATGCCGCGCTGGTTGAGGACACGGTCAAGCATGAACGACGGTTGCGCCCGGCGGCATGATCGGGCGCTTCCGCAGGCCGGGGCTGGTCCTGTCCGGACGCGGCGATTTCGCGTCCTACCGGAACATCCTCGCGCTGGTGGCGGCGCTGACCCTGCTGCAAGGCGCCATGGCGGCGCTGGCGGTCGTGATGTCGTTAAGCCTGCTGGCCAGCGGCGTTGGCGCGGCAGGTATCGGCTTGGTGGCGTCTGCTTATTCGGCGGGATTCCTCGGTGGCACCTTGCTCGCGCCGCTTGAGATCGGGCGGATCGGGCATATTCGCGCCTTCACACTGCTAGCCGGCGTGTGCGGGCTGGTTGCACTTGTTCTTCCGTTGGTAGGCGGAGCATTGATCGGATGGGCCGTGATGCTTGCGCTCGTCGGTGCGGGCGCAGCGGGCATGCTGACGGCAGGCGAAAGCTGGATCGCCAACGCCGCGCCCGCGCAAAAACGGGGCGCCATTCTCGGTTTCTATCACATGGTGTCCAAGACCGGTGCAATAGCGGCGCCTTTCGTGATCGCGTCAGCCTTGTCCGGCCTCGGAGCGTTCATGATCGTGGGGGGGCTGTTCGTTGCGGCGTTGTTGCCGATTGCTGCGACTAACCGGAGTCAGCCGGCGATCGTGGCCGCGCAGCCGTTTGGGCCACGGCGGCTGATGAAGCTGGCGCCGGCGTCGGTGTTCGCTGCCTTCAGCGCCGGTGCCGTGAACAATTCCATCGCGCAGCTTTATCCGATCTTTGCGGCGAGTGTTCAGCCTGACGATCCTGCCGGTTTCGCGGCGCGGCTGAACGGCGCGATCCTGACCGGCGCCATGATCGGCCTGTGGCCGGTCGGGCTGCTGTCAGACAGGTTTGACCGACGGCTGGTGATTGCGGCGGCGGCGGCCATCGGCGGTGTCGCGGCGCTGGGCATCGCGTTGAGCGTGGCCGTTGCGGCGCCGGGGCTGACCTTGCTTCTTGCGGCGATCTTTGGCGCGGGTTCGCTCAGCTATTACGCCGTTGCAGTTGCCAATGCGGCAGATCGTGCGCAGGCGGAAGATATTACATCGATGATGGCGGGCATACTTGTCATATGGGGGATTGGCTCTGTGGTGGGCCCACTGTTCGCGGGTGCTCTGATCCAGGCGGTTCCGGGCGGCTCCGGCCTGTTCCTTTTTGCTGCTGCAGCGCTCGGCGCGCTCTGCGTGATGTGTCTGTCCCGCATGGCCATCTCGCCGGCTGTGCCGCCGGAAGCGCGGGAGCCCTTCAGCGTCTCGCCGGCCACCAGTCTCGCCATTGCGGAGTTTGATCCGCGCGGCGCCGAACAACCAGACCTATTTTCCGCGCCCAATGCACAAGGCCAGCAGGAGCCCGCCTCATGACCATTGCCATCAGCTTCGTCCTTATACTGGCTTTCTTTATGGCCGTCGGGCTTGCCTCGGGCCGCAAGGCGACAGGCGAGCGCAAGGACTATTACCTCGCCAGCAGCAGCGTGCGGCCCTGGCTTGCCGGCCTGTCTGCGGTGGCGACCAACAATTCCGGATACATGTTCATCGGTGTGATCGGCTTCACCTACCAGACGGGGCTTGCCTCCATCTGGTTGATGTTCGGCTGGATCCTCGGGGATTATATCGCATCGACCTTCATCCACCGCCGCTTGCGGCAGGTGACGGCGGCCACGGGAGAGGCGTCGTTCGCAGCCGTCATTGCGCGCTGGTATGGCGAGGCATTCGGCACATGGCGACGCATCGCGGCGGTAATCATGGTCGTGTTCCTGATCGCTTATGCGGGCGCGCAGGTCTCGGCAGGCGGCAAGGCGCTGGAAGGCGTGCTCGGGATAGATCCGCGCGTTGGCGCCATTTCGGTGGCCGTGATGGTGCTGGTCTATTCGATTGTCGGCGGCATCCGGGCGTCGATCTGGACAGACGGCGCGCAAGCCATCGCAATGATGGCGGCGATGACCGTGTTGCTTGTCACGGGGTTTGTGGGACTTGGCGGGATTTCCGGCACGGTTGAGGCGTGGGAGGGGGTTCCCGGGTTCCTGAACCTGTTTCCGGATGATCTGTTATTGCCAGGCGTCGCGGGAATCGGGCTGTTCGTGCTCGGCTGGCTGTTCGCAGGTTTCTCCGTAGTCGGACAACCGCATATCATGGTGCGCTTCATGGCGCTCGACGAAGACGGCAACATGGGTCGCGCGCGGGCGTGGTATTATGGATATTTTACCATCTTCTACGCGCTCGCGACAGGCGTGGGCATGTTGTCCCGCATTTACCTGCCGGACCTTGCGAGCCTTGATCCTGAACTGGCGCTGCCACGCATGGCGGTCGAGCTTTTACCGCCGGTTCTTGTCGGGCTGGTGCTGGCGGGCATCTTTGCGGCGACGATGTCGACAGCGGATTCGCTGGTACTGTCCTGTTCGGCGGCTTTCACGCATGACCTGGTGCCGCAGCGGCTCGAGACGGCCTTCATGATGAAGCTTGCAACAGCAGTTGCCGTCATCATCGCGCTGCTGCTGGCGCTGTCGGAAAACCGGAGTGTGTTCAGTCTTGTGATCCTTGCCTGGTCAACACTCGCGGCGGCGTTTGCGCCCTTGCTGGCGCTCTATGCCTTGCGGCGGCGGGTGACGGAACCCGTGGCCATCGCCATGCTGGCGCTGGGTGTCAGCGCCGCGCTGTTCTGGCGTTTCGGCCTTGGCTGGCATGACCGCATCTATGAAGGCCTGCCGGGAATCGTGATCCCGTTCGTGTTCGGCTGGATCGTTTCAAAACCGGCGGGCGCGGCGAAACCGGTGGGTTCAGCCGAACCGGCTACTTCACCTGCCGGCTCTTCATGAGGGGTTGGATGCGTGTGCCGAACTTTTCGACGCCTTCAAGGAAGTCATCGAAGGTGAGCAGCACGCCGCCGGTGCCGGGCACGGTCGCCATCTCGTCGAGCATGCGGGCGATGCTTTCATACGAGCCGACGAGCGTGCCCATGTTGAGGTTTACGGCAGAGGCCTGATCGGCGAGCTGACGGACATTGGTGGTCGTGGACGTCTTGTCGGCTGCGCCCTGTTCGCCAAGCCAGGCGACAGCGTCGTGGTCCACGCCCTCGCGGTAGTGGATCCATTTCTCCATCGCCTCCTCGTCGGTCTCGGCTGCAATGATCATCACAAGCACAAAGACGGAGACATCGCGTCCCGTCTTGGCAGTAGCGGCCTTCAGGCGCTCGTTGTTGAATGCGAACGCGGTCGGCGTATTGACACCTTTGCCGAGGCAGAAGGAATAATCCGCATACTGAGCGGAAAAGGCCAGACCGTCATCTGAACTGCCGGCGCAGATGATTTTCATGTCGCCTTCGGGCATCGGGCGGACGCGGCAGTCGTCCATCTGGTAATATTCGCCCTTGAAATCCGAGACACCGGTATCCCAGAGTTCGCGCAGGATGTGCGCATACTCACCGAGCATCTGGTAGCGGTTGCGGAAATGCTCGTCGCCGGGCCAGAGGCCCATCTGGGAATACTCGGGACGTTGCCATCCGGTTATCAGGTTGAGGCCAAAACGGCCATGGCTGATCGAGTCGATGGTGTTGCACATCCGCGCGGCATAGGCGGGCGGGATGACCAGCGTGGCGCAAGTGGCGTAGATCTTGATCTTCTCCGTGACGGCGGCGAGGCCCGCCATCAGCGTGAAGCTCTCCATGTTGTGCTCCCAGAACTCGGTCTTGCCGCCGAACCCGCGCAGCTTGATCATCGAGAGCAGGAAGTCGAGCCCGTATTTCTCGGCCCGCTGGGCGATCTCCTTGTTGAGATCGAAGGTTGGCATGTATTGCGGGCTGTTCTCGGAGATCAGCCAGCCATTATTGCCGATGGGAACGAAAACGCCGACCTGCATGGGGCACTACTCCTGTTAAGACTCGAGACTGTCGTACCAATCCAGCACGATTTCGTTGAAGGTTTCCGGATCGGTGACATTGCACGCGTGACCGCCCCGGTATTGCCGCGCCAGCATGCCATGAGGCAGGCCGCCCGCAAGACGTTCTGACGCATTCGAGGGCACCAGCATGTCGTCTGCTGCGGCGAGGGCAAGAACCGGGCAGGTGATGTTGCCAAGACGCGCGCTGATATCGAACGCGCCGAGCGCCGCGATCCTTTGCAGGGTTGTTTCCGTGCCCGGGAAATTCTTGCGCTGGTGTTCGGCCTCCTGATCCAGCCAATCCATGTTTTCCGAGATCCAGTCGGCCGGATAGAGAAAGATCGGCTGAGCCCGGAGGAAGGCATCCAGCCCGCTGTCACGGAGCAGGGTGATACGGGTTTCGAAGCTGCGGAGGAAATGTGGCTCGGGCTGGCTCCAGCCGTTGACCACGACAAGCGTGGTCACGGTCTCCGGCGCCTTGAGCGCCATAGCAAGTCCGGCCACGCCGCCAGCGGCATGGCCGATGACGTGCGCGGACGCGATGCCGAGTTCCTTCAGCAGGCCGATCATGTCGTCGGCCATATGTTCGACAGTGAACGTATCTTGCAGGGCCCGGTCGCTGCGGCCTGTGCCGCGATGATCGTAGAGGATGACGCGAAAGCGCGCGGTGAGCGCAGGAAGATTTGGCTCCCAGTATTTGGCGGAACCGCCAAGTCCGGAAGAGAGGATCAGCGGCGGCGCGCCTGCAGGGCCGAGCAGTTCATGATAGAGGCCGGATGCGGAGACGGGCATCAGTCCGCGAGGTGTGCAACGCTGGCGATCTCGACGAGGCAATCCGGCTTCACGAGGCCACATTGGATGCAATAGCGCGCAGGTTTTGCATCCGGGAAATACTCCGCATACACCTTGTTCATGGCGGGATAGTCCGCCCAGTCTTTCAGGAAGATATGGTTGAACGCAATGTCGGCCATGGTCCCGCCAGCGGCCGCGAGCGTCGTCTTGATCACTTCCAGCACACGACGCGTCTGACCCGCCGCGTCCCCCACATGCAGCACCACACCGCCTTCACCCAGAGCAAGCGTGCCGGAAATATAGACGGTGTTTCCAGCCTTTGCGCCGGCCGAATAAGGCGCGATGGGCGTGGGAAACTGGGGCGGATTGATCGGGGTCATGGGCATGGCTCAGGTCTCGCTCTTCGGGATTTGTCCAAAACTACCACAGAAATCGGCCACGCTGCTGACCCAGCCGAAGAACTTCTCGACATTGTAGACCGTGGCCTCGCGCACAAAGTCAGGCCCCAGATGATGGGTCGCATCATCCAGCATGATGCCGAAATATTCGAGGTGGAATCCGTCGCGCAGGGTCGACTCGACGCAGACGTTGGAGGCGATGCCGACGAAGACGATGTTACGAATGCCGCGGGCGCGCAGCACGCTGTCGAGCTGCGAATTGAAGAAGGCGCTGTAGCGCGTCTTGTGCAGGCAGATGTCGCCGGGTTTCGGGGCGAGGGCGTCCACCAGTTCATAGTCCCATCCGCCGCGCGCGAGCAGCTGGCCGGAGAGTTCAGGGCGGGCACGCATCGTCTTGAGGGCGTTGGACTTGTGCCAGTTGGGCGAGTTCGGCCCGCCGGCTTCGACGTAGTCCGGGTCCCAGCCATTCTGCAGGTAGATGACCTGGACTTCGGCTGCGCGCGCCGTGTCCAGTACGGCGCAAATGCGGGAGATTACGGCGGCTGCGCCGGTGATGTCGAAGCCTGCGAGATCGACATAGCCGCCCTCGGAGGCATAGGCGTTCTGCATGTCGATGACGACGATGGCCGTTTCATCCGCATTCACCGTGATCGGCTCAGGCCGGGCGGCCAGCGTCACGAGGCGCGGCTGGCCGGTCGATGTGCGGGTCAGTGTGGTCACGCCATGCCTCATCCGTGCGCAGGTTCACCCACCATCAAGACCGGGAACGCCTATCTTGTCGACCCCGGCGGGCGCGGGTTCGCAAGCTCTGAACCAACCTAGTGGACGATCCTATAGCTCGCGGCCTTAGAATCTATTTGATCTATGGCTGTCCACAGGTCAGCTTGCACGGCAAGATTCTGCATAACCTACGTCAATCGGAGAGACCATGGATACCGAAAGCAAGTGCCCTGTGATGCACGGAGCAGGCAGCCACACGACGGCGAATGCCTATACCAACTCACAATGGTGGCCGAACCAGCTCAATCTCAAGATCCTGCACCAGCACTCGTCCCTCTCGAACCCGATGGATCCGGTGTTCGAGTATGCCGAAGCGTTCAAGAAGCTCGATTACGACGCGCTCAAGAAAGACCTCCATGCCCTGATGACGGATTCGCAGGACTGGTGGCCGGCAGACTGGGGCCACTACGGTGGCCTGTTCATTCGCATGGCCTGGCATAGTGCCGGCACCTACCGCGTCGGTGATGGCCGCGGCGGCGCAGGCGCCGGGCAGCAGCGCTTTGCGCCCCTCAACAGCTGGCCAGACAACGGCAACCTCGACAAGGCGCGCCGCCTGCTCTGGCCAATCAAACAAAAGTACGGAAACAGCATTTCCTGGGCCGACCTGATGGTGCTGACTGGCAACGTCGCGCTCGAGTCGATGGGCTTCAAGACGTTTGGCTTCGGCGGCGGGCGCGTGGATGTCTGGGAGCCGGAAGAGGACGTCTACTGGGGCGCCGAGACCGAATGGCTCGCTACCAGCGACAAAGCGAACAGCCGCTATAGCGGCGACCGCGAACTCGAAAAGCCGCTTGGCGCGGTCCAGATGGGCCTGATCTATGTCAACCCGCAGGGCCCGGACGGCAATCCCGATCCGGTGGCATCCGGCCGCGATGTCCGTGAAACCTTCGCCCGCATGGCCATGAATGACGAAGAGACCGTCGCGCTGGTCGCTGGCGGCCACACGTTCGGCAAGGCGCATGGCGCGGGCCTTGAGTCGAATGTCGGCCCGGAGCCGGAAGCGGCCCCGATCGAGGCCATGGGCTTCGGCTGGATCAACAAGATGGGCAGCGGCAAAGGCGGCGACACCATCAC
The DNA here is from genome assembly GCA_040223555.1 of Hyphomonas sp. Taxonomy (GTDB): domain Bacteria; phylum Pseudomonadota; class Alphaproteobacteria; order Caulobacterales; family Hyphomonadaceae; genus Hyphomonas. Next base: position 441,194 of record JAVKGA010000007.1, read on the forward strand.
CAGCGGCATTGAAGGCGCCTGGAAGCCAAACCCGACGACCTGGGATATGGGCTACTTCAACGTCCTGTTCGGCTACGAATGGGAACTCGTCAAAAGTCCGGCGGGTGCGCACCAGTGGCGCGCCAAGGATGTTCGACCCGAGGACATGATCCCGGATGCGCACGATCCGTCGAAGAAGCACGCTCCGATGATGACCACAGCGGACATGTCGCTGCGCTTTGATCCGATCTACGAGAAAATCTCACGCCGCTTCCACGCCAATCCGGCGGAGTTTGCAGACGCGTTTGCCCGCGCCTGGTTCAAGCTGACGCACCGCGATTCCGGTCCGAAAGAACTGTACCTCGGCCCGGAAGTTCCGGCCGAAGACCTGATCTGGCAGGACCCTGTACCGGCGCTTGACCACAAACTGGTTGACGACAAGGACATCGCAGACCTGAAAGCGAAAATCCTTGCGTCTGGCCTGTCTGTTTCAGAACTCGTGCGCACGGCTTGGGCCTCGGCAGCAACCTATCGCGGCAGCGACAAGCGCGGCGGCGCCAATGGCGCGCGCCTTCGTCTTGCGCCTCAGAAGGATTGGGAAGCCAACAATCCGGCCGAACTGGCGAAAGTCTTGTCTGCGCTGGAAAGCATCCAGTCGGCGTTCAACGCGTCGGCGCCAGGCGGCAAGAAAGTTTCGATGGCCGATCTCATCGTTCTCGGCGGCTGCGCCGCTGTCGAGGCTGCGGCTGATAAGGCCGGTCACAAAGTGACCGTTCCCTTCACGCCGGGCAGGATGGATGCCAGCCAGGAGCAAACGGATGTCGAGTCCTTTGAGCCTCTCGAGCCGACAGCCGATGGCTTCCGTAACTTCAAACGCAAGGCCATCGAACGTCCGCCGGAAGAATTGCTGGTGGACCGGGCTCAGCTGATGACGCTCTCGGCGCCGGAGATGACGGTTCTGGTCGGCGGCATGCGGGCCCTGGATGCGAACACGGGCGGCGCAAAGCACGGTGTGCTGACCAGCCGGCCCGGTACGCTGACGAACGACTTCTTCGTCAACCTGCTGGACATGGGCACGCAATGGGCCCCGGCTTCGGACGGAACACTGGAAGGTCGTGACCGCAAGTCCGGCGCAGCGAAATGGACCGCAACGCGTGTCGATCTCGTCTTCGGGTCAAACTCTCAGTTGCGGGCGATTGCAGAAGTCTATGCGCAGAATGACGGTCAGGCGAAGTTCGTAAAGGACTTCGTGGCGGCCTGGACCAAAGTGATGGATCTCGGACGGGTCGACCTGACCTGAGCGGACGAACTTCCGATACAAAGGAGGGCGGGCCAGATGGTCCGCCCTTTTTCATGGTTGAGGCATTGGAGCCACGGGACTAGCCTGCGGGACTGTTGAGACTGCATCCCCGGCAAAGGAATTGATCATGCGCGTTCTGGCTGTCGCCCTGGTGTTTGCATTGGCCGGGTGTGTCACAGCGCCAGCGCCGCAGGCGGTCGAGCTGAGCCCCGGCGTGGCATGGGTGGTGGCGGAAGACGGCTGGGCCGACGAAGCCGAAGCGGTGTTCGCGGAGGCAACCGTCTACGTGCAGGCCATTGCGGCCCAGCAGACTGGCAGCGGCTGGGCCGTAGTGCTCGACCTTGATGAGACGGTGCTCAACAATGTCCAGTATCAGGTCTCGCGCGAGCGGATCAGCGCGCCCTATACGCCGGAGAGCTGGTATGCGTGGACACAGCAAGCCCGCGCAACGCTGGTGCCCGGCGCAGCAGAATTCCTGAAGGCGGTGTATGCGGCGGGCGGGCATGCCGCCTTCGTGACCAACCGCAACGATAAGGAACAACTGGCGACCGAGAACAATCTCGCCGCGCTGGGCGTGCGGCGCGGCGTGGACTTCCATGTCCTGCTGACGCGGACCTATCCGACGGCCAGGGGCGAGAAGGATGAGCGGTTTGCGCTCGTGCCGGCCATGCTGGCCGCGCAGGGATTCCCGGATGTCGAGGTGGTCGCCTTTGTCGGCGACAATGTGGGCGACAAGCCCGCCGAGCCGGGTGACTGGCAGTTCTTCTGTATCGATCAGGGGGCGATGTATGGCGCGCCGTGCGCGGCTGTTCCGGGGCCGGGCCGGTAGGCCTGCCTGCGCGGCATCAGCGAGTATTAACAGCCCGCCCGGCTGGCCTGACACATGCGCAATGCGTCCTTCGGCTGATATTCACCTGGATTCAGGCAGTAACGGGCGACGGTTTACGCGTTGGCGCCCGTTCAAGCCTTTGAATCCAACACAAACATCGAGCTCCCATGTTGAAACCTTCGCTGAAGAAGTACCCGCTCTGGACCTGGATTGTTGCGGGCGTCGTCGCCGCGATGCTGGCGGCCCTTGTCTGGAAAGCGATCTGGGGCGGCGAAAAGTCCCCCGAGTTCCAGACGGCCGATGTCTCGCGCGGGGATATCGAGGTGACGATTTCCGCAGCCGGCAAGATCGTTGCAAAGGACTCAGTGGCAGTCGGCGCGCAGGTTTCCGGCCAGCTGCAGGAATTGCTCGTCGAGGCGGGTGACCAGGTGGAGAAGGGTGATCTTCTGGCGCGCATTGATGCGACCATTGCCACCACCAGTGTCGAAGCCAACCGCGCCCAGCTGCGGGAACTTCAGGCCAGCCGCAAACAGCAACAGGCGACGCTGCAACTTTCCAAGTCCAATGCGGACCGCGCCGAGATGCTGTTCAAGTCAGAAGCGATTGCCCGCGCGGACTATGAGGCTGCGCAGGCAGAATACACGATTGCCACCGGTCGGCTTGAGGCTATCGACGCACAGATCGCGCGTCAGGCTTCTTCGCTGACGGCAGATCTCGCGACGCTCGAATTCACCAACATCTATGCACCGATCTCCGGAACGGTCGTCTCCATCGAGGCGGTCGAAGGCCAGACGCTAAACGCGAACCAGACGGCGCCAACGATCCTGACGCTGGCGGACCTCAGTGTCATGACGGTCGAGACCGACGTGTCCGAAGCCGATGTGCTGCGCATTGAGCCGGCGCAAACCGCCTGGTTCACGACGCTGGGAGACGCGGCCCGCCGCTGGGAAACGAACGTCCGCCAGGTGCTGCCCACACCGGAAGTGCTGAACGATGTGGTGCTCTACAAAGCGCTGCTTGACATTGCCAACCCGGAAGGCCGCCTGAAGCCGCAGATGACGGCGCAGGTTTTCTTTGTCACGGGGTCTGCAAAAGACGCTGTGCTCGTGCCGGTAACAGCGCTGCAATCCGGTCCCGCGCGTCGCCCGCGCGGCGAAGGCGGGGAACGTGATCGAGGGGCGCGTGAAATTGCGGATCGTCCGGCACGCACGGAACGCTCGGGCGGCCTGATGCAGGCCGAGGCCAGTGGACCGCCGGAAGCTGCGCAAGGTGATGGCCGCAGGGCCGCATTCCGCGAGGCGCGCGAAGCGAATCCCGAAGCCGAGATGGCCAGCGTGCGCATCCTCGATGCCAAAGGGGTCGCCCATCCCCAGCCCGTGCTTGTCGGCCTGAAAACCCGCACGGAAGCCGAAATCGTCTTCGGTCTTGAGCCGGGACAAACGGTTGTGACCGGTGAAGTCTCGGCGACGGGTGCCTCCCCGGCCGCGCAGCAACAGCGCGGACCGAGGAGCGGCGGCCCGCCGGGCGGCATGCGCCGGCCGGGCTGATCCACATGACAAGTCCGCTGATCGACCTGAAGAATGTGAGGCGGTTCTATGGCTCCGGCGACACGGAAGTGCGCGCGCTGGACGGCGTCTCGCTGACCATCCGTTCCGGCGAGTTTGTCGCCATTGTCGGCCAGTCTGGCTCGGGCAAGTCTACGCTGATGAACATCCTCGGCTGCCTCGACCGGCCGACGGACGGCGCCTACACGATCCGTGGGCAGAGCATATCCGATCTCGATCCGGACGAACTGGCCAGCCTGCGGCGCAAGACGTTCGGCTTCATCTTCCAGCGCTACAACCTGCTTGCCAGCGTCTCGGCATCCGAGAACGTGGAAATCCCGGCGGTCTATGCCGGGCTGAACCTCGCAGAGCGCCGCGAAAAAGCAGCAGACCTTCTCGACAAGCTGGGCCTTGGCGAGCGTATCCATCACAAGCCAGGCCAGCTCTCCGGCGGCCAACAACAACGCGTCGCTGTGGCGCGTGCGCTGGTCAACGACGCCGAAGTCGTGCTCGCAGACGAGCCGACCGGGGCACTCGATTCTGGATCCAGCAACGAGCTGTTGAACCTGCTCGAGACCATGCATGCCGAAGGCCGCACGATCATCCTGATCACGCACGACGCCAAGGTCGCCGCCCGCGCTAAACGGGTTATCGAGATCCGGGATGGCAAGATTGTCTCCGACACGGGCCAGCAGGCGGGAAGCGAAGACGACGCCCCGGTCTACCGGCAGGAGCGCAAGGGGCCATCGCCCATCGTGCAGGTCATCGAGTCCGTGAAAATGGCTTTCCGCTCGCTTCGGGCCAACCTGTTCCGCACCGCGCTCACCTTGCTCGGCGTGGTGATCGGCGTTTCGGCCGTGGTTGCCATGCTGGCCATCGGCGAGGGCAGCCGGTCAGAAGTCATGGCGCGGTTTGAGTCCATGGGGCCAAACCTGCTCTTCGTGCGCCCTGGTGCGCCCGGAACGCGGGTGAGGGGTGGGGCATTGGCAACGCTGACCGTTGAAGATGCAAACGCGCTGGCCGAACTCGACAATATCATTGCGGCGGTGCCGTCGCGTTCCGGCAATGCGACGCTGCGCGTCGGCAGCAAGGATTATTCCAGCTCCATCGAAGGCGTGTCCGAAGCCTGGCCCGACGCCCAGAACCGCGGCATGAAGTACGGAACTTTCTTCACAGCCGAAGACGTCAGTAACCGGATCGGTGTCGTCGTCCTCGGCACCACGACGGCGGGCAACCTGTTCGACAATGTCGAAGGTGCGATCGGGCAGTATGTGTTCCTCGGCGGCGCGCCGTTTGAAGTGGCCGGCGTGCTCGAAGAAAAAGGCGCCTCCTCGTGGGGGCAGGACCAGGACGATATCGCGCTGGTGCCGATCACCACCGGGATGATGCGGATATTCGGGCAGAACTATCTCTCCTCCATCACCGTCGCCGTGGATGATACAAAGAAGATCGCGGAAACCGAGGCTGAGGCTTACGAGCTCCTTCTGGCCCGGCACGGCGGCACCGAGGATTTCCAGATACGCAATACCGCGTCGATCCTGGCCTCGGTCGAGGAGACGCAGAACTCATTCTCGATCCTGCTTGGATCCGTTGCGGCCATCTCGCTGCTGGTCGGCGGTATCGGTGTGATGAACATCATGCTCGTCAGCGTGTCCGAACGCACACGGGAGATCGGTGTGCGGATGGCGACCGGCGCAAGGCGGTCCGACATCATGACGCAATTTGTCGTAGAGGCGCTGGTCGTCGGTGGGCTCGGCGGGCTAGCCGGGGTGCTCATCGGGCTCGGCGTCTGTTTCATCCTCGCCCAGTCCGGCATGACGGTTGCCGTCACGGCCCTGCCTGCCATCCTCGCCTTCAGTTCGGCGCTCGGGACAGGCCTCCTGTTCGGCCTGCTTCCAGCACGCCAGGCCGCGCGGCTCGATCCCGTCACCGCACTCGCCTCGGAGTAAGTCATGATCGTGCGTCGTCTTCTTGTCTCGGTTTCCGTCCTCACGCTGGCAGGGTGTGCCTCGTTTGGTCCGTCCACGGATGCGCGCGAAGGCGCAGGCATTACCTTCCCGGACGGCTATGACTATCGCAGCGAAATCGCCTCGCTGACAGCGCCGGAGATCGCCTGGTGGAACGGCTTTTCCAGCGGCCCGCTGAACGACCTCGTGGCCGAAGCGCTGAGCGCGAACCAGTCGCTCGCGCAGGGCCTTGCCAACGTCGATGCCTCGCGCGCCGCCCTGAAGGTCACCAATGCCGCCTTCCTCCCGCAGGCGAGTGGCAGCCTGTCGGCTTCCAGCGAGACCCAGTCCGGCCTCGATGATGTCAGCTCGTCGGGCCGTCTTTCCGCTTCCTATCAGCTCGACCTGTTCGGCGCGAACGCCGCCAGCCGCGCCGCATCACTCGCCAGCCTCGACGCCGCCATCTTCTCGCAGCGTGCCCTCGAGCTGACGGTCCAGTCGGATGTCGCGACCACATATTTCAGCCTGCTGGGCAGCCGCGAACAGCTCGATGTCGCCCGCGAAAATCTCGAGATCGCCGAACGCATCTTCCAGATCGTCGAAGTGCGCTACCGCGAAGGCGTGATCTCCGGCTTCGACGTGTCCAGCCAGTCGGCCCAGCTGGCCAATGCCCGCGCCCGCATCCCGCAGCTTGAATCGCAGATTACATCGTTCGAAACGGCGCTCGCCATCCTGCTGGGCCAGGTACCGCAAGGCTACGCCGCGCCGCAGGAAGACATTCTCGCCATCGCACTGCCACAGGCCGATCCCGGCCTGCCGTCGGACCTGTTGCTGCGCCGTCCGGACCTTATGCATTCGGAGGCCAGCCTCCGGGGCGCCGACGCAAACATTGATGCCGCGCGCGCTGCCTTCTTCCCGAACATCGACCTCGGCGCGGGCGTCTCCAGCCTGCTGACCGGCGGCGCGGACCTGACCGGCTCCCTCTCGGCGTCGATCGCCGCCACGATCTTCTCCGGCGGCCGGCTTGAAGGTCAGCTTGAAGGTGCCGAGGCGCGCCGCGCCGGACAGCTTGCCGCCTATCGCCAGTCGATCCTCAGCGCCCTGCGCGATGTGGATGTCAGCCTGAAAGCCATCGAGGCGTCCGCGGCCCGCGAAGAGCAATTGCTGATCGCACGCGACGCCGCCTTCGAAGCGCTGGAAGCGGCCGAACTGCGATACCGCTCCGGCGCCGGTGATCTGACGAGCCTGTTGACCTCGCAGCAGACCTTTTCGGATGCCTCCAACAGCTATGTTCAGGGCCGCCTCGACCGGCTGACTTCCGCGATCAATCTGTATGTTGCACTGGGCGGCGGATACGGCTGACCGCGCTTGGCTAAGCCATTCTTTACCATAAGGTTATCGCCTTTGTGCAAGTTCGATACACCGGTTGAGGTGGATGCAAACCAAAGTATGGGAGTGAAGATGCTCCATATACTGATGATGGCATCCCATGCGCGCGCGCGACCTTCAATCCAGTCTCCAGGCCCATACGCCCGCGCACCTGCGCGCGTATAACGCCGAGGCTGCCGCATTCCAAGCCGGGCTGGCAGACTATGCGCCGATGCGGCTGGAGACGATCCTGCAGTCTGCGGTGCAGCAGCATGGCGACCAGCCCTTCCTGACGACCTCTCTGCCGAACGGTCTTTCCGCAACGCTGACCTTCGCCGAAGTTGATCAGCATGCAGCCAATCTTGCCCGCTATTTCCGCGAAGTCCTGAAGCTCGCGCCCGGCACAGTTGTCGCTGTCCAGTCGCCAAACTGTATCAGCTATGTCGTTTGCCTGCTGGGTATCCTGCGCGCCGGTCTCGTCCTGTCGAACGTCAATCCGCTCTACACCGAATCCGAAACGCGCCGTCAGCTGCGCGATTGCCAGGCCGAAGTGTTGATCGGCTCAACGCTGTTTGCCGACGCGATGGATGTCGCGGCGCGGGGCACAAGCGTGAAGCAGGTCATCTCCGTCTCGCTCACGGATTTCTTCCCGGGCCTGAAGCGGCAGGTGCTCGGCGTGATGCTGCGCCACGTCAAACACCTCGAGCGCCCGCTGAAGTGTGAGCATGTCACGCTCCGCGATGCGCTGGCGAGAGGCAGCAAGTTTTCCAGCCCGGTTGAGGCCTATACGCAGGACCTTCCGGATGACCGGGACTCGATCTACCAGTATTCCGGCGGCACAACGGGCACATCCAAGGGTGTGCGTTTGTCCGTCGCCGGTCTCATCACGAACATCGACCAGTTCGTCAGTCTCGTGCCGAAGCTCGAAACCATGCAGCGCACGACCATGCTGCTCGCACTGCCTGTCTATCATGTGTTCGGCCTGTTCGCGTCCGTCATTGCCCTGCGCTACGGCGTGCATGTCGTGCTCGTCCCTAGTCCGCGCCCGTTGTCCAATCTCCAGAAGAGTTTCGAAAAGTTCCGCCCGGATATTTTCCCCGGTGTGAATTCGCTCTTTGCCAAGCTGATGGAAGAGCCTTGGTTCCGGGACAACCCGCCGAAACTGCCGCTGACGATCTCGGGCGCCGCAGCGCTCGACCCGCTCATCGGCAAGCGCTGGCGCGACATGACGGGCACTGAAGTGATCGAAGGCTACGGCATGACCGAAGCCACCACGCTTCTGACAGTAAATCCCCCTGATGCGCGCGAACGTCCGGGTACGGCAGGCCTGCCGCTGCCTGGAACCGAGATCGCGATCCTTCTGGAAGATGGCCGCCTCGGCGTCGCCGGCGATGTCGGCGAAGTCGTCGCCAAGGGGCCTCAGCTGATGAGCGGCTACCTGCGCCGCCCGGAAGAAACCGCGGCCGCATTCCTGCACGGCTGGATGCGTACCGGCGACATCGGAAAACTAGACGAGGACGGTTACCTCACGATCGTTGACCGCGCCAAGGACATGGTGCTCGTCGGCGGATTCAATGTGTTCCCGAACGAAGTCGATGAAGTGCTGAATGCCTGTCCGGGTGTCCTCGAAGCGGCCAGCGCCGGCATCAAGGCGGCGCATTCCGAAGAAGAGCTGCACGCCTTCGTCGTGCGCCGTGACGCCAGCCTGACGACAGAAGACGTGCTTGCACACACAGCCCGCCATCTCACGGGCTACAAACGCCCGCGCAAGGTACATTTCGTCAACGAGCTGCCCAAATCACCCATCGGCAAGATCCTGCGCCGGGAGCTTCGCGTCCTGGTCGCGAAGGCCTGATTATCGGTCAGCATCTCGCATTTGCGCCATGGTCAGGCTAAAGGCTGGCACTAGACTATCACTGTCGCGCCCGGATCAGTTGCAGGGCGCACAGTCACAGGAACCACAGATGACCAAATCGAGTTTCAAAGGTTTCGCAGGCATCGTCATTCACGGCGAAACGCGCGGCGATCCTGATGATCCGCTGGTCCTGCTGGTCCATGGCGGCGGCCAGACCCATGACATCTGGAATGACACGGCTGCAGCCCTTGTGCGCGCCGGCCGGCAGGTGATCGCCATCGACCTGCGCGGCCATGGCGAGAGCGAATGGCCCGAGGACGGGCGTTATGAATTCGGCGTGTTCGTGGAAGACCTGCGGGCCATCCTCGCACAGCTGCCTTCACGGCCCGTGATTGTCGGCGCCTCGCTCGGCGGCTGGGTCGCCGCAGCAGCGGTCGGTGAGGACGGCGGCCACCTTGCTTCCGGTCTCATTCTCGCCGACGCGCCGCCCGAGCTGGACCTCTCCAACATCCGCAAGACCGCCGGCGTGCTCCGGTCGGCGTCCGAAACGGCGACCGACGCCTACGACACCCGCATGCTCGACCGGTTCGATCTTGAAGATGCGCTCAACCGGTTCAAGGCAGCCGCACCGAATATCCGTGTACCGGTCCTGTTCGTGCGCGGTGTGCTCAGCGATGTGACGGATGCCGCCTCAGCTGGCCGCATCGTCGAACAGATTCCCGGCGCAGAATACGCGGAAATCGGCGGGGCGGGCCATCTCGTCGCCTGCGACCGTGCTGACCTCTTCAGCGCAACCCTGCTCGATTTCCTTGAGCGGCGCGTGCCGCGCTTTGCCCCCGAGTACCGCTCCGGTTCGGACGCGCGTACCCTGCGCGATGCGCTCGGCTGTTTCGCCACCGGCGTAACTGTGGTCACAACTTACGAGCAGACCGGCGAGCCTGTGGGGCTGACCGCGAACTCTTTCACATCGGTATCCCTCGATCCACCCCTCCTGCTGGTCTGCGTTGCGAAGACCTCCAGCAGTCTCAAGGCGCTTGAAGCCTCCGAGCATTTTGCCGTGAACGTCCTTCATATCGGCCAGCAGCCAGCCTCCACGCTGTTCGCTCTGCCGGGGCAGGACCGTTTCCGCCAGACACCCTGGAAACGGGGCAAGCATGACGCGCCGATCCTGTCGAACGCGCTGGCAAATTTCGAGTGCCGCCGCCACCAGATGCATGACGGCGGAGACCACATCATTCTTGTCGGCGAAGTCCTGCGCGCGACGTTCGATCCGCGGCGTGATCCGTTGCTCTACTTCCGTGGCAAATATCGCCGCCTGCATTTCTCCTGAGCTAGAGGAACGCTTTCAGTTCAGCGATGAAGCGATCGAACTGGTCATGATGCAACCAGTGCCCCGCATTCTCGTAGACCTCGACGCGGGCATTTTTGAAATGCGCAATCCGCCCATCCTTTTCCGGGTTCGAGGCCCAGCTATTGGCACCGTAGAGCAGCAGGGTCGGGCAGGTGATCTCGCGCCAGAGGGCTTCGACATCCTCGTTTGGCATGTCGTAGGGCACCATGACCCGGAAGTAATTGTCGAACTTCCAGGAATAGGTCCCGTCTTCGTTCTGGCTGATCCCGTGCATGGTCAAGTGACGCGCCTGATCGTCATTCAGGTAACCATTCTCGGACTTCATGCGCTCATAGGCTTCTTCAAGCGTCGCATAGCGCTTCGAATTGCGTCCCGATGCAGCGCGTTTTGAATCGACCCATTCTCGCAGGCGCTCGCCGGGATGGACGGCGAGGCGTTCCTTGAGGACCTTCGGCGACGGCCCCAGCCCTTCAATCGCCACGACCTTGCGGACATTCTCCGGGTAAAGCCCCGTATAGCGCAGCGAGATATTTCCCCCATAGGAATGCGATACGATGGTCAGCGGCGCCAGGTTCTTCTGATGGATCAGTTGCGCGAGATCATACACGCAGGACCGGACGGAATAGTCGCCATCGGACGACCAGCCGCTGTCGCCATGCCCGCGCAGGTCCGGCGCGATCACGTGCCAGTCCTTGCGGAGTTCCTCGGCGACCCAGTCCCAGCTGCGGCAATGATCGCGCCCGCCATGCAGCAGGATCAGGGGAGGTGCGTCGGCATTGCCCCAGTCGACATAATGAAGGCGCAGGCGCTGCGAATAGTAGCTGTGGGAAGTCGGTCCGGTAATCATGGATCAAGGTTAGCGCTGTCAGCAGCCAGGCGTCCAGAGCCCAGACGGCCGTGTGCCGCGAGGACAGTTGCCGCGCCTGTTGCGCGAAATGCGCAGCACGCTAGGCTGGCGGGCAAGCCGGGAACAACGGATCATTGGCGGAACCACTTCCTGGGGAGGAAACCATGCGGAAATTCCTGACAGTCCTGTCGGCAGCAACGCTCTGTGCATCCTGCGCGGTCTCCGGCGAACCGGTCATACCCGCGTCGCAAGGGGCGACAGACTATACGGTTGCGGCCAATCGTGCGTTTTCGGAAGGCCTTCCATGGGACGATGACACCGAAGCTCAGCTCTCAACCCGTGGATTCATTGCCACGCTCGCCGACACAAAGATCCGCAACACTGACGGCCGCGTTGTCTTCGATGCCAGCGCGTATGACTTTGCGGACGGTCCCGTCGCCGACACCATGAACCCAAGCCTCTGGCGCCATCTCAGCCTGCTCAACAATCACGGCATCTATAAAGTCATGCCCGGCCTGTGGCAGGTGCGCGGACTCGACCTTTCCGTGATGAGCGTGATCGCCACCGAGACCGGTTACATCATTGTCGATCCGCTCACCGCGACTGAGACGTCCGCGGCGGCCATGTCGCTGGTGCGCGAACATGTCGGCGACCGGCCGATCATGGCCGTCATCTACACGCACAGCCACGGCGACCATTTCGGCGGCGTCAAAGGCGTTGTCAGCGACGCCGACGTCGCAGACGGCAAGGTCCAGATCATCGCGCCCGACGGCTTCATGGAACATGCCGTCAGCGAAAACCTGATCGCGGGCCCCGCCATGACGCGGCGTGCCAATTACCAGTTCGGCACCAGCCTGGAGCCCGGCCCTGCCGGTCAGGGTGGCGCCGGCATCGGCACCGGCCTGCCCAGCGGCACGTTCAGCCTGATCGCGCCGACCCATACCGTGAAGGAGACCGGCGAAATTCTGGTCATCGACGGCATCACTCTCGAATTCCAGGTCACGCCCGGCACGGAAGCGCCGGCCGAAATGAACTTCTACCTGCCGCACCTGCGGGCGCTCTGCCTCGCGGAGAATGCCAACCCCACCATGCACAATGTCCTGCCGCCGCGCGGCGCACTGGTGCGCGATTCAAAGGCCTGGGCGGACTATATGACCGAGTCCATCCGCCTGTTCGGCGACCGCACGGACGTGATGTTCGTCTCCCATGGCTGGCCGCGCTGGGGGCAGGAGGAGGTCGGCACGTTCATGGCCTTCCACCGCGACGCCTACAAATACCTGCACGACCAGTCGGTGCGCCTCATGAACAAAGGCTACACGGCCGAAGAGATCGCGGAAGTCATCGCCCTGCCGGAAAGCCTCGGGTCCAAGTGGTACAATCGCGGCTATTACGGCACGATGGCCCACAATTCGAAGGCCGTGTACCAGCGCTATCTCGGCTGGTACGACGCCAATCCTGCCAACCTGAGCGCATGGCCTCCCGAAGAATCCGCCAGACGCTATGTTGCGGCCATGGGCGGCCCGGACAAGGCTCTGAGGATTGCGAACACGGCCTATACGTCAGGCGACTATCGCTGGGCAGCAGAAGTGGCGAGCCATATTATCTTCGATGATCCGTCCAACATCGCTGCGCGCGAAGTGCTGGCCCAATCCTTTGAGCAGCTGGGCTATCAGGCCGAGGGGTCGCTTTGGCGGAACATGTACCTCACGGGCGCTGCCGAAGCGCGCACTGCGCCAGCGGCGGCAACGGTGCGTGCGCTGTCGCCAGATGTGCTGTCGGCCATCACGGTCGAGCAGGTGTTCGACATGCTGGCGATCCGGGTGGATCCGGAGCGTGCGGAAGGCAAGTCCGTCACGATTGCATTCGAGTTCACGGACATGGGCGAGACCCGCCTGGTCAGCATACGCAACTCGGTTCTCGTGCATGAGCCCAGCACGGGCGAGGCCGCCGCCGCGACGCTGCGCCTTCCGAAAGCGGCTTTCCTCGGCATGATCTTCGCGGGCCAGAAGCCGGCGGATCTGGTTGCGAAAGGTGTGCTGACGATTGAGGGGGATCCGTCCGCTGCGGCAGTCCTGCTCGGTGTTCTCGATCCGCCCGCTCCGGCCGAAGCCTTCGCGATCGTCACGCCCTGAAGGCCTACTTCTTCGAGGTGCACCGCGCGTTGAACACTGCCACGTCCGCGTTGTACTGTTTGAGGGTCGCCTGAAGGGCCATCTCGTCGCGGGCGAGCTGGCGGCGGGCCTCTTCGTAAGCGGCTTTTCCGCTGTCTGCCTGGGCTGCATGCCCGCTCGACATGAGGCGGTGAACCTCCACCTCGTCCCAGGCTTCGCCTGCGGTTTCAGTCAGTTCGGCCGAGGCGTCGCGCTTGGCCTTCAGGTCGGAGATTTCCGCTTCGCGCGGCGCAAGCGCCGCTTTCATCGCCTTGCAGGCCGCCGCATCGCTCGCATGCGCGGGGGCGGCGAGCGCCAGCGAAACCAGTCCAAGGGCAAGAAAATGTCTCATCATTCGTGTGGCATCTCCGATCACTGAGGCATTATTTCGGCAGCCGGATGAAGCGACTGTGAACAACTGCTTTCAGTACCATCTGCAGCTTCAGGATGCCGGAGGCGGCATCCGGCTGCGGCCTGCCGATACCGCATCAATAAGGCCGAACACGGCCGCAAAATCGTTCAGCAGTTCGTGCACCCGGTCGGCGCTGTCGAGCGGCTTGAACATCGAGCCCGGCTCGAACAGGTTGCCGCCCTGAACGGTGATCAGCATCTCGCCGCCATCGAAGGCCGTCTTCAGTTTTCCGCCCTTGAACGTATCCTCAAGGTCGACCAGTTTCTGCATCAGGTCGGGTGTCAGCAGGTAGCGGCTCTCGACCTGGTCTGTCGTGTAGACCTCAAAGATCTTTTCGAATTTCGGGTCTTCCAGAGCCGCGCGCTGCATGCCCTTGCCGCCGCCAAAACGGTTGAACATGCCGGCATCGCGCGTCACCAGCGTGCGCCCGTAAAACGTCTTGTGAAAGTCGAACCGCAGGCATTGGCCCCGGAACACTGTCACCCAGGTCGTCCGTGTCCGGCCTTTTGAGTCGGTCGTCGTGCGGCGCTCTTCGAGATGGGCCTCAAACAGTTCGAAATCCACCGCGCCGCGTTTGCCGGTGAGCAGGTCTTCGTACTTTGAGCGGTCCCAGCCGGGCACAACGCCGACTTCCTTGTGCCGGTAGATCGACTCGCAGGTGCCGGGGGCCGCCGTGAAGGACAGGTTCAGCTGCCGGGCGATGGGCTCTACGATCAGGGACTTGGCCTCGCCCGCCAGCTTCGAGAGGCCCATATTGCCCCAGCCGACCACGCCGAAGCCGGCAATGGCGAGGAGGATCGCCACGAAAGGCATTTTCAGCACGGCTAGCCCAAGCGCGGCGCCGCCAACGACAATCGCCCCCCCGATCCAGCGCGTCTGGATCGCCCGCTTTGCGGCGGCAATGCGATCTGCTTCGCGGGCAATCAGGCTCGGGCGGATTTCCTGATCATAGATTCGGTCAAAGCCTTCGAACTCCTTCGGCAAGGTGCCGAGGGAAGGCGGCGCGCCAGCTGGATCTTGATCACTCATGCCCGAATCCCCCGTCCCGGTTCGATCAACAGTCTAAGGTGCGCGTGCGGAGACCGAAAGTCCCCGCAGGAGGCGCCCTCAGATATCCGCATAGACGTGGCGCTCGCCGTCAAAGCCCGGATGCGTCACCGCGCCTTCGTGCGCGGGGCCGACCAGTTTTGCGAATTTCTGGAGCGCGCCCGAGCCGTATTTCGTCTGGCGCGGTTTCCATTCCCGCTTGCGGTCGGCCATTTCAGCGGGCGTCATGCGCACGTCGATAGTGCCTTTCTCGGCGTCGATGGTGATGATGTCGCCGTCCTTCAGCAGGCCGATCGGGCCGCCGTCCGCCGCCTCCGGCCCGACATGCCCGATGCAGAATCCGCGCGTCGCGCCGGAGAAACGCCCGTCCGTGATCAGCGCGACCTTGTCGCCCATGCCCTGGCCATAGATCGCGGCGGTCGTGGACAGCATTTCCCGCATGCCGGGGCCGCCCTTCGGGCCTTCATACCGGATGACCAGCACATCGCCTTCCTTGTAGGCACGGTCGCGCACGGCCGCGAAGCAGGCTTCCTCGCCGTCAAACACGCGCGCCGGGCCGGAGAAAACAAGGCTCTTCAGGCCCGCCACTTTCACAATCGCCCCATCCGGCGCGAGCGAACCCCAAAGACCAACCACGCCGCCCGTCGCCGTGATCGGATCGGTCGCGGGACGGATCACCTTCTGGTCGGGGTTCCAGACCACGTCCTTCAGGTTCTCGGCCACCGTCTTGCCGGTCACGGTCATGCAGTCGCCGTGGATCAGGCCCGCATCATACAGCGTCTTCATCAGCATCGGCACGCCGCCGGCTTCGCCAAAGTCCTTGGCGACATAATCGCCGCCCGGCTTCAGGCTCGCGATATAGGGCGTCTTCGCAAAAATCTCGGCCACGTCCTTGAGGTTGAATTCCACGCCGCACTCATGCGCCATCGCCGGCAGGTGCAGCGCCGCATTCGTCGAACCCCCAGACGCCGCCACCACCACCGCCGCATTCTCGAACGCCTTGCGCGTGCAGATATCCCGTGGACGGATGTTCTTCTCGATCAGGCTCATCACGGCCTTGCCGCTTTCGACGCAGTAAGCATCACGCTCGAGGTATGGCGCCGGCAGCGCCGACGACAGCGGCAGTGCAAGGCCGATGGCCTCCGACACGCACGCCATCGTGTTCGCCGTAAACTGTCCGCCGCACGCGCCGTCGCCCGGGCAGGCGAGTTTCTCCAGCGCTTCCAGCTTCGCGCTCGTCATCTCGTTCGAGCCCGCCGCATGCGCGCCCACCGCCTCAAACACGTCGAGCACGGTCACGTCCTTGCCCTCGAACCGGCCGGGCATGATCGAGCCGCCATAGATGAACACAGAAGGAACGTTGAGGCGCAGCATCGCCATCATCATGCCGGGCAGGGACTTGTCACACCCCGCCACGCCAACCAGCGCGTCATAAGAATGCCCGCGGATTGTCAGCTCCACCGAGTCCGCAATCGCCTCGCGGCTGGCCAGCGAGGAGCGCATGCCCTCATGGCCCATCGCGATCCCGTCCGTCACCGTGATCGTGCAGAACTCGCGCGGCGTGCCATCGGCGGCCTTCACGCCCTCGCTCGCCGCATGCGCCTGGCGCATCAGCGCGGTATTGCACGGCGCCGCCTCGTTCCAGCACGACGCCACGCCCACGAACGGCTTGCGAATATCCTTCGTCGACAGGCCCATCGCGTAATAATAGCTGCGGTGCGGCGCCCGTTCCGGACCCTCTGTGACATGGCGGGAGGGCAGGCGGGATTTGTCCCAGGTCTTGGTCATGCGGCATACTCACTTGCTGTGCTGCCGGACGGGTTAGCGCGCTGCCAGCGCCCTGTCATCCCTTACGGGAGGTCACATTTGGATCAGTGCACCGCCCGGGCCTGCGTCAGCGCCTTGCTGGCCAGCGTGAACAGCGAATCAGCCGCCGCTGACGGCGCCGTCAGCAGCTGCGCCGCCGCCTTGCCGACCGCCGGCCCATGCTTGAACCCGTGTCCGGACCCCATGCCGACCAGCAGCGTATTCGCCCATTGCGGATGCCGGTCGATCAGGAGGTCCCCGTTTGAGCTATTCTCATACTGGCAGACCCGCACCTCCGACAGCGGCGCCTCCTTCAGCCCCGGGAACCGGCGCCCCAGATAATCGCGTACCGTCTTCAGCGCGTCAGCACCCGGCAGCCGGTCATTTGTATCGGGGTCGACAATCGGCCCATGGGCATCAATGGCCAGCTTGAAGCCCCGGCTTTCCAGGTCCGGGAACCCGTACATCCCGCTCTCGCCGAAGAAATCGATCCAGCCGGGCATGGCCCCGGCGCCAAACCGCGTATCCCCTGCAGGCGGACGGAAGAAGAAGACCTCCTGCCGCGTCACGAACAGCCGCTCGCCGATCACCTCCGGGAATAACCGCCCCAGCCACGGCCCGCAGGCAAACACGAACTCATCCGCACTCAGAGTCTCGCCCGCCGCAGTTTTCACCGCTTCCAGCCTGCTGCCAGCCTTCGGCGGCAGGATCGCCGCTGTTCGGTAGGTCCCGCCATTGCGCACGAAGCTTTCCACCAAACTGGCGACGCACCTCCGCGCCATCAGCGCCCCGAAATCCGGCTCCCAGAGCCCGAACGCCACATCGCTCCAGTCGACCTGCGGCCAGCGCCGTTTCAGCTCGGCGGTCTCGAACCGGTCGGTGCGCAGGTTCAGCGCCCGCATGGTCTCGTAGCTGGCCGTCGCGTATTCGTTTTCCGCCGCGAAGAAACTGATCACGCCGGTATTGTGGAACAGCGGCAAGTCCGTATCCTTCGACAGGCGCTGCCATTCGGTGAGCGATTCTGCCGCCATCTTCGAATAATGCGCAGCCCGCCCGTACCCCGCCCGGATCAGCCGCGACTCGCCGCCCGAGGACGCCCGCGCATGCGCCGGTCCCCAAGCATCCACCAGCGTCACGTTCCGGCCCGTCCGGCGCAGCATCTCGGCCGTCCAGGCGCCAAACACGCCGGCACCCACAACAACGGTATCTGCGACTGCCGCCATGCCGGCCCGCCTACTCTTCGTCGCCGAAGATCGCCACGCTCGGCCCCGCGGCATCGATCGTTCCCCGGTACATGCCTGCCGAATTGAATGAGAAGCCGGGATTGCCCGCGCCGTCGATCAGGATCACGCCGCCGTCTCCGCCAAGCGCCGCCACTTCAGCCAGCGCGGCATCACCTGCGGCCACAATCGGCTCGCCCAGCATCTTCACCCGGTCGCAGATCGTCTTGGCCACGCCCACCCGGATGAAATACTCGCCGTGTCCTGTCGCGGACACCGCACACACGCCATTCTCCGCATAGGTCGCCGCCCCGATCAGCGGCGCATCGCCCACGCGGCCGGCGGCCTTCGCCGTCATGCCGCCAGTCGTCGTCGCCGCCGCGAGGTTTCCGTTCACATCAATCGCCACCGCGCCCACCGTCCCATGCCGGTCCGCCGCCGTCCGCGCGCGTTCCCTCAGTACACGCTCCAGCGCCTCGCGCCGCCAGTCCGTGTCGAAGTAGGAGTTATCCACCATCTCCAGGCCCTGCGCCTCGGCAAACGCATCCGCGCCCGCGCCGCCAAACATCACATGCTCGGACTTGTCCATCACCTCCCGCGCCGCCCGGATCGGGTTCTTCACCCGCGTCACCCCGGCCACCGCGCCGGCATTGCGGTCCCGCCCGTCCATGATCGATGCGTCCAGTTCATGCCCGCCATCCGCCGTGAACACCGCGCCATAGCCGGCATTGAACAGCGGATTGTCTTCCATCACCAGCACGGTCGCCTCGACCGCATCAATCGCGTCCCCGCCACTCCGAAGCACCTCGGCGCCCGCCGCCAGCGCCTCGTTCAGCGCCGCTTCAAACGCAGCTTCGCGTTCCGGTGTCATGTTCTCGCGCAGGATCACGCCTGCGCCGCCATGGATTACCAGGCGCCACTCTGTCGCTTCAGGCATCGGCGTCTCCGCATGGGTTGTGCAGGCTACGAGAGTAAGCGCCGCAACGAGACCCGCCACCAGCCGCCGCATCACGCGATCCCCGCAAGCGCCGTGCGCGCTGCTTTCAGCTTGTCACGCCTTATCGTCCAGTCCTTCACGCGCTCGCGGTTCTCCTCGACAATCTCTTCCGGCGCGCGTGCCACGAAGTCTGCATTGCCAAGCTTTTTCTCGGTCGCCATGATGTCTTTCTCCAGTGTCGCGATTTCCTTGTCGAGACGTTTTTGCGCTTCGGAAATGTCGATCAGGTCGGCAATATGCAGCGCCGCGACGGTAGAGCCCACCATGGTCGACACCGCGCCGCCCGGCAAGTCGGCTGCCGTCGATGTCTCGTCCAGCCGCGCCATGCGGCGCAGCACTTCATCATGACGCTCCAGCCGTTCAATGTCGTCTGCAGACGGATGAACCAGCGTCAGCGGAACCTTCGCGCCCGCAGGCACACCCAGATCATTGCGCAGCGAGCGGATCTCGGAAATCATTTCGATCAGCCAGTCGATCTCGGCTCTCGCCTCCGCATGGCCAAATTCCGAAGCTTCCGGCCATTTCTGCAGCATCAGGAAGCCCTTGTCGTGCGCCCGGCCCGGCGCGCGCCGCTCCCACAATTCTTCGGTTACGAAGGGCATGAACGGGTGCAGCAGCTTCAGCGACTCATCGATCACATAGCCGCACACGGCTCGCGTCTCCGCTTTGGCCGCGTCGTCCATTCCCATCAGCAGTGGCTTGATCAGTTCCAGATACCAGTCACACAGCGTGTTCCAGATGAACTTGTAGAGCGCGCCCGCCGCTTCGTTGAACTTGTATTCTTCGATGCCCTTGGTGACGGCGGCCACGCAGTCATACAGCTCACTGAGTATCCACTGGTTGACCGGACGCTGCGCCGAGGCCGGGTCAAACTCGCCCGGCGCGCCGCACTCGTTCATCTCGGCAAAGCGCGCCGCGTTCCACAGCTTGGTCGAGAAGTTGCGATTGGCTTCCACCGCCTGTTTCGACAGGCGGATATTTCGGCCCTGTCCCGCCATCCGGCTCATGAAAAAGCGCAGGGCATCGGCGCCATACTCGTCAACCAGTTCCAGCGGGTCAACCACATTGCCCTTGGACTTCGACATCTTCTGCCCCTTCTCGTCGAGAACGAGGGCATGGATATAAACATCCTTGAACGGAGCTTCTCCGGTAAACTCCAGCCCCATCATCATCATCCGGGCCACCCAGAAGAAGATGATGTCAAACGCCGTCACCAGCGTCACCGTCGGATAGAAGGTCTTCAGATCATCGGTATTCTCCGGCCAGCCCTGCGTCGAGAAGGGCCAGAGCGCCGACGAGAACCAGGTGTCGAGAACGTCCGGGTCTCTGAGGAGTGGAATCTCGTGGTGGTCGCTACCCAGACCCTCAATGTACTGCCTGTACTCTTCCGGTGTATCGACTTCGACAAACGATGCGCCAGAGATCTTCGCCAGATGACCGTAAGTTGCTTCGAGTTTGGATTGGATCGCCTGCAAAGAATCTCCAACGAATGTTTCACGTTCGGTGGCGCTGGGTGACGGCCAGATGACTATATGGCCATCGCTTTCAATCGTTGTTGTGACTGCTGGCCCATACCAAGCCGGAATCCGGTGCCCCCACCAGAGCTGCCGGCTCACGCACCAGGGCTGGATATTGTCCATCCAGTTATAATACGTCTTCGACCAGTTGTCGGGCACGAAGCGCGTACGCCCGTCTTCGACCGCCTTGCGCGCCGGCTTCGCCAGCTTCGCCGCATCGACATACCATTGATCCGTCATCCACGGCTCGATCACAACGCCCGACCGGTCGCCGAACGGCTGTTCGATCTTGAGGTTCTCGATCCGATCCATCAGGCCAGCGTGCTCGAACTTTCCTACAACATCTGCACGAGCGATTTCGCGGGTCATGCCCCACATAAAGTCGGGAATTCCCGCCGCAACCGCTTCTGGGCCAGCAACAATTTTTGCGCTGGAATCGAGAATATTCAGCGGCACATGCCCCGCGCGCTTGCCAACCTCATAGTCATTGAAGTCATGCGCCGGGGTGATCTTCACCGCGCCCGAGCCCTTCTCGGGGTTCGCATATTCATCCGCCACAATCGGGATCCGCCGCCCGACAATCGGCAGCTCGACAAACTTGCCGACCAGCGCCGCATAGCGCTCATCCTCCGGATGCACCGCCACGCCCGTATCGCCCAGCATCGTCTCGGGCCGCGAGGTCGCCACCACGATATAGTCCCGCCGCTCCAGCGTGACATTGCCCTCTTCATCCTTGACCGGATGATCATAGGTCACGCCGTCCGCCAGCGGATAACGCAGGTGCCAGTAATGCCCCGCGACTTCGCGCGTCTCGACTTCCAGATCCGAGATCGCTGTCTGGAAATGCGGGTCCCAGTTCACCAGCCGCTTGTCGCGGTAGATCAGCCCGTTCTTGTGCAGGTCCACGAACACTTTCGTCACCGCCTTCGACAGGCCCTCATCCATCGTGAACCGCTCACGGCTCCAGTCACACGACGCGCCGAGGCGTTTCAGCTGGCCCTTGATGGCGCCGCCGGATTCTTCCTTCCAGGCCCACACGCGCTTGACGAATTCCTCGCGGCCGAGGCTTGCGCGGCTCTCATTGCCGCCCGCCGCCGCCAGCTGGCGCTCCACCACCATCTGCGTCGCAATGCCCGCATGGTCGGTGCCCGGCTGCCACAGCACATTCTTGCCGCGCATCCGCTCGAAGCGCACCAGCAGGTCCTGCAGCGTATTGTTCAGCGCATGGCCCATGTGCAGCACACCGGTCACGTTCGGCGGGGGGATCACAATGGAATAGGCCTGCGCGCTGGTGTCGCCGGAAGGCTGGAAGCATCCCGCTTCCTCCCAGGCCTTGTACAGGCGCGGTTCGGCGTCGGCGGGGTCAAATCTCTGGTCAAGCATCTTGGAATGTCAGTCTGGCAAAAGCACAAAAGAAAAGCGCGCCCGTGAGGCGCGCCGTTCCCTATACCAAGTTTGGGAAATGAGGCTAGCGCGCCATGCGGGCGATACGCTGGACTTCGGCCTCTACCTTCTCTTCGACGATGTTCGCAAGGTTGGCGTCGAGCCAGTCCTTGATCATCGGCTTCAGCATCTCCTTGACGAGACCTTCGATCGTATTGTCGCCGGAGACCTCCATTTTTGAGATCAGCTTGCCGAGGGCGCCGGCGGCAACGTCTGCCGTGTGCTCGTCGGTGAGAATGGTCTGGGCGTAGCGGGCGCTCGCGGGCATGGTCGTCTCCAAAACTGGGGCAGCAGGGCGTTCAGGGGCAGGGCGGGGAATCTGCGTGACCGGCGGCGGGGCAGCTTCCGCTGCGGCCTGGGCCGCTTCGCCAACCGCCTGGCGCACTGAGCCCAGCATTTCCTCGAAGGTGAATTCCGGTCCGGTCAGCTTGGTGATGACCGGCGCAGGCTCTGGCTCGGGCTCCGCTTCGGGTTCCTCTTCAGGCTCGAACATGGCCTGATCGGCATCGTCCATCAGGTCGCCAACCGTAGCGTCCTCGATGTCTTCGTAATCGTTCACCGGCTCCGGCGCGACTTCCCGAAGGGTCGCAGCTGCGGGCCCGCGCGCGGCGCCGGGCTCGTCGTCCGATATGATCTTGCGAATCGACGCGAGGATCTCTTCCATCGTCGGTTCTTTGTGCGCTTCGTTGGCCATCTTAGCCCCTCGTTACTGGAATCGATTCCCAGACCTTTGTTAAGGCGTAGGCCGAATCCGGTTAACAACCCTTTGACAAGTTAACGCTTCGCAGGCCTGAAGACCAGACGTTCAGCCTATGGTGCCCAGGTCGCCAATCGCCCGCAACAGCTGGTGTGCGGCCACATAGGCGTCCCGCTCGGCGCCGACGAGGGCCAGGCGGGCCTCGAACAGCTGCTGTTCCTGATCCAGCACATCCAGCGTGGTGCGCACGCCGACCGCCAGCTCTTCCTTGGCACCATCATAGGCGATTTCAGCGGCTTCGACCTGCCGGCGCGAGGCCTCGATGGCCCGCGTGGCGGCGTCATAGCTGAACCAGGACTGAGCCACCTGCGCGCGCACCTGTGTCTCGAACGCATCCACGCGGCGACGAGCCTGTTCGCGCTGCAGTTTCGCGGAATTGACCTGCGCCTTCACCGCGCCGCCGGTGAACAGCGGAATACGCCCCTGCGCCACTGCGGACACGTTGGTGTCGCGGCGGCTGGCATCGCCCCATGTCTCCTGCAGGCCGGCTGTGCCGACGATGCTGATCTGCGGGCGGCCTTCGGCCTTGGCGGCATCCACACCGGCGCTGGCCGCGCGAAGGTCCTCACGCGCCGCCAGAATGGACGGGTTCTGGTTCACCGCCTGCGCAAACGCAGCCTCCACATCCGCCGGCAGCGGCGGCAAGGGCGGCGGCACGACCAAGTCGCCCGGGCGCTGGCCGGTCAGGAACTCGTAGAAGGCTTCACTGCCCTGCAGCGCCGCCTCGGCGCCCGCCAGAGCCGCGCGCGCGCCTTCCAGCCGGGCCTGCGCCTGCGCCACATCCGTGCGCGTCACGACGCCGACCTCAAACCGGTCTTCCGCAGCGCGCACCTGCTCGCCCGTCACTTCGACATTATTCTTGCGGATCGACACCGCCTCGCGGTCCCGGCGCACGTCCACATAGGCCGTCACGACATCCAGGATCAGGTCCTGCCGGGCGGCGTCAAACGTCCGGTCTGCCGAGTCGATCCCGGCTTCGGCCTGCCGGATGCCAGCGCTGATGCGCCCGCCCGTGTAAATCGGCTGCACCGCCTGCAGCTGCGTGCTGGCAATCGGCCGGTCGCCCATGCCGAACACTGCGACCGAATTGCTGTCGACATATTCATAGCCGCCGCTCGCCGACAGGTTCACCTGCGGCAGGCTGCCGGACCGCGCCAGGTCAAGGTTCTCGCGGGCAATATCCGTCCGGTAGCGCTCGATTTCGAGCTGCGGGTTGGTCGCGAAGGCAGCGGCCACGGCGTCCGGAAGCGTTTCCGCGTGGAGCGGGCCAGCCAGGATCAGGCTGGACAGGCTCACCCCGATCAGGAGCTTCAGTTTCTTGGCGCGCATGATCTTATTCCTCAGCTAGGCATCGGCAATATAATGGCCCTTCGCAAAAGGTGAACACTGTTCACCCCGCGTCAGAGTTGCGATCTTTGTAGAGGTCAGAAGCTAAAGCTAGGTTTCCGGTCGAAGGCCGTGAAGCGCGGCGGGCAGGCATCAAAGCCTTCGCGTGCCGACAGGGTCGTGCCGGCTTTCGTGAACACCTTGCCGCGTCCGATGGTGCCATCTGCTACGACCGCCGCCAGCCGGCCGCCTTCGCGCAGCTGGTCCGCCCAGGCCTCCGGCAGGGTCTCGATCATCCCGGCGACATAGATCACGTCAAACGGCGCCTGTTCCGGCAGGCCCTTTTCCAGCGGGCCTTCCACCGGGGCCGCCCGGTCGATGCCCACGGCGGCAAAGCGCTGCGACATCTGGTCGACCAGCGCCGCCGTTTCGTCCAGCGCGATCACCGTATCGGCCAGATGGCTGATCAGCGCGGCTTCATAGCCGGCGCCGGCGCCCACCACGAGCACCACATCGGAGGCCTTGATCTCCGCCATCTTGATCAGCTTCGCCGTGTCACGCGCCGCCCACAAGGCCCGGCCCGGCGAGGTCTCGATCTCGAGTTCCGCATACGCGACGCTCTTGCGGGAGTTCGGCACGAACACTTCGCGCGGCGTGCGCAGGAAGGCGCCGACGATCCGGGGATCGGTCACATCATTGGGGCGGATCTGGCTGTCCACCATGATCTCACGGGCCTGATCGTAATCCATGCGAGTCACTTCCATCTGCGTTGCCGCCATGTATCACGACACGCCGCCCGCGCAATCTTTCCGCCGCCGCGAAATTGCCTGCCGGTCCCGATTGTCTCAACCGGCAAGCCTTGCTAGGGAGCGCGTCTGTTTGAGGCTCCATGGCGGAGTGGTGACGCAGCGGATTGCAAATCCGTGCACCCCGGTTCGATTCCGGGTGGAGCCTCCAGGCCCTTGCGTTCATCAAATTTCCCTGTAACTGCAGCACTTGCGCGCGCTGGGGCTCCAACCCGTGAACAACCGGAAACGACCTTGTTTCAATCTGTTAACCCGGGATTAACCAAAAGGGGCGACCTTGTGCATGTCTTCTTTGGAGACACCCACCATCACCCAACGCCTTCGGCGGGAGCTAACGCTCCCGCCCTTTTTTTGGCCCGCCGCCCGGCCGGCACCCCGTTTCAGAAATCGTGCACAGGCGGCAGTTAGCCTCTTGAACCGGGTGCGCGGTCTGCTATTCCCCCGTCTCCGGCTATTCCGTGATAGCTCAGTTGGTAGAGCAGGCGACTGTTAATCGCCCGGTCGCAGGTTCGAGTCCTGCTCACGGAGCCACCTTTCCAGCCCCCAAACTACTGCACGCATCGCTTTGGGCGCCAGACAAGCCGCACTCGTACAAATCTCATTTTGCCACGGGCGAGCTTTTGAGCGACACCCTTTCAACTATGAGGTTGCTCATCGTCCTTAGTGCTTTCGCTATAGTACACGCCGTCCAAGCAGCTGAAGCGTGCTTCGCTCCGCCTGCGCATATGTACTTGTCCCACGATGACGCCATCAACTCCGCAGAGTGGATAGCGATCGCAGAGCCTATCGCTACCGAGGCGCAACCTGACGGGTACGGCTCTTATCGCATGCGGGCGCTGGAATACGTCAAGGGAAGTGGGTCTTCGGAATTTATTGTACCCAATGCCGATCGAATGGCGGCGGAAGGTCATTCGAAGGAGCCGTCTGAAGGTAACTACTACGCCCATACCGTGTCACGTTTCTGGACACAGGGTGGAAGCTATTCGAATTGGTCAGACTGTAGTATCCACCCGGGATTCCTGTTCTCCGGCAACAAATACCTCGTGTTCGGTCCGCTGGACTACAACGTCGGCTTCGAGAATATCACCGGTGAAGACGACGAGTGGCTGAAATACGTGCGCGCCAGTGTCTCCGGTAAGCCGGAGCGCAAGCCTTATCCGATTCCGGTCGAGGATTATCTTAAGCAGGCGGCTGCTGTCCTCAGAGTCAAAGTCTGGTGGGACGGCACATCGTCTCAATGGACAGAAACCGTTCTGAAAGGCGCTGAGGCCAACTATCTCAACATGGCCTATGTGGCGCCGCAGTTGAATTTCGACTCCCGGATCAATCCGAACTGCAAGGAACTTTTCAGTTATGGGGAGCGTCCGACAGAGCTGGACATTCTCATGGTGTTTGAGCGGATTCCAGAGCGCAAACTGCGCGTGTCAGACTATATTGAATGCGTTGGAGGCGACTTGAGTTCGCACGGTTCTGCTTCGGCGCACGGCCTGTTTTCGCTGACAGGGTTTCGGGAGTTCCCCATAGTTGATGATCAAGTGGTGTTCCCAGATGGTAAAAATTCATACTGGGGAGACTGGGGCCGCCTTACGCTCCGCAAAAAAGTCCCGGTTTCGGAGATCGAGGACTTGCTCCAATAGCCTCCACCTAGAGGCTTTGAACGCTAAAAATCTGGAATATGGTGCCCGGGGGCGGAATCGCGAGCGCCCTTATAGCTCTGTTTTGTTTTCAGAAATTAATGTGGCGCATCGTCGAATGCCAACAATCTACCAACAAATCGGTAGCTGTTGGCATGGGAGAGTGGTTCGATTCCGATTTCCACAAGAAATCCGACAACATGAAGTCCCTGACTCTAAGTGCGGGGTCAAGAGGGCCTCATCGACGAGGTTGCTGATCCACCTCGAAGGATGAAATGTACAGCGAAAATTGAAGGTAGAGATACGTCATTGACGTATATAATACGACCCAGTGCAGGCGCCCTGAAGGCCCGGCGCGGGTACTGCTCGCGCTGATCGAACAGCGCCCCAGGATCGTGCAGGAAGAACTTCGGAGCTAAGCGAGAATGCCCGATGACAAGCCGCTTGATCGGTCTTGCATTCCTGATCTTGTTCTCCTTCTCGTTGGACAAGGCTCCGTGAGCTTGTCCAATTAGCGTCTTTCGAGCGCATTCAGCCGCAGCGAATTGGCAATCACGGACACTGAAGACAGGGCCATCGCGGCGGCTGCGATCATGGGGGAGAGCAGAGCGCCGGTAATGGGATAGAGCACACCGGCGGCGATCGGGATCCCGGCAGCGTTATAGGCGAATGCAAAGAAGAGATTCTGGCGGATATTCCGCATGGTTGCTCGCGAAATAGTCCGGGCCCGAACAATGCCTCCAAGGTCTCCCTTGAGCAGGGTGACGCCGGCGCTTTCAATGGCAACATCGGTGCCGGTGCCCATCGCGATGCCGACATCGGCGGCCGCCAGGGCAGGGGCGTCATTGACGCCGTCCCCCGCCATGGCAACGACCCGGCCCTCGGCGATCAGGCGTTTCACGATATCGGCTTTCTGGGCAGGCAGCACTTCGGCCTCGACGGCATCGATACCCAGAGAGCGGGCGATCGCCTCAGCGGTGGTGCGATTGTCGCCGGTCGCCATGACGATATGCAGGCCGGCATCCCGAAGGGCTTTCAGCGCGCCTGGCGTAGATGCCTTCACCGGATCCGCAATTGCCAACACCGCCTGCGCGGCGCCATCGACGGCGAGGTAGATGGCGGTTGCGCCGTTCTCCCGGCGGCGCTCGGCAAGGGTCCGCAGCGCGCTTGTATCAATAGCGAGTTCGTCCATGAACCGCTCGGCACCCAGCGCCACTTTCTGTCCTTCAACAGTCCCGATGACACCTTTTCCCGTGGGCGAGTCGAACTCTGAGGGCTCAGCGAGCCCAAGACCTTTTGCGCGCGCGGCAGCGACGATGGCGGTGGCGAGGGGATGCTCGCTGTGGCTTTCCAGGCCGGCGGCGAGGCGGAGGGCGATCGTTTCATCAGCGCCCGGCGCCATATCCATCCCGACAAGCGCGGGTTTGCCTTCTGTCAGTGTGCCGGTCTTGTCGATGAGCAGTGTGTCGACCTTTTCCATGCGCTCGAGCGCCTCGGCATTCCGGATCAGCACGCCGGCCCGCGCGCCCGCACCGACACCGGTCATGATCGACATCGGTGTCGCAAGACCGAGCGCGCACGGACAAGCGATGATCAGTACCGAGACGGCGGCTATGAGACCGTAAGAGAAGGCAGGGTCCGGCCCGAATATGAGCCAGCCAAAGAAGGCCGTTGCAGCAACTAAGATTACGGCTGGAACAAACCAGCCCGACACCTGGTCGGCGAGGCGCTGGATAGGCGCGCGGCTGCGTTGCGCGTCGGCCACGAGATGGACGATCTGGGAGAGCATGGTCTCGCTGCCGACCCGCTGCGCTTCAACAATCAGGCTGCCGGTCTGATTGACGGTTGCGCCAATCACGCGGTCATTTACCGATTTGGTCACCGGCATTGATTCCCCAGTGACCATTGACTCGTCGATGGAGGAGCGCCCTTCGGTGACGACGCCGTCTACCGGTATCTTTTCCCCGGGCCGCACCCGCAGGCGATCACCAGCAACGACCGTCTCGAGCGGTACATCTTCTTCAGTGCCATCCGCATTGATCCGGCGGGCCGCTTTCGGCGCAAGGTCAAGCAGCGCCCGGATCGCGCCTCCGGTCGCTTCGCGCGCCTGGAGTTCGAGCACCTGCCCGAGCAGCACCAGCGTGATGATGACCGCAGAGGCTTCAAAATAGACGGGCACGGTGCCGTGCGCCGAGCGCAATTCGGCCGGGAACAGGCCCGGCGCAATCGCGGCTATCATACTGTAGATCCAGGCCGCGCCGGTACCGAGCGCGATCAGCGAAAACATATTGAGGCTGCGGTTTCTTACAGATGCGGCGCCCCGCGCAAAGAAAGGCCAGCCTGCCCAGAGCACCACGGGCGTTGCCAGAGCCATCTGGATCCAGGGATTGATCGTGGGCGGAATGAACCGGTCAATTCTGAAGACGTGCCCACCCATTTCGATGACCAGCAACGGCAATGACAGCACCAGGCCGAACACAAAGCGCCGTTTCATGTCGCGCAGCTCGGGATTGGGGCCATCGCCTGCGCTGGGCGTCATCGGCTCGAGGGCCATGCCACAAATCGGGCAGGCGCCGGGGCCGTCCCGCACGATCTCCGGGTGCATGGGGCAGGTCCACTGACTTCCTGCAGGTGCCATCTTCATAGGTGTGGCGCCGGCATGACCGTGGCAGCCAGCCCCGTGGCCTGAGTGGTCATGCATATCCGCCTCATGCGCCGTGGAGGCATTCGTGTAGATGGCGGGATTTGCCTCAAACTTGGATTTGCAAACTGCGCTGCAGAACACGACCTCGGCGCCTTCATGCATAAGGCGGTGCGGGGTGTCTGCCTTCGGGGTCATGCCGCAGACCGGGTCGCGCTTCGGTAACGGATCCGCTTTTGTCCTGGTTTCGGTAGAAGACATGCCGCGCTCCTGCGTGCTTTTCTATATCTTCAGATATACCCCCATGCCGTATGCGTCAATTACCCCATGGGGGTATAATTTCAATGCGCCGATTCAGTGATCGTGATCCGATGCAAGGCTCGCTGATGACCAGTGTATGTGGACAATCTTCCAGTCGCCGTCCGTCTGTTTGAGGACCATCGTTTCCATCAGGCTGCTGTTGACGGCCTTGCCCCGGAACATACCGGTGGACACAGCTTCGGTCATGATTGTTGCCAGTCCTTCGCCTTCAAAAATGTGGCGGCTCAGGACCTTTGTCTCGACCGCTTTTGAGAACTCGATATCGGCCCCCATGTGATGGGATCGGTATTCATCGAGAGAGCGCTCGATCCCGCCGCTCTCGGCTATCTGAACGTCAGGGGCCAGCAGCGCAGACAGCGCGGCTGTGTCGCCAGAATCGAGCGCGGCGGCGAATGCTTCGACGATCCCGGCGGGTGAGTCCGGTGCTTCCGGGGCGGCGCCCTGATCAGCAGCGGCCGGACCTGCGAGACACAGGAAAGCAGCGGCGGCAAAGGCGATGAGGTTGGCTTTCATTGGAGTTTCCTTATTCCATAGGGCCGGAAATCGTTGTGGCGGCGGCGATGATGCCGAGGATCAGTGTAAAGAGGACAGCGTCAAGCCGCAGGGTGATCCGCAATGTTGCGCGCCCCCTGGCAGGTTCGGCCGCGAGCTGATGAGTGACACGGGTCATATTCAACGCGCCGAGCCCGAGGATAAGTGTTGCGGCCAAAAGCTTGGCGGCCAGGAGCCGTCCGTAACCGGAGCTTAGCGCTGACAGGAAGTCGCCGTTGACCCGCCAGAAAAGATAAAGGCCGGACACAAACAGCAGCGGCACGATGAGCCTGGCGACACGGCTGAACGCTTCGGTCCGGGCGAGGACATCTGAGTCAGTCATCGCGGGTCCGGGCCAGAGCGTGACAGGCGCCGCCAGCCAGAATCCGGCGATCAGGACATGAACCGCCACAACCCAGGGAGCGAGCCCGGGCGCCACCAGTCCTGCCGTGTGCCCGGTGAGGCCGAAGCCGGCGCTGATGCTGACAGCCGCGAACATCAGAAGGACACGCCATTTTGCAATGCTTGCCGCAAATAGGAGGATAGCACCAGCGAGGAGGGAGAGCGCAGGGCGCCCGCCTCCAGCCCAGGTCCACCCGAACTGATCGAGTGACAACGCTGCGCCAAGGCTGCCGCCCATCTGTGCATTGATAACAAGCAGCCGCATCAGTGCGGTGAGACCCACCAGAGCGGCGAGCCAGAAGTAAGCGCGCCGGTTGACATGCAGTCCAAGCGCCCCGTGGAGCGCCGCCCCGATCGCTGCGAGGCTGGCGCCGTAGAGCAGGATCTTTGTTGCAAGATTGGCAGCGTCCAGCAGGAGCATATGAGTCCAACCCTATCTCAGTTGGAAAGTCGACTTTCCAGTCATTGGATGACCATCCTTCGACATCGTGCGCCACTCCACACTGTAGAGACCGGGCGCAAGGTCCGGTAGCGGAACTGTGAATGTGGCAGCCGGAGCTTTTGGTGGCGTGAAGTCGAGATCGATGGCCTCGCCCGCCTCTGTTTTGATCGAAAACGCGATCAGGCCCACCGGCTGGCTGAAGCTGAAGGAGAAGGCTTCAGGAGCGGACTCGATGACGGCCGCATTCTCGATGCTCGTCGATTTGACGCTGATGTGAGCAAGCGCTGGAGCAGCTGAGAGCGCGATGGCCAGACATGATGCGGCGATCAGTTTGAGCGTGTGCATGGGATGTCCTTTCAGGACTGAGAGTTTGAGCGGAATGCAGTTCAGAACCAGACCCTTATTCCGGTGACGAAGGAGAGCGTTTCGGCGTCCTCGCCGCGGGCGCGGGCATAGTCTGCCGTCTCACCGGTCGAGGCTTTCCAGTTGACCCCGACATAGGGGGCGAACTGACGATCGAACTCATAGCGCAGGCGCAGGCCCAATTCCGCAGTGGAAAGTCCGGCGCCGGTTTCAAGTTCAGGAACGTCCTCAGCCGCGAAGTTCAGTTCCGTTCGCGGTTGCAGGACAAGTCGCTGGGTCAGCAGGAATTCATACTCGGCTTCGAGGCGAGCAGAAAGGTCACCTTCGTCGCTGAGGAACACGGCCCCGTCTATTTCGAACCAGTAGGGAGCGAGCCCCTGGATTCCAGCGACTGCGTAGGTGCGGGACGGACCCGGCTCGAAATCATGACGCACGCCTGCCTGCAGGTCGAAATAGCGCGCGATCGGACGTGACCAGAGCGCCTGCACTTCAGCTTCTTCAAAACTGCTCGTATCCAGGTCGTAGTCGATCTCGGACTTGATCCAGAGCCGGTTCTCGTCCGTACCCCACCAGCCCTGACCTTCCAGAAGAAGAGCGGGAGAGCCCTCGCCCGATTGGTATTCGAACCGGTCGGCGAGGATCATGTAATTTGTCCCTCCGCCATGCTCTTTTTTCAGGGCGTCCTGGGACGCCTTGAATTCATCCTTGTCCCAATAGGTTTCGGCCTGCGATCCGGGTGCGGGTGTTTCCTGCGCAAAAGCAGGCGCGGCCGTAACCGGAGAAAGCACGACAAGCATGGCAATCATCTGAGCGCGGGTCATCAACGGTGTCCTTCGTGGCTCATGCCCGTCATCGGGGCTTCTTTTGGCGGAGGGTCGTCCGACACTGGAGTATCTGAAGGCGTATGATCCCTATGCGGATCGTCAGCGCCGGTCGCCGCATTTCGTGGCAAGACCGAGACGACCTGCATCATGCCGGCATGCATGTGGAACAGGAGGTGGCAGTGGAAGGCCCAGTCGCCAACATGGTCGGCGGTGACATCAAACGACAGCCGCTCGGCAGGTTTGACGATCACCGTGTGCTTGCGCGGCTTGTGATCGGTATCGCCCACCACGAGGTCGAAGAACATGCCGTGCAGGTGGATCGGGTGCGTCATCATGGTGTCGTTAACGAGCGTGACGCGCAGGCGTTCGCCTTCATGGAAGAGGATGGGACCTGTCACTTCACTGAGCTTCACCCCGTCGAAGGACCACATGTAGCGTTCCATATTGCCCGTGAGATGGATTTCCATTTCGCGGCCCGGCGCCCGTGTGTCCGGGTTGGGCGTGAGGCTCCGGAGCTGTGAATACCTGAGCGCCCTGTGCGGGACAGATTCGAGCCCGAGCCCCGGCTCGTCGATCCGGCTCACTTGCACCATCGCAACGTTATCCACGCCGACGCCCATCTTGTGGTCATGGCCTTGCGGGACTGCCGCAGCCATGTCCATGGCGCCATGATCCATGCCCGGCATGGTGCCGTGGTCCATTCCCGCCATTGAGCCGTGATCCATGGATGCCATGTCCATGCCCATATCGCGGTGGGTCAGCGTCGGGCGTTCGCGCAGCAGGGGAGCGGTTGCAACAAGGCCAGCTTCCGGCGCGAGTGTCGCGACCACCTGACCTGACCGGTCGATCGATTCTGCAACGAGCGCAAACGGCCTGGCGCGGGTCGGGCTGACAATTACGTCATAGGTTTCCGCCACCCCTATCTGGAACTCGTCGGTCTCGACGGGTTGGACATTGAGCCCATCTGCGGCGACGACCGTCATGGGCAATCCTGGGATCCGGAAATTGAATATTGTCATGGCCGACGCGTTGATGATCCGTAGCCGGATACGTTCCCCGGAATTGAAGATCGCGGTCCAGTTGTCTTCCGTCGCATGGCCGTTGATCAGATAGGTGTAGACCGAGGCCGTGACATCCGAGATGTCGGTCGGCGACATGCGCATGGCGCCCCACGACGCGCGGTCGGCAAGCGTGGCGCCGAGACCGTTTTCACGGGCGTCCTTCAGAAAGTCACCAGCTGTGCGCTGCTGGAAGTTATAAACGGCCGCATCCTTCTTCAGGCGCGAAAACACCTTGTGCGGATGTTCGAACGTCCAGTCTGACAGGACGAGTACGTATTCGCGGTCTGCCTGTACGGGGTCGGTGCCAGCAGGATCGATGATCAACGGGCCATAATGGCCCATCTGTTCCTGCAAGCCCGAGTGCGAGTGGTACCAGTAGGTGCCGCTCTGGGGGACCGCGAACTCATAGGTGAATGTCGACTTCGGCTTGATGCCGGGGAAGGAAACTCCGGGCACCCCGTCCATGTGAAACGGCACGAGAAGTCCGTGCCAATGGATCGATGTGTCCTCGTCGAGTGTATTGGTGACCTTGAGGGTCACCTTTTCGCCTTCGCGGAACCGGATCAGTGGTCCGGGCAGCGTTCCGTTGATCGTGATGGCATGGCCGGAGAGGCCACCGATCTCGACGGCGCTGTGGCCGACGGTGAGGTCAAAGGCATTGCCGGAGACTTCAAAGATTCCTTTGTTGCCGGCAGTAGCGCTCCGCGCCCAGGCCGGGAGCAGGGCGCTGGATGCCGCGAAGAGACCACCGGCGGCGGCCGTGCGGAGGAGATTGCGTCGTGTGAGCATGGGTTCGAACCTTGTGTGAGGACCGCCTGCCGCGCGCGCCGGAAGCGCCCTGCGCGGCAGGCGACCGGATCAGTGCTGGCTATGGTCCATCTCAGCAGCGGGCTTTTCGTCTGCCGGCGGAGCATCGGATGATTTCTTCATCATCGCGCACATCTCCTTGCAGTTCATGGCCTCGGCATCGGCTGGTTTCATGTCGCCGTGCTTCATGCCGTCCATGTTGCCATGGTCCATGCCCTTCATGCCGTTGTGGTCCATTCCCGGCATCGCGTCATGGTCCATCCCGCCCATCTCGCAGGATTTGCCGCTGGCTGCCGCGAGCGCCATGGCCGTCTCGTGCATCTTGCCCATGCAGGCGTCATGCAGGCCTTTCGGGGCGTCGAGCGAACACATCGCTTCAATCCTGTAAGACTTTGACTTTGTGTCCTCGGTCAGAAGGAAATGGACGCGGTCGCCGGCGGCGAAGGCGGACAGGTCAACGCCCTTGGTGGCTTTGAAGTCCATCGACATGGCGTCCCAGTTGAGGGCGGCGATGGCCGTGTGATCGATCGTGGCTTTGGATGCCTTCACGTCGAGGGCGGCCACTGTGCCTTCGCCCATCGGAAGGCCGCAATGATCAGAGTTCTGCATCGCGGTAGCGGAGCTGTCGCCTTCAAGCGCAAAGGCGGGTGAGGCTGCAAACACAACGGCAGCGGCGAGAATAGAGTGGGAGAGTTTCATGGGGAGCGTTCCTGTGAATGATCGGTGCAGACAGTGGGCGCGAAGGCGCACGCACGTTCGGATGATGAAAAAGCGGACTGCGCAGCCCGGAGGCGGGCGCAGCAATCATCACAGGATCAATTCTGCAGGCGTATCTTCAGGGTAACGAGTGAGGGGCGTTGAGGGGGCGGATCTCGGGCCGGTTCAATCCTCAGGGTCGCGAGATTGAATACCCCGCTGCTCCCGGTGGCGGGCTGGGCAGGAAGGACTGCGGCGTCAGCCGGAAACGTATTGACCGCCGTGTTTGCGGAATCGGTCGGCAAGGCAACAGCTTCGCACCCGGTACAGTCATGGCCTTTATCTTCGGAGCCCGGGTCACAGTGATCAGTGTCAGGCGCGTCCTGGGAGACTGTGTGAATGTCGTGGCTTGCCAGTGTGGCCACCACTGCCTCTGATCCGGCCACCGCCTGTGCGACCGCAGCGCACGCACACGCCGCATGCCCGGCGCCCAGCACAAGCAGGGTGAGGGCAATAACCGCGCGGCGAAGCGAATCCATCATGGAGCGTTGACCAGCCAATTCCAGTCAGTTAAATATACCCCCAAGAGGTATAAGTCAAATGCATCACACGCCGCCTAAATCCGTTGTAACCCGGCTCAGACGAATTGAAGGCCAGGTACGCGGCGTGTCCGGAATGGTCGAGGAAGGCAGGTACTGCATCGATATCCTGACCCAGGTTCAGGCGATCAAGGCCGCGCTTGGCAAGGTCGAAGATGAACTCCTGAAGAACCACGCCGCTCACTGTGTTGAAGAAGCCATCCGCGACGGTGACGCCGAGACGCAGCGGCAGAAGTTTTCAGAGCTGGTCGATCTGTTTGGAAAGTATCGGGGCTGAGCGCTCCCAAGATTGCTGTTTCATCGATGTGGCAGGGCGAGCACGATTTCGGCGACTACTTTTTCGCTTACTGCGGGCCCGCTGGCGATAACGCGCGCCATTCCCACGCGACGCTCCAGGTGAGCTGGGGCTTTGGTGACGCGCTCCGCATTGAAACACCGTCCGGGCTGCTTGTTCACTCCGACCCAGTCTTTATACGCCCCGGCACGCCCCACAGATTATTACCGGCAGGTCGTATCCTGCTGATCCTGATCGAACCCCAATCGACAGTCGCCCAGCATATCCTCGCGGAGCTGGGACCGGACAGTTATGCAGTGCGGCGTGACATATTTAATCCGGCTCCATTTCTGCAGGCCGATTTGAGTACGGCGATGAGCACTCTTGCAGCCTTGGCGTCCGCGCGCGTCCCGCAGATCGACGAGCGTCTGGAACAAGCCTTGTCATTCCTCAGAACAGCGCCGCTCAAAGCAGCGGTGTCTGTCGCAGCCCGGCAAGTTGGCCTGTCAGAATCGAGGCTCCGGGCGCTCGCGCACGCATCACTGGGAGTTCCGCTGTCCAAATGGTTGCTGTGGGTAGCTGTCGGCCGGGCTGCTGGCGCCCTGCGGCAAGGCGCCAGTCTGGCAGAAGCAGCGATTTCCGGCGGCTTTTCAGATCAGTCGCATTATTCGAGGACGTTGAAGCGACTTACAGGGATCCTGCCATCGACGGCGAAGAACCTGCTCCAATAATCTCAAGCGAATCGTTCAAGACGAGGTGATTGCCAGCACCTAACCTGCTCTGAAACGAGGACAGGTGCGCATTGAAGCCGGGTATCAAAAATGCTTTTCAGGCTGAGATGAGGGCGGCACATTCGGCCTATGCTGCCAGGGATTGGCTGTCAGCCTTCTGCCACCTTGAGCGTGCGCATATCGTTGGGCAGCGATACTTTGTCTCTCACATGAGCACGCATTGGTGGATGCTCAAGGTCGCCGTGCACCGGACAGATTGGCGCGAGGTCCGAGGTCAGTTGATGCGGATGTTCGCTGTGGTGCCAGGCTACGTGTTTGGCTGGGTACCAAAGGGGAATACCGGCGGCGCAAATGTCTCTCCGTTGCGCGCAATGCCGATCCCCGACGACTTGCGCGAGCCTTTGACCGGCTACAGCGTCGCACGCGACATGGTGGGACGGGCGGCCTTGCTGAGCGTGCTTGTAACGCTAGCCTGGGCGAGTGTCTTTCTCCGCGGGGTTTGGGTCCAATCTGGCGAATCCCGGACAATCAAAGCTGCTTTCAATGGTACATGCGTGCGGCTTGAGGGGCTTAATGGGGCTGAAGACATCGTTTCGGATCAGGTTCAGCGTGTAGCCTATGCGGTCGGGGGAGACCGCCGTTCTTTCAGGGGAGGCGGGCCAGGGCGCGCAAAAATATGGGCAATCCCGCTTGATGAACCAGCAGGGGCGACACGCAAGGACCTTGCGCCGCCGTCACCTGAGACATTCAAGAGTTTTGGAGCGGACCTTTATCCGGACCCGGACGGGAACCCCTGGCTGTTCGTTGCAAATCGCGCCGAGGAGCATCACGCGATCGAAGTATTCAGGCTTAAGCCCGAGGGAACATTTGAGCATGTTCGCAGTATAACATCGCCTTTGCTCCACAATCCGAATGATCTTGTCGTGCTTGGTCCCGATACGCTTCTCGTGACACTGGACAAAGAAGCAGATGCTGGAACGCTGGCTGAAATCATGGAAGGCGCTCTAAATCGGCCGACCGGAAAAGTGCTTCTGATCAGCGGCAAGGATAGCATGATTGCCGCGGACGGGTTGTTGATGGCGAACGGTATCGCCCTGTCACCGGACGGCAAGCAAGTATTTGTCGGCGAACTTGTGGGGCAGTCCGTCGTTGTTTTTGATCGGGATCAGCGCACCAACACCCTGACCAGAAACCGGAGTATCGCCGTCGGAACCGGTGTTGATAACCTGACCTTTGCTGACAACGGTCTTTTGTACATCGCGGGCCATCCCAAGCTCTTGTCGCTGGCCCTCGGATACCAGCGGCGGGAAGACCAGCCTTCGCCTTCCGAGGTTGTTTCACTTGATCCGGACACAGATCATATAGAGCGTGTGTTCATTGACGAAGGTCAGCAACACGCAGCATCATCAGTCGCGTTGGTTGACACTGTCCTCGACCGGATTTTCATTGGATCTGCTTTCGGACCCCACGTGTCAGTTTGTGATAGCGAGGCGGCTTTGTGAGACGAGCAAAGTACCTTTCTCTGGCTGTACTTGGTGCTGCGGCGCTGGCGCTAACGGCACTTTTCGCAATGGATGCGCACCGCGGTTATAGGCAAGCAAGGTTAGATGTTGAATGGCGCAGTTCCAACTACACAAAGCTCGAGGCATTCGGATCAACACGGCGTCTGGTCGTGACGCCAATCGTCAACTGGCATGCGATCGATCCAGCCTTCAGAACTGAACCCGGCGTTTCCTACCTGGTGGAGACTGACGACCAGACTATCTTGTTTGATGTCGGTTTTAACCAGGGCGAGGCTAGTCCATCACCCTTTGAGAACAACCTGAAAAAGCTCGGCAGGTCGCTTGAGGAAGTGGATACGATCTTTATCAGTCACTTGCACAGGGATCATGTGGGCGGTCTCAAATGGGAGAAGCAACGCACCTTCTCACCGGGCGTTGTGCAGCCTCTGTTTGACAAGGTCGAGATACTCAGCCCGGTAAAAATCTCTTATCCGGGCCAAAAGCCTGTGCAGCGTGCTCGGCCGGCCATCATTGGGGAGGGGCTTGCATCGACCGGACCCATTGCACGAGAACTGTTCATCGGCCGCGTGGATGAACAGGCATTGGTTATAAATCTCGAGGGCAAGGGGCTCGTCATCATTGTTGGGTGTGGCCACCAGACTCTGGACCGGTTGATGACCGTGATCGACGCTTCGTTCGACCAGCCCGTTTATGCGCTTGTCGGCGATCTGCATTATCCTGTTCCTGAAGGACGTCTCAAGATACTCGGAATTGACGTTCAGAAACGTCTCGCCTCGGGTGAAGGCGTGTTTTCGCCGCTCAGTGATGCTGACGCGGCCGATTTCGAACAGCAGGTCTCAGACAAGTTCGAGTATCTCGCGCTCGGAGGGCACGATACAAGTGACGAAATCCTTCAGCGTTTGTCGCAGCGCCTTGGGCGCAGGTTTCAGATTGCCACCATCGGCGTACCAATAGACTTGTCTTTGGTCGCGACCGAAGAAAACTGATGACTGCAGTTTCATCCAGAGAATGCCAACCCGCACACTATGGGTGTCCCGAGCCACGATAGTCCGCCTTGGATAATGCAAAGACTGGGCCGTAGGTGTTCAGGCTGGCGAAAAGCCTGGAGGCCTTGATTTGCGCCGAGCCTGATCGGTTTCCGCGCCTTCGATTTTCTTCCGCGTGCAAATGATCGACCGGGACCAGTGTTTCAAATGAGACACACGGCGCCAAGCCCCGGCAGTGTGAGACGTGATGGGCAAAGAACCGAGTTCAATCAGCCGCTACCCTCCAGCGGGGCCGTCATCCGCTAGGGTTCACACGTCAGGTAGGCGTAGAGCATTTTCTGCAGTTCATTTGTCATGATCTTTTCTGATGCCGGCGTGCCTGCCGCGTCGACCAGCCACCGGTGCGACAGTGCGTCGGCAGTATCAACAAGGAGCGTGGCCGTGATGTGCGGGTTGTCTGAATGGTCAGCAAGCGCCAGCGCAACCCGCTTGATCGTGTTGGCGCGAAGCGCCGCTACACGCATCTTCTGCTCAAGCGTGAGCGCTACCTCTGACGACAAGACCTGGTGCAGATGAGGATCATCGCGGTGCAGGGTCACAAAGCCGGATACAAGAACCCGCACGATATCGACTGGCTGCGGGCCGGAATTGAGGTCGTTTGCGCTTTCCCGAAAAAGTGCCTCACCGCGCGCCAAATGCCGGTTGAGGATCTCGTCGACAATCGCCCGCTTGTCCGGGAAGTATTCGTAAACCGAGCCGATCGAAACACCTGCCCGTTTCGCGATAATATTGGTGTTCAACGCGGCCCATCCGGCTTCGGCGAGAATCCGAGCTGCCGCCTCCAGGATTGCTTCAACTGTTGCCAGCGAACGGGCCTGAACGGCCTGCCTGGCCGGCTTGCCTGACTGTTTCGGCGGGCTTCTTTTGGGCATCCGGAAATCCGAGTTTCTTTATCTGAGCTTTTGCTCAACAATCGGCTTCATGAAGAAGTTTGGCAATGACCGGTCGTGGACCGATTACCGAGACATCCTCTCCAGGTCATTCGGTATCAATTTCCGAACCGAGCCGGTTGAACGCCAGCGGCAGATCCGTGGTCATATGATCCGGTATGACGAATGGCAGCCAGCGGGTCAGCCGGAAGGCACGCTTATTCTGGTCCATGGAGGGGGCGGCAATGGCCGTGTTCTTGCGCTTTGCGCGTTGCCGGCGCTGGATGCTGGATGGCGCGTGCTTGCGCCGGATCTACCCGGATACGGCCTTTCGGAACCGGCGCCGGGTTATAATTGGGACTATGCCGAGTGGCCTGCCGTGATTGCTGAAATGGCGGACACCGAGGCGCAGGGACCTGTCGTTCTTATGGGCCTTTCGATGGGCGGCATGACTGCCGTTTTCGCGGCCCCGAAGAGTCAACGGGTCGCGGGCGTGATCGCAACAACTCTGATCGATCTTTCGGATGCCGGGACATTTGTCCGTGCGGCGCGATGGCCATGGCTGGGAAAACTGAGCCTCGCCACAATGCAGTTGGCCCCATGGCTGTTCGACCGGATGGTCATGCCAATGTCGATCGCGACACCGCTCAAGGCAATGAGCAGCGATCCGGACATGCAAGAATACTTCAAGCGCGACCACCTGCTTGGCGCAAAATGGATAGGTGCACGGTTCTTCCGTACACTGCATGAGTATAAAATGCCCGACCTGAAGCTGGCTTGCCCACTTTTGCTCGTTCATCCGGGTGCAGATAACTGGACGCCGACTGCGCTTAGCTTGCCGGTTCTTGATCGTATCGAGGCGCAAAAGCAGTTCATCGCTCTGAGCAATGGTGCGCACCTTCCTGCGGAGGCGCCGGCTTTCAGAGAGCTGTCCGATGCAGTTCAGAAGTTTCTGCATAACGTGGCTCGGCAAGAGCCAAGCGGGAGGCTCGATCGTCACACGCGCCATACCGATGCTGGATGAAATGGACGCAGGGCCAGGGTGGCATCAGATCCACAGCCAGAGTGTTCCGGACATCGAAACAGGCGCTAAGCAAGCTTTGCGGCGCACGAATGGTACCCGTCTTCAGGCAGAGCGGTGAACCCTCATGTGTGGATTGCGGTGGAGCGTTTGCGAGGCGAGGAGTCTTGCGGGGAGGGCGGGATGGCGCCTGAAATCAGTCTGCAGCACTTGCGTTTGCCGCAATCGCTGCCTCAGCTTTCGCCTTGCAGGCCCGGTACAGAACAAGCCGCGTCGACCGGAACGATCTAACCCTGCCTGCCGGCTTCATGCCGCAAGCTTCCTTCACAGTTGGAGTCGCAGACAGCTCAGCCTCTTTGGCGAGCGATGCCGAGTTGGCGCACGCGCTCAAAGCAAGGATTGCCGCGAAGAGGGTAATGGCTTTCATGAGGTAGTCCTCGCTTAAGGGTGGTAACTGGTGCCCGAAAAGGCCACAAGCACGTGATGGATATTCGGGCGACGGTGTTTGTTTATGCAGGCGCGGCAATTGCCGAGATCGCTGGCTGTTTTGCATTCTGGGCATGATTGCGCCTCGGCAAGTCGCCGCTCTGGCTGTTGCCTGGCATTGCCTCTCTCGTGGCTTTTGCCTGGCTGCTGACACTGGTTGAGACGGCTGCGGCCGGGCGCACGTACGCAGCTTATGGCGGTGTCTACATCATCAGCTCTCTCGCGTGGCTTTGGGCTGTCGAGGGCGTTCGGCCCGACCGCTGGGACGGGATCGGAGCGGTCATCTGCCTTGTTGGCGCTGCAGTCATTCTGCTCGGACCGCGCGCCCCGGTGTGATTGCCTACGCATCGCGGTAAACCAGCAGCCTGAGGGCGTTGCCAACGACGATCAGCGTTGAACCTTCGTGCAGAAGAATGGCAGGGCCGATGCCCAGGCCGAAGAGTGTCGCCGGAACAAGTACGGCCACGACACCAAGGCTGACGA
Source organism: Hyphomonas sp. (assembly GCA_040223555.1). Taxonomy (GTDB): domain Bacteria; phylum Pseudomonadota; class Alphaproteobacteria; order Caulobacterales; family Hyphomonadaceae; genus Hyphomonas. The sequence goes on from JAVKGA010000007.1 coordinate 482,448, forward strand.
AAAGGTTCTGACGAATGTTCCGGCTCGTCGCGCGGCTCAGGCCGACGGCAAAGGGCAGCGTGTCGAGATTGTCCGCCATCAGGGCGATGTCGGCGGTTTCCAGAGCGACGTCCGAGCCCGCCGCGCCCATTGCAATTCCGACATTCGCGTTCGCCATAGCCGGGGCATCGTTGACGCCGTCGCCAACCATCGCGACGCCGCCTTGCTGTCTCAGCTCCTTGATCTTTGCAACCTTGTCGTCCGGCATCAGGTCTCCGAATGCCTCGTCCAGTCCTAGATCTCGTGCGATGGCGTTGGCGACACGGTGATTGTCGCCGGAGATCATCATCATCCGCGTGATGCCGAGCTTGCGTATCTGCGCAATCACGCGTTTTGCAGCCGGACGCGGCGTGTCCATCAGGCCGATGGCGCCCATGAAGCGGCCGCCCTGCGCGACCACCATCATCGTGCGGCCCGTGTCGAAAAGCGTGTCTACCTCCCGCGCGAGCGTTTCGGGCATGATTGGACCGCTTTCGCCGTCGAACATCGCAGGCTTGCCGATCAGGACGAGTTCGCCTCCGACCATTGCGCTGACGCCCTTGCCGGTGAGGCTTTGGAACTCTGCCGCTTCCGGACCTTTCGGAAGATCCCTCTGGCGTGCCGCCTCCACGATAGCACGCGCGAGGGGATGATCGCTGAAGGCCTCCACAGCGGCGGCGGTCCCCAGCAGCGCGCGCTCGTCGGTCCCTTCGAAGGCGACGATATCGACGACTTTGGGCTCGCCAATGGTCAAGGTGCCGGTTTTGTCGAACGCGATTGCGTTCAACCGGCCAAGCGCCTCCAGCGGCGCACCGCCCTTGATCAGTACACCGCCATTTGCTGCCCGGGCGATACCGCTGAGGATCGCGCTCGGCGTGGCAATGGCCAACGCGCAGGGGCTTGCTGCAACCAGAACGGCCATCGCGCGATAGAAGCTTTCAGACGGTGCCTCGTTCAGGAAAAGCCATGAAAACCCCGTGAGCACCGCGAGCGCGATGACCAGCGGCACAAAGATCTTCTCGAAGCGCTTGATGAACGTCTGTGTCGGGGACTGTCGTGTTTCGGCTTCAGAAACGAGTTTGACAACGCGGGCGAGCGCAGACTCTGAAGAGAGCCGCGTAACGTAAATGTCGAGACTGCCGCTCCCGTTGATTGATCCGGCGAAGACCTTGTGTTCCGGCCCGGCTGCCTCGATCTCGGGCGCCGATGTACCGGGCAGGGGGCGTTTGTCGACCGGAGCACTTTCACCGGTAATCGGCGCCTGGTTGACGCTGCTTTCGCCGGCGGTAACGACACCGTCGACCGGCAGACGCTCGTTGGACCGCACGACAACGATGTCGCCAAGCTGAATGTTTTCGATGCGTATCTCGACGGTCTCGCCATTGCGTCTGACGAGGGCAGAGTCAGGGGCGAGGTCTGCCAGCGCCTGAATGGCCCGCGTCGCGCGGCCCATCGCATAGTGCTCCAGCGCATGCCCGAGACTGAAGAGTAAGAGCAGGAGCGCTCCTTCTGCCCACGCACCAAGGATTGCGGCGCCGGCAGCCGCAACAAGCATCAGGAAGTCAATCTCGAACTTTCCATCTGCTACTTTTTCGGCAGCTTCGCGCAGCGCGAAGAAGCCGCCAAAGAAGTAGGCCCCGACGAGCATTGCCAGGGAAAGCCATCCTGGCATGATTTCCAGCCTGGGCCCAAGCCATCCGGCGACCAGCAACACGCCGCATGTCAGAGAGAAGATTAGCTCGAGATTGTCGGACTTGCCATGATCATGCTCTTTCGCGGTCAATGGCTTAAGCTTCGGACTTTCGGTCGACATGATGGCCAATCCTCATTGGTTTGACTTTTGTTATTGCGACCGGGGCGGCACCAACGGCGCCGCCCCTTGCCAATCCCTATTCCGCCGGAACGGCAGGGTGCTCGTGCTTTGCCTCGACCAGCGAGTGATGCCCGTCAGGTCTCGGCGCAAACCAGCGATGGAGCGCCGGCACCACGAGTAGGGTCAGCACGGTCGATGACACCAGGCCGCCGATCACCACGGTGGCCAGCGGGCGTTGCACTTCTGCGCCGACGCCGGTGGCGAAGAGGAGCGGGGCGAGCCCGAGCGCCGTTGTTGCGGCTGTCATCAGCACCGGCAGTGCTCGCAGTCCCGCGGCCTCAATGGCGAGTTCCTCGAGATTGCGCCCTGCCCTCGCAAAGTCATCCATGAAGCTGACCAGCACCATGCCATTACCAAGGGCGATGCCGAACAGGGCGATGAACCCCACTGTCGCGGGAACGGAGACAGGTAGCCCTGCGATCCAGAGTGCCAACGCCCCGCCGGTCAGAGCCAACGGAATGTTGAGCAGGATGAGCACCGCCGACATCAGCCGCCCGAATGTCAGGAGGAGGATCAGGAAGACGATGCCGAGCGTGATCGGGATCACGACAGCGAAGCGAGCATTGGCTTGCTGTTGCAGTTCGTATTGTCCGCCCCACTCGACACGGTACCCGGCCGGTAGGTCGAGTCCCGCCGTCACGGCCGCCTGAGCTTCCTCGACATAGCTGCCGATGTCGCGATCCCGCACATTGAGCTGCACAGTGATAAATCGCTCACCATTCTCGCGCGTGATTTGCCGCGGTCCCACGATCTCCCGGATATCGGCAATGCTCTCCAGAGGGATGCGGGCCCCGCTGGACGACTCGAGGATGATGCGCCCGATGGCTGCGGGCGTGTCGCGGCCGGCTTCGTCGTAACGCACGACAACCGGAAACTGCCGGACCCCCTCGAAGACGACACCGGCCTCGGCGCCGCCGACGCCCGACCGCAAAGCCTCGAGCGCCTCCTCGACGCTGAGTCCATAGCGGCCAAGCGCAACCCGGTCGAGCGACACGACAAGCTGCGGCGCGCCGGTAATCTGGTCGGCCTGGACGTCGCTCGCGCCGGTAACCTCCTGAAGGATGGATTGAAGGGCTTGCGAGCTTTCTAGCAGGACTTCCGAGTCCGGCCCAAAAATCTTTACGGCGAGTTGTGCCTTGGTGCCGGTCAGGAGTTCGTCAATCGACATGGCGATCGGTTGCCCGATATTGACCCGCACCCCGGGGAACTCCGCAAGATTGTCCGAAATCGCCTCACGCAACTCTTCCGGATTGATCCCCTTGCGCCACTCCTTTCTGGGCTTCAGCGCAACAAATGCTTCGATGCTGTTGACCGGGTCGGCATGGGCGCCGACTTCGCCCCGCCCGATCCGGCTGACGATGGAATCGATTTCGGGAAACGCTTCCATAAGCCGCTTCTCGACACGGGTTGATGTTGCGCTGGCTTCCGTGAGCGAGATCGACGGTGCCATGGCTACTCTCAGCAAGATATCACCCTCTTCGAGCGCGGGTGTGAACTCCGACCCCAGACGCGTTGCTGCGAGGCCGCCAGCGACCAGCAGCAAGCCTGCCAGGGCAAGAGCTGCAATCCGTTGTCGGACGAAAAATGCGGCGAACGGCTTGACGATGCGCGTCAGGCGGCTGTCGCCCGTGTTCTGTGTGGAGCGTGACGGTCGCATCAGGCCCAGTGCCATTGCCGGTGCAATCAGCGCTGCGTAGATGAGCGATCCGGTCATTGCGAGCGCTGCCGAGGCCGCCAGCGGCCGGAAGGTCTTGCCTTCGGTGCCCTGCAGCGAGAACAGTGGCAGGAACACGATGATGACCACTGCCACGGCCGCAATCAGCGGCGCGATCACTTCTGCGCTCGAACGCGCAACTGTCGTTCGGTTGTCCTCGCCCTCCTGTCTTTCTCGGAAGCCGCGCGCGACGTTCTCTGCGATCACGATTGCGCCGTCGACCATCATGCCGATGGCAATGGCGACCCCACCGAGCGTCATCAGATTGGCGCCGATACCGAAAACACTCATCGCGATGAATGCAAATCCGACCGAGAAGGGAATCGAGAGCACGACGACCAGGCTCGGACGCCAGCCGCCAAGGAACAAGAACACCACGATCGCAACCAGCAGACCACCCTGCCAGAGCGCTGTCGTCACCGTCGCAGCCGCTTTCTCCACTAGGGTGCCCTGGTCGTAGTAGGGTATTGCTCGGACGCCGTCCGGCAAGGAGGTGTTGATCTCGACAAAGCGCGCCTTGGCGTTCTCAATGACGTCGGAGGTGTTGCTGCCATACAGTTTGAGAACAAGGCCTGCAACGACTTCGCCTTCGCCATTCGCCGTGGCCATACCCTGGCGAACAGCGCCGCCGATGACGACGTCTCCAAGGTCGCCAACCCGTACCGTTCGTCCGTCGACGGTCTTGACCGGTGTTTCCACGAGATCTGCAATGGTCGTTGCCAGACCAACACCGCGAACGGTGTATTGCTCTGCGCCTAGCTCGATGAACTGTGCACCGGCCGTTCTGTTGGCGCTTTTCAGGGCGTCAATCACCTCCCCGACCTGGATGTCCTGAGCAAGCAGCGCATCGGGGTCGAGATTGACCTGGTATTGCTTTTCATAGCCGCCAAGCGCCAGGACTTCGGTGATGCCTTCGACGGACTGGAGCGGGTACTTGATCATCCAGTCTGCAATCTCGCGCAGCTCGATCAGCGAGCGGGTGCCGGATTCGTCAACGAGCCGGAAGTACATGATGATACCGAGGCCGGTCGAAATCGGTCCCATCTTGGGCGTACCAAAACCTTCGGGAATGGCTTCGGCGGCTTCTCCGAGCCGCTCACCTACCACCTGGCGGGCAAAATAAACGTCGGTCCCATCTTCGAAATAGATGTTGACGACGGATAATCCGAAGTTCGATGTCGACCGCATTTCCCTGACCTTGGGCAGGCCAGACATCGCTGTTTCAATCGGAAAGCTCACATAGCGTTCGACCTCCTCAGGGGAGAGGCCTTCGGTCTCGGTGAAGATCTGGACCAGCGCGGGCGACGGATCGGGAAAAGCGTCGACCGGCAGACTGCGAAAGGCAAACAGGCCGCCCAGGGTCATTGCGATGACAGCTATCGCTGCCAGCAGGCGTCCGCCTGCAATTCTGTGCATGAGGTTCAGCATGGAGTGAGGTGTCCTTAGTGGGCGTGGCCGTCGCCGAAAGCGTCTTTTTCAAGCTGCGCTTTCAGGGTGAAGGCACCGGACGAGACAAAGCTTTCGCCTTGCTCCAGCCCGTCGAGGATTTCAGTTAGACCCGCGCTTGCGCGGCCCGGCTTGACAGGTCGCGGCGCAAATCCACCTTCGACAGGGACAAATACCGACGGCTTGTCCTCGACAACCACGACGGCATCGGACGGGACATGCAGTGTGCGGCCGGATTCGCCGACCGAGATTTCGGCTGTAACGAACTGGCCTGGGCGCAGGCGGCTCTCCTGATTGTCTACGATTACGCGCGCTGTGCTGGTGCGGGTCGTTTCGCTGATGACAGGAAGTATGAGGGCGATCGTGCCACGGGCTGCCGCCGAGCCATCACGGGTGCGCAGAATGACCGGCTGGCCGGTTTCAATGGCGCCGGCATCATCCTTGTAGACCGCAATATCGGCCCAGAGTTGGCTGTCGTCGACAATGATGAACAAAGCCTCGCCGCCTGCCTCAACGCTTGAGCCGATCGATACACTCCGTGATATGACGGTTCCGCCCAGAGGGGCCACGAGCGCTGCGCTCGCCAGAGAGCCGTCTTGTGCCTGGCCGAGCCCGTTGAGCACGCTATCGCTGATGCCGACGGCGTGGAGTTTGTTCTCCATGGCTTCCCGTTCAGCACGGGCGCTGATAAGCGCCGCTTTGGCGGCATCCAGATCAGCCTGCGAAGTAATCTTGTCGGCAAACAGGCGCTCTTCACGGGCAAACTGCGACGCCGCCAGGTTCTCGGCGGATTTTGCCGTCAGGAAGTCCGCCTTCAGTCCGGCGAGTTCGCGGCTGGACAACACCGCGAGGCGTTCGCCGCGCTTGACCTTGTCGCCTTCGCCTTTGTCAAGTCTCGAGACCAGACCGCTCACGGGAGCAGCAACCTGCGCCACACGGTCCGCATCGAAACGAAGTTCCGCTGGCAATGACAGGGTTTCACTCAGCGGTCCCGTTTCAGCCGGTGACAGGGCGATCCCGGCTTCAGCCGCAGCAGCCTTGTCGAGCAGTACAACGTCGCCGTTCGCTTCGTCGCCATGCTCATCATGGCCTTCCTCTTCGCCGTCGGTATGGCCTTCCTCTTCGGGATGGCCGCCTTCTTCTTCGCCGTGATCGTCATGATCGGCGTGCTCGTCGGCTGTCGCTCCGGCGACCGCCGCGGAACCTGCACTGGCAGTTTCACTTGCGCCGCCGCAGCCGGCGAGCGTGATGGCCAGCACCAGTGCCAGCCCAGTCAGCTTGGGATCAATCATTGTGTGTCTCCGTCAAAGGGGGCCGCGCCGATCAGGCTACGGAGCAAGAGGTCCGCCGCGCGCGCATCGCGCCGAGCGGCAATGGTGGCCTGGCGCACGTCGATCAGGGCAGCGCGCGCCTGGAGGGTGGTAGTGAGGTCGAACCGGCCGATCGCGTAACCCTGGTCAGCCGCATCGAAAGCGGCTTCGGCCTCTGGCAACGCCTCTTCCGTGAGGATTGAAAGCCGCATGGTCGCGGCGCGGGCGGTGGCGGTGGCTGCCGCCTGTTCAGCCCTCAGCCGCGCCTCGACGGCTTCGGCAGAAACCTTCGCGGCGTCTCCGCGAAAGCGGGTCGCCCGAGCGGCATCACGACCGCGATCAAACAGCGGCAAGGGCAGGCTCAGCCCGGCAACGAAGGCGTTATCGCCTGTCGCTTCAAACCGGCGAACACCCCCCGAAAGCGTGATATCAGGAATGGCAGCAGCCCGGGCGCGTCTGAGTTCGGCCTCTCTTGCGTCCACCGCAGCCTTTGCGGCGGCCAGGCTTGGATGAGGCGCTGTGTCAGATTGAGCGGTAGCAATAATCTCGAACTCTGACGGAACGGCGAACTGCAGATCGGCTCCACCCCACAGACTTGCGAGCGCATACGCGCGCGCCTCGACCTCGCCCCGGGTCAGAGCAGCCTCGGCGCGCAGGCTCGCTGCGTCTGCTCGGGCGCGGGCAAGCTCAGGCGGTGCAGCGGCGCCGGCCTCGACTCTTTTGCTGACGGTTTCTGCGAGGGTTGAGCTGAGACTTGCTGCCTCATCGGCGAGCTTTGCTGCTTCTGACGCCGCGACCAGATCAGCATAAGCAAGCGCTGCCTCCCGTTCTGCTTCGCGCAGGATGACCGCGCATTCAGCGGTCCCGAGCGCCGCCCGGGCGCGGGCCGCGCGTTCGTCCAGGCCCCGCTTGTTGCCCAGCCGGAAAGTCTGCGCGACACCGAATGTTGTCTCGGACTGGTCGATGCCGGACAGGGCGCCCCCGCCGGAGAAGTTCTCGAAATCTGCGCTGAAAGTGGGATTGAGCCACCTGCCGGCCTGGTCAGCATCGGCATTGAGCGCGCGCGCTTCGAGGCCAGCCGCGCGGATATCCGGAGAGGTACGGCGGATTTCATTGAGCGCCGCCTCCAGCGTCAGCGGCGCGTCAGGAGAGAGCGCGCTAGGCGCCGCAACATGGTCTGGCATGCAAGGGCTTGCAGAGGCGCTGCCTGCCGCAACAATTGCGGCGAGAGCGAACGCCGGGGCGGCAAGCGCGCCCCGAAACAGGAAAGTCATGAAAAGATTTGATCCTCAGGCTGATATCTCGGCAGGCACCGGACGCATCCGGAAACGGTTGCAGAGGATCAGGCCCGCGGAGGCCGCAGCAGTTCGTAGGGCGGGGCTTTCAGCACCGCGGTGTCAGGCTTCAACGAAAAACGTGAGCTCGTTGCAAGCAGGTCAAACGTGAGGCCGTCGCTTGTACGCCAGATGTGAAGATGGCAGGCACCGCAAGTGTGCACGGCGTGCTCATGCCCGCCGGATCGGTCCGAATCTTCCGGTGTCACCGTTTCAGCAGTATGATCGACATAGCAGAGCGTTGGTCGCTCTGCCGCGTGTGCATCTTCCGCCAAAGGTCCGGCAACAAAGGCGAGCGCCATGAGCGCGGCCATCAAAAACCGGAACCAGGAGGACGCAACTGTCAGCACCATTTTGCCCAGATAGCATCGAAAAGTTGTGTTTGCATGAAAAAATTGCGGCAAGCCGTTTTGCCGCACGCAATGTGTCGGGCTAAGAGATGCAGGGCGTACCCGCGCATTCTCGCGTGTTTGCAACATTATTACAGGGCGACGGTTGTAATGAAAGTTCTTATCGGTGGCTCTGATCAGCGCTGCCTTGTCCCAAGGAAAGCGCGTTACAACGCCGCGTCTCGCATGGTCTTTCTGGCAGACGGCACCGGTGATGATTCCGGAACGAAGCGGGCAAGATTGACTGCTAGAGGGCTGATAAAGCAGACGAAGAACCGGCTATCTTTTGTCACTTTGGCGAGGGATGGCTAGTTGTTGGCGGGCGCATCAAATATCGCCTTGTCCGAAAGAGAGGGACCTTCAGCGACATGAACGATGGCGCCGGATTGGCCCGCCGGAGGTGTATTTGTGACCGATAGCGGGCTGGTCACGCGGGTGAACCATGCAAGACTCTCAATCGCGCAGCCGCTCTCGTTAACCACACTGGGTTCCCGTCCGGCGACGTCGGATGTCGGTGCGAGGTTTCAAGTCGATATAGCACTCGTATCCGAATTTTCGCGGGATTCGGTGCGCAGTTTTTTTGCCGCTTTGACCGCGGCGCTTGGTTCTCGGTAGCTGATAGTGATTTGGGCGATCTGGAGCCTGGCGCACGACGGAATTGTCCAATGCAACCGCGCATTACCTTCGCGCAGCAGTCAGAACAGCTCGCATATAGCTCTCGACTTCTTTCTCAACCCAAACACTCCGGCGACCAATGTGAACGGGCGCCGGGAAGGGTTGCACCGGATCCTTGATCAGCTCGTAGAGGAGCGACCGGCTGATTGTCAGCCGGTCAAGAACATCGCGAAGTGACAGAAATCGCAAGCCCAGATCACTGTCCTGCACGCTCGAGTGGGACAACGCCGGCTGTGGTTCAGACGCGTCAAGCTGAGCCGCCATGCGAATGAACGCGCGTGGAGGGAACTGGCTCATTTCGGACGGTTCCAGACCATAACGCCGGTGCCTTCTGCTTCGTTCTCAAAGAAGGCCGCGCGCATCGGGTGGGCAAAGCTCGGATCGTCGAGCTTGATGGCGAGGTAAGGCGTCTCGCCGTCTTTCGAGTCCTGGCGCCAGGCCGCGCCGAGTTCTGCGCCGCCAGCGTAAAGCCGGAAGTCTGGCGTATCCTTGCTTTTCCCTTTGTCCTTATTGGGCACAAGCTGGGCCTTGACGTTAATGGTCATTGTACGGATGGTCCCGGTCCAGGCTCCGTCCTTGAGGGTGAATGCGCCGATCTGTGCCATGGGTCAGTCTCCTTTGCTGGCATTGGTGGGCAGGGCCTTCCGGGCCCGTCTGAACCCGGCGTCTGACGCCAGGAACATGTCGATCATGGCGGCAGCGAGCGTTTCGCTTCGCTCGGCTTCGCCATAAGTCTCTTGGTAGATCGCCGCATAATCCTGCAGCGCGGCTGCGGTGCCCGGATCAAGCGCGAGGGTGAGCCTGACCGGCGTGCGATCAGCGAGCTTTCCGAGGCGTAGGTTCATGGAGCCGCGTCCTTGAAGGGACGAAGGACAAGGTCTTTGGTCACGATGACACGGACGGGCCAGCCGGGACGGATGGTGATCGAAGGCTGAACGCTGAGGCTTCGATCAACGGCCCGCTGCCCGGCTTCGTTGATCGTGTCGGTTGTCCCTCGGCGGATCGCGCGCTCGATGTCGCCATCCTCGCCGGGCCCGAGTTCGGCACCGATGCCGAGCAGGGTTGCGAGGCCGGCCGCAGCGAACACCTTATCCCAATGTTGATCGGTCCGGTCTTTGAGGCCGGCATAGCCGGAGGCGTCGCTGCCCGGCTCCGAGATCGTGATCGAGCTGCCATCAGGCATCAGGATCCGGTCCCAGACGACCAGCGCGCGGTCCTGGCCGAACGAGACTTCTGATTGATAACGGCCGAGAAGGCGGCTTCCCTGAGGGATCAGCAGATGCTCGCCGCGTACCGTGTCATAGACGTCCTGGGTTACCTGCGCGATCACCGTACCCGGAAGGTCTGAGTTGATTCCGGTGATCAGGCTCGCCGCGATCAGGGAGCCTGCCATCAGCTGGTAAGGCGAAAGCGGGTCCTGCACCCGGTCCGGATTGTAGACCGGGCTGGACGCCGGCTCACGGGAAAACGCGGCCTTGCGGGACTGGAGGTTCGGGTCTGGCTCGGCGCTTGATGCGGCGTTCGGGGATTGCCGTGTGAGAGCGAGGAGCTGCGAAGACAGGTCGAAACCAGGCTCCGGACTGGGCTGCGCAGAAGTTGGCGGCGCACCGGCCCCGCCAAGGCGGAACAGGATTGGCGCGCGGGCGGCCTCTTCGGCCTGGGCAGCGGCTTCAAGCCGCGCGGTTCGAACAGCTTCGTCTTCCGGACGCGTGCGAAAATCCGCCCGATACTCCGTCTGGAACTCTGTCTCGATACCGTAAGCCTGCTCGGCGGCGAGAATGGTCGAGCCGAGATCGCCGGACAGCGGCGCTCCGAGCACGGGCACATCAGCTAGCGCCGTATAGTCTGCCGGTAGCGCCGAGAACCCGTCGGGCTTGCGCTTGCCGGCCGTAACGAGTTCTTCCTGCTGGACGGGTTCTGCAGGGCGCGGCGGCGCAAGTGCAATCGAAGTTGCCGCGAACAGGCCAACCGCGCCGAGGCCTGCGCCGGCCATCAGGAGTTTGCGGTTGATCCGTGTGGCGGGCTTCGGCGCCGAGCGGATCTGCAGCCGCCGCGCAGCTTCCTTGAACGGGGGAGGTTCGGTCATCAGATCAGCCTCCGAACCAGCGGGACTTGCGGGTTGCACCGGCTTTCGAAATCCGCACGACCGTCTGGGGCTTTGTCCCATGGCGCAGCTCGGCAGCGCCAAACAGCCGGTCGACGATGTAGTAGCTTCCCCTGACGCGGTAATTGACGAGTTCAGACTCTCCGGCGGACGACAGCACAAAGAGCGGCGGCATCTCGGAGGCGGAGATCGACGCCGGCATCTGGATAAACACCTGGCGCCCGTCATCGAACACGCGGACAGGTTTCCAGTCCGGCGTGTCGCCGGTGAGGCGGTAGTCGAAGTTCAGGGTCTCGAGGCTGACGCCGCGCTCGACTGAAATAGCGTCCTGCGCCGCGGCGCTGGTGTTGCGGGCAGTCAGGCCCGCCAGCTCATCCTGCGGATAGCGCCAGGAAAGCGCGGCCATGTAAGTGGAGGCGGTCGATTCCAGTTCGAGGTGATAGGTTCGCCGGTCGGTCGCGATCATCAGGTTAGTGCGCAGGCCTGCGGCGACGGGTTTGACCAGGATATGCGCCCTTGCTGCGCTGCCGGAACCGGACGCCGTGTCCCCGACCACCCAGCGTACCGTGTCTCCCGCCGAAACCGACACGAGGCTTTCTCCCGGCTGAAGCGCGACATCCGTGACCTGGCCCGGGCTCGCATAGAGGCGGTAAAGGGCGCCTTCCGTATAAGGATAGATCTGGACGGCGTTGACGAAGCCGTCCGAGGAAGGCTCGACAACCGCGCCGGCGCGGCCTTCCTTGATTGCGGCTGTGGGCGTTTTCGGACTTTTCTTGCCGGCTGCCGGTTCAACCGGTTTGAGCTGGCCGGGCAGGGGAAGCGCAATTGCCGTTTCGACAATCTCCACCCGTTCGGGCTTTGGCTCTGCCAGTGGGATCGCCGCGATAAAGTTGCCGGTATCGATGACCGGCGCTGGTGGCGGCGGCGTGGCGCAGGCAGCGAGCAGGGCGGTGGCCGACGAGGCGAGTAGGAACCGGGTCATTGTTGTTCTCCTGTGACAAGGTCTTCGCTCCAGCTGAGCGAGCGGACATAAAGGCCGAGGGGGTTGGCGCGCAGTGTCTCGGCATCCTTCGGAGGCTGGAGCGTAATCGTGAAAACCCCCGTGAATCGCTTTGCGCCGGTCAGCGCGCCGCCCTCATAGGTCTTCTCGATCCAGCGGCCCTGGAAGCTTTCCTCGCTGACGCGCACGATGCTGACGACATCCACCGTGCGCGAGCGCCGGCCAATCGCCGCAAACGGATCATTCTCGCGGGCATATTCTGAGAGCGTGGTCGCCGCTGCAGGTCCGGCGAAGGTGTAGGCTTTTAGCCAGTTCTCGCGAACGACGACCGGATCGATCGACAGGCTACGGACGAAAGTGATGAACCCGGCGAGGTGATGCGCGATCTGGGCGTCGGAGGGCGCGTAAGGCTCAGTCGCCGGGCCGACGGCTTTCGCCGCGCCCGTCTCATCAACTTCGACAATGTAAGGCGTCACGGTCGACTGGAGGCTCCGCCAGATTAGCGCGCCGGAAGTGGCGAATGAAAGGGCGAGGCATCCGAGCGCCATCAGCCGCCAGTTCTTCGCCTGGACCCGGGCCGAGCCAATGCGCTCGTCCCAGACCTGTCCGGCCTTCTGATAGGGCGTCTCAGGGTAGGGCGAGGTGCCATAGTGAGCAGTGGGGCGTCTGAAGCGCATGGTGTTACTCGTCCTTGTCTTTCAGGGAGGGGGCGGCGCCCGAGGAGCCGCGATCGCCGTCGCGCAGGCTGTGCATGGCGAGCTGGCGGGCCTCGCCGGCGCGCTGCGAGGTGCGCATGCCCCGCGCCCAGCCGGGGCTCTTCTCCGGCGGGGAGGAGGACGGAGTTTCGGAGGGTGACGAACTCGAGCCGCCGGTGGATTCGAATGCGCCGCGCGCGCCGCGCCGGTAGGCATCGCGCACGCCGCTGATGGGGCCTGAAGCAGCGCGGCGCGCTGTGTCGCCCGCAGCCTGCGCAACGCCGCCAAGGCCCGCGGCAAAGCCTGCCGTACCACTCTTTCCAGAAGCCGTGGATCCGAGATCGAACGCCGTGCGGGCACCGCCCGCCATCGAGGCGCCCGCCTTGACGGCGCTTGCCGCGCCGCCTGCGGCGGCCCCCAGCGCGGCCATGGCACCGAGACCTGCGGCGACGGTTCCGGCGGCGACACCAGCGGCCGCGCCGATCGCTGAACCCGCGCCAAGCTGCGGCGCGCCGGTGATGAGGCCCGACGCCATGCCGGGGCCGAACACGCCCATCCAGAGGAAAACGATGGCCGCGAGCACCGTGCCCATGACCTGCGCCAGCGTAACATCCTCCGTGCCAGCGAACGCGTCGGTGACGGTCGCAAACAGCGTCGATCCGATGCCAATGATGATGGCCAGCACCATGAGCTTCAGGCCGGAGGTGATGACATTGCCCAGCACGCGTTCGGCAAGGAACGAGGTCTTGTTCCAGAGCGCGAACGGCACAAGCACGAACCCGGCCAGCGTTGTCAGCTTGAACTCTAGAATTGAGACGAAGAGCTGCACGGCCAGCACGAAGAAGGCGACGAGTATGGTCGCCCAGGCCACGAGAAGGACCATGATAAGGACGAAGTTCTCGAAGAAGGCGATCGGTCCCATCAGCTCGCCGGCCTCTTCGAGCAGCGGCAGCGCGGCGCCGTAGCCGACGCCCGCGATATAACCCGGTCGCATCAGGTCTTCGGCGGTGATCAGGCTCGAGCCTGCCTTCAGGCCGAGCCCGGCAAAGCTGTCGAAGATGATCTGCGAGAGCCCGGCGAAGTTGCCGAGCAGGAAGGCGAAGAAGCCGACATAGAGGACTTTCTTGATCAGTCCCGCGATCACATCAGCGTTCTGTGAGAGGGCCCAGAACAGGCCCGCCAGCGTGATGTCGATCACGATCAGGGTGGAGGTGAGATACGCGACATCCCCCTGCAGGAGCCCGAACCCGCTATCTATGTAGCGGATGAAGGTCTCGAGGAACCGGTCGATGACATCCATCTCTTCCATGGGCGTTACTCTCCGGTGCCGAGGAATGTTTGCAGGCGGGCGCGGCCGCGTTCCGCTTCGGCCAGCTTGCGGGCCTCCTCCAGCGCTTCGGCCCGGTGCTGGGCGGCAAGCATCGCCTCGATCTGCATCAGCTGCTGGTTGGTCATGGCGCTAAGCTCATTGCCGGCCTGCGCGGCCTGCAGCGCGCCGACCGCGTCCTGGCTCTGGGTGACTAGGCTGCGGATGGCGCCCGCATCGGTCTCGTTGTCTTCGAGTGCGGCGGCTGACACCGTCAGCGTTTCGCGGAATGCGTCCCGCGACTGGCGCCAACGGGCCCGGGCATCCTCGATAAGCACGGAGCCCGGTATCGCGGCGCCATACTCTTCCGGATAGGCGGTCTCATAGTCCCGCTCGATCTCATCGACAGAGTAGCCGATGCCCTGCGCGCGGCGCAGCAATTCCTGGATACGGAGGACCCGCTGGCCGATGATGCTCTCGGCGACAGAGACGGGGAGGGTTTCGAGATTGCGGGCCATGTTCTCCAGCATCTCGATCTCATGGGCGAGCTGCTGGACCTGGCCTTCGAGTTCCTGCAAGGCGCGGACCGCCTGCAGGATGTTCTGGGCATGGTTTGCCGGATCATAGACGGCGAGCTGCGCCATTGCGGGCGGCGCGATGAGGCCGGTGACCGGCATCGCGGTCAAGGGCGCGGTTGTTATCAGCAGGCAGGCAAGGCGAAGGCGCATGCGGCGGCTCATTCGGCAGCGAGGATTTGTGGGCGGTAGGGGTGGTTTAGGTGGCGCTCGGCGGACGGATGGCCCGGCCAGCGGGCAAGGAGGTCTGCCGCCCAGGCGAGACCCTTTTCGTGCAGCCAGGTCTCGGCGAACCCTTCGCCTTCGGTCTCCGCCATGACGCGGTCCATTGTGGCCTGATCTTCCGGTGTTCCGGCGGCGGCGAAGGCGAGCGCGACCGGACCGAGGCTCAGGTCGAACAGGCGGGAGCCTTTCGGGGACTGGAAGTAATAGTCTCGCTTCGGCGTCGCCCGCGCGATGATTTCAATCTGGCGGGTATTGAGCCCGAACCGCTCATAGGTCTCCCGAAGGGCCGGCTCCTGTGCGCGTTCATTCGCGAGGAATATCCGTGTCAGGCAGCTTTCCAGGATCGCCGGGGCAATAGTGCTCGCGTTGATATCGGAGAGCGATTGGGTCGCGAACACCACAGCGACGTTCTTCTTCCGCAGGGTCTTGAGCCAATCGCGCAGCCGTGCCGCAAAGACCGGCGCATCGAGGAAGAGCCAGGCCTCGTCCAGCATCAGCATCGTGGGCTTGCCATCAAAGCGTGCCTCGAGCCGGTGGAAGAGGTAGGTGAGCACGGCGGTCGCGGCCGCGCCCTGCTGCATCAGCTCGTCCATTTCGAAACAGGTGACGCGGGCGAAGGTGAGGTTTTCCGCGTCGCCGTCGAGTAGGTGGCCATGAGGACCGGCGAGGGTGAACGGATGCAGCGCCGTCTTGAGCGCCTCATCCTGCAAAAGGAGAACGAGGCCCGTCAGTGTACGTTCAGATCGCGGCGCTGACGCGAGCGAGGTCAGGCCCTGCCAGAGCCTTGCCTTGAGCTCCGGCGTCAGGCTGACGCCCTCGCCGGCAATAAGCCCGGCAAGCCAGTCCGCCGCAAAGCTCGCTTCCATCTGTTGGTCGATATCCTTCAGCGGCTGAAGCCGAGGACGCCGGGCTCCCCCGAGATCGAGATGTATACCGCCCATGCCGAGGACAGCCGCGCGGGCCGAGCGGCCCTTGTCGAACAGGAAGACTTGCGCGCCGGCATAGCGCTGCCATTGCAGGGCGAGCATCGAGAGCAGGACCGATTTGCCTGCGCCGGTGGGCCCGAGGATAAGGGTGTGGCCGACATCGCCGGCATGTATGTTCAGCCTGAACGGCGTTGTCCCGTCGGTGCGCGCCTCGATCAGTGCCGGTGCGCCAAGATGCCGGTTATTACGCTCGCCCGCCCAGACCGCCGAGAGCGGCACCATATGGGCGAGGTTCAGCGTGTTGAGGATCGGCTGCCGGATATTGGCATAGACATGGCCGGGGAGGCTCCCGAGCCAGGCATCGACCGCGTTGAGGGATTCCCGGATGACCGTGAAGCCCTTGCCATTGATGATGCGCTCGGCGTGGCGCGCGCGCTCATCGGCCACAAGGGGATCGGTATCGGCGACCGTGATGGTCGTCGTCACGTAGCCGTAGGCTACGAGATCGCTCCCCAGTTCCTGGAGCGCGGCGTCCGCATCGAGCGCCTTGTTGTCGGCGTCGCTGTCGAGCAGCGCGGACGGCTCATTGAACATTGTCTCGCGCAGTACGCTGGCCACCGACTTGCGTTTGGAAAACCAGTGCCGGCGTTTGCGTCCGAGGACTTTCTCGGCTTCCGCCTTGTCCATGGCGATGAACCGCGTCGCCCAGCGATAGGCAAAGCCCTGCCTGTTCAGCTCATCAAGTAGGCCTGGCACCGTCGATCCCGGAAAGCCCAGGATGGTGAGGACACGGATATGTGCGTCGCCGATCATGGGTTCGAGTCCGCCGGTGAACGGCTCATCGGCCAGGATCGCATCGAGGAAGACAGGTATCTCGGGGGCGGACACCTTGTGGCGCCGGCTGGAAATGCAGCTGTGCAGATAGGTCAGCGTCTCGCCGTCCGCGAGCGGCGCAATCTCGGACAGCGCCGTCGACAGGAGATCAAAGGTGCGCTCCGCCTGCTGCTGGAAGACAAGGAGGCGTTCGCGCCACCCGGCGCCATCAGGGCGCTCCGGCCGCTCGATCAGCGCCTTCTCGGCGCGGGCATTGGTGTCTGGCGGCGACAGCCAGAGCAGGGTGAGATAGTAGGCGCTCTCGAACCTTGATCCGGCTTCTTCGGCCGCTACGGCGCGCTCCTCGTCGATCAGCCAGGAGACAGCATCGGAAAAGTCCGAGGACGGATAATCTCCGGCTTCCTCGCGCACGGCTTCGAAGAAGAGCGCCCAGCCGGATCCAAACCGGCGGATCGCATTGTTGACCCGGGCCATCACGGCGACGAGTTCGGGCGCAGTCGAGCTCTCAAGGTCAGGCCCGCGATACCGGAACGTTGTCTGGAACGCACCGTCCTTGTTGAGGACAACGCCTGGCGCCACCAGCGCCGCCCAGGGCAGGTAGTCGGCGAAGAGCCGCGGAGCGCTTGCGTATTCGCGGAGGTTCAGCATGAGAGATGTTCCTTGTGCCGGAGCGCGCGCATCAGCGTCGCCATGAAGTCGGGGTCCCTGCGGGCGAGGAAGACGGCCGCTGAATGCCCGAGGAGCCAGATGAGAAGGCCGGGGATCCAGAGTTGAAGACCAAGGCCCACAGCCGCTGCGAGCGTGCCGATCGAGATCGCGAGACCCCGCGGCGCGCCGGCCATCAGGACCGGCTCGGTCAGGGACCGGTGCAGCGGAACCTCGAACCCCTCGATCATCAGATCAACGCTCCGCCGCCAAACGAGAAGAAGGTCAGGAAGAAGCTGGTCGCCGCAAACGCGATCGAGAGGCCGAACACGATCTGGATGAGCTTGCGGAAGCCGCCGGAGGTCTCGCCGAAGGCGAGCGTGAGGCCGGTAATCGTGATGATGATCACCGCCACGATGCGGGCAACGGGTCCCTCGATTGAGGAGAGGATCTGGTCGAGCGGTCCTTCCCAGGGCATGCCGGTGCCAGCGGCATGCGCGGGCAGGGCGAGCCCAAGTGCGAGCGCGAGGCTGAGGGCCTGAATGCCCTTCCGGCTCAGGCGTGGAGAACGAGGTTTCGTCATGAGGCATCTCCATGGCTGACGAGGGATAGGGAGCGGCAAAGCACAGGCTCGGTGCGGTAGCCGTCTCCTGTGAACTCAAGCACGCGGATGGCGTCCTCGACGCGCCGCTGGCCGCTGGCGCGGGACATGAACACGATCACGTCGACCGCTTCCGCGATCAGCTCAAACGGCGCGCGGGCTGTCGCTTCGCTGACGAGCTGTTCGAGACGGCTGAGCGCGCCGAGGGCAGAATTGGCATGGAGCGTTGTAAGACCGCCCGGATGGCCGGTGTTCCAGGCCTTCAGGAGATCGAGCGCTTCGGCCCCCCTGACTTCGCCGACAATGATCCGGTCGGGGCGCAGGCGAAGTGTCGAGCGCACGAGGTCGCGCAGCGATACGCGGGCGTCCTGCGTGCGCAGGGCAACGAGATTGGCGGCGCGGCAGGTGAGTTCGCGCGTATCCTCGAGGATGACGATCCGCTCGCCGCTGAAGCCACCCTCCGCCAGCAGGGCGTTGGCAAAGCTGGTCTTGCCCGAAGAGGTGCCACCCGCGATGACGATATTGGCGCGTTCCGCGACGAGCGCCTTGAGCTTATCGGCAAGCGCCGGCGACAGCGCGCCCTGCCGGACATAGTTCGCAAGCGTGAACGGCGTGCGGGCGAGCTTCCGGATCGAATAGCAGGGCGCCGCCGATACGGGAGGCAGGACGCCTTCAAAGCGCTCGCCGGTCCCTGGAAGCTCGGCCGACACAATTGACGCGGTGGGGGAGTTCCCGGCACCGACGCTGGACGCGACAAGCCGGATCACGCGTTCGCGGTCGCCGGCCGCAAGGACATGCGCCGTCGGGATAAGGCCGCGTCCCGCTTCTTCAAGCCAGACAGACCCGTCGGGATTGACCATGACTTCGATCGTCGCATCAGATTCAAGAGCTGCGCGCACGACAGGGCAGAAAGCCGTTCGCAGCATCGCGCTCAGGCGGCGCCGGGTGCTTTCTGTCTCATATGTGTCCGTCATTGGATCAAACCCTGGCTTCAATTCCAGGCTCTATTGTTCCGGGAACGGACGCTTTTGGGGAGTTGGAGCGCGGGCCATATTATGCAGCCGGGCGCTATGCGCGGAATACGGGTGCAAAATGGTTGTCTTGGTGAACACCGAAGGGCGAAGATGAGCTCCAATGGCTCAAAGCTTAACAAATCAGCAATCGATGTTAACTTCTTTGAAGCGCAATCGTAAATCGCTTAAGTGGAATCATAATTGCTTGGCATGCGCCGTGGAGGCAATGCCGATGAAAACTTTCACTCTCGAATCCTCAGGAATTCTGGCGGACTATGACTATCTCTCGCGGCTATCCATGGACCGGTGGGCCTGGGAATATCTGCGGCGCAATAAAGAGTTTCGCCGGGATGCATCCGTGCGCAGCAAGGATGACATTTCCGAGCGCATGGCGCCGTGCGCACCCATCCGTATGCTGAAGACCCGAACCAGCCAGACGCTCGCTGAGCGCTGGGGACTGGTCCTGATGCCGGACCCCAACAAGAATGGCTTTGACGCCGATGTCGTCTGGAACCGCGCAGCCTTCCCGGACCAGGTCGAAATCAATTGCAGCCCGCGCGCGGCCGACCAGACCTGCGATATCTGGGAGCGTAGCATGCCGTTCTGCCAGATGACCCATATCAGTGATCATCAGGGCCGGGAGTTTCTGCTCACGCGCGGCAAGGGCTGCGTTGTGCAGGTCAGGTGCACAGGTATGTCGCTTATCGGGCTCGAGCCTGTGCGCATGAAACTGACAATCTCCGACATCACGGCGTACGAGCGCAAACTCAAAGTCCAGAAAGCGGCTCTCGAAATCTATGGCGATGGCCCTGATCTCTCTACACCCCTCTGGACCAAGACGACCCAGATCCTGCGTGACGGTCTCGTCGCACTCGACGGCATCGCCTGCGGCATGAACCGGCGCGAGATTGCAGAGACGATCTACGGCCGGGAAAAGGTCGCGGAGCAATGGAATGACGACCGGGGCTCGATGAAGGACACGCTCAAGTATCTGGTCCGCAAGGCTGAGGCCCTGAAGGATGGCGGATACCTGATGGAACTTCTTGGCGCCAATGTCGGACCGCAGCGTATCCTGGCCTGAAGAGGCCCAGCTTCTCCGCGGTCCGCCCGCGCGCGCGCGCGGGTCTGTCCGGCCTGACGGCCTGCCCGGCGAGGCTCACTGAGGATCCAGTTGTCCGTCTGCTGGTATGCGGCTGGGACTCGCCGGCGGACGCGCACGCCACGCGCTTCCCACTGTCCGCGGGTGTATTGCGGATCGAGGGTGTTTGAAGCTATTGCGGCCAGAGGGGTCGCGGGCGCTTGATCGAAGGCCCCGTTCAGGCGGCGCTGCGAACCTGCATTGTCCGCTGCATGATCCCTGCGCGGTCGTCGGCCTTGAACTGCATATCGAGCAGCCCGGCGAGCAGGTCCTCGTCTCGCGGGATGATCCGGAGTTCGATGCGGGCTGCGCCGCGCGAGGCAAGCCAGAGGCTTGCTTCTGCGGCGAGCTCGCGCACGTCCGATTGCCAACCGGCAGTGTGGTCCACAAGGATGGCTGGGATGATGCCCGTGTCGGCATCCAGGCTAAGCCAGATCGCGCTTGCGAGTTGGCCGTCGCGGAGGCCTGCGAGGATACGCACTCCAGCGTCACGTGCGGGCAGGGCGCCGAGCAGGTGCCCCGCCTCGCTCAGCCGGGAGAGCCCGGCCGCGTCGCTTTGACGGAAATCGCGGATATGTAGCGCCATGACACATCCGTCATGGAAAGATTCGGGCAGGGCGCGCGAGTCTTTACGATCTGGGCCCGGCTGATTGGGGCGTTAAAGCCTTTCGCCTGCCGGTATGGTCTGAACTCGGCGATTTTCTCGTTGCCCGACAAGGCGCGACCCTTTAATTGCCCCGGAGTTAGTTAAAGCGTAGACGATTATCCTTTAATAACGATTGGGCACTATTAAAGGATGGATCATGGCAGCACCGCAGGACTCCGGCCGGAAAGGCAAATGGGTGACGAGCACCGTCACGGGCGAAACCGTGCGGGCCTTCCTGCCGCCGGGCCTGCCGCCCCGGCCCCCGATCGATATGGCCAGCCTGTCGGTCATCGCAAGCGAGGCCATGCTCGCCCTCGGCCGGCTGGACGGCGTTCGCAGCGTGGCGCCGGACACCTCGCTCTTTCTCTACATGTATGTGCGCAAAGAAGCGCTGCTCTCGTCCCAGATCGAAGGGACGCAGTCTTCGTTGTCCGACCTGCTCCTTTACGAAGATGAGGCTGCGCCCGGCGTGCCGCTCGATGATGTCGAGGAAGTCTCGACCTATGTCGCAGCGCTGACGCATGGCCTGGACCGCCTGCGCGGCGGGTTCCCGCTATCGCTCCGCCTGCTGAAGGAAATGCATGCGATCCTCCTGTCCTCGGGCAGGGGAAGCACGAAGCAGCCGGGCGAGTTCCGGCGCTCGCAAAACTGGATCGGCGGGACACGGCCCGGCAATGCGCTGTTCGTGCCGCCGCCGCCTCAGTACGTTATGGATCTCATGAGCAATCTCGAAGCCTTCCTGCACGAGACGGACTCCGGCCTGCCGCCGCTCATCAAGGCAGGCCTCGCGCATGTGCAGTTCGAAACGATCCACCCGTTCCTCGACGGCAATGGCCGGCTTGGGCGGCTGCTGATCACGCTGTATCTCTGCGAGCAGGGGATCCTCGACGAGCCGCTCCTCTATCTGAGCCTCTACCTCAAATCGCACCGGGCGACCTATTACGCCCTGCTACAGGAAGTGCGCGAACACGGACGGTGGGAGACCTGGCTTGAATTCTTCCTGACCGGCGTGCGGGATGTCGCTCGCCAGGCGCACGAGGCGGCGCGGTCGATTTCTGCGATCTTCGCCGAAGATGCAGCTTTGATCGCCGGGCTCGGGCGCGGGGCGCCAGCAGCGCAGGCGTTGCATGCTATCCTGCAGAAGCGCCCTCTCCTGACGATCGGCACAGCGGCAGAGCTTTCCGGCGTTACGTTCCCGACGGCGACGGCGGCGCTGGAGCGCCTGCAGGCCCTTGGCATTGTCGAAGAGATCACTGGCAAGGCGCGCGGGCGGGTGTTTGTTTATCAGCGGTACCTGTCTCTCCTTGAAGCAGGGACAGAGCCGCTCTGAACTGAAGCATGCCCGCCGGGTTGATCTTCAGCCTTTTCCAGTTGGCAGCGCGCGTGGCAGATCTGATCGAGCTTACCTCCGCCTCAACTATGTTCCTCCTCAGCCGGGGGTGGGCGGACGGCGCGTTTGCCAGAGCGCGGCCGCCGCGCAAGGGGGCGGGACTTGATCGCGTTTAAACGTCCGTAGGCATCATACCTACAGCGTCCCCTTGCGCGGCGCCCTTATGCGCTCCGGCCAAGCGCCTTCTCGCCGCCCACCTCCGCCTGATGCGGAAAAGAACGGGCGGGAAGGAGACAGACATGACTGACCAGACCACTACCGTTGCACCTCTTGGAACCACGGGTGCGCCAACTCTTCCGGACAGGCCACGCATCTACGTTGCCTGCCTTGCCGCTTACAACAATGGCCGCCTGCACGGACGTTGGATCGATGCCAACACGCCGGACGAAATCTGGCGCGAAGTTTCGGCGATGCTGCGCGCTAGCCCGGAGCCCGATGCCGAAGAATGGGCGATCCACGATTACGAAGGCTTCGAAGGTGCGCACCTGTCCGAATACGCCTCGTTCGAGACCGTGTGCGACCTTGCCGAGTTCATCGGCGAGTATGGCGAGCTCGCTGCCCGCATCCATGGACACTACGGCAATGACCTTGAGCAAGCGCGCGCTGCGTTTGAGGACTATGCGGGCGAGTACCGCAGCGCCGCCGACTTTGCCGAGGAACTGCACACCGAACTCGGCACCGCCATCCCCGAGAGCCTCAGCTACTATATCGACTGGCAGGCACTCGCCCGCGACATGGCGCTGAACGGCGAGATCATGGTGTTCCAGACGGGCTTCGACGAAGTCCATGTCTTCTGGTCGCGGTAGGGGAGGGCGCGGATATGACTCCCGAAACCACCCAGCACCGGTTCACCTTCGAAGAACTGCAGCAGGCGGACGACTGGTCCGAGGGATTTTGCCTCGCCTGCCGCGCGCCGCGCGACGGCTGTGAGCCGGACGCGAGCGCCTATGAATGCGACGAGTGCGGCGAGCGCGCCGTCTATGGCCCACACTGGATCGCCATCGCGGGCCTGTTTGCGGAGGGCGACGCATGACATTCGCCCAAGGCTTCCAATCCTATGTCTGCCCCGGCGACAGCATCACCTGTGAGGCCGGGCCCTTCACCGTCTTGGCGCAGGTTGTGCCGGATGATTCTCCGGACGCTCCCGATCAGCGCCAGGACGGTTTCTGGCCCTCGCTCTATGCAGATGCGCCGGGGTTCATTGGCCCCGGGCCAAATCATCGCCAGCGCTTTGCCGAGGCGCAGGCCAAGGCTGAAGCCGTCATGGAGGGCTGGCGCAAGGGTGACTGGTTCTACTGCGGGATCGTCCTCAGTGTGTCACTGGAGGGCGTTCAACTTGCGTCCCATGCGGCAAGCCTCTGGGGCATCGAGGCCAACTATCCGGGTGCGGACAACAGCTACCTCGCAGAGGTCGCAAACGAACTCCTCCCGGAGAGCATCGCTGTGGCCCGTGAAACGCTCACTCGGCTCGCCGCGCATGCGCAAGCTCTGGAGGGCGCCTGATGCCAGACATCTTCGAACAGCTGCTCGGCCCGCGTCCGTCGCTAACGCTCGACATCGAGCAGGGCTTTGTCACCGCCATCTGGGTTGAGGGTCGCTGCCCGAATGTGACGATCCGGGATTTCGATCTCGGCGCCACAGCCGCCGACGCCTCGCTCGATTACTTCGGCGCGCCGTTCGTGCCGGTCAACTGGCACCTGCCGCCATGGCGGCTGGGCCTCGCCCTTGCGCCCCCACACCTGTTTCCATTCTGAGGAGTTACCCTATGTCACAACCTGACCTGATCCACATCGAGCTCAGCAAGCTCAGCATTTCGGAACTCAACATGCGCCATGGACGCAAGGCACCGGATGTCTCTGACATCCTGCCCTCGATCCGGGAAAAGGGCGTCCGCCAGACCCTGCTCGTCCGGCGTGAAGCGAGCGGCTACGGCATCGTCGCCGGACGCCGCCGGTTCTTTGCGCTCCAGCAGATTGCGAAGGAGACGGGAGTGGACCCGCTTGTGCCCTGCGCGGTGATGGCAGAAGGCGATTCAGCATCCGCCATCGAAGCATCGATCATCGAGAACGTGGCCCGCCTGCCTGCCACCGAGATGGAGCAGTACACGGCCTTCCGGAAGCTTCACGACGAGGGAAGAACTGTCGAGGAGATTGCGGGCTTCTTCGGTGTGAGCGAACTGAATGTCAGGCGGGTGCTGGCGCTCGCCGCGCTCAGCGCGCCGATCCGCAAGCTTTATGCTGAGGATGAAGTCGATCGGGAAACCGTTCGCGCGCTGACGCTTGCGACACCTGCCCAGCAAGCAGACTGGCTCAAACTCTGGAACAGCGAAACAGAGCGCGCCCCGATGGGGCGGGCCTGCCGCGCGTGGATCACCGGCGGGAGCGCGATCACGACCGACAAGGCGCTGTTCGACCTTGCAGGTTACACCGGCGCGGTGACCGCCGACCTGTTCGGCGAAACGGCTGTGTTTGCGGACGCCGCTGCGTTCTGGCAGGCTCAAGGCGCGGTGGTTGCCGAGCGCGTCGAGGCCTACCAGCAGCGGGGCTGGGTGGACGTAATCCTGATGGAGCGCGGCGCGTACTTCCAGCGCTGGGACTATGTCCAGACGACCAAGAAGCAGGGCGGCAAGGTCATCGTCGAGCAGCGCCATGATGGCACGGTGACGTTCCATGAAGGCTGGCTGAAAGCTGCCGAAGCCCGCAAGGCCAGGACGGCCACGGTCAGTGGCGAAACCGCCCCGGAAACAGATATGCGGCCCGAGATGTCCGGCCCGATGGCGGACTATATCGGCTTACACCGGCACGCCGCCGCGCAGGCGAGCCTGATCCGAAATCCGGCCATCGCGATGCGTCTGATGGCGGCGCATGCGCTGTGCGGCTCATCACTCTGGAACGTGCGCCTGCATTCGCCCGGCGCCGTGAAGGAAGCGACACTTTCGAGCGTCGAGGGCGGGTCTGCTGCCGCCGAACTTGTCACCGCGCGGGAGGGCCTGGAGACCCTGTTCGAGGCCCTCGGCGCGCCGGTCCCGCGCCGGAGCGGCGATGCCTATCATCTCTGCGAGACGTTCGCCGCATTGCTGGCCATGTCCGATGCCGAAGTGATGCAGGTACTGGCGCTGGGGATGGCGGAGTCGCTCGAGTCTGGCGGGCCGATTATCGAGGCCGTGCTGCATACGTGCGACACCAATGCGGCGGAGTTCTGGAAACCTGACGCGGCGTTCTTCGACCTGCTGCGCGACAAGCGCGTGGTCACCGCCTTTATCGCCGACGCGATTTCGCCAGAGGCTGCGCGCGAGACCGAGGGCGCCACCGCCAAAGCGCAGAAGGCGCAGCTGGCAGAGGCGCTTGTTGCCCGCGATACCTCAGTGAACAGCACATGGATGCCGGGCTGGATGCATGTGCCACCCACGCGCCATATCGAGGGCGCAGCTAGTCCGCCCGCGGATGCTTGGGACCGGATTGCCGGACTGTTCGAGGCGGATGCGGTGGACGAATCCGGCGCCGAGCCTTCAACTTACGAAGCCACGGCTGCCTGAGTTCTTCGTCTCCTCTCAGGCAGTATGGAGCCGCCCGGTGCTTGCCGCCGGGCGGCTTTTTGCGCGAGGGTCTCTGTGTGCGGATCAAAGAGCTGCAGGTTCAAACGGGTGGCGAGTCGTCCGACACCACGTCTGACTTTCCATGAAGTATCGCAGTGCGTTGTGAAACAGGGAGCCTCATACGTTCCCGTAACCTGCCTCTCGCGGACCCCTTGTTTCCGTCTCTTGCCGTTGGACCTGGACGACCTGCGCCGGGCCTGAAACCTGACCGGAGAAGAATTTTCCCCTGCGCCTGCGGCGCATTCCTCGCGCGGCAAAATTCATCGCCGGTCAGGTGCTCCACTGCGTTACGCCCCCCAAAGAGATAGTGGGGGTTCAGGCCCGGCGCAGGCCGTCCTTTCGGTCCGGCGTCGACGGGAACAAGGGGTTCCCGGAAGACAGCCAAGGAAACGAAAAGGAGACCCCCATGGCAAACGCACTCGGATACGTCACGGAAACCAAAGCCGGCTTCGAAGGCACCCTCGCAATGATGAACCTGTCAGCTGCGATCCGCATCGAGAAGAACGCTGAAAAAGCCGGAGACGGCCAGCCGGACTACCGCATCTTTGCCGGAGAGACCTCGACCGAAATCGGCGGCGGCTGGCTGCGCAAGGCGAAGCAATCGGGACGCGAATACGTCTCGCTGACCCTCGCAGATCCGCAGATCGGGGCCCGCAAGATCTACGCGAACCTCGCCCCCGTGAAAGGCAAGAAAGGCCGCCACGTGATCCTCTGGAACCCCCGCGACTAAGCGGACAACGCAGTCTCAAAGAGCCGCCCCGGAAACAGTTCCGGGGCGGCTTTCTGCGTTCAGGTTGCATGTTTGAGGGGAGGGGGAAAATGCGCCTGCGCGATTTTCCCCCTCCAATCCGGCGCAGACGCTGGCAGCATCATCCCATCACGAACGAACTGAAGAAAGGAAACCAGTGATGTCCGGAAAGATGCCGACGAACCCCGACGCAAATGATGAGCACGTACTCCTGAACGTTCAGGAAGCCGCTGCTTTCCTTCGGCTCACACGCTCGACCCTCGATCATTATCGATGCGAAGGAAAAGGCCCGATTTATCGCAAGCACGGCACCCGTGTTTTCTATACGCGGGCGAGCCTGATCGACTGGTCCGGGCGCCGTGAATTCTCATCGACATCCAGCCGGGCAGGGCAATCCCGATGAAATCCGGCTACGCGCTCGCGCTCGTGCTGGGCGGATCGGCGGCGTTGTCTGGCCTCGTTTTTGATCCTCCGGCGAAGGTCATCTGGAACCGGACAGCGAGCGCGCCAGAAGGGCTTTACTGGCTGAGAGACGAGCCATTCACCAAGGGCCGATGGGTCGTTCTCTCAGCCAGGAGCGGGCCCGCGCAATGGGCTGAGGCGCGTGGATATGTGGGTAAAGATTGGCCACTTCTGAAGCGAGTTTCAGGGGTTCCTGGAGACGAAATTTGCCGCAAAGGAGTGGATGTATTCATCAATGATGAGCTCGTGGCGAAAGCGCACTTGTCGGATGAAAAAGGCAGCGATCTTCCGACCTGGGACGGGTGCGTCACGCTGAGGAATGGCGAGCTGTTCCTGCTCTCGCCGCACCCGTCCTCTCTGGATGGGCGCTATTTCGGAGCGGTCCGCGAAGCGGACATTGTCGGCATTGCGGTGCCGGTCTTCGGTTCATCCGTTCACGGGCAATCTGCAGAGTAGGGCAAAGCGGTGCAAGCGGCTGCAAGGGTGGGGAGGGCGGACCCGGTTGGGCAAGTTAAAAGAGCTGGCGCCAGGCTCTGCCTTGCACCTTGTCTGCACAACGATTTTTCGGTGCCTCTTGCACCGGGTCGAGACGCCGGGTTTGCCTTGATCTTCAGTGTTTGCAGCAGGTTCAGCTGGCGCCATATCCTGATTGGGGAATCTTCATATGACGGATGAGTTCGAGCCGCGCCTCGGGCGGATTGGAGACCGGGCGCGCCGCGGCGATCAAGGGTTTGCAAAGCAGCTGAAGAAGGCGTCGGCCCGGCTTGGCCGCAAGACCGTAAAAGTAAGGTTCAGCGGTGCTGGAATCGGACGCGGAGGAGCGAGTGCGCGGTCGATTGAAATGCGCACTCAGCGCCTGCCTCGATTCCGGATGCGAAGGGTCATCGTGAAGACCCATGTTTCCAGGTCGCCGCGAGGCGGCGGTGCCGGTGCGCTCAAAGCCCATCTCGGCTATCTCCAGCGCGACGGCGTGGAACGCGATGGATCTGGGGGGCAGATTTACACGCGGGACGGTGTGGTACCGGATGCGAACGCATTCGTAGAGCGCTGCGAAGGCGACCGGCACCAGTTCCGGCTGATCGTTTCAGCAGAGGACGCCGGGCAGCTTGGAGACCTCAAAGACACCACCCGCGCCCTGATGGCACAGATGGAATCTGATCTCGGGACGCGCCTCGACTGGCTCGCGGTTGATCACCACAATACCGGCCATCCGCACACGCATATCGTGATCCGCGGCAAAGATGCGGACGGAAAGGATCTCGTCATTTCGCCGGAATACATCAAGCAGGGGCTCGCCTCCCGCGCTCAGGACATCGTTACAGAACGCCTTGGTCCGAGGCGCGATCTTGAGATTGCACAGGCGCGGCAGAGCGAGGTGACACTGGAGCGGTTCACGGGCCTCGACAGGAGCATCCTTGCAAAAGCTTCGGGGGCTGGCGTCCATATCAACGAAGGACATGATCCGCGTGGCCGGTTCGAGGAAGCGCTCTTACGGGCACGGTTGCGGCATCTTGAAGTTCTCGGACTTGCTGAGCCGGCCGGGATGAATGCGTGGGCCCTTAAACCTGATTGGGAAACGACGCTTAAAGCGCTGGGGCAACGCGGTGACATCCTGAAAGCCCTTGCAGCGAAGAACCGCGATTCCGTGCCCGACCAGAATCTGCGCAGGTTTGAGCCGGGAACGCGGGGACAGGAAAGGCTTTTGGGCTCAGTCGTGGCATCTGTTCCGGAAGACGAACTCCGAGACCGGCGAAGCCTCGTTGTTCAGGATTTTCACGGGACACGGTGGATCGTGGATGTCGGGCTCCGGGAACCTGGAACAATCCCGCCGGATGGCGCTGTCGTCGAGATTACATCGCGATCGCCAAGGCTGAGAGAGATCGACGCGTCCATCCTTAGCATCGCGGAACGCTCCGGCGGCCTGTATTCCGGAGCGCTACACATTGAAGCCGATGCAACAGCAACGCCAGCCTGGCGGCAAGGACATCTCCGGCGGCTGGAAGCATTGAGGCACGCTGGCATTCTTGAGCGTGCGGCAGATGGAGTTTGGCATGTGCCAAAGGATTTTGCACGGGCCGCGGTCGATTACGAAGCAGCGCGGACGGGGCGGCTCGAGGTTCAGGTTCAGTCCTGGCTTCCGCTCATGGAACAGACCAGGCATGCAGGGCTGACCTGGCTCGATGCGGCGGGAGCTGGGGTGCCCGGTGATCGGTTGGCGAAGGTCCGGCAGGCGCGTCTCGCCTTTTTTCGGGAGAAGGGTTGGCTTGAACACGGGGAAAGAGAGGCGGGTGAGGACTTGCGAGATAGGCTGCGCGTCATGGAGCTGCGGAGGGCGTCAGGCACCCTTGCTTCAATAACAGGGCGCGCCGCTGTGGAGCTGGGGCCGGGCGACAGGTTTGAAGGCAGATTCGAGAAGGCGATTGATCTGGGGCAGGGAAGGATTGCTGTCGTCGGGAATGCGAAAGAGTTTGCGCTCGTGCCCTGGCGGCCCGAGATGGAGCGTCACCGGGGGAGGGATATGGCGTTTAGACGGACCGCAGCGGGCGTCAGCTGGACGATCGGGATTGAGCGGGGATTGGAGCGGTGATCCGCAAGCGCGTAATCGCTCCTCATTGGGACTATCGGTCCAACGTTTGATCCATGTCGAAGCAGGGCACTTAGCTTCCAAAGTGTTACGGCAGCAACGGGCGCAACGGCAGCGATTCGGTATTGGAGTCTACCCCGACCGAGATTGTTAAGGTTTCCAGGACGCCCGCCATGCGCAGCCGGTTGCCCCGGGCCCGGTGGCGGGCGTCCTGGAAAGCTCAAGGCCTGACGCGCGGGTGGCTGGCACTCTATGGAGATTTGAAGCATGGAGATTTGAAGTGATCGCCTGGTTCGACGGTGGCCAAGGATTGCGCTTCCGTGTGCATATTCCGTCTCGACACGGCGCGCATATTGTGGATTTGACGAAGCTCTGATGTGTCGCGGGCACGGCTTGTCTCGCGGCGTGTTCGATCAGGACATAGGTTCCCGGCGCCGCCGGTGATGGCGAACGCGGGGACGTCGGCAAGAGTGATCTGAGCGGTCGTCATGAGCTGTCCATCCGTTCCTGTGGCTGTCGCTTGAGTTGCGATGCCGGGGTCACCAGTTCGATCAGGACCATCCGTCCACCGCAGCACGGGCATGGTGCCGGTCCGGGCGCCGGCATCTGTGTGGCCGGCGTAGGTTCGGAGATCGGATCTGGCGGCGGCATGCGATCGGCGAGCAGGCTGCGTGCCTTCGCAATGGCGGCGCGGCGCTGGGTGTTGGCGAGAAGCCCGACATGCCGGATGCGGTGGAGGCCATTGGGCAGAACGTGTTGCAGGAACCGCCGGGCAAACTCGCTGGCGGCGAGCGTCATGGATGCAAAGCGCGCCTGACCTTCGCGGCGGTAGTCCTTGACCCGGAACGTCACCCGCGTTCCGTCATAGGCTGTGATCCGGCTGTTCGAGATGGTGATCCGGTGAGTATAGCGGGCGAGATATGAGAGGACCTGGTCAGGCCCGGCAAACGGGCGCTTGGCATAAACGACCCAGTCGCGCCGGCGCTGGCTCTTAAGGAAGCTCGTGAACGCTTCTGGGTCTGCCAGCTGGGCGAGATCGCCGTGGAAGCTGAGCTTGCCGGCGGCATGGAGGTCGGCGAGCCGCTCGCACATCAGTCTACGGAACAGGCGTGACAGCACCCTCACAGGCAGGAAGAAGTCGCGGCGGCAGTCGACCCAGCGCTTGCCATCCGGCGACAGGCCGCCGCCGGGCACGACGGCGTGGATGTGGGGATGGTGGGTCATTGCCGAGCCCCATGTATGCAGGACCAGGGTCGCGCCGAGCTTTGCACCGAGATGCCTGGGATCGGCGCCGATGGTCATCAGGGTCTCGGACACGGCCTTGAACAGGGCGTCGTAGACGACACGCTTTTTCTGGAACGCGACGCGCGCCAGCGGCGCGGGCAGCGTGAACGCAACATGGTAATAGGCCACGGGAAGCAGGTCCCGTCTGCGTGCCTCCAGCCAGTCATAGGAGGCGGCCGCCTGGCACCTCGGACAATGCCGTTTGCGGCAGGAGTTATAGGCAACGTCCACAGTCCCGCAGTCCTCACAGTGTAGCACAAGAACGCGCCCGAATTCTCGTCCACAACCGGCCACGAGAACCCATCGCTCTGCGCTGCCAGCAAGTCTTCGTAGCAGAGCGCGTTGACTATGCCCGGCGTGTGGGCCAGGCAGTCGCTCATCATCACGAATTTCGTCACGGTCCGCATCTGCGGCACAAGTCTCTCGACGAGAGGCAAAAAGGTCTTGTCGAACAGCAGCACATCCGGTTCCGCCTGGTTCAGGATGAATACGATCTGCTCGTCGAACAGGCGTGGATTGACGGTTTCAATACGGCGCCGATGCCGGGCACGGCATAAAAAAGTTCAAAATGTCGATGCGTGTTCCAAGCCAGGGTCGCGACCCTGTCCGCCGGCTTCACGCCGAGCGCCATCAAAGCTTTTGCCGCGCGTTCGGCGCGCTTTAGTTCGAGAGCGTACGTAGAACGCGCTTCCGGCTCGTCCACGAGCCGGGAAACGACTTCAACCGAGCCATGCGCGTTGGCCGCATACTTCATGATGTCAATGATCTGAAGTGGCGGGGACTGCATGAGGCCCGTCAGTCCAATTGTCCGACTTTCTTCTGTCACGTGCTTTTTACCCGGGTGAATGGAGTTTCTGAACTTTTGCGCAGGCGACTGTATCGTTGTCGAGTTACGCGTTGAAAAAATCTGTGATGATCCCGAACGCCTCATCTTTTTCAGGCGACGGCAAAAAGATACAGGTGCTCAGACTGGTTCTGTTCTGGCCTCAATAGGAATTTCCTCGCTGGACACGGGTCTGTCACCGAAGGTGACCGGGACGCGGCGCACGTCTTGGTTAGACACGCTACGTGCATTTTTCTGCACAAGTGGAGTGGAGATTTTCTCTTGGTTGATAGTGTTGAACCTGTTGATTGATTGGGACTGTGAGGATCACGTTTCTGCAGGTGATGTCAGTTCGAAGGAGTCTGGGATTCGGTGTCTACTGCCTCCAGTGCTAGCTGGATAAATTCATAGTCTGACCATTTTCCCTGATCTCCCCGCAAGACTGCTGCCAAATCCAGTTCCGCAAGACGCACGATCGTTACGCCAAGCGAGGGGATGACGTAGAGCCTTTGATCGCCGGCTCCTGCTGCGACGACCATATCAGCGGGAAGGAGGTCAGCATGATCGTCTATATCGGTTGTCGCGGTAACAGCATCCTCGGACTGTGAAGTGCGAGGCAGCCACCAGGATAGTCCGTAGGCTGCATTCGCGGCACTGCCTTCGAAGAGTGATTCAAAAGTATCAGGATCAACAATCCGGTCGCCCTCAATCCGGCCACCACTGTGCACGAATTCTCCGAACTTTGCCCAGTCGCGGGCTGACATGACCACTCCCTGAGGCATAAGGGGCTTTGTGTCGGGCCCATTGCGCCATTTGTAGTTCTCGATCCCGAGAGGCGCAAATAGACGCTCTTCGAGGTATTCTTTTGGCCCGCCTGACTTGCCAGATGCTTGCAGTTTACGGCGCATAACTTCACCAAAAATCTGGGAAGGGACAGGCCCATAAAGGAATCTTGAGCCAGGTGGAGCGGTGATGTCGCTCGCGACCGCTTTACCGTAGCCGGGCGGGCGTCCGACGCGACTTTTGTGGCCGCTGGTCATCGAGAGGAGATGACGCAGGGTTATTTTCTCACGTTGCGGGTCATCCTGCCATTCGGTGAGCGTGGCTGCCGCGGGCTCGTCGAGTGACAATAACCCGTCTTTTACGGCGATGGCGGCCATGATGCCAAGAAAGCTCTTTGTGCCCGACCATAGTTCGTGAGGTTGATCCAGCATTGAGCGAGGGCTGCTGCAAACTGGCTCTCCGTCTTTCAAGACAAGAACCGCCAGACCGCGGTCTGCGTCAGACATTGCAATCGCCCGTTGGCATGCATCAGATTTGCGAGCGGTTTCAGCGGGAAGGGATTGAGCTGCACAGGAAGTTGCTGAAAGAGCCAGCACAAGAGACAAGGTTCTAAGCACTTTTAAACGCACCTTTATTGAATTATCGATAATTCTGCCTTCAAAAAGTGATTTGGGCTAGATGCAATTTTGAAAAGATGGACAAACGGCGTGGCAGACCAGCCAGACGAAATACCCCAGGAAGCAGCAAACGATGCGCTTACCCAGGACCGTGTCATCGCGGCAGCCTTGATTGACGATATTGTAGAATGGCGCATTCCGCCCGGCTCATGGATCCGGGAGCGGGAGATCGCCAAGCGTTTCGAGGTGTCGCACGCGCCCGTGCGTGAGGCATTCCGGCAAGTTGCCAACATCGGACTCGTGGAAGTCGTTCCCTGGCGCGGGGCCCGTGTCGCGGCGATCAACAAACAGGCGACAATAGAAATTCTAGAGCTCTGGAAATCCCTGTTCGGCGTCGTCTGCCGGCTGGCTAGCCAACGGATGACTGACGGCGAAGCGGACCAGCTCGTGGCGCGGGTCAAGGAATTTACCGCCATCGCTCATGCGACGCGGAATACGTTCGAGCATCTCGCGGTCTCGAACCGTATCGGTAGCTATATTGCGCACTGTGCACGCGCGCCGCAGTCAAAGCTATTGCTGGACCGCGTTGCGATTGTCGCCAAATGGCAGCACCGCGTCATTTCTCAAAAGTTCCTCGAAGACTTGCCCGTCGCACCGGCACTTAAGTCAGCCGAAATTTATGAGCAGCTTTGCGCGGCTATTCAGGCTCGGCAGGCGGAGAAGGCTGACAAGCTTGCGCGGTCCTTGATTGGCAATCTGCAGGATTACTTCCAGGAAGCGCTTGCGACCTATCTAGATGGGCAGGCTGACCCTCTTCCGCAGCGAAAAGTGCCGCGCCGGAAGTAGGCTGACGAATTCTGCCTTCCGTGTCCGTCGTTCATTCGGCGGGCCACTCCTGTTTCAAGTTTCGCACTCTTGTCCTCTCGCATCGATTTGTTCGACGAAGACCTGGGGCGCTTGACAGATGGTCTCAAATATTATCGATAATTCGTAATTATCGATAATATGCCCAAATGGGCGCTTTGGGAGGAACACATGCTTCGCTTTATGCTTTTCGCTTCAACCGCCATGACTGTGGCTGCGACCGGGATCGAACCTGCTGCAGCGCAGGTGCCGGAAACTGCCGCGGCGCCCGCGCCGGCTGACGGCGCAGAACCGGCAGACGATGAAGTTCGGCTTGGCGAAGTTGTCGTCACGGCGCGCCGCCGAGAAGAGCGGCTATCCGAAGTGCCAACGGCTGCCTCGGTCATCGGCGGTGACGCGCTCGCCGAGCGTGGCGGCGCCCGCACCAGCGGCGAGCTGCTGGCCGACCAACCCAGCGTTCGCTTCAACAATCTGAACTCGTCAGTCACGTCTGAGTTGTCCATTCGCGCTTCATCGACGGCGCGCGCGACAAACGGTGATCCCAGTGTCGGCCTCTACCGGAACGCGTCCTACATCGGCGGAGGCGGGATCGGCGGGCGTAATTTTGCGCTGATCGATTTTCTGGACATCGGCCGCGTTGAGGTTTTGCGCGGCACGCAAGGTGCGCTCTATGGGCGCAACGCGGTTGGCGGCGCAGTGAACGTAGTTTCAGCCCAGCCAGAATTCGAAACGTCCGGCTACGTGCAAGCGCAGTACGGCATCGAGAACGAAAACCTCCGCGGTGAGGGCGTCTTCAACACGGCGCTCAGCGATACCCTCGCGGTGCGCTTCAGCGGTTTTGCGGTGGGGCAGGAGTCCGGTTTCTTCTACAATCCCGTCAATGACGTCTATTTCGACAGGGAAGAAGGCCACGGCCTGCGGGCGCAATTGCGCTATAGCTCGGGTCCGCTGGATTTGCTCTTCCTTGCAGAAACGCAAACTCTCGAAACGCCGGCAATCCACTACCAGATCGAAATTCCTGCCGGAACGCCGGGCTTCCCCGGTGGTTACATCCAGGACCGTTTCAACTATCCTTGGAACACTCCGCCGTCGGCCGAACAGGATGTGGACTCCTATCAGATCGTCGCGAAGTACGATCTGGGCGGGGCGCAATTGAATTCTACCACGCTCTATCGCGAGCGCGTTTCTGCTTACGATCTTGATGCAGATGCCATCAATGCGCAGGAACGTGCCGACGCTATCGCGGCAGGGAGCATTCTGGCTGTCGTACCGCTCGATGTAAATTCCGCCGCCTTTGTGCGGGATACGACCACCTCCTTCAACCAGGATATCCACCTTACCGGAGAGGCCATCGGCGGCCGGCTCGACTGGCTTGCCGGAATCGATCTTCTTCTCCTGGAAAGTGACTACTCGGTAGAGAACGCACGGACCCCCACGATGGCCAATCCATCGACAGGCAATATCTCGCCGGTCAATCTCGAGTACAATTCCTACGCCGTGTACGGATCGCTTGGTTACGATCTTACGGAGCGGTTGAATCTAACGGGTGAACTTCGCTTTACCCAGGATGACCGGTCTCTGAGATCTCGCCTGTTTGATCGCGGAACTGGCGCACCGCTCGGCGGCGCAGCCAGGGTGATCGACGCCAGCATTGACCCGAGCAATCTCTCCTACAACGCAACCGCCGCTTACAAGCTGACCTCAGATATCCTGACTTATGCCAAATTCGGCACCAGCTATCGCGCAGGCGGATTTAACACTAACCTCGGTGATCCAAGACAACCCCGTCCGATCGACGCCGCCTTCGATGACGAAACCTCCGAGAGCTACGAAGTCGGCCTCAAGGGCACGCTCGGCAGCCGATCCTATTTCGCTATCGCCGCCTACATGACCAATCAGGAAGACCTTATCGCCCAGACAGATAACGGCTGCGCACTGACAAATCCGACATGTCCCGTTGCGGCGACATCTTTCCTGACGAACGCCGGAGACGCAGAAAGCCGCGGGATAGAAGGCGAGATTTCGTCTTTGTTCGATGTGGCCGGTGGCAAGCTCTACACGGGTTTCAGCCTCTCGTATCAGGAGGGTGAAGTCGTTAGCGGCAGATTCGATGGCCTTGACCTTGCACAAGTACCCGAATGGCTTGGCTCTGCAACGCTCAACTATCGCCGGCCCCTTGGTGACGATGCGGAAGCCTTTGCAAACCTTGTCTACACGGCGCAGACGGGTGGTGTTCAGGAGTTGTCCGCTACGACGGTGCCGCTCGACGATTTCGGACTTCTGAACCTTCGCCTCGGGGCGCGTTTTGGCAAGGTCAGTGTGACGGCGTTCGCCCGGAACCTGACTGATGAGCTTTACTTCGTCGCCCGGGCGCCGACCATCAATCGTTACAACCAACCCCGCCTGACAGGAGTCGAGCTACGCTACGACTTCTGATCCGGTAACGAAGTTCCTCCCGGAGCCAATTGCGCCTGCCGAACTACCGGCAGGCGCTTTTTTGCTTTAGCCGATAGCGCGATGAACCATCTTGAGGAAAGCCGATCCGGTGGCTGCCAGTTCAATCAAGTCGACCTTGTCAGGCGTGTCC
Source organism: Hyphomonas sp. (assembly GCA_040223555.1). Taxonomy (GTDB): domain Bacteria; phylum Pseudomonadota; class Alphaproteobacteria; order Caulobacterales; family Hyphomonadaceae; genus Hyphomonas. The sequence continues at coordinate 518,652 of JAVKGA010000007.1, forward strand.
TGGTCGGTGTGATGGAAACGCCCGGCTCCAAATGCGCCGAATGCGGAGGCGTAGCCAGCGGCGAGGATCTCACGTAGCTCGCCGGCTGCGTCATCTGCCGACATTGCGTAAGCCGCTTCCAGCCCGGGGCGGCCGTTGAAAATCTCGCGCGCGAATGCGTCGAGGCCTTTTGTTGCGCCGAGATAGCGCTGCGGGTCGGGCGAGGGGAGTGGCAGAAGGCTCGGGCCAAGATCATGGAAATCAACGGCCGAGAGGTTCGCGCCAAGATGCACCCAGAGCGCCGTCTCAGCGGGAGCGGGGGCGGCGCTTTCCAGGAACTTGTGCGCCCCCAAGTTTTCATACTCATGACCCGACGTCGCCACCAAATGGATGTCTGCATCCGGAAGCGACGAGGCGAGCCTTCGTGCGAGCATCAGAAAGATCGCGATTCCAGGACCCCTTTCGGAGGCGCAGATTCCCCAGCCGGATTTGGGCGTGCTGACGACGATCCGCGGGCCGGGGCCTTTGCGGCGGGCGATCAAATTGTCGGCCAGCCTATTGGGGCGGGCTGGCGCAATTGAAAGGCGGGCAGTTTGACCTTGCGTAGCTGCCCGAAGGGCTGCCGCATCTGCCGGAGATATCGTCAGCATGGGGACTAGATCGAATTCGAAGGGTGCGTTCAATCGGATCGCAAGCCGAGAGGGGCCATTGGTGATGGCGACAATGCCCGCCAATTGCGCTTCGCGCGTGGCCTTCAGCACACGCTGCCACTCCGGTGACATCAGGCTGGAATGCCGGCCGAAGCGAGAGTGATAGACTACCAGCTTGCCGCCCAGTTCCGGTGGAGGCAGATCGGCATGCCAGTGGACGAGTTCTGCCTGTGTGTCCGTGGCCAATCCCGGCATCTGGACTGGTCCAGAGAGCGACGTGCCATCAGACAATGTCACAGAGCCGGCTTCGCCGTCACAGGTCGGCACTTCGAAAGTTTGCCGGCGCGTCTCGTATCCGGCGCCAAGTAGTTCGCGGTCCAACCAATCCGTGGTCGCATGGTCGCCGACGCTACCAGAGAAATGCGCACCAAAGTCCGCATATGTTGCGATGGCGTGCTCCATGGCGCCATCATTGCTTTCCTCGAATTCCATGGGGCTAGTTTCAGTGACCGGCAAACTTGCGCAGGCGCCTAGCGCCGCAGCGGCAGGTAACAGCAAGGCGCGTCGTCGACTGATCAAGCTGAAGGTCTCCCTATTCAGACCGGCCAAGGACTGGAGGCGCTAACGCGACTGGTCGTTATACCTAGAAAGGATAAGGTCCAGTATCGGTTTCCGGAAACCAGCGACAATTCGCGTTTCAGGTGCAAAAAGCGCGAGCTCATCGCGGTCAGGATCGTAGCGGCCCCAGCTGGGGGCCAATGCACAATCAGGCCGGCGCGTTTTCGCGAACGATGCCCAGCATGCAGACAAATGATCAGCAAACATCCGATCTGCAGGTGTGAGTTCACCGACGACGCTCTCGTAATATTCAGTCGTATCGAATACATAAGTGATCTCTGATCCATGTGCCGCGCCAACTGACTTTGCGCGTCGGCGTTCGGCGACATAGTCGAAGTGATAAAGGAAGCTCGGCGCGCCGTCGCTGGTCTCAGTTGCGAGCCATCGGGCCGGAGCAACAAACCAGATGTCTCCCAACGCCTGACGCGCAAACCCGGGATCGGTTGCCTGAAGACCGTAAACAGTCTGTGCTTCGGTCAACTGATCACCGAAATACGCGCTCGCAATTTCAGGGCTCAGGCCCATCGCCAAAAGGACACTTGCTTCATTGCTGTTTGCCCCGATCATCAAAGGCACATCGAGTTCTTCGCCGTCTGCAAAAACCTGAGAAGGGGGAGCGCGCAAAAGGCGCCCATCGATGAACGGATTGACTGTGCCGCCGCTGCGCGCGCCAGCGACTTTTACCCAGTCATCAGGGCTTATTGCTCGTAAGTCGCGAGCGGTGGCGTCCGCGTCAAGACCCAGGGCGTTTGCGGCCGCGAGACCAAGCGCTTCCTGTTCTTTGAGGGATCTCGGCGGAAGAAGATTTACGCCGGACTGGACGATAGCGGCTGAAAACAGCCCCGAAGCTTCAGGCATCGACAATAAGGTCATTGTGCTCACCGCGCCGGCCGACTCTCCGAACAGGGTGACCCGTGCCGGATCCCCCCCGAAAGAACCGATGTTGGCCTGAACCCAGCGCAAAGCGACCAGTTGGTCCATCAGTCCGAAGTTGCCGAGGGGCGCGTCCGCATCGGCTTCGGCGGTAAGCGCTGGATGGGCGAAGTATCCTAGCGCGCCAAGACGATAATTGATTGTGACGACAATCACGCCCTGCCTGGCCAATTGTGTTCCGTCAAAAATCGGAAAAGTGCCGGAACCGATCACATGAGCACCGCCATGGAGCCAAACCATGACCGGCAGATCGGCTGCCCCTTGCGGGCGCCAGATGTTGAGTTGCAGGCAGTCTTCTGACTGGAAGTCGGCCACCCCGCCGGCCACGACCGCAATCCGGACGGGTTGCGGGCAGGCCGGTCCCGTTCGGGTGCCATCCCTGACACCTCTCCAACCGGCGGCATCAGCGGGCGGGCGCCAACGCCGCTCCCCGGTCGGAGCGGCAGCGAAAGGTATGTTGAAATAGGTTTCAACCTCGCCGTCGGTCCTTCCGGAGATCATGCCTTGGGGAATGTGAACAATAAGACCGTCTGCGGGTCTCTCAGTGATCGAGGCGCACGCTTGCAAGACTGCAAGCAGGGCAATCTGGACAATCAGCCAACACTTAGTCATTCGCACCCCCTCAAAGCCAGTCGCCATAACTTGAAGACCTATGTCGCCCTGGTCAGCGGTTTCGTGCTTCCATCGACAGCGAATGGTGACTGAAATTATCGATAATATCCCACAAGGTCAAATGGAGATCCAGCTGCTGCGAGGGGTTGAGGTCTTGTCATGCTCTCGCGAGCTGGAATCTAAACGCTTCGCAGGCGTGCCGCCGATATCGGCTGGGCGCCGTTGCGAAGAAAAGGCGGTGACCAAAAATGGGCAGCCACCGCCTTGTCTGAAAAATCTTCTTTGTACGATGTATTTTTGGGGTCGCTGTCTACCGATTTCAACCGAAGGGCTACTTATGTCCCTGTAAGCGACTTATAGCCCTTAAGCCCGCCGGCGATGAATTTGGCGTTGACGTATCCCATCTCCCTCAGCGTGTTGGCAGAAAGCGCGCCGCGATTGAAAGCGTTGCAGTAGCACAAGATGACGGCATCATGGTCGGGGATGGCGGCTTCGACGTTCATTTCGAGCTTTCCGCGGCTCAGATGCAGCGAGCCGGGAGTGTGGCCGGCATCGTGCTCTTCCTTGTCGCGGATATCCAGAACGATCACGCCTTCCTGTTGCAGGCGATCGACGTCGCTTGGCGCGACTTCTTCCACTTTGGCCCGTGCGGCGTCGGCAAAGGCTTGAAACTTTTCTGAGTAGTTCATGGATGTCTGACTTTCCTGATTGGGTTTTGGGCGGTGCGGGGCGCGCGGCAAACTTTGATAGCGGGGACTTGGTTTCCTAGAGTGTTGCTTTCGAACTTATTGGTCAGGGCAATGGTCGAGCCACGTACTGATGCATCTGCTCTCGTTCGGGCGACCGGTGAGATTCTGGTGGAGCTGCGTGACTTGGTTACTTTTACTGTCGCTCAACTTTTAGTCATGTGAGAATGGATGTATTGCTTCTTCGACTTGCCTTGTTTTTCTTGGCCCTGATCATGCCCGGCATAATCCGACCCGCCAGTGCAGAAACCAGTCGTCTCGCCTAGAAACGCTGGCAGATACCCATTGACATGACCCCTAGCTGGGGGGCACGCCAGCCGATCGCGGATGAATTTCCCCTTGGCAAATGTTTAGCCCAATCTGAAGAAGCTTCGCCGCCGACTTCTGTGCTTGTCGGCACCTGTACCCCAACATATCGTATGGGTCCGAACCTAGACTACTGGAGAAACTGATGACCATGCCAAAGCCCGTCGATCCGGTCCCCGCGGCAACCATGCTCCTACTTCGCGACGCGCCGGAGTTTCAGGTCCTGATGGTCAAACGCCATCACCAGATCGATTTTGCCTCCGGCGCGCTGGTATTTCCCGGAGGAAAGCCTTCGGCCGGGGATGAAGCTCTCGAATGGGCTAATCATTGCAAGGGCTGGAGCACTTTCGACGATACGCAGCGCACTTTGCGGATTGCCGCGATCCGCGAAGCTTACGAGGAAGCCGGCATCCTGCTAGGCGATTATCGTGACGGTCGCGCGTTCGAGGATACCTGTGATCTTGAAAGCCGCAAAGCGGTGGAGCGAGGCGAGTGCGAATTTCTTGACGTCGTTCGCGAGGCCGGTGTGCACCTACGCCTCGATCGGCTAAGCAATTTCGCAAGGTGGATAACGCCCACCTTCATGCACAAGCGCTTCGACACACATTTCTTCGTTGTTCGCGCGCCCGAACGCCAGATTGCCGCATGCGATGGATACGAAACCGTCGATGCGGAATGGCTTTCGCCGCACAAGGCGTTGGAAATGGAAGCCAGCGGCGAGCGAACCATTATATTTCCTACGCGCTTGAATCTGCAACTGCTGGCCAAAGCCGCAAGCGCAGCGGATTGCGTGGCGCAGGCTGAAGCCCGCGATATCGTAACGGTTCTGCCTGAAATCATTCAGCGAGACGGGAAGAATGTCCTCACTATTCCCGAAGACGCGGGTTACGGCCCCGCCTCCGAAATTGTGGGCTGACGGCAAGCTGCGAGCGGCGAGAAACCTTCGTCGTCAGTAACCGGACAATCGCGCAAAACGGTCCTTGAGGTAGCTTGACGACCCCCAACTCGCCTCGAGCACGCGAGCACGCTTGAGGTAGAAGCCGACATTGAATTCGTCGGTCATCCCGATGCCGCCATGCAGCTGGATACCCTGGTTGCTGATAGCGTGCAGCACGCGATTTGCCTCAGCCTTGGCGATGGTCGCTGCACGCGCGACTCCAAAACCGCTGTCGACTGCCTGTAAACCCGCCTCGACCGCGGAGCGCATCTGCGTGAGGTCGGCGAACAGATCCGCCATGCGATGTTGCAGCGCCTGGAAAGTGGCGAGCACCTGATTGAACTGCACACGCTGCTTCAGATAGTCGAGGGTCGTGTCGAACACAGCTTGCGCCATGCCGAGCATTTCGGCAGCGGAAAGCACGCGCGCCCGGTCGAGCACGTCGCCAAGCAGACTGTCGCCTCCGCCCTCGAGCTTTTCGGCGGCAGCGCCAGCGAATTGGATATCGGCGTGGCTGCGCTGATCGGTGAGCTTGCGCGTGGTCAGTGAAACGCCATCGCCCTTTTCGACTAGGTATAGGCCGTCTTTGGCTGCGACCACGAAGAGGCTGGCACCATGCGCCTCGTGAACGAATGCCTTCTTGCCGGTCAACTTGCCGCCCGAAACGCTGGTCTCGATTGCGGAGGTATCGCAATGAGTTCCTTCCTCGACAGCCAGCGTTGCCACGGTTTCGCCGCTGGCGAGCCTGGGAAGCCATTTGGCCTTCTGCTCGTCGCTTCCGCCGAGCAGGATTGCGCTCGCCGCGATGGTTGTGGCCACCAGCGGACTTGCGGTGAGCGTTTTGCCGAGTTCCTCGACCACCAGGCCGGCCGACAAGAAACCGAAATCTGATCCACCATGGGCCTCGGGAATGATGATCCCGGCCCAGCCCATTTCGGCCATCGCGGCATAGGCGTAAGCGTTGTAGGCCTGCGGTTGGCCTGCTGCGCGGACTTTGCGGAACTCCGCCACCGGGCTTTCCTTAGTCGCCCAGTCGCGCGCCATGTTGCGCAGCATTTCCTGTTCTTCGCTGAGAACTGCCATTGTCCTTGCTCCCGTCGCTTACTGGTGGTCGAGCATGCCAAGCACCCGCTTGGCAATGATGTTGTTCTGGACTTCGGTCGAACCGCCATAGATCGTCGCTGCCTTGCCGAAGAGCCAGCCGCGCACATCCTCAAGTTCGTCATCGCCAAACTCGTCGCCTTCCCAGCCGAGGCCCTGAAAGCCGCGGATTTCGATCAGTAACTCGCTGCGGTCCTGGGCCAACTTGGTGCCGACCTTTTTCAGAACCGAACTGATCTCTGAAACGCCGCCTTGCGCTTTGCTTTCCTCGACCGCACGACGCGCGGTGAGCAGGAAGCTGTTCCAGCGGATCTCAAGATCGGCGATCTTGTCGCGCAGGACCTTGTTGACGAGCGCGCCATCACCGCCGGTTTCGCAGTATTTCTTGGCGATATCGCCAAGGCTCTGGCCCATCATGCCGGCGAGGCGCCCTCCGCCCGAAATGTTCGTGCGCTCGTGCTGAAGCAGGCGCTTCCCGATAGTCCAGCCCTGGCCTTCTTTGCCCACGAGATTTTCCTTCGGCACCTTCACATCGGTGAAGAAGGTCTCGCAGAACGGGCTGGTTCCGCTGATCATTGTGATCGGGCGGACTTCAACGCCTGGTGCGTCCATGTCGATCAGCATGAAGCTGATACCTTTGTGTTTGTCTGACCGGTCGGTGCGGACGATGGCAAAGCACTTGTCAGCCCACTGGCCACCGCTGGTCCAGGTCTTCTGGCCGTTAACGAGGTAGTGATCGCCTTTGTCGACAGCGAAGGTCTGCAGGTTTGCGAGGTCTGATCCGGCATTCGGTTCCGAGTAGCCCTGGCACCAGCGAATTTCGCCACGGCAGATTGGCGGGATATGCTCCAGCTTCTGCCTTTCGTCGCCGTATTCGAGCAGGGTCGGGCCGAACATCATCACACCCATTCCGCCGATCGGATTGTAGGCGCCGACCTTGGCGAACTCATGCTCGATGATCCTGGTCTGGCCTTTGGTCAGTCCGCCCCCGCCATATTCCTTGGGCCAGGTTGGTGTACCCCAACCACGCCCGCCCACGGCTTCTCGCCATTTCTTCTGGACAGGGTTCTCGTCGGTCGGACCGTCGAGCCCGGCCAGCATATTGCCCGTGCACCTTAGTTCGTCAGGGAAATTGGTGGCAAGGAATTGCCGCACTTCGGTGCGAAATGCGTCTTCGCTCGTCTGGTCATCGGATTCTAGTTGTGTTGCCACGGAAACCTCCGTTCAAAAATCAAATTCGTGGCACCCCTCGCGGCCGACAAGGGCGCGCTCTGGCTGGTCAATACTGCTGCGCAGGAACGTGCAAAACCAAACCTTCCATCGCAGATTCCATGGGTATCTGGCAGGCGAGGCGACTGTATTCGCTGGCCCCTTCTGCAAATTGCAGGAGTTCGGCCTCCGCTTCGCCTTCCTTCAGACGACCAACGATGTCGATCCAGGTTGGGTCGACATGGACATGACAGGTCGCACAGGCGCAGGCCCCGCCACAATCGCCGTCGATGCCCGGCACGCCGTTGAAAAGCGCCGCTTCGCGCGCTGTTTCGCCCTCAGCAATTTCGACTTCCCGCCGCGTTCCATCGCTGGATACGAACGTCACTTTGACCATCATAAACTCCATATTTCTGCCTTAGTAAATCAGCGGGCGTGCAGCCGCACCGGCAGCTTGGTGATCCCACGCACAAGGGTTGAATACAGGCGCTCGGGTTCGCCGGTCACTTCGACCTTGGCGAATCGCTTGTGAATCTCTTCCCAGATGATCCGCAACTGCAGTTCTGCCAGCCTGTTGCCCATGCAGCGATGGATGCCATAGCCGAATGACAGGTGATGGCGCGGATTCTTGCGGTCAATGATGAACCGGTCGGCCTGGTCGATAACCGTTTCGTCGCGGTTGCCCGACAGGTACCACATCACGACCTTGTCGCCCTTCTTGATCTGTTTGCCGCCGATCTCCCAATCCTGAAGCGCAGTGCGGCGCATGTGAGTCAGCGGCGTTTGCCAGCGGATGATTTCCGGCACCATGCTGGTAATCAACGATGGGTCGTCATTCAGTTTGCGATATTCGGTGGGGTTCTGATTGAGGGCGAGCACACCGCCGCTGATTGAATTGCGCGTGGTGTCATTGCCGCCCACGATCAGCAGCAGGAGGTTGCCCAGAAATTCGAGGAAAGGCATATCCTTTGTCGCCGGGGAATGCGCCATTATGGAAATCAGGTCGTTCCTCGGCGGTTCATTGACGCGCTGATCCCACAGGCCCTTGAAATACATCGCGCACTCGATGAGCTCTTCGCGCCTCGCTTCGTACGATGCGACGATGCCGGTTTCAGGAGCAGCGGTGGTGACATCGGACCAGCGGGTGAGCTTGCGGCGTTCTTCCCACGGAAAATCGAACAGGGTGGCAAGGGTCATCGTGGTCAATTCGATCGAGACCTTGTCAACCCAATCAAATTCCTCGCCGATCGGTAGATCATCGAGAATCTGACACGCTCGTTCACGGATTGTCGGTTCGAGCAACAGCAAGTTGGACGGCGCCACAGCGGGGGTGACGGCCTTGCGTTGCTGGTCGTGCTTTGGAGGATCCATGGCGATGAACATTTCAAGTTCGAGCGCGCCTTCCACACTATGCATGTCCTGGATGGCGATACCGCCGAGCTTTGCCTCCGATGAAAAGACTTTGTGGTTGGTATCGACGGCCATGATGTCGTCGAATTTGGTGATCGACCAGAATGGTCCGACATGGCTTTCACGGCAGTAATGGACTGGCTCCTCCTTGCGCAGCCGGTCGAAGAACAGGCCGATCGTGTCCTGCTGAAAAAGGCTCGGCCGAGAGACATCGATTTCGTCGATCGGGATGGCCGCTATTTTTTCGGCAGTATCCAGCTCTATCGTGTCGATGCTCATGTCTCGTCCTCCATACCTAGCAAGCAGACTCGCCTCGTTTGCAGATAGGTAGAGAATTTGCAGGGTGTGGTCAATAAAGCTTATAAGGATTGTTTCAAGTCCGGTCAAACTGTGAACTTCATAGGCAAGCTATGGACATGTCGTCCGATAAACCCTTATAAGGCTTTATCAGAGGAGCGATTCTAGGAGATGCAACCGAAGGTCGATGATTCCAGGAAAGCCAAGCGTGCGCTCACGCTTGCGCAAGACATCGTACGAGATATCGAAACAAAGGCGCATGTTGCGGGCGACAGGTTGGCGCGCGAGGACGAAATGCTTGCGCGATACGATGTCGCCAGAGCAACCTTGCGTGAAGCGCTCCGCTTTCTTGAACTCCAGGGCGTTATCCATCTTCAGTTGGGTCGCGGTGGCGGGCCGGTGGTCGCCCGCCCGCAGACCGGTGATTTTGCGAATAATCTTTCTCTCATCCTGCAATTCATGGAAGCAGACCTCAGAGGCCTGCTCGAACTGCGCGAAGCCATAGCGCCGAATGTTGCAGCCTATGCCGCCCAGCGCGCGACCACGGGTGATCTGAGCGCACTTGCCGATTGCCTCAAAGAGCTGGAGCGCAACGAAGTCAGCAGCCAGTTTGAGGAACTGAATCGCCGTTTTCACGATATGCTCGGCTGGGCCAGCGGCAATCCGCTTTTCGGCCTTCTGACTTCCGCGTTGCACATGCTTACCCGCGAATTTTCGCTCTCGCTGGGGTATTCGGCGCAAGAGCGTGCGGTGCAGTTGCGCTTCTTGCGCCGCGTCCTTGAAGCTGTGCGCAAGGGCGATGCCGAAGGAGCGCGGCAGGCGATGGCTCGTCTCGTGGCGGGCTCCGCCTCCTATCTCGCAGAAAGAAGCCCTGAGCTTGTGTCCCAGAAGGTCAAGTGGGGGCAGACGTAAAAAACAGGCGCCCGTGGATGGCGCAATTTGGAGAAGTTAACACGATGGCACTCAAGAGCCACATTTGCGAAATTCTCGGGATCGAGTACCCGATCCTTCTGGCCGGGATGGGCGGGGCCAGTGTCCCCGCGCTTGCGGCTGCAGTATCGAATGCCGGGGGGCTTGGCGTTCTTGGCGCTGCGGCCTGCTCGCCGGACCAGTTGCGTAGCTGGATCCGCCAGACCCGCGAGCTGACCGATAAACCGTTTGGGGTCGATACCCTTCTGCCTGCCTCCGTCAGGCGCGGTTCGGCCCCGCAAAGTGGCGCCGTGGCCGAAAACCCGATGGCATTGCTCGGCGAATACCAGCAGTTCACCCGCGATTTCATGGAACGCGAGGATCTGCCCGAGGTGGATGCCGCAATGGCCATGCGCGCGGCTGGCGCTCCTGAAATGGGCAAGGGCGGGCCGCAGTTGTTCTCGCGGGAGTTTTTCGAGGCGCAGATGGAAGTTGTAATCGAGGAAAAGGTGCCAGTCTATGCCGCCGGCCTCGGCAATCCCGGACCGTGGATGGACCGCCTTCATTCGAATGGCACCAAGGTCATGGCGGTGATCGGCAAGGTCAAACATGCCCAACAGGTGGTCGATTCCGGTATCGACATGATTGTTGCGCAAGGTCACGATGGCGGCGGACACAACTCCCCGATCGGAACCTTCTCGCTGATTCCGCAAGTGGTCGATGCGGTGGGGGACCGGGTTCCGGTGATCGGAGCGGGTGGAATCTCCGATGGCCGCGGAGTCGCCGCAGCGATGATGCTGGGCGCTCTGGGCGCGTGGGTCGGCACGGCGTTTCTGGCAACCGATGAAGCAGGTATCGAACGGTTCCAGAAGGAAGCAATAACCGACGGCGGCGATGCAGATACCATCGTCAGCCGCTCGTTGACCGGCAAGCCCGCGCGCATGATCCGCAACAAATGGGCCGATGCCTGGGTTGCGGCGGGCAAGGAGCCGCTTCCCATGCCTTACCAGTCGATGATTTCAGGGCCGGTCATGGCTTCGGGCATCAAGGCTCAGCGCAAGGATATCATGCCCGGCTTCGCGGGGCAGGGAATCGGTCTGATCCATTCGATCCGTCCAGCAGCAGAGGTCATGCGCGATCTTGTCGACGGGGCCGAAAGGGCGCTGGCTGATGCCAGATTCTATTCCTGAACTCCGGCAAGACGGGGACGCGATATGAACGCTTCACAGACCTTATCCTTTGCCGACAAGGCCGCCATAACCGGTGTGGGCGAAACCGTATTCGTGAAGGGCACTGAACGGACTGCAGTGGACATGATGCTGGAAGCCTCGCGCCGCGCCATCGCGGATGCCGGCCTGAAACCTTCCGATATCGACGGCATGGTGCCGCCGCCGATTTATACGACCTCGGAGGAAATGGCCGCCAATCTCGGCATTGATGTGCTGCGTTATGCAGCCACCGTTCACATGGGTGGCGCCAGCCCGACGACGGCGCTGCAGAACGCTGCGATGGCGATTGCCAGCGGGCTTTGCAATCACGTGCTGGTTACGCTCGGTTGGAACGGCTATTCCGCCCTCAGGTCCAAGCCGGGTGCCCCGCCCACTCGGGCGATGAACATGAACACGCTGACCAATACCATCCAGGGCTATTACATCCCCTATGGTGTGTTCCTGCCGGTGCAGATGTATGCTTGGCTGGCGACCCGCCACTCGAAGCTTTACGGCGTGGGCGCGGATGCGATGGCGGCCGTCGCGCTGGCCTGCCGTCGTCACGCGCAGTTGAATCCGCGCGCCTTTACTTATGGGCGCGCACTCGACGCGGAAACCTATCATTCAGCGCGCTGGATATCCGAGCCCTTCCGCCTTTACGATTGCTGCCTTGAAACCGATGGGGCCTGCGCGGTTGTCATATCGCGAATGGATCGGGCCAGGGATATGCCCCATGTGCCCGTCAGCATTGCCGGTGCCGCGGAAGGCCACCCCTATCCCGCCGACGACATCCCGTCGCGGCCCGATCCCTTCAAGATCGGCCTTAGCTATGCCGCCCCGCGCGCTTTCGATATGGCTGGCGTCAAGCGCGAGGACATGGATTTCCTGCAGATCTACGATTGCTTTACCTATGTCGTCTTGCTGCAACTGGAAGCGATGGGGTATTGCGAACCAGGCGGACAGGCCGAATTCGTCACCAATGGCCAGATTGAGCTGGGTGGCCGCTTTCCGATCAACACCCATGGCGGCTTGCTCAGTGAGGCGCATGTCTGGGGCCTCAACCACGTGGTCGAGGCAGTGCGTCAGCTTCGTCACGACTGCGGCGAGCGCCAGGTGCTGGGAGCCCAGACCGGCCTCGTGACCGGTTGGGGCGACCTCGGCGACGGCAGCATCGCCATTCTCAGGAGGTTTGCATGAGCAGCGAAAGCGATCTGCCCCCCAAAATGCGGCCTTCCGCGCATATGGTGCCACCCAAGCCGCGACCGCGCCCACAAGACCCGGTTGAGCAGGAATTCTGGAAGAAGTGCCAGGACGGCCATCTCTATTTCCAGCGCTGCAGCGATTGCGGCAGCTTCCGCCACTTGCCGCGCTATATGTGCGCAAAGTGCGGCTCGCCGGAATTTTCCTGGGAACGCAGCTGCGGTAGGGGCACGTTGTTTTCCTGGACCGTAACCCACCAGGCCCTCCACCCGGCTTTTGCCGCCGACATCCCCTTCGTGGCTGCGGTGGTTGAATTGGAAGAGGGGGTGCGCATGGCCACGCGGCTGGTTGGTTGCGATCACGAGCGTCTTGCGCTCGACCTTCCGGTGGTAGTGGAGTTCGAACTGATCGGTGAGGACTTCCGCCTTCCTGTTTTCCGCCTGAGTGAAAGTTAGAAGCGCCATGGATCTCGAATATGGACCCGATTACGATGTCTTCCGCAAGCAGGTGCGGGCCTTTATCGAAGCGCACAGCCATCTCGCTCCGCCTTCTTCTGACCGGGCGGCCCGACCTTCGTCCAAGGCGGTCGAATGGCAGAAGCTGTTGATCGAGCATGGGTATACCGCGCGAACGATCCCGCAGGAGTATGGCGGCTTTGGAGCGGAGCCGGACATTCTCCAATCGCGCATCATCGCAGGGGAATTTGCGCGGGCCAGGGTGTCGGGCGGGCTTTCCAATCAGGGAATCTCGATGTTCGTGCCGACCCTGCTCGAACTCGGCACCGAGGAACAGAAACTGCGCTGGATCGAACCCACGTTGAAAGGCGATGTTGTCTGGTGCCAGGGCTATTCCGAACCCAGCGCCGGGTCGGACCTCGCCAACCTCAAGACCAGAGCTCATATCGAGAACGGCGAATTTGTTGTCAATGGCCAGAAGATTTGGACAAGCACCGCCAAGCATGCCGACATGATCTTCTGCTTGGTCAGGACCGAACCTGACGCGCCCAAGCATGGCAGCATTTCCTACCTGATTTTTTCGATGGACACGCCGGGCATCGAGGTTCGCCCCCTGAAGACAATGACCGGTCACGCGGAATTCAACGAAGTGTTCTTTACTGATGTCCGCGTTCCGCTGGACCAGATCGTCGGCCAGCGGGGCCAGGGCTGGTTCGTGGCAAACGCGACTCTTGGCCATGAGCGCGGAATGCTGGGCGATCCCGATGCTCTTGAAAACCGGCTCCAGGCACTGATCGCGCTGATGCAGGAGGAGCATTTGGGGCAGGGTCGCGCGATCGACAATCCGGTACTGCGCGACCGGCTGGTGGCACTTCAGGCCGAAGTGGCGGCGATGAAATATAATGGAATGCGGATCCTTTCAAACAGCCTCAGGGGGGAGCCGGGCGGCATGGCGAAACTGATCGTCAAGTTGCAAAGCTGCGAACTCGCTCATCAGATATCCGCGCTGGCAATCGACGCCATTGGCGAACTGGGCATTCTCTATCACAACAGCCCGCGTGAGCGGGAAGGGGGGGCGTGGCAATGGAACTATATGTTCCAGCTCGGTCTCATAATCGGCGGCGGCACCGCGCAGATCCAGAAGAACATCATCGCTGAACGTGGCCTAGAAATGCCGCGCGAACCGAAGCTGGCGAAGATTTCGGATGCGGCGAAAGCAACCGCAGACATGCCGCGTCACAAACAGGGATCAGCCTAATGGATTTCGGACTTTCTAAGGACCAGCAGATGCTGCGCGATGCGGTTGCGCGGTGTCTTGCGGATACCTGCCCGCTCGATCATGTCCGCGAATGTGCCGAGCGTGACAATCCGCTTAGCGACAAAGTGCTCCGCGCCGTCCAGGACCTGGGAATTCCCGGGATGCTGGTACCGGAAGAGCATGGCGGCCTCGGCATGACGCTTCTCGACGCTGCCATAGTTGCGGAACAGCTCGCCTATGCGGTCGCGCCAGTACCTTTTCTCGCCAGTCATGTTCTGGCGCCTATCGCGCTGAGCGAGGCAGGCAGCGAGGAGCAAAAAGCTCACTGGCTGCCAAAGATCGCGAGCGGCGAGGCGCGTATCGGTGTCGCGATTTCCGAGACAATCGAGGTGCGCGACGGCGCGGGGGTTTCCTCTGCTGCCGGGAAGCTCAACGGCACCGCCCTGTTCGCAATCGATTTCGAAGGAGCCGATGCCTTCATCGTCGCCGATTCCGGTGGCAGGCTGCACCTTGTCGGTGCCAAGGCGTCGGGCCTGAAGGCTATCGCGCTGACGACCATCGATCGGACCCGCTGCGTCGGGGAATTGCGGTTTGATGGGGCCGAAGCGGAACCACTGGCTGATGATCGGGGAGCTACAGTGGCCCGGCTGCGCGCTGCGGGGCGTGTGATCCTCGCCGCCGACAGTCTTGGCGCAGGTCAGGCCATGATCGAAAAGGCTGTCGATTATGCTGGCCAGCGCGAACAATTTGGTCGCCTTATCGGCAGTTTCCAGGCCGTAAAGCACATGTGCGCCGAGATGGCCGCGCGGCATGAACCGTGCCGTTCGCTCGTCTGGTACGCCGCCCACGCCTTTGACGCAGTTCCGAAAGAGGCATCGCTCGTCGCCTGCCACGCGAAATCACACACCGGCGAAGTCCATCGCTTTGTCGCCCGCACTTCCACCGAAGTGCATGGCGGGATGGGATTCACGGATCTGATCGGTCTGCATTACTGGTTCAAACGCATTGGATTCGACCGGCAGGTGCTTGGAGGACCCGAAACGGTGCGGGCCGAGGCGGCAGCACTACAAGGCTGGATCAAGGCCGCGTAACACACTCATTGCGGGGGCCTGCGAGACTGGCTGCCCCGTCCGGAAGGGAGAAGGAACATGATCGACTGGAACCTCGGTGACATTCTCGACGCAGTCGAGCCCGCCATGCCTCAGGACGCTCCGGCGCTGAAACACGGCGACCGGATCGTCACTTGGCCCGAAATGTCCGCGCGCTCAAATAATATAGCGCGCGCGTTGCGTCAACGCGGAGCGTGCGATGGTGCCAAGGTGGCCTTCTACATGCGCAACCGCCCCGAATATGGCGAGCTGATGGCGGCTTGTTTTAAGGGGCGCTTGACCCATGTGAACATCAATTACCGCTATCGCGCCGAAGAAGTTTTTTACATTTTTCAAGATTCCGACAGCGAAGTGATAGTTTACAGTTCGGAGTTTCGCGAATGTATCGTCGAACTCAAGGATAGGCTCGAGAAGGTTCACACTTTCGTCGAAATTGGCGACTCTTCCGAAATCGCGTCTTTTGCGAGTCCCTATGAGACGCTGGCGGAAAAAGGGGACGGATCGGCGCTCGGCATCAAACGCTCACCCGACGATTTGCTCTTCATCTATACCGGCGGCACGACGGGGATGCCGAAAGGCGTGATGTGGCGGCACGACGACATGCGCAAGGCCCAGCTGGACGCGCAGAAGTTACTGGGCCCGGTTCCGCAGACGCTGGAAGAAAATGTTGCGCTGATCGAGAAAGAGGGCCCCGGCAGGCGCACTCTCTCCGCCTGCCCGCTCATGCACGGGACGGGCTTCATCACCGCGATAGGTGCGCTCATGTCGGGCGGTGCGATCGTCACGCTGACGGCCCCTTCCTTCGAAGCTTCAGAATTGTGGGAAACGGTTGAAAAGCACCAGGTAGAAAGCATCGCAATTGTGGGCGACGCCTTTGCTAAGCCAATGCTTCGCGCGCTCGAAGAAAACCCGGGCCGCTGGGATACCAGGAGCCTCGTCTCCATCATCTCGTCCGGCGTGATGTGGAGCAAGGAGATTAAGGCCGGTCTATGTAAGCACATTCCCCAGATCGTGCTGATGGATAGTTTCGGCGCCTCCGAAGGGCTCGGCTTCGGCCTCTCCGTCACGACTGCTCAGGGCGGTACGAACACCGCGAAATTCGGGATTGGCGAATTCTGCGATGTCTTCGACGAAAACGATCAGAAAGTCGAACCTGGAAGCGGCGTGCCTGGCTTTATCTCCCGCAAGGGGGCCATCCCCTTGGGTTATTACAAAGATCCCGAAAAATCCGCCAAGACATTTCGAACAATCGATGGCGTGCGTTATTCGATTCCGGGCGACTGGTGCCACGTAGAGGCAGATGGTAGCCTTACACTGCTAGGCCGCGGCAGCGTATGCATCAACACTGCTGGCGAGAAGGTATACCCAGAAGAAGTCGAGGAAGTGCTCAAGACCCATCCCGCCATCGGTGAAGCGCTGGTCGTAGGTGTAACGGACGAAAAATGGGGCCAGGCCGTCACGGCCGTCGTCCACCTCAACCACGGCGTCCCGTTCGACGAGCAAGCTGTCAAGGACCATGTGCGCGATCAGCTGGCAGGATACAAAACGCCCAAGGCCATACATCCAACGGAAAAACCCCTGCGTGCATCCAACGGCAAGGCCGACTACGCAACGGCGAAAGCAATCGCCGAACGTTTGACGGTCGCATCGTGAGTCATCGGGAGTCTCCCGATTACGACGCTGTAATCGTCGGTGCCGGCTTCAGCGGGATATACCTGCTCCACAAGTTACGTGACGCTGGGTTCAACGTGTTGCTGGTGGATGCTGCGGCCCAGCCCGGCGGCATCTGGTACTGGAATTGCTATCCAGGCGCACGAGTGGATTCACAGGTTCCGCTTTACGAGTTCTCGATACCTGAAGTGTGGAAATCATGGGCCTGGAGCGAGCGATTTCCCGGTTGGGAAGAGCTCAGAGCGTATTTCCGGCATGTTTGCGATACGCTAGACCTGTGGCCCATGATGCGCATGGGGTGTGGGGTCAGAGGCGCGCACTATGAGAAGGAGACGAAGCAATGGCGTCTGCAACTCGACAGCGACAAAACTGTTTCGACACGATTCCTGTTGCCCGCTCTTGGTTTCGCATCCAAGCCGTATGTCCCCAATTTTCCCGGCCTTGAGGATTTCGAAGGCCAATGGTTTCACACAGCGCGCTGGCCGCAGCAGGGTGTCGATCTCAGCGGACGTAAGGTTGCCCTGATCGGCACCGGTGCAAGTGGTGTGCAGGTCGCGCAAGAAGCGGCCAAATCCGTATCGAAGCTGACCCTCTTTCAAAGAACTCCCATCCTGGCGCTGCCTATGCAGCAGAAGAAGCTTTCAGAAGAAGACCAGGAACGGGACAAGAAGGGCTATGACGCTATCTTCGAAACGCGCAAGCAGACGAGCGGAGGGTTCGAATGCCAATCGCTAGACGTATCGGCGCTCGAAGTTGACGAAAACGTGCGCACAGCGCACTTTGAAGATCTGTGGCAACAGGGTGGCCTCGGGTTCTGGTATCACAATTTCGCCGACCTGCTTATCAATCGCGAAGCTAACCGCTACGCGTATGATTTCTGGCGCGACAAGGTTCGCGCGAGGATCGCCGATCCCGTTCTGGCCGAGAAACTTGCCCCATCCGAGCCACCGCATCCGTTCGGCACGAAGCGACCTTCGCTCGAGCAGGGATACTACGAGATTTTCGCTCAGGAGAATGTCGCGCTGGTTGATCTCAAGGCAACTCCGATCATCCGGGTCAAGCCGCACGCGATTGAGACCGGTAACGGCGAGATGGAATGCGACCTCATCGTTTTCGCCACCGGCTTCGATGCTGGGCGCGGCGGGCTGATCGATATGAACATCACGGGGACGAACAGCCTATCACTGTCCCATGCGTGGGAAGACAGAGTACGCGCCTATCTGGGAATGGCGGTATCTGGCTTTCCCAATATGCTGTTCGCATACGGGCCACTCAGCCCGTCGGGTTTCTCAAACGGCCCGACCAGCGCAGAGATACAGGGTGACTGGATCTGCGACTTTCTGGTCTGGATGCGGGAAAATGGTGTCGATCTTTTCGAAGCCGATCCGGCAGCTGAAACGGGCTGGACCGAAATGGTTGCCCAAGCAGGCGCGATGACACTCTTTCCCGAAGCGGATTCTTGGTACATGGGCGCAAACATCCCGGGCAAGAAGCGTCAACTGATCAATTTTCCAAGCGTGTCTGGCTATGTCGCACTCTGCGAAGATGTAGCGAACGAGGGGTATCGCGGCTTCGTGATCGACAAACCCACGAGCAAGGAACACTTAACGAAATGAACGTATTGTCCAAGATTGGAGATTTTCCCGACGACATCGACCCTGTCTGGGCCGGCGATGGTTCGCATCTGCCGGAATGGTTTGTGTCGGCCCTCAAGGTGCCGCGCGAAGAAGGTTATGTTGAGATCGACGGTGCCAGGACGCATTACTTCCGCTGGGGCGACCGGAAAAAGCCGAAAGTGCTTATGACACATGGCTTTCTATCCCACGCCCGTTGCTTTGCCTTCATCGCTCCGTTTCTCGCGGAAGATTACGACGTGGTGGCGTTCGATCTCGCCGGCATGGGCGACACGGAGATGCGCGGGCAAGCCGATCCCGCGGCAAGGGGGCGCGAGTTTGGTGAGATTGCCGAGGCACTCGATCTGTTTACAGATGGCCACAAACCCACCATCATCGCGCACAGTTTCGGCGCGGGCGCAGCGCTGACAGCCGTGACCCTGTTGCCCGATGCATTCTCCGGCGTCGTGATTTGCGATCTCATGGTCATGCGAGCCGAGCTCCTGGAGCAATACTGGAACCATCGCCGCTCCAGCCCGGGATCAGGTGATCCTGACAAGCCCAACCGGCCCTATGCGAGCTATGAAGAGGCGCGCAAAAGATACGTCCTTTCCCCGCCCCAGCCGGTCGGCGAGCCGTTCCTCCTAGATTACATGGCGTATCATTCAATGCGGCGCGACGGAGACGGTTGGACATGGAAGTTCTCACCTGAGGTATTCCGACGAAGCAATAAGTCCGACGAATGGCTCACAATCGGCCATCGACTCGTGAATGCGCCGGGCCGCAAGATCATCGTTCATGGCGGAAAGAGTCAGCTCTTTACCAGGGACTCGGCTGACTACATCCGCGAGCTGGGGGGCGGTGACATTCCGATAATCGCCGTACCTGAGGCGCGCCACCATTTGATGCTCGATCAGCCATTAGCTTTTTTAACTGCACTCAGAAGCATTCTCTCCCTTTGGGAGGAATAGGCACACTCAGAGTGTGTGTGCAGCACAAGCGCCGAGATCCACGGGCGGATCACCGCGTGTTAGGCTCAGGTCGCGCACGCGAAGCACAACCTGGCTCATATTAATGCGTCGATCCGGGTGTTCACCGACACGAATTACCAGCGGGCTCGCTACATAGTGAGTACGCATAAGGCGAGTACCGCCTTGCGAGCTCCCCCGCTTTGCGGATGATAGGCGGATAAGCACTTGTCTTGAGACATAGTCAGAGACTATCCGCAGACATTCGGTGACACATGGATCTGATACTTGGTGCGCCGCGCCGGCGCTGGGCTCGAGGCGAGAAGCTAGCCGCGGTGGCGGCGGCGTTTTCGCCGGGGATGACGGTCACCGCGGTTGCCCGCGACCTGGGCATCAGTCGCAGCATGCTGTTTGCCAGGCGCAAGAAGTTTCGGGCGGAGACGGGCTTTCCGGAGATGTCGCACCCGCCGAAGTTTGCGCCTGTGACCGTGACGCCGGATCCTGTCGGATTTGTCGGCGCATCGCCGGCGGCGGTGATGGGCCCGGGGGCGATCGAGATATCCTTCACACACGCGCCGCAGATGCGCATCACGGGCGGTGTTGATCCGGTGCTTGCGACCGCGCTCGTAGGAGCGCTTGTCGCGCGATGATTTCTCCGCCGGCGGGCGTGCGCGTCTGGCTTGCGAGCGGCGTGACCGACATGAGGAAGTGCTTGGGCAGTTTGCGTCTGCTGGTCCAAGAACAGATGAAGCTCGATCCGCATGCGGGTCACCTGTTTGTGTTCCGGGGACGTCAAGGTGGCCTGATCAAGGTAATCTGGCATGATGGCCAGGGTCCCTGCCTCTGTTCACGAAGAAGCTCGAACGAGGCCGGTTCATCTAGCCCTCGACCGCAGGGGAGCCGGTCTCGCTGTCGGCGGCGCAGCTCGGCTATCTTCTTGAAGGGATCGACTGGCGGATGCCGCAGCAGACATGGCGACCACAGTCTGCGGGATAAGGCGCTTTTCTCGATTCTCCGGCGGAGTGAAGCAGGGTAGATTCGTGTGCATGTCGGACTTGGCTGATCTTCCTGATGACATCGAAGCGCTGAAGGCGATGAGTTCGTCGGCGGAGACCATTGCGCTGAAGGCTCAGCTTATTGAAGCACAGTCTTCCCGTCAGTCAGCCGATGAACTCATCGCCATCTGCGCCTTCAGATCCTGAAGCTGCAGCGCGCGCAGGTTGGCCAGACTTCCGAGCGTTCGGCGCGCCTGATCGAGCAGCTTGAGCTGTCGCCGGAAGACATCGACGGCGACATCGCTGAAGACGACGCAAGGGCCGATGCCGGCAAGTCGGCTTCGGCTTCGGTTCCGGCCCATACGCGCCGCCAGCCGAAGCGCGGGCCGCTGCCCGAGCATCTGCCGCGCGAGCGGGTTGTCATCCCGGCGGCGCAGGCCTGTCCCTGCTGCGGCTCGGATAAGCTCTCTAAGCTCGGAGAAGACATCACCGAGACACTGGAAGGTCATTCGCCGCAGATTCTTCGTGAAGCAGACCGTGCGCGAGCGCTTCAGTTGCCGGGCCGGTGAAGCCATTACCCAAGCGCCTGCGCCGTTCCATGTGATCGCCCGCAGGCGCGCCGAGCCATCTCTGCTCGCCATGATCCTGTGGTCGAAGTGTGCGATGCCCTTGCCGTTGACGCGACAGGCCGGCGCGTTCCATCATGAGGGCATCCCTCTTGAGGTCTCCGCAATGGCCGACTGGGTTGGGGGCTAGCGTCGCGGGGCTTGAGCCGCTGACAGAGCTCATCCGCGCGCACGTCTTTGCGGTCGCACGCCTGCACGCTGATAACACGACCGTGCCGGTGCTCGCCAAAGGCAAGACGCGCACCAGGCGCTTGTGGGCCTATGTGCGCGACGACCTGCCATTCGGCGGACGTGATCCTCCGGCCGTTGCTTATTTTTACTTCTCCGACCGGCGCGGCGAACCTCCCCAGACGCATCTGAAGAATTGGAGCGGCATCCCTGCAGGCCGATGCCTATGGTGGGTTGAACGCGCTCTATGCCGAAGCGCGGCTTCCGGGACTGATCCGAGAAGCCTCCTGCTGGGCGCATGCAAGGCGCGAGTTCTTCAAGCTTGCCGATGTCGCGCGCAAGGCCCGCGATGCCTGCACCGTGATCTCGCCGATCGTGCTCGAAGCGGTCAAACGCAGCGATGCGATCTTTGACATCGAGCGCGCCATCAATGGTCAGGGCACAGACGTCAGGTTGCGCGTCCGGCAGGAAAGCATCAGACCGCTCATCGGCGAACTGCACGACTGGATGACCACGCAGCGCACCTGCATCTCCGGCAAGGACGATCTCGCCAAGGCCTTCGACTATATGCTGAAGCGCTGGCCTTCGTTCACGGCCTTCCTTGATGATGGCCGCATCTGCCTGACCAACAATGCCGCCGAACGCATGATTCGGCCACTCACCCTCGGGCGGCGCAACTGGACGTTCGCCGGCTCGGACCGCGGGCGTGAGCGCGCCGCGGCGATCTATACCCTCCTGCAGACAGCCAAACTCAACGATGTCGATCCGCAGGCCTGGCTTGCGGATGTACTCTCTCGCATCGCCGATACACCCAGCTCACGCCTCGCTGGCCTCCTGCCGTGGAACTGGAAACGGAGGCAGGATGCTCAAAAGGTTGATGCATGCAGCTGAACAAAGTCTCCGCAATCTGGACGATTGCACATGTCGCCGCCGAACTGGGGGAGGATGAAGACTGGCTCTTCGACATCATCCGCGAAATGGAACCCGAAGACGGTGTCATCTGGGTCTACGGTCCGCCGCTCGGCGAAGATGGAACCGTCGCGTTCACCGACTACGGTATCGAGAACCTCCAAAACCCCATCGACATCCACAAAGCCGATCGGAGCTGACCGCGTCCGTAGCCGGATGCGTACCATAGTGAGCCATGGGTCCTTCAAGAAGAGCGAAATTGCCGACATCTGTGTGCGCCATCTTGAGGTCGACGGTGGGCCCACAACCCGGGATCTCGCCGAGCAAGTGCTGATTGAGCGCCGGCTTGACACAACGGATGCCACGTTGCGCAATTCGGTCGTCTTCAAGCTCGTCCCGCCCTTACCATGCCGCTCGGCGCAAGCATGTCCGGATGGTGGAGAAGCGCAACGGCATGTGTAACTGGGCACCAGGTGATGCCGTCTCGTTGCGGGGCGCTGCCAGTTTAGGTTGCATACAATACCGGTTCGATCAGAACTCAAATCGCTTGCACCGGGAGAGCCGTCCATAGATATAGAAGTTAAGCGAGCTGACACTAGGACGCCCGCACACTTCTGCGGTTGCCATGCCTCGTTCCTGTTCAGCCTAGATCGCGATGATCTGTTCTTTGTTGAATTTGCTTCCGCGGTTTGTCCGTCTCCGCTGCGACAGAATCTCCATTCAAATGTGGGACCAAATGGATATCAGGACATATTGTGTAAAGGCATACCATATGCAAGCAAATTGGTTGTCGAGAGGCTGATGAGGGGTGCGCAAAAGTCCGTTTGCTTACATACAGTATGGACTCGTGCGGATAGTTCGTGTATCGGAAATGGTGAAAATAGGTGGCGCAAGGCCCCGCGGATTATCTGAGCGGTGGAATGACAATTTAGTCTTCTTAATGAGGCGGAGAAAGTTCGCATCGTCAGGAAGGTGACCTCCTGAATTCCGCAGTTTGGGTACACTTGCTGGCTAGATTATTCTAGTCAGCACTTTTTTTGCAGCACGTGACCTGCTTCCGTAATACTGCACCGTTCGATTTTGGAAAATTCTCGCATATCATGGGGGCTGCGGGACGAGGATGACAGATGAGGAAGTCGAAGTTCACGGACGCGCAGATCGCATTCATTCTGCGCCATGCGGAAGAAGGCACGAAGGTTGAGGAGGTCTGCCGGAAGGCGGCTGCCGTGACCCCCGACGTTCATCCAGTCTGATCCAGAACCGGCGCGTTGATGTTGCTCAAGCGAGCGGTTGAGGCAACGGGCTTTGGGACCCGGTGCGGTTGGCACGTCGCGGCGAACGCGGCGGGCCTCTGATAGCCGAGGGCCGAGTGAGGCCGCCGGGTGTTGTAGTCGGTGACCCATGCGCCGATCAGATGCCGGGCATGGGCGAGATCCCGGAACAGGTTTTCGTTCAGGCATTCATCCCTGAACCGCCCATTGAAGGCCTCGCAGAATGCGTTCTGCGTTGGCTTGCCGGGAGCGATGTAGTGCCAGTCGAAAGTCCTGTCCTGAACCCACTCGAGCACAGCGTTCGAGGTGAACTCCGTTCCATTGTCAGAAACAATCATCTCGGGTGCGCCGCGCCTGGAGATGATGTGGTCGAGTTCGCGGATGACCCGGTAATCGGTAATCCTTCCTGAGGGCCGGACTCTAACTCAATCTGGAGGAAAATCTCAGTGGCAGGTCAATAACGGTTGAATTTCGAGGTTCACAAAGCCAGAGTGTAATTTGACACCATGGCTAAGTTTGGTTGGAATGCCCCAAGAGAAAAATCTGAGATTCGCTGACAATGAATTCTGGAGTGATGAGCGAGTTGAGCTGGCTTTTCTGATAAGCCGCGTTACGCGCGTGCTTCGGCGTCGATTTGATATGGATATGGCACCCTTAGAACTCACGCGGGCACAATGGAGAGCGATGCTGTATGTTTTTCGGCTTTCTAACCCTACGCAAACTGAGTTAGCCGAGATATTGGAGCTGGGGCGAGCTTCTGTCGGATCTTTGATAGACCAGTTGGAGCGAAGTGGATATGTTTCCCGGGTTGCGGACAGCGATGATCGCCGTGTTTGGAGGGTTGTGCCTTCTAGATTGGCAGTCTCCCGGCAGTCTAAAATTGCTCGGGCCGGAAAACGTGCGGCCGCTGAGTTGTTTGCGGAATTCGACGAAAAAGATCTCAGGGATTTTCGTCGATGTCTTGAGAAGCTAATCCTAGGCGCGGAATGAGCGTGGTGAACGGCAAAAGTCCTCGAGGACGTTTAGCGTCCAGAAGGACCAGCCATCGCCGAATTGGTCGGCCATGAAGCCCATCAGGCGAACTCCGGCCCCTGATCTACCCTTCCGTCGCATCGCAACCCGATATGACAAGCTCACAAGGAATTTCCTGTCAGCCACAAGCCTCGCGGCAACCATAGATTTTTGGCTGTGATTGAGTCTCGACCCTAATGAGAACGCCATATGCAGACTGCTGGGAGCGATCCTCAGGTCACCTGCTTCCGTAATACTGCACCGTTCGATTTTGGAAAATTCTCGTTTGCCGGTTCTCCATGAGGACATGCCCCATGTAGCATAGCCGAGCCGGCTTGCCCCGGCCCTTGCGATAGAGCCGGGCATCGGGATCGGTCGATGAGGCATGCGTCTGGTTCGACCGCTTCTCGCCGTGGAAGTCGTGCGGTGCATTGCGACCGCCACCTCCATCATCCGGACCACCGCCGCTATCGGTATCCTTCGGGCGGAAGCTCTTGGTACTGGCCCAGGCCTCAATCAGGGTGCCATCCACACTGAAGTGCTCATCAGCTGGCGCTCAGATCGGATCGAATAGATCGCCTGCAACAGCATCGCCCGCAACAGACGCTCCGGCGCGATCGACGGGCGACTGGTATCCTGCGCGCAAAGTGCCGTAAAATCTGCGTCAAGAGCCTTCAGCGCGTCATTTACCAGCTGCCGTATCTGCCGCAGAGGACGATCCGATGCGATCCGGTCCGGTCTTCTACGTTCACATACGAAAACAACTGATCCGTGGTCCGATCTTCACCACGCATCTCTGCCTCCCTCTACGCACAAATAAGAGGATCATGCTTCGCAAAGCAAAACGAGACCTATTTCAGCAGCCTGCTAGCGCTTACATCTATTGCAAATTTGCATCACATTGCGACGATTTCTGGCGGTGGACAAAATGAATATTCACATCGCAGAAAAGTAATGTAGCATACAGTACGCTATAAACATAAGGAGGAAACCAGGTGCGTTATTTTAACACGCTGTCTAAGACAACTGCTTCGGTATCTTTGGCGGCATTGCTGCTCGCCGCAGGTGCTCATGCACAAGTTGAAGTGGACGAGCAGGGTACTACATCGACAACCGAAAACGCCGAGACCACACGTCGTCTGGGCGCAATTACAGTTACGGCGCAAAAGCGCGAGCAAAGTCTGCAAGATGTGCCGATCGTTGTGACGGCTTTGTCCGGTGAACTTCTCAGTGATGCAGGCGTTAAGGATATTAAAGATCTGACGGTCGTTACGCCCGGCCTGCTTGTGACTTCCTCGTCAAAGCAAGCAAATACGACGGCCCGTATTCGCGGCATTGGCACGGTGGGAGACAATCCAGGTCTCGAAAGTTCCGTCGGCGTCGTTATCGATGGGGTTCCGCGCGCCAGGAATGGCGTTTCCTTTGGCGATCTCGGCGAAATCGAGCGAATCGAAGTGCTAAAAGGGCCGCAAGGCACCTTGTTTGGCAAGTCGACTTCTGCGGGCGTTATAAATATCATTACCAAGAAACCGTCTGACGAGCTTGAGTCTATCTTCGAGGTCGGGATCGGCAACGAAGGCTTCCTTCGCACCTCTGCAGAAGTTACCGGACCGCTTTCTGAAACAGTGAGCGGTCGCCTTTTTGGGGTCTATGAGGAGCGCGGCGGTCTTCTCGACGTAAAGACGGGCAATGGTCCGCGTACCGAAGACGAAACAAGTCAGTATGACTTCTACTCCTTCCGAGGCCAGCTTCTTTTTGAGCCTTCGGGCGACCTCGAAATCCTTCTCTCGGCTGACTATACTGACCGGGAAGAAGATTGTTGCATGGGTGACTATATAGCGGTGGACCCGGCCAGAGGCCCGCTGGTTACGCTGTTGGCCGGCGGCGATGGTGCTTCTGCTTTCCCGATCGATCCGTTCGATCGCGTCGCCTTTGCGAGCCGCGACGCCACGCAGACGACCGAAGACTGGGGCGTCTCAGCCAATATCAAGTGGCAGACCGGATTCGGTGAACTGACATCCATCACATCGTATCGCGACTGGGAAAATGGCTCGGGTCAAGATTCTGATTTCAGCGCGGCCGATATTTGGTATCGTGATGATGAAACTTCCGTGGATGCTTTTGCGACTTTCAGCCAGGAGTTGCGGCTCGCAGGTGCCACCGACAACATTGACTGGCAGGTGGGTGTCTTCTATGCCAATGAGACTCTAGACCGCACAGATTTCCTCACTTACGGCAATGATTACTTTTTCTACTTTCAGCAATTGCTGCTCGGTGCGAGCGGTGGTGCGTTCAATCTCGCTGCGCTGCCCGGTAACATTTACACGGCTGAGGCCAATGCAACTGCGGACGTTTATGAACAATCTGCGGACTCATACGCCATTTTTACGAACAACACGTTCAGCTTGACCGATCAGTTCGACCTGACCGTCGGCCTTCGTTATACGATCGATGAGAAGACGCTGGAATCCAATTTTGATGGCAATGCAGGTAGCTGTACCACAGCCTTGACTGTATTTGGGGCTGCAGGGGGGTTGACCCCAACGCTTTGTTTGCCTTGGACGAACGACAACTTCGTCGGTGTGAGATCCACGCAGGATCGCTCTGATGACGATTTGTCAGGTACAGTGAAGGGGGCATATCGGGTCAATGAAAATCTGATGTCTTACGCGTCCTATTCGCGCGGTTACAAGGCCGGTGGTTTCAACCTTGACCGCAGCCAGTTTGGCCCCTCAGATCCCACACCGTTTCAACCGAACCTGGATACCGGTTTCGATCCCGAAACGGTGGATGCGTATGAGGTCGGCTTCAAGACCAACAATGCGGCAAATAGCTTGTTCTTCAATGGTGCGATATTCTATCAGGAATATAGCGACTTTCAGCTCAACACGTTCACCGGTACGAGCTTCATCGTGACATCCGTGCCCGGTGTGATTTCCAAGGGCGCTGAGTTCGATATCCGATATCTGCCTGAACAGCTTGAAGGACTGACGCTTCAGGGTGGCCTCGTCTATGCGGAAACTCAGTATGACGATTTCGAAGCGGTAGACTTTTTTGCCCCGCCGCGTCTGCCGGGAAGCACGATTTCGTTCGCGCCCCGCTGGTCCGGAACGTTGGCCGCAACTTATGAGACCCCGTTTATCAGCAACTGGGACGCTCGATTCAACGTGTCGAGCCGTTTCACTTCACGGTATAATACAGGGTCGAACCTCGATCCGCTCAAGGAAGTTGACGATTTGGTTGTGGTCAATGCGAGGATGGCATTCTATAGTGACAATTCACCGTTTGAGTTGGAGGTTTGGGCGCAGAACCTGTTTGACGAGGACTATTACGAGTTGGCTTTCGATACGCCCCTCCAGGGCAATGCTGCCACTCAAACAGCGCCTGGAACAGCTGTTGGTGCTTTCCTATCGCAACCCCTGACCTTTGGCGCAACCGCGCGTGTTCGGTTTTAGCGCATTTTCTGGCATTGTGAGCTTAAGTTGACTTGAGGAGGCCAAGTATAAGGGCCAATATTTTTGGAGTGTGGGAACGCGAACCTAGAGCCGTTGCTTGCGGAGTAGTTGCTGTATGTTGCAGCGCTCCGCAAGCTATTGCCCCAGATGTTATTGGGCCAGCGTCGTGCGCCCTCGGCACGAGATGGACCTGCGCTGACCTGATCATTGAATTTGCGTCCTGAGGAGATCGGCGGCTCGGCTGTTTGACGCTTGCCGGTCGGTGGGTTAGCGACGTTACGTCTGAAGTGCTAACGTCATCAACTGCCTCTAACTTGCTTAGATCTTCCAGGTTTTGATTATTGGATTTGAAGCATCGCGCTTTCATTTGGATGCATAGCCCGCCGCTTTGAAGAAGTTCCAGCACTCAGTTGGTGTGGATAGCTTGTACATATTGCCGATTGCGTCGTTGAGATCCTTGAAGGTTCGGGCGGCGCCAGAGCACGGATGTAAGCGTCCGGCCAACGACGCGGTCAGCTACGATTGGCTTTGTGGATGTCGATGAGTTTTCTGAGGTTCTCGGCACCGAACGCGGAGAACGCAACCGTTCCGTCTTCGCCGAGTGGCTGGCCGTAGACCCGGATGGCACCGTCTTCGGGTTCCATTTCGTCGATGCTGTCGAACAACCAGTCTTCATCTTCGCCCAGTTCGGCGGCGACATGGGCAAGTGTCCAGATGGACGAGATCTTGTTCAGATGCATGCACCAACCTCCTCGACTCGTGTCCAGTTCCACGGCAGGAGATCGCTGAGGCGCGCTGCGGGGTGGGATGCGATGCTCGGGCGAGAACGTCGGCGAGCCAGGCCTGCGGATCGACATCGTTGAGCTTGGCCGTCTGCAGGAGGGTATCGACCGGCTCAGCCGGCGGTCAGGCCGGGATCTGTGGCGGCTTGATAATCTTGCGCAGGATGGGAACGATTGTGTCCATCATTGCGCCGCGTTCCTGTTCGGGATGACGCACGGCTCTGGTATGCAGGCCCCCGAAGATCGTAAACAGCAATTCGGTCTTCACTTCAGGACTGTCTACACCGAACCGGGTCAGCATGGAGCAAAATCGCACCCGCATGTTGAGATCATGTTCATGTAGAATCTGCGCGACCTTTGGATTGCGCTGCGCCTCTGCGAGGGTTTCAAAGCTGAGAACCGTCCTGAATATCTCGGTCTCATACAGGATGTGCTCCGAAACTTTCTGGAGCAGCGCATCCGCAAGCTCGCCTGGCGTCGCCGTCTCCAGTTCGATCAGCCTGGCCATCTGGCGATCCAGCTCCCGGCGGATGACTGCCTCGATCAGGGCCTCCTTGTTCTCCACGTAATGGTAGAGATGTCCTACGCTCATCTCGCAGGACTGCGCGATTTTTGAAATGCCCGCGCCGTGGAAGCCGCTGGCCGCGAAGCATTGTTCTGCGGCAATCAGGATCTGTTCCCAACGCTCTGCGCGCTTCTTGCCCGGCTTCATCGTGGCTTCTTCGTCCGTACTATTCATTCTTGACCTTCCCTATTGACATTGTGCGTTGCAGCAATAGATAGAGCGTTCATTCTATATTTGCAAGCCGGTTCCTCCGGCAAACCTTACAGGACCGTAATATGAACCGGCTGAACAGTCTTCAATGGGCTCTGGCAAGTGCATCCGCCCTTGTTCTGGCGGCCTGCTCGCCCGCCACTGCGGCGCAATCTGGGGCCCCGCAAGGGCCGCCGTCCGTCCAGACCCTGACAGTCCAGCTCACGACGGTCCCGAATGCGATCGATCTGTCGGGCCGGGCGCGGGCCTTCGCCGAGGCCGAAATCCGGCCGCAGGTGACCGGCATCGTCGCCGAGCGCCTCTTCACGGAGGGCGAGGCCGTGAAGAAAGGGCGGGCGCTCTACCGGCTGGATGCCTTGGAATACGCCTCGGCCGTGGAAAGCGCCAAAGCCTCGCTGATGCGGGCCGAGGCCGCGGCCGGTTCAGCCCGCACCACGGCAGCGCGCTATGAGCGCCTCGCGGCGATCAATGCGGTCAGCCAGCAGGAGTACGAACAGGCCAACGCCGAAGCCAAGCAGGCCGAAGCCGACATCGCGCTGCAGCGCGCCCAGCTCAACCGCGCCCAGATCGATCTTGGCCGCACACGCATCACCGCGCCGATCTCGGGCCAGATCGGACGGTCGGATGTAACCGCCGGCGCGCTGGTGACCCAGAACCAGGCAAATGCTATGGCGACCGTCGTGCAACTCGACCCGATCAACATTGACCTGACCGCATCGGCTGTCCGCCTGCTGAGCATCCGCCAGCAGATCGCCTCGGGCAAGATCGCCACCGTGGACGGCACCATTCCGGTGACCGTCCTGTTCGAAGACGGCACCGCCTACGCGCATCCCGGCCGGTTGGAATTCAGCGAAGTGAGTGTCGACGAAGCCGCCGGCACAGTGGCCGTGCGCGTTGTTGTTCCGAACCCGGACGGCTTGCTGTTGCCGGGCATGTTCCTGCGCGCAAGTTTCTCGGCGGGCGCCTTTGAGAACGTCGTGACGGTGCCGCAATCGCTGGTATCGCGCACGGCAAAGGGCGAGCCGAGCGTGCTGGTTGTCGCAGATGACAACACAGTGGAACGCCGCGTTGTGACCGTGGACGGCCAGTCCGGCAATGCCTGGATCGTGTCGAGCGGGCTCGCCGCCGGCGACAAGCTCATCACATCCAATCTCCAATCCATCGAAACCGGCATGACCGTCACTACGGTTCCGGCCAGTGAAAGCGCCGAAGGGACACCTGCCAATGCGGGCGCCCGCGGCGGAATCCAATAGGAACCGGTAACCCCTGATGGCCAGATTCTTCATTGATCGCCCCGTCTTTGCCTGGGTGATTGCGATCATCATCATGCTCGTCGGCGCCCTCGCGCTTCGCAGTTTGCCCGTTTCTCAGTACCCGGACGTTGCGCCGCCAACGATCAGCATCAACGCCAGCTATCCCGGTGCCTCTGCCAAGGCAGTGGAAGATTCCGTCACGCAGGTCATCGAGCAGCAGCTCACCGGCCTCGACGGGCTGGATTATGTCTCCTCGACGTCCAGCTCGGACGGGTCCAGCAGCATCACCCTGACCTTCCGGCCGGGGACGAACCCGGACGTTGCCCAGGTTCAGGTTCAGAACAAACTCTCGCTCGCGACGCCGTTCCTTCCAACTGACGTCCAGCGCCAGGGCGTTACGGTCAGCAAGGCTGGCACCGGATATCTGCTCATCACGGCGCTCTATTCTCCGAACGGGACGTTGGATCAGACCGACATCGGCGACTATATCAGATCCAACATCTATGATGTTGTCAGCCGTACCGAAGGCGTCGGCAGTGTTAGAGCGTTCGGGTCGCAATATGCGATGCGGGTCTGGCTTGATCCGAAAAAGCTGGTCCAGTTCCGGCTCACGCCGAATGATGTGGTCCAGGCAATCCGTGCACAGAATTCGCAGGTCACAGCCGGCGCGCTTGGCGGGACGCCATCAGTGGAAGGTCAGGAAATCAACCTGACCATCACGCTCCAGTCCCTACTTTCGACGCCGGAGGATTTCGAGCAGCTGCTGATCAGCACCACGGCCGAAGGCGGCTCGGTCCGCCTGTCGGACGTGGGCCGCGTCGAGATGGGCGCTGAAAACTACGCGTTCAATTCCAAGTTCAACGGCATGAATGCCTCCGGCTTTGCCGTCTCGCTCGCGACGGGCGCCAATGCGCTGGATACGGCAGAGCGCGTAAAGGCTGAAGTGGAGCGGCTGTCGCAGCAGTTTCCCGATGACCTAGAATACGCCTTTCCGATTGATGCAACCCCGTTCATCAAGACATCGATTGAATCAGTCGAGCACACGCTGATTGAGGCCATCGTCCTCGTTTTCATCGTGATCTTCATTTTCCTGCAGAACCTGCGCGCCGCAGTCATTCCGATGATTGCTGTGCCGATCGTGTTGCTGGGCACATTCGGCGTCTTGCTTCTGTTCGGCATGTCCATCAACACGCTGACCATGTTCGCGATGGTGCTCGCGATCGGCCTTCTGGTCGACGATGCGATCGTCGTGGTCGAGAATGTGGAGCGTTTGATCAAAGAGGAAGGCCTCTCGCCACGCGATGCCACCATCAAGTCCATGCAGCAGATCACCGGCGCGCTGGTTGGCATCGCCGTCGTCCTGTCGGCGGTGTTCATCCCGATGGCCTTCTTCCCGGGCTCGGCCGGTGTCATCTACCGCCAGTTCTCGGTCACCATCGTCTCCGCGATGGCCCTCTCCGTGCTGGTTGCGATCGTCCTGTCGCCGACCCTGTGCGCCGCGCTTCTGAAACCCTCTCACGGCGCGAGCACCAGTCATGGTATGCTCGGCGCCCCGGCCCGCATCTTCAATCACGGCTTCGACCGGATGGTCGTCGGCTATGAGAACACCGTCGCGCGGATCCTGCGCCGCAAGTGGATCATGATGGTTGTGGCAGGGCTGATCGTTCTGGTGACTGCATTCGGCTTCACGCGGCTTCCGGGCTCGTTCCTGCCGGATGAGGATCAGGGCAACTATTTCACGCTCGTCCAGCTGCCGGAGAATGCCAGCCTCGAGAGAACCTCGGCTGTGATGAACGACGTCGTCACCTATTATCAGACGAGTGAAGCGGACAATGTACAGGGCATCTTCTCGCTCGCCGGCTTCAGCTTCGCCGGGCAGGGGCAGAATAACGGCATCGTGTTCGCCTCGCTCAAGGATTGGTCCGAGCGTCCCGGGCAGGAAAACTCTGTTTCCGCCATAACCAACCGTGCCTTCGGCGCCTTCAGCCAGAACCCGGACGCCCGGATCTTCGCAATCGCGCCGCCGCCCATCCGCGAACTTGGCAACGCCAACGGCTTCGACATGTACATCCAGAACACGTCCGGCCTCTCGCAGGAAGAGTTCATCGCGGCGCG
Organism: Hyphomonas sp.; assembly: GCA_040223555.1. Classification (GTDB taxonomy): domain Bacteria; phylum Pseudomonadota; class Alphaproteobacteria; order Caulobacterales; family Hyphomonadaceae; genus Hyphomonas. The sequence goes on from JAVKGA010000007.1 coordinate 551,201, forward strand.
CAACGCGGCGCTTGGCATGGCATCACAGAACCCTGCGCTCACCGGCGTGCGCCCGAACGGTCTGGAAGATGGCCCGCAATTCCGGATCAAACTCGACTATCAGAAAGCCCAGGCCCTTGGCGTGTCCACCTCGGATGCGACCAGCCTGCTCTCGGTCGCATTCGGCGGCACCTATGTGAACGACTTCATCGACCGTGGGCGGATCAAGCGCGTTTACGTGCAAGGGGAAGCTGGCAGCCGGATGCAGCCGGATGATATCTCCGACTGGCAGGTGCGCAACGATCAGGGCGGCATGACCCCTCTGGAAGAGATCACCAACACGTCCTGGGAATTCGGATCGCCGCAGCTGCAGCGCTTCAACGGGATTCCGGCGCTCAACATTCAGGGCAACGCGGCGCCTGGCCAGAGTTCCGGTGTCGCGATGGCGGAAATGGAGAACATCATCGAGGCTCTGCCGCAGGGCTTGTCTTACGAATGGAGCGGGCTTAGTCGGCAGGAGCGCAGCTCGGGCAACCTCGCGCCGGTGCTCTACACCATCTCGATCCTGTTCGTATTCCTGTGTCTCGCCGCCCTTTATGAAAGCTGGACCATTCCGGTGGCCGTGCTCCTGATTGCACCGCTTGGCATCGCCGGCGCGGTCGTCGCCGCACATTTCCGCGGACTGTCCAACGACATCTTCTTCCAGGTCGGCCTGCTGACGACGGTGGGGCTGGCTTCCAAGAACGCCATCCTGATCGTCGAGTTCGCAAAGCTGCTGGAGAAGCAGGGAAAGGACCTGATCACGGCGACGATGGAGGCCGTCCGGCAGCGCATCCGGCCCATCCTGATGACCTCTCTCGCTTTCGGGTTCGGCGTGCTTCCGCTGGCACTGAGTTCCGGCGCCGGCGCCAGCGGCCGCATCGCGATCGGCACGATCGTCCTCGGCGGCGTCGGCTCTGCCATGCTGTTCAGCCTCTTGTTTTCACCCCTGTTCTACATGGTCGTCCGTAAGCTGACGACCCGCAAACCCAAGACCCTTGTTCCTGCCGGAGATCCCGTAGAATGAAGACGATGAGAACGGCAGTCCTCTCAGTCAGCGTCCTTGCGCTTGCGGGTTGCGTCAACCTTGCGCCGGACTATAAGCGCGGCGCGCCGTCAATGCCTGCCCAGTTGCCGGTTGATCCGGCAGCCAGCAGTGGAAGCGCGGCGCTTCACTGGGAAGATATTGTCGTGGCGGCTCCGCTGCGCGAACTGATTGCGGTCGCCCTGATCGAGAACCGCGACCTGCAAGTCGTCGCCGCCAATGTCCGCGTCGCCCGCGCAAAACTCGGATTGGCGCGGTCCGGCCTGTTTCCGCGCTTCGGGGCAGACGCATCCGTGGAGGAAGGCGGCACATTCGAAAGCTCAGCGTCCCCGCCCCAATCCTTCTCGGACAACGCGTCCGCGGGTCTGAGCGTCACAGCATGGGAACTCGATTTCTTCGGCCGCATTGCCAACAACCAGGCTGCAGCACGTGAATCCTATTTCGCCAGCGAAGAAGGCCAACGCGCGGCGCGCATCGCTCTGGTGGCCTCCATCTGCGAAGCCTGGCTGCAGCTCGCGGCCGACAAGGAATTGCTTGCCCTCGCCGAAGAAACGGTCCGTAGCCAGAGCGAAAGTTTCGATCTTACCCGCGAACTTCTCGATGCCGGCGCAGCAAACGAACTCGACGTCCGGCGAGCGTCCGCATCCGTGCAGACCGCCCGCGCGCAGGCGGCGCAGTTTGAGGCGCGGGTGCGGCAGGACCTGAACCTTCTGCGCTTCCTCGCCGGCGCTGACTTGCCTGAAGGCATCGCCGGCTCCGCCGTGCTCTCGCCTACACCGCTGGTCTCGAAAATTCCCGTCGGCGCGTCGTCCGAAATCCTGCTCGCGCGCCCGGACCTGATGGCCGCCGAGCGCCAGTTGCGCGCGGCGAACGCGAGTATCGGCGCCGCACGCGCGGCTTACTTCCCGTCGATTTCGCTGATTGGCAGCGCTGGCTATGTCAGCGCAGACCTCTCGGGTCTTGTCGGCGGCGACGGGACTGGGGGGTGGCGATTTGGTCCAAGCCTCAGCCTGCCGATTTTCGATGGCGGCGCGCGGCGGAGCAACCTCGCTTCCACCCTCGCTGCCCGCGATGCGGCGCTCGCGAGCTATGAGCGTTCCATCCAGTCTGCCTTCCGCGAAACGGCGGACGCCCTCGCCGTCGCGGCAACAATCGACGCGCGCCTCTCCGCGCTTCAACAACTTGCTGAAGATACGGATATCACGCTGTCTCTTTCAGAAGAGCGTTTTAAGGCAGGTATCGACGACTATCTCGCAGTGCTGGATGCGCAGCGCGAATATTATTCCGGGCGTCAGCAACTGATTGCTGCGCAGCTTGACCGAGGACGGAATACGGTCGCCCTTTTCCGGGCGCTTGGAAACTGGAGTGATACATCCCAAGCGCCTGAAGCCCCGTGATTCTGAGATCGGCAGCCGGGAAAAACGCTGATGCTCAGGCGTCTTCCCGAAGCCGCCTGACAGGTCTCAAGTTTAGGTGATCCTAGCGGAAGCAGGACTTGAGACAGCCGGACAGGGTCATTAATGTCGGACACTGGCCAAAAACCCGTTTGACCACTCCAAGACCTCACCATGGATCATTTAGCTTGGCGTGCTGATGCATGTCCGATTTCCGCTTTACCTCCGCAATGAACAAGATGTTCTGTATGGAAGCGGTACTGATGAGTGCCGCGAAAGTGATCGTCTTTGGGGCGATCGCTTCGTGGCGTACTTTGCGAGTAATATCCGTAAGCAGAGATCAGAAGCTATGCGTAGGATCCTTGGCAATGTTAGCTTGACTTGACCTGAGGAGGCTGGATGTAAGGGCCAATCTCTTTGGGGGCGGCGGGAACGCGAAGCTTAAGCTGTTGTTTTAGAAGTGGGTGCTGGACGTCGCAGCGCTCCGCAAGCTATTGTCAAAGATGTGGGGGTGGCCAGCTTTGGCGCGCTCCGCAGGCTTCAGACGGATCTCGGGTGCGTGCAACAAATCGTTCATCCGGACGGCATCAGAGCCCCGCTGATGAGGACTTCAGATTGTCTTTAATAGTCGAAAGCAAAGTCGCTGCAGCAGCGAGGTCTTGGCTCAAAACAGAGTCGAAGGCTTGAGATGCAACACGCTCGGCCGACCGCGCAAATTCATCTGCCTGTTGGATAGCCAATCGAGTCGGGACAATCCGCCAGACCCGACGGTCACGGGAATCTCGCTCACGTGAGACATAGCCTGAGCTTGCGAGATGATCGATCAGCGCGCCGACAGATGGACGCGCAATATCAAGCGCTTCCGCAAGCTTGGTCTGGGTCGGGCCTTCCAGTTTGATCACATATACAAGCACATGCCACTGTGACCGTGTCAGGCCAATGGCTTCCATTTCCCGATCGAACGCCCGGCGCAATAGGCGGGTGACCTCACCAAGAAGGAAGCTGAAATCAATTCTTGGGTCTCCCTTAAGGTGGAACGCGCGCGACCGCGCAGGCAACTCCATAGCTTTCTCCATTTACAAAGTTTGTAAGCTAACTTAATAAAAGTATCCTTACAAGTCGCCAAAGCGGATGGGTATTTTGAGCAGTCGTGACGGGTATCTTCATGCACAAGGGTTGAAACTGGCGCTCAGTTCTTTCGGCGATCCTGCCGCCCCGCCGGTAATCTTTGCCCATGGCGGGGGGCAAACCCGCCACGCCTGGAGCGGCGCCGCGAAAGCGGTGGCATTTGAAGGGTATCGCTCAATTGCCTTGGATCTTCGCGGACATGGTGAAAGCGACTGGGCTCCAGACGGTGATTACTCTCTCGAAGCTATCGCGCGAGACCTTGTTGAGGTTGGTGAACGTGTAGCGGGTGGAGGGCCGCGCCCACATATAGTCGGTGCTTCGCTTGGAGGACTCGCAGCCATAGTTGCCGCAGGCATGCTGTCACGCGATGCATTTGAATCGGTGACACTTGTCGACATCACGCCGAACATGGACGCTGCCGGTGTCACCAAAGTTGTCGGCTTCATGGGCGCGCATGTTCAGGAAGGCTTTGCCTCGCTGGAACAGGCCGCAGATGTGATTGCCAGCTATCTGCCACATCGCCCGCGGCCGAAAGACCTTGAGGGGCTGCGCAAGAACCTTCGGCAGGGCGAAGATGGGCGTTGGCGATGGCACTGGGACCCTGCCTTTATCACCGGCGTCATGCGCCGCTCCGGAGTTGCTCATACAGGTGATCTGGAGCAAGCTGTTCGGGACATCCGCGTACCGCTTCATCTCATCCGTGGACGTATGAGCGAGCTGGTTTCAGAAGACTCCGTCACGGCGTTTCGATCCCTCGCGCCGCAGGCGCATTTCACCGACGTTGCTGGCGCAAGACATATGGTGGCGGGAGATCGCAACGATGTGTTTATCGAAGCGGTTGTATCCTTTCTTCGGCCGATCCGAGAGCAGACCCTTGCATGAGTGGCCCCATGCTCAATCTTGATCAGTTACAGGCCGCACTCGATGCGGCCCCCTTCCATCGGTGGCTGGGGTTGAGGGCGATCAGCACAGACAGTGACAAGCTGCTGCTGGAAATGCCATGGCGAGAGGAAGTGGTTTCCAATCCGCGAATACAGTCTGCCCATGGCGGTGTAATTGCGGCGCTGATTGATCTTACAGGATTTTATGCCCTGCTCGCCTCGGGTAACATGCCTGCCGCGACGGCGGACTTGCGGGTCGATTATCACAAACCGGCCACGCCAGGAACGCTGAGTGTAACGGGAAGAATTGTCCGTCTTGGGGCAACTCTCTCTGTCGCCGAAGCCACTGTAATGAACGCCGACGGAGCCCTGCTTTCGAGCGGGCGCGGCGCCTACCTGATGCCGGGGCGTTCATGAGGATTTGTGCGACGCTTTCACTCTGTGCGGTATTCGTTCTGATCTCTGGATGCCGGGACGCAGAGCCTGAAGGGCAAGCCGCCCCTGCGGCGGCCGGCGTTACGGCTGAAGCCGAGACCCGGGTTGTCCAGGTTGAAACGGTTTCCGCAGAAACGGTCATGCGGGACGACTATTTGATTGCATCCGGGACCATTGCCGCCAAGCAAACCAGCAATATTGGCGCGTTGGCGGAGGGGGTCGTTGAACAGATTTTCGTCCGGGTGGGTGACAGGGTTCGTAAGGGCGATCCGCTCTTTAGAACCCGGCAGGTCGATTATCAGCGCAGCCTCGTCGAAGCCGAAGCAATGCGGGACGTTGCCCTGGCCGAAGTTACACGCTCACAGACACTCGTGGATCGCTACACGCCACTGGAAACCAAAGGCGTCGTCTCGGGTGTGGTCTTTGACAATGCCAAAACCGCCCTTGAGGTTGCTGGCGCCAACTTGCGACTCAGGGAGACAGAAGTGGAAACAGCCAAGCAGGCGCTGTGGGATACAACAGTCCGCGCGCCATTCGATGGCGCTATCACAGCTCGCTATATCGATGAGGGCGTGTTCATGGCCAACCGCTTCTCCGGAATGGGCAACTCCGCCGTTGTTCAGGTTCAGGAGTGCGGAATTGCTGCGGCGATCTTGTTTGCGCCTGAGTCCGAGCTCGCGCGTTTGCGGCTCGACTTGAAAGGTCATCTCTACGTCGATGGCCGGAGTGATCCGATAGAATCACAGATCCTCATCTTGAACGACCGCGTTGACCCGACTTCAAGGATGGTGGAATTTCGAATGGCATTTACGAACCCCGATTGCGCTGTCAAAGCCGGGCAGTCGGTCCGCGCAGAGGTCGAAGTTGATCCCCGGTCTGCCACCGTCCTGCCGCGCAGAGCAATTCAAGGTACGGGCGAAGATCGCTACGTCTATCTGGTAACGAACGCGCAAGCTAAGCGACGTCCCGTGAAAGTTTCAGACATTGATGCTGATCGTGTAGAGATCCTTGACGGGTTGATGAGTGGAGAAACAGTCGTCCTGACAGCCTCGGAGCCGCTGTATGACGGCGCCAGGATTGAGCCCACACCTTCATGATGTCGCTCGTCGATATTTCGATTCGCCGCGCCGTATTCGCCGTGATGCTCATCGCATCGTTGGTAGGCCTCGGTTTTATGTCGATGGGGCGCTTGGGTGTCGACTTATTTCCCGATGTTGAATTTCCCTATGTCAATGTGACGGCGACGCTGGACGGGGCCTCTGCGGAAACCATGGAGTCGGAAGTCACCGACATCCTCGAAGAGTACATCAACACGATCGACGGAATTGAAACGCTGCAATCCTTTTCCAGTGAAGGGCGCGCGCAAATTCTGATCGAGTTCAATCTGAGTTCCAATGCCCGCGAGAAGGTCCAGGATGTTCGGGACAAGGTGCAAGTCGCCTTGGCAGAATTGCCTCCGGATATGGATCCGCCCATCGTGGACAAGGTCGATCCGGACGCGGCGCCGATCATCTCCGTCATGATCGCTGGCGATCTGCCTATCGCCGAGTTGACGGCGTTCGCCGATGATGTGGCCAAGGAACGTCTTCAACGCCTCGACGGTGTCGGCGCCGTGAAATTGGTCGGGGGTCGTGAGCGCGCGGTGCGCATCTGGCTCGACAATGAACGGCTGCGGGCGTTTGGCGTCACGGCGGATGATGTACGACGGGCGATCCAGAGCGAGCATGCAGAGCTTCCTGGCGGGCGGCTGGAAACGGCTGCCCGCACGCTGGAGTTTGGTGTCAAAACTGTCGCTGAAGTTACCCGTGCGAATGGCTTTTCTGACTTGCCAGTCGCCTATCGGGAAAATGGCGTCACAATCCGAATTTCTGATGTTGCCCGCGTGGAGGACGGCCTGGAGGATGAGCGCTCAGCGGCATTCTTGAATGGCAGACGAGGCATCTCGCTCGATATCAGGAAACAATCAGGTCAGAATACTGTGGAGGTCGCGCACCAGGTCAAAGCCGCCACAGAAGGCTTGCGCGCGCTTGCGCCCGCCGGGGTGACTATTGTTGCGACCAGAGATGTGTCGAAATTCATCGAGAGCTCGATCGAGGACGTCACCCATGACGTCGTGATTGCAATAGGGCTTGTCGTTGCAGTGACCTTTGTTTTCCTCCTGAATTTCAGAGCGACGATCATCGTGGCCCTGGCGATCCCGACATCCCTTGTGGCCACTTTTTTTGGCTTTTACCTCCTGGGGTTCTCAATCAACGTCCTGACCCTGCTTGCGCTCACCGTTGCCATCGGACTGCTCGTAGACGACGCTATCGTCGTTATTGAAGCGATCATGAAAGAGCTGGAAGAGGGGAAGCCACCGCTTGAGGCCGCGCTGGACGGTACGCGTAAAGTGGGACTTGCCGTGGTTGCAGGCACAGCAGCCACGCTTGCTGTTTTTGTTCCGATTGCCTTCATGGATGGCATCGTAGGACGCTTCTTCTACCAGTACGGTCTGACGATCGTATTTTCGGTGTCTGTTTCTTTGCTCGTTGCTTTGACACTCACGCCGATGCTTGCATCGCGCATCCTCACATCCAGTGGCGTTTCACCCGTCTTTCGGCCGCTCGAAGCGTTCTGGGACTCAACTGACCGCGCCTATGCAGGTCTCGTAAAGCTGGCCGTTCGATTTCGCATTGTTGTGATTATCATTGCGTTTGCGTCGGTTGTTGCCGGTGCGTGGTATGCTGCTCGCGTTCCTTCCGGGTTTACGTCGCGCGCCGACAGGAGCGAGTTTCAGGGTTCGATCGAGCTACCGCTTGGCACTGGCGTTGTTTCTGCGCTCGACGCCGCGCAAAAAATAGATGCTGAACTCCGCAAGATCGAGCACGTTGAAGAAGTGTTCGTCTCCATTGGGGCCGGCGCGCAAGCCGAGGCCCGTGTCATCGATCTATACGCTTCCTTGACACCGAAACAGGAGCGCCAAACGGGCCAGTTTGAAATCATGGACCAAGCGCGGAAGGCCATCCGCATCGCATCCCCTGAGGCGGTCAAGATATCCGTCCTTGAAGTTCCGTGGGTCAGCGGGACGACCTCCGGTAGCTCGGACATCGACTTGTTGTTAAAGGGGTCTGACCTCAACTCCCTTGCGCAATATGGCGATCATCTCGTGCGTGAGATGCGTGCCCGACCTGATTTTTCTGATGTCAGAACCAGCTTCGAAAGCGGTCGACCGGAAGCACAGATCCTGTTTGACCGAACGCGGGCTGGGGATCAGGGCGTTTCCGCTCGTGCCTTGGCGGACACAGCCCGGATTGCCTTGGGCGGACTCGATGCAGGCACCTTTGAAGAGGGCGGAAAACGATATGATGTGCGCCTGCGTCTGGAGGAAGACCAGAGGGAAAGCGTGCGGGATTTTGATCGCATACAAGTGCGCGGTGCAGACGGGCGACTGGTAGATATTGGAGCGGTTTCACGTGTTGAGTTCGCTTCCGGCCCATCGAAAATCGATCGATCAGACCGCGCCAGGAAGATCTCGGTGCTTGCCAGTTCTGCAACCGGTGTTTCCCTTGGTGAGGCGACAAGCACCTTAATCGAGGTGCTTGAAGCCAACCCTCCGCCGGCAGGCATCACTTACTCGGTCGGCGGCATGTCGGAACGCATGCAGGAGACCGCCGGCGCGATCGGCTTCGCGTTATTGCTCGCCTTGCTGGCGCTCTACATGGTGCTTGCAAGCCAATTCAATTCCTTCGTGCAGCCGCTCCTGATCATGGTGACCGCTCCGCTCAGCTTCTCGGGAGCTTTTGCAGGGCTCTACTACTTTGGGATGGAATCTTCGCTATTCGCGCAGATTGGTCTCATCGGTCTGATGGGGATCGTGATGAAGAATGGTATTTTGTTGGTTGACCGCGCAAACCAGTTGATCGCGGAAGGAATGACAGAAAGAGACGCGATCCTTCAAGCTTGCCCTGAACGACTTCGCCCCGTTCTCATGACTGCCTTCTCGGCAATTTTTGGCATGGTGCCAGTCGCGTTGGCGACCTCCGATGGAGCCGAGTGGCGCAACGCGCTCGGCGCGCTTCTCATTGGTGGGTTGACCTCTTCAACTATCCTGACGCTTGTCGTCATTCCTGCAGTCTTCATGATACCAAGTGATGTTGCCGGCTTCGTCAGAAAGATTGTTCGGCTGGTCCTTTGGCCGTTCACTCGATTGAGACGCGGCGAGGATGTTGTAAGAGCTGCAGCCGTTGCCAGGCGGGCTTCTGAAGACGCCATTTAGTGGCTAATTACTGGTGCCGGTCACTGTAGGAGGGACTTTTTTTTGGCCATTCTTGGCGGATGCGCTGAACAAATCGAATTTCGCCATTTCACTGCGGTGGCCAAATAATTAAACCAAGTGATCACAAGGCCATTATACGTCTGCATACGGATGGCTGTATCGATCTTTTGATATTTTGGAACTTTCCAACGGGATCGGCGAGTCCATGTCGGCCAGAGAGTCACCAAATTCCGTCTGCATTGCTGCTGACGGCAGCCATTGCTGACTGCAGACTCAATAGCCGTTTTCGGCGAAGTTTCAATCTTCGAGCATCCTGCTTTCTAACGACTGCTTTGGGGAGTGACCTCGCAGCGGAGGAGGGTGCGGACCTGATCCGCGGCCGCCGCAAATGCCATGCTTTCATTGATCGGACCGGCTCGGAGGCGACACTCGAAGCTATGGCCAAACTTGTTCGCGCGATGTCCGGTGATTGAGCCAGTGTTTCGTCTTTGAAGGTCGCCTTTGTTGTTGTCTGCACTGGTCTGCAGGCGCTTGCGCCGCGTCCAACTAGGCAATCCGGGTACGGCGGGTTGATCATGCGCCCTCGTAACGGAGAGCGGAGGAGGGTGCATGAATCCCGGAAGAATTCTGATTGGCCAGGTCGGCATCGTGCTGATCGTGATCGTCCAGACGCAGTGGTTTGCGACGCAGTGGACCGCAGAAGCGCTGGGCTACCAACCCGCACTGGGCGCGCCCTGGTTTGCTGTCGGTGACCGGCCAGTTTATCTTCCGTGGCGCCTCTTCCAGTGGTGGTATGCCTATGAAGCCTATGCGCCTGAAGTTTTCGGAACAGCCGGTCTCATCGCAGCGAGCGGCGGACTGTTCGGGATCCTTGTGGCGGTTATCGGCTCCGTGATCCGCAGCCGGGACGCACGGTTCGTGACGACCTACGGTTCCGCGCGATGGGCAACGCTAAAGGATATGCGCCAGCATAAGTTGCTCAGACCGGACGGCGTGTTTCTCGGCCGATATCGCGGCGATTATTTGCGGCACGCCGGGCCTGAACATGTGATGGCCTTCGCTCCCACGCGATCAGGCAAGGGCGTCGGCCTCGTGGTTCCAACACTCCTCTCCTGGACAGGCAGCGCCGTGATCCATGACATCAAGGGCGAAAACTGGACACTGACATCGGGCTGGCGAGCGACTTTTTCAAATTGCATCCGCTTCGATCCGACAGATGCCGGAAGCCCGCGCTACAATCCTCTCCTCGAAGTGCGCCGCGGTGCCTGCGAGGTGCGGGACGCCCAGAACATTGCCGATATCTTGGTGGACCCGGAAGGCTCGCTGGAACGGCGCAGCCATTGGGAAAAGACCGGGCATGCCCTGCTCGTCGGCGTGATCCTGCATGTTCTCTATGCAGAGGAAGACAAGACGCTTGCAGGCTGCGCGAAGTTCCTGTCCGATCCGGATCGGACGTTCGCCGCGACGCTTCGGCTGATGATGTCAACATCACATCTCGGGGATCGTCCGCACCCTGTCGTCGCTCAGGCAGCACGGGAGCTGCAGAACAAGTCCGAGAACGAGCGGTCCGGCGTGCTCTCAACGGCGCTGAGCTTCCTTAGCCTTTACCGCGATCCGGTCGTGGCTGAGGTCACCTCCGTCAGTGACTGGACAGTGGAGGGGCTCGTCTTGGGGGAGCGGGCGATGTCCCTCTATCTTGCTTGTCCGCCGTCGGATGTCTCTCGCACCAAACCGCTGATGCGTCTTGTGCTGAACCAGATCGCACGGCGGCTAACAGAACAGGAGCCTGATCCGTCCCGGCGAAAGCTCCTCCTGATGCTCGACGAATTTCCAGCCTTGGGAAGGCTCGACTTCTTCGAGACGGCGCTCGCCTTCATGGCGGGTTATGGCGTGCGTGCTTTCCTCGTCGCGCAGTCGCTGAACCAGATCGAGAAAGCCTACGGACCTAACAATGCGATCCTCGACAATTGCCATGTCCGCGTCGCGTTTGCGACTAATGACGAGCGCACAGCGAAGCGGATCTCTGAAGCGCTCGGCACGAAGACGGAGCTGCGTTCCCAGAAGAACTATACCGGCCATCGGCTCTCGCCCTGGCTCTCGCACATGATGGTTTCACGGCAGGAAACTCAGCGCGCCCTGTTGACGCCCGGCGAGATCATGCAACTGCCTGCGACGGACGAAATCGTGATGGTGTCCGGTGCGCCGCCGGTGCGTGCAAAGAAGCTTCGCTATTTTGAGGACGGCAACTTCACCTGTCGTGTGTTGGCGCCTGCCTCAATTTCTCGCGAGGCTGGTACTGCGATTCACGACTGGAGAGAGACTGTTGGCTGTAGAGCCGTGACTTGCAGGGCTGTGCAAGGCGCCGATCACGAAAGCGACGGCGGAGTTGAGTTGCAGCCGGAACTCGACCTGCCGGAAGCCAGGCTGCCAGTAGACCTTGCGACGGAAGAGGCGCCGGATATCGAGGACGCGAACGTGTCAGAGCAGGATGCGCATTTGCGGAACCTGCGCCGGGCCGTCGCCATCGACCAAGGCGACAAAGACTTCCTGCCGGATTTTTAGCATGGGAAAGCCGCGTTTGAACCTGCGCCTCCGGGCAGACCTCCTCCGCAAGCTGGAGGACGCGACACGCCGTCCCGGTTTGACCAAGAACGCAGTGATCGAGCAAGCGCTCGAAGAATATTTCGAGCCCGCCATCCGGTATGGCCTCGAAGAGAGGTTGCTGCGAAGGCTGGACGATTTCGAGGTTCGGCAGGGCGAAATCGAACGCGATGTTGCAATGTCGTTGGAAGCCCTTGGCCAGTTCATACTCTACTGGCTGACGAGAACAGATCCGATCCCGGCAGGCGAACGCGAGATCGCTCATGCGCTGGGGCAGAAGCGGTTCGACCATTTCATCGCACAAGTGGCGCGCAAGCTGATCGACGGAGACGGCCTTGCGAAAAAAATCATCGATGCGGACGAAACGAGTGGCAGGCCCTTTTGATTGCGGAAAAGTAAATCAAGGGTTGTTAAGATCGGCGTCTTCTGATTCACTGGTGTCAGTACTGAATCGCGTAAACGCGGATGCAGATCGCCGGGGAGGGAGGTGAGCGCGGGCCGCCAGAACCTCGGTCTGCGGGGGCGTAAATGCAACTATCGATCAAAGGAAGACACCGATGACCGAAACGAAATCCTCGTCAATTCACGACAAAGCCTTTCCGGTTAGAACAAGCGACGAAGTCTCGGCGCTCGTCCAGGATGCTCTGGTGCATCTTGATGGCACGATCGTTGCCGCCCAGGCCGTTGTTCAGCTTTGCTTGTCTGAAAACAGCTCCATGGCGTGGAAAACCGTGATGCAGCGATACAATGCCCTGGACGTGCTCATGCAGAATGCCGCGAAGGCCGGAGACCAAGTCTGGTCTGCCATCGACTGCGAAGTGAAGCCCCCAGAAGACCAATGACTGATCCTGCATTTTCTCAATAGAGACCTGGCTGGCCCTGTTACCGGGCAGCAAATTTCATCACTTCTGCCGCCCACCATTCCGCCATGCGGACGCGTTCGTCCCAATAGGTTGCTCTGTGATAGGCCTTTCAGAGATGATCGTCGCCGACATGAGCGAGTTCGGCTTCGATTGCGTCCGGATGCCATTTTCCGCTCTCATTCAGCAGGCTTGAGGCGCTCGCTCGAAACCCGTGGCAGCTTTGCGAGTGCCTCAATGATCCGGCAGTCGCGGGCGACTCCCCCTTCGCAGCTGACCAGAATTTGTTGCAGTTCCCGCTCGAGCGAACGCAGCGCAGCAATCCGCAACTTCACGATTTGAAGATTGTCCTGTGCGATTGTTCGCGCATCCTCGCACGTGCTCGCGGGCCTGCTGGACAGATCAAGAAGTGCGCGGATTTGGTCAAGACCGAAACCAAGCTGCCTGGCGTTCTGAATAAAAGCGAGCCGCGAGATCTCGGTCTCGCCGTAGACGCGTCGCCCGTTTGGAGCTCGCCGCGGCGCTGGCAGCAGACCGATCTCTTCATAAAAACGTATGGTTGGAATCTTGAGTTTCGTACGGCGCGCGACCTCGCCGATAGGGAGATGCAACATTAAGCTTGATCCTCTAGTTACTTGAGGATGTACCAGTAAAACTGAACTGGAGGAATACACCATGAGCGGATGCGAAGATGGATGCGGAGCGAAGGCAGCCGAAGCGGCGACCACGCCCGCTTATGTGCGCACGTTATGGCTCGTAGTCTTCCTGAATGCGGGCATGTTCCTGATCGGTTTGGTCATCACTGTTACCGGCGGATCGGTGTCCGTCCGTGCGGATTTGCTGGATTTTCTAGGCGATGCGCTCGCAACCGGCATTGGCCTGATGCTGGTGGGCCGTTCGCGCCGCGTGCGCTCGTTGGCCAGCCTTTGGCAAGGGTTCGCCCTCGGTGCATTGGGACTGTTCGTGCTGGGCACTGCGTTGTCCCGAATTTCGGGCGGCGTTGCGCCTGAACCATTCGGAATGAGCGTCTACGGGGTGCTCGGGCTTTGCGTAAACATCGGTGCCGCCTTGTTGCTGCTGAAGCACCGCAATGGCGACGCAAGCGTGCGCGCCGTCTGGCTGTATAGCCGCAATGACGCGATCGGTAACTTGATTGTCTTGGCTGCTGCGGCACTCGTGGTTGTTTCGGGGTCGTATTGGCCCGACCTTATTGCGGGCGCAGCCATTGCATTCCTTTTCCTGCACTCGTCGGTGCAAATCATCCGGGATTCACGCCGTGAACTCCGTGAGGTGGCGGAATGAACAGGCTATTGGGCGCAACTGCATTCCTCGCAGTTCCGGCACTCGACCTCGGGACGAAGGCTTGGGCGCGATCGCGCTTGCACGAAGCACAACCGTTGGAGTTGCTACCGTTTTTCGACCTGACACTAAGCTTTAACCGCGGCGTATCTTTCGGGCTCTTCGGAACTGCAACGAGCGCTTGGCCTGTCATTGTCATTACAGCTTCAATCACGGTGGCTTTGGCATTTTGGTTCTGGCGCACGACGCGATCAGGTGAGCAGCTTGCGTTGGCGCTAATCGTCGGCGGCGCGTTAGGCAACCTAATCGATCGGGTGCACCGCGGCGCTGTGACGGACTTTCTGGACTTCCATGCTGCCGGTTGGCATTGGCCAGCTTTTAACCTGGCCGACGCAGCAATCGTGTGTGGTGCGGTCTTGCTTCTTTGGCATTCACTTAGCCCGCGCAATCAGACTTCCACTTAACAACTTCAGTGGTACGTGCCCCGCCTGCTACGGGACAGATTTCAGGCGTCAAAGATGGAATAATGTCTCGCTCGTGCCGCCGCATTCTGAACGACCGCCGGAAGCATCCGATGAGGAGCGCCAAGTATATCTTGTGCGAATGCCCTAAGTATACGGCGTCAGCACCTGGAAAGCTCGATAATGGACGAGGTTTAAGCGACCCATCCTGTATATTGCGGACTCACGAATATGGAGCGGGTAGAAAGTCTGCAACGACCCGGTTTTTGACGCGAGCACTCCGCATATAAATTTTTGTCGACCGACTTGTTATGTGCGCGCGTGCGCCAGTCAGTTCGCTAAAAGGTCTTGATGGGGTGTTTGCGTTGTCATGGAGCTGCAAATTTCATTACTTCCGCCGCCCACCATTCCGCCATGCGGACGCGTTCGTCCCAATAGGTTGCTCTGTGATAGGCCTTTCGGACATGATTGTCGCCGACATGCGCAAGCTCGGCTTCGATAGCGTCTGGGTGCCATTTCCCGCTCTCATTGAGCAGGCTTGAAGCGCTTGCCCGGAACCCGTGGCAGGTGTGGACGTCTGCTTGTATATCGAGCCGGCGCAGCGCGTAGTTCATAGTGTTCTCGCTGAGGGGCCGTCCGTCCGACATCTGAGACGGCAGGACGAGCGAACCTTTGCCGGTGAACCGCTTCAGATCCTTGAGGATCTCGATGGCGGGTCCGGGCAGGGGCTTTGTGTGCAGTTTGCGCGTTTTCGTCCGGTCGGCCGGGATGGTCCACATCCGCTCTTCAAAGTCGAACTCGCGCCAGTGGGACAGGCGTAGCTCGCCAGGACGGGGATAGAGCAGCGCCAGCAGCTTCAAGGCAGCCTGGGCTTCGATCGTGCCCTCATACGACCAGACGGTCCTGATCAGCTTCGCAAACCCCTTGCGGTCGGTCACGGCGGCCCTGTGCTGGACCTTGGGCGCGATAAGCGCCCCCTTCAGCGCCACGGTCGGGTCACCGTCCGCCCGGGTCGTTGCGATGGCGTAGCGAAAGACCTGACCGATCAGGGCCCGTAACCGGCGTGCTGATTCGTAATTTCCTTCCTTCTCGACCCTTCGAAGGGTCGCTAGAATTTGGGATGCCTTGATGTCCCGTATGGGCTTCGGGCCGAGGTCTTCGGATGCGAGGCGCGCGAGCCAGCGTTTTTTCTTGAGCGTGGCCGGGGCAAGTCCCTCGATCTCCTCCTTCTGGAGCAGTTCATCAGCGATCCGGGCGAAGGTATCCTCGATCTCAGCGCGCCGCACTTCTTCGCCAGCCTTTTTGATCGCCGAAGGGTCTACGCCTTCGAATAGCATCGTCCGGGCTTCAAGCCGCCGTTCTCTGGCCCGCGCAAGGGAGACCTCCGGGTATGGGCCGAACGACAGTGTCTTCTGCTTACCCTGGAAGCGGTATGCCAACTTCCAGAGTTTCGAGCCGCTGGGCGTAACTTCTACATAGAGGCCGTACCCATCGCTGTAGCGTCGGATTTTTCTATCGGCCCTCAGACCGCGGATCCGTGTGTCTGTAAGGGTCATAGCAGTATGATTCCCAAGTCTGTTGGCACTTTTGTTGGCATTTCCCTGACGCGCCGATGCTGGCGCGGCTCTATGCCAACAAAATGCCAACAAAAAAATTTTCTTCCAACGATTTTGGGTGGACGTTGGCGGACGAAGCCGCTGAGGGCGCCGACCTAAAGCCTTGTTTTTATAGATACTGGTGGAGGCCCGCGGACGTCGCTGGAAGCCTGAATGGTGCCCGGGGGCGGAATCGAACCACCGACACGCGGATTTTCAATCCGCTGCTCTACCCCTGAGCTACCCGGGCGGGCCATTTGGGGAAGCGGCTACTTAACGAAGGCGTTCCGCCTTGTCCATGCCGATTTCAGCGCCGCCTCAGTCTTCCTCATCCATCGCCGGCCTCGCCTCGCCGGGCGCATCATCGGCGTCCTCGGCGGGCGCCCCGGCAATCGCGTAGCTGCCATTCAGCCAGCTGCCGAGATCGGCGTCGGCGCAGCGCTTCGAGCAGAAGGGCCGGTAGTCCGCCATCACCGGCTGCTTGCGGCAGCGGGCGCATTTGGGCTGGCGGTGTTGGGCGGGCACGGGCTTGCTCATGGGGCAGGGGTCACTTCAGGCGATTGGGTCTGGCCCGGCCGGATCACCAGCCGCGCGCCATAAGTCTGCGCAAGTTTGGCCTCGGCGTCGAGCCCGCTGGCTGCCAGCCAGGCATGCGCCGCTTCCGGCAGCGCCAGCTGCAGCCTCGCCATCCGCGCGCCCCGCGCCGCCGCCTCCAGCCGCCGCAGCCCCTCCAGCGCCGCCCCCTCCGGCCCGGCCATCCGCTCGCTGAGCGGCGCCGTCTGCCAGTCCGCCGAAATCTCCATCAGTCCGAAAGCCGACGGCGCCAGCGCCTTCACTTGCCGGCGCGAGATCGCCCGGAACGCCTCCAGGAAAGCCGCGCGCACCTTGCCGCCCGCCGCCGCATCCATCGGCGCGATACAGTCCAGCACCGCCAGCCCGCCCCAGCCGCGCAGATGAATCTGCCGCGCCAGTTCCGCCGCCGCCTCGCAGTTAATCGCCAGCGCCCCCGCCGCCCGGCTGCCGCGCGCGGTCCGCCCGGCCGTATCGATATCCGCCGCGATCAGCGCCTCGGTCCGCTCCAGCTGCATCCGCCCGCCGCCGCGCAGCGTCACCGTGGCCGCCAGCGCATCGTCAAACGCGGCCTGCACCTCAACATCCCCCGCCGCCCGGTCATCCACCTCCGCCGCCGCCCCGCCGTCCAGCGATGCCCGCCAGAACGCCGCGCCGCCTTGCGCCGCCTCCGCGCCAGCCATCCGTACACGTGCCAACTTGCCCCGCCGCGCCTCCGCCGATACCTGGACCTCCACCGACGCGCCTTCGGTCAGCTTCGCGTCCGGCTTCAGCCGCAGGAAGCCTTCGCCCTTCGCCCCAAGGTCTACAAACGCCCCGCCGAGCCCACCGTCCAGCTTGCGCACCCGCGCGCTCAGCCGCTCGCCGATCACCGCGCGGCCCTCATCGCTCGCGCGCTCAAGATACAGCGACACCGGCGCGCCCTGCGCATCCAGCGCCGCCCAGCGCGTCTCGCCGATCGTCTGTTCCCGGAGCAGTCTCGAAACCGGCATTGCCTATTTCAGCATACGGATCAGCGCCGCCGTCACGGCGTCGTCCGCCTTGTCCGGCGCCGTCAGCGCGGGCCTGAGCCGCGCCGCCATCGTCTTGCCGCGCTCGACGCCCCATTGGTCAAACGGGTTGAGGCCCCACAGATGCCCCGCAAAATACGTGCGGTGTTCATACAGCGCCACCAGCGCGCCAAACGCCTTCGGCCCGAACGCGGCGTGTGACAGCACCGTCGAAGGCCGCCCGCCTGCATGCACCTTCTGCGGCGCCACGCCCGGCGGCAGGCCCGGCTCCTCGGCTTCCACCTCTTCGAGGCTGCGCCCGTTCGCCAGCACTTCCGCCTGCGCCAGCGCGTGCGAGGCCAGCGCCGCCAGCCCCTCGGCATCACGCCCCCGGTCCGCCGCCAGGATGAATTCGCACGGCACCGCCTGCGAGCCCTGATGCAGCCATTGGTGATACGAATGCTGGCCCACCGAACCTTCGCCGCCCCAGACCGCCGGCGCCGTCGGCGGCGCCACGCTCGTGCCGTCCGGGCCCACGGACTTGCCGTTCGATTCCATTTCCAGCTGTTGCAGATAGGTCGGTAACATCCGGAGGCGATTGGCATAGGCCAGCACCACCCGCATCGGCTCACCCCGGATCGAGGCATTCCAATGGTCGAGCAGCGCGAGCCGCATCGGCAGGTTCGCCGCCAGCGGCGCCGTGCGCGCGTGATCGTCCATCTCCGCCGCGCCTTCGAGGATCTCCCGGAACACATCCGGCCCCAGTGCAATCATGCAGGCCAGCGACGCCGCCGACCAGAATGAGAACCGCCCGCCGACCGAGAGCGGCATGTCGAACAGGTGCGCTTCGCGCCCGCCCAGCCAGTCCTTCGCCTTTGCCGGGTTCGCCGTCACCAGCGCCAGATGCTGGCTCGCCGCATCGCCCAGCGCGCCCTCCAGCCAGACGCGTGCCCGCGCCACGTTATAAAGTGTCTCCTCGGTCCCGAAGGATTTCGACACGCCCACCACCAGCGTCGTCGCCGGGTCCAGCCCCGCCATCGCCCGGTCAAGGTCATACGGGTCCACATTGGCCGCAAATCTCAGCGTGATCGATTTGTCCGCGGCATCCTCGAACGCATCGGCGATCAGCCTTGGCCCGAAGTCAGACCCGCCGATCCCGATATGCAGCACCGCCTGGAATCGCTCGCCCCTGGCCGTTTTCACTACGCCGGAGCGCACCTTTCTGGCAAAGTCCAGCGCTGGCTCCACGCTCTGGCGCACGGTCTCGGCCTCTCTGGCCAGCGGTGCCTGTGCCCGCAGGGCCCAGTGCAGTGCCGGGCGGTTTTCGGACGGGTTGACGATCTCGCCGCCAAACAGCCGCGCCGCTGCGCCTGCCAGCCCGGCCTGTTCGCCAAAGCTTAGCAGCGCGCTTTCGGCGGCTTCATCGAGATAATGCCGGGCGAGATTCGCCTGCCAGCCGGCCCCGGACAGGGGCGCTGCTGCGGCCCGGTTGGCCGCCAGACTGCGCAGGTTCAGGCCGGCAAGTCTCGACGCATGTTGGGTCAGTTCGTCTCTCAAGGTCGGCTCCGCATCGGTTACAGGAATTCGCGCGGGTTATCGGCGCAGGCGGCCCTTACGGCAAGGGGCGGCGAAATAGGTCGTGGCACTGTCACAAGGCCGCTTGAAACCCTTCGGCGACATGGCTATTAGGCGCGATCGGCAGGCAGGTGGCCTGACTTAAGTTTGGTTAAACCTCGTCCGGAATGCCGGACGCAGACCTGGAAAGAGGAGAGGCCCTATGGGCAAGGCAAAGTTTGAGCGTACGAAGCCGCACGTGAACATTGGCACGATTGGTCACGTTGACCATGGCAAGACGACGCTGACGGCGGCGATCACGATCACGCTGGCGAAGACCGGCGGCGCGACGGCGAAGAATTACGCCGACATCGACGCAGCGCCGGAAGAAAAAGCGCGCGGCATCACGATCAACACGGCGCACGTCGAGTATGAGACGGCCAACCGTCACTACGCGCACGTCGACTGCCCGGGTCACG
>JAVKGA010000008.1:0-202205 GCA_040223555.1 Hyphomonas sp.
CCTCCGACCCCTTCGGGGCCACCTCCCCCGCAAGCGGGGGAGGATAAGGGGCGTCTGGCTTCACGGGCTCCACTTCAAAAAATTGCTCAGGATCGTCAGGCCGACGGTCTGGCTTTTCTCCGGGTGGAACTGGGTGCCGAAGAGGTTGTCTCTGGTGACGGCGGCGGCGAAGGGGTCGCCATAGGTGCAGGCGGCGGCGACGGCGGATTCTTCTTCCGGGCGGAAGACGTAGGAATGGGTGAAGTAGGCATGCGGCGCGGCGCCGAGGCCGGCGAGGACGGGATGCGGGGAGGGCAGGACAAGTTCGTTCCAGCCGACATGCGGCACCGGCAGGCCGGGGGCAGGGACGAGGCCTTCGACGAGGCCGTGGATCCAGCCGAGGCCGCGCGTCTCGCCGTCTTCGAGGCCGAGGTCGGCCATCAGCTGCATGCCGACGCAGATGCCGAGGAAGGGTCGAGCGCGCTTCAGCACGGCGTCTTCGAGCGCATCGACCATGCCGGGAATGGCGCGCAGGGCGCCGGCGCAGTCGGCAAAGTGGCCGACGCCGGGCAGGACGATGCGGTCGGCCTGGGCGAGGTCTTCCGGGCGGTTGGTGACGGCGATCTCGTGCGCGCCTGCGGCAACGGCGACGAGCGCGCGCGCGCAGGAGTGCAGGTTGCCGGAGCCATAATCGATGAGCGCAACGCGGGACATGGCGCGGCTCTTAGCGGGGCCGGGCAGGGATGGCTAGTTCCGGCTTGGCGCGGCGGGCGCAATCATGCGATATCGGCGCGTCATGGATCTCCTCATATTGCTCGCGCTGATCGCGCTGAACGGCGTTTTCGCGCTTTCGGAACTCGCCATCGTCTCGTCCCGGCGCACGCGGCTGCAGATGCGGGCGGACAAGGGCGACAAGGGGGCGAAGGCGGCGCTGAAGCTGCAGGCGGATCCGTCGAGTTTCCTGTCCACCGTGCAGGTGGGCATCACGCTGATCGGGATCATTGCGGGCGCCTACGGCGCGACGGCGCTGGCGGAGGATGTGGCGCCATGGATCGCGCGCACGTTCCCGGGACTGGAGACACAGGCGGGGCTGATTGCCTTCGGGGCGGTGATCGCGGCGACGACGTACCTGTCGCTGGTGATCGGCGAACTGGTGCCCAAGCGGATTGCGATGACCGCGCCGGAGGCGTTCGCGAGCCTGATTGCGCCGCCGATGGCCATGCTGTCGCGGATCGTGTTCCCGGTCGTCTTTGTGCTGAGGGGTTCGACCGACCTGCTGCTGAGACTGCTCGGCCTGTCAGGTGTCACGACCGGGAAGGTGACCGAGGAAGAGATCCGCAGCGTGCTGGACGAAGGCGCGGCAAGCGGGGCGATTGATGACGAGGAGCGGGTGATGATCCGCTCCGTGATGCGCCTCGCAGACCGGGACGTGCGCTCGATCATGACGACGCGCCAGGATGTGATCTGGCTGGACCTGGATGATCCGCCGGAGGTGCTGCTGAAGCGGATTGCGGAGAGCGGGCATTCGCGGTTCCCGGTGGCGAGGGACGACCTGGAACATGTTGTGTCGGTTGTTCAGACCAAGGACCTTCTGGCCGTCTCGGAAGGCAAGCGGGTGCCAGACTTCGAGAAAGTCGGGCACAAGGCATTGTTCGTGCCGGACACGATGACCGTGCTGAACCTGCTGGAGAGCATGCAGGCGAGCCCGGTGCAGATGGCGCTGGTGATCGACGAGCTGGGCCATGTCGAAGGCATCGTGACGGCGGCCGATGTGTTGGGGGCGATTGCGGGGGATGTGGCGTTCTCGGAAGGCGATGGTCTGCCGCGCGCGCAGAAGCGGGAGGATGGCTCCTGGCTGATCGACGGGCGCATGGCGCTGGAAGACCTTGAGCTTACGCTCGGCGCGGACGTGCGCGAAGGAGAGGATGCGTCCTTCTCGACAGTGGCCGGCCTGGTGATCCATCACCTGCAGCGCTTGCCGCAGCTCTCCGATGTCGTCGCCTCTAACGGCTGGCGTTTCGAGGTGATCGACATGGACGGGCGGCGGATTGACCAGCTGCTGGTGTCGCGCCTTCCGGCGAAGGATGAAGACCCGACGGGGTAGGGGTCAGAGGGCGACCCAGTTGCCGTGGAAGCCGGGCGGGATGCGGTGGGGGATGGTGATCGACGCGGCTGGCGCGCCGGTGAAATCCTGCGCGTTGAGGATGACGAGGTCTGTCGTGTCCTTGTTGGTGTCGATGACGTAACCGATCAGCCAGCCTTCATCCTCGGCGGCGCCCGCATGCGCAGGCACGAAGACGAATTCGCCGGGCACGCGGCCTGCGCCGAAATCGTGGACCTCGCGGGTCTTCTCGCCGAGGTCATGCTTGTAGATCGACGTGGCGCCCATCCACTCAGCCGTGCCGGCAGGCGGCAGGGCGACGGTGTAGGCATAGCGGTAGGGCTGGCCGATGCGGCGTTCGTCCGGACGCGGAAATTCCTGTGGCGCGGAGTCGATCACGGTACGGACGACCTTGCGGGCGGCGGGACCGATCTCGAGGCTTTCGAACGTGGTGACCGGGGCATTCGGGCCTTTCTGGCCATCGGCGAAGACGTTGGAATGGACGGCGGCGTCCATGATGACGGTGCCGTCTTCGGTCTCGTAAGCATTAGCGGGATGGAAGATGTAGCAGGGTTCAACATCGCACCAGACGATCTCGTCGCCCTTGCCCTCGCGGGGAAGGAGGCCGATGCGGGCGGCGTGTTTCGGGTTCCAGCGATAGGGGAAATTCTCGCCGGAGATCAGCGCGGGCATCGAGAAGGTGACGGGCAGGTCCATCACGATGACATAGTTCTTCGTGATCATGCAGTCATGGATGGAGGGGCCGTCCTGCACGGCGATGGGTTCGTGGCGGCGGACATTTCCGTCCGTGTCCAGAACAGTGTGCCAGATGACGGTGGGCTCCATCGCGTTATAGCAGATGGCGTGGGTTTCGCCGGTCAGCGGGTCTTCGTGCGGATGAGCGGTGAAGCCCTTGGCGAGGAGGCCGCCGAAATCGCTGCGGGTGCGGGACTCGAGCGTGTCGGAAACTTCCATCGGCAGGCCGCCGGCTTCGACGATGGCCCAGATCTTCCCGGCCATGGCGACAACGTTCGTGTTCGGACTTTCGAAACGGCTGGCCGGGCCGGGGACGGGCGGCTCGCCGAGGGCGGCGCTGATCTCGTTGGAGCGGACCCAGCGGTTGCGATACCAGAGGGCCTTGCCGCCTTCGAGGCGGACGCCGTGCAGCATGCCGTCGCCGGCGAACCAGTGATGGATGGCGGGGTTCGGGGGAGAGAAGGGGTTTGGGCCGTTGCGCAGGTAGAGGCCGTTGAGCGCAGCCGGGATGGTGCCGGTGACTTTCAGGTCGTTGAGCGTGTGCTCGTCCTTCAGGGGCGCGTGAATGCCGGTCAGGTAGGGGTTGGGCGTCTTCGACTTCCGGTGGGCGCGGTTGAAGTTCGCGACCCCCATGATGCCTTGGGTGACGACGCCGCGAATGGCAGCTTCAACGGGGCTTGGCATGGTAGGGCTCCTAGCAGGCAGATGGTTGCGGATCAGAGGAATAATGTTTACACCGATAACATGCCGAAGAATGATAACAGTGTCAACATCAATTCCGAGAAAAATCGCTATCACCATGGCGATCTGCGTGCGGCGCTGGTCGAAGAAGGCCTGAAGCTGATCGATGCGGGGCCGGCAGAGGCGCTGAGCCTGCGCGAGATCGCGCGCAATGCCGGCGTCTCGGCGACGGCGGTTTACCGGCATTTTCCGGACAAGTCGGCGCTTCTTGCGGCGCTGTGCCTTGAGGGGCATGCGCGCATCGCAGCCGCGTTCAAAGCGGCCATGGCGTCCGCCAGGCCGGGGATGGAAGCGTTCAATGCCATGGGGCGGGCCTATGTCGAGTTTGCGCTCGATCATCCGGCGCTGTTCCGGCTGATGATGACCGAGCCGGGCCGCGGACCTGTCAAAGCGCCGCCGCCGACCGCCGGGGAGGGGGCGGACGGTATGCAGATGCTGGTGAACGCCATCGACAATGTGTTTGGCGGCGAGGCGCCGGACCATGTGCGCGAAGCGCGGCGGCTGAAAGCCTGGGCGCTGGTGCACGGGCTGGCGATGCTGATGCTGGACGGGCAGGTTCCCGCAGACCGGCGGCTGATTCCGGCCGTGGTGGATGCGCGGCTTCTCTAAATCCGGATTGTGGATTTAGAGAAGAGTCCGAAAATCAGAGGCTGCCTTTGGTGCTCGCCGGTTTGCCGCCGAGGCGGGGGTCTACCGTGATCGCGGTGCGCAGGGCGCGGGCGGTGGCCTTGAAGCAGCTTTCGGCGATGTGGTGGTTGTTCTCGCCGTAGATATTCTCGACGTGCAGGCACATGCCGCCATTGCCGGCGAGGGCGTGGAAGAACTCCTTGAAGAGTTCGGTGTCCATCTCGCCGAGCTTGTCACGCCGGAAATCAACCTTCCAGATCAGGTAGGGGCGCTTGCAGAGGTCCACCGAGGCGCGGGACAGGGTCTCGTCCATCGGGATATAGGCGTGGCCGAAGCGGGTGATGCCGCCGAAATCGCCCAGCGCCTGGGCGATGGCCTGGCCGATGACGATGCCGGTATCTTCCACCGAGTGGTGGAAGTCGATATGCAGGTCGCCCTTGCAGCGCACGGTAAGGTCGATCAGCGAGTGCCGGGACAGGCTGTCGAGCATATGGTCGAAGAAGCCGATACCGGTGTCGATGTCGGACTTGCCGGTGCCATCAAGGTTAACGGTCACCGAGATGTCCGTTTCCTTGGTTTTGCGGGTGATCGTGGCGGTGCGGTTCTGGGTCATAGCCGGGCATATAGTCCGTTGGGAGGCTTACAGCTAGCGCATGATGTTCACTGATTCCTAAACATCTAGGGGTCAGTTTAGCGCTGACTTTCCGATTCGGAGCCTCAGGCGGCCACAGTGTGAAGCACGAGACGCTCATCAGCCGGTTGACCGGCAAGTTCTCAATTCCGGTCTTCGCCGGAATTATGGGCGCGATTTTGTCTGTCGTTCTGTTTACCTCGGTCGTGTCGGTCAGCGTGATTTACAGGATGGTGGCGCGCGGCGAGCCGTTCGGGTTTACCGTGCCGCTGTCGATCATGTTCCTGATGTTCGCGGTTTGCGTGGCCATCTCGGCGGGCGGCGCTTACCTGACCGCCAAGCCGCTGCACGACATCTTCGTGCGCTTCACAGCCTATATGCTGACCAACCGGATCGACGCGGAAGCGGAACTGGAATCGCTGCAATTTCCGGAACTGCGCCGTCTGCGTGTGGCGTCGACCCGCGCGGTGCGCAAGCTGCGGCGCGAGAACGAAACGCTGCGCATGATTGCCTACCGGGATTCGCGCACGGGCCTGCCCAACATGATTGCGCTGGAGCGGCATGTGAATGCGACGCTGCCCGAAGCCTCGTTCGAATACCCGGCGGCTTTCCTGCTGCTGGACATCGACCGGTTCGGGCAATTGCTGGAACAGGTTGGCACGGCGAATGGCGACGCGTTGATCGATGCGGCGGCCAACCGTTTGACCAAGGCGCTGTCGGATCTTGGTGACCCGGCGGCGATTGCGCTGCGCGGCAGCATGCTGGCCGCGATGTCGGCGGACAAGTTCGCGCTCTACCTGCCATGCGCGATCAACCGGGACCATGTGATCTCGATTGCGCGCGCGGTGCGGGCAGCGTTTGCCGAACCGTTCGAACTGCCGACGCGGCAGATCACCATGTCGATCTCGGGCGGGATCGTGATGGCGCCGGAGGATGCCGAGTCGTTTGCCAAGCTGATGTCGAATGCCAAGCTGGCCGTGCGGCTGGTGCGCTCCGAAGCGCAGTCCGGCTTCCGCTTCTTCACGCCGCGCCTGACGCGCATCGTGCAGGGGCGCTACCGGTTCGAGGCCGAGCTGCGCGACGCGGTCGGCAACAAGGAATTCAAGGCGGTCTTCCAGCCGAAGATCGATTTCGAGACGGGCCGGATCATGGGCGCCGAAGCGCTGGCGCGCTGGCGGCGGCCGAACGGCAAGCTGATCTCGCCGGCGACGTTCATCCCGGTGGCGGAGCAGGCGGGCCTGATCGACGCGATCGGCATGCAGATCCTCGAGGCCGCATGCGAGGCGGCGCGCAGCTGGCAGCTGGAAGGCTTTGACCTGACGGTGGCGGTGAACGTCTCGCCGAGCCAGTTCCAGCGCAATGACCTGACGGATTCGATCATGGCGGTGCTGCGCCGGACGGGCCTGCATCCGAACCGGCTGGAGCTGGAGATCACCGAGAGCATGGCGGTGTCTGATCCGGCGCGCGTGGCCGAGTTCATCTCGCCGCTGCGGGCGATGGGCACCAAGCTCGCGATTGACGATTTCGGCACCGGCCACTCGAACCTCGCGACGCTGACGCAGCTGCCGTTTGACGTGTTCAAGATCGACCGCCAGTTTGTCTCGGCGCTGGAGACCGACCGGCAGGCGCCGGCGATTGTCGAGATGATCCTGGCGATGGCGGAAACGCTGGGCCTGAAGACGGTGGCAGAGGGCGTCGAGACGACCAAGCAGGCCGAGTTCCTGCGCCGGCGCGGCTGTTCGATGGCGCAGGGCTTCCTCTACTCACCCGGCCTGCCGGAAGCGGCGTTCCTCGATTTCCTGCGCGCCTGGCATCCGGGCCGGATGAGCGGCGCCGCAGCCGATGACGAGACGCCGGAGCGTCAGACGCCGCGCCGGTAGGCGTCTACCGGAACGCCGCCGAGCAGCGTCTCGCCCGCGCGGACATAGCCAAGTTTTTCAGCGACGCGTACGGAGCTTTTGTTTCCGGGCTCGATCACGCAGGAGCTCACGCCTTTGAGATTGGCGTCGAGCCAGTCATGCGTGGCGGCGACGGCTTCGGTGGCAATGCCGCGGCCCCATGCGCTGCGGGCGAAAGCCCATCCGGCTTCGGGGCAGGGGACGAGATCGCCGGGCAGGCCGCGCTGGAAATCTGCAAAGCCGCACTCGCCGAGGAAAGCGCCGGTCTCGCGGTCGGTGACGACCCAGTAGCCATAACCCTTCATGACCCAGAGCCCCGCGCCGCGTACAAGCGCAAACCAGACGTCCTGACGCCCGCGCGGTTTTCCGCCGATGAAGCGCACGACGTCATCGTCCGCCCACATGAGGGAGGCGGCATCAAGGTCACTGGCCTCAGGCGAACGAAGCCGGAGCCGGGCGGTTTCGAGCATTGGTGCTTTCACGCGCCAGCTTTCATTTTGGCCAGCATGGCGCCCATCGCGGCGTGAACGGTCTGGATGGCCTTCAGGGGGCGGACCATCACCTTGAAGTCCGTGATCTGACCGTCGGCATTCCATTCGATCATGTCGATGCCGTTGACGGCAATGCCGTCCATCTCGGTTTCGAATTCGAGCACGGCGCGCTCCCCGCAATCGAAGACGCGGGTATAGCGGAAGCTGTCATTGCCGAGCGTCTGCCCGGCGGCGAGGAGGTAGCCCATGGTGATCGGCTTGCCGACCTGCGGCGTGTGGACCACGGGGCTTTTGAATACGACCTCATCGGCCAGCAGGGGCGAGAGCCCGGCGGGCGAGTGGTCATGCGCCATCCAGTCAAACCAACGCTGCAAGTTCGGGCTGTGGCCGGTCTCGGGGATCAGGTGTTTTGGCATTGGCGTGTCCTTCCTTGCGGCAGACTATGCGGGTTCTGGCCGGTCAACAATATTCACGGAGGGGCAGCCTGCGCGCGTCGGCTAAGCAGGGGGAGGGTGACAGCCATCCAGAGAAAGAGGGAGAAGTCAGCGAGGCGCTGCCAGAGCCCCATCAGCGAGCCGCCATGATCGCCTATCATCAGGACGAAGCCAGAGATGAACGCCGCGCAGACGGCGAGAGACAGGATGCCGAGCGCCTTGCGGCCTCTGGCAAAGAAGGCAGCGGCCGCCAGCGCCAGTGCGGGCGGAGTGGCGAGGTAGCCGACGATGCCGAAAGTGTTGTGCATGTCCTGTGCCGCAGAGCCCTCCATCGGGCAGCCTGCATCGCAGGGATAGAATGCGGCGCCGATATAGGAGACCGCCGTGCCGAGCAGGAGAATGGCAGCAACCGAGGTGATAATGCCGGGCTGCGCGCGCCAGAAGGCGAACGTTGAAGCAGTCCAGATCAAACCGGCGGTGAGGAAGACGCCGTAGCTCATCAAGACGGAGTTGGGAGCGCCGGCGGCGCCAAGCTCGCTGAGATAATCCGATAGCGGATCATAGCCCGGCGTCAGTGCGCCGATCAGTACCGGTAGTCCGATGCCGAAGATGATGAGCAGTGCTGAGAGCGTGGGGTGAAGTTTTGCCACGCGCCTTCAGCCCGCATACGCCGCTGCGAGATCCGGGTCTTTCGCGGCCACCAGGTCCGCAAGGTCGGAGATGACTTTGGCCTGTTTCCAGGTGGCGTCGTCCTGCATCTTGCCGTCGATCATGGCGACGCCGGTGCCGTCGGGCATGGCAGCGAGGATCTTGCGGGCAAATTTCACTTCGTCCGGGTCCGGAGAGAAGACGCGCTTGGCGATGGCGATCTGGTTCGGGTGGAGGCTCCACGCGCCGGCGCAGCCGAGCAGGAAGGCGTTGCGGAACTGCTGTTCGCAGGCGTCGAGATCGGAGATGTCGCCGAACGGACCGTAGAAGGCATTGATGCCGGCCATGCGGCAGGCATCCACCATTCGGGCGATGGTATAGTGCCAGAGATCCTGCTGGGCATTGCCGCGGGCGCTGCCGTCTGCATGCGGATCTTCGAGCACGCGGTAGAAGGGATGGCCGCCGCCGACGCGGGTGGTCTTCATCTTGCGGTCTGCCGCAAGGTCTGCCGGGCCGAGGCTGATGCCCTGCATGCGGGGGGAGGCGAGGGCGATTTCCTCGACCAGGGCCATGCCCTGCGCGGTTTCGAGGATGGCGTGGAAAAGGATCGGGCGGCTGAGCCCGGCTTTCGCTTCGAGCTGGGCGACGAACTGGTCGGCGAAGTGGATGTCCCACGGGCCTTCGACCTTGGGCAGCATGATCACGTCCAGCTGGTGGCCGGCTTTAAGAACGAGTTCGGACACGTCGTCCTGGAACCAGGGCGAGTTCAGCGGGTTCACGCGGCTCCAGAAACCGGTGCCGGACTTCTGCCAGTCGACCATCTTCGCCATCTCGATGGCGCCGGCGCGGGCGGCGTCCTTGGCATCGGCAGGGATCGCGTCTTCGAGGTTGGCGAGGATCACATCCACCTGTTTGGCCATCTCGGGCGTCTTGGAGCGGACCTTCTCGTTATGGCCGGGGACGAAATGGATCATCCGCTCAAGGCGGACGGGCAGGTCGCGCATCGGGTCCGGCGCGCCGATGGCGAGCGGCTTGAAGAAATTGCGCGGTGTTTTCTGAGACATCTGGCCCCTCCGTTTCACGCAGAGGCATAAGCGCCGCGCCCGGCGGCGTCAAAGGGATGCGGGGTGCCTGCGGCGGCAGGCCTCAGTCTTCAGGCGTCGGAGGGCAGTTTTTCGTCGATGCGGCGCTCGGCGGCGAGGGCGCGCTGAAAAACCACCACGGCGAGTGCGATGATCGCCAGGCCGGCGATGGCTTCGCCGCCCAGAATGACGGGCATGCTGGCATGCAGTTCCGACAGGATTGCCCATGTGGACGTTCCAAGGAAGATAGCGGCGATTTCGATGATCAGGAGTGTCGCGATGAAAGCGCGAAGGATGCGGCCCATGCAGGGTCCCCAACAGAAACACCAGCACCCGCTGGCACGGAGAGCATCTAAGCATCCGCCGCGAACTGCGCAATTGGCGATTCTCAGCGATAAATAATGAGACTAATTCGACATCGGATGAGAGGTTTCGAGCAGCTCCTGCAACTCATCTGTGAGCACATGAGTGTAGATTTGCGTCGTGGCGATGTCGGCATGGCCAAGCAGCATCTGTACGGCGCGCAGGTCAGCCCCGCCTTGCAGCAGATGGGTGGCATAGGCATGGCGCAGGGCATGCGGATGGACGCGGGATGCCTCAAGCCCGGCTTCAGCGGCGAGACCTTCGAGCAGCTGGCCGAGGCGGCGGCGGGTCAGGTGGCCGCTGGCGCCGCGCGACGGGAACACGAAGGCTTCGGCGCGGACCCGGCCATTGCCCGGCGGGCGTTCGGCCAGCCAGTCCGACAGGGCGGCGAGGGCCGGGCGGCCAAGCGGGCAGAGGCGTTCCTTGCCGCCCTTGCCGCGGATGATGATGTCCTGGGTGACCCAGCGCGCGCCCTTGCGGCGGGGCAGGCTGCCGAGGGTCAGCGAGACGAGTTCGGAGGCGCGCAGGCCGGCGCCGTAGAGCAATTCGACGAGGCAGCGCAGGCGCGTGTCGTCGCCGCAGGCGAAGATCAGCGCGTTCATTTCTTCACGCGAGAGGACATCCGGCAGGTCACGTGTGGGGGAGGGGCCGTCGAGGCGGGCGGTGGGGTCGTCCTTGCGGTCGCCTTCTTCGAACAGGAAGCGGAAGAAGCGGCGCAGAGCGGAAATCTTGCGGGCCTGCGAGGCGGGGGCGAGGCCGCGTTCGGCCAGATCGGTGGCCCAGGCGCTGAGTTCGGCGGGCTTGGCGCGCGTCAGGTGGCGGCTGCAGAATTCGGAGGCATCGATCAGGTCGCGGCCATAGGCGTCCAGCGTGTTCGGGCTGGCGCCGCGCTCGGCGGACATCATTTCAAGGAAGGCGCCGATGCGGGTGCTGTCTGACATGCCGGAAAGCGTGACAGATCAGGCTTAAAAGGGCGTTGAGGGCCCTGAACCGGCTAGAATACGCCTTCGACGGGAATGCGGACTTCGCCGTCAGGGGGCGGGTTCTTGACGGCCTGCTGGCCCAGCCACCACATGCCGCCGAGGACTGCCACGGCGATGACGACGAAGCCGATCAGGAATTTGCGCATGGAATTCTGCCCTAGAAGCTGCTTTTAGGGGCGAATCTTGCCGCCCGAATACGCCGTCTATGTGGCAGGTCTAGGACAGGCGTGCAACGCCGGGTAAAGAGTGTGGAATGCCTGATGATGCCGATCCTTCGAGTCCTGCGCCCGCCGCGCCGCCCCCGTTCGCGGGGCGGACGATTGCGCTTGTGGGTCTGATGGGGGCCGGCAAGTCCACCGTCGGGCGCCGGCTGGCCGAAAAACTGGGCCGCGCTTTCTATGACAGCGACGCCGAAATCGAGAAAGCTGCGGGCCTGTCGATCTCCGATATCTTTGCCCTGCACGGCGAGGCCGACTTCCGGCGCGGCGAGAAACAGGTGCTGAAACGCATGCTGGACCTGCCGCCGCATGTGCTGGCGACCGGGGGCGGGGCCTATCTCGACGCCGATACGCGGGCGGTGATGAAGGAGAAGGCGGTGACGGTCTGGCTGAACGCAGACCTCGAAACACTCTGGCGGCGCGTGCAGAAGCGCGATAACCGGCCCTTGCTGAAGCGCGCCGATGCGAAGCTGCACCTGTCAAACCTCGTCGCGGAGCGCGAACCCTTTTACTCGCAGGCGGACCTGCACGTCCTATCCAAGGACGGACCGCACACAAACACCGTCAATTCCATCCTGAAAGCCCTGCAGACCTGGACGCCCGCATGACTTCCTCTCTTTCTTTCGAAACCGTCCGCGTCGATCTCGGCGAACGCGCCTATGATATTCTTGTCGGGCACGGCGCGCTTGCGGAACTTGGACCGCGCCTGTCGGCGCTGGTGAAGCGTCCACGCGCCTTCGTGCTGACCGATGAGACGGTCATGCGCCATCACAAAGCGCGCCTTGAAGCCGCTGTGGCCGGGGCAGGGATCAGCCTCGACTGGATGGCGCTGCCGGCGGGCGAGCAGACCAAGACGTTCGCAAACCTTGGCAATGTGCTCGACTGGCTATTGGCGGGCGGCGCGGACCGGGGCGATATCCTGATCGCGTTTGGCGGCGGGGTGATGGGCGACATGGGCGGCCTTGCGGCCAGCCTTATGAAACGCGGTATGGGCTTTGTTCAGGTGCCGACGACATTGCTGGCGCAGGTCGATTCCTCCGTGGGCGGAAAGACGGCGGTGAATACGCCGCGCGGCAAGAACCTGGTCGGCGCATTTTACCAGCCGCTTCTGGTGGTCGCCGATACGAGCCTGCTGAAGACGCTGCCGGAACGGGAACTGAAAGCCGGCTATGCCGAGATCCTGAAATACGGGTTGATCAATGATGCGCCGTTCTTTGCCTGGCTCGCGCAGCAGGGCGACAAGGTGCTGGCGCTGGAGCCGGATGCGGTGCGCGAGGCGGTGGCGTGCTCCTGCGCGTCCAAGGCGGCGATTGTGGTTGAGGACGAAACCGAGACCGGCGTGCGCCAGTTGTTGAACCTCGGCCATACGTTCGGTCACGCGCTGGAAGCGGCGAATGGCTATGGTCCGGACCTGTTGCACGGCGAGGCCGTCGCGCTCGGCATGGCGCTGGCCTTTCGCTATGGCGCCGCGCAGGGGATCACCCCGCAGGGCGACGCCGATCATGTGAAGATGGTGCTGGAGGTGTCCGGCCTGCCCTCGACGCTGGAGGGCCGGGACCGCGAACGGTTTACCGCAAAACGCCTGACGGAACTGATGCAGCAGGACAAGAAAGCGCGCGGCGGGCGCGTGCCGCTGATTCTCGCGCGCGGAATTGGCGCGGCCTATATTCATCCGGATGCGGACCTTGACTCCATTGAGGCCTTCCTCGCCGGGGAACTTCTTGAAACAACCTAGAGAGACCCAAGACCCGACATGATTGCCGGTTACCTTATTGCCATCGCGCTGCTGCTCTGCATGTCAGCCTTCTTTTCCGGATCCGAGACGGCGCTGACGGCAGCGTCCCGCGCTCGGATGCACCAGCTGGAGAAGGAAGGCGACAAGCGCGCCAAGGCGGTCAATCGCCTGTTGGGAAATCGCGAAGATTTCATCGGTGCGATCCTGCTGGGAAACAACCTCGTCAATATTCTGGCCTCGGTGCTGGCGACGACCATGTTCACGGCGCTGTTCGGGCAGGGCGGGCTGGCGCTCGCTGCGGCGACGGCGGTCATGACTGTCACGGTACTGATCTTTGCGGAAGTGCTGCCCAAGACATATGCGATCACGCGGCCGGATAGTGTGGCGCTGGTCGTGGCGCGGCCAATCGGATTGCTTGTCCGGGTCGCGTCCTGGCTGATCAAGGTAATCCAGTTCATCGTCAATCAGGTGCTGGCCCTCCTCGGACTGGCCGCGCCGGATGCACCCCTGTCGGCGGAGCAGGAGATTCGCGGGGCCATCGACCTGCATGCGATGGAAGGCGGTGTGGAACGGGAAGACCGGCTGCGCCTCGTCGGCGCGCTGGACCTCAAGGACCTGACCGTCGAAGACGTGATGATCCACCGCAAGAACATCCAGATGCTGAACGCCGACCTGGACCGGCGCCAGCTGGTGATGAAAGCGCTGGCCAGCCCGCATACACGCCTGCCGCTGTACCGGGGTGAGAAGGAAGAGATCATCGGCATCCTGCACGCCAAGGATCTGCTGCGCGCGGCCTTGCCTCTGGGCGGCGATCTTTCGAAGCTCGACCTCGAAAGCATCCTGCGCAAGCCATGGTTTGTGCCGGAGACAACGCAGGTGAAGGACCAGCTCGACCAGTTCCTGTCCAAGGGGCAACATTTCGCGCTCGTGGTCGATGAATATGGCGAGCTGCAGGGCATGATCACGCTGGAAGACATTCTCGAGGAGATTGTCGGCGCGATCCATGACGAGCATGACGTGCAGATTCAGGGCGTGCGGGTGCAGGCGGATGGATCAGTGAATGTCGATGGCTGGGTGCCGATCCGGGACGTCAACCGCGCGACGGGCTGGAACCTGCCGGATGAGGAGGCAGTCACGGTTGCCGGCCTCGTGATCCATGAGGCGCAGACCATTCCGGAGCCGGGCCAGAGCTTCGTCTTCCACGGATATCGGTTCAATATCCTGCGCCGGCAACGCAATCAGGTGACCGGCGTGAATATTTCGAAGGTGGAGACTGCCTGAACGCAGCGCCTCGCGTGAGGGTCAGACGATGCCGGGGGCCCGCACGCGGTTCGGACCGGTTTTCTTGGCATCTTCCAGATGGCTTCCGGCTTCGCGCAGGATCTGCTGGAAGGAGGTGCCGGGCTCAGCCCGCGCGAGACCGAATGACGCCGTCATGCCGGTCACCGGCTTGTCGGCGTCCACGACATGCTCGGCGCTATTGAGCGCATGCTTGATGGAGATGAGCAGGTTGTAGGCCGGCATCAGCTCCTTGCCGGGCAGGATCAGCGCAAATTCGTCGCCGCCATAACGCGCCGCCATGTCTCCTTCGCTGAGGCTGGCGGCGAGGAGGCTGCCGAAGCGTTTGAGCACCGCGTCGCCGGCCGGCATGCCATGCGCGTTGTTGAAGGCCCGGAAGCTGTCGATGTCTGCGAGCACGAGGCAGAAGCCCTCATTGGTCTTGGCCGCGCGGCTGACGATTTCCTCCAGCCGGGTTTCAAAGGCGCGGCGGTTTGGAAGGTCCGTGACCGGATCGCGCGAGGCCTGAGCCTGGATTTCCTCGAGCTGGGTGTTCAGCTGGCAGATCAGACCCTGCGAGGCGGACAGGCCGTGATTGAGTTCGCGGGTCAGGTCGGCCATGCGGCGGTTTTCGGTCAGCAGACCGTCGACGACAGCGGCGAGGCCTTCACCGGTTGTCGCCTGCGGCGCCTGGCCGGCAAATGTGTCCAGCGAACTCGTGAAGGCGTCATTCTGCTTCAGGCCCTTCTCGATGATCTCGAGGACGGTACTGATCTCGTTGCCGATGGCCTGACCGATGCCCTGGGTCTCAATGGCGCTGGTCTCGTCGGAAAGATGCTCCTGATAGAGCGTTTCAATGTCATAGGGGCTAAGCTGGTCTTTCAGCATCAGCAGGCTGTTGACGTCAGCGACCAGTGCTTCGTCCGAACCGCTCGTATAAGCAAACAGGACCGCATAAGCGTTCGGGAAAGGCGCGGTGCGGTGTTTGTCCATCAGGTTGAAGACGCGGATAGCGGTCTGGCAAACATCCCGGAAGCTGCGCAGGGCCAATGAACCCGGTGCGGTGTTCGGAGTCTGGCTTGCCCCAGCAATCATCGTTTCAGCCCTGCTTTTCGCGTAAATCCGCGCGACATGGAAATTTTATCGCAGAATTGGCTTTTTTACGGTTAACGCAGGCCGCATTTTCAAGGCGCGCTGGCCTTCAGGGCAAGGGCGTGCAGGCCTGTGTCGAACTCGTTCTGTAGTACCATCATCACAGTGCGCTGAATCTGAACGCGCGAGAGGCCGGCAAAGGCCTCAGAGACAATTTCGACAGAATAATGCGTTTCACCGCCCGGCGCCGCGCCGGCATGGCCGGCGTGCTGGGCACTGTCATCGTTTATGAAAAGCGAGACAGGTGCGAACGCTTCTGTGAGAATCTCTTCAATTCGTGTTCGCCTGTCACTTGGTTGTGGCATCTTTAAGCGGTGCTCCCTATTATCTTGCGACATGTCCGACAGCGACTCCTTCCGATACCGCGTCAAGTTCAAAGATATACGCGTGAACCCGCCTGCGGACGAGACGTCCCGTGCGCGGGCGAAGAAAACGCGTGTCTGCGATGAACACGGCTGCGACCTTGAAGGCGCGTTCCCTGCGCCAAAGCAGGATGGCAAGGGAAAGCATTTTTTCTGCCAGCAGCATGTGTCTGACTATAACCGCCGGTTCAATTTCTTCGAAGGCATGAGCGAAGCGGAAGCGGCCTCGTTCGCACGCTCGGAACGCTATGGCCACAAACGCACCTGGCGGTTTGGCGTCGGACCGATGGGCGGCAAGCGCAGCGCGCATGCTCAGGATCCGCGGCGCTGGGCGGGTCGCGGGTTTTTTGACCTGGACGATACGCCGGCTGCCGAGGCCCGTGTCGCGGCCCACCGCTCCAGCCTGCAGCTGCGGGCCCTGCGCGAACTTGACCTTGAGGCGGATGCGACACCGGCCGAGATCCGCTCGCGCTATGCCGAATATATCCGGCGCTTCCATCCGGACTCGAACAAGGGCGACCGTTCGAGCGAGCACAAGCTGGAACGCGTCGTGCGGGCCGGCAAGCTGCTCAAGGCGTCGGGGCTGATGCGGTCCTGACGCGGGCCGCCCTGCATTTTTCCTGAACGGCAAGACCTGTGGAGCTGCGCCCTGATCGCGGCAGTAACGTCTCGCATGTTTTTGCCGCAGACTATTTTGCTTGCGATATTCTATCTTTAATAGAGCCCGCGCGTGAGCGTGCGGCGCTCTTTACATCCCCGCCGGGTTTCGTCCGGAATCGATAGGCATCACGGGCGTTTGCAGCGAAACTGCAGTGCCAGCAGCGGAACTCAGGAGATTAAATGTTGAGGATGTTAGACGATATACTCCGTACAGAAATCATTCTGACTTAAATCATTCGGAGACTCTTCCGAAAGATTCATGAAATCAATCATCGTTATGGTAGCAGACGTCATCCGGGGTCGGATGAATGGATTTCGTCAAACAGTTTCGCAGGTTGGGATATGATCAGGATACTTACTCTGGCGGCCTTGTTCGCCGCACAGGCGCATACAGCCCTCGCGGCGCAGGCGACAGGGACGCTGAATGTGCAGGCAACAGTTCTCAATACCTGCTCTGTTTCCACGGCGCCGGTTGTGTTTTCGAACGTCGGCCTTTCAGCAGCCACAGCGAACGGCTCCGTGACCATCACCTGCACGAACAGCGATCCGGTATCGATCGCGCTTGACGGGGGTGGATCAGGCGACATTGCCGCGCGCGAGCTGTCCCATGACTCGCTGCCGACCAGTTTTACCTACCAGCTCTATTCGAACCCCGGGCTCAGCACCGTGTGGGGCGATGACGTCACCGGGGCCGCCTACAGCACCTCTGGTCCGTCGCAGACCCTCACCGTGTATGGCCAGACGACCAGTACGCCGGTTGCGGCCGGCAGTTATTCAGACGCGGTCCAGGTGACCGTCACCTATTGAGGAAACACGCACGTGAAATGGTTTGCCCTGCTCCTTCTCGGCGCGGGATGGGCGGCCGGCTGCGCCAGCGCGCAAGGCCTGACCCTGTCCCCGGTCATGATCCACGCCCCGGCAGAGGGCGGCGCAACGTCGCTTACACTCACGTCCGGCCTGGCTGAGCCGAAACTGGTTCAGGTGCGTGTGTTCGACTGGACCCAGGCCGGCGGTGGCGAGCAGATGGTGCCCGCCACGGATGTGCGGTTCGGCCCTGAAATCTTTGAAATCCTGCCGGGCAAGGCCCAGACGGTGCGCTTCCTGCTGCCGGATACGGACGGGGCAGGGACCTGGCGGGTTGTGGTCGATGAGTTGCCTGCCCCCCCGGGCCAGGCGGCAGAGGACGCGGCGCAGCTGCAGCTTCGCCTGCGCTATGTCCTGTCGATGTTTGCGGGCGAACCCGGCGCGCCGGAGCAATTGCAGGCAGCGGCGGACGCGGCGGGTGTCGAATTGCGCAATCCGGGACCCGGTTGGCTCAAGATGCACAGCCTTGCGCTGGTGGAGCCAGATGGGACCGTGCAGGCTGCCGAGACCGGTATAGTTTATCTGCTGCCGGGCGCAGTGGCACGGATTCCCGCCGGTGAGGATCCGGAAGGCTATGCGGCGCTTTCCTATACGATTGGTCCGCAGTCGTATTCGGCTGACCTGCGCCGCAGGCCGTGATTCGGAGGTGGGCATACGGACTGGCGGCACTTGCTGGTCTGGCCTGCCCGGCACATGCTGCGCCCGCCCGCATACCGCCCGCGATCCTTCCGCAGGTCGAGATGGCAGCGATCCTCGTCGAAGTGCATGTCAACGGCGCCGCGACCCGCGATCTTGCAATGCTCCGTACCCTGCCGGATGGCTGCGACCAGATGGAGGCCGGGGCCTTGCGCACTGCGGGGCTGTATGAGGGCACGGAGTCTGATGTCTGTCTGCATCTGGTATCCGGGCTCGACTACCAGTTGGACCGCGAAGCAGCGCGGGTCGAGCTATTCTCGGAAGCGCTGGTGCCGGACGCTTCGGGACGCAACACACGGCGCCGGACTTATGCGCCTGCGCTGGCCGGCCTGATGGGTCAGTACGGCTTCAGTGCTCAGCGCGTGGAAGACGCATCCGGTGTGTACGAGAACGCCTTCGCCGACCTGTCGCTGACGCTGCACACCAAATGGGGACGCCTGCAGAATGATCAGGTCGCTGCATGGGACGGGGAGAGGGTTCGCGCGCGGCGTCTCGCAACTGCCTATGAGCAGGACTTTCCGGACAATATGGCCCGCCTCACCCTCGGCGACAGTTTCACGCGCGCGCCGCGCTGGGGGCGTCTGGCGGCGTTTGCCGGTGTGCAGTTCGGCACGGACTTCTCGATGGATACGGACCAGACATACCGGCCTTACCGGACCTTCCAGACGCTGCTGCGCGAGCAGTCGGAGATAGATGTGCGTGTAAACGGCGCCGTGCGCCAGCGCGAGAGCGTTGCGGCGGGGTTCAGCGAGTTCCAGATTGCGCCCG
Organism: Hyphomonas sp.; assembly: GCA_040223555.1. Classification (GTDB taxonomy): domain Bacteria; phylum Pseudomonadota; class Alphaproteobacteria; order Caulobacterales; family Hyphomonadaceae; genus Hyphomonas. The sequence continues at coordinate 18,468 of JAVKGA010000008.1, forward strand.
AGACCGGCTTCAACGATGTCGAGATCGCGATACGTGAGGCATCGGGCCTGACCCGGATCGAAGACATGAGTTTCTTCGCCGCAACAGACGGACTGGCGCGAGGGGTGACGGACTACTCGGTCAGCCTCGGCGTGCCGAGACGGTTCAATGGCCTGAGTTCGGAATACGGAGAGACGCTTGTCGCCTCCGGCCTTGTCCGCAGGGGGCTCAGCGATTCCGTAACGGCCGAGGCGCACGGCGAGTTCAGCGAGGCCGTATCGGTCATCGGGGGCGGCGCGCAGTTCGCGGTTGATGAGATCGGTGTGCTGACGATTGCAGCCGGGGCCAGCGCGGCGGAAACCGGCGCACGGGGGCATCTTGTGTCGGCGGGCCTGGAGCGAAGCACGCGCCGGGCGAACCTGCAGCTTCAGGCGCGTGTGGCCGATCCGGATTATGCCGATGCCGCCACAGCGGCAGGCGCAATGTTTCCGGATGTGACGCTGCGGGCGAGCGCCAGCGTTTTCACAAGTCTGGGATCGTTTCGCACGAGCTATTCGGAACAGAGCGACCGCGACTTGCCGGACCGGCGCTTTGTTTCGGCGGGTTGGGAGAAAAGCCTGCGCGGCAACCAGATGACATTGTCTGCCAGCGGGTTTCATGACCTTGAGCGCGGCGAGACAGGCTGCACCCTACGCCTGCGGTTCAGCTTCGGGTCCTATTCAGCGGGTGTCAGCGGCGACCGGTTTGCCGGGGCGTCGTCAGCGGCGGTCGATCTCTCGCGGCTGCGCCAGCCCGGTGAGCGGATCCAATGGTCGGTGCAGGCAGCCTCGGGGGAGGGCGCGGATGCGGCGCAGGCCAATCTGCAGGCCGATCTCGGCGCGGCGGACGTTTATCTGCATGCCGGACAGTTCGGCGCGACAAACGATCTCTCGGCAGGTGTGCGCGGCGCGTTCACGCTGTTGCCGGGACGGATGATGCTGGCACGGCAATCGACACCGGCGACGGCGCGCGTGCGGGTGCCGGGTCTGGCGGGCGTTCCGGTCTATCAGGACAATCGCCGGGTTGCGGTGACGGATGCGGACGGCGCGGCGATGATCCCCGGTGTGCGTCCGTTCGAGGTCAACCGGTTCAGCCTGCGTCCGGAGGACGTACCGCTGGATTATGCGGTCGCGGGGTTTGACCTCGATTTCGTTCCCCGGCGCGGGATTGCGGATGTGGCGTTTGAGGTGCGCCGCACGTCTGCGCTGGCGTTCACGGCGGCGCTGCCGGATGGCACACCGCTCGCGGCAGGCAGCCGGGTGATGTTGTCCGGTTCGGGGCAGGGCTGCGCGGCCGGGCTCGATGGCCGCGTATATTGTGCGGCGGCGGATGACGGAGACAGCGTGATCGTGATCACGCCGCAGGGCCGGTTCGCCCAGCCGGTCAGCCGCCTGCGCCAGTCCGGGCAGATGACTCTTGAGCCGACGGCGGCGCTGAAGATGGCGGGGGTCTCATGAGGCGCGCCCTGATTGCCTTACTGGTCATGTGCGGGTTCGCGGTGTTCGGGGCCAGCGCCCAGAGTTGCACGGTTTCGGCGACAGCCATGGGCTTTGCCCCTTACAATGCGCATTCAGGACTGGCGGTGGATGCCAGTTCCGTCGTGACGACGACCTGCACGGGCCTGCTCTTTCTTGGAGTGAGCTATGAGGTGCGCCTCGATGGCGGGCAGGAAGCCGACATTCTCGCGCGGAAAATGAGGCTCGGCGTCTCCGGCAACACGCTCGGCTACCAGATCTACCTCAATGCCGGGCGCACGAATGTGTGGGGCAACGGTGTGCAGGGCAGCGTCTATACCGGGACCATGCTGCTTGGCCTTTTTGCTCGGACGCAGACGCGCACAGTTTATGGCCGGATCCCGGGCGGCCAGATGGTCATGGCCGGGGACTATACTGACGGGCCAGTGATGACGGTGATCTACTAAGGGCCGGACAGGGCGGAAACCGCCATGCCGCATGGACATTGGCAACCTTCCTGTGATCAAAGGCGCGGACGAACTGGGATTCGGGACAGGCTCCGGCCGTCCTGCAAAGAGGCATCTCGCATGAGCAAGGGATTGGTCACGGTTTTTGGCGGCTCCGGCTTCATTGGCCGGTATGCGGCGCGCACGCTTGTCGAGCGCGGATGGCGCGTCCGGGTGGCCTGCCGCCGGGTGGGCACCGCGATTGATGTGCGCCTGGCCGGACCTCCGGGCTGGGTCGATATCGTTCAGGCCAATGTGCGCGACCGGGCATCCGTTGACCGGGCGCTCGACGGCGCCGACGCGGTGGTGAACCTCGTAGGCATCCTGTTCGAAAGCGGCCGGCAGACCTTTGAAAGTGCGCAGCTTGAAGGCGCGACGCTGGTGGCCGAGGCGGCGGCGGCGAAGGGCATCACACGCTTCATCCAGGTGTCATCCATCGGGGCGGACGAAGAGTCGAAGTCGCCCTATGCGCGCACCAAGGCGCAGAGCGAAGCGGCTGTCCGAGAGGCGGTTCCGACCGCGACCATTCTGAGGCCCTCGATAGTGTTCGGCCCGGAAGACGGTTTCTTCAACCGATTTGCCGGCATGGCGCGCGCCTTGCCGCTTCTGCCGTCGATAGGCGGCGGCAAGACGAGGTTCCAGCCGGTCTATGCGGGTAACGTGGCCGAGGCGATTGCGGCGGCGGTGGATTCCGGCGCGGCCGAAGGCAGAACCTATGAGCTCGGCGGGCCAAGCGTCTACACGTTCAATGAGCTCTATGACATCATCCTGCGCACGATCGACCTGAAGCGGTTCAAGATTCCGCTGCCCTTCTTTGTGGCACGGCCGATTGGCTACCTGACCGGCGCCGTCTGGCGTTTCGTGCCGCCCTTCTCATGGGGCTTCCTGGGCGAGCCGCCGATGACAGGCGCGCAGGTCGAGATGCTGAAGGATGACAATGTCGTCGCCGAGGGTGCGCTGACGATTCGGGATCTCGGGGTCACCGAGCTGGAATCCGTCGAAGCGATCGTGCCGCGCTACCTGTGGCGGTTCCGCTCTTACGGTGAGTTCCACAAGCCCAGCGAGGCCTGAGCCTCAGATCTGCGGGATCGGCATCATCACGAGCAGGGCGATGCCCAGCAGGATGCGATAGCCGACGAAGGGCAGGAAGCTCATCCGGCGCACGAGCGCCATCAGGATATAGATCGCAACGAGACCCGACAGGGCCGAGCCGACGCCGATGGCGATGGCTTCGGACGCTGTGACCGTGACGAGGCCAACTTCGCTGCCGAAGTAGAATTCCGCGATCATGTAGAGACCGACTGCCGTGAGCACAGGTGCGCCGACGAGCATGCCGAACTTGGCGGCGTCCGGACGCGAATAGCCGAGCGCACGGGCGGTGGTCATCGTGATACCGGAGCGTGAGGTGCCGGGCAGGATCGCCGCGATGACCTGGACGGCGCCGATGAGGGCGGCATGGGCGGGCGTCATGTCTTCCAGCGTGCGGGTTTTCTTGCCGTAGATGTCGGCAAGGCCGAGCAGGATGCCAAAGCCGATCAGCGGAATGGCCACACCCTGAACCGAGCGCACAGCCTCGTTCACAGAGTCCGGAATGAACAGGCGGGCGGCGGCGAGGCCGATCATGGTAAGCGGGAGCGAGGCGATGAGGTTCATCGCAAGGCGCTCGCCGGGGCTGAGGGTGCGCTTCTGGCCGAGGGCGGAAGGGAGCGCAAAGACGCCGACAATGGCTTCGCCGATTTCCTTGCGAAAATAGATCAGCATCGAGGCGACCGTGCCGAAATTGGCGACGGCGTTGATCAGCAGCTCGTCGCGTCCGACATAGCCGAAATAATCCGCCGCGATGAGGACGTGTGCGGATGAGGACACGGGCAGCCATTCCGTGATGCCCTGGACGATGGAGATGATGAGTATCTGGAAGAGCGACATGAAGCGGGGCACCGGAGACTGGGAACTGCGCCAGCCCTAGCGCAGAAAAGTGAAGGATTGAATCGCGCGATTGCACGGGGCGTTCCGGTTGTGGAAATTGCCGCCTGACCGGGCGGAATTTTAAAGGTATCAAAATGATCTGCAATATTCTCGACAACGATGAATCGCAGTCCTTGATCTGAGAAACAGCCGACACAAAGTATCAAATTGATATTTATAACTGAAATCGTGCTTGGCGGCGCTCTCGTGAGGCCGTATCAGCTAGCGTTCCGCACGCCGAGCGCGGATTTGCACCACGACAGGGAGAGGCCGCGATGGCTGAACGCATGCTGCAGTTCACGAAGGTATCCAAGGCGATGCCGGACAAGCGCGCAGCAACGGCGCGGTCTGTGGACTTCGACGAGATTTATGCGGCCTTCTCGCCAGAGGCCGCGGCCGACCAGGCGGCCCGATGCTCGCAATGCGGCGTGCCGTTCTGCCAGCAGGGCTGTCCTCTGCAGAACAATATTCCGGACTGGCTGAAGCTCGCGGCTGAGGGCCGGATGGAAGAGGCTTGGCGCGTCTCGTCAGCGACCAACAACATGCCCGAGATCTGTGGGCGTATCTGCCCGCAGGACAGGCTGTGCGAAGGCATCTGCACGATCGAGCAGTCCGGCCATGGCACCGTGACGATCGGTTCGATCGAGAAACATATCACGGACACCGCCTGGGCCGAGGGCTGGGTGCAGCCGATCAAGCCGCCGCGTGAGCGCGGCCAATCGGCGGGTATCATCGGGGCAGGGCCGGGTGGATTGGCGGCTGCAGAGCAGCTGCGCCGCAAAGGCTATCAGGTGACAGTGTATGATGCCTACGACCGGGGCGGCGGGTTGCTGGTCTATGGCATTCCCGGCTTCAAGCTGGAGAAGGATGTTGTCGAACGTCGCATCACCCATCTCGAAGCCTCAAGCATCAAGTTCAGGTTCAATACGCGCGTCGGCAAGGATGTATCGCTGGGCGACCTGCGCGCAAAGCATAACACGGTGCTGATTGCGACCGGCGTTTATGCGGCGAAGGATCTCAAATGTCCGGGCATCGGCGCTGAAGGCGTGCTGGCGGCGCTCGATTATCTGACCGCGTCCAACCGCAAGGGTCTTGGCGACACGGTGGAAGCATTCGACTCAGGCGAACTGAATGCCGAAGGCAAGCGCGTCGTCGTCATCGGCGGCGGCGACACGGCGATGGACTGCGTGCGCACGGCGGTCCGTCAGGGCGCCAAGTCTGTAACCTGCCTCTACCGGCGCGACCGGGCCAACATGCCGGGCTCTCAGCGCGAAGTGCAGAATGCGGAAGAAGAGGGCGTCGTGTTTGAATGGCTCGCCAATCCGGAAGCCATTCTCGATACGAAAACAGGCAAGGCGAAGGCGGTGCGCGCCAGCCGGATGAAGCTGGGCGAACCGGATGCGTCCGGTCGCCAGAGCCCGGTGAAGACCGGCGAGACTTTCGACGTGAAGGCCGACATGGTCATCAAGGCACTGGGCTTTGATCCTGAAGACCTGCCGATGCTATTCAATGAGCCGGCACTGACGGTGAACCGCTGGGGCGCGGTGAAGGTGGACTATTCGACGATGCAGACCAGCCTGCCGGGCGTCTACGCAGCGGGCGATATCGTGCGCGGAGCCTCGCTGGTCGTCTGGGCGATCAAGGATGGCCGGGATGCGGCAGATGCAATGAACAAGGCCATGAAGGCGATGGCCGCAGACAAAGTGGCGGCGGAGTAAGACGATGTCGGACTATGTGAAACAGTATGAAGCCAACCGTCAGAAACTGATCGACGCACACGCTTACAATCCCGAGGACGAGAAAGACGCCTGCGGCGTTGGCCTCGTCGTCTCGCTCGACGGCAAGCCGAAGCGCGAAATCGTGGCGATGGGTATCGCGGCGCTGAAAAACGTCTGGCACCGCGGCGCGGTGGACGCTGATGGCAAGACCGGCGACGGCGCCGGCATCCGTCTTGATGTGCCGCAGGAGTTTTTCCGCGAACATGTCAGCCGCACCGGACACAACCCGACGGATGACCGCATCTGTGTTGGACAGATTTTCCTTCCGCGTACGGATTTCGGTGCACAGGAGGCCGGACGCACGATCGTCGAGCGCGAAGTGCTTCGGTCAGGCTTCTATATCTATGGCTGGCGCCAGCCGCCTGTAGACGTTTCGGTCATCGGGCAGAAGGCCAAGGACACACGACCTGCCATTGAGCAGATCATGTTCCGCGATGCCCGGGGCCGCAGCACCGAAGAGCTTGAGCGCGAACTCTATGTCTGCCGCCGCCGCATCGAGCGCCGCGCGCGTGAAGCTTCCATTCCGTCATTCTATGTCTGCTCGCTGAACCACAAATCCCTGATCTACAAGGGCATGTTTCTCGCGGCCGACATCGACAACTTCTATCTTGACCTGCGCGATGAGCGGTTTGTTTCCGCCTTTGCGATCTATCACCAGCGCTATTCGACCAACACCTTCCCGCAATGGGCGCTGGCCCAGCCGTTCCGCATGATCGCGCACAATGGTGAGATCAACACGTTGCGCGGCAACAAGAACTGGATGAAGAGCCACGAGATCCGCATGGTCTCGGAAGCCTATGGCGAGAATGTCGATGACATCAAACCGATCATCCCGGATGGCACGTCGGACTCCGGCGCGCTGGATGCGGTGTGGGAAATGCTCTGCAAGTCTGGCCGGACCGCGCCGATGGCAAAGGCGATGCTGATTCCGGAAGCCTGGTCGAAGCGCGAGTCGGTCATGCCGATCCCGCACCGGGCGCTGTATGATTATTGCAACTCAGTGATGGAGCCCTGGGACGGGCCGGCCGGCATCGCGGCCTTTGACGGGCGGTGGGCTGTAGCCGGGCTTGACCGCAACGGCCTGCGTCCGCTGCGTTATGCTCTGACGACGGACGGTATCCTTGCCGTTGGCTCGGAGACCGGCATGTGCCCGCTCGGGAGCCACGAGATTGCGAAACGCGGATCAATCCCCGCCGGCGGCATGATCGCCGCGGACCTTGAGACGGGGAAATTCTACGATCACCGCGAGATCGTCGACTTCCTCGCCGCGCAGGCGCCTTATGAGGAGTGGCTGCAGGCTGTGGTCGAGCTGGAGCCGGAAATCGGCCCCGGACCAGAGCCGGTTCTGTTCAACCGCGAAGAACTGCTGCGCCGCGAAACGGCCGCCGGATACACCCTGGAAACGCTGGAGCTGATCCTCGCGCCGATGGTAGAGAGCGCGAAGGAGGCGCTGGGCTCGATGGGCGATGATACGGCGCCGGCCGTGCTGTCCTCTGCCTTCCGGCCAATGAGCCATTTCTTTCGCCAGAATTTCAGCCAGGTGACAAACCCGCCCATCGATCCGCTGCGGGAAGGGCGGGTGATGAGCCTGCGTACGCGGTTCAAGAACCTCGGCAACGTTCTGGATACGGATAAATCCCAGCAGGAAGTGTTTGTTCTGGAAAGCCCTGTCCTGACGACCGGCATGTATGAGCGCCTGATCACGCGGCTGGGGCTTGGCACCGAGATCATCGACTGCACCTTTGCCGCAGATGATGTTTCTGCCGCAGAAGGCGAGGCCCTCAAGGAAGCGCTGGAGCGCATCCGCCGCGAGGCCGAGGAAGCAGTCCGGGCAGGGCGCGAGCACATCATCCTGACCGATGAGAACCAGTCGGCCAGCCGGATCGCCGTGCCGATGATCCTTGCGACTGGCGCTGTTCACTCGCATCTGGTGGCGCAGGGGCTGCGTACCTTCTGCTCGATCACCGTTCGCTCGGCAGAATGTCTGGATACGCACTATTTCGCCGTCCTGGTCGGTGTCGGTGCAACCTGCGTCAACGCCTACCTCGCGCAGGATGCCATTGCGGACCGCCATGCGCGCGGCCTTCTGGGGAATCTGTCACTCGGCAAGGCCGTGCAGAATTTCAAGGAAGCTATCGAGGCCGGTCTCCTGAAGATCATCTCGAAGATGGGCATTTCGGTGATCTCCTCCTATCGCGGCGGCTACAATTTCGAGGCGCTCGGCCTCTCGCGCGCACTTGTCGCGGACTACTTCCCCGGCATGTCGAGCCGCATTTCCGGCCTTGGACTCGCGGGTCTGGAAGAGAACGCCCTGATGCGCCACCAGAAGGCGTTTGATGAAGATGTCATCTCGCTCCCCGTCGGCGGCTTCTACCGCCTACGGGCCTCGGACGAGTTGCACGCACTTGATGGCAACCTGATCCACACGCTGCAGGCGGCGTGCGATCGGGGCGATTATGCAATCTACAGGAAGTATGTGGACGCGGTACATGCGCGCGATCCCATTCAGCTGCGTGACTTGCTCGACTTCAAGGCTGCCGGCGCAGCCATCCCGCTGAGCCAGGTTCAGTCGATCAACGAAATCCGCAAACGCTTCCTGACGCCGGGCATGTCGATGGGCGCGCTGTCGCCCGAGGCGCACGGCACCCTGAATGTGGCCATGAACCGGATCGGTGCAAAGTCCGTATCCGGAGAGGGCGGGGAAGACCGCGCGCGCTATCGCCCGCTGCCAAACGGCGACAACATGAACTCGGCCGTGAAGCAGATCGCGTCGGGCCGGTTTGGTGTGACGGCGGAATACCTGAACGAATGCCGCGAGGTCGAAATCAAGGTGGCGCAGGGCGCAAAGCCCGGCGAAGGCGGACAGCTGCCCGGCTTCAAGGTGACCGAACTGATCGCCAAGCTGCGCCATGCGACACCGGGCGTGACTCTGATCTCGCCCCCGCCGCACCATGACATCTATTCGATCGAAGACCTTGCGCAGCTGATCTACGACCTGAAGCAGATCAACCCGGATTGCCGGGTCTGCGTGAAGCTCGTGGCTCAGTCCGGCGTTGGCACGGTTGCGGCCGGCGTGGCAAAGGCGAAGGCGGACATCATCCTGATCGCCGGCGGTGTCGGCGGGACGGGCGCCAGCCCTCAGACCTCGATCAAGTATGCGGGCCTCCCTTGGGAGATCGGCCTGACCGAAGCGCATCAGGTCCTGTCGCTCAACAACCTGCGCGACAAGATCACGCTGCGCACCGATGGTGGCCTGCGCACGGGGCGCGACATCGTCATCGCGGCGATGCTTGGCGCGGAAGAATATGGCATCGGTACAGCCTCGCTCGTGGCAATGGGCTGTATCATGGTGCGCCAGTGCCATTCGAACACATGCCCTGTGGGCGTCTGCACGCAGGATGAAGCCCTCCGTGCACGGTTCTCCGGCTCGCCGGACAAGGTCGTGAACCTGATGAGCTTCATTGCCGAAGACGTGCGCGAAATCCTCGCCTCGCTGGGGCTCAAGTCACTCGACGAAGCCATCGGCCGGACGGACCTGCTCAAACAGGTGAGCCGCGGCGCAGCGCATCTGGATGACCTCGATCTCAACCCGCTCCTCGTACAGGTCGATACCGACGCGCCGGTCGTCTACAAGCCGAACCGCCGCGAGCCCGTGCCCGACACGCTCGACGCGCAAATCCTGCGTGATGCCGAGCCCTTCTTCGAGCGCGGCGAGAAGATGCAGCTGGAATACGGCGTCGAAAATACGACCCGGGCCATTGGCGCACGGGCGAGTTCGCGGATCACGCGCAAGTTCGGGATGCATGCCTTGCCGGAAGGCCGGTTGCATATCCGGCTCGAAGGTTCGGCGGGTCAGTCGCTTGGCGCGTTCAGCGTGCAGGGTCTGCTGCTCGAAGTGCTGGGCGACGCCAACGATTATGTCGGCAAGGGCCTGTCGGGTGCGACGATTGTCGTGACACCGCGCCCGCGTGACCGGCGCTCGGCGATCGGCGATGCGATCATTGGCAATACCTGCCTGTATGGTGCGACCTCTGGTAAGCTGTTCGCAGCCGGCACGGCAGGTGTGCGCTTTGCAGTGCGCAATTCGGGCGCGAGGGCAGTGGTCGAAGGCTGCGGCGCGAATGGCTGCGAGTACATGACCAATGGCCGGGCCGTCATTCTGGGTCCGGTCGGCGACAATTTCGGCGCTGGCATGACCGGGGGGGTCGCCTTCGTGTGGGACCCCAAGGAACGGTTCGACGAGATCGTAAACCCGGAATCCATCGACTGGTATCCGCTGAGCGAGATGCCGTCCGAGCATGTGGGCGAAGCCAAGGCCCTGATCGAGGAACATGCCCGGCGCACCGGCTCATTGCGCGCCCGCGACCTGCTCGACGACTGGGACACGACCCTCAGCCAGATGCTGATGATCGTGCCCAAGGAAATCGCCGCGATGCTGCTGGCACGCAAACCACCTGCAAAGAAGAAGCAGGCCGAGCGGGCTTAGGCCCGCCCGCTTCAGCCTTGCGGCTTCTTCCGGCGGATGCGCGGCCAGATCAGGCGCAGCCAGATCCAGAGCAGGGCGCCGATCAGCAGGAGCCATGGCAGGCCAACCGCGAAGGCCGTGACGACGGCCGCGATGGCGCTCGAGAGGTTGTAGAAGAAACTGCCGAACGCGTCGCCGAGCGGCGCAAGCGCGCCTTGCGAGACCGGGTTGCGCTTGGTCTCGTAGCTGACGGACAGCTGGCTCATGCTCACGCGCTGGCGCAAAGCGGCGAGGGTCGATTTCAGCGAGTCGATGTCGCCGTTCACGCGGGCCAACTCGCGCTGGGTTTCCAGAAGCTCGCCGAGCGTGCCGGGGCGATCCGCCAGCAGTTTTTCGATTCGCTCCTGCAGGAGAACCTGCGCCTTGAGGCGGGCATCGGAATCGATGATCTGGACGGTCAGGTCCTCCGCCGTGGTCTGACGGTTGGTGATCTCGCCCTTGGCGGCCTCGGCTTCGGATTCGACACCAGCGAGGAATTTTTCAATCCAGTCAGGTGTTGCGCGCAGTTGCAGCGAGGCAGAGGCTTCTTCGTCTGAATAGGCGTTGAGCCAGGAGTTGGTGACAACACAAACGGATGGTCCGGCCTTGTTGCAGGAATCGATGTGCGCCTGCATGGTTGGCTCGATGACCTTCACGGGAAGGCGCATGCCGATTGAGTGCATGTAGGCGATGTACTGGACAGCCCCCACCTCACGGTCTCTCGGTTCGGATTCTTCGTTTGCCGCTTCTGAAGGCATGAGTTTCTGCAGGGCCCTTTCGGGCTCAGGCGCCATGGAGGGTCTAGAGTCATAGCCGCTGTCGGATGCGCCACAGGCAGCGAGCGTCAATGCGGACGTGGCGGCAATAATCCAGAGTCTGATTTTCATTTATATGTCCCTCCCGAATGGGCAGTCAGGCATCATGACGCAGAAAATGGCAAGAGCGCGCCGCTTTCAGGAAGAGTTGCGGCAGGATCAGGGCCGGTAGGAGACCCGCCGCTCGCCGGCTTCGAGCGCGCGCTGGGCATGGTGGATATAGTCCACCAGCAGCGCGCGCGTGTCGCGCGGATCGATGATTTCTTCGGCGAGGAAGCTCTCGGCGGTACGGAAGGGAGAGCGGATCGCTTCAAACTTTCGATAAAGCTGGGCTTTCAGCTCTTCCGGGTTTTCGGCTTCGGACAGTTCCTTGCGAAACGCCGCCTCGATCCCGCCGGCCATCGGCAGGGAGCCCCAGTCACCGCTCGGCCAGCAATAGCGCCATTTGGTCTTCGACTGGTTCATCATCGCAGAGCCCGCGAGCCCGTACGCCTTGCGGATGACGACTGAACAGACTGGCACATCCGCCTGGTACACCGCCGTCATGGCGCGGACACCGGCGCGGGTGACGCCGGCCGTCTCCGCCCTCACGCCAACGGCGAAGCCGGGGCAATCGACGAAATGCACGACGGGCAGATGGAAGGTCGAGCAGAGGTCCATATGGCGTGTGACCTTGTCGCACACGTCAGCGGTCCAGGCCCCATCCAGGAAGAACGGATCGCCCGCGAGGATTCCGACCGCGTAGCCGTCAATGCGGGCGAGGCCGGTGACAATGCCCCGGCCCCAGTCATGACCGATCTCGAAGAAGCTGCCTTTGTCGGCGGCCGCCTCGATGATTCTGCGCGGCTTGTAAGGTGTGCGCCCGTCCGTCGGCACGAGGGAGAGCAGGCTTTCTTCGCGGCGTTTGGGGTCGTCCGTAGGCTGAATGCGCTCCGGAAGGTGATGGACCGAAGGGGGAAGGTAGGACAGGAATTTCCGGGCTGCCGTGAAGGCGTCGGCTTCGGTGTCGACGACGTTATCCACCGTGCCGTTCTGGCCCTGGATTTTCCAGCCGCCGAGTTCTTCCTTGGTGACATTCTCTCCGAGCGCGATGGCCACCGGCGGGCCCGCCACGAAGACCTGCGAAAGGTCTTTGACCATCACCGAAAAATGGCTCGCCGCGACACGTCCGGCGCCCATGCCGGCGCACGGCCCCAAGGCGAGCGAGACGAACGGAACCTGTGACAGGCCGGTGACGATCTCGTTCCACCCCGGTGTCTCGGGGATGTAGGTGCGCGGATCTTTCTCCAGCGATTTCACGGAGCCACCACCACCCGTGCCGTCGATCATCTGCACCAGCGGCATCCGGTACTCGGTCGCCATCTTGATCATCTGGACCATTTTCTGCCAGATCGATGCATCCGAGGCGCCGCCGCGCACCGTGAAGTCGTCGGCGAGAATCACCACCGGTCTGCCTTCAAGCCGCGCACGCCCCGTGACCGAGGTGGACGGCGTAAAGCTCTCCAGCTCGTCATCGGCGCCATACGTCGCCTTGCCGGCGATCTTGCCGATCTCGTGGAAACTGCCGGGGTCCGCCAGGAAGGCCACACGTTCACGCACGGTCAACTTGCCGCGCCCGCGCTGGCGCTCCACCGGCTCTTCGCCACCCATCTGTTCCGCCAGCCGCTCACGGCGGCGCAGTTCTTCGATCGCTTTTTTCCAGGTCATGACGCACAGGTGATCGCCTTGCCGCGCCGCACGTCAAGGGAATCTTCTTGCCCCGCCCGCCCCGGTTTGCTTTATCCCTGCCAGACCCCATTCCCAAGGAGGAACACCCGGATGGATCTCGCAACACTGACCGCCCGCGCCTCGGAAGCAGTTTCCGGCGGCAGCGATTTCAAAAAGAAAGTTAAGTTCGATTTCGGCAGCGTCGGAAAGCTGCTGATTGACGGTGTTGCCGGCACGGCCACCAATGCGGATGAGCCCGCCGATGCCACCATTTCCGTGGATTGGGACGACTTCACGAAGATCGCTTCCGGCGCCATGGATCCGACGATGGCCTTCATGCAGGGCAAGCTGAAAGTGGCCGGCGACATGTCTGTCGCCATGCAGCTTCAGAGCCTGATGAAAAAGCTGGCCGGCTGAGGCCTGCCCTCAGGGATTGACTTCAAAGGCCGCCCGGAGACAGCTTCGGGCGGCCTTTCGATTTGTCCGGACCATATTCATGCCCGACCCGAAAAAGAGACTCGCGGACTTCGTGACCGTAAAGGGCAATCCCGCGCCCGAAGGGGCGTCGGTCGTATGGTTCAAGGGCAGTTCCGGGCGGGAGCTGCGCGCCTGTGCGGCGCCGTCCCTGTCTCCGAACAAGCCGCGCGGCACCGTCATTGTCTGTCCGGGACGCACGGAATTCATCGAGAAATATTTCGAAGTCGGCCGCGATCTCCAGAAAATGGGATTCGCCGTGCTCATACTCGATTGGCCGGGGCAGGGCCTCTCCGAACGCCTTCTGGACGATAACAAGAAGGGCCATATCGACCGGTTCGAGACCTTCATGGGCGCGCTCGCGCGCGGCCTGGAGGAATTCGAAGACCGCCTCCCGCGCCCGCATGTCTGTCTCGCGCACTCGATGGGCGGCGCGATCGCGCTGGCGGCCATTGCGCAGGACCTCGTGAAGGTCGATGCGGCGGCTTTCTCGGCGCCGATGTGGGGCCTGAAGTCAAAGTTCTTCGGCATGAGCTACCTTGTCTGGGCCATGCGCGCGACCGGCCGGTCGGGTGACTATGCCATCCAGCCCGGGCCACCGGAGCGGTTCGAGGGCAATATCGTCACGCATGACAAACGCCGCTGGGAAATCCACCGCGACCTGATCGACGCCGCGCCCGATCTGGAGCTTGGTCCGGTGACCTGGGGCTGGCTTGGCGCGTCACTCGACATTCTTGCCACATTCACCAAGCCGCGCGCGGTTTCGAAGGTGACGATCCCGGTGTTTGTCGCTTCGGCATCGGAAGAAAAGCTCGTCGACAATGGCTCCCATGCAGACATCGCGCGCCGCCTGAAGGATTGCGAGCACATCACCATTGAAGGCGCGATGCATGAAATCCTGATGGAGACGGATGAGCGGCGGGCACAATTCTGGGCGGGATTCCAGCGCCTGCTGAAGCGCGCGGATATCTGACGATCACGGTACGGATAAAAATTGAGGGAGACGTCACATGGCGCTGATTTCGCTGTCGCGCATCGTTGCACATTGGGCGCAGGTCCAGCCGGCCCGCATGGCCTTGCATCATGAAGGGGCCGAGCTGACATGGGGCGAGCTGGAAGCGCGCACCAACCGGCTGGCGCGGGCCTATCAGGCGCTGGGGGTCAAGCCGGATGACTTCGTGACCATCGCCCTGCCAAACGGGATCGAGTTTTTCGAGGCCTGTCTGGCAACCTGGAAAGCGGGCGCAACGCCGCAACCCGTCTCGGCACGCCTTCCCAAGATGGAGCGCGACCAGATCGTGGAAGTCGGTGCACCCAGCCTGGTTGTCGGTGTCGGCGCCGATGAGTATGCGCCGATTGCCTGCCTGCCGGCGGGGTATGAGGCCGACCCGTCCTTGCCAAATACGCCGCTGCCGGAAATCACGGCCAATAGCTTCAAGGCGATGACGTCCGGCGGCTCGACGGGACGCCCGAAGCTGATCGTATCAAAGTCTCCGGCCGCGATTGATCCGGACGTGCCGATGCTCGAAATTCCGCAGCAGGGCTGCATGCTGATCCCGGGTCCGCTCTATCACAACGGTCCATTCCTCTGGGCCATGAATGCGCTGTTCAAGGGCTGCTCAGTCGTTGTCACGACCAGGTTTGATGCCGAGGAAACTTTGCGCCTGATCGCAGCCCACAACGTCGATGTCGTCTATATGGTGCCGACCATGATGCGGCGGATCTGGGCGCTGCCGGAAGAGGTGCGTGCACGTTACGACCTCTCCAGCCTCAAGGCGCTCTGGCACCTCGCCGCACCCTGCCCACCCTGGCTGAAGGAATGTTTCATCGACTGGCTCGGCCCGGAAGTCATCTGGGAACTCTATGGCGGCACGGAAGGGCAGGGATCGACTACCATTCAGGGTACGGAATGGTTGACGCACAAGGGCTCGGTCGGAAAGCCGCTTGAGACCTGCGAGATGAAAATTGTCGGCGAAGACGGCGAGACGCTGGCGCCCGGCAAGATCGGCGAAGTGTTCATCCGGCCATTGACGGGTGCCGGCACAACCTACCGCTATATCGGCGCCGAGGCGCGATCGATCGAGGGCGGGTGGGAAAGCCTGGGCGACATGGGCTGGATGGACGCCGAAGGCTATCTCTACCTGACCGACCGCCTGTCCGACATGATCCTCGTCGGCGGTGCCAACATTTACCCCGCCGAAGTCGAAGCCGCCCTCGATGCCTTTCCGGGCGTGCGCTCCTCCGCCGTGATCGGTCTGCCGGATGATGATATGGGCGCGCGCCTGCACGCTGTCATTGACCGGCCGGAAGGCCCCGCGGATCCCGCAGCCATGGCGGCGCATCTTGCGGAACGCCTGGTGCGCTACAAGGTGCCCAAGAGTTTTGAATATGTGGAAGAGCCCGTGCGCGACGATGCCGGCAAGGTCCGCCGCAAGGCGCTGCGCGAGGCGCGCATCACCGCGTCTTGACTTCCCCTAGGGCGCGGCTCGTCCCGTGGCATAAACACGGGAGGAATGATCCATGAAAGTAGCAGCCATCAAGAAACCGGGCGGGCTCGACAAGCTCGTCATTGAAACGCGGGATGATCCGAAGCCGAAAGCCGGAGAGGTTCTCGTCAAAGTGAAAGCCAGCTCACTGAACTATCACGACTTTGTGGTGGTCCTCGGCGGCATCCCGACACCCGACGGGCGCATCCCGATGTCGGACGGCGCCGGCGAAGTCGTTGCGGTCGGCGACGGTGTCACGCGCTTCAAGACCGGTGACAAGGTGCTGTCCACCTTCTTCCCCTCCTGGCATTCCGGCGGGCCGCAGATCGGCGGGTTCTCGTCGGTTCCGGGCGACGGTGCCGATGGCTTTGCCTGCGAACTCTATGCCGGTCCTGCCAGCGCCTTCACGCGCATTCCGGAAGGCTGGAGTTTCGAAGAAGCCGCAACGCTGCCCTGCGCGGCGCTGACCGCATGGCGCGGCATGTTTGTCGAGACGAAGACCAAGCCGGGTGACTGGGTGCTGGTGCAGGGCACGGGCGGGGTGTCGATTTTTGCGCTCCAGCTGGCAAAGGCGGCGGGCGCCCGCGTGATTGCCACGTCGTCGTCCGAAGCCAAGCTCGAGAAGCTGAAAGCGCTCGGGGCTGACCATGTCATCAATTACAAGGAAACGCCGGACTGGGGCAAAAAGGCCTTCGAGATGACCGGCGGCCGCGGCGTCGATGAGGTCGTCGAGATCGGCGGTCCGGGCACGATGGCCCAGTCCATCGCAGCGATCCGGATTGGCGGACACATCTCGCTGATTGGCGTTCTGACCGGCATATCCGGCGAAGTGCCGACCGCGGCGTTGTTCTCGAAGAATGGCACCGTGTCCGGCATCACCGTCGGCTCGCGCGACCATCAGGAAGACATGATCCGCGCCATCGAAGCGAACCCGTTCAAACCGGTGATCTCCGACCGCTTTCCGCTCGACGGCATCGCCGCCGCCTTCGCCCACCAGGCCAGCCAGCAGCACTTCGGCAAGATCGTCCTGACGATCTAGAGCCGCCAGGACGGAACCCGCCTATTCAGCGGGTTTCGTCTTGCGCAGGTCTTCCATGATGCTGTCGCCGTCAGGCGTGTCCGGATCGCCGTTTGATTTGTGGATGGCATAGACCACGCCCGACAGCATTATAATCGCGATCAGGTTGGGGAAGGCCATCGAGGCATTGGCGATGTCGCCGAAGCGCCAGATGAAATCGACCTCCTGAAGGCTTCCGACAAAGATGATGAGCACCCAGACGTAACGGAACGGTTTGGTCGCCCATTCCCCGACGAGGAAGGTCGTTGCCTGTTCGGCATAATAGGACCAGCCAATGATCGTGGTGAAGGCAAACAGGGCAAGACAAAGCGTAACCATCCAGCCGCCCACCGGTCCGGGTACCGCATCGGTGAACGCGCGGTTGGTGAGCGTCGCCGGATTTGACCCTTCTGCCATCCAGAGATGGGTCGTCGTATCCCCGGCCCAGTCCCTGAACTGGCTTGCGGTTGCCCAGCTTCCTTCAGCGGTGAGGATGACCAGCGCTGTGAGCGTGCACAGGACCATCGTGTCGATGAACACACCAATCATGGCGATCTCGCCCTGTTTGGCGGGGTTCTTCATCTGCGAGGCCGCGTGTGCAATCGGGGCCGAGCCCTGACCTGCTTCGTTGGAGAAGAGGCCACGCGCCACCCCGAACCGGATCGCCGAGAGCACGGCGTAGCCGGCAAGGCCGCCGGCCGCCTGATTGAAGCCAAACGCGGAGGAGAAGATCATGCCGAACGCGCCGGGGATGAACTGCAGGTTCAACAACAGGATGATGACACAGCCGGCAATGTAGAGCGCAGCCATTGCCGGTATGAGGTTGCCTGCGACCCGCCCGATCGACTTGATGCCCCCGATGATGACCGCGAAGACGAGCACGGCGATCACGGCCCCGAAAATCCATGAAGCCAGCTCGGTCTGTAGGGCATCCGGCACCGTAGTGGCGCTGACGACAGCGATGATGCCGGTATCTGCGTCCACTTCTCCGGCAATGAGGACGAGCTGTTCCAGCGGGACGGAACTCAGCTGGCAGGCACTGACAGTATCCAGGTCGGCTGGCGTAACCTTACTAAGGTCTCCGGCGTCTGCCGATACCAAGCGAATGTTCCGTTGAGCGGGCTGCAGCAGGGCGCAGGGCAGCGTCTGGGTCACCGGCCGCATCTCGGTCTGAATATTCGCCGTCATGCTGTTGGCCTGGATCATTCCGCCGGTCGCTGTGGCGGAGAAGATTGTTCCGACGCAGAAAATAGCGGCGAGCCAGGTCCAGTTTTTCCCGAGCCCTTTCTTGATATAGTACATCGGGCCGCCGTTGATCCGGCCAAACTGGTCGGTCTCGCGGTATTTGATGGCGAGCGAACTCTCGGCAAAGGCCAGCGCCATGCCGAATATGGCGGTGATCCACATCCAGAAGATCGCACCGGGGCCGCCAAGCGTCAGCGCAGTCGCCACGCCGACGATATTGCCCGTGCCGACCTGTCCGGAAAGCGCGGTCGAAAGGGCCTGAAATGGTGTGATCGCGGCAGGGTCATCATTCCCCTTGCGGCCTTTCCAGACTTCGACAATTGCGGGCACAAAGCGCCGCAACGGACGCCCGCCGAGCCGGATCATGAAGAACAGGCCCGTCCCGAGAAGGATGACCGCGATAGGCCCGACCGGCAGGACTTGCTCCCCGTTCCAGGTGCCGCCCCATATAAAGTTAGAGATGTTCTCAACGGCTCCGGCGAAAGATTCGTAGAGTTCAGTGAACATGTTTAAGGGCCTCCCCGGCGCCGAAAGTGTCAATTTGGGGGCACCCTAACCCGGTTTGACCGCCTGTGAAGGCGTTCATTGCGGTGGGGCATCCTGATGGAGGAAGGTTCTTTCAGCCTGCCTCCATTTGAGGCATAAGCCGCTCGATGACCGCTACCCCCGACGCAAAGCCCCTCAAGGGCCTGTTTATCAGGACCCATGGCTGCCAGATGAATGTCTATGATTCCGAGCGCATCCGCGATGTGCTGAAGCCGCTGGGCTATGCCCCGGTGGATGCCCCGGAAGGCGCAGACCTCGTCGTCATCAATACCTGCCATATCCGCGAGAAGGCGACCGAGAAGGTCTATTCCGAACTCGGCCGGCTGAAAAAGATGAAAGAGGCCTCGGGCGGGCGCATGACCATCGCGGTCGCCGGCTGCGTGGCGCAGGCCGAAGGCGCCGAGATCATCCGCCGCCAGCCGGCTGTGGATCTGGTGCTCGGCCCGCAAGCCTATCACAAGCTTCCCGAGATGATTGCCCGCGCCAGCCGCGCCGTCGGTGACCGGCTGGAAACCGGGTTTGATACGGTCGAGAAGTTCGATGCCCTGCCGAAAACGCGCGCGCCGGATGGCCCGACGGCTTTCGTTTCTGTGCAGGAAGGCTGCGACAAGTTCTGCACTTTTTGCGTCGTTCCCTATACACGCGGCGCCGAAATTTCCCGGAACGTAGACGATATTGTCTCAGAAATTCGCGATCTCGCCGCCAAGGGCGTGCGCGAAGCTACGCTGCTCGGCCAGAACGTCAATGCCTTCCATGGTCCTGCGCCGCGCCTCGAAGGCGGGGAAGACTGGACGCTGGGCCAGCTCGTGCGCCACCTCGCAAAGATCGGCGGCATTGAGCGTATCCGCTACACGACCAGCCATCCACGCGACATGGACGATGACCTGATCGCCGCCCACGGCGATACGGCCGCCATGATGCCCTTCCTGCACCTGCCGGTTCAGTCGGGCTCCGACCGGATCCTAAAGGCCATGAACCGCGGCCATACGGCAGACCATTACCGCGACATCATTGCCCGTGTACGGAAGGCTCAGCCGGACATCGCGATTGCAACGGATATCATCGTCGGCTTCCCCGGTGAAAGCGACGCTGACTTCGAAGCCACGATGCAGCTGACGCGCGATATCGGCTACGCCATTGCCTATTCGTTCAAGTATTCCTCGCGCCCCGGCACGCCGGCGGCGGAGATGGCGCTGCATGTTCCGGAAGACGTGAAGGACGCACGCCTGCAGGCCCTGCAAAGCCTGTTGCGCGACCAACAGACCGCCTTCAACCAGTCCCAGATCGGCCGCACCCTTCCGGTGCTCGTCACAGGCAAAGGCCGCATGGCCGGGCAGATGCATGGCCGTTCGCCCTACCTGCAGGCGGTGCATTTCGAAGGCGACGAAAGCCAGTTGAACGCGCTGGTCGATGTGAAGATTGTCGCGGCGAGCCTCAATTCGCTGACAGGTGAACTTGTGCGCGCATGCGAGCCGGCTCAGTGAACGCCAAACGCACGTCCACCGCCCCGTCCGCAGGAAAAACGGTCAGCCGTATCTACCAGGTGGAGCAGGCCGAGCGCCTGCGCGACCTGTGCGGGCCCCACCATCGCAATCTTGCGCTGCTTGAGACACGGTTGAAGTCATTCGGCCTGCGCGCCGAAAGCCAGGGCGGCGGCATCAAGCTCGACGGCGCCGAAGAAGGCGTTTCGATTGCCGAAGCCGCGCTTGCCGAGTTCGAACGGCGCCTGAAGAATGGCGCAGAGCCCAACGAGATGGAACTCGACGGCGCCTTGCAGGCCGCCCAGTCACCGGCGCAATCCTTCAGCGGCCTGAAAGGCCTGAAGAAGCCGGTCACCGCGATGACGCGCGGACAGGCGCGCTATATCGATCTCCTGTCGAGCCCGGAGAATGCTCTGATCTTCGGCGTTGGCCCGGCGGGCACCGGCAAGACCTATCTTGCCGTCGCCGCCGGTGTGGCCGAATTGCAGGCGGGTCTGCGCCAACGTCTGATCGTGACACGCCCTGCCGTAGAGGCCGGCGAGAAGCTCGGCTTCCTGCCTGGCACGCTGGAGGAAAAAGTCGATCCCTATATGCTTCCCATCTGGGACTCGCTGCGCGAGCTGATGGGTCAGGAGCAGATGGAACGGCGTATGCTGCGCGGCGAAATCGAAGTGGCGCCGATTGCCTTCATGCGCGGACGTACACTGAAGAATGCGTTCGTCATTGTAGACGAGGCGCAGAATACGACCGTGGCTCAGATGAAGATGGTGCTGACGCGCCTCGGACGCGACAGCCGCATGGTGGTGACCGGCGACCCCGATCAGGTCGACCTGCCGGGCAGCCAGCCGTCCGGCCTGAAACACGCCCTGCGCATCCTCGAAGATGTCGACGGCATCGCCACGCACCGGCTGACCGCCGCAGATGTCGTGCGTCACGGCCTCGTCAGCCGGATTATCGACGCCTATGCGGCGGCGGGTGAGAGCTGAGCGGCGCCATGATTGATGTTGCTCTGATCGTGGAAGGGGAGGCGTGGGCCGCCCTGGGTGATCTGGACGCCCTGTCCCGCAAGGCCTTTGCCGCCGGCGCTGCGCAGGTGCCTGCCGAGGGGCTTGTGTCACTGCTGCTGACGGATGACGCAGAACTGCAGCAGCTCAACCGGGATTTCCGGGGCAAGGACAAGCCGACCGATGTCTTGTCCTTCCCGGCCTTGCCGATGGACCGGCCCCTGCTTGGCGACATTGCCGTCGCGCATGAAACGGCGTCGCGCGACGCGGCCATACAGGGCAAATCGCTGGCCGATCACCTGACCCATCTCCTGATCCACGGCTATCTCCACCTGCTCGGGCACGATCACGAAACGCCCGAAGACGCGGCGCAGATGGAGGCCCGTGAGATCGGGGCCCTTGCATCGCTCGGTATAGCCAATCCATATCTCTTGAGCGACACAGGCCCAAATGAGTGATTCTGATTCTTCTGACGCCCCTTCCGGGCGAATACGCGGTCTCTTCGGCTTCCGGCGAAAACCTGCATCTGCGGTCGTCACAGAGGTTGCCGAAGGGGATAGGGAAGATGCGCCGCAGGTCATGCGCCTGGGGCTCGCGGAGTTCGAGCAGCTGCGCGTGTTCGACGTCATGGTGCCGCGCGCCGAGATAAAAGCGGTCGAGGCGGGCACTGAGTTTCCGGAACTCCTGAAATTCTTCGCCGAAGTCACTCATTCACGCCTGCCGGTCTTCCGAGAAACGCTGGATGACCCGATCGGCTTCGTGCACATCAAGGACGCCGTCAGCGAGCTGGCGAAAGAGGGGACACCGCCCAAACGCCCGCTCGAGCGCCTGCACCGCGAAGTGCTCTATGTGCCGCCCTCGATGAAACTCACCGACCTGCTCGTAAAGATGCAGGCGACCCGCATCCATCTGGCCCTCGTCGTGGATGAATATGGCGGCACCGACGGGCTGCTGACGCTTGAAGACCTTGTCGAAGTGATCGTCGGCGACATCGAGGACGAGCATGACGATGACGAACCCCTGTTCATCCGCCGCAGCGCGCGCCTCTGGGAAGCCGACGCACGGATGGAGGTCGACGAATTTGCCGAAGAGTCCGGTGTCGATCTCGGGCTGGCTGACAGCGACGCGGAAATCGATACACTGGGCGGCATTGCTGTCGCGCTGGCCGGGAAAGTTCCGCTGCGCGGCGAAGTTCTCCGCCATCCGGGCGGCGCCGAACTTGAAATCATGGAAGCCGACACGCGCCGTATCCGACGTCTGAAACTGCGCCTGCCAGAAGCGCCCGCATCCCCGTCCCCCGAGGAGTAGAGTCCATGTCCACCGCTGTCCGCAGCCACGGCTTCACGGCTCTGGGGCCGCTTCATGAGTCCCTCGCGCGCCTGTCCGGCTGGCCAGCTGCCGGCGTGGCCGCCTTCTTTGGCGCGTTGGCTGCCTTCGGTTTTGCGCCCTTCCATTTCAGCGCCGTGCTGGCCGTTTCGTTCACGGCGCTTGTGTGGATGATCGACGGCGCCCGCGCGCACCAGCGCTGGGGCCGTCAGGTCGCGCTCAGGGGCTGGGCCTTCGGCTCCGGCTTCTTCCTCGTCAGCATGCACTGGACGGCGATGCCCTTCCTGGTGAACCCGGAAGAACACCTCGCCTTCATCTGGCTGCCCCTGATCGTGCTGCCGGCGGGCATGGGCCTGATCTGGGGCGCTTGCGCGGCGATGGCCGGGGCCTTCTGGTCCGCGTCGCCCTCGCGTATCTTCGTCTTTGCCGCCTTCTTCGCGCTGGCCGAATGGGTGCGCGGACACCTGTTTGGCGGCTTTCCCTGGAACCTGCCGGGCACGACCTGGATTCCCGGCGGCGCGCTCTCGCAGGCGGCCTCGCTTGGCGGTGTCTACTGGCTGACCCTGCTCACCGTGTTCGTGATGGCAGCCCCGGCCGCGCTGGTGGATACCCGCGATGCGCGCGGGCTGGGCCTGCGCCTCGCGCCGTCCTTTGCCGCTGTCGTCGCACTGGCCTTCGGCTGGGCCTGGGGGGCGGAACGTATTGCCGCGCCGTCACCGATGACAGACCAGCAGGTCGTGATCATGGACGCCGGCGTGCCGCAGGCGGACTGGGACCGGATGGAGTCGGCCGCCGTCCTCGTCGAATATGTCCGTATGCTGACCTATCCGGACAGCCGCCCGGGCGACATCGTGGTCTGGCCGGAAGGCGCCGTGCCGGGCTTCCTGCTGCAGGAGTCCGCCTCGCTGGACGCCATCTCGTCCTATATCGGCGAGCGCACCCTGATCGTCGGCGCCACGCGCTATGAATGGTTCACCAAGGACACGCCGGTCTATTATAACAGCCTTGCCGTGCTTGATGCTGATGCCAGCACGGCCGGTCCGATTTCCCTTTACGACAAGCACCGCCTGGTGCCGTTCGGCGAACTCGCGGCGGTCGATTTCATTCCTTTCGGACGTGAGTTTGCGTCCTTGCTGCCGCCGACGACCCAGCGCCTTGCAGCGTCTGGATTCCGTCCGGGCGCCGGGGCGACCGCGATTGAAACCGGCCGGATGCCGCCTTTCGTGGCGCTGATCTGCTATGAGGGCCTGTTCCCGGAAATCACCCGCAGCGCCAACCTGACCGACCGGGCGCAATGGATCGTTCTGGTTTCCAATGATGCCTGGTTCGGCGCCGGCATGGGCCCGGCCCAGCATTATGCCCAGAACCGCTACCGGGCGATCGAGACCGGGCTGCCGATGGTGCGGGCGGCCAATCGGGGCGCGTCCGGTATTGTCGATGGCTATGGCCGCGAGACGATGCGCACAGGGCCGGCGGAAACCGCGCCGGAAGGCTGGGCCTCGACCTATGGCCGCGACCGTATTCCTGAGGCCGCGCCGGTCACCATCTACCAGACACGTCTGGGGGCGGGCCTCTTCTGGTTCAGCCTCTGCCTGTTCGCCCTACTGGCCTTCCTGAGCTGGAGGCGCTAGTTCTTGGGGGTGCCAGACACCCCACAAGGACGGGATGGACGATGACGGACAGCAAACTGCCGAGCGGAATCGACCGCGTTGTCGGACAGCGCATCCGTTGGCGCCGCCGTGAGATGAAGCTCACGCAGGAACGCCTCGGCGAGCTGCTCGAGCTGACATTCCAGCAGGTCCAGAAATACGAGAAGGGCGTCAACCGCGTCTCGGCCGGCCGGCTTTACGAGATCGCCGGCGTGCTGAATGTCCCCATCAGCTATTTCTTCGAAGGCGCCGAAGAGTTCCTCGAAGCCGAGCACACAGAATTTGCCGAGGATGAAGACGAACCGCATGCGCCGGTGATGACACCCGAGACGCTGGAGCTGATCTCGGCCTTCCAGAAGATCGAGGATGTTTCGCTGCGTAAGTCCCTGCTCAACACGGTGCGCGCCGCCGCGTCCGCGTTCGACAATCGCCCGGAACGCAGCTGAGCCCTGCCGATGAGCTCGCCTGACCGTGATGAGTTGAGGGATCGCCCGATCCGCACCTTTGGCCGGACAGGGGGCCGCCAGCTTTCGCCGCGCCAGCAGGATCTGATCGACACGCGGCTGGCACACTGGCGTATTCCGCCGCCCGGCGAGGCGGGTCTTGATCCGGCCAGTCTGTTTCCAGGCGCCCGCACCGTCTGGCTCGAAATCGGCTTCGGGGGAGGCGAGCATCTCGTGGCGCAGGCGGGCAAGCATCCGGACGTGGGATTCATCGGCTGCGAGCCTTTCGTCGAAGGCGTGGCCAAGGCGATGACCGGTATCGAGGACAAGGGCCTCGCCAATGTCCGGCTCTGGCCGGATGATGCCCGCGCCCTGATGGAAGCCTTCCCGGCGGCCAGCATCGGCCGCGCCTTCATCCTCTTCCCGGACCCCTGGCCGAAGCGCCGCCAGCAGAAACGCCGCCTAGTCCAGCCGGATTTCGTCGCCGCCCTTCACCGTATCCTCCGCCCCGGCGCGCCTGTCCGCTTTGCGACCGATGTGGCCAGCTATGCGGACGAGGCACTGCTCGCCTTTCTGGGGAATGGCGGATTTGAATGGCCCGCCACCTGCGCAGACGACTGGCGCCGTCCGCCCGCGGACCATGTGACGACGCGGTACGAATCCAAAAGGCTGGGGGACTGTGACCCGGTTTGGTACGACCTGGTTACCCGCTGAAAAGACGGCCATTATTGACTTTTCAGGCTTTTCATGGCCTGTGGATTACATCGAAACCGGTCGGTCTGAATATCAAGACCCCGTCAGACCGACGGCAATGACTTTCCCTCCTCCGCTTTCGATGGGCACCGGCTACGCGCAATCCCGCGCACGCCGCGGTCCGGAACGGTAAAGGAAGGCCATAATGGCAACCGGAAAAGTTAAGTGGTTCAACGACCAAAAAGGCTTCGGCTTCATCAAGCCGGACGATGGCGGTGCGGACATTTTTGTTCACATTTCCGCCGTTGAGCGCTCGGGCATGCGTACGCTCGCCGAGAACCAGGCCATCTCGTATGAGCTGCACAAGGACGAACGCCGCGGTAAGACCTCGGCTGTGGACCTGAAAGTCCTCTAAGGCACTTGTCAGTGACAACGTCAGGAGCGGCCCGGGCCTTCCGGGCCGCTTTTGTTTTGGGGTTGACCCGCACGCTCAGGCTGGCAACTTCCTGTTGAACGCCTCAGCGAAGGATCACCGCAATGAACATCAAGGCGTTTCTCACAGGTCTGGGCGCGTGCGTCCTCCTGTCCGGCGCATCACATGCGGCCGTACCGGCGGAACTGATCCGCAACTTCAATCTCGCGCTTGAGGGCGATGATCCGTCAGCGGTCATTCAGTCCGCCGAGGCGCTGATCGGCGCGGCCGTCGAAAACCCGGATGACCCGAACGCGCGCGGCGCCGCCTTCGAGGCCGGCACCCAGCTCTGCCTGCGCGATGCCTGCGACCGCGCCATCGCTGCCGCGCCCCTGATGACGGGGGAGGGCACCGAAGAGGTTTCGGCTGCGTTGGCAAACCTGCTCATCGTATATGCGACATGGACCGGCGCGCAGACCGGGAAGAATACGGCCGACTTGAAGCTTGCACTTGAAAAAGTCGGGCCGGAAGCGCCGACCCTTCTGACCATCACAGCGTTCGACCGGTTTCAGCTGGAACGGCTGAAGGAAGGAAAGCTCTCTGAAATCCGCTGGGCTGCCGAACAGGCCGCCGCGCATTACAAGCCCTTCTGGACCGTTATCCCCGAGAACTGGGGCACTGCCGAGCTTTCGGCTGCGGCGGCGCAGTTTAACGCGACCAAGAACGATGATGTCCTTGACCGTTTCGCGAAGCTCGAAATTGCGATGTACCCCTTCAAACTTGCGGGGCTGGATGAGCGCCCTTCGATCGAGCGGCTTTATTATCAGGCCTATGCCTGGCGCCTCGCGCTGGCCTCCTACTTCCAGTCAGCCGATGAGCCGTCGACGCTGAAGGCGAGGGCGGCAGAGGCCTATGTCGATCAGGAAACCCGGCGCCTTGCAGAGGCCTACTATGCAACGCGCGAGCCGAAGCAACCCGGCTGTACGGGCCGCATGGTGAAGCCGCCAAAGCCTGAATTTCCACAATCGGCCGCCAAGGCCGGATACGTCGGCGCCGTGATCGTCGGCTTTGAAATCAATGAAGGCCGTGTCGAAAATGCCCGGATACTGGCCTCTGTCCCGGATGGAACATTCGAGACGGCGGTGCTGGAGTCGATGAAGCCGATCCGTTGGGAGTATGATGAGGCACAGGAAGTGGCGGACTGCAGGCGGTCTACGGACGCCATTTATCCGTTCAATTTCGTTTTCGCGAAACCAGAAGGCTCGATCCGCCGCTAAGGCTGTTACCCCCTCGACAATTGCCCAAACAGCGACTATCTAGCCGCCAAGTCGAAATATATCGGCGGCGGGTCCGGAAACGGGTCCGCCGTTTTTCTTTATCTGGATTTGCCGCGCGTAGATGATTGCACTGACCGAACAGGAACGCCGCCTGCTGGACCTTATCCGCCCTGTGGCGGAAGGTCTTGGCATGGAAATCGTGCGCCTGCGTGTGTCAGGTGGCCGCCGGCCGCACCTGCAGGTCATGGCGGAAAAGGCAGGGGGCGCGCCGACAGATGTCGAGGATTGCGCCCGTCTCAGCCGGGCCATGGGGCCGGTGCTCGAGGCGGCCGACCCGATTTCGGAGGCCTATATCCTGGAAGTGTCGACGCCGGGCATTGACCGGCCGCTGACCCGCCCGGGCGACTTTGCCCGCTGGACCGGCCATGCCGCCCGTATCGAACTGGCCCGGCCCATAGACGGGCGCCGCCGGTTCACCGGCACGATCGTGTCGGAAGATGACGCCGGCGTGCATATCGAACTCGACGACGAGACCGAACTGGTCGCCGGCGTCCATGAAATGAGCCGGGCAACCCTCGTGCTCACCGATGAACTGATCGAAGCGGCGCGCGCGGCCGGAAACCTTCCGCCGCAGCCGGACGAAGATGACAATCTCGCCGATTTCGAAATCGACGAAACCGAAGACACAGACGAAGAAGAGACAGGAGATCTCCAATGACCACCGTAGGCGTTTCCGCCAACCGGCTTGAAATCCTCCAGATCGCCAAAGCGGTCGCGGAAGAGAAATCGATTGACCAGCGCATCGTGATCGAAGCGATGCAGGAGGCCATCGAGAAGGCCGCCAAGGCGAAGTATGGCCAGGAGCATGACATCCGTGCCCGGATCGACACCGTGACAGGCGAGCAGTCGCTCTGGCGCGTGCAGACGGTTGTGAGCGACGAGAATTTCGAAGACGAAGCAAAACAGCTGCGCCTTGTCGACGCAAAGAAGATTGACGCGTCGCTCGAGATCGGCAGCGAACTGAAGGAAGAGCTTCCCCCATTCGATTTCGGGCGCGTTGCCGCCCAGACCGCCAAGCAGGTGATCACGCAGAAAGTGCGCGATGCCGAGCGCGAGCGTCAGTACAATGAATACAAGGACCGTGTTGGCGAAGTCATCAACGGCATCGTCAAGCGCGTCGAGTATGGCCACGTCATCGTGGACCTTGGCCGCGCCGAAGGCATCATCCGCCGCAATGACGGTATCCCGCGCGAGAACTTCCAGCCGAACGACCGCGTGCGCGCCTACCTCTACAAGGTCAGCCGCGAGTTGAAAGGCCCGCAGATCTTCCTGTCGCGCGCGGCGCCGGACTTCATGAAGAAGCTGTTCGCCCAGGAAGTGCCGGAAGTCTACGAAGGCGTGATCCAGATCAAGGCCTGCGCCCGTGATGCGGGTTCGCGCGCCAAGATCGGCGTCATCTCGAATGACTCCTCCATCGATCCGGTCGGCGCCTGCGTCGGTATGCGCGGTGCGCGCGTGCAGGCCGTTGTCGGCGAACTGTCGGGCGAGAAGATCGACATCATCCCGTGGAACTTCGATGCGGCCACGTTCATCGTGAACGCCCTTCAGCCTGCGGAAGTTTCGAAAGTGGTGCTCGACGAAGACGAGCGCCGCGTTGAGGTTGTGGTCGCAGACGACCAGTTCCCGCTGGCCATTGGCCGGCGCGGCCAGAACGTGCGTCTCGCCTCCCAGCTGACCGGCTGGCAGATCGACCTCGTCACCGAGTCGGCCGATTCCGAGCGCTACCAGAAGGAATTCCAGGAGCGTACGGACCTCTTCATGAAAGCTCTGGATGCGGACGAAACGCTCGCCCAGCTGCTCGCGTCGGAAGGCTTCGAATCCGTGGAAGAGATCGCTTTCGTGGCGTCGGAAGACTTCATCACGATCGACGGTTTCGACAAGGACGTTGCCGAAGAGCTGCAGGAGCGTGCCCGTGAATATCTCGACCGCGTGGCGGTGGAGAATGACAACAAGCGCCGCGAGCTCGGCGTCGAAGACGATGTCATGGAACTTGAGGGCATGACCCCGTCCTTCGCCGTGAAGCTGGGCCAGGAAGGCGTGAAGACTGTCGAAGACGTCGCCGGTCTCGTGCCGGACGACATCACCGGCTATCGCGAGCCCGGTCCGGACGGCAAGCCTGTCTGGGTCGAAGGCATCCTCAAGAAGGGCGAAATGCGCAAGGACGACGCCCAGATGTTCATCATGAAGGCGCGCGTCGTCGCGGGTTGGATCGAACAGGAAGCCATCGATGAGATGATCGCGCAGCAGGCGGGCGACGAAGACGCCCCTGATCTGACCGAAGAGGAGCGCGCGCTGCTCGCCCTCGGCGAACTTGGCAATACGGACAGCGACGAAGACGCGCTGGCCGAGGAACTCGGCATCGATCTGGCCGACCTGCAAACGGAGGGCGGCGATGAAGAAGCCGTACCCGAGCAGTGAACCGGGGCTGATCCCCGAAAATGAGATGGACAGCGACGGCGATGCTTCGGCATCGCCTGAGCGCCAGTGCGCGGTAACCCGCGAGCGTCTTCCCAAGGAAGACATGCTGAAATTTGTTCTGTCGCCGGACAATGTCGTCACGCCGGATATCGCCGCCCGCCTGCCGGGCCGCGGCGTCTGGGTGACTGCCGAACGCCGGCATGTCGACACGGCTGCCGCCAAAGGCGCGTTTGCGCGCGGCTTCAAAAGCGCCGTCACAGTGCCGGAAGGCCTGTCTGATCTGACAGAGCGCCTTCTGCTGAAACGCTGTGTTGAGCTGCTTGGTCTTGCCCGCAAGGCCGGCAAGGCGGTGCAGGGCCATGATCAGGTGCGCGACGCACTGCGCGGGGCCGAACCGGCCTTCCTTCTGGAAGCCTCGGACGGTGCAGAGGATGGCCGCAAGAAGGTGTATTTTCTGGCGAAAGCCATATATAGCGACGTGAAAGTGGCCGGTGCGCTGAGTGCACAGGAATTGGGCATGGCTTTTGGACGCGACCGTGTGATACACGGCCTCGTCCGCAGGGGCGCCATCGCGAAAAACTGGGAAACCGCCTATCGGCGCCTTACCGGTTTTCGCGCTGCCCCTGAACTCGACTGGTTCCCAGGACCGGACCGATAACGGAACTTGCCGGGACGCATGGGCGTGCTGGCCAAGATTATGATATGTAGGACGAATGAGCGACAATAACGATCAAGGCAATTCCGGTGGGCGCAAGCCGCTGACCGTCGTGCGGAAAACCTCCGGCACGGTGAAGCAAAGTTTCAGCCACGGCCGC
Source organism: Hyphomonas sp. (assembly GCA_040223555.1). Lineage (GTDB taxonomy): Bacteria > Pseudomonadota > Alphaproteobacteria > Caulobacterales > Hyphomonadaceae > Hyphomonas. Next base: position 48,601 of record JAVKGA010000008.1, read on the forward strand.
TCCAAGCAGGTTGTGGTCGAGACCAAGAAACGCCGGCCCGTAACGGCCGGTGGCCCGGCTGCGCCCGGACAAGCCTCTGAATCCTCCACTTCCGCGACCGACGCGATGGAGGCGAAGATCGTCGCCCTTGCTGCCAAGCTTGGCATCACGGTCGCTGAACTGAAGGCGCGCCAGAAGGTTCTTGAGCAGCGCAAGTCGGAAGAGTCCGCCCGCGCCAAGGATACGGAAAAAGAAAAAGCGTCCCAGGACCGCCTGCGCACCGAACAGGAGCGCAAGGTCCAGGAAGTGCGTGAACGCGATGAAGCGGAAGCCCAGCGCAAGGCCGAGGAAGAGGCCCGCAAGGCCGCCGAAGCCGCAGCGCTCGCGCAGCCTGCAGACCGCGCCGTGGACCGTCCGGCGGCCAAGGCCCGTCCGCGTGCGGAGGCTGGCGCACCTGATCTGGGCGCGCCGGTTGATGAAGATGCCGGCCGCGCCAAGCGTGGCGGCGGCGGCAAGGCGGTCAAGGATGATCGCGGCGCCGGCGCCCGTGATGCTGCGGCGCGCAGCCGCGACACCGGCGCCCGCCGCCAGGGCAAGCTGACCATCGCGTCAGCCCTCGGCGATGATGCGGACCGTCAGCGTTCGCTCGCCTCCGTTCGCCGTGCGCGGGAACGCGAACGCGAACGCAAGATGGGCGGCGCGGGCGACCGCGAGAAAGTGGCCGTTGAAGTCACGTTGCCGGAAACCATCACGCTGCAGGACCTCGCGGGCCGGATGAACGAGCGCGTCGCCGACGTCGTGAAATTCATGTTCAAGCAAGGCGAAATGCTGCGCGGCAACGACATCGTCGATGCCGACACGGCAGAACTGATCGCCTCGGAATTCGGTCACACGGTGAGGCGCGTGTCGGAAGCCGACGTCGAGATCGGCCTCGAAGGCGTTGCCGATGACGAAGGCGAACTCCTGCCACGTGCGCCGATCGTGACCATCATGGGCCATGTCGATCACGGCAAGACCTCGCTGCTGGATGCCCTGCGCAAGACGGACGTCGTGTCCGGCGAAGCGGGCGGCATCACCCAGCATATCGGTGCCTATCAGGTTCAGCTGAAATCCGGCGAGCGGATCACCTTCCTCGACACGCCGGGCCACGCCGCCTTCACCGCCATGCGGGCCCGGGGCGCCAATGCCACAGACATCGCGATCCTCGTTGTCTCGGCTGAAGATTCGATCATGCCGCAGACGATTGAGTCCATCAATCACGCCAAATCGGCCGGTGTTCCGATCATCGTCGCCGTCACCAAGATCGACCTCCATGACGCCAACCCGGAAAAGGTGCTGACGGACCTTCTGCAGCACGACATCCAAGTCGAATCGATGGGCGGCGTCACGCAGGCCGTGAAAGTGTCGGCGAAAACCGGCGCGGGCCTTGATGATCTGACAGACGCCATTTCGCTGCAGGCCGAAGTGCTTGAGCTGAAAGCCAACCCGAACCGCGAAGCCGACGGCGTCGTGATCGAATCCAAGCTCGACAAGGGACGCGGGCCTGTGGCCACCGTTCTGATCAAGCGCGGCACGCTGAAGCGCGGCGACATCGTCGTGGCTGGCGCCCAGTGGGGCAAGGTGCGTGCACTGGTCGATGAGCGCGGCCAGCAGCTTGACGGGGCAGGCCCCTCGCTTCCGGTGGAAGTGCTCGGCCTCGATGGCGCGCCCGATCCGGGCGAAGCTATGGTCGTTGTCGACAGCGAATCGCGTGCGCGCGAAATCACGGAATACCGTATCCGGACCAAGCGTCAGGTATCGGGCGGAGCGGGTGCTGCGGCGCGCGCGTCGCTGGACCAGTTGCTCAGCCGTCTGAAGGACGGAACGGTCGAAACCAGCGAACTGCCCATCGTCCTCAAGGCCGATGTGCAAGGCTCGGTCGAGGCGATTTCAATGTCGCTCGACAAGATCTCGACCGAAGAAGTCCGCGCAAAGGTCATCCATGGCGCCGTCGGCGGGATTTCGGAATCCGATGTCCTGCTCGCCCGCTCGTCGGGTGCGCCGATCTTCGCCTTCAACGTCCGCGCCAACAAGCAGGCGCGTGACCTGGCCGAGCGCGAAGGCGTCGAGATCCGCTACTACTCGGTGATCTACGACCTGATCGACGACGTGAAATCCACGCTGTCGGGCATGCTCGCACCGGAGAAGCGCGAAACCTTCCTCGGTTACGCAGACATCCTCGAAGTCTTCAACATCACGAAAGTCGGCAAGGTTGCCGGCTGCCGGATCTCCGAAGGGAAGGTCATGCGCGGCTGCGGCGTCCGCCTCCTGCGCGACAACGTGGTTATCCACGAAGGCAAGCTGAAGACCCTGAAACGCTTCAAGGATGAAGTGTCCGAGGTTAACGCCGGCATGGAATGCGGCATGGCGTTCGAGCGCTATGAAGACATTCGCGTCGGCGATAAAATTGAATGCTTCCAGGTAGAGGAAATCGCAAGGACGCTGGCTTAGGCTGGCCTCATGAGCGAGTTTCTGTCGGTATCCGGACGGCTGAAGAGCCGTGATCTCAAGCGGCTGGTCCGCATCAGCCGGACCGGTACAGTTGGGCCGACGACGCTCTATTATGCCGGCGTCACGGCCCCGATCATCTCGGCAAGCGTAGCGCTTCTGGCAAAGGATGTGGCGCGGTCACTCGGATGGAGCCCGCTGGAACAGCTGCTGGCCTCGGCCAACCTGGCTGCTTTTGCGGGTATTGCGTGGTACGTTATCTTCATGCGCTGGTCTTACCGAAATCGCCCCGGGCGCGGCACGGAACGTACGCTCGATACCGAGATCACCGCCTCCGCGGACGGTCTGGCTGTCCGGCGCGGTCCGGTCGAAACGCGCATCGAATGGTCCGGCGTTCGCAGGATTGACGTGCGCAGCGGCCATATCGCCGTCTACGTGGACGGCGCCGACACATTGATCATCCCGGACGAATGGTTCGGCCGGGACGCTGCCCGCCAGGCGGCGTTTACGAACTATGTTACTGCAAAGGTCGCCGCCTGATGGCCAAGAAACCAGGTCCCTCCGGTCTCCCGTCCCAGCGCCAGCTTCGCGCCGGCGAGATCATCCGCCACGCCCTCGCCGACGTCATCGCGCGGGAAGACCTGCGCGATCCGGAGCTGAACGGAGTGCTCGTCACCGTGGGCGAGGTGCGCTGCTCGCCGGACCTGAAGCGCGCCAAGGTCTTCGTCACGCCGCTGGGCGATGACACAGAAGAAGGCCGCACACGCCTCGCCGGCGCGCTGAATCGGGCGGCTGCCTTCCTGCGTGGTCGGCTGGGACGCGAAATCGAGATGAAATTCACGCCCGAACTCTACTTCATTGCGGACAAATCCTATGACGAGGCGACCGCGATTGACCGGCTGCTCGCCGATCCACGCGTGCGCCGCGATATCCAGGGCTGAACGCCGGACAGGCGCCAGACGGGTCTTTGCCGCGTTTCTGCCTTGATGCTTTGTCATTTGACAGGTCTTCGCCCAGTATCGACACCAAGACTGGGCAGAAAGCCGGGGAAAAGGCATGCAACGTCAGACCATCGACCAGGAAGGTGCGCGCCAGGGCGAAGTTTCGGCTGCGTCCCTGCAACTCGCCGACGATACGATCGCCATCCGCCGCATCGCGACGATGTCGGTCGAGCGGCATGAATTCCTTCCCTGGGACACGCCTTCCAATCGCAAGACCCAGAGTGTGTACGCCACAACCTGCGTCGCTTTCCTGTTCTTCGGGCTCGTCGGCATTGCCGCCTGGGCCGTATTGTCCGCCAATCCCGAAGCCGGCGTCCTGTCGCTGCTTATCGGCGCCCTGCTGATGATGATCGGCCTGATGCTGGGCATCCGGGCGGTGATGATCGCGCTTAAGCTCAAGAAGCAGGAGCCGTATTTCCGCCTGCTGATCGGCACATCGGATGGCCGCCAGATTCCGCTGGTCGACAATAACCGCGAGGTCCTGATCAAGATCCGCGATGTCGTGCGCCACAAGATGGATACCGGTGACACAACGACGACCGGCGATTTCGATCTGAACCTCGACATCGTGAACCTGCGCCTGCCGAAAGGCGCCGTCGTGTCGCTTCCGCCGTCGCGCGCGGCCCTGTCGGACGTGTTCGACGAAGACGAGGATGATGCGATCCCGGCCGGGCATTGAGCCGGCCGGGATCGCAGATTTGCGTCAGACGACGCTGAGTTTCACATCGACATTGCCCCGCGTCGCGTTCGAATAGGGGCAGACTTCGTGGGCTTCATGCACGAGGGCTTCGGCCTCGGCCTTATCGACGCCCGGCAGTGACACTTCGAGCGTCACGTCGAGCGCAAAGCCTTTGCCTTTCGGGTTCTGGCCGATGCCGACATGCGCCGTGACGGTAGAATCAGCCGGAACTTTCACCTTCTTCTGGCCGGCGACGAATTTCAGCGCCGAGTGGAAGCAGGCGGAATATCCGGCTGCGAACAATTGTTCGGGGTTGGTGCCGGAACCACCGCCGCCGCCGAGTTCCTTGGCGGTGTCGAGCGTGACGGCGAGGCGTCCGTCATCGGTCTTGGCTTCGCCTGTGCGGCCGCCTGAGGATGTGGCGTGGGCTGTGTAGAGGATGTTCATGGGGGCTCCTTGCTGTTGATGGGTTATATATAGAGCACAATTAGATTGCACACAATATATTGGTTCTGACTTTTCCGTGAGTGGAGGGGAAAAGGGCAGGCAAACAGGCCCGTCCGGTTCAGCCCGCCAGCGCGCCGCGCAGCTTCTTGAGGGTTTTTCGCAAAGTCAGGAATTCCGAGATCGTGAGCCCGGCCTTCGCGCCGATCTGTTCGGGAATGCACATGGCCTTCTGCTTCAGGGCGCGGCCCTTGGGCGTTAGGCGGATAAGCACCTGGCGCTCGTCCTCGGCATTGCGGGTGCGGGTGACGAGGCCGGCGGCTTCGAGCCGTTTCAGCAGCGGCGTCAGCGTGCCGGAATCGAGGAAAAGCCGCTCGCCGAGCGCGCCGACGGTGACGCCGTCCGCCTCCCAGAGGCTCATCAGGGTGACGTATTGCGGATAGGTCAGGCCGATCTCGTCCAGCAGCGGCTTGTACAGCTTGGTCATCTGCAGGGACGCCGAATAGAGGGCAAAGCAGAGCTGGTTGTCGAGGTGGAGGGGGTCTTCGGTTTCGGTCATCGTTGCATCCTTGTGCACCCCGGAATATGGGGCGGATTCGCGATGACGCAATCGAATTGTGCGTGAGGGTGCGCAGCAGACGCATTGACGAAACCCGCCGCGCAGGGATAAGCGGCCCCTCAGAACAAGCCCCGGACGTGCGTTCGACCCGCCCGCCCGGAACCTGGAGAACAAAGTGTCCCGTCAGAGAAAACGCAAAGGCGAGCCCGTCACGGGCTGGCTGAACCTGTTCAAGCCCGTCGACATGACCTCCACGCAGGCCGTGGCCATCATCAAGCGCCTGTTCAATGCCGAGAAGGTCGGCCATGGTGGCACGCTTGATCCGCTGGCGGACGGTATTCTCCCGATCGCGCTTGGCGAGGCAACCAAGACCGTCCAATGGGCGATGGACGCCCACAAGGAATATGTCTTCACGATCCGCTGGGGCATCTCGACCGCCAGCCAGGACGCAGAAGGCGATCCGACCGCCACGTCCGATGTGCGCCCGGCGCGCGAAGCGGTGGAAGCGGCGCTGATGGCCTATGTTGGCACGATCCAGCAGGTGCCGCCGAAATATTCCGCCATCAAGGTGGCCGGCGAGCGGGCCTATGATCTCGCCCGGGGCGGCGAAGTGTTCGAACTCGAATCCCGCGAAGTCGATGTCCACGCGGCCAAGGTAATCGGCATGCCGGACGCGGATCATTCGGTGATCCATGTCGTCTCCGGCAAGGGCTTCTATGTGCGCGCGTTGGCACGCGACCTCGCCGCAGACCTCGGCGCAGAAGGCCATATCAGCCAGCTGCGCCGCACGCGCGTCGGCGCGTTTGATGCCGCCGGTGCGGTGTCGATCGCCGACCTGCAGGCACTGGCCGACTACCGCGCGGGCCTGCACGCACACCTGAAGCCGCTACACGCGGTGCTCAATTCCATGCCGCATCTTCAGGTGACCGCGCAGGACGCGGGCAACCTGCGCCAGGGGCGCACGATCATGCTGCTGCCGCATGTCGTCGAAGGCTGGCGCGCGGGTCGCAGCGACGAGGATGACCGCCTGGCGCTGGCGCTGGCGGGCGAAGATGCCGTCGCGCTGGGCGAAGTGCGGGCGGGGCATTTTGAGCCTGTGCGGGTGTTTGCCATTTAGGCAGCAGGCAAGGCCGGCGTGTGCCGCCCCCCACCCTGACCCTCCCCACAAGGGGGAGGGGACAGGTCGCTTGGTTTGGCAGAGCGAGTCTTACCTCACAGAGCAGCAGGTCCCCTCCCCCTTGTGGGGAGGGTTAGGGTGGGGCCTTGAGGCAGGAGATCAGCCCTTCCCGGCGTCCAGCAGGGCGCGGGTGACGCGCAGGGTGCGGCTCGCGATGCGCACTTCGATGTAGAAGGAGACGAGCGCCACGACGAGCAGGCTCATCGAGACGACGAACAGGACCGAGACCGCCTGCGCGACCGGCACCGGCAACAGCTGGCCGGTGAACAGGAGGATGATGACGACGCAGATCAGCAGGGCGGCGAGGGTCGACATGGCGATGGCGCGGTTGATGTGGACCATGCGCCGGTCGAGCACGCCGAGCTCGCCGATGTGCAGCCGGCTGGTCGTCTCGTCTAGGCCGGGCAGGATGCCCTCCAGGGCGCGCCAGCGGTCCACCACCCGGGCGAGCCGGTTCGCCATGACATTCAGCAGCGCGCCGATGCCGGCCAGCGTGAACACCGGCGCGATGGCGAGCTGGATGATATGGGCGATATCGGAGGGGAGGGGGGAGAGGGTCATCAAAAGAGATTTCCTAGAGCCGATTGCGTAGGGCAATAACTATGATTTCTTACGCAACGCTATGCTGAAACCTGACTAACCCAATCCTTTATCGCAGACCCCACCCTTGCCAGGTCTCGTTCACCCAACTGCCCACTATGCATTACGACGTTTCTGGAACGCTCAAGAGTATCGAAGATAGAGCGAGCCCATTCCACACTATGTATAAATGGCTCGAAGTGCGGAACATGATTTTGGTGGATGATGTTGATGAGATTTGGCAACATCGTGTAATTGATTGGGTCTGAGCCGCGCTGCGCATGCCAGCGGACTTTTGCTTCTTCATCGCTTCTGGATTTTGCTGCGTTTCGTATCTTTTCGGAGACGCAAGATTCCCACCAATTTTCTCCTACGTTTTCGGCGAGCGTCGACGAAATGAGGTAGCGCACCGAATTTTCAAATGCGGCAATTGCTGAGTAAACAAGGCTCATTTTAGATGCCGAATCGACCAATTCATCATCAAGCGAAGATATAGCAACCAACTTTGCGATTTCGGCATGAGCAAGTTCTATGGAACTTAGATTGCTCTGACGTCCGGCGCGATCAAGCGCCGTTTCCGTGAGATTTGCTCGTGCGTAAAACGCGTAAAGTTGATCGGCCGCGCTCATCCGATGAGGTGCTCTCTCAGACTCCGAAATAAAACATCGTAGACCTTTGGATCTCTCGATTCAGGTAAGATGATTTGGATGTTGTAGTGTAGGCCGCCCAACTGCAGGTTGGTGTTGGTTGGAGCGCCATTCTGATTGGCACCATTGAGAATTTTGATCTCATTGCCTCCATCAGTATCGCTGCTCACAACAGGCGTAGACGGAGTTTTCTTAGTTTTGGAGTTAAAGTTTCCAAGCTTAGCGAGCGCAGTAAAAGTCATACCCATCTTATCTAGAACGGACTCGCTGTACGCTCCCTGGGACAAAGTCTTAAACTTGCTCATCACCTCAGTTTTGCTAAGTGTGTGAGCGTTGGCGTTGACTTGGAATAGATCAGCGTAGGCTTCTTCAATTGCTTCAGCCAAAACTTGATCCCAGCGCGTATCGTCCAAAAACTGGAAGTAACGCTCTTTCGGCTTCCCAGAATCATCGACGAATCCGAGTGCTTTCAGGACTCCAATCACCAATCGATCACCAGTTGACTTAAATCCCAAGCCTTCGAGAAATTTTACAGTAAACTTCTCAGGCGCTTTCGCATGTCGGATAGCCTCAAGCACTGAGGCTAAATTCTTTTGCGAAGTGAGGTACTGACTGGGAAGCGACATAGCGCGGGCCTTGTTTACTTAGGATCAAAACGACATTCGTTCTTTTTTCTAGCAGGTCTCATGCCAGTTGACGTCGATTTCAACCTAGGCGCTTGAGTTTAAGTTGGGCTTACCAGAACCATTTTGCTTTTCTCAATCACCCCAAGCCCTTCCAATTCCCCCCCATTTGAGTCATAAGCCCGTTTTTGGGGTGGAAGCCTGCCTTCTGACCCTGCTGGACGACATCCCGGCCGTGGCCACCTGTACAGGTCCGCTCCCAAAAAACCCCGCCAATTCAGGCGATTAGTGAACCCAGCGCCCGTGGGCGCGAAACCAGAAGGCTATCCGATGTCGATTACCGCTGAAAAGAAACAAGAGCTCATCAAGCAGTTCGCCACGAAACCGGGCGATACGGGCTCGCCGGAAGTGCAGGTCGCGATCCTTACCTATCGCATCAACAACCTGACCGACCACTTCAAGGACAACAAGAAAGACAACCACTCCCGCCGGGGCCTGCTGACCATGGTCGCCACCCGCCGGAAGCTCCTGGACTATGTCCGGGGCAAGGATGAAGCGCGCTATGCGAAGCTCATCTCGGAACTCGGCATCCGCCGGTAGTTCCAAACAAGCCCGCCAGGCAATAGGGCCGCGGCGGGCTTTTCGTATGTGAAAGAAAGACAGACATGTTCAATACACAATCCGTGTCGCTGGAATGGGCCGGCCGCACACTCACGATCGAGACGGGCCATGTGGCGCGTCAGGCCGATGGCGCCGTCATGGTTACCTATGGCGACACCACGCTTCTCGCGACCGCCGTCTATGCAAAGTCGGCCAAGCCGGGTCAGGACTTCTTCCCGCTGACCGTCAACTACCAGGAAAAATACTTCGCCGCCGGCCGCATTCCCGGCGGCTTCTTCAAGCGTGAAGGCCGCCCGACCGAGAAAGAGACGCTGACCTCGCGCCTCATCGACCGGCCGATCCGCCCGCTCTTCGTCAAGGGCTTCAAGAACGAAGTCCAGGTCGTCATCACGGTGCTCTCGTATGACCTCGAGAATGATCCGGACGTCATCGGCATGATCGGCGCCTCCGCGGCGCTCGTCCTGTCGGGCGCGCCGTTCATGGGCCCGATCGGTGCTGCGCGCGTCGGCTATATCGATGGCAAGTATGTCATCAACCCGACCGTCGCCGAACTCGAAGATTCGGATCTCGACCTCGTCCTCGCCGGCACTGCCGACGCCGTGATGATGGTGGAATCGGAAGCCTATGAGCTGTCGGAAGAGATCATGCTGGGCGCCGTTGTCGCCGGTCATGACGCCATGCAGCCGGTGCTCGATGCGATCATCGATCTGGCCGAGAAAGCCGCGAAAGAGCCGTTTGAATTTGCGGCGGAAGACAACTCGGACGCCGTCAAGGCCATCGAGAAAATCGTCGGCAAGGACCTGTCGAAAGCCTACAAGATCACCGCGAAGGCCGAACGCTACGCCGCTGTCGGCGAAGCGCGCGACAAGGCGAAAGCTGCCCTCGTCGGCACCGAAGAGGCGCCCGGCGAAATGTCGGCCGACCTGTTCAAGGCCGCCTTCAAGGAAGCCGAAGCCTCTGTGGTTCGCGGCGACATCCTGAAAACGGGTGAGCGCATTGACGGCCGCAAGCTCGACCAGATCCGCCCGATCGTGTCGGAAGCAGGCTTCCTGCCCCGCACGCACGGTTCGGCCCTGTTCACGCGCGGCGAAACGCAGGCGATCTGCGTCACCACGCTCGGAACCTCCGATGACGAACAATACATCGAAGGCCTCGACGGTACGCACAAGCAGAAGTTCATGCTGCACTACAACTTCCCGCCCTACTCGGTCGGCGAAGCGGGCCGTATGGGCGGCGCAGGCCGCCGCGAGATCGGCCATGGCAAGCTCGCCTGGCGCGCGCTGCAGGCTGTCCTGCCGAAGCATGAAGACTTTCCGTACACGATCCGTCTCGTCTCCGAGATCACCGAGTCCAACGGCTCGTCCTCGATGGCGACGGTCTGCGGTTGTTCCCTCGCCATGATGGATGCCGGCGTGCCGATCGCGCGCCCGGTTTCCGGCATCGCGATGGGCCTCATCCTCGAAGGCAAGGACTTCGCAGTCCTCTCCGACATCCTCGGCGACGAAGACCATCTCGGCGACATGGACTTCAAGGTGGCCGGCACCGAGAACGGCATCACCTCGCTCCAGATGGACATCAAGGTGGCCGGCATCACGCGCGAGATCATGGGCAAGGCCCTCGATCAGGCGAAAGGTGGCCGTGAGCACATCCTCGGCGAAATGGCCAAAGCCCTCACCGCATCGCGCGGCAAGCTGGCTGACACCGCCCCGCAGATGGAAATCATCAAGGTGCCGACCGACAAGATCCGTGATGTGATCGGTTCGGGCGGCAAGGTCATCCGCGGCATCGTCGACGAGACGGGCGCCAAGGTGAACATCGATGATGACGGCACGGTCCAGATCTCGGCCATGGATCGCAAGTCGATCGATGCTGCGATCAAGATGATCAAGGGCATCACGGCGGAAGCCGAAATCGGTGCGATCTACGAAGGCAAGGTTGTCTCGATGAAAGACTTCGGCGTGTTCGTGAACTTCTTCGGACCGAAGGACGGCCTCGTCCACGTCTCGCAGATGGCCAACAAGCGCATCGGCCACCCGAAAGAGATGGTCAAAGAGGGCGACACGGTCTGGGTCAAGCTGATGGGCCTCGACGAGCGCGGCAAGGTCCGCCTCTCGATGAAGGTCGTCGATCAGGAGACCGGCAAGGAAATCGAAGGCGCGGACGCCGGCGAGTAATCGCCCCGCGCCTCAGAAATAGGAAAGGGCCGTCCTTGCTGGACGGCCCTTTTTCGTGGAAACCCTGTTGCGGCAATAGAGGCGGCGCCGATGACCAAACGAAAATCCTTCCTGATCGCCATGTCGGGCGGCTCCGGCTCCGGCAAGTCGACCCTTGCGGTGGCCCTGCTGGAACGCCTCGGGCCCGAGCGCGCCGTGATGTTCGGTGAGGATGCCTATTACCATCCGATGAGTTTCTACGGCGCGCCCAAGGACGAGGCCGAGCGTGAGGCCTTCGTTGCCGGCATCAACTATGACGATCCGAAATCCAAGGAGGTCGACCATCTCGTCTCCGACCTGAAAGCCCTGAAAGCAGGGGAGGGCGTGGACCAGCCGATCTACGATTATGACCGCCATGACCGGTCGAAGAAAACGCGGCGCATCGAGTCGGCGCCGGTGCTGATCCTCGAAGGCATTCACGCCCTCTCGATGCCGAAGATCCGCAACCTGATCGACCTGTCGGTCTATGTCGACACGCCGGACGACCTGCGCCTCGCGCGACGTATCCGCCGCGACGTGATCGAGCGCGGCCGGACGGTCGACTCGGTGCTGCTGCAATACATGTCCACGGTCCGCGCTGCGCATTACCGCTTCACCTATCCGGCCATGTTCGAAGCCGATCTCGTGATCGCGGATGAAGGCGTGCCGGCCTATGGCGACGTGAAGCCTTCGGCGGACGCCATCGAGCGGATGCTCGCGCCGGTGCTGTCGCGCCTGCAGACGGCCGGCGTCATCTGACCTGCCACGCAAGCGATGAACATAGGGGCGAAGCATGCTAATCTTCCTGCCTATGCGCGGTTTCCTGCTCCTTGTCCTGATGATCTTCGGCGCGTTGCCGGCGTTCGCCTGCGACCTGCGCACAGAAGGCCGCCCGTCCGCCATCGCGGCCTATGTCGAAGCGGCCCGCGCCTGTCTTGCCGCCCCGCCGGAAGGCTATGCCTTCGATGCTGACCTTGAAGCCGGCTTCCTCGCCCTGGTGAACGACGAGCGCCGTGCCGCCGGCCTGCCGCCGGTTGCTCTGCGCACAGACCTGCGCGCCGCCGCCCGGTTCCATAGTCTCGACATGGCGGCCAACGGTTTCTTCGGTCATCACGGGCCGGATGGCCGCAGCGCGGATGACCGTATCGCCGCGCTCGATCGCACAGCGCTCGCAGACTTTTCCGCCGAGAATGTCGCCACCGTGTCGAAATCTTCCGGCCGGATGAACCCGGACTTCGCGCTGAAACGCCTGCACGAAAACCTGATGAACAGTCCCGGCCACCGCGAAAACATCCTACATCTCAAGGCGACGCACGTCGCCTTCGGTGTGGTGCGCACGCGCAGCGGTGTCTGGGTCACGCAGGTCTTCCTGCGCCTGTCGGGAACGCTGCCCGAGCCTGCGCCGCTGCGGATGTCTGAAACCTCGCGCCTGCGCGCCCCGCGCGGGCTCGACGGCTGGACCTTCGTGCGCTTCGACCTCATCAATCAGGACGGACTCGAAATCCCCGCCGTGAACCTGCCCGCCCTGAAGGGAGACGCGCGCCTCGCCGCCTATGCGACGCAGCCCGGCGAAGATGCGCTCTCCTTCTACTGGATCCGCTTTCTCGGCCCGGCGGTGACCGTCACGCCCTGAGCCATTTGCGTGGACGCAGGCGGCACACACTCCTACAAATGCTGAATGCCTGATGCTCTAAAATTGTTTGAAACGCGAGTTCTGACCGAATGGCTTCCGTCTTTCTGCCACGCGCCGAACAGAGCCTATTCAACCGACGGGTTTCGGATAAAATCTATTCACTCGCTTGAGCCCTATGATGCTGAATGGTTCATGCGAGCGATTGATCACGATTTGGTCACACACAGCGACGGAGCTTTTAGAGCGCCGCTCAGCACAGTGTCGGAGCAAATTTTCTGGCAAGGGCTAAAGTCTGTCGCGCCAAGACCTGTCACACTTTGGCATGAGCCGGTGATCACAATTGGCGCGCTTGCTCGTCTTCATATCGAGTATGGATGGCCAATAAGTGTTCTCGGAATGCAGTCGAAGCGGAAGTGGGCGTTCGATTTGGTCGGATATGGTGGCGATGGCTTGCGCGAACTGCTGTTGTGCGAAGTCAAAAAGTCAGACGCTGAAATTGCAAAACTGCGAGCGTGGATGCTGCAATACTGCGCAATTGACCCGTTAGAGCAGGAACCCGCAGAAGCTGGTGCGTGCAACGCGTATCGAAAAGTTCAAGATATCAGAATCGCCTGGCCTGAGCGTGTTTGGCTGCTCGGGCCGGGAGGTCGCGGCGAGCTGTTTCGAATTGATCGCATAGATGGCACCGTGAGATTCGATTTGGCCTCTGAGCCCAATACCCTTTTAAGCCACAAGGAATTTTTGAGTATAAGCTCTCGGTGATCGCGCCTCACAGCCAGCTTGCCACCGAATCCAGCGGTTTCTTGATCAGCGCATGTTTGGGCACCATCGCGCCGTCGGCCGGATGACCCGCCACGAGTATCAGGAACGGTTTCTCCGTCTCCGGACGGTTACAGATCGTGTTCAGGAAGGCCATCGGGTTCGGCGTGTGTACCAGCGTGGCGAGGCCGGCCATCTGGCAGGCGGCGATGAGCAGGCCGGTGGCGATGCCGACGCTCTCGTGGATATAGTAATTCTTCCGGTCTTCGCCTTCGCGCACGCCGCCGCGCCGCTGAGCAAAGATGCAGATCAGCCAGGGCGCGGTTTCCATGTAGGGCTTGTCGGCATCGGTGCCGATCGGCGCCAGCGCGTCCAGCCAGTCTTCGCCCGCTTTGCCGGCATAGAAGGCGCGCTCCTCGGCTTCCGCCGCGAGGCGGATTTCGCGTTTCTTCTCCGCGCTGCCGACGCAGGCGAAGAACCAGGGCTGGTGATTGGCGCCGGAGGGCGCGCCCGCGGCCGTGCGGATGCAGGCTTCGATCACGGCCCGGTCCACCGGTTTGTCCGAGAACTGACGAATGGATCGGCGCGGCGCCATCGCCGCATGGAAGGCCTCGGCACGGGCTTGCATTTCGGCGGCGGGGTAGGCCGGAAAATCTCCGAGCGGTGCATGCGTTTCAGGCGTCGTCTTCATGCGAGGCGGCTCGCCGCCGCTGTGCCGCGCGCCTCGGCCTGTTTCAGCCAGGCGGCAATCTTCTCCGGCTTGGCGCTTTTCACCGTGCCTATCTGCAGTGTGCGGACGGGTTTGACGCCGGCAAACTTCAGGACGAGATTTTCCACCTGCAACTTCGCTGGGCGCCCATAGGAGACCTGGTCAAACCAGGCCGGGCCATCGGCGGTCATCAATATGTCTGCCGACCGGCCCGCCAGCAACTTGTCCCACCACGGATCGGTTTCGTGATAGCGCATGGCAAAGCCGGGCAGGTAGGCGCGGTCGATCACGCCTTTCATCTTGGCCGGCATTCCGCCCCACCATTGCGGATAGGCCCAGCAGAGATGGTTCGCCCAGAGAATGTTCTCGCGCCATTCTTCAAGGCATGGCTCCAATGTCTTGCGCGCGCTGTAACCCTCGTGCAGGTCGGGATCGAAGTTCATGTCAGACAGGTGCATCCGGCGCGTCTCGGCGCCTTTGGCCTTCGCGCCGCGCGCGTAGGCGTCGGCCATGCCATGGCTCAGCGATGTCTCGCGCGGATGTCCGACCCAGATGAAGATGCGTGCCGCCAAGAACTGGCCCCCTCTGCTTTCCGGAGAGGTTAGCGGAAGGGGCCTTGGCTTGCTAGCAATTGTCCGGCTGCGACCGCACGAGCCTGAGGCCCCGCCGCGTGATACGGTAGGGCTTGCCGGCGCTTGAGGCGATGGTGCCCCTTCGCTTCAGCTTGCGGAAAAGGTCGAGCCGCAGGCCGGTATAGCGCCAGCCTTCGCGCGTGAAGCAATCGGCCTCGATGATCTTGGCGCCGTCGCCGCGCGTCACGTCAATCCATCCGCCTTGCGCCAGAAGGTGCAGCACACGCTGTTCTTCGCGTGAAATATCCATTGGGAAGTGTGTCCGGTATTCGCCCCGGCCTCACGGGCATCAGGGCGCACAAAAACGGGACCGGCGCGCTCCCGTTTCAGGGAAGGGCGCCGGGGCGTCGCTCTTGCCGGCCTGCCTTGCACGGACAAATCCATGCGGGAACGGCAGGCCCTCTAGCGGGACTCGGACAGGTTGCGGGACATAGACGCTCCGGTGAAGCATCAGATTTTCGCGCGCGCCGGGCGTGCGGTCAAGTCATGACCGGGCCGGAAGTTCAGGCGTCCCCGCGATAAAGCGCGAGCACCGCCCGGTCGAAATAGTCGCTGGCCTGATCCCAGTCCATCCAGCCATCAAGCCCGTCGCCGAGTTCCCATTCGAAGCGGGTGTCATCGACGGCGACATCATGAGTTGCGCCGAAACCAACCCTAAGCACGCCGTAACGATAGCGGACATAGAATCGTGTCCCATCAGACAATTCCCCCTCCCATTGAGCGGGACACGCGGTGCAGGTCTTTTCAATCGACTGCAGCGTGGGGACCATCCGTGATCGGCCTACTCTTCCTCGCCCGCATCCGGCACGCCGACGACGTGGAAGCCGGCATCGACGTGGATCACTTCGCCGGCGATCGAGCGGCCGAGCGGGGAGAGGAGGTAGAGCGCGCAGCCGGCGACGCCTTCCATGCTCGTGTCTTCCTTGAGGAGCGACCAGCTGCGGCCCGTGCCCATCAGGCTCTTGCCGCCGCGAATGCCGGCGAGGGAGAGCGTGCGCATGGCGCCGGCGGAGATGGCGTTGACGCGGATGCCCTGCGGGCCGAGATCGCGCGCGGCGTAGCGGGTCGAGGCTTCCAGCGCGGCCTTGGCGACGCCCATCACGTTATAGGAGGGCACGGTGCGCTCGGCGCCGAGATAGGTCATGCAGATGATCGAGCCGCCATCCGGCATCAGTTCCGAGGCGCGGCGCGCGCAATCGATAAAGCTGTACACGGAGATATCCATCGCGCGGCGGAAGCCCTCGCGCGTGGTGTTCGCCACCATCGAGCCCTGCAGCTCATCCTTGCCGGCGAAGGCAATCGAGTGAACGAGGAAGTCGATCTTGCCCCACTTTTCCTTGATGGCGGCGAAGGCGGCATCCATGCTCGCATCATCGGTCACGTCGGCCGGGATCATCGTGTCCATGCCGATGGATTCGACCAGCGGGCGCACCCGGCGCTCGAGGCTGTCGCCCTGATAGGTAAACGCGATCTCGGCGCCCTGCGCGGCCAGCTGGCTCGAAATGCCCCAGGCAATCGAGTTCTGGTTGGCAACGCCCATCACGACGCCGCGCTTGCCCTTCATCAGGTCGCCCTTGGGCATGTTCCACTCGTCCGCCATCGGGGTCTCCTCGTGTTTCTGCTTCAAGGCTGGGCTAGGCGGGCCCGCAAGGCGCGTCAAGTTGGGGCGTAGAATGCGGCACGCATCCTGCAAACGTCCCCGGCAAATCCCCCGGGAGTTCTCATGCGTCTCACCCTTGCCCTGTTCGTCATCGTGCTCGTCTTCATCGAACCCTCCTGGGGCCAGGTGGCCGGGGTCTGAGCTTATAGCTGCGCGGTCGCCTTACAGGCGAGTTCCCGGCCAAACCGTCAATTGAAGAGCCCGGAAGATGTGGACGGTTTCTGGACTGGCGTCAGGCGTCGTTTGCAATATTTTTCAGGCCGACCTTCATGTCGATGGCGGTGTAGACATGCTCGCCGTCAACATAGACGCGGCCGTCCGCAATCCCGAGATTCAGCTTGCCGCGGCGCACGCGCTTGATGTCGATCTCGTAGCGCACGAGCTTCTTGTCGGGCGTGATTTCGCCGGTGAACTTCACCTCGCCAACGCCGAGTGCGCGGCCCTTGCCGGGCGAGCCTGACCAGCCAAGCCAGTAGCCGACCGCCTGCCACATGGCATCGAGGCCAAGGCAGCCCGGCATCACCGGGTCGCCGGGGAAGTGGCAGCTGAAAAACCAGAGGTCCGGATTGATATCGAGTTCGCCGATCACGCTGCCCTTGCCGAAGGCGCCGCCATCGAGGGTGATCTCGACAATCCGGTCCATCATCAGCATCGGCGGCTCGGGCAATTGCGCATTGCCGGGGCCGAAATAGCCACCCTTGCCGGATTCGAGCAGGTCTTCCTTCGTGTAGGAAGACTTCGGGGTATGGAAGTCGTGCGGTCCGGACATCGGGTACATCCTGTAAAAGGCGAAAAAAGTCAGGCGTCTTCCCACCGTCTGCCGGGGATAAAGTCAACCTTTTGTCGCGGTTGAGCCCCAGAGCTGCGCCCGCGGCGCCCATCCGCGAAACCGGCCGGCGGTGACCTCGCACATCGTTTCGTCGCAGGTTCCCAGCTCCACCAGCGCCCCGGAGGCCACCCTGGCGACGCTGTCGCTGTCCTTCGCGCGGCCGGTCTTCAGGACAAAGGCGCCGGTCGTCAGCGCGTTCGGGCGCGCCGCAAGCTGGGTATTCTTGATCCAGACCTCATCGCCGGCCGGGTCGCGCACATAGCGCCAGTCGCCGCTTTCCTTGACGATCAGCACGGGCAGGCCTTTCAGCGCATATTCCCATTGCACCTGATACTCTTCGCTCGGGCCCTTCCGGCCGTTCACCTTCTCATGTTTCAAGGTTTCGAAGCGAGGCACCGGCTTGCCGGAAAACCGGCTGATCTGCACGTCTGCCGGGGCTTCCGCCGAAACGGGAGGCGCACCTGAACAGGCCATGAGAAGCGCAAGGGTGACGACTGCCCGTTTCATGTGCAGTGATCCTCGAAATCCGGAAGTGCCCCTTGTACCCGCCCCGCATGAATCCGAGGTAAAACAGCGGGTCATTGGCGCGGCGCACAGCGTCTGGTAAGCGGCATTGAGAACAAGACAGATTGACGGGAGTCCCATGCCGGCATCGAAGCTGAAAATCGTCGTCACCCGCAAGCTGCCGGCCCCGGTCGAGCTGCGGATGAAAGAGCTGTTTGATGCGAGGTTGAACGAGTCCGACATTCCCCTGACGCAGGAACAATTGGCCGAAGCGATGCAGACGGCCGATGTGCTGGTGCCGACGGTGACCGACCGGATCGACGGACGCCTGATGGCGCGGGCCGGCGAGAAACTGCGCCTGATCGCCCAGTTCGGCGCCGGCGTTGACAACATTGACGTGGCCAGCGCCGTACAGCGCGGCATCACGGTCACCAATACGCCGGGCGTGCTGACGGATGATACCGCCGATGTCGCCATGGCGCTGATCCTTGCCGTGCCGCGCCGCCTGCATGAAGGCGCGCAGATCATGGACAGTGGCAAGTTCGATGGCTGGACGCCGACCTGGATGATGGGCCGGCGCCTGTCAGGCAAGCGGCTCGGCATCATCGGCATGGGCCGCATCGGGCAGGCGGTGGCGCGCCGCGCCAAGGCGTTCGGCATGCAGATCCATTATCACAACCGCAAGCCAGTCGGCCCGCGCATCGAGGAAGGCCTTGAGGCGACCTATTGGGATTCGCTCGACCAGATGCTGGCGCGGATGGATATCGTGTCCGTCAACTGTCCGCACACGCCGGCAACGTTCCACCTGATCAATGCCCGCCGCATTGCGCTGATGAAACCGGAAGCCTACATCATCAATACCGCGCGCGGCGAAGTGATCGACGAGGCGGCACTGGCCCGCGCCATCCGGGGCGGCCAGCTTGCGGGCGCCGGGCTGGATGTGTTCGAGCGCGAGCCGTCGGTGAACGCCGACCTGATCGGCCTGCCGAACGTCCTGCTGCTGCCGCACATGGGATCATCGACGATCGAGGGCCGCACCGAGATGGGCGAAAAGGTGATCATCAACATCAAGACCTTCGCCGACGGCCACCGCCCGCCAGACCGCGTGATTCCCGCGATCCTCTGACCGCGGTCAGTTCGTTGCGCCTTGGGTATCCTCCAGGGCGACATCATCAATGCCGTAGACCTGCGTTGTCAGGAAGGCGCGCAGGTCGCCCGCCGAGATATCGGGGATTTCTTCCTGCGGCAGGTGACCAACGCCGGCATAGAGGATCAGCTCGGCGCCCGGGATCGCGGCGGCGAAATTGCGCCCGTGCTCGACCGGAATGAGATTGTCCTGTTCGCCGTGCATCACGAGCGTCGGAGTGGTGATGGCCGAAAGAAGCTCAGGCGTGGCATCGACGCGGCCTGCGCTGCCGGAGCCGAGCTCCATCAAGGCTTCCCGGTGACACGGCGCGCGGGCAAGCGAGGCATAGCGTTCGACCATTTCGTCCGTGACAAAGGCCGGGTCGCCAAAGCTGTCTTCAAGCCCGTCACGAATGATGGAGGTGAGATCAAGGTCCTGCATCACGCGGCGCGCGAGGCTGATATCGAGCAGGCGGAAGGCCAGCGGGCGGTCCTTGCTTTCGTCTTCCGTGCGCGGCCAGCCGGCAGCGTCCACCAGGACGAGGCCATCCAGGCGTTCCGGATGGGCCAGCGCATAATTCCAGGCGGCGCTGCCCCCCATCGAGTTGCCGGCCAGCGTGAACCGTTCGATCTCGAGCGTGTTGGCCACGCGCTGGACCGTGTCGATGAATTGGTCGGGTCCGATTTGCGAATTGTCGATGCAGCGTGACAGGCCATGGCCCGGAAGATCGACACTGATGACGCGGTAATCGCGCTTCAGGTTGCTGACCCAGCCGTCCCAGGTATGCAGCGAGGCGGAGAAGCCGTGCACGAGTATGATGACCGGCGCATCGCGCGGGCCGACATCGCGGAAATGCACCCGCATGTCGTCGCCGAAGGCAAGATAGCGGCTGTCGGAATTGGCATAGACGGCTTCCAGCTGCTCATACGGAATGTCAGCACGTCGAAGCGTCATCCAGCCTGCGAACAGAATGATCCCGATTGTGAGGATGACAGCCAGGGAGCTTCGGAACATGGTAACGCGCTACTTTCAGTCTCGAATCTGGTGAGATAACCCCCTCGGACGGCGCGGTGTCAAACCCTGACGTCAGACATTACAAAGACGACACTGCGGATCGCGGCGCAGATTGATCGTCCGGGTTGAACCGACAAGTCCGTCAATCATCAGCAGGCGTCCGATGAGCGGGGTGCCGGCGCCGGTGACAAGCTTGAGTGTTTCGAGCGCCATCGCGGAACCTGTGAGGCCCGTAACAGGTCCGGCGACACCGACCTCGTCGCAGGCCTCCGCTGCGGGCGGCATTTCCGGTACCCAGCACTGGTAGCACGGCGCGCCGGGAACGAGACCGGACGCGAAGACGCCCACCTGTCCGGTCCATCCGCTGGCGGCGCCCGAGACGAGCGCGCGGCGGCTCTTGTGCGCGAGACGGTTGAGCGCAAAGCGCGTGTCGAAATTATCGCAGGCGTCGATCAGGATTTTGCCGGCGGGCGCATCGCCGTCTGCGAAACGGCGCGGGATCGAATCGATTTTGAGCGCGGGATCAATGGCGCGCAGGCGCGCTGCGAGGATGTTCGCTTTCCCGGCGCCGGCGTCGCCATCCTGGAACTGGATCTGGCGTTGCAGGTTTGACCGGTCGACACTGTCATCGTCCCAGATTTCGATATGTCCGACACCGGCGGCCGCGAGATAAAGCGCGCAGGGCCCTCCGAGCGCGCCTGCACCAATCACTGAAACAGACGCCGCGCGCAGCTTCTGCACGCCCGGCCCGCCGATTTCCTTGAGCAGGATGTGGCGCTTGTGGCGTTCGAGATCATGGGGCGTAAGGCTCATCGCTTGCGCCGCAGGGCTGTGGAGGAGAGGGGATTGCCCGGACCACGCAGATAGACCCAGGCAGGTGCGGCATGGCCGGGCAGGCTGCGTGCCTCGCGTTCCGGCAGGCGGGCGTCGGCGAACTGGCGCGTGAAGGGGAGGCTGCGGGAGAGGCGGGTGCCGGGGCGAGAGATGACCGCGATCGGAACCGCACGGGCGACGTCTTCCCAGTCTTTCCAGAGGTGGAAGGTCGCGGCGCTGTCGGCGCCCATCAGCCAGACGAAGTGTGCGTCAGGTTCCGCCTTTCGCAGGGCCTGGAGGGTGTCGACGGTGTAGGTGAGGCCGAGCTGCCTTTCGATATCGGTGACATGCATTGCAGGCGAGGCAGCGATTGCCTCGGCCGACGCGAGACGTTTCTCGAATGATCCGTGTTCGGATTTCAGGGGGTTGCCGCGCGCGACGATCCACCAGACGGTGTCAAGGCGCAGGCGTTTCAGCGCCGTTTCGGCGACATGGAGGTGTCCCTCATGGGCGGGATTGAAACTTCCGCCGAGAAGGCCGATCCGGCGACCGGCAGCGGGGCCGGGCAGCTGCACGCGCGTCAAGGCCGGACCTGACCCGTGCCGCGCACGGCGTATTTGTAGGTCGTCAGCTGTTCGGCGCCGACCGGGCCGCGCGCGTGGATGCGGCCGGTGGCAATACCGATCTCGGCGCCGAATCCGAACTCGCCGCCATCGGCAAACTGAGTGGAGGCATTGTGCAGGACGATGGCGCTGTCGACACGGGCGAGGAAGGCCTCGGCGGCGTTCTGGTCCTCGGTGATGATGGCGTCCGTGTGGCCCGACGACCAGCGCGCAATGTGGGCAAGGGCGCCTTCGAGTCCGTCGACCACAGCAATGGCGAGGATCGGGGCGAGATACTCGGTCGCCCAGTCTTCTTCCGTAGCCGGAGTAATGTGCGGGAGCAAGGCGCGCGTGCGCCCGTCGCCGCGCAGTTCGCATCCGGCGTCCTCCAGCGCGCGGGCGACCCGCGGCAGGAGGGTGGGGGCTACGGCCACATCAACCAGCAGGGTTTCCAGGGATCCGCACACACCGGTGCGGCGCATCTTGGCGTTGACGACAATGTCCACCGCTTTGGCAGGATCGGCGGCGGCATCGACATAGGTATGGCAGAGGCCCTCGAGATGGCCGATGACGGGCACGCGGGCTTCGGCCTGCACGCGCTCAACAAGGCTGCGGCCGCCGCGCGGGACGATCACATCCAGCGCGCCGCCGAGGCCGGCCAGCATATGGCCGACGGCTTCGCGACTGGTCGTCGCCACCAGTTGAATGGCGTTTTCCGGCAGGCTTTCGCGTTTCAGGGCGCCGCGCATGGCGCCTGCCAGAACGCGGGACGAGAGAATGCTTTCTGATCCGCCGCGCAGGATGGCGGCATTGCCGGAGCGCAGGCAGAGCGTGCCGGCATCGACGGTCACGTTCGGGCGGCTCTCGTAGATGATGCCAATGACGCCAAGGGGCACGGCGATGCGCGCAATGTCGAGACCGTTCGGCCGGGTCCAGCGGGCGAGTTCACGGCCCACCGGGTCGGGCAAGGCGGCAACGGTTTCGACGCCGGCGGCGATCGCCTCGATCCGTCCGGCATCGAGGGCCAGCCGGTCGAGCATCGAGGGCGCGAGGCCCTTCGTGCGGGCGGCGGCCATGTCCGCTGCATTAGCGGCGAGGATATCGGCAGCGGCGGCGCGGATGGCGGCAGCGATGGCAACGAGGCCGCGCGTGCGGTCCGCTGCGCTCATCAGGCCGAGCGTATGGGAGGCCGCGCGGGCGCGTTCGCCCATGGCGTGCATCTCTTCGGCCAGGGCCGCGTCGGGGGGTGTCGAGGCGAGGGTCATGACAGCCAGCGGTGTGCCGGAAAGGCGGGGGCAGGGCAAGGCCTGCCGCGTCAGGGCAGCTGGTTCAGGAACTGGAACGCGGCGCCCGCCACCGGCTTCATCCGGTCATCATTGCTGGCCACGGCGTTGACATAAACCGACTGCGCGAAGGCGCGCAGGTTGTGCAGCTTGGTGAGTGCGGCTTCGGACCTATAGGCGGTCTCGCGCAAGGGATCATCAGCAGGCCAGAGGGACTGGAACCAGGCGGCCCATTCCTCGGCGGTGAAGGTCTCCTTGAAGGCGAGATAGGTGATCGGCGCGGCGAGGCGCTCGCTTTCGCCGAAGATATAGGCGTGGTCTGGCGTGCCGACCTTTGTGGCCACAGCGGCGAGAATCTCTTCCGCCTGCGGTTTGGTGAGGTGGGAGTTGAGCGACATTTGCATCAACAGGTCGGCCGTATGGGCGACGCCGTGGCGCCAGCCTTCGGTGCTGGAATAGCCGCGATAGTCGGTCAGGCCGCCGAGATAGGTCTTCGCCGCCATCAGCAGGTCCCAGCGGTCTTCTTCGGAGAGGAAAGGCGTGATCCGGTCCACTCGGGCAACTTCGGCGAGAGCAAGAGCTGCGAAGGGGCCGCGAAATCCATTCTTGTCCTCGCCGGCGCTGGCGAGGTCGGCGAGCAGGCGTGTCATCAGAGTGCGGACAGTTTCCTCTGACTGGTCGCCGGCGCGCAGTATGAGGGACAGGATTTCAAAGGCGTAGCCATCTCGGATGACAGGGTCGGGGGAGTCGAGACAGTTCGGCATGCTCAACAGAATATAGGTCAGCATTACCTGTTCTATATCGGCAAACGCTTCATCTCGTGCGGGGCCTGGCTCCTTGAGTGTCAGGAAGGTGAGGCATGAGCGCTCGGTCTCAGGCTCAGCAAACTCGCGCTCTGGTGGTGAGACAGCTGGAACAGGCGCGGGCGTTGTGGTGCAGGCGGCTGCGAGCAAAAGTGCGCTGGTCAAACCGGCAAGCCGCATCCTGCGCTCCTTCAATCTTCAGTCAGCACGACGCGGAATCCATACTGCCGGTCGCGGGTGGACACCGACATCCGCGCCCGGTTTGCGGCGCGGTGTGCGGACGGGCTGCTCTTGACCGATCCACCGCGCACAACCCGGCGGCTGCAATCACCGGTCGTGACGGCGCTGCCGTCCGTCGGAGCGTCGGTATAGCCATTCACGTAGCAATCCTCGACCCATTCCCCAACATTGCCGAGCATGCCCTGAAGGCCGAACGGGTTTTCCGGCAGGCTGGCGGCTTCGCGGATACGGTCGCGGGGGGCGTTGGAGGTGTCGAACCGGTCACCCCACCAATAGGCGGTCGTCGTTCCTCCGCGTGCGGCATATTCCCACTCGGCTGCGGTGGGGAGGCGATACGTGCGTCCGGTTTTCTCCGACAACCATTTCGCGTAGGCATTGGCATCACGCCAGGAGACTGCCGCGACGGGCATGTCCGGGCTGGTTGGCGCGCCGGGACGGTATCCGCCGCAGCCGCCATCGTCGGCGCAGGCGATCCACTCGGCATAAGTGATCTCCGTCTTGCTGATCGAGAAGGCCGGAAGGGTGATTTCCCGCTGGGGCCCTTCAATGGGCTCGCGTCCGGATTCGGTCGGCGGCGAACCCATGGTGTAGGTGCCGCCGGGCAGGCTGACCATTGCCGGGCACACGTCACACACCGGAGCGGGCGGCACCTCGGGCTCCGGCTCGGGTTCCGGTTCCAGAGCGGGCTCGGATTCCGGCACGGCTGTTTCAACGGAAGCCAGTTCAATAACCGGCGTTTCGGGTAGGGCGGCGGGCTCAGGCGCCTCAACTGCCATTTCCGCCCGTTCGGTCGCCGCCTCTTCGGCGGCGTCGCCGGGGAGAAGTTGCGACACGCCCCATCCGGCAATCAGGATGGCCACAACGCCGCCGGCGATGAAGGGGACAGTCGATCCGGATTTCTTCGCGGGCGCCGGCGCAGCCCTGGGCGGCGCGGGCTGGGGCTTGGGCGGCGCGGCGTAGATCGTTTTGGGTGCCGGGGCAGCGGCAACTGCCGGGGGCGGTGGAGGCGGGGCGGGAGGGGGAGGAGGTGGTGGGGGCGCGGGCGGAGGTGGAGGTGGGGCTGCGGCGCGGGCTTCGGCGCGGGTAATGGCGGCAATCCGGTTGCGGGCGAGGTCGGAATAATGGCCCTCCGGATAGCGTTTCAGGTAGGCTTCGAAATCGGCCTTGTCGTCGCTGTCCGATACCGAGGTCCAGAAGGTCAGCTCCATTGTCATGTCGGCCGCTTGTCCAGGCGCCGGTGGAGGTGGAACAGGAATGGCCTCGGCTGGAACGGCATGCTCAGCCGCACGCTGGATGTCGAGCACGAACTCCTTCCAGCGCGGATCATTGCGGTCGCCGTCCCAGCCGATCAGGTCTGCCGACTGGGTCAGCTCGAACATGATCGGCCGTTCGGCCTCTTCGATCATCGCCGGGATCAGGATGGACGTGCGCTGGCCCAGCGTTGCCTCGGTGCGCACCCATTTGGATTTCACCGAGACGGTAGACCACAGCACCACGACGACATCGGCGTCGCGCAGCATGCCTTCGGTCACTTCGTCATAGGTCTGGCCGGCGCGCAGCACCTTGTCCCACCAGACGGAAAAACCTTCCGCCGTCAGCGCCTCGGCAAACACCTGCGCTTTTGGCCTGTCAGCCCGGCTATAGGATAGAAAAATGTCCGCCATCGATTTGTCCCCGCCGCACGCCATTGCCCGGTTCGCGCGCCGGGCGAACGTTTGCACAAAAATCTGCTTTGCCAAAGAGGGGGGACAAACTGTCGGGCCGGATGCAGCCCTGCGGGGGCTGACACATTTCGGAAAAGCCTTACTCTGCAGGAAAAGATGATGGAGGAAGCCGATGATCGATATCGATGCAATGCCGTTCCTTGCCGATATTCCGCGTGTACAGGCAAGCCTGCGCCCGGACGAGACGGCGTTCTGGTTTGAGGGCAAGGCGACGAGCTATGCTGAATTCGACGTGCGCACCAATCAGGTCGCCAATGGTCTCCTCGCGCTTGGCATCAAGCCGGATGACCGGGTCGGCTATCTCGCGAAGAATACCGACGTCTATTACGAGATGCTGTTCGGCTGCGCCAAGGCGCGGGCCGTGATGACGGGAGTGAACACACGTCTCGCGGCGCCGGAAGTCAGGTTCATCCTGTCGGATGCCAAGGCGAAGGTCTTGTTCGTCGGCAAGGAGTTCTACGCCATGATCGACCAGATCAAGGCGGAGCTGCCAGACCTGAAGCGCATCATCACGCTCGATGGTGACCGGGAAGACTGGGACTATTATCCTTCATGGCGCAGCGCCAAGCCAGCCGCGAATCCCGGCCTGCCGGTTGCAGGCAGCGATGATGTCATTCAGCTGTACACATCCGGCACGACGGGCCTGCCCAAGGGCGTGATGCTGACCAATGACAATTACCAGGCCTTCTTCCGGCAGGCGGGCCTGCTGGAATGGTCGAGTTATGATGCGGGCGAAGCGGTGATGAATGCCATGCCGCAATTCCATGTGGCCGGCGTCAATGTCGGCGTGCTGGCTGCGCTTCAGGGCTCCAAGACGGTGATCCTGCGCGAGATTGATCCGCAGGCCATTCTCCGCCTCATTCCGGAGCACAAGATTGCGCATGCCTTCTGGGTGCCGGCGGTAATCCTGATGCTGACGCAGCAGAAGAATATCCGCGAGGTGGATTTCTCCAGCCTGAAGCAGGTGTTCTATGGCGCCTCGCCGATTTCCGAAGCGCTGCTGCGCGAAGCGGTCGAGATCATGGGCGCGCGGTTCACGCAGCTCTACGGCCTCACGGAAACCGTTGGCGCCGGCACTTTCCTGCCACCGGAAGCGCATGACCCCGCCTGGGGCAAGCTGCGCTCGTGCGGCGTGCCGTGGCCGGGCGCCGTGGTGCGCTGCCTGGACGGCGAGGGCAATGCGGTGGCAACCGGCGAAGTGGGCGAGATCGCCATCAAGGCTGCCTTCGTGATGAAGGGCTACTGGAACCGCGAGGAGGCGACGAACGAGGCGGTACGTGACGGCTTCTTCTACACCGGTGATGCAGGTTATTTCGACGAGGACGGGTTCCTCTACATTCACGACCGCGTGAAAGACATGATCGTCTCAGGCGGCGAGAACGTCTATCCGGCAGAAGTCGAGAACGCGATCTTCGGCGCGCCGGGCGTGGCCGATGTCGCCGTGATCGGCGTGCCGGACGAGAAATGGGGCGAGGCCGTGAAGGCCATCATCGTGAAAAAGCCGGGCGAGGACCCGACGCCGGAAAGCATCATTGCCTGGGCGAAAGAGCACATCGCCGCCTACAAGGCGCCAAAATCGGTCGATTTCATCGACGCCCTGCCGCGCAATCCATCAGGCAAGATCCTGCGCAAGGATCTGCGCGAGCCGTACTGGAAGGGCATGACGCGGCGGGTGGGGTAGTAGGCGGCCCGCCAGTTTTATTGCAGCCGGGTGCATCCAAAGTGGCCTGAAGGTGCATCTACGATGCAGCAACGAGGACACCCCGCATGCCCCGATCCGCCTACTTGCCAGTCTGCGCCGCGTTCCTGGCCGCGCTCGCCGCCGCCTGCGCGACACCGGCGAAGCCAGAACCCGCCACCGAGGCCGCCCCGGCTTTCACGCAGCAGGATGCCAAGGACATCGTGGCGGCGCTGGGCGAGATCAACACGCCGAACGGCGTGAACGAGGCCATCACCGCCCGTATCGGCGGCATCGACCAGGCGCTGACGATCCGCGGCAAGGACAAGGCGAACCCGATCCTCATCGTCGTGCACGGCGGACCGGGTACGCCGGAAATGGCCATGAGCTGGACCTACCAGCGTGGCTGGGAAGACTATTTCACCGTCGTGCAATGGGACCAGCGCGGCACTGGCAAGACCTACCGCCTGAACGATCCGGCGGATGTCGAAGGCACGTTTTCCATCGAGCGGATGCGCGATGACCTGATCGAGGTCATCGATTTCACACGCGCCCGCCTCGGACAGGAGAAGGTCGTCCTGCTCGGCCATTCCTGGGGCACGGTGATCGGGCTCAAGGCCTCGCTCGCGCAGCCGGATGCCGTGTCGGTCTATATCGCCAGCGGCCAGGTGGTGAACATGCGCCGAAACGAGCAGGTCGGCTATGATGGTACGCTGGCGGCGGCGAAGGCGGATGATAATGCAGAGGCGATTGCCGATCTCGAGGCGCTGGCGCCGTATCCGGGGCCGGGCCCGCTGACGCTCGAACGCATCGGCGCGCAGCGCAACTGGTTGATCCACTACGGTGGCACAGCCGCCTATCGGGACAACATGGACCCCTGGTTCCGCGCGATCAAACTCGCGCCGGAATATTCCGAGGACGACCGAAAGTCGTATGACACCGGCGGCCTTGCTGCGCTTGAGGCCTTGCTGCCGGAGCTGACGGAATTGGATTTCGACACGGTCACCGAAAGCCCGGTGCCGGTCTTCATGCTGCTCGGCCGGGATGATCTCAACACGCCGTCATCCATTGCGGCGGATTGGATGGACCGGCTGTCGGCGCCCGCCAAGGCGACCTACTGGTTCGAGCACTCGGCGCACCTCTCCTACATGGAAGAGCCGGGCGCCACCCTGATCACGCTGGTCAACTGTATCCGTCCGTATGCTGTCGAGCCAGACATCGACGCCGCGCGCGCCAGTGTGCCGGCGTCCTGCAATGCCCGCGCGCCGGGTTGACAGCCAAACGACCGTTCAGTGAGCCAGCTTCATCCAGTCGCGGGCGGCTTGCAGGGCAAGCTTGATTTCGTCCGTGCTCAGCATTTCGGCCATGTCCTGGCGCTGGGCCTTGGCATCTTCATGCCCGCGCACGGCGGCAAGGTTGAACCATTTGTGGGCTTCGACGAGGTTGATCTCCGTGCCGGTGCCGGTCGCATAAGCGAGGCCGGCGCGATAGAGATCTTCGGGGAGGGAGTGGGCGCCAATCAGCGCGCCGGGCTCCATGGGAGTATCTGAGTAAGCCATTCCAGTCGTCCTTTACACCTGCCGCGTCTGGCTGGGATTTTCCCATGTCCGGGGCCGCGGCCCATTCACCTGCCAGACCATCCGGCAACGGATCAAAAGTGACGCGAAGGGGTTGGAACATGGTTAACAACGCCCCGCGCGCAGGCCGGGATTGTGAACAGGACAGGGAAATCTGTTAGGATTCGCGCCGTTGGCGGACGAATCAATCCATTCCGGGGTAGCGCCTGAAGGCCTGCATCGTATGGATGTGCGCGCTCCAGGCAGGTTGTTCCTGCGTCTGCACCTGCGCGTCGGGGGGGAAGGCGGACGGGTCATCGAGCGTGATCGACTGCACATCGACGAGGCCGGGCAGGAAGGTTTCATTGACGTAGAAGAGGCCGGTTCCACACTTGCCGCAAAAGCGGCGATACGAGTCGCCTGACGAATTGACCGTCGTGGGCGCGCCTTGCGTGATCTTGAGGTTGCCCGCCGGCATCATGGCCCAGGCCACCATCGGCGCGCCGGCGCTGAGCTGGCAGTCCCGGCAATGGCAGATCGAGACCCGGTCCGGCGCCGCGCTCAGTTCATACCGGATTGCGCCGCATTGGCAGCCGCCTGTGATGGCCATCGGACCCTCCCGAATTGTTCATGTTTTGTTCAAAATGCCATGGAGCCCGCCGCGAGTCAAAAAGAAAATCCCCGCAGGTCTGGCGACCCACGGGGATTCTCCGCAATTTACCTATGCTGGGCCTGAAATCAGGCGGCGATTTTCTTCTTGGCCAGTGACTTGGCGAGTTTTTCCATCGCCTTGCCCTTGTCGATATTCTCGACAGCGGCCAGCTCGCGGGCCATCCGGTCCAGCGCGCTCTCATAGAGCTGACGCTCCGAGTAGGACTGTTCCGGCTGGTCATCGCCGCGGTGCAGGTCGCGAACGACCTCCGCGATCGAGATCAGGTCGCCCGAATTGATCTTGGCTTCGTATTCCTGGGCGCGGCGCGACCACATGGTCCGCTTGATGCGGGCCTTGCCGCCAAGGGTCTTGAGGGCGTCGTCAACCAGCTTGGAGCCGGCCAGGGCCCGCATGCCGGAGGCTTCGGCCCGGTTGGTCGGTACGCGCAGGATCATCTTGTCCTGATCAAACGCGACGACATAGACTTCAAGGTCCATTCCGGCGACTGTCTGTTTTTCGATGGACGTAATGCGACCCACGCCATGGGCCGGATAAACAACGCTTTGCCCGACCTCGAACGCCAGTGTCCGAGTCTCTGCTTTTTTCGCCATTCTGAATTGACCCTTTTTCTACACACACGGAAGCGACGTCTCCCCGGCCCAGTTCCCTGAATGAGGTACTGAGTTAGGAATTTCGCTTCTCTATGATTATTGATCAGACCCAAGACATAACACGATTTTGGCGCATTTACAACAGGTGCGCGCAGGCTGTCGCAATTCGTAAATGGAATGGAATCAAGCGCCTCGTTAACGATTGGACCACCTTGGGCGCTGTAGCGCCTGCAGGGCGAATCGGGCCCTTTGCCGCGTCAGTCGCCGGCGCCGGGATTGGCGCTGAAGTATTTTTCCAGTTTTCCGGTTTCCTGCGCGAAGGCCTCGCGGTCTTCCGGCGGCGGTTTCATCCGGGTGATGTTCGGCCAGGATTTCGCGTATTCAGAGTTGAGTTTCAGCCATTTCCCGTCCGGGTCGTCCTCGGTATCGGGCTTGATCGCCTCGACCGGGCATTCCGGCTCGCAAACCCCGCAATCGATGCACTCATCCGGGTGGATGACGAGCATGTTCTCGCCTTCATAGAAGCAGTCGACCGGACAAACCTCGACACAGTCCATGTATTTGCAGCGGATGCAGGCGTCGACGACGATGTAGGTCATGTTCGGGTCAGTCTCGCGGGAGGGTGAGTTCAGGCCAGCCAATTGGCGACGGGGCTGCAGGCTGTCAATGTCGCAGACTCAATGGCATGTGCAGTTTCGCTCAAGCGGCGCCTGAAACGCGCGCCTCGGCCCGCTGGCGGGCCTGCGCCCGGCTGACATCGTCCACATGCAGGAGACTGGCGACCTGGCGCACGTACGCTTCCTCGATATCCGAGCGCTCGCCGTCGGACAGGATCACCCGGTAAATCGCCTCGACGACCTTGACGCGGTCTGCCAGTGCCAGCTTTTTCGTGTGTTTGGTGAATTGATGGCTGCCCACCGCCTCTTCGGCGAGGGCTTCGGCTTCCGCCAGCACGGCGTCGGCCTTGTCGGCGTCGAAATCGAAGGATTCGAGCAGGATCTCGGCGATCATGTCGCTTTCGATGTTCACATAGACCCCGTCGATCAGCGCCGCCTCGACCAGCAAGGCGCCCACCGCCACTTCCGCAGGCATCGGCAGCTCGGCCGGAGTCTTGGGGGTGAACAGGTTCCTGATTGTCTTCATCATGCGCCAGTCTCCAGCGGTCTGTAGAGCGTACGTGCTTCTTCCGCCGGCCCTCTTCGCGTTCCGAGGCCCAGCACTTCGACGCTGAGAATATCTTCGCCCCTCCCGAATGTCACCACGTCGCCCACAACCAGCGATGCGCCCGGTTTGTCCGTCCGGTGCACCTGCCCGCCATGGGACAGCCGCAGGCCGGACTTGCGCACATGCGCCGCCGACAGGGCCCGCGTGCGGAAAAACCGTGCCCGCCAGAGCCAGAC
Organism: Hyphomonas sp.; assembly: GCA_040223555.1. Taxonomy (GTDB): domain Bacteria; phylum Pseudomonadota; class Alphaproteobacteria; order Caulobacterales; family Hyphomonadaceae; genus Hyphomonas. The sequence continues at coordinate 79,817 of JAVKGA010000008.1, forward strand.
GTCCGCGCGGACGTGCGTCTCCTCGCCATTGTCCGGTCTCATCGGAAAGGGCGGTACCGGAATGTCGCGGCAGCGGGCTTTGCGGCCGCAGGCTTCTTCGGCTTGCGGGCGCGCGGCGGTTTGGCAGGTTTCGGCGGGGGCAGGAGGGCGGCCAGCGCCGCAAACGGACTGTTCGGGTCAACCGGCTTCGCCTGCCGTTCGGGTGGGCGCGGCGCGCCGCCGGGTCGCCGGTCTCCGCGGTTGCCCTGACGAGGGTCGGGGCGGCGGTCCGGACGCTGATGGGGCTGCGCGCTGTCGCCCGTACTTTCAGAGCGCTGCGGCCGCCGGGCGGACTTGTCTTCCGTCTCCGGCCGCGACCGGGCGACATAGCGCCAGAGCGTCACGGCACCGGTTTCCGGGTTCTTCTCGGCGGGGGCAATGCCAAACCCTTTCAGGACTGCAGGCCAGTCTTCGGCCGGGCAGGAAATGACCGAGGCAAGATCAATCGGAATTTCAAACACGGCCTTCGCCGCATCCTTGCGCCGCTTGGCGAGTTCCCAGCCCAACCTTTCTGCGAGGTCAGCGCGCACGGCGCGGCGCCCGAAGCGCAGATATCCGTTGGCGGTGAGGGCCACTTCCGGCCAGGTGCCATCGAGACCGAACGAGCCGGCACCCTCCGGGGCGAGGGGATATTCCGTAGACGATTCAATCGCTTTCAGGATGGCAATCATCCGCTGCGCCGCAGGCTTCTGCGCATCCGGCGCATAGGCGGCGACCCGGCCAACGCGAATGCCTGCCGCCTTCAGCGCTTCGCGCTGTTCAGGATTGAGGCGCGGCGCAGAAGCATCCGTGCGCAGATCAATCGCAGCGCCGCTTTCGAGAATGCGGAATGCCAGTCCGCGCAGCATGCCTTCGAGGCCTTCGCCGGACTTGGCGAAGGCGAGTTTTGCATGGGTCGGCAGGACACGGCCGATTTCGCCGCGCACCCATTCCTCGATCCGTGTCAGTGCGGCTTGGCGCTCCGAAGCATCCGCCTCAACCGCGCCGATCAATTCGACGCGCGGTGTCATCCATTGCTGACCTTTCGACAGGCGGGCAACGGGCGCATCCTTGTAGTCGATCTCTGCGGCCTCGGTCAGCTTGAACGCTTCGGCAGGCGCGACAGCGATCTCCGCGAGGCGCGCGGTCAGAAGCGGCCGGACGGCAGCGAGCGCGGCGCCGCGCACGGCCTTGCCTTCAAGGGTGCGCGTATCGACAACCGGCTCGAAGGTCAGGCCCCTCAGGTGGCCCACAAGGTGGCCTTCCACGGTTACATCACCTTCCGGCGTCAGTTCAGTCACGAGTGCATCTTCTTTCCTCAGGCTTGCAAGCAATGCGGTGGTGCGCCGGTCGACAAAGCGTGCCGTCAGCGCATCGTGTAGCGCGTCTGACAGGGAGTCTTCAATCTCCCGTGTCTTACCTTGCCAATAAGATGGGTTCTGAAGCCAGTCCTCACGGTTGGCGGCATAGGTCCAGGTCCGGATTGCGGCGAGACGCTGCTGCAGCTGGTTGATGTCGCCGCGCACGGATGACAGGTCATCCATCCGGCGGCTCAGCCCATCATCCGACAGGCGCGCATCCGGGTCCGCCAATGTCTCGGCGAGGCCAAGCACGAGGCGGCCATGGCCATCCGGTCCGGCTTTCCTGAAGTCCGGCAGACGGGCGAGATCCCAGAGGCGGCGCACTTTCCGGTCACCGGTCACGTTCGGACCGATAGCGCCGTCCTCACTCATGCGGCGCAGCACCCATTCATCCAGCGCGCGCGGATTCTGGATCAGCGCCGGATTTCCGGAAGGGCGTTCCAGCGACCGGATAAGAGACTTCAGGCTTGAATAATCGAGCGCCGAGTTTCGCCACTGGATCACATCGACAGGATCGAAGCGATGGTTCTCGATGGCCTTCCATTCCTCATCCAGGAAGGGCGGGCAGTTGCTGGTTTCGCCGAATTCGCCATCGGTGCGGAAGCGTCCGGCGCGTCCGGCAATCTGCGCGCTTTCGGCGAGGGTCAGGGGCCGGTGGCGGCGCCCGTCAAACTTGGACCGTGAGGCAAACACGACGCGGTCGACATCCAGGTTCAGACCCATGCCGATGGCGTCGGTGGCGACAATATAATCCACTTCGCCGGACTGGTAGAGCGCCACCTGCGCATTGCGCGTGCGCGGACTGAGCGCGCCCATGACGACTGCCGCGCCGCCCTTCTGCCTGCGGATGAGTTCGGCGATTGCGTAGACTTCCTCGGCGCCGAACGCGACGATGGCCGTGCGCTTCGCCAGCTTGGTGATCTTCGTGTGACCGGCATAGCGAAGTTCGGAGAAGCGGGGGCGGGGCTCTGTCTCGACGCCCAGCTTCAACGCCTTCAGAAGCCCGCGCATCGTGTCCGCGCCGAGCAGCAGCGTCTCATGATTACCGCGCATGTGCAGGATGCGGTCGGTGAAGACATGGCCGCGGTCGTCATCTTCGGCGAGCTGGATCTCGTCGATGGCGACGAAGTCCGCGCGTACGTCCACCGGCATCGATTCCACCGTGCAGACGAAATAGCGCGCGGTGGGCGGGATGATCCGCTCCTCACCGGTCAGCAGCGCTGCATGGGCATAGCCCTTGGCGGCGACAACCCGGTCATACACTTCGCGCGCCAGCAGGCGCAGCGGCAGGCCGATCATGCCGGTGCCATGCGCCAGCATGCGCTCGATAGCGTAATGCGTCTTGCCGGTATTGGTGGGGCCGAGAATGGCCTTGAGGGTGGTCATTGCGCGTGAGGGGTGGGGATGGGGGCGGGCTAAGTCAAGCTCTGCCCGCCACAAGGCGGCGGATCATGCCATGGGCCTCTGGCCGGAAGCCGGGGGGCAGGGTGGTGGCGCCATCATATTGGGCGCCGTCCAGCTTCAGGCCGTCACTTTCGTTCCAGAGACAGATGGCTCCGGACAGGTTGGCGCCCGACAGGGTGGCCTGGCGTAGGCAGGCGCCGGTCAGGTCCGCCCCGATCAGGCAGGCATCCGAAAGGTCGGCGCATTTGAGCGAGGCAAAGCGCAAAGAGGCCTCGCGCAGGTGCGCCCGGCGAAAGGTCGCTGACATCAGCCTTGCATGGTCAAACCGGGCGCCGGTGAGGTTCGCCCAGTCGAGGCAGGCGGCGCGCAGTTCGCAGTCCCGGAAGACGGCGCCGGAGAGGTCGAGGCCGCTGAGATCGGCGCGCAGGAAATCCTGATGCTGGATCGACGCCCCGCGCAGCTCCGCCAGCCCCAGCTGCGTCACCTTCCCGGAATCCATATAGCGGATCGCGACCAAGCCCATCTCCCATGCCCGTAGGGCAGGTTGAAGTGATTGGCCGGGAAGTGCAATCACTTGCGGGCCGGGTTTCGTTTGACCCGGAAAAGTCCCTCCGATACCGGAAGGGCGCTGTCCGGAGACCTGCTGACCCGTGAACGTCTATCGCTCTCTGCTCTTCGTGCCCGGCGACCGGTTTGACCGGTTCGGCAAGGCGGTCGCGGCCGGGGCGGATGCGGTGATCATTGACCTTGAGGACGCGGTCCTGCCGGCGGATAAGGACAGGGCCAGAAGCGAAACGCTGACCTGGCTCGGCGCCTGGCGCGGACGTCATCTCGGCCTGCGCATCAACTCCCCGCGCACGGCGTTTGGCTGCGCCGACCTCGCTGCGCTCGCCAATTCCGCCGCGGCGGCCCGGGCGGATTTCATCATCATTCCGAAGGCAGACACGCCGGTCGATCTGGAGATCGTCGCCGAAGCGCTCGGCCGCAAGATTCCGCTGATCGCGATCATCGAGAGTGGACGTGCCCTTTCGAACGCATACGAGATTGCGAGACAGGCCACGGGCGGTGTGCTGTTTGGCGGTGTCGACTTCTCCGCCAGTCTCGGCGCAGACCTTTCCGACTGGGATGCCATGCTCACCGCGCGCGGAACGATTGCGGCAGCTGCCGGGGCGGTGGGCGTGCCGGCCTATGATGTACCTTTCCTCGATACGGCTGACACGGACGGTTTGGCGGCCTCGACCCGCAAAGCGAAGGCAATGGGTTTTGCAGGGCGTGCCTGTATCCATCCGGATCAGGCCGTGCACGTGAATACGGTCTATACGCCAACCGCCGAAGAGGTATCCGATGCGCGCGCGATCATCGCCGCGATGGATGCGGCCGGCGGCGGCGTCGTGCTGCACAAGGGCAAGATGATCGACCGGCCCGTCATTCTTGCGGCAGAGCGCATTCTTGCCCGTGTGCGGACGAATTGAAGGAAGGTACTGGAGATGACCGCATTGCCCATTTCTCCCATTGGCCATGTGCGCGGCGGCCGCGCAGAAGCCGTTGACGACAACTGGGGCGATGAGCGCGCACGGATTGTCCTCGTTGAAGCATTCGGACCAGAGGCTCTCTTCGGTCTCGCCGACTTCAGCCATGCCGAAGTGATCTTCCAGTTCGACAAGGTTCCTGACTCGAAAATCGAAACTGGCGCGCGCCATCCACGCGGCAACAAGGACTGGCCGCTGGTGGGCATATTCGCCCAGCGCGGCAAGAACCGTCCCAACCGGATCGGGCTCTGCACGTGCCGGATACTCGGTGTCGAGGGACGGGAGCTGCTGGTGGAAGGCCTCGATGCAATCGACGGCACGCCCGTGCTCGATATCAAGCCTGTGATGCGCGAGTTCCTGCCCCGGGAAGCGACGCGCCAGCCGGACTGGGCGAGCGAATTGATGAAAGACTATTGGTAAGTGAGGATCAGGTGATGGCCGACACGGCGCTGCATTCCGAAGCCGACGAGCGCCAGATGCTCGACTCGATCCAGAAATGGATCAAGACCAAGGTGGCGCCCGTGGCGCTGAAGCTTGAACACGACAATGAATGGCCGGCGGATCTCGTGGCCGACATGACCGAGCTTGGCCTGTTCGGCGCATTGGTCCATCCGGACTATGGCGGCCTCGGCCTCTCGGCGACGACCTATACCCGCATCGTCTCACTGATCTCGGAAGAGTGGATGAGCCTGACCGGCATCTTCAACACGCACATGATGATGGCGATCATCGTGCAGAAGTTCGGCACCGATGCGCAGAAGACCTACTGGCTGCCAAAGTTCGCCAGCGGCGAAATGCGCGGCGGACTTGGCCTCACGGAGCCCGACGCGGGCAGCGACCTTCAGGGCATCCGCACCGTCGCCAAACGCAAAGGCGACAATTATGTCGTGAACGGAACAAAGACCTGGATTTCCAACGCCATCGAAGGCCAGTGCGTGGCGCTTCTGGTCAAGACCGATCCCGACGCCCAGCCGCGCCATCGCGGCATGTCGATGCTGATCGTGCCGAAGATCGATCCGGAAACCCGGGTTCCCATCAAGGGCGTGCGCAATGGCAAGAAGCTCGGCAAGCTCGGCTACAAGGGCGTCGATTCCGGCGAGTTCATCTTCGAGGATTATGAGTGCAATGCAGACCTCTGCCTTGTCGGCGGCAAGGAAGGCGAAGGCTTCTACATGGCGACCGGCGGGTTGGAACTTGGCCGCATCAACATCGCCGCGCGCGGTGTCGGTATTGCCCGGCGCGCCTTGCGGGAATCGGTTTCCTATTCGCAGGTTCGTAAGACGATGGGCAAGCCGATCTGCGAGCATCAGGCGATCCAGCTGAAGCTCGGCGAAATGGCCGCCAAGACCCGCGCCGCCGAACTGCTGGTGGAAGATGCCGCCCGCGCCTACGACTCCGGCGAGCGGGTCGATATGGAAGCCGGCATGGCGAAATGGTTCGCCTCGGAAACCGCGCTGGAAGTCGCGACCGAAGCCATGCGCATCCATGGCGGCTATGGCTACTCGACCGAGCATATCCTCGAGCGCCTCTACCGCGATGCGCCGCTGCTGTGCATCGGCGAAGGCACCAATGAGCTGCAACGCATCATTATCGCCAAACAGCTGATCAAGAGGAATCCTGCCTGATGTTCCGTCAACTGATGATTTTGCTATCTGCGCTGGCGCTGACATCCTGTGTCGTCGGCCCCTCGGGCCGCGCCCCGGACGCGCCGGCACTGGAGGCTGTCGCTTCGGTTGATGTCGCGCGCTACATGGGCCTCTGGTACGAGATCGCGCGCTACCCGACGAGCTTCCAGAAAGACTGCGAAGGCACGACCGCTGAATATACCCTCCGAGAAGATGGCCGTGTCGATGTGGTCAACACCTGCCGCTTCGGCACCAAGGATGGCGAGCCGCGCTCAGCAGAGGCCGTGGCCCGCGTGATGGAAGGGTCGAACGGAGCGCGCATATTCGTGAACTTTGCGCCGATCCCCCTGCTGGCCGGACGCGGCAATTACTGGATCATCCATCTGGACGAAGACTACCAGCATGCCCTTGTCGGCGAGCCATCGGGCCGCTTCCTCTGGATGCTGTCGCGCACGCCCACGGTGACGCCGGAAGTGCGCGCGGAACTTGACCGCGCCGCCGTTGCCGCCGGGTATGATCTCGGCATGCTGAAGGAAACGGAACAGAGATGAGCGATCCCCGACTGGAAGCGCTCGCCGCCTCGATGCCTTTCGCGAAACTTGTCGGTCTGCAGTTCATCGAAGCGGACAAATCGCGTATCCGCGCAAAAGTCACGGTCGGCGCAGACCATTGCACCGCCGGCAGCATTGCGCATGGCGGTTTCCTGATGACGCTGGCCGATTGTGTCGGCGCCGTCGGCGCGTTTCTGAACCTGCCCGAAGGCGCCAAGGGCACGACGACCACCGAGAGCAAGACGAATCTGATCGCCGCGGCGCCGGTCGGCAGTGTACTGACGGCCACAGCTGAACCCGTTAGCACCGGCCGCCGCCTTCAGGTCTGGCAGACACGGATCGAACGCGAAGACGGCAAGCTGGTTGCGCTGACTACCCAGTCGCAGATGAACCTCTGAGGTCAGATCGAGCGGCGCATCTCGTCCCACTCGTTCGCAAGCGTGTCCCGGTGCGCCGGGTCGGCAACCGCGATCAATGCCGACGCGCGCCCGTCAAGGTCGAGCCCGCGCAGGCGCGCGGTGCCGTGCTCGGTAACGACGACATCCATGTCGGCGCGTGACACGCTGGTCGCATCGGGCGCCAGGCGCGGCACGATCCGGCTCACCGCGCCGCCCTTTGCGGTTGAGACTAGCGCCGTGATGCCAATCCCGCCCGGTGAGGCGCGCGCGCCGCGCAGGAAGTCCGTCAGCCCGCCTGTTCCGGACACCTGCCGCCCACGGATGAATTCGGCATTGGCCTGTCCGAAAAGATCAACCTCCAGCGCGGAGTTGATCGCTGTGAAACAGGGCAGGGCAGCGAGGCGTGCAGTGTTGTGCGTTTCGCGGACAGGAAGGAATCGCACACGCGGTTCATTGGCCAGCCGCCGGTAGAGCGCTTCAGTCCCCACGGCAACGCCAGTCGTTACTTGCAGGTTCGGGTCGGCGTCCAGCATGCCGATCACCGGATCGGACACGATGCCGGACCAGATCGACAGCCCCTTGCGTCCGGCAAGCTCGGTGAGCACCGCCTGCTGCACATTGCCGATGCCGAACTGCAGCACAGCGCCGTCCGGCAGGAGGCGGGCAATATGCCGGGCGATGTCGCTGAAGGCCGGCGCCAGAGGCGAGGGCGCCACTTGCAAAAGCGGCCGGTCTTCTTCTGCGATGAGTGAGAAGCGGGACGCCGGCACAGTCACGCTGTTCGGTGGCGCAGGCATCTGCGGATTGATAAGAGCGAGGACAGGGACATCTGTCCGCGCAAGGACCGCCGGACCAAGATCAGGGCTGAAGCCGAGACTCGCATTTCCCTCCGTATCCGGAGGAGACACCAGCATCAGGGCGCCGTCGAGCGGCGTGGCCGACAGCCAGTCCCAGGACTGGAAATAGGTCATCGGCAGGATGCGCGTGCGCCCGGCGTCAAAGGAGGGGCGCAGGCTGGGGGGCAGGAAGGTCGTCTCGGCTTGTGCGTCCGGATGCAGGCTGGCCCAGTCGGTCAGGTTGATGCCCGGCACCCACTGTCCGACAAAGGTGATGCCCGCCGCCAGCTCCGGCTCTGCGCGGAAGGCCTCGACAAAACCCAGCGGCTCCCCGCTGCTGCCGCCGACATAAAGCCGCGCACGCCGGGGCAGGCGGGCGCGGAACTGGCGCAGCGCTTCAATCGGCGACAAGGCGCTCACGTCACTTTCCAATCCGGCCGGCGCTTGGCGATGAAGGCGCTGACGCCTTCGGCGAAGTCCGGATTGGCGAAGCCGTCCAGGAACAGGGCTTCTGCTTCCGGCGAATCTGCGCCCTGACCCTCACGGAATCCGCGCATCATCTTTTTGGTCGCGCGGACAGACCATTGAGACATGCCGGCAATCTCAGTGGCGAGCTTTCGCGCTGCGGGCAGGACACCTTCCACCGGAACGATCTCGTCGACCAGGCCCATCTGGCCAGCCTCGGCGCAGCTGAAAATACGTCCCGTGAAAAGCAGCCGCTTGGCAGCGCCCGGCCCGACCAGTTGGACGAGCCGTTCCATGTCCCCCGGCGGATAGACCAGGCCCAGCCTGGCAGGCGTAATGCCAAATGTTGCAGACGCCGCCGCAATCCGCAGGTCTGCGGCCACGGCGAGGCTGACGCCGCCGCCCACACAGGCGCCTTCAATGGCCGCAATCACCGGCTTCGGGCTCTCCTCGATGGCCGAGAGGGCGCGGGCAATCGTCTCGCCGGTCTCGCGGGCGGCATCGCGTGTGCCGTAAACGACAGGAAACTCGGAAATGTCCGCTCCGGCCGCAAACACGCCGCCTCCGCCGCCGTGCATCAGGATCACTTTCACGCACGGGTCAGCGTTTGCGGCAGCCACCAGATCGGGCAGCATCGCCCACATCTCGAGCGACAGAGCATTGCGGCGCTGCGGCTGGTCAAGGATGATTTCGGCCAGTGGCGGCGCAGTTTCTAGTCTTATCGTCTGGGTCAATTCACGCTCCGGCGTGTGAGAGGGTTGGACATGGGCCCGTCCTCGTCATATTCTCAACACAGCGTTAACCTATGGGGCTGGGGCGTTCATTGGCAATCGCATGGGGACTACCAGCATGTTGAAACGTCTGACGGAACGGTCTTTGCGCCGTGTCATCCTGTCTGCCCTCGCGGGCACTGTGCTTTTAGCTGGCTGTGACCAGATCACCGAGCGGATTGACCGGGCCAAGGACATTGCGGGCACGTCCGCGGGCCAGATCAGCGGCGAAACCGTCGCCGGCCCCAGCCCCAACTATCTGGAAACCGCCGCAACGGCCGACCGCGCCCTGGCCGGAACGGTCATGGCGGAATTCGTCGTGGATGATGAAGAGCGCCCGATGTTCGCCATCGGTTCGATCATTGCCAAGCCGATCGACATCATTCCTCCGGAAGCCCTGATGATCGACGATACGGAGCTGTCCGCAGACGAGATCGAGTATTTCGAAGACGAGTATTTCACCGAGGAAAGCCCGCTCGAAGCGGCGCCTGCGCCTCCACCTGAGCCTGTGCAGGCCATGCCTGAGCCGGCGGCGGGGCCGGACACAGGGGCCGGGTCTGGCGCTGAATCTGGCGCCAGAATGGTCCAGACTGAAAAAGCGCTTCCGAGAATCAGGCTCGATCCGCGCGCGATTACCAAGTCTGAGCAGGATATTGCCCAGGCCGATCAGGAGATCGACCAGATCATCCGCGAAGAGCCGCCGGCCGAGCGCCGCCTCAAACGCATGACCCGGGACGAGTTCAAGGCACTGCCGGTCGAAGAGAAGACACAGGTGCGCAAACTGGCGCGGCGTGCACCGGTTGAGCGTCAAACGCTGAAGGCGCAGACCGATGCCAGCAGCGTCATGCTCGACACCATGAGCAAATATGGCATCGGCGGCGAAGTCGCGATGTCGCGTCAGGGCCAGATGGTGATCCAGATCGGCGCCGATGGCGCGAGCCCGACCCAGTATCGTAATTCCGGCACCGGCCCGGGAGATTTCCTGGTCCGCGCCGACATGGCGGAATGCCCGGAAGGTGTCATGCCGTCAGATATCGGCGATGACCTTGCTGTCGCCACGGCCTGCGTTGTGCGCGACCTCAGGGCTTCCGGCCAGTTCGAATATGTTGAGCCGGACTTCATCTTCCAGAACCAGTTCGTCCGCCGCACGAAAGATGCGCCGCCACCTTCCGGCTCAACCGTTGCGCCCGGCGGCTCGACTGGCGGTACAGCCACGCAGCCCGCAAGCTTCAATCCGAATGATCCGCTCTGGGCGCTGCAATGGCATTTCCGGGATCGCGGCACGACCGACGGCCGCACGGCTGGCGGTGCCGGCTTCGAATCCTTCTGGAACCGTCAGGGTACGACCGGTTCGCGCAGCGTCGTCGTTGCGGTCGTCGATACCGGCCTGCAGATGTCGCATCCGGATATCGCCGGCTCGCCGAACATCGTGCCCGGCTGGGACATGGTCTCTGATCCGCGCATGGGCAATGATGGCGACGGACGCGACAGCGACCCGAACGATCCCGGCGACATGTGCGATCCGACCAAGCCGTTTGCCGCCGACAGTTTCCACGGCACGCACGTTGCCGGCACCGTCGGCGCCGCGGCGACGAACAATGGTTCGGGCGTTGCCGGCGGGGCATGGAACGTTCACATCGTCCCGGTGCGCGCGCTCGGCAAATGCGGCGGGCGCCTGTCGGACATCAACGACGCGATCCGCTGGGCTGCCGGCATCATCCCGGCCGAAGGCCCGGAAGATACCGAAGTCTGGAACGAGAATCCGGCGGATGTGATCAACCTGTCGATCGGCCTGCTCGGTGTCTGCCCGGCCTCGCTGCAGGACGCCATCGACGCCGCCACCGAGCGCGGCGCGATCGTCGTCTCGGCGGCCGGTAATGCCCGCATGTCGACCAGCTTCTACGCGCCGGCCGGATGCCGCAATGTCGTGACGGTCGCTGCCAGCGACGCACGCGGGCAGATCACGCCTTACTCGAACTTTGGCCCCGAAGTGACGCTCATCGCGCCCGGCGGCGATCTGACCCGGGACGACAATGGCGACGGCAAGCCGGACGGCGTCCTGTCCACGAAGGCCGCTTCGAACTGCTATGACCCGGTCACCGGAGAAAGCGTCGAGACCTGCTTCTATGCCTATGAGCAGGGCACCAGCATGGCCGCGCCGCACGTCTCGGCGGCGCTGGCCCTTCTGAAATCGCGAACACCTTCCGCGACAAAGGAAGAGCTCATCGAAACCCTTCGCAGTGCGCTCGACCCGCGTCAGCCCTTGCAATGTTCCGGGCTCTGCAGCCAGTATCCCGGCACGACCCCCCTTGCAGGCAATCCAGACATGTGCGCCCGGCCCTGCGGGACGGGGCTGTTAAACCTCGCCAACATTCCCGCCAGATCATCTGGCGGGGGAGAACCCTGACATGACCAAAACCCGCGCACCATTGCATCTCGGAGGGCCGCTCGGCGCACTGGGGCTTGGGTGCGTGGGCGGGGCCGTCGCGCTCGCCATCGCGGCGATCAATGATGAGCCTCAGCAAGCCAGCGCCGCGCCGGAACCGGCGCCGGTGATGAGTGTCGATATCCAGTCGCCGGCCACTTCAGAACTGCCCTCTGTGCAGCCCGCGTCCGAACTGGGCAGTGGCGGCCGGCTTCCTCCGGCGGACTCGGTCATTCCTGTGGTTGAAATTGCCCAGGCCGGCGACCCGCCCGCCCGCGACGTAGAGCGACCGGCGCGAGCTCAGGGTACGGAGGTTCACTTCATCGTCCGCATCAAGGGTGCGCCTGAAATCGATACAATTACTCGCAATTTCAAACGCGATCCTTCCGCCGCGCAGGTCGCCTGGCAGGAACTCGCGACGCGCCTTCCCGGCCTCTCCGATTTCGTACTGGTCGGCGCCAGCTATTCCGGCGAGGTCAAGCTGGCTTACCAGATGCCGCCCGGCGCGCCCGCGACACCTGAAGAAATCCGTGCCGTGCAGGACCGGCTCCTCAAGGTCGAGGGCGTTTCCTATGCGGATCCCGATTATGTTGCTCATCCCGGCAAGGACTGAACCCGATGACACGAACCTTCCTGCTCTCCGGCCTCATGGCCAGCGTCCTCGCCCTTGGCGGTTGTGACCAGCTGATGCCGCGCCCTGCCGATACGCCGGAAGCCGAAGCGCCCGCGCCGGATACAGGTTCGGAAGTCTCGGAAGAGGCCGTGCCCGTTGAACTTCCGGTCCGGGCGGAAACCGCCGCTGTCGGTGCAGTGATCGACTGGGAAGCGGCGCGCCGCGATCTCGCCGCTCGTCCGGCCGATGAAGGGGAGGGCAATTTCTCGGTCCAGTCGGGCGATGTTGCCCCGCCGGTGCCCGTCTTCCTTCCGTCCTCGCCGGTCGCGGCCCAGAGTGACGGTGTCTCCGCGCGGTTCCAGCCAACCAATGACGGCTATTACGCTTACTTCCCGGGCGACGCCTATGACATCATCGTCAACGGCACCAATGTCGTGATCGCGGAGCCCGGCGCCACGACGGTGCCCGTGCGAACCGATGCGTTCAATTTCCAGCCGTCGACCACCGGCGCGCAGGTCACATTCTCGCGCTACGGCGCCGACTATCTTGTCGAGTTTGAGTGCAAAGAGATGGTGGACGGCATTCCGGCCTGTATCACCGAAGAGGATGCGGTCGCCTTTGCGCGCGACCTTGCGATTTCAGGAACCCGTTAATGCGACACTCTCTGGCCGCCGCAGCTTCTGCGCTGCTCCTGACCACGCTGTCTGGTTGCGACTTCGTGCGCGTACCGGGAGATGGCGGCCCGCCGCCCACTGTGCCGGATGAGCCTGAACCGATTCCGCCCGGCGCGCCCGGCCCGCCGCCACCGGATGTCGACGATTCTGAGTTCGAAGGGCCGATCGAAACGCTGCCCGAGGAAACACCTGTTGATCCGCTCCCGCCGGGCGACGAGACCGTGCCGGACCCGGTGGATGCAGAAACGCCAGACGATACGGAGACACCGCCGGTCGATGTTCCCGTCGAGGAGCCTGTCCTTGAAGAGCCGGTGATCGAGCCTCCGGTCGAAGAGCCACCGCCTGTTGCACCCGTCTTCAGCTATTTCCAGCCCGGCGCCCTGCTGGCCGGTTCCGGCGCGGGCTTCCCGGACCAGGTCGTGCACGCCCCGGACATACTTTTCCCGATCAAGTCGGCGCCGGCTGTTCTCCAGTCTCAGGTCTTCGCCTTTGGCGGCGGCGTCGTCGGCGGCGACCAGTGCGATGCCCGCAACTTCGAAGCGCCGTGGCGCGACAATTTCTGCGAAACCCGTTCGGCCAACCGCACGACGCCCTTCTGCCCGGTCGCGAAGATCCACCAGGGTCAGGACATCCGTGTCGGCACACCCGCCGATTGCCGCACCCTGCGCAGCCAGTCTGTCGCCCAGCGCGGCCTGCACGAAGTTATCGCGGTCGAGGACGGCGTCATTTCCTCGATCACGACCTACAACGTCAAACTGCGCGGCGAGGGGTCGATCTACAATTACATGCACCTCAACATGAACCGCCTTGCCGTCACGGCCGGACAGGCCGTCAGTGCCGGCGACCTGATCGGCTATGTGTCGAACGATTTCGGCGGCACGCCGACCACGATCCACCTCCATTTCGAGATCCTGCAGAACACCGCCAGCAATACCTGGGTCCATGTGCCGCCCTACCTGTCACTGGTGGCGGCCTATGAGCGGCGCGAAGGCGCGCCCGGCGAGATGCTCGAGCCGGAAATCGGCGTGGCGTCGGCAGATGCGTTCGTCATCCCCGAAGGCTTCGAGATCATCGAATAGGCGTGAAAGGCAGGGCCGCGCTCAGCCCGTGATGGCCTGCTCGTCGCGTTCACCCGTGCGGATGCGCAGGATGCTTTCGAGGTCGTGCACGAAGATCTTGCCGTCGCCGATCGTGCCGGTATTGGCGGCTTGCGTGATCGACTCGATCAGGCGTTCGACATCATCATCGGCGCAGGCCAGCTCGACCTTCACCTTCGGCAGCAGGCGCACTTCGTACTCGGCGCCGCGGTACACTTCCGTCTTGCCCTGCTGGCGGCCATAGCCGCGCACTTCGGTTACCGTCAGCCCCGTTGCGCCGGCTTCGGAGATAGCCTCGATCACCGCATCGAGACGGCTCGGTTTGAACACGGCGGTGATGAGTTTCATTGGAAGTGTCCTTGCGCTGGGCGTGACGTGTGCTGCAGGTGCGAAAGTAATGTTACATTTCAGCGCGTCAATGCTCTTCGCGGCGGCTGGCTCTTGCAGGCCGCGCCAGACGCAGGCGTTCGGTCACCGGCGCGCCCGCCCCGCTGCTGGGCGGAGCATAGAGGCGTTTGACCGCTTCGATGAGCACAACGCCGCCCAGCCCCGGCGTAAACATGCGTCCGATGACCTCCCAGCCTTCGGCGGCGGATGTCACCAGCCCATTGCTCAGCGGCGGCATGTAGAGAGCGCTGCTGGACGCCGTCACCTGGAACAGGCCGTGCGACAGGAGGTTTGACAGTTGGCTGCGCGTCCATGGGCGCCCCTGTCCGAACGGTGTCTGCGTCGCGCGAGACCAGAGCCCGGCGCGGTTCGACGCGGCCAGCACGACGCGGCCTTCCGGCGCGGTCACGCGCCATATCTCGCGCAGGTAGGCGCGCGGATCGCCCGTTTCCTCCAGCCCGTGCAGCACGATCACCCGGTCAAAGAAGCCGTCAGGGAAGGGCAGGCGCGGATCGCCCACAGCCACGGACGCATTGCCGCGGTCCGAAGCGGACCAGTGGGCAGGCCCATGTTCAAAGGGAACCGCAGCAATCATCCGGCTCGGCGCATTGCCAAACGCGTCCAGCGCAGGGATGGCATATCCGAGGCCCAGCATCGACAGGCCCTTTGCATCGCCCCACAGGTCCGTCAGCTTGCCGCCCAGAACCCGGCTCACGGCCCGGCCGAGGGCGGAGGCATAAAAGCGTTCGAGGGTGACGGCGTCCTGACGCATGGTCTAAAGTCGTTCCTCAGACGGCAATTCGGAAAGCAGGCACATGGACATCAAACTCGACATACACCAGTTTCCCTGCCTCAATGATAATTACGGTTATCTGGTGCATGAGCCCCAGTCTGGCCAGACCATCGCCATCGATACCCCGGATGCCGCCCGGTATCTTGAAGAGGCGGCAAAGCTTGGCTGGCATATCAACGAGATCTGGAACACGCACTGGCATCCCGATCATGCCGGCGGAAACCTGCGCATCAAGGAAGAAACCGGTTGCCGCATTATCGGCCCGCTGGGCGAAGCGGCAAAGATTCCGGGTCTCGACCAGGCGGTGAAGCATGGCGATGGGCTTGAGCTTGGCCGGGCGAAAGCGACCGTGATCGATGTGCCCGGCCATACGCTGGGCCACAACGCCTACCATTTCCCGGATCAGGACGTGGCCTTTGTCGGGGATTCGGTCTTTGCCCTCGGCTGCGGGCGTGTGTTCGAAGGCACGATGGAAATGATGTGGAACAGCCTGAAGCGTATCAAGGCCTTGCCCCCGAAGACCCAGCTCTACTGCGCGCATGAATATACCGAATCGAATGCTCGCTTCGCGGTGACCATCGATCCGGAGAACAAGGCCCTGAAGGAGTACGTTTCCTGGATCGAGAAGCGGCGCGCCGACAAGCTGCCGACCGTTCCGGCGCTGCTGGAACGTGAGCTGGCGACCAATCCCTTCCTGCGCGCCGACAAGGACGTGATGCAGATCGCCATGGGCCATCCCGGCGATGCGGTGGCCACCTTCGGTGAAATCCGTGGACGGAAGGACCGGTTCTGATGCCGGTCGCCCGGGCGGGTGACCTTGGCGCAAACGAGATCATCCGGCTGCTGAACATGCAGCCCCATCCGGAAGGGGGCCATTACGCCGAAACATGGCGTGCGGCCGGGGAAGGGCGGGCAGCGATGACCGCCATCTACTATCTGCTGCAGGCTGGCGAGGTTTCCGCCTGGCACCGTGTTGATGCCGAGGAGGCCTGGCTCTGGCACGCGGGCGGCCCGCTCGCGCTGACCCTGTCACCGCCGGAGGGGAAGGGCGCTGCGTCCGTCACCCTCGGCCCGGACCTGCGTGCGGGCCAACGCCCGCAAGCCGTCATTCCCGCGGATCACTGGCAGGCCGCCGAAACCCTCGGGCACTGGACGCTGGTATCCTGCGTGGTGGCGCCGGGTTTCGAGTTTTCCGGTTTCACACTCGCGCCGCCGGACTGGCGTCCGGATGTTGACCGGAACTCCGGTTAGCCAAAATTTGACGTCTCACACGCAACGTCGCCATCAGGTGCAAGGAAACAGGCAGACATGTTCGCAAAACGGCCGAGATTTGACGACACGTTCGGTGTGCGCATGGATCTCGGCGCAGACCGGATGGACCCCCTGTCGCTTCGCCCGGCAAGCCTGGGGGGGCAGCTGCGCGTGAAGCCGCCGGTGCTGGTGGAACAACCCTGGTCGATCTTTGACATCTTCTCCCGGCGCGAGACTGATCCGTATGCGGCGCTCCGCGGAACGCCAGCGAACGTATCCTCGGCGCCGGATAAACCAGAGCCGCCCCGCCCGCGCCCCGGGGCTTCCTCCGCCGGAAACGCGCCCGCCCCGAACCCGGCAGCAAGCGGCCTGCGCGCGTTCTGGCAGCGCTTGTCCTGGCCGCACCGGATCGCCATCAGCGTCTTTGCAGGCTGGTTCCTGCTAAGCACCGGCCTGTTCATTCCGGCCATCGTGATCGCGGTCGCCTATTTCAGTCTGCGCAAGCGCGCCGCCTGACGGCCCTCAGCCCGCGATATACTGCGCGCCGTTCACGGTCATGGTCGCGCCATTGATGAAGGCGGCGTCTTCGGATGCGAGATAGGCGCACATCGAGGCAATCTCTTCCGCCTTGCCAAGACGGCCGACGGGGATGGTGGCGACGATGCCCGCGAGCACTTCCGGTTTCACGGCCTGCAGCATCTCGGTGTCGATATAGCCCGGCGCGACGACGTTCGAGGTGATGCCTTTCTTGGCGCCTTCATAGGCAAGCGCCTTGGTGAAGCCGATCAGGCCCGCCTTGGCCGCAGAATAGTTCGCCTGCGTGAACTGGCCCTTCTGGCCATTGATCGAGGAGATATTGATGATCCGGCCCCAGTTGCGCTCGCGCATGCCGTCCCAGACCTGGCGTGTCACGTTGAAGGCAGAGGTCAGGTCAACGTTGATGACTTCGTTCCACTGGGCGAGGCTCATCTTGTGGAAGGGCGCATCGCGCGTGATGCCGGCATTGTTAACCACAATGTCAATCGGACCGACGCCTGCTTCGATGGCCTTCAGGCCCGCGCCGACTGCTTCATAATCGGCCACATCGAACTTGAAGACCTTGATGCCGGTGGCTTTCGAGAATTCCGCGGCCGCCGCGTCATTGCCGCCATAGTTGGCCGCAACCTCGTATCCCCTGGCCTTCAGCGTCTCGCTGATCGCCTTGCCGATACCCCGTGTTCCACCTGTCACCAGTGCCGTACGCGCCATGTCCGAATTCCTCCCAGAATTTTTGTTAAGCTTCACCCCTGCGTGCAACTTCAATACCGCATTGGTCAACCCGCTCTTTTGTGCGACTATTTCGCACTAGCACAATAATTGCTTGCCCGGCACGGACCAGGCAAGGGCGAGGCGAGGACATGGCCAAGGCAAACGGATCGGGCGGACCGATCATCATCAAGAAATACGCAAACCGGCGTCTCTACGACACGTCGACCTCTTCCTATGTCACGCTGGACCATCTTTCGGACCTTGTCCGGGAAGGCCGGGACTTCGAGGTCCGCGATGCCAAGACCGGCGACGACCTGACCCGTCAGGTCCTGACACAGATCATTTTCGAGCAGGAAACGAAAGGGCAGGGCGCCCTGCCACTGAACTTCCTGCGCCAGCTGATCGGCTTCTATGGCGGCGGCGCGCAGACCTTCCTGCCGGCCTTCCTCGAGATGTCGATGAACTCTTTCTCGGATGGCCAGAAGGAATGGCGCAAGGCGGCCAATCCGATGAGCCTGTTCGAAGCCCAGGCGAAGCGCAACATGGCGATGTTCGAACAGGCCATGAAGATGTTCATGCCGACCGTCTTCCAGGCGAGCCGTACCGAGCGACCGAGCCAGATGCCCGCCAACCCGTTCCTGGAGTATCAGGCCGAAGCCATGGCCGCGATGCAGGAACAGATGGAAGTCATCCAGAAACAGCTGAGCGAACTCTCCCGCAAGGACTGATCCGCCCGTCTCCAGACAGCAAAAAGCCGGAAGCGCGTGAGCACTTCCGGCTTTTTCGTTTTATCCGGAGGCCGGATCAGACGTCGCCGCCAACCCCGAAGTCGCGCCGCGCCGAGACGATGGTCACGATCACGCCGGCCAGAACATCCAGCAGCGTCATCGACATCAGGATGAAGAAGGTCGAGGTCGCGAAGTTCGGCATCAGCAGGAACTGCACGAGGCAGATGATGAAGAGCAGCAGCGAAATGCCGTGATTGATGATCGTGGCGGTGCCGGTGCTGGTCGACTTGAGGATTTCAAGGAACAGGAAGGTGACCGCCAGCAGGACAATCGCATCGCCCTTGGTCAGCACCCATTCGACCCCGGAAATCATCGGCAGGCCAAGGAAGCGCTCATTCAGCAGGGCGTTGATCGGCGCCTGCGTGGCCTGGACCACCTGGCCGAACGCGTCCGTGGTTTCAACAGACCCGCCGCCGACCATCGCGATCAGGTTATAAAGCACCACCGGAATAACCAGCAGAGGAAAAATTCCGAAAATCAAACGCATAGGCGACCCCTGTTTCTGCTTGCCGTCATCATCCCCGCGTTGCGCACGCTGGCGCTCCATCTTGGCAACGGCCGCGGCTGTCAGGGCAATTTTTGTGTCCCGAGATTCCACGTCCACCCCCGGAGTGATCGACTTCACAGCTTCGTGTTTAACGTATCGATGCGCGGGTGGCGAGCGGATTTGCAGCGGCTCGTCTGCGCGGGTTTCAGCCGTCCTTGCGCTCGAATTCCGCCTGTCCGGCGTGATGGTGCAGCTGGAGGTTGAGAAGGATCGCCTTGGCGACCGGCAAAAGCCAGAGGCAAAGCCCAGTGATCACCAGCGAAAGCGCCGCCATGGCGGCAACCTTCATCCAGACCGAGAGCGGGCTCATCGGGATCAGGAACAGGAAAGGCGCGGTCAGCAGCAGCACGCCAAAGCCCACAAAAAAGGCCGGCCCGTCCGCCGTATCCGCCGCCGTCATGTCCCGCCCGCAATGGGGGCAGGCCGTGTTGATCTTGAGATAGGCATGGAACACGCGGCCCTCTCCGCAGGCGCCGCAGCGCTGACGCAGACCGTTCAGGATCGGGGTGTTCTTGGCCATGTCCGGGAAATAAGGGCTCACCGGCCCTCCCGCCAGCGTGTCAAAACCCCGCGCCCCTTGACGCGCCCCGGCCCTTTGCCCACGAAGCAGCCGCGCCACGCGCCCACAAGGAATCGCCTGCCATGCCGGACCCCGTCTTTACACGCATTGCCATCATCGGCGCCGGTCTGATCGGCTCCTCGATTGCCCGGGGTGCACGCGAATATGGCACGGCAGGCGAGATCGTCCTGTTTGATGCCGACGCCGATGTGCGCGCCCGCGCGGCCGCTATCGGTCTCGGCACCGTGGCCCCGACGCTGGAAGACGCCGTCCGCGACGCCGAGTGCGTGATCCTGTGCGTGCCGGTCGGCGCACTTGGCGTGGCGGCGGCAGGCGCTGTGCCCGCCATGCCGGACGGCGCCATCCTCACCGATGTCGGCTCGGTCAAGGGCGAAGCCGCCCGCGCCCTCGAAGCCGCCGCAGATGGCCGCATCCATATCATCCCCGGCCACCCGATTGCGGGTACGGAACAATCTGGCCCCGAAGCGGGCTTCGCGAGCCTGTTTCGCGGCGCCTGGCATATCCTCACGCCGGTCGCAGGCTCAGCCCCCGGCGCAGACGACGCCCTCGCGCGCCTCACCGCCTTCTGGCAGGGGCTCGGCGCCAAGGTTGAAACGATGGACCCTGCCCGGCATGACCGCGTGCTCGCCATCACCTCGCACCTGCCTCACCTGATCGCCTTCAACATCGTCTCCACCGCCTTCGACATGGAAACCGTCGAGCAGGGCGAAGTCGTCAAATATTCCGCAGGCGGCTTCCGGGACTTCACGCGCATCGCAGCTTCCGATCCCGTCATGTGGCGCGACGTCTTCCTCAACAACCGCGAAGCCGTACTCGAATGCCTCGGACGTTTCTCCGAAGACCTCGCCGCCCTGCAACGCGCCATCCGCTGGGGCGACGGCGACATGCTGATGAAAGAATTCACCCGCGCCCGCACGATCCGCAAGGCCATCATCGACGCCGGACAGGATTCGGGCGCGGTCAACTTCGGTCGGAATGTTCCGAAGACGGAGGAGTAGGTCCGGGACCTGGCTGCTCAAGCATTGAAACGCTCATCCTGAGCGAAGTCGAAGGATGGGCAACGCAGAACAAGCCCCGGCTCTCCTTCGACTTCGCTCAGGATGAGCCGTCCGGAAAATCGGGTATTGGGGTTCGCCTCAGCGCGGGGCGCGCTTCGCCAAAATCCGCTGCAGTGTCCGCCGGTGCATGTTCAGCCGCCGCGCGGTCTCCGAGACATTGTGATTGCACAGCTCATACACCCGCTGGATATGCTCCCAGCGTACCCGGTCGGCCGACATCGGATTCTCCGGCGGCGCCGGTCGCTCATCCTGCGTGGCGGTCAGCGCACGGATGATGTCTTCCACGTCTGCAGGCTTGGAAAGATAATCCACCGCGCCGGCCTTCACCGCAGCCACCGCTGTCGCAATCGCGCCATACCCGGTCAGGATCACCGCGCGCGCATCCGGCCGCGCCTTCTGCAACACTTCAACCACGTCCAGCCCGCTGCCATCTTCCAGGCGCAGGTCCAGCACGGCAAAGGCGGGCGGGTTCAGCCGGGCAATGTCCTTGCCTTCGGCCACCGTCGAGACGGCAGAGACGACAAAGCCGCGCTGCGCCAGTGCGCGCGCGAGGCGCTGCACGAACGGGCCGTCATCGTCCATCACGAGACAGGTCTTGTCCTCGATTGTTTCGAGGCTCGGGTGCACATTCACGGGGGCGGGGCGGTCCATACGCGGGTTCCTAAGCGCTATTCGGCGTCTTGCGCAAATTATAGAAGCATTTGTTGAACTAGTCCAAGCTTCGTGGAAGCAAAGCCTGCAGCGGCCAGACGGCCTGTACCACGGCGCCCGTGGCCGGTGGTGTGCGGTTTCGGGACGCAATCCGCCCGCCGGTGCGCTCGATCAGTGTCTTGGCGATGAAAAAGCCGAGTCCCATGTCCCCGCCGCCAAGGCGCGCCTCGGACCGGTCGGAAATATACGGCTCGCCCAGCTTCGGGATCACCTCCGGCGAAAAGCCCGGGCCGTCATCCATGATCGTGATCATCACCTGGTCGCTCGTCCAGCTGGCAGTGGCCTCGACCTTCGTGGCGGCAAAGCTCACGGCATTCTCGATGAAGGCGCCCAGCGCGTGCAGGATTTCCGGGCTGCGCTCGATCACCGGTGCGCGCGGCGCCCCGTTCTCCCCGGCCGCCGCTCTCACGATCACGGCCACGCCCAGCCCCTTCATCGGCGCCGCCGCCTCTTCGACCAGCGCGTCCAGCGGCATTCGTGCGTGCACGATATCGGTCGCGTCCCGCGCGTCGCGAATGGCAGACAGGATCGACCGGCACCGGTCCGCCTGTTCGGCAATCAGGCGAATGTCTTCTGCATACGGATCGTCATCCTTCAGGTCGCGCACCATCTCCTTGGCCACAAGGTGAATGGTCGCCAGCGGCGTGCCCAGCTCATGCGCCGTCATCGCCGACATCGCGCCCAGCGCCGACAGTTTCTGCTCGCGCGCCATGACCACGCTGGCCGCATCCAGCGCCCGCACCAGCCGCGCCTCGTCCTGGCTGACCCGTCCGGCCGAGACCGTGAAGAACACCGTGCCCACGGCCAGCGCTGCGAACTGTCCCCACTGGAACAGCGTGGGCAGATGCGTGCCGCCTGCTTCGGTCCAGGGCAGGGGCAGGCTGAGCAGGGGCATGATCCCCGCCATGACCAGCGCCAGCACCGCCACGAAAGACGCCCGCACAAGGCTGAGGCTCAAGGCCGCCACCGTCACCGGCGCCAGCAGCAACAGCAGGAAGGGGTTCGACAGGCCGCCGGTTACCGCGATCAGCGCGGCCAGCTGGACGGTATCGAAGCTCAGCTGCAGCGCCGCTTCCCAGCTGCGCGTCAGGCGCTGCGACGGAAAGGCAAAGGAGAGAAACACATTGAGCCAGGCCGAGGCCGCAATGATCGCCAGGCAGATCGCCAGCGGCAATTCAAAGCCGAGCCCGAAATAGACCAGCAGCACCGCCATCGTCTGGCCAGCCACTGCCAGCCAGCGCAGCGTGATGAAGGTGCGCAGCCGCGTGCGCCCCAGCGCCGATTGCGCCGATCCCAGCCCTTCCGGCGCCAGCGTGAAGATGGCGTCCTCGAAGCCCGCCCGCGAATCCCGTACCGCCTCGTCCATGGCCGGACTTATGCGGCAGCCTGTCGCTTGCGCCAAGCAAAGCTTTCGGCGCTTATGCGCTCATGCGCCTGACAGCCCTCTCGATCTTCCTCGCCGCCGGTCTCGCCGCCTGCAGCCCCGCCGCAGAGCCCGCCGCCCCGACATCAAGTGGCGATGCGTCCAGCTGCCTCGACCGCGCCTATCCCGAAATCGGGGGGCCGATCTCGCTGGTCTCCAGCACCGGCGCCCGCGTGACGGAAGCCGACTTCAAGGGCCGCTATTCGCTGATCTATTTCGGCTTCACCTATTGCCCGGACGTCTGCCCGCTGACGCTGACCACGGTGACCGCCGCCTATCGCAAACTTCCCGAAGGCATGACCCCGCCGCAGATGCTCCTGATCAGCGTCGACCCCGAACGCGACACGCCCGAAGCGCTCGCCACCTATCTCGCCAACAAGGCCTTCCCGGCTGGATCCATCGGCCTGACCGGCACGGAAGAAGACATCCGCGCCGCCGCCGATGCCTTCAAGGCCGACTATTCCCGCGTCGACCAGCCCGACAGCCTCGCCGAGTACACGATGGACCACACAAGCCTGCTCTACCTGATGGACGAAAACTGGCAGCTCAAAACCTTCTTCACCCACCAGGACACGCCGGACACGATCGCCGCGTGCCTGCAGCAGGTGATGGAGTAGGGACGCGGGCTTGACCCCTTTCGGACAAAGGCCAACTCATCTAGTCTTGAATTGTGAGGGTAGCATGGGCGTTACGATCCATTTCGAAGGCAAGCTCAACAGCGAAGGCAGCTACTCAACGCTGTTGGAGAGCGTTCGGAACTTTGCGGCGCGACAAGGATGGCCCGCAGAAGACCTTCCTGAAGCCGAACGGTCACTCAAGCGAGTGCGCGATGATCAAAACTGGGACTATGTCGGGCTGACCAAAGGGCTGCTGGTCTACCCACACGACGACTGCGAGCCGTTGTCGTTTGAGTTCGACGAGAACTTTTTCATTCAACAGTACTGCAAGACCCAGTTTGCCGGTGCCAAAGTCCATACCGCGATTGTGGGTTTGTTGCGTTCACTTCAACCGTTGTTCGCGACGCTGAAGGTCGAAGACGAAGGAGAGTACTGGGACTCGAGCGATGAGCCGACGCTTGTTGGCCACATGGAATCAATTGACGCCCAGATTGCACGCCTGGTTGTCGAGAAGCCAAACTGCCGAGTTGCAGTACGTTTGCCCTCACTCAGGATTGTAGACGTCATTTACTAATGTCCGTCTTCGGCGATTTCCCGCCGTTCCCATCTCGCGCCGCCCCTAAAACTCGTCCGCCCCGCCCGGATTCCTCCGCCGGCGGATCAGCCACATCACGCCGCGCAGGTCGGACAGCGCGTCGCGCAGCCGGCCGAAATTCGTATAGTTCGATTTGCCTTCGCCGCGCGGGCGGTGGTTCACGTCCCGGAACTCGACGCCGTGCCCCTCGGCCTTCATCAGCGCCGGCATATAGCGGTGCATATGATCGAAATAGGGCAGCATCACATAGGCATCGCGGTCCATCACCTTGATGCCGCAGCCGCTATCATCGCAATCATCGCGCAGCATCCGCTGGCGGATATTGTTGGCAAACCGGCTGCCGAATTTCTTCCAGGCCGAATCCTTCCGGCTTGCCCGCCGCCCCATCACCATCTTGAGGCCGTGCGGGGCGTCGGCCCGCGTCAGCTGGCGGTAGAGGTCCGGCAGGTCGGCGGGGTCATTCTGCCCGTCACCGTCGAGCGTGCCCACCACCGGCGCGCGCGCCGCCAGGATGCCCGAGCGGATCGCCCGGCTCTGGCCCGCGTTCGAGAGGTGCCCCAGCACGCGCAGCATCGGATAGGTCGCCTTCAGCGCCATCAGCTTCGCCCGCGTGTCATCGGTGGAGGCGTCGTCCACGAACACCATCTCGAAGGCCCGGCCGTCCAGCGCGGCGGCAATTTCGCCCACGAGGGTCGCGACATTGCCTGCTTCGTTATGGACAGGCACGACGACGGAAAATTCTGAAATGTCGGTCAAAAGGCCCTCATTCGCGTTCAGGCGCGGCAGTTCCGGCGCGTCATACCGGTCTCCGTCCTCAAAATCGAGGCCTGATCGCATTTCGCGCCGCCGGGGCCTTCGGCCAATTCCGGAAGACGCCCCCGCAAACCTGCGCTAAATGGCGGTCCATGACCGTTCTCGACCGAATCTCGACCGGCTGGAAAGCCTGGGCCATCCTGTTCTTCCTCACCTTCGGCGCCGCTGCGCCCGGCGTCTTCCTGCTGCCGGCGCTGGACCGGGACGAAAGCCGGTTCGCGCAGGCCTCCAAGGAGATGCTGGAGGAGAACAATTACATCGTCATCCAGTACCAGGACGAGCTTCGGAACAAGAAGCCCGCCGGCATCCACTGGCTGCAGGCCGCCTCGACCGCCGTCTTTACGGGCCCCGAAGCCAAGCAGATCTGGACCTACCGGGTGCCCAGCTGGCTCGGCGCCGCGCTCGGCACGCTCGCCTGTTTCTGGGCGGGCATCCCGCTGGTCGGCCGGCGCGCGGCCTTCCTCGGCGCGGCCATGTTCGGCTCCACCCTGCTGCTCACGTCCGAAGCCCACATCTCCAAGACAGACGGCGTCCTCGTCTTCCTCACCACGCTCGGCATCGGCGCGCTCGGGCGGCTTTATCTCGGTACGGAGAAAGCCGGGCGAATGGCGTTCCTCGTCTGGCTCACGGTCAGCGCCTCCTTCCTGATCAAGGGTCCGGTCACGATGATGGTTGTCGCCTATGCCGGTCTCGGCGCCTGGGTCTGGGGCTATGCCTCGGGCAGCAAGCCGCAGGACTGGTGGCGCCCGCTCACGCATTGGTCGGGCCCGGTCCTGTTCGTCGCGATGGTGCTGCCCTGGTTCCTCTGGATCCAGGCCGCCACCGATGGCCAGTATATCGAAGGCGCGGTCGGCAAGGACCTCAAGGACAAGTTCACCGGCGCCTCCGAAGGCCATGCCGGCTGGCCGCTCTACCATCTTTCGCACATTCCGGCCTGGTTCTTCCCGGCGACGCTCCTGTTCATCACGGGCCTCGTCGCCTCGGTGAAACAGGCCGCCGGGGCAGGGGCGCTGACCGCTGGTCCTGTTCGCCGCTACGGCATCGCGGGGCTGATCCTGTTCGCGGTTCTACTCGCGTTGAATTACGGCCTCGGGTTCATTCCGCCGTTTGAGCAGGGCAGCATCGCCGAAACCCTCCGCACACTGAAGCCGATGCCGGCCTGGCCCTTCGCCTTCGTCGCGCTGGTCTGGCTGATGGCCCGCCGTTCACCGCCTGCGGAGACGCCGGAGCCCTCCGCCGAGGACAAAGGCCTGCGCCTCCTGCTGGCCTGGGGCCTGCTCACCTATGCCTTCTTCGAGCTGATGCCGACCCTGCTCAGCCACTATATCCTGCCGGCCTATCCGGCCTTCGGCCTGCTCTGCGGCTATGCCGCCGTCAAACTGATGGACGGCGTGCGCCTGCCGGTCTCCAACACGCTCGGCATCATCCTCTTTGCCTTCGGCGCCATCGTCCTGCTCGCGGCCTCCTTCCCGGGCGTCACGACTTACCTGATGGCCGAAACGGCCGGCGACTTCCGCACCGTGTCGGAAGGCGAAGTCCTCGCCTCATGGACACCCTACCGCGACTATCCGCTCTGGCTCTGGTGGGCGGGCTTTGCCCTTGCCGGCCTCGCGCTCGCCGAGTTCGCCCGCCGCCATGTGCCGCTCGCCATCCTGCTGGCCGTGCTCTCCAGCATCGCGCTCGGCTGGCATATCCGCATCTTCATGCTGCCCTCGCAGGTCTGGGCCCAGCCCACCGAAACCGCACGCCTCGCGCTGGAAGATGTCTGCGGCATTCCGGGCGAAGTTGGCCTGTGCAATGTTCCGTCCCCGGAGCGTGTTCTGGCGCTCGGCTATGCCGAACCCTCCTATGTCCTCACGCTTGGCACTCAGAACCTCCACCCGCCGCAGACCCCGCTGGACCTGCCGGCAGACCCTGCCGCCTATCCGGTCGTCTATCTCCTGAACTTCGAGGATCGCAAGGCCGCCGAACCGATCACCGACGTCGCCGCGCGCCTGCGCGCCGAAGCCGGCAAGCTGGGCGTGTGTCTGACCGAAGGCGAGTCCCACTACGCCCTGAACTATTCCAACGGCGACCCGGCGCATTTCCGCGCCTGGCGGTTCGACTGGGGCGGGTGTCCGTAAACGGAGTATTGACCAAAATGTAGAAATTCTGGAAGCGAATGTTGTGGCTGTAAACGCCGCGCTCAGTTGTCGCGTAATAGCTTTTTAATCCCGTCACCTTCAATCCATGAGGATAGAAATACTCGAAGGCCGGTCATCGTAACAAATTCTACATGTGAAACTTCATAGTCGGGCCTTGCAAAGCCGCGAGCCAGTTGAGGGTCTTTTATCGACATCGCGCAGAAGTGCGATACGCGATCAACCTCTTCGATCTTGTAAGATGGTGAGCCATCTTCATGGAGAACAGCACGCCACAAAGTGCCATCTGGCACAACAACTATCGGAAGTGCGATTCCCCACGAACCATCGTAAGAATCTTCTTCATCATTTAGGTCTTCGAACTCGGCAACCATTTCGTGCAACGAGGCTATTGCTTGCCCCCACTTCTCATAAATCTCGGTGCTCGCCGCAGTGATGCCGCTGTCTTTAGCGTCGCGTCCAACCTGTGCGATGCTTCGCCCTGTGGGCTCTTGTTCTGGGTACAGACGGTTAGGTCCAACCTTAAAGGAGTTTAGGCATCGGTTTCCGATTGATATGTTGAATGGTCCGTCGGGTTGCTCCGATTGAACTTTCATTATCGAAACCCAAGATTCTTCACGCGGTCTAGGTAAGCATGTGAGCAGCAATGGAAAGTTCTTGCTCAAATTTTTGGCCTCAATGGCCAGCGCTAATCTAAATCTATCGACGTCTCTTCGTACTCGAAAGTCGAACTCCCGCGACTTTCCCGTCACCGGATCAGAATAGTGTCCGGCATGATCGACCTTTAGAGCGCGGGATTCCAGTTCTCGGAGTACAGATATCTCGAACGCAAAATCCGAGGACGACTCAAGATACTCCTGCAGATCGGCCTCTGTAATGTCGGGCGCAGCCAACTTTTTCATTCTGCAGTTCCAATTTATAAAGGTTGTGCTTCGCTACCCCTCCAGTTCCACATCCCAGTAGAGATAATCCATCCAGGTATCATGCAGGTAGTGCGGCGGAAATTTCCGGCCGATGCCCTGCAGCTGGTAATTGTTCGGACGGAACGGCCGGCGCTTGAGGTCCATGCCGCTATCCTTCAGCAACCGTCCACCCTTGGCCAGGTTACACGGGCTGCAGGCGGCCACGATGTTCTCCCAAGTCGTGCGACCACCGCGCGAGCGCGGGATCACATGGTCGAAGGTCAGGTTGTCATGCGCGCCGCAATAGGCGCAGGCAAAGCCGTCGCGCAGGAACACGTTGAACCGCGTGAAGGCGGGCGGACGGTCCTGACGCACGAAATCGCGCAGCGCGACGACCGAAGGCAGGCGCATCTCGAAGCTCGGGCTGCGCACCACATGGTCATACTCGGCGACAATATCGACACGGTCCAGGAAGACGGCTTTCACCACTTCCTGCCAGGGCCAGAGCGATAGCGGATAATAGGAGAGCGGCCGGAAATCGGCGTTCAGCACGAGGGCAGGGCGGCCGTTCGGCGGGGTATTGACGATCTCAGCCATGCGGACCTCCCACATGGTTTTTCGTCTGTGTATCGTCGATCATCCTACAGAAGACGGGCGCTCCTTCGCTGTCCTGAACCGGTGTCTAAGCGATTCCGTTCATAAGATTATGACAGCCGGACCTGAACGCAAGGGCCCTGTCAGCTCGCCCGGTCGACATGCAACCAGCCCCAGAGCAGGTGAGTGGCCACGCCCCGGTAAGGCCGCCACTGCTCCGCGTGGGCTGAAAAGGCCTTTGAATCCATGCGGATTTCGTAACCTCCAAGCCGTTTGTGCGCTTCCATCAGGCCGACATCGCCGGTGGGAAAAGCGTCCATCGCACCCACCGCGTAAAGCAGGAACAATTCCGCCGTCCACGGCCCAATCCCTTTCACCGCCAGCAGTTCGGCCCGCCCTTCGTCCAGCGGCGCGGCGCAGACCCGGGCCAGGTCCAGCCGCCCGCTGACCATCGCGTCTGCAATCGACATCAGGTGCGCCACCTTGGGCCGCGACATCCCGCAAAGCCGGATGGCTTCGGGGTCTTCGGCCAGCATCGCCTCGGCGGTGACCTCGCCCAGATGCGCCTCGACCCGTGCCCAGATCGCGGCAGCCGCACTCAGCGAGATCTGCTGATGGGAGATCATCTTGCCGAGCATGGCATAGCCGGGTTCCTGCGAGCGCCAGACCGGCATGCCGATGGTCTCATAGGCGCGGGCAAGGGCAGGGTCAGTCATGACGAGATGCTCGCAAGCGGCTTTCAGCTTGCGCTTCGGCGGCGCAGTCACTTCACGCCCCGCTCAGCCTGCACAGCGCGGCCTTCCGCGATCAGACGGTTGGAGGCGGCCTCGAGGTCGGATTCCAGCCGCGCCATCAGTGCCTTGCGGTCCAGCCCGCCGGGGATGGGGGGCAGGAATTCATAGACGATCCGGCCGGGTTTTCGCCGCAGGCCCTTGGCCGGCCAGCAGATACCGGCATTCGTTGCCACCGGGATGATCGGCACGTTCAGCGCCTTGTTCAGCGCCGAGATGCCGGCGGGTTGGTAGTCGGGCGCATCATCCGGGCTGCGCCGCGTGCCTTCGGGAAAGATCACGATCGTGCGCCCGTCGGCAGCGCGTTTCTTTCCGGCTGCGATGATCCGTTTCAGTGTTCTGGACGAGCCCTCGCGGTCAATCGGGATCATGCCGGTGCTCATCGCATACCAGCCGAGGAAAGGTGTCCAGATCAGCTCTTCCTTGAGGATATGACACGAGTCGCGCACTGTGATGAACGGGATGAACACGTCCATCATGCAATGGTGCTTGCCAGCATAGATGGCGGGGCCCGGCACGATATTCTCCCGGCCGCGGATTTCCATGTCGATGCCGCAGATCAGCTTCAACCCGACTTGCACTATGCGGGCGTAAAGCCCGATGGCGCGCTGTGTTACCGCGCGCGGGAACAGGATCGTCGGGATGTACGCCACCCCGCAGATCGCCATCCAGCCGTACAGCCAGGCCAGGAAAAGGTAGGATCGCACCATCTGCATCGCGCCATGGGCTCTAGCGTCTTGTCACGGCGGCGTCACTACATCACCGTCCGCAGCGAGCGCATCACTGTGATACCTGCAGCAATCCGGGCAGCCAGCCCTGCGATTACCGGCGTCACCACCAGCACGGCGAGATCCGGGAAATCCAGCGACAGTTGCGGTAGCAGCCCCGTCCGCTCGGCGCCCGAGCGGCTGAGTGCAATCAGGATCGCCACGCTCGCCAGCGCCACCAACGCGCCCACGGTTCCCGCCCGCAGGCCCAGCAGCCAGAACCGGCGCTCGAACAGGCTGGCAATGAACCGGTCTTTCGCCCCGGCAATGTGCAGCACATCAACAATATCCCGCCGCGCCAGCAGGGCTGCATGCGTGGCAAAGGCGATCACCGCAATCGCCGTCGCTGACAGCAGCGCGACAATCGACAGCGCCGCAATCCGCGAGACCGACAGCATGTTGCGCACGTCGCCCGCCCACTCGGCATGCGCGTCCACGGCGGCGTCATAGCCCGCCTCATGCAGCGCCGTGCTGAGGCGTGCGCCAAGGTCGTCGGCATCCGCCTCGCCCGTCACCGCGATCAGGCGCGGCACCGGCAGGTCTGCCGGCAGGCCGCTGCGCCCGAAATTCGGCTCAAGCAGCGCATTGATCTCGCCGTCGCTGAACGCGCGCGCCTCCTTCACCCCGTCCACCTGCGCCAGCAGCCGCGCGGCGGCATCCGCCGCGGCGGCGTCGGCGCCGGACAGCGACACCGTGAACTCGCCCTCTACTTCCGCCGTCCAGGCCCTTGCGGCGCCATAGGTCGACTTGGCCGACAGCGCCGCCAGCGCCGCCAGGAAGCAGAGCGCGCCCACAACAAAGAACAGGGCCGCTTCGCGGGCGTCTTCCAGCGGCAGGAGAGAGCTTTCACGTGTCTTCATGGCATGGCCTTCAGCGGGTCTGTGCGCCGGCGGGCGGTGGGTGTGGTCGCGCCGCTTTCCTGTACCAGAAGGCCGTCCGCGAGCCGGAATACGGGCGCATCAATCTGGCGGATCAGGCCAAGGTCATGCGTCGCGATGATCACGGTGGTGCCAAGGCGCTTGTTGAGTTCAAAAAACAGCCGCATCAGACGCGCCGCCATGTCGGGATCGACGTTGCCGGTCGGCTCGTCCGCGATCAGCAGGTTCGGTTGGGTCACCACGGCCCGGGCAATCGCCACGCGCTGCTGCTCGCCGCCGGACAGGGTCTCGGGGCGCTTGTGCAGCCGCTCGCCGAGGCCCACCCAGCTCAGCAATTCCTCCACATCGCGGCGGTATTGCGTCTCCTTGCGCCCCATCACCCGCAGGGGCAGGGCGACATTCTCGTAGGCCGTCAGGTGGCCCAGCAGGCGGAATTCCTGGAAAACCACGCCGACCCGGCGCCTCAGCGCCGATAACTGGTCGCGTGGCAGGCGGCTCGTGGGACGGCCAAACAGCGAAACTTCGCCCCGCGAGGGCGGCTGTGCCAGATAAAGCAGCTTCAGCAGGCTTGACTTGCCTGCCCCTGAGGCGCCGGTCAGGAAGCTGAAGCTGCCGGGTTTCAGGACCAGATCAATACCGCTAAGGATTTCCTCGGACGAATCGTAGCGAAGGGACACGCCATCCAGGCGGACGGCGGCTTCTTCAAACATGTCCGGGCGAAGCTGGGTCATGAGCGGGGTCCGGGTCCAGAGTTGGTCGAGCGGGGCGAACAGCGGGAAAGAACCGGAAATGATCCTTACCTGCCCATCTTGCAGCACCCATTATTTCGCCGATGACTCAACAATCGGTGAAAGCGGCCGCACTGTGAAATGCGCGGCCTGCGGACATTCATGGTTTGTGCAGCCGAAATCCCTCGCCGAAGACAAGCCTGCGGCCCCTGCGCACGAGGTTTACCGCGAACGCCTGCGCGAGCAGCGGCGCGAAAAAAGCAAGCTTTTCGCGGTCATTTCCTGGCTGTTTACCGGCAGTCTTTTCGCCGCCGCGACGGTGGCCGCCTTCTTCTTCCGCAATGATGTCGTGAAAGTCTGGCCGCAATCGGCCGCCGCTTACCGGCTAGCCGGCCTCGATGTGAACCGGTTCGGGCTGGACTTTGCCGATATCGAACGTGCACGCACTTTCAATGACACGATCCCGATCGTCACCGTCACCGGCCGGGCGGTGAACGTCGCCAACACGTCCGTCGAGACACCCGGCGTGCGCGTCGACCTGCGCGACGAGACCGGCAAGGTCGTCGCCACCGAATACAGCTTCGTGACGCCGGGCGAACTCGCCCCCGGCGCGTCCGGCCAGTTTGGTGTCGTCGTCGAGCCGGCTCCAGTCGAAAGCTTTGAAATCGTCGTCAGCTTTGTCGCGCGCGCCGATGTCCCGAATGAACCGCCTGCGGAGGAAATTCCGCCGCTGCAGGAAGATGTAACGCCAGACACCGAGGATCCGGTCTGATCATGACTTCTCCCATGCCGCACGTTCCGATGCCGAAAATTGATGTCGTCCTTTCGGAAGCCGATCTGATGGCCCGTGTCGATGAACTGGCAGAGCGTCTTGTGCCGCGCCTGAAAGGCGGGGACTGGACCGCCGTGTCGATCCTGATCGGCGCGACGCCCTTCACCACAGACCTGATGAAGGCCCTTGCCCGGCGCGACGTTCATCCCGTGCTCGATGTGCTCTGGCTGGAAAGCTACCGCGATGCGCGCGAAAGTTCGGGCCGCGTCGTCGTGCGCGCCGATGTCTCGCGCACGGTCGAAGGGCGCGGCATGCTGCTGATCGATGATGTGTTCGACACCGGCCGAACGCTGGATTTCGCCAAGCACCACCTGATCGCCAAGGGCGCCCGCGAAGTGCTGACCGTTGCGCTCACGCAAAAGCCATGGGCCCCGCGCGGCGAGAACGGCGTCGACTTCTGCGCCTTTGACTCGCCGGGCCGTTTCCTTGTCGGCTATGGCATGGACGATGCCGGCCTCTATCGCGGCCTGCCATACATTGGCGCGCTAGACTAACTCCGCCTACAGAATACCCGCTCATCCCCGCGCAGGCGGGGACCTCGCGCGTCTATTCCGTCGCTTCGATCTTCAGCAGCGCATCACCCAACCCGGACACATAGACCGGCCCGCCGCCGGGCGTGTGGATCACGCCGGTGACCAGCCCCGGCATCGGCGCCCAGACATCCGGCCCCAGCAGGGCGGCGCGCGGCTCGCCCGCTTCAGCGCGCCGGATGAACTCGGCGAGGGCGGCGGCGCCGGCTTCGGTCTGCGCCGAGAAAGCCACCCGGCTTTCGCCCGTGTCGGGATCAATCACGAGCACCTCATTGGCCATCGGAGACGCCACCCAGAGCATGCCGCCCGGCCCCGGTTCCACATTGTCCGGCGTAACGATGGTCGTGAGCACCGCGCGGTCCGTCAGCGCGCCGGTTGCCAGGTCGAGCGTATAGCTCAGCACATGGCCGGCCACGGTTTCGGCGATGAACAGTCTGCCGCGCGTCTCGTTGATCGCGAAGCCATTGGCGAATTGCAGGCCGGTCAGCACTTCCTGAGGCGAGCCCAGCGCTTCGCCCTCGGCCACCGGTGCGAAGCGAAACAGCTTGCCGTCCGTCAACGGGGTATCCAGCGCCGCGAACAGGCGCACTTCCGATCCCGGCGGCGTATTCTCCGTGGACTGAGTGAACCAGAGCGCGCCGGTTGAATCGCGGTGCGCATAGTTGATGCCGAAGGGATGCTGATAGAGTTTCGT
The DNA here is from genome assembly GCA_040223555.1 of Hyphomonas sp. Classification (GTDB taxonomy): domain Bacteria; phylum Pseudomonadota; class Alphaproteobacteria; order Caulobacterales; family Hyphomonadaceae; genus Hyphomonas. The sequence continues at coordinate 113,251 of JAVKGA010000008.1, forward strand.
GGTCGTTCCGGTCTGCGTGTCCGTGCGCCAGAGCGCGCCGGTAAACACATCGGCGGTCAGCAGGTGGCGCCCGTCCGGCTCGAAGGCGACGCCGTTCGGGCCTGAAGGGTTCTCCGGCGGCGCATGCGTGAAGCCCGCCGCTGCAAAGTTCCCGTAAGGCGAGGTCGTCCCATCAGGTGCAATCGCCGTCAGGCCGTTGACCTGGTCCACCACAACCACCGTGCCGTCTGCCAGCACGACGCCGGATTCCGGCCGCACCAGCGAGCGGTCTGCCGGGAAGAACGCGCCATCCTTAAAGGTCCAGGCTTCGGCAGCCTCGACCGGCGCCTCGGCTTCCACCGGCGCGGCGGCGTCCGTCACGGCGGCGGGCGCGCAGGCCGCAAGGCTCAGTGCGGCCACGGTCCAGAGCAATGTCCTGTTCATTAGGAAGTCTCCCCTATGTGTCTGATGCCGCAACTGAGGCGCGGCTGTCCCTGACGCTAACACGCGAGTGAATGTCCGAACAGAGGCCGCTTTTCAGGTTAGGTCAGAGCGAACCAGAGACAGGCGCCCGCCGTGATCAGCTGCGTCAGAATGCTGAGCAGCGTCCCATAAAGCCGCCCAAAACTGGCTCCCGATGAGCCGCCGAGGCCGACGGCATGCAAGACACGGCCGAGCAGGAACGACGCGCCAAGGCCATGTATCAGCAGAACGGGTGCGTCGAGGAAGGCCAGCCCGAACAGGCCGATCAGCACGACCGGCACATCCTCCACCGCATTGCCCTGTACCCGGATGGCCCGTTGCACGGCTTCGTTATTTCCGTCGCCGAAGGCGACCTTGTGCGCGGTCCGCACGCGCCCGACATTCATTTTCAGGATCAGCATGAGCAGGCCAAACAGGCCCGCGTAGAGTGTGGCAGCAGCAATGGTTGTCATGGGGTTCCCTCCGGTTTTGCGGCGACACTAACGCGCTTCGGAGGAACGTCACCCGGAATTCGAACAGTTTCAGGCTGGAGATCAGTTGCCTTTCCAATCTCGGTTTCGAGCATTGCCAGACAGATCTGAGAGCCCTGTTTTGAGCTTGGAATTGAGATCAAGCAACTCGCGCCGGGTATGAAACACTAGGTCGCGATAGCATTTGTCTCCGGTTGAGCCATTCCAACCGTCAAAGACAAGTCCTTGCCGTTCGCCAAAGAATAGTGGCGGTGGCGCGCGGTCCAGAAAAATTTGAACCAACTTCTCCCGATCTCGCGCAAATCGTGCTTCGGCCTTTACATTCTCACTTTGGACGGCCGCTTGGGACCAGCAAACTATAACGATCGTGCTAATCGAAATGAAGTTTTCGATAGTTTGCTCCCACGGGGCTCCAGGCTCTATATCCGCATCCCACCAAACAGAAAACTTGTCGGCTCGGAGCGCCGCAACCAAAGGCGCGACAGAATTTCGATCAGCACGCTGATAAGACAGAAAAATATCAGGCCTGTCCCTTTGGTCTGATTGAACTTGACTGCGAAGCGCCTCATTCAATTCTTCCAAGTTGGAAATCTTTGTCAAAGCGTCTGCCAACTGACGCTCTGCTTCTTGAGCTCGCTCGGTTAGTTTTGCGATGACTTCGTCGCGGTCAACAAGCTGCTGCTCATTCACGCGATTGCGAAGCTCTAGCGGATTTCCGGTCGGTGGAGTGACAGGTTTACTCGCGCCTCTTGGCCGCTTTGCGACTCCGTGCGCTATGTAATTGACAACATCATATCTAGTTATGTCTTGTTTGCTCAGCACTTCGGCAGCGTAAGAATCGCGTTCTGAGAATATTGAAACAAACACGTTTGCAGCGCTTACTTCCTCACGGCCGCTTGATTCAACATGCAGGATTGCTCTTTGCACGACTCGCTGAAACGAAGCCGTTGGTTGAACGTTGCCAAGTTTTTCTACAACCAGACTTCCGAGTTCTTCGTCGATGTACTTTTCAAGATCAGACCTGAGAGAGCTAAGGTCTCCTGCGCAAGCGTCAAATGCGTCTAAAAAATCCGGATCGAAGGACAAGCCCAAAAGAAAGTGCTCAAGAGTCGAATACTCGTGATTTCGATCTCCAGCTAGCGAAAGTGCCTTCTCAAGCGCAATCTCGAGAGTATTCGAAAGTCTCGGCATGGCCCCCCCATTTGCCGCTTTTCCAGTCGTCTTAAGGTGGAAATCAGCGCAGCAAGCAATTTGGCGAGGTGACGTTATTCGTCAAGGATCAACTTCGAGCAAAATTTATAGTGACAAGTAGGATGCCGTCACCCCCTCACCACGCCCCCACATTCGGCGCGCTGGCCCAGGGCTCCTGCGGGGCCTTCGCCTCGCCCTTCTGCAGCAGTTCGACCGAGATGCCGTCCGGCGAGCGGATGAAGGTCATGCGCCCGTCGCGGGGTGGCCGGCTGATCGTCACGCCGAGATCGGCAAAGCGCTGGGTGGCGGCATAGATGTCGTCGACCTGATAGGCGAGGTGGCCGAAATTGCGCCCGCCGTCATAGTCCGCCTCGTCCCAGTTATGGGTCAGCTCGACCATCGGGATATCCATCTCGGTCGGGCGTTTGCCTTTCGGCAGGCCGCCCATCCGGTCGATGTCGGCAGGAGAGGCGAGGAAGACCAGCGTGAAGCGGCCCGCCTCATTGTCGTGGCGGGCAATCTCGGTCAGGCCGAGGCCGTCGCAATAGAATTTCAGCGCTGCGTCGATATCGCCGACGCGCACCATCGTGTGCAGGAACTGGACGCTCATGAATGGGCCTCGCGGAGGTTGCGTATGACTTGTTTCAGGTTCGGCGGCGCCACGGTGTGATAGCGGTGCATGGCGGCGGCCAGCAGCGCGATGCCGACGCCCATCACGACGAGGAAGAAGCTGAACGTGTGGATCAGCGTGCCCTGTTCGAACACCGGTGACTGGCCGGACATTTCCCAGAACGCATCCCAGACCGTGTTGAACACGGTCGAGAGCGGTGCCAGCGCTAGTGTCATCAGGGCAGCGCAGGCATACTGATAGGTGCCCGCCCGCGGGCCTTCGGCGCGTACATAGAGGTCGGTGAATTCGTCCGGCTGCACACTGGGCGGCAACTCACCGCTTTCCTGGCGCAGCTTCAGGAGCTGCGGCGCAAAATCCTTCACCTGCTTCCAGCGCAGCGCCAGATGCACGCCCCAGGCGATCACAGCGACAATGAGCGCAAAATAGACAAACATGACTGGCGAAACGTATCCCGGGCTCGGCGCCCGGCGGCCGGTCGTCAGGCCACATTCGCGCGTTCGTAGACGAGCATGGCGCGTTTTCGCGCCACACCCCAGTGATAGTTATGCAGCCGGCCATCGGCTGCAAGGGCCCGGTGGCAGGGGATGAACCAGCTCACGGGATTGGCACCGACCGCTGCGCCGACCGCGCGCGCGGCTTTGGGGGCGTCGATCCGCTGGGCGAGGGCGCCATAGGTCCGCGTCTCTCCGGCAGGGATTTCCAGCAGGGCCCGCCAGACCTGCCGCCGGAACGGGGTGCCGTAGAGGCAGACGGGCAGGGGCCGGCCGGCCTCGAAGACCAGCGCCGACAGGCGCTCGGCCTCGCTGTCATCGCGCCTTATGTCGGCGTCCGGATAACGGGCGGCGAGGTCAGCGAAGGCCTCTGCCTCGCCCCGGCCCTGGTGCTCGAATCCGGTGCGTTTCGGCGCGCCCTCGTCAATGAAACCCAGCGCCACCAGCCCGCGCGGACTGGTCAGCCAGGCGCCCAGCCCGAACGGCGTCGGCGCCCGGCCGAGGGTCAGTTCCGCGCCCTTGCCGCCCGCTTTGGCTTCGCCCGGCGTCAGGCCCTCATGCGCAATGAACAGGTCGTGCAGCCGGCCCGGCCCGGACAGGCCGGTCTCCAGCGCTGCGTCGAGCACGCTTGCGCCATCCCTGAGAAGGTCGCCTGCCGCGCCGTGCGCCAGCGCGCCCTGGTACTGTTTCGGGCTGATGCCCGCCCAGCGTGTAAACTCGCGCTGGAAATGGTGCGGCGACAGGCCGACCGCTGCAGCGGCGGCCTCCAGGTCCGGCCAGTCCGCCCATGTGTCGCCCAGCCAGTCGAGGGCCTTGGCCATGCGCCCATAAGCGCGGGCGCGTTCTGAGAGAGGAGCGTGTGTTTCAGTCATGACCGCAGAATGGCCCGGGCAGGGCCGGCCCGCCACCCGTTTCTTGCGCTGCACCACAAGAGGTTTTTTTTGCCCCTTTACCTGCTGCGGGGATCACGCAAAGTGCAGCGCTCGCAATCCGGGGAGGCTCGCGAATCCATATGGCCGACGCACGCAGCATCATCCTGCACGAATACCCGTCTTCGCCCTTCTCGGAGAAAGTGCGCCTCGCATTGAGGCTCAAGAATCTCGCCTATGCGCGCGTCGAGATCCCGATGATCATGCCGCGTCCGGACCTGATGCCGATGACCGGCGGCTACCGCCGCACGCCGGTGATGCAGATCGGCGCAGACATCTATTGCGACAGCGCCATCATCCTGCGCGAGATCGAAGCGCGCTATCCGATCTTCGCGCTGAAACTGCCCGGTCATGAAGGCATCGCCCAGATGATTGCCGGCTGGGCCGACAGCCGCTGGTTCCAGTCCTCGGTCGCGGTCATCTTCGGCCATATGGGGGACAATGTGCCGGAAGCCTTCATCAAAGACCGCGAACAGCTCTCGGGCCGGCCGTTCAATATTGAAGCGATGAAATCCGTTGCCCCGATGATGAAAGACCAGTGGCGCGCCCGCCTGATGCTGGTCGAGGAACGCCTCTCCGGCGGCAAGGGTGCAGGCAGTGGCAACTACCTTGTCGGGGCCAAGGCCGGCCTGGTTGACGTCCACGCCTATATGAATGTCTGGTGGATGAAACAGGCGGTGCCGGACTTTGCCGATGCCTGCCTGGAGAACGCGCCGCTGACGGCGGCCTGGTATCGCCGCCTCGCAGAAGTCGAAGGCCAGGAGCCGGAAACAATCACCTCGCGACAGGCGCTTGAGATCGCGAAAGCCGCCGCCCCGCGCCTTGTCGCAGCCACCACACGCAACGAGCCGCAGGAATTCTCCCCCGGCGAACAGGTTGCCGTCGCGCCGGACGATTATGGCCAGGTCTGGGTCGAGGGCGAACTTGTGCATGCCGACAGCCAGCGCATCATCCTGCGCCGCTTCACCCCGGAGGCGGAAACGGTGCATGTTCATTTCCCGCGCGCCGGCTTTCTGGTGCGCCGGGCCTGATCCTATTGCCTTACGCTTGCGCCGGGTTACGCTCCTCCCAATCATAAGGGAGGAACACGTGAAACGCATCCTGATCGCCACCACCGCTTTGCTCGCCGCCTGCACCAGCTTTTCGAGCGGTGAGGCGGAGGCGCCCGCCGCCGCTGAGACCGAGATCAAGTCCGAAGGCTGGTATCCCTCGCGCTACGGCGCCGAAGACCGGCTCGGCGCCATGAACAATCTGTCCCCGGAGAAAACCGCCGAAGCGGCCAAGCTCATCACCACCGGCAAGACCTATGCTCTCGGCCAGGTCACCGGCGCCAAGACGCCCGCCTATGGCCCGCGCAAGTTCAACATGACCGTTCTTCAGCTCTCGGACGGTTCGGGCACGCCGCTTGGCGAGAACAAGGCCGTCGGCAACGATGATCTCGTCACCACCTATATCGGCATTGGAAGCCAGCTTGACGGTCTTGGCCATATGGGCATCGACCATCGCTACTATAACGGCGTCCCGGTCGCCGACTTCGTCACCACCGGCGGCCTCACCCAGTATGGCACGCATACGCTACCGCCCGTCGCCACGCGCGGCGTGCTGCTCGACATGACGAAACAGTTCAGCAATCCCGTTGCTCCGGGTACGGCGTTTAATCAGGCCGAAATCGAAGCCGCCGCGACCGCCGCCGGCGTCACGATCGGAAAGGGCGACATCGTCCTCTTCCATACCGGCACGATGAAGGCGACCGAAGGTTCGACCGAACTTTCACCCGTTGAGCCCGGCCTCGGCGTCGGCGGCGCGCAATACCTTGCCGATCTCGGCGTCGTCGCGATCGGCGCCGATACATGGGCGCTGGAAGTCATTCCCTTCGAGGCCGAAGCCCGCCCCTTCGACGTGCACCTGACCCTGCTCGCCAAGAACGGCGTCTACATTCTCGAGAACATGGTGACCGACGAACTCGCCGCCGATGGCGTGACGGAATTCTTCTTCACCCTCGGCGCGCCGCGTCTCGAAGGCGCCGTGCAGGCGATCATCAATCCGGTGGCGATCCGCTAGGCCCGCAGGAACGGCACGATGTCCGACACCAGCGTGTCGGACATCTTGTCCGCCAGGTCGTGCCCCCATTTCGGATAGGCCTTGAACACGGCGCCCGGAATACGGTTTGCAATGTCTTGTCCCGCCGCCGGCTGCACCAACGGGTCATCCGCCCCGTGCAGCACCAGCGTCGGCGCTGTCACTTGCCCCAGCCGCTCGTGCCAGCGCTTCTGCGCAATTACGGCGCCGTTCTGACGCAGGATCCCGAACGGCCGGTCTGAGCGGCGAAAATCCTCCATCGCCCGTGTGCGGATGATCTCCGCACTGTTGCGCAGGTCGGGGTGCGAGCCGATGCCGTGCTGCGCCACCACGGCAATCTCGCCGATGGCCTCTGCCGTGCGCTCCGGCGGCAGAGCCGTCAGCGCCGCCATCGCTTCAGGGGTGGGCGGGGGCAGGGCGGGGTTTCCGGACGTCGTCATCATCAACACCAGCTTGCGCGCCTTGTGGGCATGGTCGAGCGCCATCAGCTGCGCGATCATCCCGCCCATCGACATGCCAATGATGTCCGCACGCTCGATTCCTATTGCGTCCAGGAGCCCTGCCGTATCAGCCGCAAGATCGTCCAGCGTGTAAGGCACCATCTTCGCGGCGTCCTTGCCCGCCATCACCGCCTGCACCACCTCCATCGCCGTCGGCGGCGTGAAGTGCGCGATCTCGGTCGACAGGCCGACATCCCGGTTGTCGAACCAGATCACCCGGTAGCCCGCATCGGCAATCCCGCGCTTCAGCGCCTCCGGCCAGCGCGTCATCTGAAAGGCAAAGCCCATCACCAGCAGCACCGCCGGATCGTTCGGGCTGCCCATCGTGTCGTATTCGATCTCGATCCCGTTGGTCTTCGCGCGCGGCATATTTGTTTCTCTCTGAGTTCGCGCCGACACTAGGCCGGCGCGGGACGCGATCAAGCACCAAACAAAAACGCCGCCCCCGGAGGAGCGGCGTTCCTGTCTGTCCTGAAGCTCAGGATCAGAACTTTACGGATGCTTTCGCGTACACGAAACGGCCACCGCTGCCGTAGGGGATGTATCCCGAGAACGGTGTGTTGCCGGTGCCGTTCTGGCTGGCCGGTGCCGGGTCGCCATACTCGTCGAACAGGTTGTCCGCGCCGAGGGCGAGGGTCACCGTTTCATTCCAGGTATAGCGCGCTTCAAGGTCGACCAGCGTATTCGGGTCGATCGTGTAGTCGTTGGCCGGGTTCGAGTTTGGCACGAGTACTTCGCCGTAGCGGATGGCGCGAACCGTTGCGCTGAACGGACCATGTTCCCAGTCAATCGCGCCGGTAAACTTGTCCGACGGCGTACCTTCCTCGAACGTCTTGACGTTGACCCGGGCGAACAGTTCCGGCGCGGGCGACAGGGCCGTCAGCGTCGGGATGGCCGGGACAGCGGTCACGTCGGTGCTGTTGAAGTTGGCGCCGGCGGTCACGTTGAAACTGCCATAGGCCGTTTCCGGGAAGGCATAGTTGGCGACGATGTCGACACCGGTCGTCTCGGTATCCACACCGTTCAGGAAGAAGCGTCCGCCGCCCGAGCCGATGAAGCCCTGGCTCTGCAGATAGGCCCGGACGTTGGCCTGGGTCAGGTTCTCCGACAGCACAACCCGGTCGGTCACATCAATGCGGTAGGCATCAACCGTGACGTTCAGGTCGCCCACGCGCAGGACACCGCCCACCGAGAAGTTCAGCGAGGTTTCTGCGTCAAGCGGCTGGGCGCCGAGAGCAATCGCGACCGGGTCCGTTACCGGGAAGGTCGTGATGTCAAACGGCACACCACCGATGAAGTTCGTCGACGTGGTGGCGAAGTATTGCTGCTGCAGGGAAGGGGCCCGGAAGCCGTTCTGCACCGATCCGCGCAGAGCGAACGACTCGTTGAAGTCATAACGGGCCGCCAGCTTGCCGGTGATCGTTTCGCCGAAGTCTGAATAGGACTCGCCGCGAACCGCGCCGGCCAGGAGCAGCTTGTCGGTCACGTTGGCTTCAAGGTCGAGATAGATGCCGACAGCCGTGCGGTCCTCATCAACTTCGTTGGCCGGACGGAAGCCCGGGAAGACCTGCGCGCCGGAAGCGGTTGGCCCGCCGCCCGGAAGCAGGACGCCGCCATTGACATAGGAGTCCGGCTCGCCTGCGAAGATTTCGTACGTGTCCTGACGGGCTTCGATACCCCAGGCCACGTTGAGATCCGACGCAAGGCCGTCAACTGCAAAGCCTTTTGCGGCCGAAAGGTTTGCCGTCAGCTGGCCATTGCGGAATCCGCCGGCATCAAACTCGGTGTCCGACGCGATGCCCTGCGAACGGTTCAGCGTGTTCTTGATGGTGAATTCCATCTCGTTCGAGCCATAGACGAGCGAGGCATCCATGTCCCAGCCGGCCCAGTCGAAGCGCGCGCCGCCGCCGGCCGAATAATCGGTGGTGACCGGTGCGATCAGCGGCAGGAAGCCGTTCGGGTAGATTTCGATGACGTTGCGATCATCCAGCGCGCGGCGATAGAAGCCGGCCGAGACCGTGTCGCGGTCCTGGTAGCTGGCCCAGCCATAGAGCTCGACGCCATTGGCGAGGTCATATCCGGCATTGGCAAACAGGGTGAACTGTTCGAGTTCCGGCTCGCCGGTCCAGGCATTGAACCGGTTGATGATGGCTTCGGCGTCGGGCTGGGTGCCCGGATAGTTTGGACGCGTGTCAAAGCCGGAGCGCTCTGAATGCTGCTGGTCCTTGTATTCGCCCGACACGGTCAGGAAGCCGTCCTCGCCGAGGGCAAAGCCTTTCCAGCCCGACAGGGTAAGCACATGGCCGTCCGAGCGCTCGCGCGTGATGGTCGCGCCGGGGTTCGGCACGCCGGGCGCGGTCGGGGCGTTGACCGGCACGGTGTATTCGGTTTCGCGCCAGCCATAGCTGACTCCGGCGCCGCCGCCGGACGAGGCTTCCTTGAGGCGCACGTTGATCACGCCGGCGATGGCATCCGAGCCATAGAGCGCCGAAGCGCCGTCGCGCAGCACTTCGATGCCGCCAACCGCATCCGACGGCACCGTGTTGAGATCGACCGCCGAGGAGCCGCGGCCGATTGAGCCGTTGACGTTGACGAGCGAGGCCGTGTGGCGGCGCTTGCCGTTGACCAGCACCAGTGTCTGGTCAGGTGAAAGGCCGCGCAGGGTCGCCGGGCGAACGGAGTCGGTGCCGTCGTTCAGGGCAGGGCGGGGAAAGTTGAAGGAAGGCAGGTTGACCGAAAGGGCCTGGTTCAGCTCACCGACGCCAATCTTGGCGATCGATTCTGCCGAGATCACGTCGACCGGCGCGGCCGTGTCGAGCGCCGAACGGTTGGCAACGCGCGTGCCGAGGGTCACGACGGTTTCGAGGGTCCGCGCTTCTTCTGCGGTCGCCTCTTCCTGTGCCCAGGCCGTTGAGGCCCCGGCGGTAACAGCGACCGTGGCCGCTGCTGCGAGAAGGATCGTCTTGAATTTCATGAGTTCCACTCCGGGAATTGGGTTATGGGCCTGGCCCGCTTGTTTTTTCGCTACCCCTACAGGACCGTAAGGTGCGCATTGTCTGGAACGCAACAAGGGGCTAGGCCTGACGCCACACTTAAGTTCTGCTTTTGTTGTATTTCTGTCACATTTTCGCAGATGGAGTGAGTTTTTAACGATGAATCGCCGCTTGTGCCTGATCACCGGTGCCTCTGCAGGCATCGGCGCGGAGTTCGCCCGCCAATATGCCGCCCTCGGATGGAATCTTGTCCTGACCGCCCGCCGGACGAGCCCGATGCAGGCGCTGGCAGATGAGTTGACCGCCAAGCACGGGATCGAGGTCACGGTCATTCCGGAAGATCTCGCAGACCCCGCCGCCCCTGCGCGTCTTGTCGCGGCGCTTGAGGCGAAGGGGCTTGCTGTCGACGCCCTTGTCAACAATGCGGGCTACGGATTGCCGGGAACCTTCTTCTCAACCACGTGGGAAGACCAGTCCGCCTTCCTGCAGGTGCTCTACACCGCGCCGATCGAACTGACGCACCGCCTCTTGCCCGGCATGGCCGCGCGCAAGTTTGGCCGCATCATCAATGTCGCCTCACTCGCTGGCTACGCCGCCGGCAGCGCCGGCCACACGCTCTATGCCAGTGTAAAGGCGGGCCTCATCAAGTTTTCCGAAAGCGTCAATGCCGAATGCGCGGCACTGGGGCATACGGATATTCATTGTACGGCGCTTTGCCCGGGGTTCACCTGGAGCGAATTCCATGACGTCAACGGCACGCGCGATGAGACCAACAAGATGCCGAAATGGATGTGGATGGACGCCGCCCCCGTGGTCGAGGCCGGCATGGCCGCAGTCAACAGCGGCCAGCCGGTCGTCGTCCCCGGCGCCGCCAACAAGCTGATCGCCACACTGACCCGCATCCTTCCTGAACCTATTGGCCGCGCCATGGTCGCCAGCCAGTCCTCCCGCTATCGCCGGATGGACTGAGCCCAAACAAAAAAGGCCCCTCCGGGGAGGGGCCTTTGTGTGGGGATCGGACGGCCTACCGGCGCGCGTAACGCTGGCGGATACGGGGCGGTTCGTCATCGGCTTCGGCCTCTTCCTCGGCGTCGTCCTCGAGTTCCTCATCCGCCTCGGCGTCGATCTCGTCCTCGGCGTCCTCGTCTTCTTCCGCGTCATAGACTTCGTCTTCAAGATCGAGGTCTTCTTCCTCGTCCTCGGACTCCTCGGCGTCGGCTTCGTACTCTTCCTCGTCGAATTCGGCCTCTTCCGCCTCATACTCTGCGGCTTCGTCGATATCGTCCTCGATCTCGTCTTCCAGAAGGAGTTCTTCTTCCTCGTCAGCCAATTCGGCTGCATTCTCCATCAACCGTGTGCGGATTCGGTCTGCCGTCGGCGTCGCGTCTTCCTGGCGCCAGTCGGTCGACCGGCGGCGGGCGATCACGGGCCCGTCTTCTGCCGGCGCGTTGTCCGGATTACGGCGCTCATAGAAGGAGCCCCGCGCCGTCTCCACGATCACCGGACGGCGCACGGCCGGCGGCACGAACACCGTGTCTTCGGTCTCGGCAGTCGCAAGCGTTCCGAAGAACATGTCCCAATACTTGCCGGCGATCTCGCCGCGCTGGTCCAGCCTGCGCAACCGTCTGCGCTCGGACCATTTCGTCAGCTTCACGCCCTCGATCTGGAACCGGCGGCCGTCGCCGGCCGGGTGTCCGAAACCCGAATAGGCCCTCGGCGCGCCCCAGCGCTGTTCCATCATCAGTTCGCTCACGCCCCGTGCCTGGTTGCCCGCGCCATCCGGCATCAGGCTGCGATAGGCATAGTGCAGAACCGGCCCGTCGAGCTTCGACCATTCCACCATCCGGTTGCTCTCGACCTCGCTGTCCTGATTCAGGCAATAGCCCGACAGGTCATAGCCAAATCCGGACGGGCGGATGTGCAGCACGGTCAGGCGCTCGCTGCCGGAGGGCCCGCGTTCGGCGTGCATCCAGGTGCCTTCGGCATAGGCGCGGCCCAGTACGATCCGGCGCAGCAGGCCGATCTGGAAAAGCGCCGGCATCACGGCTTCGGTCATCACCAGCGAGCCGATCACCACCAGTGCGGCAATCCCGGCGACCGAGGCCCAGTAGGCCATCGCGACACCGCCGGTTGCTGCGGCAATCATGTCGGCGCCGAGCGGCCAGACGGCGCAAAGGCCGCCGGCCATCAGCGCGGCGGTCAGTGTATTCGAGATCAGCCTGAATCGGGAATAGGGGTTCATCCGGCGGGAGGCTCCTGTAGGATTCATATCAATATTCGGGGAAATGGGGCTTCTCGCACCAATATTCTGTTAACTTTCTGAAGGTTAACGAAGACCTAATCAACCGGCAGCTGGTTAACGGGTCTCAAGGTTTCGTTAACCATCAGGCCGGCCGGCCTGGCCCGGAGGCCAGCGATGTTGCGCCGCACAAATCCGGACTCGCCACCCGCCGTGCGGGGCCTATAATCAGGCCAACCAGAATATCAGAGGGAGCAGGGCATGAGCGGCATCAGCGAAGTGCAGGACAAGGCGGCTGTGCGGATGGACGGGCTCATCGAGGCGATGGCTGCTGCCGCCCTGGCTGTTGAGACCTATGCCGATGCTGCCACCAAGGCCGCGCGCACAAGTCTCTCGCTACCCGATGGCAAGCCGGACCGCGCCGCCTTCGAGCGCCACCAGCACCGCGCGCATGGCCTCTCCTGGGTCGCCACCTATCTCGAAACCCTGCGCCAGACCGCCGGCTGGGCCGCGCGTCTCGAAGCAGACGGCAAGTTTGGCGAGATCGAAGCGCTGCTCAGCCAGATCCTGTTCAGTGACTATCTGGCCCAGCTCGTCGGCGGCATTCCCATGAACCAGGGCGAGATGATCCGCCCGCATGAGCTCGGCATGCTGGCCGAGTCGGACACGCTGTTCGCAGACCCCTCCGTCCGCAGGCTGATTATCGAAGGAAAGACGCCCGAAAGCCTCGCCGCCGCCGCCGTGCTCCTGCCGGACGCGCTGACGCGCAATACCGCAGAACATACCGGCCTCGACGAGACGATGGACATGGTGCGCGACCAGTTCGCGAAGTTCGCGTCCACAAAGATCAAACCCTTCGCCCACGGATGGCACCTGAAGAACGATTACATCCCGATGGATGTCGTCGGCGAGATGGCCGATCTTGGCGTCTTCGGCCTGACGATCCCGGAAGAGTTCGGCGGACTCGGCATGGGCAAGACGGCGATGTGCGTTGTCTCCGAAGAACTCTCGCGTGGCTATATCGGCACCGGTTCGCTCGGCACGCGTTCGGAAATCGCGGCTGAGCTGATCCTGATCGGCGGCACGCCGGAGCAGAAAGAAAAATGGCTGCCCGCCATCGCCTCCGGCGAAATCCTCCCGACTGCCGTATTCACCGAGCCCAACACCGGCTCTGATCTTGGTTCCCTGCGGACCCGCGCCGTAAAGTCCGAAGACGGATCGAGCTATGTCGTCACGGGCAACAAGACCTGGATCACCCATCCGGTGCGCGCCGACCTGATGACGCTGCTCTGCCGCACCGATCCGGCCACGAACAATTTCTCCGGCCTCTCCATGCTGCTCGCCGAAAAGCCGCGCGGCACGGACGCCGATCCGTTCCCGGCAGAGGGCATGACCGGCGGTGAGATCGAAGTGCTCGGCTACCGGGGCATGAAGGAATACGAAATCGGGTTTGACGGCTTCAAGGTGAAGGCGGAAAACCTGCTCGGCGGCAAGGAAGGGCAGGGCTTCAAGCAATTGATGGCCACCTTCGAGAGCGCCCGCATCCAGACCGCCGCGCGCGCCATCGGCGTTGGCCAGAACGCATTTGAAATCGGCCTGCGCTATGCGCTCGACCGTAACCAGTTTGGTCAGCCGATCTTCAACTTCCCGCGCGTCTCGAACAAGCTGGTGATGATGGCCGCTGAACTCGTCGGTGTTCGTCAGCTCACCTACTATTCTGCGCGCCAGAAGGATGACGGCAAACGCTGCGACCTTGAAGCCGGCATGGCGAAACTGCTCGGCGCGCGCGTCGCCTGGGCCGCCGCTGACAATGCCCTGCAGATTCACGGCGGCAACGGCTTTGCCCTCGAGTACCCGATCAGCCGCGTATTGCAGGATGCCCGCATCCTGAACATCTTCGAAGGCGCCGGCGAAGTGCAGGCGATGGTCATCGCCCGCCGCCTGATCGAAGGCGGCAACTGAAATACCGGGTGCTGACATAAAAGTGTTGTCATCGGCGCGCGCTTCCTCCGGAAGCCGAACCGCACTAGGAACGCAGCATGAGCACGACGGAAACGCACCGTAAGCCGAAAGCGCCGCAATGGCGCCGGCGGCTGCGTGTTTCGCGTTGGCGCGGTATCCGGGAAATCCATCACAAGGATGTCGTCGAACACGTCCATGAAGAGGGTGAGCTGACCGGGCGCTATATTTTCATGAACGTGATGTCCTGCGGCATCGCGGTGCTCGGTCTTCTGCTCTCTTCGCCCGCCGTCATCATTGGCGCGATGCTGATCTCTCCCCTGATGGGGCCGATCATGCTGATGGGCTTTTCCCTCGCCATTCTCGAACTCGCAGCCCTGCGCCAGGCGGTTGTCTCGCTGGCGGTCGGCACGCTGGTCTCGCTGGCCACGGCGTTCCTGATCGTCTTCGTTTCTCCGCTCACGGAGATTACCACCGAAATCCTCTCGCGCGCCCGGCCGAATTTCTTTGACCTTCTGGTCGCCGTCTTCTCCGGCCTTGCGGGCGGCTATGCCGTGATCCACCGCAAGGGCGAAACGATTGTCGGCGTCGCCATCGCCACCGCCCTGATGCCGCCGCTGGCGGTCACCGGGTTCGGCCTGGCCACAGCGCAGTTCCAGATCGCAGGCGGTGCCTTCTTCCTGTTCATGACCAACCTGCTGGCCATTGCCCTGATGGTCACGATCCTGTCGCGCTTCTACGGCTTTGGCGAACGCCACAGCCCCCGCCACACGGCCTGGCAGAACGCGCTGATCGTCAGTGTCTTCGTCGCGCTGTCGATTCCGCTCGGCCTGTCGCTCCGCGATATCGCCTATGAGGCAAGGGTGCGGGATGTGACGCGGGAGATGCTGCTGACCCCGTTCGAGAGCGCCGAAGCGCGGGTCACGGATTTCGATGTCACCTTCCCGCGCTCTGGTCCGAGCCGGATCAATGTGCGCGCCACCGTGCTGACGCCTGAGCGGGTGCCGGGCGCCGAAGCGGGGCTTGCGACGCAGCTGACAGAGCGGTTCCGCCGCAACGTGGTCGTGGTGCTCGACCAGCTGATTGTTGATGATGACCTTGGCTCGGAATCGGCGCGCCTTGCTGCGGTGGCCGAGTCGTCCTTCGGCGCGCCGATGCGGGCGCAGCTGGCCCAGCTCGAAGCGATGGCGGTCGAGCGGCGTACGGCGCGTGAGCTGCGGGCAGCTTTTCCCTATGCGTTGTCAGCGGCAGAAATTGACCCGAACGCGCGCCGCGCGGTCTTCTCCGCGGCGCCCACAGTTGGCGTGACCCTGCCGGCCTACCGGCGTCTGGAGGAGGGGCTGGCGCGCAACTTCCCGGACTGGGACATGCGCGTCGATCCTCCGCGTACGGACCTGCCGCCGATCGAGTTTGCTGCCGAGTCTGCCGCGCTTGAAGGCGAACGCCGGTCGCTGGTGGCAGACCTCGCCTGGGCCCTGCAGCGCTGGGGCGTCACGCAGGTCGAAGTGGTCGCCTTTCTGCCCAGCGCCTCTGCGGCCCAGTCATTCAACGAAAACAGTCTCGGATACCGGCGCGCGGACGCCGTGATGGACGAACTCGTCAGGGCCGGCATTGCCGCCCGTACGGCCGGGGAATACCGCGCAGCCGGGTCGTCGCCGGACGAGCGCGAAGCCGCCGCCCGGCGCGTCAACCAGATCGTGATCCGGCCAGCGGGCTAGCGGATCACGCCGCCGAGCGGTGTGATGTCGCTTGGCTCGTGCTGGATGATCACCTTCGCGCCGAGGTCCGCACCGCGTGCCTCGAAGGCGGCCATCGAGGCCAGCGTGTCTTCTTCACTCACATTGAAGCGCGGCACGCGCGACAGGGCGCGGCTCTCGCTGCGGTGATAGAGGTCCCCAGTCAGCAGGATGGGTCCGCTCTCCGGCATCATCAATTGCAGCGAGGCATGGCCTGGCGTATGGCCCGTAGTCTCGAAGATGATGACCGAACCATCGCCGAACACGTCATGCTCGGCGCCGATGATCTGGCGCTCCATCGGCTGGAACTGGGCAAAGACCGGTGCCTGAGTCGGGTCAGCCAGCGGCGTTCCGTCGGGCGGGAACATCGCGTCATATTCCTTCTGGTTGACCAGCCAGGTCGCGCCCTGGACCTGGTCGACCTGGCCGGTATGGTCGAAGTGCGAATGTGAGATTGATACATAGGTCAGCTCAGACGGGACCACGCCGAGATCGGCGAGCTGGTCCGTGATCGAGCGCTCCACCGAGACGGTGAAGACCTGCTGGGTGAAGGGCGGCATGCCGACCAGTTGCGAGGGCAGGCCGAGATCCCAGAGCAGGCGGCCATTCGGGTGGTTGATCAGGTAGCAGGTGTTGGTGAGTTCGTCGGCCTGGCCGGCATAGTCGCCGCTGGACGAGAAGGCGTCCATGTCGGATACGGCGATGGTGCCACAATCGAGCACGTTGACCGTCAGCGGGGCCGCCTCGGCAACTTCAACGACCTCTTCGGCGGGCGTTTCCGCAACCGGCGTTTCCGCCGCGGGGGCGCAGGCGGCGAGCAGGGTGGCGCTAGCGGCGGTGGCAAGGAGGTGGGCGAGGCGCATGGCGTTTCCTTCCGGGGGTGGCTTTGCAGACGGCTTAGTCTGCTTCGGTGTCTGCCACCAGAGCGGCGCCGTCCGGATCGACGGCGCGGTAGAAGCAGCTGGTCCGGCCGGTGTGGCAGGCACCGCCGGTCTGGCGGACTTTCAGGAGCACGGCGTCCTGGTCGCAATCGACGCGGATTTCGGTGACATCCTGCGTATGGCCGGAGGTTTCGCCTTTCACCCAGAGGGCATTGCGCGAGCGGGACCAGTAGGTCGCCTTGCGGGTCTCGATGGTGAGGCGCAGCGCCTCGGCATTCATCCAGGCGAGCATCAGTACCTCGCCAGTTTCCGCATCCTGCGCGATGGCGGCGATGAGGCCATTGGCATCGAATTTCGGGCGAAGCTCGGCGGTTTCGTCCTGCGCAGCGCCGGAGAGGGGAGAGGGATAGGGGCTCATGGCCAGAGGCGTAGGAGGCCGCTGGGCCGGGGTCAAGCGAACGCGAGGGCAGGCTGACAAATTCCCCGAAAGGGCGCTAAACTCGGCGGCAACGAAACAAGGGAGCATAGCATGGCCGCCTACAGGGAAATTCTTGCAGACACGAAGGACGGCGTGCTGACGATCACGCTGAACCGACCGGAGCGGCTGAACGCCTGGACCGGGATCATGCAGACCGAAGTCGAGACGGCGATCCGCGCGGGCGGGGCCGATGAGGCGGTGCGCTGTATCGTGATCACCGGCGCCGGGCGCGGGTTCTGTGCGGGCGCGGACATGAACGGGCTGCAGTCGATCCAGGCGAGCGGCGGGGAGGACTATCAGGCGAAGATTCCGGACCTGAAGCCGAAAACGGTCTCGCCGCTGGAGCAGACATTTCCGGGTCGGTTCGGCCATATGTTTGCCTGCCCGAAGCCGATCATCGCGGCGATCAATGGTCCGTGTGCGGGCATTGGCCTGATCCTGACGCTGTTTGCAGACCTGCGCTATGCGGCGGCCGAGGCGAAGTTCACGACGGCCTTCTCGCAGCGCGGGCTGATTGCCGAGCATGGCATTGCCTGGCAATTGCCGCGCCTTGTGGGCGAGGCGAATGCGCTGGACCTGCTCTTCACCGCGCGCAAGTTTGACGGCGTGGAGGCCGAGCGCGTCGGTCTCGTCAACCGCGCGCTGCCGGGCGCCGAGCTGATGGTGCATGTCGGCGACGTGGCGCAGCATCTGGCGACGCAGGTTTCGCCGCGCTCGGTGGCGATCATGAAGCGGCAGATCCGGGAGAGCTATTTCCAGTCCTATGGCGACTCGCTTTCGACCGCCGATGCGGAGATGGAGCAGAGCTTTGCGACACATGATTTCAAGGAAGGCGTGGCGAGCTTTGTCGAGCGGCGCGCGCCGGCTTTTACGGGTAGGTGATCGGTATGCGGAAGATACATATCGTTGAGGTGGGTCCGCGAGACGGGCTGCAGAATGATCCGGCCAATCTGAGCGTCGAGCAGAAGCTGGAGTTTATCGCCCGGCTGGAAGCGGCGGGCGCGGTGCGGATGGAGTCCGGCAGTTTTGTTTCGCCCAAAGCTGTGCCGAAGATGGCGGGTTCGGCGGCGGTGTTTGCGGGCGTGAAACGCGGCAGGGCGCGCCATATCGCGCTGGCGCTGAACGAGACGGGCGTGCGCCGGGCCATCGAGGCCAAGGCGGACGAGATCAATTTCGTGCTGGTGGCGGGCGAGGGGTTCGGGCGGCGCAACCAGGGCATGAGCCCGCAGGAGAGCGCCGACATGCTGGCGAAATGCGCGCCGCTGGTGCTGGAGGCGGGCATTCCGCTGTCGGCGACAATTTCGGTGGCGTTCGGCGACCCCTATGACGGGGACGTGGATATCGGCGTGGTCGGGAACCTTGCCGCGCAGGCGCAACGGGCGGGCATTGCCGAGCTGGCGCTGGGCGACACGATTGGCGCGGCGACGCCCTGGGACGTGCGCCAGCGGATCGACCGTGTGCGGATCGAGGCGCCGGATGTGGCGCTGCGGATGCATTTCCATGACACGCGCGGTGCAGGCCTCGCCAATGTGTTCGCGGCGGTGGAGGCGGGCATCGACATTATCGATGCGAGCTGTGGCGGCATCGGCGGCTGTCCGTTTGCGCCGGCGGCGACGGGGAATGTGGCGACGGAGGATGTCGTCTGGATGCTGCACCGGGCGGGCTATGAGACCGGTATCGACCTTGGGCGGATGATCGAGACGGCGAAATGGCTGGAGGGCGTGCTGGGGCACAAGGTCTCGTCGGCGCTGAGCCGGGCGGGGGTATTTCCGGCGCTCTAGGTAGTTTTGCGTATGCCGGACCGGGCGAACCTCCTGCAAGGTTGGGGTGAAATCCTCAACGGAGCCGCCTCATGTCGCATACGCCGCACAGTCTTGCCGCCGATTTCCCGGAGTCGGCCGAGCGTCTTCACGCGCTCAAGACATCGAACGCCCATTTCACGCGCCTGTTCGAGGAATACCATGTCGTGAACCGGCAGATTCACCGGATCGAAACGCGCGTGGAGCCGACGTGCGACACGGTGGAGGCGAGCCTCCGCCTGCGTCGCATGATGCTGAAGGACGAGATCCATGCCGGCCTGAAGGCCGCCTTCAGTGCGCCGGGAGAGGTCAATGAACAATCTGACCGTTGATCCGCTGGCGATTGCCGCGCTGGTGGGGTTCGGTTCGCTGCTGGTGGTGATGCTGGGCATCACGGTCTGGATCGTGCGGCAGGCGGGAAAATCGTCCGGCGAAAAATAGCGTGCACGGGCGACCGGCGCGGCGGGGGCCGTCCGGTAAGGTTCTGACATGTGCGGGCGCCGGAACGGGCTAGGATGTGTCGGGTTGAAGCGGGCGCAAGAGCGTGCGCAGCACGCCGCATGAGCGCGCGCAGATGGTTCCTGTGCGGAACATGGGTGCGGGCGCGCGCGGCGCGATGGGCAACGTCAGCGCGAGGGCCAATGCGGGGCGCGTGAGACCGGCCGTGAAACCGAACTTGTCAGCCAGGAGCGGCGCGTTGGCGGCGTAGCCCCAGGTGAGGTCGGACGGCATACTGACCAGGCGGACGCGGCCAAATCTCGACACTTCGAACCGGTAGGGCACGCCCCGTCCATAATGCTTGCGCACCCAGAGTTTCAGGGCGACCAGCTGCGCCCAGATCCAGGGCCAGAGGAGGACCTGGAGGGGCAGCAGTCCCTTCGGAGGATGGCGCAGCGAATACGGCATGGACGCAAGATAACATCGCCCGATACCCCGTCGGATTCGCAGCGGCCAACTATTTTACAGAGCCCGGTTTTCACGGCGCATTTTCTCCGCGTAGAGGGGCAAATGTGTTGCATAGGGGCGAACGTATGCAACAGCGTCCGGTGCGGCAGCGGGATTTTGACCGGGGCCGGAAACTAAGGGCGTGTGTTTGTCTTGCGCCATGGCTAGGATCGCCGGAAGGGCGGGAGGCGCGCATGGCACATTTCTTTTTCTGGGCGGCGGCGGGCGTTTGCGCGCTGACCGTGTTTATCCACGTGTTCCTGGGCGGGGCGAAATGGGTGCGGCCTTACCTGGCGGTGGAGATGGAGCCGGGGCTGAAATGGCTCGGCTACCTGATGTGGCACCTCGGCACGGTGTCGACCCTGTTCATCATGACCGGGTTTGCGGCCGCCGCGATGGATGGTGCGCGCACGGACTATGCGATTATCGCGACGGCCGGCGCGGCGAGCTTCGTGGCCGCGGCGCTGTGGACGGCGATCAAATCCGGCGTGCCGCCGCAGCGGTTTCCGGTGATCTTCATGTTTTCGATTGTGACGGCGCTGGGGGTGGCGGGGTTGGTGGCGTAAGGTGTGATGCGGCCTTCAACCAATCCTGAAGCATCTTGCACATCACTAGCGATTCGATGCAACCTATTGGAGACGCACTAAAACATAACGTTGATCGCAAAACTGTATAATCGTGCAAGGGGTAAGCGTTGAACGCGACAGAGAGATTCGAATCACTATTGGAGCGAGGGTACTTCCCTAAGGAGTTGCCACCTCCATTCCAAACTCGGCTTCTACGAGGCGCCGGAAGTTCTATTCTAGCAGATTTGGCGATCATAGATAAGAATAAAAAATTTAAATCCGCTTACGGACGATACAGTCATCCGAAAAACAACATTACGCGCCGACAGCTTGCCATCGTCAATCCGATCAATTTTTTGTACACTTCTGACTTGATCGCGCGAGAGTGGCCAACAATTCGAAAATCGTTAGCTGGATCGAACAGCAGCAGTTCGCCTATCGCATTCTCGAGACTATCTGAGCGAGCGCTCGTCAAAGAAAGGTACACTGCATTCTCAGACAGGATGCTACAAATTCTAGCGCAAAGTGATCGCGCGATTCGGACAGATATTTCTCAGTTTTATGGTTCGATTTACACGCATTCCATCACGTGGGCGTTGCATGGCAAAGAAACGGCGAAAGCGCTTTGGCGAAGCGGTAAGCTCAAAGGTGACCTAGGGCAACAGCTGGATGACTTGGTTCGATACGCACAAGATGAGCAATCTGTAGGACTTCCAATTGGTCCTGACACATCCAGAATTTTGTCCGAGATGATCGGTGTTGCATTGGACCAAGAGATCACAAAAGAGCATCCGGCGCGCCATTATGTGCGATTTGTCGACGATGTCTTCTTGGGATTCGAGTGGGAAACGCCGACACTCCGACCGCTTTCTACTGCGATCAAAGCGTTCTCCCAGTACGAACTTCATTTGAACGAGGAAAAGACCGAGGTAGTAGACAGTTATGGCGCGGAGCCAGAGGATTTCATCGCCGAGTTATTGGCCTTTCAACTGCCAACCTCTGCTGCAGAACAAAAGCGAAGCCTCGACTATTATTTCGGGCGCGTAGGTTGGGCTGCGAAGAGCAAACCTAGGAAAAATTACCCGTCACTCGCGGTTATCTATTTGGACAATTTCGACATAAGAGTCTCCAATCGTAACAATTATATTGCCTATCTGCTTAGAACAGCGCGATCGTATCCCCACGCAATAGAAAATACGGTGATTTCACTGATAAATCGCCGTGGAGATGGTTGGCGCTTGCCTCTCCAAACGATCGGCGAATTCTGCAACGCAATGATCGTATATCATTGCGCGTTACGCAATTCGTCAGAAGTCGCGTGGTGCCTCTACCTTTGCCTAATCCTGAAATTCCGTCTATCAGACGCGGCTGGGAAAGCAGTCTCGTCTCTGCTCGATTCGGTGTGTGCACTGATCGCTTTGGATCTAGAGCATCAAGGGCTAACCGACTCAAAGTTGGACAAGACTCTATGGCGAACCGTACTCAATTCGAATGGTTTTCAATCTGAACATTGGTTGCTTGCTTATGAAGCTCCGCTGAAAGGTTGGCTCAAACCTCCAAATTGGGGATACCTAAAGGGCAAAAACATGGCTGCGGCCACGCTTTTTGGTCGCGGGATAAGTTTCTATGACTCGGGCCGCCCGGTGCTCACTGCGTCTCAAAGAAAGGCCCGAAATTTGGAAAGCGCGATTGATCGCAATCGGCAGATTGCAGAACTCTTGCAGGCATACTTTTGGTAGTGGTCCGAAAGCGCGTTACGTCTCCTGCACGTAGATTTCGCCTCCCTTGTTGAGGAACTCTTTCGACTTTTCTTCCATGCCCCTGCGGGCTTCGGTGGCCTGGCGCTCCAGGTCCGCCTTTTCGTTCTCTGACATTCCCGCCGCATACTCCCGCACTTCGGCGGTGATCTTCATGCTGCAGAATTTGGGGCCGCACATGGAGCAGAAGTGGGCGACCTTGTGGGCGTCTTTCGGCAGGGTCTGGTCGTGGAAGTCGCGGGCGGTTTCGGGGTCGAGGGCGAGGTTGAACTGGTCTTCCCAGCGGAATTCGAACCTTGCGCGCGAGAGGGCGTCGTCGCGCAGCTGGGCGGCGGGGTGGCCCTTTGCGAGGTCGGCGGCGTGGGCGGCGATACGGTAGGTGATGACGCCGACTTTCACATCGTCGCGGTCCGGCAGGCCGAGGTGTTCCTTCGGCGTGACATAGCAGAGCATGGACGTGCCGAACCAGCCGATCATGGCGGCGCCGATGCCGGAGGTGATGTGGTCATAGCCGGGGGCGATGTCGGTGACGAGGGGGCCGAGCGTGTAGAAGGGGGCTTCGCCGCAGGCTTTGAGTTGCTTGTCCATGTTGATCTTGATCTTGTGCATCGGCACATGGCCGGGGCCTTCGATCATGACCTGGCAGCCCTTGGCCCAGGCGATTTTCGTCAGTTCACCGAGGGTTTCGAGTTCGGCGAACTGGGCGGCGTCGTTGGCGTCGGCGATGGCGCCGGGGCGCAGGCCATCGCCGAGCGAGAATGAGTCATCATAGGCGCGCATTATGTCGCAGTTGTCCTAGAAATGTGTGTACAGGAACGATTCCGTGTGATGCGCGAGCATCCATTTCGCCATGATCGAGCCGCCGCGCGAGACGATGCCGCAGACGCGGTTTGCGGTGAGGTGGATATAGGCGAGGCGCACGCCGGCATGGATGGTGAAATAGTCGACGCCCTGTTCCGCCTGCTCGACGAGTGTGTCGCGGTAGACTTCCCAGGTGAGGTCTTCGGCGACGCCGTTGACCTTTTCCAGCGCCTGGTAGATCGGCACGGTGCCGATGGGGACGGGGGAGTTGCGAATGATCCATTCGCGGGTGTTGTGGATGTTGCGGCCGGTGGAGAGGTCCATCACATTGTCGGCGCCCCAGCGGATGGCCCAGACCATTTTCTCGACCTCTTCCTCGATGGAGGAGGCGACAGCGGAGTTGCCGATATTGGCGTTGATCTTGACGAGGAAGTTGCGGCCGATGATCTGCGGCTCGAGCTCGGCATGGTTGATGTTGGCCGGGATGATGGCGCGGCCGCGGGCGATCTCTGACCGGACGAATTCGGGCGTGATGTGTTCGGGGATGTCGGCGCCGAAGGAGTTGCCTTCCTCGATCTTGGCGGCGGCGCCCGCGAGGGCAGCCTGGCGGCCAAGGTTTTCGCGCTCGGCGACGTAGATCATCTCCTTGGTGATCATGCCGGCGCGGGCGTATTCGTATTGGGTGACGGGGCCGGTGCCTGTGCCGCGCAGGGGGCGGTGGCGGACGGGGAACTCGCGGGTGAGGTGTTTGCCGGCGGCGAAGCCGTTGTCTTCGGGGCGGATGTCGCGGCCTTCGTACTCCTCGACATGGCCGCGCTCGAGCACCCAGTCGCGGCGGGCGCGGGAGAGGCCGGCTTCGACGTCGATGGTGATGGACGCGTCGGAATAGGGGCCGGACGTGTCATAGACGCGCACGGCGGGTTCGTTCGCAGACGGATGAAGGTCGATGTCGCGGTGGGGGACCGACACGCCGGGGGCGGGCGAGGTGTAGACCTTGCGGCTGGCGGGCAGCGGGCCGGTGGTGACAGCGCGGGGGGTGAAATCGCTTGGGCGGGTGGGCGTGTTCATTGGGTGTCTCCGTCGAAGGGTGTGGTGAGGTCCGGGCGCGTTTCAAAGCGGATGGGGCCGCCGGCGCGCACGAGCTCGCGGACGTAATCCCGGAAGGCGCGGGAGGCGGCGGTTTCGGGATTGAAATCGCCGGTGAGTGTGAGCGTGAGGCGGTAGTTCGCCAGCTTCTGCGCGAGTTCGCCGAGAAGGCCGGTGCGCAGCGTCCAGAAGTCCGGAGAAAAGTCGGCCTTGTCGCGGCGCAGGGGCGCGCCGGTGCCCATGGCATCGCCGATCAGGTCATTGATATGGGCCAGTGTTGTGATCATCGCTCTCCGTCCCTCGCGCCGGTATGAGCCGGATCAGGTTCAAAGGGTAACTCTCAGCCCGGCACCGTGCCGGACACCCCTCGGATATGGGAAACCATAGAGCTTTGCGGGGGGCTTGCAAAGAGGCGCTGGCGCGGGATGTCAGGGGCGGGCCTTGCGGGCGTGGTAGGTCAGCGCCATCGCGATACAGTGGGCGAGTTCGGCGCGCGGCAGGGGCGCGGCGGCGTCGAGGCGGATGGCGCGGGTGCCTTCGAATTCGAGTGTTCCGGCGTAATGGGCGCGCCATTCGTTCATGAGCGTGGTGGAGCAATGGACGAGGAGGCGGACGATGCCCGGCTCGGCCGGTTTCCAGCCGAGGCGGATCGTGGTGCCGGATTTCGTGGCTTCAGTGAGGAAAGCGGGCTCGCCCCATTTCAGGGTTTCGGTGAGCGGGCCCACGCCGGGCGTGATGCGGGCGGTGTCGAGGATCAGGGTACGGAGGGCTTTGAGGCAGGCGCGGGCGCGTGGCGGGGCGTTGGGGAAAACGTCTACCGGCTTTGATCGGGTCTGCTGTCTCATCACTTCAGGATAGGCGAGGCGCGGTGGAACGCAAAGACGCGGGCCAATAGAAAGGTATTGGCCTAAGTGTATTGACGGGCATGCGGGCGCATGTTAGTTAGGTGTATGGCTAAGCATTTTTCCTCTGATCCGGCAGCCCTCGACCGCGGCTTTCATGCGCTCTCGGATGCGACGCGGCGGGCGGTGATCGCGCGGCTGACCAAAGGCGAGGCGAGTGTGGCGGAACTGGCGGCGCCGTTCGACATGGCGCTGCCGAGCTTCCTGCAGCATGTGAAGGTGCTGGAAGGGGCGGGGCTGATCACGACGGTGAAGCGGGGCCGGGTGCGTACCTGCACGCTGGCGGCGGGGCGGCTGGCGGAACTGAATCAATGGATCAACCGGCACGAGGCCGCCTGGGTGCGCAAGCTCGACCGGCTCGGCGCGATTCTGGACAGGAAGGACGACACGCAATGACCCACAAGACGATGGCACACCGGACCAGCACGCTGGAGCGGACTTATGCCGCAAGCCCGGCGCGGGTGTTCCGGGCCTGGGAAGATCCGGACGTGCGGCGCATTTGGGGCTCGCCGTCAGATGAGGTGCAGATCCGCAATGAGGCTGCAGATTTCCGGGTGGGAGGGGAAGACATCCAGCTGTGCATGGTCGGCGACGACGCGGTGGCGCGGGTGGTGGGGCGGTATCTCGACATCGTGCCGGATGCGCGGATCGTCTATTCCGAGGCGATCAGTGAGGGCGACACGCTGCTGGGCGTGAGCCAGGTGTCGGCGGAGTTCATTGCGGCGGGCAGCGGCACGCGGCTGGTGCTGACGCTGCAGACCGTGGCGGTGGACGGGTCGGACCTGCTGGACGGTGTGGCCGAGGGTTGGACGAGCGCGCTGGACCGGCTGGCGCAGCAGTTTGTGAGCGCTTGATCCGTCTGCAGATGAACAGGAGGCTCAGGCCTTTCCGGTCGCTGCAATCAGCAGGGCTTCCAGCGCGTCCGTGTCGATCGTCAGGTCGGCGTCGACATCGAGGCGCCATTTGGCGACGGGCAGGGGCTTCTCGGTGCTGCGCAAGATCATGTAGTCGAGGCCGCCGATTTTTCCGACCGTCCAGAAGCAGGGCTGGAGGTGGTTGTTCGGCAGGAGTTCGATGACCTTCTGGCCGGGCGGGCTGAAGACAAGGTTGGCGAGCGCGGCGCCGTGGACCGCGACGATCACATCGGCCTCGCGGAAGAGGGCGGCCTGCTCGGCGACGCTCCGTCCACTGAGGGTGGCGTGTTCGAAACCGTAGCGCTCCAGCAGGGCCATCACGGCGTCATGGTTGAGCAGCTCGCGCTTGGGCGCGTCGAGACGCGAGATGAAGATGCGACTGGACGGGGTGGGCGCGGCGGCGACCGGCATGATGCGGCGCAGGTAATCGTTGGCCCACGTGGGCGGCACATGATGCGGGCCGGGATTGCTGGTGGCGATCAGGCGCTCGCAGCGCAGGACGTCAGCTTCCATCGGGACGATCTTCGTGTCGTCGATGCCGCAATGCGCGAGCAGCTGGCGCATGAAGCCGGTGGTGCGCGTCGGCGTGACAAAATGATCGACGTCCGCGAAGTCGATGATTTTTTCGACGATGGCGAGGCGGGTCACGCACTGGTTCATGAAGTGATAGAAATTGGCGCCGACGAGCTGGTTGAGGACGACGGTTGTGCCGGGCAGATGGCGGGCGGCGGCGAGGCGTTCGGGGGTGACCTGGCCGGCGGAGTAGATGCGCTGGCGTTCGCTCATGCGGCCCTGCTGGTCCCAGAGGCCGAGAACGGCGGTGCCCTTGGCGGTGAAGACCCAGGAGTCTTCGCTGACCAGATGGCCGCCGGCGAGATCGATCAGGCGGCCGGCCGGGATGACGGGCTTCATGGCGCTCTGGAAGATGGTCCAGTCCGCATCATCGAGGCCGTCCGGCCGGGGCATGTCATAGTGCTCGGCGGGAAAAACGGCGCGGAAACCGGCGCCTTCGAGGGCTTCGGCGGGCACCATCGGGGCCGGGTTGAACAGGCGCTGGGAGACCCAGTTCAGGTCGCGGTTAACGCGGCGCACGGCGCGCTGCAGCAGACTGGAACCGCTGGCCATGACAGAATGCTCTCCGACGCCCAAAAACCACGTGAACACAGCACATTGGAGTGGGAGGCCGCTGTGCCGCAAGAAACCCGGTCAGGAACATGCAACCTGCGGGCCAGATGCCCGAATGCGCCTCAGCGCTGGCCTTCAAAGAAGGCGAGAAGGCTTGATTCGATGCTGTATTCGGCCTTCGGGCGGGCGGGCCATTCGTGGCCGCCGGTTTCGGACGCGGTGGCGACGAGTTCGGAGCCGCCGGGGCAGGTGCGGCGGGTGATGGCAAGGCCGGCCGGGGCGGGCATAGCGGCGGGGAGGCTGCAAGCCTTGAGTTCGGCGAGCTTTGCCTCGGCCTTGGTGAAGGCGACGTGCGGGGCGGTGCGCCAGCGCTCGGCCTTGTCATCGGGGTTGCCGTCGAAGCTGAGAACCTCGTCATCGACGGCGTGATACATGAAGATCGAGGTGCGGTCCGGCAGGTCCGGCTGGTCGGCGAAGATGGCGCCGCTGATCGGGGCGATGCCGCGGGGGGCGACCTTCATGGCGCCGGCGAGGCGATACGAAAGCATGGCGCCGTTGGAATGGCCCATCAGGAAGATACGTGTACGGTCAATGCCGACCCGCTTGTCGATCGCTTCGACGGCGGCATCGGCATAGGCGGCCTCGTTGATCTTCTTGCGCTGGGCATAGGCGCAGCAGTAGGCCGCGTTCCAGGTGCGCAATTTCTCGCCGCCCCGGCGGGCGGAGCCGTTCATATAGGCGACGGCGTAGCCGGCGTCGTTCAGCGTGCGCGTCAGGTCGCGGGACTTGTTCGCCATCCAGTCATCGCCGCCGCCGCCGCCATGGAAGACCATCACGAGGGGAACCGGGCCTTTGGTGACGGACGGCGCGTAGAGGATCAGCTCGCGGTCGGTCTTGCCGGCTTTGATGGTGAGTGTCTCGGGCGCGGTGAAGGCGGGCAGGGCGAGTGCGAAAGCCGCCGCGAGGGCGAGCATGAGACGGCGCATGGGAGGCTCCGGTGCAGCTGAACTTTCGGGTTTAACGCGGCAGCGCGCGCAATCCGTTGCGCCGGGCAAAGAATTTGCGGGATGGTCGGTGTCAGCCGATCTTTGCGCGGGTCTCGGCGGTCCAGCCGACGAGGATGTCGTCGCCGGTGTCGATGACGGGGCGTTTGATCAGGGTCGGGTTGCCGAGGAGCAGGCCTTCCATGCTGGTGCCGGAGGCGCGGGCCTTGTCTTCTTCGGAGAGGCCGCGCCAGGTGGTGGAACTGCGGTTCACGAGTTTTTCGCCAGCCGCTGCGATCCAGCGTGGCAGGAGGCTGGCGAGGTCGGCTTCGGCGCGGATGTCGACGAATTCCGGGGACTGCCCGCTGGCTTCGAGCTCCGTTTGCGCCTTCTTGCAGGTGTCGCAATTCTTCAGGCCGAAAAGCTTGATTGTCATGTTGCGTCTCCTGTCTGGTCTGACCGGCAGATGGGGGAGGGGGCCCTCATGTGCAACCGGCTTATCCGACCCGTGAGCGGTGCTGAAGGGTCAGGCCTTGTCATCCACGAAGACCTCGCCGCTGAGATCATCGAGGCGGCCCTGCAGGTGCGCGCGCACGTCTTCGACGGCCTGGTTGTAGACGCCGGGGCCGATCAGGGCGGTCATCCGGTCGACGATTTCGCCGGCGCGGAAGGCGCTGAGCGTTTCGTCAAAGTCGCGCGAGAACATCATCTGGACCTGCTCGACAAGGCGCTGACGGCGCTCGGGCGAGAGCTTCAGCTGTTTCACGGTTTCTTTTTCGGATGGCGCACGACGCCGACGATGGGGCCCATGTCGAGGCCGGATTCGTTGCGCTCGAGGGCCGGGGCGTAGACCTTGGAGACAGCGCCATCGAGATAGAGGGCGTTGGGCAGGTCAAGCTCGTCGCGGAAGAGGCGGGCGAAGGTGTGGAAGTTCACCGGGGCGTCCGAGATGACGAAGACGACGCGGCGGCCATCTTCGCTGACGCCGACGCCGTTGCGGCGGCGGGTGCTGGTGCCGTCGGGGTTGAGCACGGGATGGATTTCGCCATCGACGACCAGCATGGGGCCGGACTGGGTGGCAAAGCGCGGCGGGTCTTCTGCGAAATCGTCGGCATAGGTCAGGGTTTCGGTGACACCGGCCCGGTCGCCGTCGATCCAGAAGACCCCGTTGGGCAGCATGCCGAAATTGCCGGGGCCGGCATTTTTCACGAGGCCCATTTCGGACTGTTCTTCCTCGACATAGAGGCCGACCGGGCGGCGGTCGTCATGGTACATGCCGGCATTCATCGCAAAGATAAGACTGCCGCCCTCGGCGGCAACATGATTGGCCAGCCGGTCGAACTGGCCGAAGGGCGTGCCCTCTTCATCGCGCAGAAACAGGCGGATATCGTCCGTCTCGGCGTCGAAACTGCAGACGAGATAGGGCAGGGATTCAAAGCTGACCGTGTCGCACGGGCCCTCCGTCTTGCCAGAACACGCGGCAAGCAGCACAGCAAGAGTTGTCAGGACAAGCGCACGTATCATCAACATGTTCCTAACGATGATGCAGGGATTCGCAAACAGACCGGGTGTGTGAACATCCCCGACCCGTGTCTCGGGGGGGCTGCGACAAGATGGACTGCCGTCATGCAGAAAGTCGAAGAAATTCCAACTTCCGACTTAAACCAAAATTTCACGCCGCATGATACCGCTGGACAGGAAGCAGACCCGTGGCCTGCAAATTATAAGCTGGTCTGGAGACTGCGGCGTGAAGGTTCAATGGGGGGCGAGGTCTGACCGGCTCGGTGTCACGAGCGAATACGCGGCGTATATCCGCGGAAAGCAGCTGTACGCCTTTCGTCAGTTGCTGCCCTTCGGCCTGACGGCGAGTTCGTTCAACGCGGCTGTATTGTGCGTTTATCTCGCGATGCACCAACCCTCGCCTGCCGTGGCTTTCTGGGCGTGCCTGATGACGATCATGGGCGCCATGGGCTTTTATGCCAGCTGGCGCGTGATGCGCTATAAAACGCCTGCCCGGCCCCGCACGTCGCGCGACCTTCACAGACCTATCGGCGAGTCGGCTCTGCTCGGGCTTGCCTGGTCGATCTGTCCGGTCCTGTTCCTGCCGACGACACACGGATTTGATCTGGCGATGGTGCTCTGGATCGGCGTCGGCATGATGACCGGTGCGGCTTATGTCTTGTCGACCCTGCCCGCTGCAGCGATCCCATTCGTGGCGTCGCTCTCGTTCGGCATGGCGGTCGGTATTCTGCGTTCCGGACAGGGCAGCGAACAGATTGCAATGCTGGGCGTACTGGCGATTTTCACAGTCGTGATGATCCGTACAACGGCCTGGAATTATGCCAACCATGTGCGGTCCTGGCTGCAGCAGGCGCAACTGACGGATCAGACGGTCCAGCTCAAGAAAAAACAGGGCGTGATCAGCCTGCTGCTCAACGAATTCGAGGAAGCAGCTTCTGACTGCCTGTGGGAACTGGACGCAAACCTGCGGATTGTGCGGCCCTCGAAATATCTCTCGGAACGGTCCGGATTGCCGATCGAAGTGCTTGATCAGACACCTCTGGTCAGCTTCTTTGACGAGACCTGCAGCGAAGCGAGTGGCGACCTGCAGCGCCTGAATGAGGCACTGGCGGGACGCTTGCCATTCCATGGCATCTGCCTTCCGGTGACACGTGGCGGGAACACGGCGTGGTGGCAGCTTTCGGCCAAGCCTGTTTTTGACGAAGCGGGAGATTTTGAGGGCTATCGCGGCGTTGGCAGCGACATCACGCAGAAGCGCCTGGCTGACCAGCGTATCGCCTATCTTGCGCACTATGATTCTCTCACAGGCGTTCCCAAACAGGAAATCCTGCGCGAAGCCTTGCGCGCCGCCGCAAGTGCGTTCGGTACGACAACGCGGGGCTTTGCAGTGCATTGCCTCGACTTCGACCGCTTCAAGACGATCAATGATGTGCACGGACATTTTGTTGGCGATGCGGTGCTGAAATCCGCCGCCCAGCGAATACAGGAACTGCTTGGCCCCAATGATGTGATCGCACGGTTCGGCGGCGACGAGTTCGTGATTCTTCAGCAAAACATTTCCGGCCCCGGCGAGGCCATGGCGCTGGCGCTGACCATCCAGGACAGGATGACGATCCCGGTCGAGACCGACGTCGAGAGTGTCCAGGCAACGGTCAGTATAGGGATTGCCCTGTTCCCGGACCACTCGTCCGATGCCGGCGACCTGATGCGGTTTGCGGACTTGGCGCTCGTCGCAGCCAAAGAGGGCGGCCGAGACACGGTGCACCTCTTCGAGCAGCAAATGAATGATGCCGTGCGCCGGCACACGTTGATGGAATCCGACCTGCGCAACGCGCTGGCCAATGATGAATTCCGGCTCAACTTCCAGCCGATCGTGGACGCCCGGACGGGGCGCGTTGTTTCGTATGAAACGCTGATCCGCTGGGAGCATCCCAAGAACGGCCCGGTGAGCCCGGACGAGTTTGTGCCCGTACTGGAGCAGACGGGCATGATCTGGCCTGTTGGCAACTGGATTATCCGAGAAGCGCTGCGTGAAGCGGCGACCTGGGAGCCATCCTTGCGGATTTCGATCAATCTGTCGCCGCTGCAGGTCAAGAACCGGTCGCTGCTGACGGTTGTAACGCATACGCTCGCGCAGACAGGTGTGGACCCCAAGCGCGTCGATTTCGAGATCACGGAAACGGCCCTGTTCGATGGCGGCGAAGAAAGCCTGTCCGTGATGCATGCCCTGCACGACCTCGGCGCGACTGTTTCGCTGGACGATTTCGGCACCGGTTATTCCTCGCTGAGTTATCTTCGTGCCTTTCCCTTCGACAAGATCAAGATCGACAAGTCCTTCGTTGACAAGATGGAGACGAGCGACGAGTGCGCCGCGATCATCCAGGCTGTGCTGGGCCTCGCCGGAAAACTCGGCATGCGAACAACGGCCGAGGGTGTAGAGACAGAGGCGCAGGCCCGGGAACTGACGTCGCAGGGCTGCACCGAGCTGCAGGGCTACTTTTTCAGTAAGCCCGGTACAGCCACCAACCTGGCGCGGGCAGGCATGCTGAACCGGCGCCGGACGCCGGCAAATGACAGCGTTGCGGCGCTACCTCAACGCAAG
This sequence comes from Hyphomonas sp., assembly GCA_040223555.1. Classification (GTDB taxonomy): domain Bacteria; phylum Pseudomonadota; class Alphaproteobacteria; order Caulobacterales; family Hyphomonadaceae; genus Hyphomonas. The sequence goes on from JAVKGA010000008.1 coordinate 145,291, forward strand.
CTGCGGCTGGTCACGGCGTCTTGAACCGCCTACCATGAAACCTGTGCCGGCACCCTGGCTGGCGGGAGCAGATCCATGGCTGAAAAGTTTGAACGCCACCGTCAGGCCTGGACGACGGATGAGATTCAGAAGTTGCACCTGCTGGCGACCAAGGGGATGAGCCTGAAGGCCATAGCCAAGGCGCTGACGCGCAGCGAGGAGTCGGTGCAGGCGCGGGCGAAGATCGACAAGCTGAAGATTTCGAAGATGCGCTAGAGTGGGCAATGCGGAGATTCGCCGGTTGAAGTCACTCGCGCTCGTACTTGATCGACGTTTCGCAATTGTAGCGCGCGGTTGGATCAGAGGCGCGGTGGGCCATGACTGCGGCCCAGGTTTCGTCCCACGTACTTTCGCCGCTGAAAACTGCGCGGTGGCCTGTCGCGTCGGTTTTGAACACGCGCCAAATCGGAAGGTAGGTAGCAACTTTGGACTCGAAGAACGCCTGCAGGAAAGTTGGGTACCACTGCGAGTCCATACCGATCGACATGTTTTCGCCCGTCAAAAACAGCAATCCCCATGGCGAACGCGGACCGAAACCATGTTCGCAGAAAGCCATGGAAGTATTTGATTGAGAATGTTCAAGGACGGCCCAGCAGACGTATTGCTGTCCGAGAATGCCGTAGTCCCAATCGCGAGGCTCAGCCTTCGGCTCGATAAGCAACTTTCGAATGTAGCCTTCAACTCGAGCGTCTCCCAGTTTGGAAAGCTCAGATTCAACAAGAAGCTTTATAGCCACAGCATCGACGCTCATTCCGGATATTTACATCCTGAGAAAACGTATGATTCAGGCGCGATCTTGAACATCAGCATTAGGGCGAGAATGGCTGAATTACTCCCGATCTGCCTCAAGCGCCGGCCGCATCGCCCGCCAGCGCTTCGCGGCGTTTCTCGGCGGCAGATTTCTTGACGCTTTCGGAGCGCAGCTGGCCGCAGGCGGCGAGGATGTCGCGGCCGCGGGGGGTGCGGATGGGGGAGGCGTAGCCGGCCTGGTTCACGATTTCGGCAAAACCTTCGATCGTGTCCCAGTCGGAGCATTCATATGGGCTGCCCGGCCAGGGATTGAACGGGATCAGGTTGATCTTCGCCGGGATACCCTTCAGTAGGCGGACGAGATCGCGCGCTTCGGCCAGCGTGTCGTTGACGCCCTTGAGCATGACATACTCGAACGTGACGCGGCGCGAATTGCCGATGCCGGGATAGGCGCGGATCGCTTCGAACAGGGTCTGTAAGTCGTATTTCTTGTTGATCGGTACGAGTTCGTTGCGCAGGTCGTCGCGCGTGGCGTGCAGCGAGATGGCGAGCATCGCATTGGTGCGTGCGCCGAGTTCCGGAATCTTCGGGGCGACACCGGCGGTGGAGACAGTGATGCGGCGCCGGCCGATGGCGAGGCCGTCGCCGTCGGAGATCGTGTCGATGGCTTCAGCGACGTTGTCGAGATTGTAGAGCGGCTCGCCCATGCCCATGAAGACGATATTCGTCAGCAGGCGGTCTTCTTCGGCGCTGGGCCATTCGCCGAGGGCGTCGCGGGCGATCAGCACCTGCTGGACGATTTCGCCGGCGGTCAGGTTGCGCACGAGGGCCTGGGTGCCGGTATGGCAGAAGGTGCAGTTGAGGGTGCAGCCGACCTGTGAGGAGACGCAGAGCGCACCCGCCTTGCCAACGCCGGGGATATAGACGCTTTCGCCTTCGACGCCCGGTGCAAAGCGGGTCAACCACTTCTGGGTGGCGTCTTTCGAGACCTGATGGTCGGCGATTTCGGGCCGGTTGATTGTATATTTTTCGCTCAGGGCGGCGCGAAGGTCCTTGGCAATATCGGTCATGACCGAAAATTCGCGCGTGCCAAAATGGTGAATCCAGCGGCGCAGCTGTTTGGCGCGCATGCCGGCCTGTTTAGGTTCTAGGCCCAATCCTTCCATTTCGGCCTTGAGGGCCGGAATCGACAGCCCGGCCAGCGTTTTCGGGCCGGGCAGGGGCGCCGGGCGCCGGGAAAGATCGAGGGTCGTGGTCATCGGCGGGCCTATATCATGGCCTGTGGATTAAGGAAAACCGGCCATACATGGACGGAATGTAAGGCGCGGAATCGGGCTTCAGCCTTCTTTTTGTCACCGAGTTGCGGGTATAGCGCGCCTGTTGGCGTATATTCATACGGGTTGTCGCAAAGAGCGGCCCATCAAGTTCATGACAAGGGAGTCACCTCATGAAGAAGCCTATGATCCTTATTGCAGCCCTCGCGCTGCCCCTGTTCGTCCAGGCCTGCCAGAACGGCCCGAGCCAGCGCGTGCTGACGACCGGCGCTGCAGGCGCCATCCTCGGCGCAGGTGCCGGCATGATGGCCGGCGGTGACGACAAGCGCAACGCTGCCATCGGCGCAGCTGTGGGCGCCATCGCCGGCGCTTCGGTCGGCGTCTACATGGACAAGCAGGAAGAGAAACTGCGCCAGCAAACCGCCGGGACCGGCATCTCGGTCGACCGCGTCGGCGACCAGCTGCAGCTGACCATGCCGTCGAACGTCACGTTCGCCGTCAACAGCGCCACCATCCAGCCGGGCTTTCAGGGCGCGCTGAACGATGTCGCTGCAACGCTCGTCGAGTTCCCCTCGACCGCCGTGGACATCATCGGCCATGCCAGCTCGGACGGCGCCGATGACTATAACATGACCCTGTCGCAGCAGCGCGCTGCTTCGGTTCGCTCCTACCTGATTGGCCAAGGTACGCAGGCTGTGCGCATCAACGCCGTCGGCATGGGTGAGACCCAGCCGATTGCCGACAATGCCACCGCTGAAGGCCGCGCGGCCAACCGCCGGGTCGAAATCATCCTGACGCCGATCGAGCAGTAAGCTTCGCCGGCCTCAAGAGACTTTACAGGCGGGCGGCGATCTCAGGATCGCCGCCCGTTTGCATTTCCGGCGACCTGTTTTCCCTCAGCTTTCTGCAAGAACTCGCGTATCGGTATATGGTGTTCCGGCGCAAAGCACGGATCGTGGGGCAATGAGTACGACTGGACACGCGAAACGGGCTGCCGGCGGCCCATTCGGCGCGAGCGCGCCCTATGGCGGGGTATTCTCCGAATTTATTCGCGGCCTGTCCTGGGTCTACCTGCGGGTCATCGGCTGGCGGGTCGGTTCTGACTGGCCGGCGCATGTGCCCAAATCCGTGATCGTGGCGGCGCCGCACACGTCGAACTGGGACGGGCTGACGATGGTCGCCGTGGCCGGCTGGTACAGGATAAAGCTGAACTGGATGGGCAAGGCGGCGCTGGTGCGCGGGCCGCTCGGCTGGCTGGTAAAACGCTCCGGCTGCATTCCGGTGGAGCGGTCGAGTTCGAACGACTATGTCGAGCAGATGCGCCTCGCCTTTGCGGCGCGTGAGACGATGCACCTGGCTGTGGCCCCGGAAGCAACGCGCGAGGCCAATCCGAACTGGAAGACGGGATTCTACCATATCGCCCGCTCGGCCGGCGTGCCGCTGCTGATGGCGGTGCTGGACTATAAGACGCGGGTGCTGCGGCTGGAGGGACCCCTGCCGACGAGCGACGATGCGGCCGCCGACATGAAGAAGGTGCTCGAATATTACGCGGAGGCCGACGGAAAGTATTCGGAACGGTTCGTACGCCCCGATTGGTGACCGCCTAGTTGCAGGCGTCCTCGGCCTTCTCGATGGCCGTTGCCGAACCGCTCAGCGAAAACTTGTAGGAGACAGACGTGCCGCGTGCGGATGTGCCTTCCACGACGAGGTTTGCACCCTTGCGCAGGGCTTCGACGATGGCCGGGTCGTCCGCATCTTCCGCGAAGGCTTCCGGACCGGCGGGAAAGAGCGTCCAGGCGGATCGCCCGACCTTGGCCTTGGGGCTGGAGCCGTCCTTGAAATCGAAACCGACCTTGATGCTCGGCTGGTTCTTCGCCTTGCCGGATTTCCAGCTGGTCACATAGTACCAGACCGAACCGTGATTGGCCCGGCTGGGAGACTTCGTGAGCGCCTCCGTGGCGGCGTAGCAGATCAGGTCGCCCCCGACGGTATCCGTATACACCGCCCAGTCCTTGAACCGCCCGACAGCGGTGGGGTCGGCCAACGCCGGCGCTGCGAACAAGGCAGGCGCGATCACGATTGCGAGAGGCAGGAGGCGGCGGGTGGTTTTGTTTCGCATGCTCAATACTTCAATCCCATGGGTCGGTTTTGGGAATATCCCTAATGGCGACTGCCTCACGGCGCGACCACACGAAGCACTTATAGCGATCAAGAGAGGGAATGACCAAGCGCCATGGTTGCCTTGCCTGAGGATAAAGTTGACACTGGCCCGGGAAAATCGGGAAAGGCCCGGCGCGTGTTCGACAAAGCCGTCCGTACTGTGGATCCCGTCCAGCGGGAGCGGCACGCCGACTGCATGTCGGCGGTTTCGGGCGCGCGTTGCAAAGCCTCTTTCTCCGAGCTGTTCGGTTTCTATGCGCCCCGGATCAAGAGCTATATGTTGCGCCTTGGCGCGAGCGATTCAGAGGCCGAAGAACTGGCCCAGGACGTGATGATCACGGTCTGGCAGAAAGCCGGCCTGTATGATCGCCGTCAGGCCTCGGTCTCGACCTGGCTGTTCCGGATCGCCCGCAATAAACGCATTGATTCGCAGCGCCGCCAGCGCCGGCCCGAACTGTCTGCGGACGACCCGATGCTGCGCCCGCCGGAAATCGACCAGCCGGACGATTTGCTTTCGCGCGACCAGATGGATGAAACAGTGCGGGCCGGGCTGGGGAAGCTGCCGCAGGACCAGCTCTTGTTGCTGCAAGCGGCCTTCTATGACGGCCTCTCGCATTCAGAGATTGCGCGCGCGTTCGACCTGCCGCTTGGCACGGTGAAATCCCGTATCCGGCTCGCCTTTCAGCGCCTGAGAGGTGAACTTGAAGATTGACGTTAACCCTCTCGCTGTCTTCCGCAGCCGGCGACCCTTGACCTTGGCCGTAAGCGGACAATCTTGCGTCAGGCCAACGGAATATTGCCAGTAGATGTCAGACGCCCCTTCTTCCGAGTTCAGCGAACTTTACGCCGCCTATGCTGCAGGCTGCCTCGACCCGGCCTTTGCGCTGATGGTCGAGACGCAGAGCGTTCTGCGGCCGGATATCCGCGCTTCGGTCGCGGTCAGCGAAATGATTGCCGGCAGCCTGTTCGAGACAGTGCCGCCAGCTGCCCTGAGTGACGGCGCGCTGGACCGCGCGCTGGCGGCCATTGATGCGCTGGACGCGGACGCGCGCATATCGGTGAAAGCAGGACGTGTGGCCGGGGAGGCGATGACGGAGATGCTCGCCTTACCGGAGCCGCTGCGGACGACGGCGCTGGACGCTGTGGGCAAGGCGGGGTTCAAGAATTTGGCCCATGGATTGAAGCGATTGAAGCTGGATTCCGGCTCGGGGCTCGAGGCCGAGCTTTACCGGATCATGCCGGGCTCACGGATTCCGCGGCACACGCATACTGGCGGCGAATATACGCTGGTGGTGGCGGGCGGCTTCACGGACGAAAGCGGCAGCTATGGTCCGGGGGATGCGATGTATAACGGGCCGGAGAATACGCACCAGCCGGTGGCGGATGAGGGCGAGGTCTGCTTCGCGCTCGTGATCCGTGATGGCGGGCTGCACTTCACCGGTATGCTGGGCCTCGTCCAGCGGGCGCTGGGCCTGCGCTGATCCCTATTTCCTGTCCGGACCCGGCACGTGTTTCCGCTTCGGAGTTTCCGGGCCGCCCGGCATGATGGGACGGCGGGCATGCCCGCCCATCGAGAGGTGGCGGTCGTACATGACGAGGGCGCCGGCCAGGCTGACATTTATGCAGAACTTGGTCGGGATTTTCACGATATGCGCGCAGCGCGCAAGGATTTCGGGCGACAGGTTTCCCTTTTCCGGTCCGAGGATATAGGCCGCCTGCGGAGGATGCCGGAAGGTGGGCAGCATCACCGCGTCATCGGTCAGTTCGATGCCGACCAGCTGGCAGCCACGCGGCATCTGCATGTCATCGATCGTATCCCATTGATAGAACGGGATCTGGCCTTCGCTCTTTGACGTGTCGGCCCAGTGGCCTTCCTTGATGGCTTTGACCGCATTGATCGAGAAGACGAAACTGGCACCGAAGGCATGGCCGGTGCGCATCAGGGCGCCAAGGTTCATCGGCTTGGAAATGCGCTCGGCGCCAATCGCAAAAAATCCGCGCATGTCAGAATATCCTGAAGATGAAACGCCCTGCAAGGAACACGGCCAGCAGGAGCGCCGGCGCAATCAGGGCGATGCGGCGGGCGAGCGCCAGCTGGGCGAGGGGCCTCGGATACTCCGCCTGCAGATGATGCGCGATATCGTTGGAAGGTGAGGTGCGGCCCGCTTCGTAGATGGCGTCACGGTAGGCGCTATCCGTGGGTTTGCCGCCGAACTTCGCGGCCAGTGCCCGGCGCAGAACCAACGAAAGCAGGATACGCATCTGCGCGGCCAGAAGGATGGCGAAGGCCAGCGCGGCGGCCAGGATCCAGAACGCAATCGTCACAGGAAGGTGCCCACTTCGAACCGGCCCTGCCAGTCGGCAAGGCCGCGCTTCAGGCCGGAGGAGTTGAAGCCCCAGGCGAGTTCGCCATTGGCGCAGACAGCGATCATGCCGCCATTGCCGCCGAGGCGTTTGACGTCGTCAAGTGCGCCTTGCAGGGCAGGGGCGAGCGCGGTGCCGCCATAGCGGATGCGGGCGGAGATGTCGGCGGCGGCATTGGCGCGGATGAAATACTCGCCGAGGCCGGTGCACGAGACGGCGCAGCGCTCGTCGGCCCAGGTGCCGGCGCCGATGATCGGCGTGTCGCCGATACGGCCGGGTGTTTTTGACAGGACGCCGCCGGTGGAGGTGGCCGCAGCGAGGTCGCCGTAGATGTCGAGCGCAACGGCGCCGACGGTGCCCATGCCCGGGCCGGGATTTGGGCCATCTTCCTGCACAGTGTCTTCGTCGACGGCGCCGTAATAGCTGGCCGGGTCGGTGACGCGGGCAAGGCCGGTCTCGGTGGCCAGGGCTGCAGCGCCGTGGCCAACAAGCATGACATTGGGGGTGCGCTCCATGACGGCGCGGGCGGCCTGTATGGGGCTTTCATAGCCCTGCAGCGCGCCAACGGCGCCGGCGCGGCGGGTGCGGCCATCCATGATGGCGGCGTCGAGTTCCCATTGGCCGGCCGTGTTGGGGCTGGAGCCGCGCCCGGCGACATAGAGGCCGGAAGCTTCCAGTTCCATTACCATCGCTTCGACCACGTCCAGCGCGGCCTCACCGGCGGCAAGACGGGTGGCGCCGTCGCGCAGGAGGCCGCTGATGTGTGCCTCTTCCGCGCTGTAATCGCGCCCGAAGATCGGCCCTGCGCCACCATGAAGGGCAAGTGCCCAGATTTTCGCCATCTCTTTTGCCCCTTTCCCCTCGCGTAAGGCTTGGCGCGGGTGTGCCGCATGGCTACCGTCAGGGCGGACAAACAACAAGCCGCGAAGGGAGTGACGCATGAAAGCCGTGCTGTCGAAAGCCGTAGGTGGGCCCGAGGCCCTCGTGATCGAAGACATCGCCGTTCCGGCGCCAGGCAAGGGCCAGGTGCTGATCGAAGTGAAGGCCTGCGGGGTGAACTTCCCGGACGCGCTGATGCTGCAGGACATGTACCAGTTCAAACCGGCGCGCCCCTTCTCGCCGGGCGGCGAAGTGGCGGGCCTCGTCTCCGCGTTGGGCGAGGGCGTCAGCCATGTGAAGCCGGGCGACCGGGTACTGGCTTCGGTTGGCACCGGCGGGATGGCGGAATATTGCCTCGCGGCGGGCCCGAGCGTGATGCCGATCCCCGACAATATGCCGTTCGACGAGGCGGCCGCGTTCATGATGACCTATGGCACGTCCTATTACGCGCTGAAGGACCGGGCCGATCCCAAGCCGGGCGAGAAGCTGCTGGTGCTCGGCGCGGCGGGCGGTGTCGGTATCGCGGCGGTGGAACTCGGCAAGGCGATGGGCCTGGAAGTGATCGCCGCGGCCTCGACGCAGGCGAAGGTGGACTTCTGCCTCTCCAAGGGCGCCGACAAGGGCCTCGTCTATGCCGCAGAACTGGACCGCGACGGCCAGAAGGCGTTTGCCAATGACATCAAGGAAATCTCCGGCGGCGGTGTGGACATTGTCTATGACGGCGTTGGCGGAAACTATGCCGAGCCGGCGGTGCGCGCGCTGAACTGGGAAGGGCGCTTCCTGGTCATCGGCTTCCCGGGGGGCATTCCGAAACTGCCGCTGAACCTGACGCTGCTGAAAAGCTGCGATGTGCGCGGCGTGTTCTGGGGCGCGGCGGTCGCGCGCGATCCGAAAGCGCATGCTCAGAACGTCAAGGAACTGTTCGCGCTCTACGGCGAAGGCAAGATCCGCCCGCACGTGTCGAACTCCTACCCGCTGGAAAAAGGCGGCGAGGCCATCCGTGAGCTGATGGACCGCAAGGCGACGGGCAAGGTTGTCGTGGTGATCTGAGATGGCCAAGGCGCCCACATCGCCAGAGGCGTTGATGGCGGCGCTGGATCACCCTCTCAAGGCAGAGGCGGGCGCGCTGAGGGCGATCCTGCTGGGGCTGAAGACGCCGAAGCTGGATGAGTCTGTGAAATGGAATGCGCCGAGCTATGCGGTGGGCGCGGCGCATTGCGTGACGTTCAATTTCGGCGACCGGAAAAGCATCCGCCTGATCTTCCATTGCGACACGGCGCGCAAGGAGACGAAAGGGGCTGCCCCGGCCTTCGAGGACGAGACGGGGCTGCTGGCATGGCAATCCGATATCCGCGCGATTGCGGCATTCCGGAACATGGATGAGGTCGCGGCAGCAAAGAAGGTGCTGCCGGGGCTGGTGCGGCGGTGGGTGAAGGATGTTTTGACTGCTTGAGCCCGCTCATCCCCGCCTTCGCGGGGATGAGCGGGCCCCAAGAATCAAAAAAACCCCGCCGGATAGCTCCGACGGGGTTTGTTCGTATAGGGATTGAAACTGCTTACGCGCTCTTGGCGTCGTCGACTTCCTCGAAGTCGGCGTCCACGACGCCGTCTTCCTTGGCGCCGTCGGCTTCGGCTGCGGCTGTGCCGGCAGCGGCGTAGATGGCTTCACCGAGTTTCATTGCGGCGTTCATCAGCGTCTGATGCTTGGCCTGGATGTCGGCGGCATTGTCACCGCTGGCGGCGGCCTTCAGCTCCGTGATCGCGTTTTCGATTTCGCTCTTCACGTCGTCCGAGACCTTGTCGCCATGTTCGGCGAGCTGTTTCTCGGTCTGGTGAGCGAGCGCTTCGGCGTGGTTCCTGGCTTCGACCAGCTCGCGGCGGGCTTTATCCGCGCCGGCATTGGCTTCGGCTTCGGCCATCATCTTCTTGATGTCGGCTTCGGTCAGGCCGCCATCCGCCTGGATGGTGATCTGCTGTTCCTTGCCAGTGGCCTTGTCCTTGGCCTGGACCGAGACGATGCCGTTGGCGTCGATGTCGAACGTGACTTCGATCTGCGGCAGGCCGCGCGGGGCAGGCGGGATGCCTTCGAGGTTGAACTGGCCCAGCTGTTTGTTGTCGCCGGCCATTTCACGCTCGCCTTGCGCGACCTTGATGGTCACGGCGGGCTGGTTGTCCTCGGCGGTCGAGAAGACCTGCGACTTCTTCGTCGGGATCGTCGTGTTGCGCTCGATCAGGCGGGTGAACACGCCGCCCAGCGTTTCGATGCCGAGTGAGAGCGGGGTCACGTCGAGGAGGACCACGTCCTTCACGTCGCCCTGCAGCACGCCGCCCTGGATCGCGGCGCCGATGGCGACGACTTCGTCCGGGTTGACGCCCTTGTGGGGCTCCTTGCCGAAGAATTTCTTCACGGCTTCCTGCACGGCGGGCATGCGCGTCATGCCGCCGACGAGAACGACTTCGTCGATCTGCGACGGCGTCTTGCCGGCATCTTTCAGCGCTTTCTGGCACGGGTCGATCGTGCGCTTGACGAGGTCTTCGACCAAGCCTTCGAACTTGGCGCGCGTCAGCTTGATGTTGAGGTGTTTCGGTCCGGTGGCATCCGCCGTGATGAAGGGCAGGTTCACTTCGTACTGCGTGGTCGAGGACAGCTCTTTCTTGGCTTTCTCGGCTTCTTCCTTGAGACGCTGGAGGGCCAGCTTGTCGGTCTTCAGGTCGATGCCCTGTTCCTTCTTGAACTCGGTTGCAAGGAAATCGACGATACGGATGTCGAAGTCTTCACCGCCGAGGAAGGTATCGCCATTGGTTGAGAGCACTTCGAACACGCCGTCGCCGATCTCGAGGAGCGAGACGTCGAACGTGCCGCCGCCAAGGTCATAGACCGCGATCGTCTTGTTGCCGCTCTTGTCGAGGCCGTAAGCGAGGGCCGCTGCCGTTGGCTCGTTGATGATGCGCAGGACTTCCAGACCGGCAATCTTGCCGGCATCCTTGGTGGCCTGGCGCTGGGCGTCGTTGAAATAGGCCGGGACGGTGATGACGGCCTGCGTGACCTTGGAGCCGAGATAGGCTTCGGCGGTCTCTTTCATCTTGGTGAGGATGAAGGCGGAGACTTCCTGCGGGGAATAGTCCTTGTCGCGGCCTTTGACCCAGGCGTCGCCGTTGGGCGCCTTGACGATGCCGAAGGGGCTCATCGCCTTGTCCTTCTGGGCGGTCGGGTCATCAAAGGTGCGCCCGATCAGGCGCTTGATGGCGTAAAAGGTGAAATCCGGGTTGGTGACGCCCTGCCGGCGGGCGGGCTGGCCGATCAGGCGCTCGCCGCTTTCGGTGAAGGCCACAACGGAGGGGGTGGTGCGGTTGCCCTCGGCGTTCTCGATGACTTTCGCTTCGCCGCCTTCCATGACCGCGACGCACGAGTTCGTGGTGCCAAGGTCGATGCCGATAATCTTGCTCATACTGTCTCTCTCTTCTGTCAGCCGCCTTTGGCTTTTTTCAGTTCGGTCTGCTCAGCAGCCCCGCAGATGCCATTGGCTCTTAAAGGTTACGTTTTGAGCGGCGAGGAGGGGCTTGGGTCCCACTCGCCTGTTCGGCTTGCGATATGGCGACCCGATAGCTGTGCTCAAGGGGTGATGCGGCGGATTTTACATCGGTTCAATAGCGATCAGGCGGCGAAACACACGAAGAAACCGCTGTTCTGGCGCCAGAAACCGCTCCGGTGCCGCTCCGGTCTTAAGCATTTTTTATGCTCGGCGGGCTAATACATTGAGAAAATAATAGAATATTGGAGTGTGGTGAGATGGGCAGCCTGTTGCATGGCCTGACGCTTGAGGCGATCGCCTACGTCGTGCTCATGGTGTTTATTACGCTGTTTGCCTACGTCTCACGTGGACGGGCTGCGCTGCACTGGAGTCCGGAGCTTCGCCAGAGCGCGCTGACCAATTTCCTGCTGCTGCACTGGGGCGGGCTGAACGGTGTTTTCTTCCTGCTGACCATTGCGCCGCTGGCCTGGGCCTATACCGCGTTGAACCTGCCGATGCTGCCACCGGAATTCTGGGCAGGCTGGCCGATTGTCCTGAAGGCGCTTGCGGCGCTGTTTGTCTATGATCTCGCCATGTACTGGATCCACCGCCTGCTGCACACGGGCTGGTTCTGGCCGACCCATGCCGTGCATCATTCAGACCCTGAAATGCACTTCCTGACCTGGTCGCGGGCGCACTTCACCGAACAGCTTGTGCTGCTTAGCCTCCTGGTGGTGACCACGTCCTGGATGGGGTTCCGGATTCAGGATATCGTCTGGCTCTACATCGCGAAATCAATGCACCAGTATTACGTCCATTCGCGGATCGACTGGGACCACGGTTTCCTAAAATACGTGATCACCTCGCCGCAGCTTCACCGCTGGCACCATGCGAATGTCGAGGCTGCGTATGACAAGAACTTCGCCACGATCTTTCCGGTCTTCGACCTGATCTGGGGCACCTATTACAATCCGGGCTCCTCGATCGACGTGCCGACCGGCATTTCCGACGAACCGGACAACGATTTTGTCTCGCAGCTGCTCTATCCCTTCCGGGCCTGGGGACGCATGTGGCGTGAACGCCAGGCGCGCCGCCGGTCGCCTGAAGAGACACAGACGCAGGTCGGCGCCTCAGCGCAGATCTGATCCTCCGCTTCCGGTCAGGCGACCGCTGGCCATGATGGCGGTGCACTGCCATAAACAGGCTCCAAGGTTGGAGGGGCCCGAAATCATGCGCACATTTTTCATCGCCGCCCTGCCGGCGGTCCTGTTGGCAGCTTGCAGTCAGGCAGTGCCCTCCGAACCGGTAGAGGTCGCCGCGATCCCGGCAACGAGCGGGGCAGGCACGCTGGAAGTGCTGTGGACGGCGACGGGTTTTGAAGCGCCGGAGGGCGCCGAACTGGCGCCGGATGGCGGCTATTTCATTTCGAATATCGGTCCGGGCTCCCCGGAAGATATGAAAGGCGAAGGCTATATCTCGAAGCTGAATGCGGATGGCTCCGTGGCGGCGGCGAAGTTTGCGACCGGCCTGCACGCACCGGCGGGCCTCGCGCTGAAGGACGGGGTGCTCTACGCGGCCGACCGGGACGGCGTGGTAATGATCGATGCTGCAACGGGCGTGGTCACGGGCAAGGTGCTGATCGAAGGCGCGGGTTTCCTGAACGACATGACCGTCTGGAACGGCGATGTGCTTGTCTCCGATTCCGGCACGGCCACGATCCACAAGATCACGCCGGAGGGTGCTTCGGTGTTTGCCACCTCAGCGGGGTGGGATGGTATCAACGGCATTCTCGGCGACGGCGACCGGCTGCTGATCGCCACGATGACCGAGGGCAAGCTGATCGAGTACCGGGGGCCGGAGTCTGAAAAGGTGATCGCTTCCGGCATGAAGGATGCGGACGGGATCGGCCTCGTGCCGGGCGGCGGCTACCTCGTCTCCAGCTGGCCGGGAGAGATCCATCATGTCAGCGAAGAGGGCACCGTCACGCTGCTGGTCGACACCAAGCCGCAAGGCATCCTGCAGAACGACCTGAACATCTACGGCGATATCGTGATCGTTCCCAACTGGGAGCCCGGCACAGTCACGGCGTGGAAGATCGTTGCCGAGTAGGTTCCGTCAGTTCGCCTGACCAAGGCTAACGGCGACCATGGCGGCGCGCAGGGTGCGCTCGCCAATGCGCCAGCCGGGCTGGAACAGTTCGGCAATGGTGCCGGGCGGCTGGGCCGACGGGATCTGCGCAACAGCCTGGTGCACGTTCGGATCGAACGCGCTGCCGGGCGCCGCATCAATCTGCACCACATTGTGCCGGGTCAGAACCGTGTGCAGTTCCTTCTCGGTCATTTCGATGCCGCCGAGCAGGTTCTTGCCGGCATCGGTCATCGTCTCGCGCTCGCCGTCGGGCAGGGCGGCAAGGGCGCGGGCGAGGTTGTCGGCAACGTTCAGCAAGTCGCCGGCGAATTTGCCAATGGCGTAGACGCGCGCTTCGGACGCCTCACGGTCGGCGCGCTTGCGGGTATTGTCGAGGTCCGCCAGCGCGCGCAGCATCTGGCCACGCAGCTCGTCTTTTTCGGCCTCAAGCCGGGCGATAATCTCTTCCGGCGTGGGCGCGGGTGCCTCGGCAGCAGCTGTTTCAGGCGTTTCAAGATCGGCGGCGTCGCCGGTATTCGTCGGATCGCTCATGACTTCCCATCCTTGCCGCGCCGGCCAGCGAGGATTTCGCCGACCACCTTCGCGGTATAATCCACCATCGGGATCACGCGTGCATAATTCAGCCGTGTAGGCCCGATTACGCCGAGTGCCCCGATCACCTGTTTCGTGCCGCCCATATAGGGTGCCACAATCACACTTGAACCCGAGAGCGGGAAAAGCCTGTTTTCCGAGCCGATGAACAGCCGCACGCCTTCCGCCCCCCTTGTCGTATCAAGGATTTCCAACAGGCTTTGCTGGCGTTCAAGCTCGTTGAACAGCTGGCGCACACGGTCAAGGTCTTCGGCGGCCTTGGCATCTTCCAGCAGGTTGGCGCGCCCGCGCACGATCAGGCTGCGGCCCCGGCCCGGTGCTTCCCCGCCCCATTGGGCGAGGCCGGCCTCGACAAGCGCGGAGGCGGCCGTGTCGAGGGCGGCGCGGCGGGTGCGGAGTTCCTCGCGCACTTCGGTCGTCGCCTCGGCAAGCGTGCGGCCCTTGACGCGGGTTGAGAGGTAATTGCCGGCCTCGATCAGGGTGGTGACGGGCAGGCCGTCCGGAATCTGGATGAAGCGGTTTTCGACATCGCCGTCTTCGGTGACCAGCACGCACAGGGCGCCGCCGCCGGAAAGGGGCACGAATTCGACATGGCGGACCGGGGCGTCGCGGGTCGGGGAGGCGACGAGGCCAGCGCCGCCGGTGAGGCCTGAGAGGATGTCCGAGGCCTCGCCCATGACCGCTTCCAGGTCGGTTCCGGCGGACATCAGGCGCTCATCGATGGCCTTCTTGTCGGATTTCGACGGCTCGCCGTACTCGAGGAACCCGTCGACGAAGACCCGCAGGCCCCGGTGGGTCGGTGTGCGGCCGGCGGAAATGTGCGGGGCGTCCAGCAGGCCGAGTTCGGTCAGGTCGGCCATGACATTGCGGATCGAGGCGGGGGAGAGGTGGATCCCACCCTTGGACAGGGTGCGCGAGCCGACCGGTTCGCCGGTGGCCAGATATCCCTCGACAATCTCCCGGAATATATCGCGGGAGCGCTGGTCGAGGCGCTGCATCAGGGATTCCGTCTCGAAACGCTCGGCCATCAGCATGGAGTAGGCAGCCGGGGGCCGGTATTCAATAGCGTATCAGACAGTCAGGCCGGTCCCGTCATCCCGGTCGCCGGCGTTTTTCCAGGCAAAGTAAGAGTAAACGACCGAAACAATGGCCGCAGCGCCGACCAGCGCGGTCAGTTGCAGGGCGAGCCAGATACCGTTGAAAAGGAAAGCGCCGGCCATGCCGAGGGCGCCTGCAAGCATGAACAGAGGGCCGGCGACACGGTGGGTTTTCTCCCAGGCGATGTCGGACGACAGGGTCCAGGGCGTGCGCACGCCGAACATGAAGCTGGAGCGGGTCTTGGGCAGGTAATTGCCGATGACGATCATCAGCGCGGCGCAGCCGGCGATCACATAGCGAACGGCATCGTTCGGCAGGCTTGCTTCGCCGCTCGCCTGCAGCATGGCGGCGCAGATGCCGCCATGGATCAGCGTCATCAGGATCAGGGTGCCGATCCATGTGGCGAGATAGGCCTTTCGGCCCGTTTCAATATTGCCCTTGCGGGGGTCCAACATCGGCACGACCGCGAGGAGGAGCCCGATCAGGAGGACCACGCCCGGCATCAGTGCGATGTAGGGCCAGGCTTCGGCTTTCGGCGCGAACTGGTCCGGCTGTCCGTTGAGGCCCCAGTGGACAGGAATGTCGCCGGTTGAGGGCAGGGCGTTCCACGTATAGAGCGCGATTCCGCCCGAGAGGATGAAGGCGATGGCCGACCAGATGAGGCCGGTGCGGATAAAGGGTTTCATTCTGCGGCATCCTTCAGTTCATCATCGCCCTCGTCCCGGCCGATCAGGCCAAGCAGGGCGGAGGCTGCGTCTTCGAGGACGCTGGTGTTCACGCGGTAGAGGATCTGGTTGCCCTGCCGCTCGGCGGTGATCAGGTCTGCTTCCTTCAGGACGGCCAAATGGCGGCTCATCGTCGGCCAGCTGGCCTCGAACTCGGCCGCAAGGTCACCCGCAAGCCGGGGGCCTTGCCGAAGCATCGTCAAGACCTGACGGCGGGCCGGGTGGGCCAGCGCTTTGAAGACACTGTTTTCCATATCCGCTAATTAGCAAGAATGCTAATCGGCGTCAATCTATTTTCGGTTTCTGCTAAACAGCGTCAGCTCAGACCTTCGATCAGGCCGCCGGAACTCAGGTGCATGCCTTCAGCGGCCGGATGGCGGGGCAGGCCGGGCATGGTCATGATGTCCCCGCAGATGGCCACCACGAAGCCGGCACCGGCCGACAGGCGCACTTCGCGCAGGCGCACGATATGATCTGATGGTGCGCCGATCAGGGCAGGGTCTGTGGAGAAACTGTACTGGGTCTTGGCCATGCAGACCGGCAGGTGACCGAACCCGGCAGCTTCCCAGGCCTTGAGCTGGTTGCGCACGGCGCGTGTCGTCTCGACCCGGTCTGCCCGGTAGATGCGTTTGGCGACAGTTTCGATCTTCTCGAACAAGGGCATTTCGTCCGGATACAGAAGGGTGAAGGCATCCTTTCGCTGGGCGGTGGCCTTGGTGACAGCGTGCGCCAGCGTCTCGGCGCCGCGCCCGCCTTCGGCCCAGTGCGTGCACAGCGCGACCGGCACCCCGAGGCGCGCGCAGAAATTCTCGATGGCCATGATCTCGGCGGATGTGTCGGTTGTGAACCGGTTGACCGCGACGACGACCGGCAGGCCGAACAGGCGGAGGTTCTCGATATGCCGCCCGAGATTTGTCAGGCCGGCTTCCAATGTCGCATAGCTGACGGTGCCGAGGTCGGTCTTGGCGAGGCCGCCATGCATCTTCAGGGCACGGACGGTGGCAACCAGCACGGCCGCATCCGGGACAAGGTTTGCCTGCCGGCATTTTATGTTGAGGAATTTCTCGGCGCCGAGATCTGCTCCGAAGCCGGCTTCGGTGATCACATAGTCCGCCATGCGCAGGGCTGCGCGGGTGGCGATCACCGAGTTGCAGCCATGCGCGATATTGGCGAACGGGCCGCCATGGATGAGGGCGGGGTTGTTCTCGAGGGTCTGCACGAGGTTTGGCTGGATCGCATCTTTCAGCAGGACCATCATTGCGCCAACGGCCTTGATGTCGGACGCCGTGACGGGTGTTTTCTCGCGGGTGTAGCCAACGATGATGCGGGACAGGCGCACCTCGAGATCTGCGGCGTCGCGGGCAAGGCAGAGGATCGCCATCACTTCAGAGGCGACCGTGATATCGAACCCGGACTCAGACGGCGCGCCATTGCCCGGGCCGCCGAGACCCGTGACGACATTCCTCAGACTACGGTCATTCATGTCCATCACGCGTCGCCAGGTGACCCGCGTGGGGTCAAGCTGCGGCGTGTGGTTCCAGTGGACATGATTGTCGACCATCGCGGCGAGCAGGTTGTGTGCCGAGGTGATGGCGTGGAAGTCGCCGGTGAAGTGAAGGTTGATCTCGTCCATCGGCACGACCTGCGACAGGCCGCCGCCGGTGGCGCCGCCCTTCATGCCGAAGCAGGGGCCAAGCGAAGGCTCGCGCAGGCAGAGCATGGTCTTTTCGCCGATCCGGTTCAGCGCGTCGGCCAGGCCGATCGAGGTCGTCGTCTTGCCTTCACCGGCAGCGGTCGGGCTGATGGCCGTGACGAGGACCAGCTTGCCGACCGTCTGCGGGCGCAGGCCGCGAATGTGCCGGGCCGAGACCTTGGCTTTGTCATGACCGTAAGGGATGAGGTCTTCTTCCGGGATGCCGATGCCGGCCGCAATCTCCCGGATCGGGCGTTTCTTCGCTGCCCGCGCAATCTCGATATCACTCGCCATGTCCGGCCATTACTCCCTCAGCGCACCCTTTGGGTGGACACGCCGCACAAAACCCGCAAATCAGGCCGGAACCTATAAGGATTCCGCATCATGCCCAGCCTTCTCCGCCCGTCCGGGCGCGCTTTCGATCAACTGCGCCCAATTTCCCTCGAAACCGGCGTCACCCGCTATGCCGAAGGCTCGTGCCTGGCGAAGTTCGGCCATACGCACGTTCTCTGCACCGCCAGCTGGGAAAAGGGTGTGCCGGGCTGGATGAAAGGCAAGGGCGAGGGATGGGTGACGGGCGAGTACGGCATGCTGCCGCGCGCGACGCACACACGGGGCCGGCGTGAGGCGGCGCAAGGCAAACAGTCGGGCCGCACGCAGGAAATCCAACGCCTGATCGGCCGCTCGATGCGCTCGGTGATCGATCTGGCCGCGCTCGGCGAGAACACGATCACCATCGACTGCGATGTCGTGCAGGCCGATGGCGGCACGCGCACCGCCTCGATCACGGGCGGTTTCGTCGCGCTGGCGATTGCCTGCCGCTACCTGCAGACCGAAGGCGTGATCAAGGCCAATCCGGTGCTGAAACAGGCAGCGGCCATTTCGGTCGGCCTGTTCCAGAACCAGCCGGTGCTGGATGTCGACTATCCGGAAGATTCCGGCGGCGAAGCAGACATGAACGTCGTCATGAGTTCGGATGGCGGCTTCATCGAAGTGCAGGGCACGGGCGAATCGCGCCCGATCTCGCGTCCGGAACTCGAAGCGATGATCCAGCTGGCCGAGAAGGGCTGCAACGAACTCTTCGCGGCGCAGCGGCTGGCGATCGGCTAGCGGTCACTCCGCCGCCGGTTTGCCGTTCGTCCAGGTCACGTCCCGGCCATAGAGCGGCACGGTCGAGAGGCTCATCTTGGCGGAGCCGTCGACGATGGTGCGGCTGAAGGAGACGTACATCAGGCTATCGCTGCTCGCGTCATAGATGCGGCGCACGGCGAGCTGTTTGAAGATGAGGCTCTGGCTCTGGTCGAAGACTTCCTCGCCGGATTTGTCGAGGTCGATCCGGCCGACGGTGATCGGGCCGGACTGCAGGCAGGAGATGGAGGAGTTCGACGGGTTCTCGAACCAGTTGCCCTTGCCGAGCCGGTCCCAGACGCCGCGGTCGAAATGCGCAAGATGGCAGACGATGCCGGCGACCTTGGGGTCTGCCAGCTGGTCGATCTTGATCTCGTTGCCCGTCCAGTCATTCTTGAATTCGCCGACTTCATTGCCCCCGCCGCAGGCGGCGAGCAGGCTGGCAGCAACAAGTGCAGCAGCGATATTTGCTGGTTTCATGGCGTTTCAACGCGCACGGGCGCTCCCTTTTTCCGCTGCCTTCGCAGCGCGCCGGGAGCCGGAAACTCAGCCTGTTGAACGCAAGGGGCTGAGCGCATCCCACTGGACTATGGCATAGGCCTCGTCGGCGCAGAAGCCGGTGACATGCTTGAGCAGCTCGACCCGTTCGCTCGCCGAAACATCCGACAGGGGCCGCAGCTGGCGGTCGAGAAGGCGGAACAGCACGGCGCGGCCCAGCGGGGCGGCAAGGTGCGACTCAAACAGGTCGCCGAGCGCGGCTTCGACGGCAAGGTCACCCTCAGCCGGGCCGCCAAGCGCCGCAGATGCGTAGAGCCGCATGCGCGGCAGCTCTTCAGAGATGATGTGTATCCAGTTCATCGGAGGGCGTATACCGATAGCGCAAACATCCCCTGCCACGCGAATCCATGACACCGCAGTCATTTTGCCTGCGACATGCTGTCCGTCAGGCGACGAGGCCGAGTGCCAGGCCGCGCAGGCCGGCGGTCATCCGGTCGTGGACATCCAGCTTGTCGAAACAGCGCCGGACGTAGGTGTCGACCGTGTTGATGGAAATCTGGAGGCGGGCCGCGATCATCTGATTGGACTGGCCGCGCACCAGCAGGCCGAGGATCTGGCGTTCGCGTTCGGACAGGCTGACCTTGTCAGGCATGGATTCCAGGATCAGGTCGCAGTAACGCAGGTGTGCGAGCTGGCAGACGACATGGATCCGGGCGATCTGGGTTTCGTCAGGCACCAGGCCATCCTTCCCGAACCCGACAGCGTAATACCCGTTGCGGCCACTCGGCCCGAAAACGGGAACGGCCAGACCGTGTCCGAATCCCTGCTGACGCACCGTTACGAGGTAGGCACGCTCCTCGGCATCGAGTTCAACCATTGTGTCGATATCCGACCACCAGAAAGGCAGCGTCCGGCGAATGGCGGCGCGGGGCACGGGATCGATGTGTAGGAAGTCCGAACTGAGGTATGTTTTCACCCACTCGGCCGGCCAGCCGAAATTGTAGATCTGGATTTCCCGGCCAAAATCGAGCGCGCCTACTGGGGGATAATGGTAATAGCTGAGCATCCGGATGCCGGCTGTCACGGCGTAGGATTCCATGGCGAACTGGATTTGAGGCAGTTCTTTTGCCTCAGCCAGTGCGCGCCGTATCCTGAGCAGGACGGGAGCGCTGTTATCGACAGGATCTGTCATGGCTCCACCAGATACCACGGAAAGAAGACGATGCCTGTAAAATTGTTCTAGTGGAAGCTAAAACTACTCGGCAGCGACGCGTCGTTCGCCTTCTTCATCTTCAGTGTCAAAAACCAGAATGTCGCCCGGCTGGCATTTCAGTTCCCGGCAGAGCGCTTCAAGCGTGGAGAAGCGGATGGCTTTGGCCTTGCCGGTTTTCAGGATCGATAGGTTTGCGAGTGTGACGCCGACACGCTCTGACAATTCTGTCAGCGACATGCGGCGCTCGAGGAGCACGCGGTCGAGGGTCACGCGAATGGTCATATGTTTATGGCGCTCCTCAGATCGTCATTTTTTCTTCATCGCGCAGGCGGGTGCCTTCACGAAAAACTTGGGAAAGCACGAACAACGCTGCAACAGAGATCCACAGTATGAACTGAGTCGAAAGCTCGGGTGGCCCTTCTTGCACGACTGCACAGACACAGCCTGCAGCTTCATCTGTTGTCGAACTGACTACTACAGGCGAGACGAGACTCGGGATCATTCTTACAACTATGACAACTGCGAGTCGCAAAAGTTCCATTACCGCAATTACAACACCAATATTCGAGAGGCGCCGGGCGTTCTCCGGCACGAAGGGGTCGCCGTCGGCAAGGGTCAACAGGATGCGGCGCAGCTGCAGGCAGATAAAGATGACGCCCGGCACGATGACCATGAGGCCGGCCAAGCCGATGACCAGCTGGCCCGGCATCACGCCGTCGGCCAGCGCCTTGATGCCTGAAAACTCGGTGCTTCCGCCCGACAGGCTCGCCATCAGGCCAATGCCAAGGACCGGAATGCCGATAATGCCCATCGCGCCCACGATCCACATGGCCACGGTGACCAGCACCGTCATGATTTCCGCCATGGAGTTTCGTCCGGTGCTCGGCATACTTGGTCTTTCCACCCTCTATCCTTGATGGTTTATGAAGCGAGACTTTGCCGGTGCATTGTCCCAATATTACCGAATAACGATATATGAGTTCGGGCACAACGCAAGAACGGAGCCATTATGGCAGTAAATTCGGCTGATTCTTCGCTGCGGCTGGCCCCGGGCCGCCTGTTAGCGGCAACTCATAACGTGGGCAAGGTCACAGAACTGAGGGCCTTGTTCGAACCTTATGGGTTTGAAGTGGTGTCTGCGCTTGAGCTTGGCCTGGACGAGCCGGACGAAACAGAAACAACCTTTGCGGGCAATGCGCTGCTGAAAGCGCGCGCGGCGGTCAAGGCGTCCGGCCTTCCGGCCCTGTCGGATGATTCCGGCCTGGCCGTTACGGCGCTCGGCGGCGAACCGGGCATCTATTCCGCGCGCTGGGCTGGCGAGCCGCGCGATTTCTACCGCGCCATGGAACGTGTCGAGGAGGCCCTGCAGGCGAGTGGCTCGGATGACCGGTCGGCAAAATTCGTCTGCGCGCTGGCGGTCGTCTGGCCGGACGGGCAGGAGGCGGTGTTCGAAGGGGAAGTGCACGGCGATCTCGTCTGGCCGCCGCGCGGGACGCGGGGCTTCGGTTATGATCCGGTCTTCGTCGCGCAGGGCGAAAGCATCACTTTCGGCGAGATGGACCCTGACCGGAAACATGCGATGAGCCACCGGGCGCAGGCGGTGAAGAAACTCCGCGCGGCACTTCTCTCGTGAGCGCTGCACCGGCGCCTTTCGGACCGCATTTCGGTTTTGGCCTGTACGTGCACTGGCCTTACTGCACGCGCATCTGCCCGTATTGTGACTTCAACGTCTATGCCGCGAAGGACCGCGTCAGCGGGCCACTGGTCGATGCGATCGCTGCCGACATCCACGCGCATCGCCCGCGCATGCCGCAGCATGGCGCGCTGGACACAGTCTATCTCGGCGGCGGCACGCCGGCGCTGCTGCGGCCCGATGAGCTTGGCACGATCCTGTTGGCAGCGTCCGAGACGTTCGGCATAAAGCGCGGCGCCGAGATCACACTTGAGGCCAATCCAAATGATGTTCTGCGTGCGGATCTTCTGGGCTTGCAGAAGGCAGGCGTCACGCGCCTGTCCATCGGGGTTCAGTCGCTGCGCGATTCCTCGCTCGCCTTCCTCGGGCGGGACCATGATGCGACTTCCGCTGCAGAGGCGGTCCGCCGCGCGCTGAAAGTGTTCTCGTCCGTTTCGATTGATCTCATCTATGCGCGTCCGGGGCAGAGCCCGGCGAGCTGGGAAGCGGAGCTGGGCGACGCGCTGGCGCTCGGCGCGCCGCACCTGTCGCTCTACGAGCTGACTTTTGAGCCGAGGACGCCGTTCGGACTTGCGGCGAAACGCGGTGACATAAACCCGATGGAAGATGATGCGCAGGCGGATCTTTATGAGCTGACGCAAAGCCTGACGAATGCGGCGGGATTGCCGGCCTATGAAGTGTCCAACCATGCCGCCTCGCCGGATCACCAGTCGCAGCATAACCTGATCTACTGGCGCAGCGGCGACTGGATCGGGGTGGGCCCCGGCGCGCATGGGCGCATCTCGGTCGGTGGCGGGCGCTATGCCAGCGAAGCCGAGCGCCGGCCGGAGCCTTACATCGCGAACGTCCAGGCCTTGCAGAGCGGTTGGGGCGACGCTGCCCGGCTTGAGCCGCTGGAGATTGCACGTGAGATCCTGTCCATGGGCCTGCGCGCGGGGGAGGGTGTTGACCTGCGCCGTGTCGAGGTCGTCGCGGGCGTGGAGATCGCGCGCGACAAGATCGAAGTCTTCGTCGACAAGGGCTGGGCCGAACTGGCCGGCGCCGAACTGCGCCTGACGCCGAGCGGGCGCCTGCTGGCAGATGCGATCACAGCGGCGCTGAGCCCCTGAAGTCAGGCGCGCGGATGCGCAGCCGCGTGCACCGCGCGCAAGCGGCTTGAATCGACACCGGTATAGACCTGCGTGGTCGACAGCGAGCTGTGGCCCAGCAGGGTCTGGATCGCGCGCAGGTCAGCGCCATTGGCCAGAAGGTGCGTGGCGAAGGCGTGGCGTAGGGCATGCGGCGTGGCGGTTTCCGGCAGGCCGAGCAGGCCGCGCAACATCTGCATCCGGCCCTGGATGATCCGTGGACTGAGGGGACCGCCCTTGGCGCCGCGGAACAGCGCGCCGCTCCTGGTCAGCGCGTAGGGGCAGAGCCTCGCATAATCTTCGATGGCCTCGCGCACTGGGGCGATCAACGGCACGATCCGTGTCTTGCCGCCCTTGCCGGAGATGCGCAGGCGCTCCGGCGACGGAACGTGCGCGCCGGTCAGGCTGAGCGCTTCAGAGATGCGCAGGCCCGCGCCATAGAGCAGCGACAGCACCGCAAGATCGCGCGCCGCGATCCAGGGATCGGCGTCCGGTTCGGTCTCGGCTTCGTGCAGGATGTCCTTCGCCGCTTCGACCGAAACAGGCCGGGGCAGGCGCGGGGCGCGGCGCGGCCCCTGCAGGTATCCGATCTCGGCATTCTCCAGCCCGTGCGCGCGGCTCATCCAGCGATAGAGCGCCTTGATCGAAGACAGGAGCCGCGCAATCGAGGCATCTGTCAGGCCGTCGCGGCGGCGCGCGGCGAGATAGGCGCGGATGTCGCGTGCCTTGAGGTTTGCCAGCGCGCGCAGGGTCGGCTCGGTGCCCAGGTGCATCCGCAAGAAGCCGAAGAAGGTCGCAAGGTCAGAGCCATAGGCCTCGACCGTCTTGGCGGCCATGCGGCGCTCATTGGCGAGATGCGACAGGAAGGCGGGCAGAACGTCCATCTGCGCAATCTGGCACAGCGCCCCTTAAGGGGGATTGAATTGTGGCGGGACGGCAAGGCAGCCCTGCCTTGATGACCGGCGCGCAGCCCGCGCGATACGACTTCATGACTTGAGCTGGATCAGCCCAGGGGCGACTGGAAACTGAGCTGCAATCCACCTGGCAGGGCAAGGAAATAGATGCGTTCGCCATGCGCATCCACCGGGCCTTGCGGCGACAAGCCGCCCGCTTTGGCCTTGGCGGCATATGCGTCTGCATCATCCACGACCAATTGCAGCATCGTGCCGGCGGGCATGCCTTCGCCAGACGGCCAGACTTCGACCCAGCTTCCGTCCACGGAGGGAAATACGGCGCCGCTGAACCCATCGCCTTCGGAATGGGTTCCAGACTGTTTCAGTCCGAGCCCTTCACCCAGCGCCTTGGCAATGCCCTTGGCATCGCCAGCCTCGGCAACATGACAGAAACGAATGGCCTTGACGGTCATGGGAACCTCGCTTGTCCGGCAATGCTAACGCAGGTGGCCGGTGCTGCCAACCGTCCCGGCGTTAGGGCGGCGTGCCGTCCCAGTCGATGATCCAGTCTTCCTGGTCGTCTTCGGGCACGCCCTCTTCGGAGACTGTCTTGTCACGGACGGAATGGCCTTCCGCATGGATCCGCTCGCGGTCGCCGCAGACCAGATGATGCCAGTCGGCGAGGTCCTTGCCTTCGCGCACGAGGCGATAGGCGCAAGTGTCCGGAAGCCAGTCGACGGTGTCCACGATGGCCGGGGTCAGCTGCACACAGTCCGGCACATATTTCCGGCGGTTCTTGTAGTCCGAGCACAGGCAGGTGCTGCCATCCAGCAGCTTGCAGTGCAGCCGCGTATAGGCAAGCGCGCCGGTCTCCTGGTCCTCAAGCTTGACGATGCAGCACTTTGCGCAGCCATCGCACAGGCTTTCCCACTCTTTGCGGGTCATCTGGTCGAGCGTTTTGGTCTTCCAGAAGGGCAGTGTTGTCATGCGCGCAGATCAGCCCAAGCGCTCGTCTTGTCAATAATCGCCGTTGCGAACCAGCAGGAAGACGAAACCGTCTCCCTGGCTTCGGCGATGTCGGCCATGATGCGCGCCACCAGCCGCTTGCCGTATCCGCGCCCGCCCAGCGCGTCCGGCACAATGGTATGCGTGATGTGCCGCTGGCCGGGTTTCGGCCGTTCATAGGTGAGGTAGGCTTCAACGCCGTCGATCACCAGGCTGTAGCGCTGGCGCTTTGTGTCATGCGTGATTTCAGGCGTCATGCCAGCACGTCCTGCCATTCGGGATGTTTCCCGATCTGCGCCTTGGCGAAGGGGCAAAGCGGAATGATCTTCACGCCGGCCTCGCGGGCATCTTCGACGGCGCGTTTGACCAAAGCCTGGCCCGCGCCCATGCCGCGCAGGGCGTCCGGCACGCCGGTATGGTCAATGATAATCCGGGTGGCGCCCGCCTTGGAATAGGTCATCTCGGCGGTGTGACCGTCGATGGTGGTGATATAGCGGCCGCCGGACGGCCCATCTTCGCGGGTGACAGTAATATCGCTCATGGCGCGCTCCTGTGATCAATCTGATCAGAGAGTGGGGCGGCGCAGGTGAAACGGCAATGGGCTCCGGGCGATAGCAGTTATGCAAGGGAAAGGGCCCCAGCCCCTGTTGCAGGCGGGTAAGGCCTACTTTTTCAGCGCGTCTTTCGCATCGCCAACGCCCTTGCGGACTTCGCCTTCGGCCTGTTTCAGCTTGCCTTCGGCTTCCAGCTTCTTGTCGCCTGTCAGTTTGCCGGCGGCTTCCTTGACCTGGCCTTCAGCCTTCTTGGCCTCGCCTTTGAGATGTTCCTTGTCCATGTCGTTTTCCTTTCAATGAGCCGCGAACTTGCGGCCAGTCAGTAAACGCAGGCGGTCGGGCCGCACCAAAGCGCCCGCCCCCTACTCAAGACATGGTGGCCGGGCTAGGGGAGGGCAATGGCGCGTCTACTGACCTTTCCCCGAATTAATTGGAGCGCGGATGGCGCGCCGGTGGCGCAGCACCATGACGATGTGTACTTTTCAGCGCAGGACGGGCTTGCTGAAACACGCGCTGTCTTCTTCGCAGGCTGCGGCCTTCCGGATGCGTGGCAGGGGCGGCGCCGGTTCACCGTCGCTGAAACCGGTTTCGGCACCGGCCTGAATTTCCTCGCGCTCTTGCAGCTCTGGCGCGCGCATCGCCCTTCGCCGGACGCGCAGCTGACCTTTGTCAGTTTCGAGGGCTACCCCCTGGCGCAGGAAGACGCGCGCCGCGCGCTGGTGGCCTGGCCGGAGCTGGCGGATGACGCAGCGGCGCTCGTCGCACGTTGGCCCGGACCGGTGCGCGGTGTACGGAGCATTGTGTTTCCGGAGGATGGCATGTGCCTCATCCTGCATCTCGGCGATATTCGCGAGACTATGCCGCAAAGTGCGTTCACCGCAGATGCCTGGTTTCTGGACGGGTTCAGCCCGGCAAAGAATGCCGACATGTGGGACACGTGGATATACCCGGAAATTGGGCAGCGTTCCGCGCCGGGCGCGCGTCTGGGTACGTTCACGGTGGCCGGCGCCGTGCGGCGCGGACTAGCGGAAGCCGGGTTCGAGGTGTCGAAGGCCGAAGGCCATGGGCGCAAGCGCGAACGGCTGGAAGCGCATCTCACCACGCCCCCGGTGCCCGCGCCCGATACGTTCGGCCTGCGTGCGCCTCCGGTCTCGCCGCAACGCATCGCGATCCTCGGCGCCGGGATCGCCGGTGCGACGCTGGCGCGCATATTGGCGGACAATGGCGCCTCGGTCAGCGTCTTCGACCCGGCGCCTGGCCCGGCGTCCGGCGCCAGCGGCAATCCTCTGGCCCTCGTGATGCCCCGCCTCGATGCCGGTGATACGCCGGAGGCGGGCCTGTTGATCGATGCCTATCTCGCCGCGCGGGATTTCTACGGAAAATTGCCCGAGGCAACGTTTACAGACGTCGTGCAGATGCCTCGAAACGCTGCTGAAGCCGTCCGGTTCGAGAAGCTGCTTTCCGATCCGCCTTTGCCACTGGAAGACCTTGAGGCTGTGCGGGGAGGAGGGTTGTTGCACAAGCGCGCCTTGATCCTGCGTCCTGTGCCACTGGTCGCGCGGCTGCTGGACGGTGTTCAGATCACATATGGCCAGGACGTGGATGTGCGGATTTCGCAGCGCTCCGTGAACGGAGAGGTTTTCGACGCTATCATTCTGGCCAATGGCATGGATGCGGCGAGACTTGTGCCGCGTCTGCCGCTTGAAGCGCGACTGGGTCAGGTGGACTTTGTCTCGCGCGACGTGATCGCGCCGCCGTCAGCGGCGACTTCCGGCAGCTATGCGCTGGCGCTGGGCGCCGAGCGATTGTGGGGGGCAACCTTCGAACCATCGGGCCTGGACTATGCGCCGGAAGGAACGCAGGCAGCGCGCGCCGAGAACCTTGCGGCGCTCCAGCGCCTGTCGCCCTGGTGGGTTCGGGATGCCGGCGATGCCGGTGTCCAGTCGCGGGCAAGCCTGCGCGCCACGACGCCGGACCGTCTTCCCCTGATCGGCGCCGTCCCGGATCACGATGCGGCACTGGTCATCTTTGAGGGCATGAAAAAGGGGCGCTCCGTGGATGCGGACGCCCCTCTGTTGGACGGAGTGTATGTGGCCGGCGGCTATGGCGCGCGGGGCTTCACCTGGGCGCCGTGGGCCGCCGGGGTGCTCGCCGCCCGGCTGGCCGGTGCGCCGGTTCCGGCGGCGTTGCCCGCCCTGCGTGCGGTCAGCCCGATGCGCTTCATCTTCCGCGCACTCCGGCGCGGATGATGTCGCTCAAGGGGCCCGCACAAACTGGACGAGCAGGCCGCCTTCGGTGTGCGACTGTACGCTGAGCTGCATCTCGCCGAAGCTCATCGACAGGCCGCCCTGGAAGTGGGCAAAGAGCAGTGAAGCGAACAGCACGGTCAGCGCCAGGGCGCCCAGCAGGCGGTTGTTGCGAAGAAGAGTCCCCTTGGTCATTGGTCCGGTCCTTGGTCGGAAGGTGAGGGCGGGTCTGAAAGTGTCAGTTGCCTTTTTCGAGGTCGCGGAATTCCTGGCGCAGGCGCCATTCTTCGGAAGTCACTGTGCGCTCGATATTCTTCAGGCGCTCGTCGAGATCCATGAAGGTGTATTTGATGGTGCCGAACGTGGCGCGCGGCCGGTCCGACACGCCGCGCCAGAAGGCATCTTCATCGGGCGTAAAATTGCCATAGCCAAGCGGTGCGCGGGGCGTGATCATGCAGATGACAATGTAGGCGACGATCGCGACAGGGCCCATCATGAAGATGGTCAGGAGAACCGTCAGGATACGGACGAGCGTCGAGTCCCATCCGAAGCGTTCGGCGATGCCGCCGCAGACGCCGGAGATGACGCTGTCAGTGCGCGAACGGTAGAAGCGCTTCGGGTTCGGGGAGGCGTAGGGATCGTAAGGGCGGGACATGTTTCGTGTCTCCTATTCGTCAAATGTTGAGCGGGTCGGGCGAGGCGGACGGCGCGGGGCGTCCGCCTCGGACTTGTCGAGCAGGGCTTCGAGGGACTCGATGCGCCGCTCCATCAGCTTGGCAGACCGCCACAGGTCTTCGAGCATGCGTTCGTCATCCGGCTGCAGGGTCTTCTGACGGCGCCACATGGTGACATAGTGCAGGATCATGCCGGGCAGGACGATGAACAGCGCGACCGTGCCGGTGACGGCGATCAGGACGATGCCAGCTTCGTCCATCAGGCCTCTCCCTCAGCCCTGCGGGCTTCGGCGTCCTGACGGCTTTGCGCAATCAGGCCGGGAGTGCAGACGACTGCGAGAAAGCCGATGAGGCAGACGAGTGAAAACAGCATGGATCAGCCCTCCGACTTTTTCGGTTGCGTTTTGCCTTTGCGGGCTTTCAGGGCGGCGAGTTCTTTCTCGACCGACTCGTTCTGCTCAAGCTCGGCGAACTCCTGCGCGAGGCTGGGCTCACTGCCGCGGATCGCATCGGCATAGGCTTCCATCTCGTCGACCTTGCGCTCGAGGTTCGCGTAGCGGGCAATCGCTTCGTCGGCGCGGCCGTCATAGAGCTGGCTGCGCATGCGGATGCGTTGCTCGGCTGACTCGCGCCGGGCGACCAGCGCGCGGTGCTTGGCTTTCGCTTCGTCGAGTTTCGCCTGCAGCTTGGTCAGGTCGTCCTGGCGCTTGGCGAAAGCTTCGTCGGCGAAACCCATGGCCGAGACGCGGCGTTCGATTTCGCTTTCGGCTTTCTGCTTGGCCAGCAGCGCACCGCGGGCAAGATCCTCACGGCCCTTGTCGATGGCGAGTTCGGCCTTGGCGGCCCATTCATCGCGTGTGGTCGAGAAATGGACGATGTCGCGTTCCATTTCTTTCTTGTCGGCCATCGCGCGGGCAGCGGAGGTGCGCACTTCGACCAGCGTATCTTCCATTTCCTGGATGATCAGGCGGGCGATTTTTTCGGGGTTTTCGGCACCATCGAGCATCGCGTTGATGTTCGAGTTGATAATGTCGGAGAGGCGGGAAAACAGACCCATCTTTTATTTCCTTTCTTGTTCGGGTTCAGAAGAAGAGGCCGCCGAGGAACACGCCTGCGGCAAAGAAAATCCATGTTTCAGCCGACCGCGTGGACAGGAACCGGCCAAAGCGGCCAGCGTCCGAGCGGGGTGGGTAGCGGTATTCACGGTCATCCATCGTCTTCTTTTGTCCTTCGTTTGGGTTGGCAACGCCCGTCGCCTGATGGCTTTCCTGATTTCAAGGACCGTGCCAGTTTCGAATTAAATCTATAGAGCATTGAAAAATATAGATAAAAAAGTTTTCCACGGCGTTCTGTTAAGATCGAATAGGTAAAATAGACGAAATTATAGGTCGAATTTGCAATAGTATTTGGCTATATTGACCTCATGCAGGATCGTTCCAAACAATTGGTCGGCGAGTCTCCGCCCTGGCTCTCGGCGCTGGAGCATGCGAGCCGTGTGGCGCCGCTCGACCGGTCGGTGCTGGTCATCGGCGAGCGCGGCACCGGCAAGGAACTGGTGGGCGAGCGCCTTCACTTCCTGTCGAAGCGCTGGGAAGGCCCGTTCGTGAAGGTCAATTGCGCGGCGATGACCGAGACGCTGCTGGATTCCGAACTGTTCGGGCATGAGCGCGGGGCGTTCACCGGCGCGACCGAGATGCGCCGGGGCCGGTTCGAACTGGCGGACGGCGGCACGATCTTTCTCGACGAGATCGCCACCGCCGGCGAGGCCTTGCAGGAAAAACTGCTGCGCGTGGTCGAGTATGGCGAGTTTCAGCGCGTCGGCGGATCGAAAGTGCTGACGACGAATGTACGGATCGTGGCGGCCACGAACGCTGACCTGCCAGCGGTGGCGGAGGCGGGAAAGTTCCGCTGGGACCTGCTGGACCGGCTGTCCTTCGATGTAATCACCCTGCCGCCGCTGCGGGCGCGCCACGGCGACAAGAGCCTGCTGGCGGACTTCTTCGCGCGCCGGATGGCGGTTGAACTCGCGCAGGACTTTCCGGGCTTTGCGCCCTCGGCGATTGCCGCAATCGAGGCGCACGACTGGCCGGGGAACGTCCGTGAACTGAGGAACTTTGCCGAGCGCCTGGCGCACCGCGCCCTGATCACGGCGCCGGATGATCCCGTGCAGTTTGACCCCTCGGCGCTGGACCCGTTTGCCTCCCCCTGGCGGCCTGCGCCGCCTGTGGAAAAGGAGTCCATAAACCGTCCACAAAACACCCCTGTAGACACCCCCGACCTATGGACAGTTGGCGGGAGCTTCGAGGAGGCGGTGAACATTTACGAACAGCGCCTCATCGACGCCGCCCTCGCCCGGTCCGGAGGCCATCAGGGCAAGGCCGCCGAAGCCCTCGGCCTCACCTACCACCAGCTGCGCGGCCTCGTGAAAAAGCATGGCTACACGAAGGCCGACAAGGGGAGCGCCTGAGCGGCCAGTGGCCGGAAAAGAGCGCTCCCGGGAAGCACTCTGCCTCACAACGGCTTGAAGCTTACAGATTTTTGCCGCGCCCTTGTCCTAATAGGGGTCGCGTCGCCATGTAGTTTGGGACATACTTCAGGCCAGACTTGCGAAAAGGAGACGCTCATGCAGATTCAGATCACCGGCAAGCATATGGAACTGGGCGAAGCGATGCGAAATCGCATCGAGGACGGGCTGGAAGCCGCCGTTGCCAAGTATTTCAACCGAACGGGCGAAGCCAACGTGTTCGTCTCGCAGCAGGGCCCGTTCGTGGAAGTTGACTGCAATGTTCACCTGCCGTCCGGGATCGTCCTGCAATCGACCGGGCGCGCGGACGACCCCTATGCGGCGCTGGAAGTCAGTCTCGAGAAGATGGAAAAGCGGGTGCGCCGCTACAAGCGCCGCCTGAAGGACCACCATGCCGCCGCGCCGCAGCCCCTGCCGGCGCAGGCCGCGTCCGAAATCCTGATCCAGGCCCAGGACACGGAAGAGAGTGAAGATACGGGAGTCGAGGCCGGGGACGCTCCCCTGACAGTTGCAGAGACCAGCGTTTCGATCCGCACAATGTCTGTTTCTGAGGCAGTCATGCAGCTGGAATTGCAAGATGTCCCAGCATTAATGTTCAGGAACGCTGGCCATGATGGCCTGAATATGGTCTACCGCCGGCCCGACGGGCATATTGGTTGGGTAGACCCTGCCAATGCGCCTCGCACCTGAATATCACGGAAACGTAGATTGATGGCCACTGATCTGAGTGCCCTGTTGCAAGGCGGGGTGATCATCCCGCTCCAGGATGTCCCAAGCCGCAAGCAGGCGATCCACGTCCTGTGCGAAGCGTTGAGCGAGGCGACCGGTATCGGCCCGCGCGTCATCGAGGATGCCGTTATGGAACGCGAGCGTCTCGGCTCGACCGGCGTGGGCGAAGGCGTTGCCATTCCGCATGCGCGCCTGCCTGGCCTCGAAAAGCCGGTGGGCGGGTTCATGCGCCTGCTGCACGGCGTTGATTTCGAGGCTATCGACGAGCGTCCCTGCGATCTCGTCTTCATGCTGCTGGCCCCGGATGGTTCGGGCGCGGACCATCTGCGCGCGCTGGCCCAGGTCAGCCGCGTGTTCCGCCAGAGCGCCGTGCGCGATGACCTGCGCAAGGCGCGCACGGAAGAAGATGTGCGCGCGGTGATCTGCAAGGAAGCCGTCAGCGGCTGACACGCTTTTTCACGGCAGCAACGAAAAAGCCCCGCCATCGCTGGCGGGGCTTTTGTTTTGGGGAAGGGCTGGCGCCTACTCGGCGACGGCCGTAGCGGCAAAGCCGCGATCGCGCAGCAGAGGCTCGATCGACGGATCGGCGCCGCGGAAGTTGCGGTAAAGCTCGTCCGTCTCGCGCAGGCCGCCGGATTCGTAGACCCACTTCTTCAGCTTGGCCGCAAGTTCCGGATTGTAGATGTCGCCGGTTTCCTTGAAGGCGGCGAAACCGTCCGAATCGAGAATATTAGCCCAGAGGTAGGCGTAGTAGCCCGCCGAATAGCCGCCTGCGAACGTGTGGCTGAAATAGTTCGTCCGGTAACGCGGCTCGATGACTTCAGGGATGTTGTATTTCTTGAGGACGTCGAGTTCGAAGGCGCGTGCATCGGTGATCTTCGCGGCTTCTTCCGAGGACAGCATGTGCCAGCTGAGATCGATCAGCGAGGCGGCGATGAACTCCGTCGTGGCAAAGCCCTGATTGAAGGCCGAGGCCTTGTTCATTTTCTCGACCAGTTCGGAGGGGATCGGTTCGCCGGTCTTGTAGTGGTGCGCGTAGGTCGCCATCACTTCTGGTTCGCTCGCCCAGTGTTCCATGACCTGCGACGGAAATTCGGAATAGTCCGGCCCGCCATAGGTGCCGGAGAAGGAGCCGTAGCGGATGTTTGTCAGCAGGCCGTGCAGCGCATGACCGAATTCATGGAAAGAGGTTTCCGCTTCACTGAAACTCATCAACGTTGGCTCACCGGCCGGTGGCGGTGTGAGGTTCATGTTGTTGGTAATCAGGGGGCGGATCGAATTGCCGTCGATGTTTGATTCTTCACGGTAGGCGCTCATCCAGGCGCCGCCGCGTTTTGACGGGCGGGCATACATGTCGGCCAGGAAGATGCCGAGCGACTCGCCGGTTGCATTGTCCGTGACGTCCCAGGCCTTGACGACCGGGTTCCAGCCTTCGACCTCGACCGGCGCAAAGCTGATACCAAAGAGTTTCGAAGCGACTTCGAAGGTGCCGGCACGCACGGCACCTTCTTCGAGGTAGGGGCGCAGGGCGGATTCGTCGAAAGCGTATTTGTCGGCGCGGACCTTCTCGGCATAATACCAGTAGTCTTCGCCGGAAATGGTCAGCGTGTCGCCGGCGAGGGCCTGCATGTCGGCGATTTCTTCGGCAGCGCGTTGGAGACCCGGCTCAAGCACCTGAGCCAGGAAGTCCATGGCGACTTCCGGCGTTTTCGCCATCCGGTTTTCGATCACATAATGGGCATGGCTCTTGTAGCCCATCAGCTCAGCTTTTCTGGCGCGAAGCTGGGCAATCTTGATGGCGATCGGTCCATTGTCATACTGGCCTTCGGAAGACCGCAGGCGGTAGCCGTCGAACAGCGCACGCCGCAGCTCGCGGTCCTCGGCCGTGGTCATCACGTCTTCGAAGACGGACCGGTCGACGCCAATCAGCCAGCGGTCTTCACCATCGACCTTGAGCGCCGCTTTCAGGTCCGCAGGAATGCCGGCAAGGCGGGCTTCGTCGGTGACTTCGTATTTGAAGGCCTTGGTGGCGTTCAGCAGGTTTTGGCCAAACTGGGTTGTCAGTTTCGACATCTCGGTGTTGATCTCGGCGACCTGGGCCTGGACTTCCGGCGTGAGGGCAGCGCCAGCGCGCACGAAGTTACGATGGGTCAGCTCAAGCAGGCGGGCATCCTGTTCGTCGAGGCCGATCCGGTCTTTCTGGTCGTACACCGCCTGTACGCGGGCGAAGAGATCGGTGTTGAAGGTGATCGCGTCGCGCTCCGCCGTCAGCATCGGATAGATCTCGGCTTCGAGCGCGTTCAGTTCGTCATTGGTGTCGGTGTTGGTGATGTTGCCGAAGACGCGCATCACCTTGTCGAGGCTGGCGCCCGAGGTTTCGAGGGCGAGGATCGTGTTCTCGAATGTCGGGGCGTCCGCATTGCCGACGATGGCGGCGATCTCGGCGCGTTGCTCGAGGATGCCGAACTTGACGGCCGGCATGTAGTGGGCGGGCTCGATCTCGGAGAAGGGGGGCAGCCCGTAAGACGCGGTCCATTCTGCGAGGAGGGGATTGCCTTCCAGTTCTTCGGACGTGACCGAGATGTCCGGCAGGGCGGGCTTGGCCGCGACCAGGGTGGCTTCAGCGGGCTTTTCCGCCGGTGCGGCGGCGCAAGCGGCGGTTGCAGCAAGAGCGAGAGCGGCTGCGCCGCCCTTCAGGGCTTCAGTCATTTTCATCACGCGTCCTCTGGAGAATTTTGGTTACAGGGGATTTAGACGCCCCCGCGCCGGATGGCCAGCCTGCGGTCTCAGGGGTGCACGCGGCGTCAGCGCGGCAGGCGGCTCACAACTTCGTGATACTCTGCCAGCGTTTCCTCGAAGATCTGCGCGATGGGCTTCACTTCGGAAATGCGGCCCGCGACCTGACCGGTCAGGGCGATGCCCGCTTCGAGATTTCCGCCGAAATAGACGTCCTGCGTGCCGGCAAACTCGCCGAAGATGTTCGGGCTGCCGTCTTTCTCGAGCCGGGTGGTCCGTTCGGTGCGAAGGGCGCGCAGGGCAGGGCCGGGACCTTGCCGGTTGAGGAAGACGGTGTCTGTGGAATCGGCGCCGATGATGGCCTCTTTCCAGTTCGCGTGCACCGGGCTTTCGGCGGAGGAGAGGATGCGTGTGCCCATCAGCACGCCCTCGGCGCCGAGCGCGAAGGCGGCGGCCATCGTGCGCCCGTCCATGATGCCGCCGGCGGCGACGACCGGCACGGAGACCTTTTCGCAGACCTGCGGGATGAGGACCATCGAGGCGACATCCTTCGAGTTCTTGAAGCCGCCGCCTTCGCCGCCTTCGACGATCAGCCCGTCCACGCCCGCCTCGATGGCGCGCAAGGCGCCGGAGAGGGAGGGGACGACGTGGAACACGGTGAGGCCGGCTTCCTTCAGCATGCCGGTATATTTCATCGGGTCGCCGGCGGAGGTCGTGACGAAGCGGATGCCCTCGTCGATGATGAATTGCACGATGTTCGGATCGCGCACGAAGGCCTGAGCCACGTTCACACCGAAGGGCTTGTCCGTCAGCGTTTTCATCTTGCGGATTTCTTCGCGGATGGCATCGAGTTCGCCGGATGACGTCTCGATGATGCCCATGCCGCCGGCATTCGAGACGGCCGAGGAAAGGTGCGAGCGG
Source organism: Hyphomonas sp. (assembly GCA_040223555.1). Classification (GTDB taxonomy): domain Bacteria; phylum Pseudomonadota; class Alphaproteobacteria; order Caulobacterales; family Hyphomonadaceae; genus Hyphomonas. Next base: position 180,465 of record JAVKGA010000008.1, read on the forward strand.
GCGATCCAGCCCATCGCGGCCTGGATGATCGGCTTCTCGATGCCCAGCATGTCGGTGATGCGGGTTTTTACGGGCGCTGCTGGCATGGGTTCCTCCGGCATTGTTCTGTGGGCGCAGTCAGGACGGCCTGACGCGGCGGGAGGCAAGGGGCGTCAGCTGCCGCGCGGGACGGGCGTGCCGTAAAGGGCGGCGAAGTGGCGGGCGATCAGGCGGGCTGAGCCGAGATAGTCATGACCATTGGCCTCGGCGTAGGGCACGTCGTTGGCGCGCTCACTGTCGGCATGCAGGACCAGCGTCGGCGCATTGTGCCGGCCGTCACCCAGCAGCGCGGTGATCTCCGGGCGCGGGTGGTCGATGCCGACATAGACGATGTCGAGCGTCTCCTTCAGAGCTGGAAACCAGGAGAGCACGCCCCACAGCTCAGCACATTCGGGGCAGAACTCCCGCCGCCCATTGGCCTGAAAACCGGGCGGCAGGAGGAAGAGCGTGTCTTTGGGCATGGGTGGGAATCTCCGCAGGCGGTGATCCTAGCGCCGGGCCGCAGGGCGCGCTAGGCTCCCGTCAAACGGAGGAAGACAGGCATGAGCGCAGCATATGACATAACGCAGGACAAGTGGGAGCGCTTCACCTTCGAGCGGAAAGGCCGTGTGCTGACGGCTTTCATCACGTCGGCGCATCCGGTCAACGGCGTGGACGAGCAGATGCATACCGAGCTGGCGCTGGTGTTCAATTGCCTGCAGCGCGACAGCGAAAGCGATCTGATTATCCTGTCAGCCAAGGGCAGGGCCTTCTGTGCGGGCGGAGATTTCGACTGGTTCGAGGAACAGATCAATCATCCCGAACGCTTCCGCGCCATCGGCTGGGACGCCAAGCAGATCGTCGTCACGCTGCTGCAGATGGAAAAGCCGGTCCTCTGCCGGATGAACGGCGCCGCCGCCGGTCTGGGCGCGACGATTGCGCTGCTCTGCGATGTGATCATTGCCGACGAGACGGCGAAGATCGGCGATCCGCATGTGAAGGTGGGCCTGGTCGCGGGCGATGGCGGGGCGCTGATCTGGCCGCAGCTGGTCGGCTTCGCCAAGGCCAAGGAATTGCTGATGACCGGCGACCTGCTCAGCGCGAAGGAAGCGCAGGCGATGGGGCTGATCAATTACGCTGTGCCGGCTGGCGAACTTGACGCAAAAGTGGATGAGATCGCCGGCAAGATTCTCGCCAATTCGAAATGGGCCGTGCGCTGGACCAAGACGACCGCGAACATTCCGCTGCGCGCGCTGGCGGCGCAGTTGATGGACGCCAGCATCGGCTGGGAAAGTGCGTCGAACCACCTGAACGACCGGCGCGAAGCAGTCGCGGCGTTCAAGGAAAAGCGCGCGGCAAAGCTGACGGGAGACTAGGTCTGTTCAGCTTCCGAGCACCCAATTGACGCCCAGTATAAGGGCCGCTGACAATGCGAGCATTGCCAGAGCCAGGACTGCGGAACGCCGGTACGACGCTGATGCGCCGTGGCGGAAGAACCAGAAGTAAACCCAGAGTGTCAGCAAGAAGATCGGGATTGAGTTGAGCCGGTAGAGCAGGTTTCCCATCTCGCTGTTCCCCGTGGAAACCCGGTAGGCGTCGATGGCGGCGCTCGTGAGAATGATCCAGCAGACAGTTGCCCCGACCTGATAGAATGCGGCGCGCAGACTTGTTCGCATGGTCCACCAATCGCCTGCCGGTCGCCGAAGCAATTGTGCCAGAACGGCGATCGACACAGCGAGAAAGTAGATTGGCGCTATCAATGACAATGTCTTCCACAGATCACCTTCTCCAGCCGCAGCAGCCACGGCGACCGCCAAGCCTGGCCCAATCGCTCCGCCATTGCTGGCAACCGTCTCCGACGTTGTGACCATCGCTGCCAAAAGAAGCACGACTGTCAGTCCCATCGGCAGGAAGGCCCCGGGAGTCAGCAACATGCCGCGCTGTCCGTCCGGCTCGTCAGCCGCCACGAGTGGCGCGAGCTTCCAGGGTGTTGCGATTGCTGCTGCGAGCGTCGGGAGCACGGCTATGGCCGCAAGCCCCAGATTCGTTACAAGCCGATCCAGCCCGCCAACGGCATTCTTGTCTTCAAGTTCGACGTCCAAGCCCGACATTGACTGCCCTCCCGGCACTGGAGAATCTCCATCAGGGCAATTCTAGCCGCTCAGCAGGGATGTGCATACCGGCAGGAACTAGATAGCATTGTGGCGAATGTTAACGGCCTTTGACCTCGCTGGCCGCAAAGCTGACGGGAGACTGAGATGCGCCTGCGTGCCCCGCGCCTTGATGAGCTGGAACTGCTGTCGGACCTCTGCCTGCGATCGAAGGCCGTCTGGGGCTATGAGGCCGAAATGCTGGAACGCTTTCGCAATGAGCTGACGCTGTCGGCAGATGATGTGAGGGAAGATGCGATTGTCGTGGCCGATGACCTGCGCGGGATTGCGGGCGTTGTTGTGGTCTCGTTCGACGGAGACGTGGCCGTTCTTGAAAAGCTGTTTGTCGAGCCGGCACGCCTCGGGGAAGGGACAGGCAACCTGATGTACGTCTGGGCCTGCCGCATCGCGCAGGGCCGAGGCGCGCGGGAACTGGTGGTCGACGCCGATCCCGGCGCCGCAGCATTCTATGCGCGGATGGGGGCTGAGCCGGCGGGTGAGGCCGAGTCCGGATCTGTTCCGGGCCGGTTTCTGCAGCGCTTCATTCACAGGCTTCACCCTGCCATGAAAGAGTGAGTTTGACGCGGCCGCCCGGCGGCGCTATCTGCGTGCGCGTGGTGATTTGGCCGGCCGGCTTGCAGCCACGTTAAACAAGTCGCTAAAGGGCCGAGATGCGGGGACATCCAGTTGTTCTGGTCCCGCCTTTCCCCCTTATCGCTGCCTGTTTGTTGCCCGTGAAGCAGGCCGATGAGGACGACCGATGCCGATCAGGATTCCCGATACACTGCCTGCCGCCGAGACGCTGAAGCGCGAGGGTGTCGCCGTGATGCGCGAGACCGACGCCGTGCGCCAGGATATCCGCCCGCTGCAGATCGGCCTGCTGAACCTGATGCCCAACAAGATCCGCACCGAGACGCAGATTGCGCGCCTGATCGGTGCCTCGCCGCTGCAGGTGGAGCTGACGCTCGTTCGGGTCGGCGGCCACCAGCCGAAGAATACTTCCGCTGACCACCTGATCAGTTTCTACCAGACCTGGGACGAAATCCGAGACCGGAAGTTTGACGGCTTTATCGTCACCGGTGCACCCATCGAGCAGATGCCGTTTGAGGACGTGACCTACTGGGCAGAGCTCGCGCAGATTTTCGACTGGACACGGACGAATGTGCATTCGCCGTTCTATATCTGCTGGGGCGCGATGGCGGCGGCGTATCATTTCCATGGGCTGCCGAAATACCAGCTGGACGAGAAAGCCTTCGGTGTGTTCCGCCAGAGAAATCTCGCGCCCGCATCGCCCTATCTCTCCGGCTTCTCGGATGATTTCCTGATCCCTGTGTCGCGTTGGACTGAAGTGCGCAGCGAGGACGTGCGGGCGCGTCCGGCGCTGGACCTGCTGGTAGACTGCGAGAAGACGGGCCCATGCCTGTTGCAGGATGCCGCGCGGCGCAGCCTCTACATGTTCAACCATGTCGAGTACGATTCCTTCTCCCTGAAGGAAGAGTATGAGCGCGATGTGGCGCAGGGCGCGAAGATCGCCGTGCCGCACAATTATTTCCCCGGCGATGACGCGGCCCGCCCGCCGCTCAACCGCTGGCGAAGCCATGCGCACCTGCTGTTCGGCAACTGGATCAACCAGACCTACCAGACGACGCCCTTCGTGCTTGACGAAATCGGTGATCGGACCACAACACAAGCATGACATCTTTCGCCGCCGAGCCTGATCACGTCACCGAAATCCGCCGCCAGCTGTCGCGCTGGGTGGCCGAAAAGATGCCGCGGGAGAAGCGCCGCGAATGGGACAAGGCGGCCACCTGGGACCGGACGCTGTTCCGCGAGCTGGCGGAGATGGGCCTGATCGGCCTCACCATTCCGGAGGAATATGGCGGGCAGGGAGAGGATATCTATGCCGCCGCGGCTGTGATCGAGGAACTCTGCCAGGGCGGGCCGAGCATGGCCGGGCCGTTCATTCATGCGGCCTTCTATGGCGGGCTGAATATCTCCGAGAACGGATCAAAAGAACAGAAAGAGGCGTTGCTGCCGAAACTGGCGCGCGGCGAGATGTTCCTTTGCTATGGCCTGTCGGAGCCGAACGTGGGCGGGGACCTGCCCAGCGTCGAGACGCGGGTGGAGCGTAAGGACGGCGAACTGATCCTCAACGGCGCAAAGCGCTGGTGCACGGGCGCGGACTGGTCGGATTATATCTATTGCCTCTGCCGGTCCGGCGAGCCGGGCGACCGTCACGGGAACCTCACTTTCATCCTTGTGCCAACGAATGCCAAGGGCGTGAGCATGCAGCCCATCGAGCATTCGAACCTGCGCTACACGCATTCGATGGACGTGTTTCTCGACGACGTGCGCCTGCCGGAGAGTGCCATCGTCGGCGGGCCGGAGAAATGGAACAAGGGCTGGGAGGCGCTGGCCGGACGCGCGCTGGATGTCGAGAAGATCGAGATCACGGCGGTCGCCTATGGCATCGCCCGGGCGGCGCTTGAAGAAGCATGGAAGTATGCCGGCGAGCGCGTACAGTTCGGCAAGCCCATCGGCAAACATCAGGCGATTGCGCACAAGCTCGTCACAGCTCGGACGAGGCTCGCCGCCTGCCGTCACATGCTCTACCACGCTGCCTGGCTCGCGGGGGAGGGCAAGCCCTGCTCGGCCGAGACGGCGATGGCGAAACTGTTCGTGGCCGATACCGGCGTCGAGATTGGCCTGGCCTGCCAGCAGGTGATCGGCGCTTACGGCCTGTCAGATGCCTATGACATCGAGCGCAATGTGCGCGAACTGCTCAGTATGCCGATTGTCGGCGGCTCGTCGGACATGCAGAAGAACAATCTCGCGCGCATGTGGCGGCTTTGACCGTCATCGAGCCGGTTCCCGAGCTTTCCTACGCGGCCTATTTCGAGGACCCGCTGAAGCGGCGGCTTGTGAAGGCAGTCGAGCGATTTTCGGGCCAACCGAAGATCAAGCAGCTGTATGACCATTATCGCGCAGACCTGTCGCGCGACGTGCCCTTCTTTGAGGCGGCGATCCGGCTTCTCGATCTCGATGTGCAATTCTCGGCAAGCAAGCATGCTCTGATCCCAAAGGACGGGCCTTTGGTCATCGTGGCCAATCACCCGTTCGGCGTACTCGATGGTTTGATCATCAGCTGGCTGATCGGCCTTCGCCGGACCGATTTCAAAGTGCTTACGAATTCTGTCCTCGACGGCGTGCCCGAAGCGCGGCCTTTCCTGTTGTCGGTCGACTTTGCCGGAACGCGCAGCGCGGTCGAAGCCAACGTCGCCATGCGCAAGGCCGCGCTCGCGCATGTCAAAGGCGGCGGGTGTATCGTGGTGTTCCCGAGCGGCGGTGTGGCGACCACGCCGCGCCCGTTTGATCCGCTGGCGGTCGATGATGAATGGAAGCCGTTCACGGCGAAGCTGATCACGCAATCGCGCGCGCATGTGACGCCGGTTTTCTTCGATGGCCAAAATTCGCGCCTGTTCCAGATTGCGTCACACCTGTCGCTGGAGTTGCGTCTGGCGCTCGTGTTCCGCGAAGTGCGCCGGCGGATGGGCAAGACGCTCCGCGTCGAGATCGGTGAGACGCTGACCCCTGAAATGCTCGATGCCGCCGGCAAACGGCGCGGCCTGATGGAATTTCTGCGCGAGCAGACTTACGCCCTGGCCCCGGACGGAAAGGCGCCGCGTTACAGGGCAGCGACCGTGCAGTTCCAGAAGAAAAAGCCGCTGATCTATCGTTAATGGCGGGCAGGCCTTCCGGCGGCGTCTTGCATGTCCTGCACGGTCCTGTGACAACGCACCCGACAGCTCCCTGGAGGCGTAGCCATGAGTGATGAATTTGGTTCCATTGTGGATTCGGCCATGGACCATGCCGCCGCCGATGCGGCTGCGGGGCTGAACGGGCCGCGCGGGCCGGTGCAGGATACCGATTGCCTCAACTGCGGCGCCGCGCTTGCCGGCGAATTCTGCCATGATTGCGGCCAGAGCGGGCACAGCATCCGCCGCCCGTTCTGGTCACTGATATCCGAAAGCCTCGAGACCTTTTTCTCCATCGACGGACGTATCGCGCGCACGCTGCCGGGCCTGATGCTGAAGCCGGGCCGGATCACACGCGACTATCTGGACGGCAAGCGTGCACGGTTCATTCCGCCTTTCCGCCTCTATGTGCTCGCCTCGCTGATCTTCTTCGTGCTGTTGCCGCTGGTCACAGGCCGCGGGTTCAATCTCGGCATGCCGGCGGAAGGCTCGATTGAGGAAGCCCGCGTACAGGTCGAAGAAGCATACGAGTCCGGCGAGATGACCGAGGCAGAATACCAGGAGGCGATCCGTGGGCTCGACGAGGTCGAAGAGCTTTGGGAAGGCGGGATACCCGGCCTGCTCCAGGATCCGCCCGCGACGCCGGATGCAGCAAGTGCGGATGACGCCGCCCAGACAGATCCTGCTCTACCGCCGGACGCAGAATGGGAAGGCTTCATGCCGAAGTCGGCGCTCGATGCCGTGCGAAAGGCGGGAGAAGAGGGCGACAAGGACGCAGCGCAGTTTGCGGAAGTGATGGACAATCCCGGGCGCCTCGCGCGCCAGACGCAGGAATGGATTCCGCGCCTGATGTTTGTCCTGCTGCCAATCTATGCCTGCCTGCTCGCACTGAGCTATCTCTGGCGCCGGAAGTTCCTGTTCTTCGATCACCTGATCGTGTCGCTGCATTTCCATTCGGCGCTGTTCTTCGCAATGTCGGTTGGCTTTCTTGTGTCCCTGCTGATCGGTGCGGGCTGGGTCGCGCTTGCGCTGCTCATCTATTCGAACTGGTACCTCTATCGCCTCAACCGGGTCGTCTATGGGCGCGGCGCAATCACGTCCGTCCTGCGAACCCTGACGCTGGATTTCGTGTATCTCTGCGTGCTGCTCGCGGCTCTGCTGACGGCGGTCATTCTCGGCGCTTTGTCGCTGTAACGCCGGGGCAGGCCCGGCAAGGCTTGCCAAGCGGGGCTCGCCTCGCCGATGGTGCAGAAAAATGCCGGAGGGGAGAACCGGACCATGCACCGGATGCACACGCGCGACAGGGCGAAGGCTATTGCGGCTGCGGCGTTCGCCGCCTGCCTTGTCGCGGCCTGCACCCCGCCCTCTCAAGTGAGCGGTGACGCTGGTGCCATCCTGTTCGTCAATGGCGACATCATAACGGTGGACGACGCGGTTCCGTCAGCCGAGGCGGTTGCCATCCGGGACGGGCGTATCCTTGCGGTAGGCTCCGTGGAGGATGTAACGCGCGCGGCCGGTCCGGATGCGCTTATGCGCGATCTTGGGGGCGCAACGCTCGTGCCCGGTTTCATTGATGCGCATGGCCACCTCGCCATCATGGCGCAATCGGCCGGCATGGCGAACCTGCAGCCTCCGCCCGCTGGCAATGTCTCCACGATAGCTGAACTGCAGGACGCCCTGCGCGCCTGGCGGACGGCGCATCCTGACGCGCCCTGGATCGTCGGCTTTGGCTATGACGACTCGCTGCTCGCCGAACAGCGCCATCCTGACCGGGCCGATCTTGATGCCGTCGCCGCAGATGTGCCGATCATGCTGGTGCATACATCCGCCCATTTCGCCACCTGCAATACGGCCTGCCTTACGGCGGCCGGCATAACCGCAGAGACGCCCGACCCGCCCGGCGGTGCCATCCGCCGCGAAGCGGATGGCGCCGCGCCTAACGGCGTGTTCGAAGAAACGGCGCTGATGCTGGTTGCGCGCCATGCGCCGCAGCCTTCGCAGGATACGCGCGTTGCCGGGCTCGTCGCGGTGCAGGAAGTTTACGCCCGGAACGGAATCACGACGGTGCAGGACGGCGCCTCCAGTCCGCAACAGGTCGAGGACATGCGCCGCGCTGCGGCTGAGGGCGGGCTCTATCTTGATGTCGTCGCCTACCAGCATTTCCCGGACGGCAGCTCGATCGGCGCTGATTTCGAGGTTTCGAAAACCTACGATCATCATTTCCGCATGGGCGGGATCAAGCTGATCCTGGACGGGTCACCGCAAGGCAAGACGGCGTGGCTGACCCGGCCTTATATCATTCCTCCGGCAGGGCAGGAAACCGGGTATTCCGGTTACGGAACATATACGGATGAAGGCGCGGCCAGCCTGATGGAGGCGGCCTATGCGCGCGACATTCAGGTGATTGCGCATGTCAACGGTGACCGCGCGATTGACCAGCTGCTCGGACTCGCCGCCTCTGCAGAGGCCGACTATCCGGAAACAGATGCACGCACGGTAGCCATTCACGCACAGACGGCGCGGCTGGACCAGCTTGATACAATGGCGGCGCTTGGCATCATTCCGTCTTTCTTCGCCGCGCATCCTTTCTTCTGGGGCGATTGGCACCGCGATTCGGTACTCGGGCCTGAGCGCGCCGCATCGATCAGCCCGCTGGCTTCTGCCGCAGCGCGCGGTCTTCCCTACACGATGCACACCGACTCTCCGATTGTGCCGCCCGACATGATGCACCTGCTCTGGGTCGCCGTGAACCGCGAGACACGCTCAGGTCAGGTGCTCGGGCCCGCCGAACGTGCGGGCCAGGCAGACGCCCTGCGCGCCATCACGCTCAACGCCGCCCGCCAGTATTCCGAAGAGGCCGACAAGGGCTCGATCACGGCGGGCAAGCGCGCCGACCTCGTTGTGCTCTCGGCCAATCCGCTCACGGTTGATCCGGCAGCGATCGGGGATATCCGTATTCTCGAAACGCTCAAGGACGGCGAAACCGTGTTCAGGGACGGCCCATGATCACGCCCGCGAAACTCCGCGGCGCAGCGCTGGCTCTGCCGCGTGCGCTGGAGCGGCCTCATTTTGACTGGGCGAGCTTTCGGGTCGATGTGCCGAAAGGCAAGATCTTTTGCACCCTTCCGCCGCACCATGAATTCTCGAATGTCTTCCTGACGCCGGAGGAACAGCGCCTGCTGTGCGAAGCCGAGCCGGACATCTTCTTCCCGGTGCCCGACAAGTGGGGCGAGAAGGGGGCGACCTCGATCCGCCTCAAGGCCTGCGATGCCGTCACCCTGCGGTCTGCGCTCGTGATGTCCTGGCGCCATGCGGCACCGGCGAAGTTTCACGCCGAACTCAAGCTTTGATGCCGTCAGGAAACAGGCTAGCGTCCCGCCATGGCTGATACACACACCGCCCCTGATTTCGCCGCCTCGCTGCAGCCACTCCTGCCGGAACTTGCCGCGCGCGCCGCCGAGATGGAAGCCGAGCGCCGCCTGCCGGCCGACCTCGCGCAAAAGCTCGCTGCGGCGGGGGTGTTCCGGATGGTTACGCCGAAACGCTATGGCGGACTTGAGCTGACGGCGCGCGAGATCGTCGAGGCGACGGAGACGCTTGCGGCGGCCAATGCCAGCGCCGGCTGGTGCGCCATGATCGGCGCGACGACTGCGCTCAATGCGGCTTACATGGAGCCGGTCTTTGCGGAAGAAATCTACGGCGACCCGATGATCATCACCGGCGGCGTCTATGCGCCAATGGGCCGGGCCGTCCTTGAAGGCGATCACTACCGTGTCTCCGGTCGCTGGCAGTGGGGTTCGGGTTCGGCCAATTGCACTTGGCTGTGCGGCAGCTGCACGCTCTGGGAAGATGGCGAGATGAAACGCCTCCCCAGCGGCGCGCCCGACACCAGGATGATGGTTTTTCCGGCATCGGACGCCGTGTTGCATGACACCTGGCATGTGATGGGCCTGAAAGGCACAGGCTCCGGCGATTTCGAAGTGAAAGACCTGGCCGTGCCGGTTGGCCGGTCGGTCTCGCTGGTCACTGACAAACCGCGCGAGTCCGGCGCGCTCTACAAGTTCCCGGCCTTTGGACTCTTGTCGCTTGGTGTCTGTGCCGTCGCACTCGGCAATGCACGCGGCGCGCTGGACGCCTTTCATGCGATGGCGACCGTCAAGAAAAGTCAGGGCTCATCCAAGACGCTCTCGGAACGCCAATCCATGCAGGCGGCCTTTGCCACCTGCGAAGCGCAATGGCGGGCGGCCCGGGCCTATCTGTTTGCGGAAATCGACCGGGTCTGGAGCATTGCCCGGCAGACGGAAGACGTGCCGATGGTGGCCCGCGCAGACCTTCGTCTTGCCTGCACGCACATGACGCGCACCGGCGCCGATATCTGCCGCACCCTGTATGATCTCGGCGGCGGCGCAGCCCTGTTCGAAGCCAGCGACCTGCAGCGGCGCTTCCGGGACGCGCATGCGATCACGCAGCATATCGTGACCGCTCCGTCGACGCTGGAGCTGACCGGCCGCATCCTGTTCGGCTTGCCGACGGATGCCGGCATGGTCTGACCTACCAGGTCTCGTTCCAGGGCCGAAGGTCCATCTCATGCGTCCAGGCGGAGCGGTGCTGTTTGTGCAGCCAGACATAATTCTTCGCGATCTCTTCCGGGATCAGCAATCCGTCTTTGGCTCTCCGTTCGTCCGCATCGGGAAGGTTCTCGCGGATGAACTGGCTGTCGATGGCGCCGTCCACGACAATATGCGCGACATGGATGCCTTGCGGCCCCAGCTCCCGCGCCATCGATTGCGCCAGCGCCCGCAGCGCATGCTTGGCGCCCGCGAACGCCGAAAATCCCTCGCGGCCGCGCACGCCGGCCGTGGCGCCTGTAAACAGGATTGTGCCTTTCCCGCGCGGGCGCATCACGCGCGCCGCTTCACGGCCCGCGAGGAAGCCGGAATAGGCCGCCATTTCCCAGACCTTGTGATAGACGCGCGCCGTCGTGTCGGTGATCCCGAAGCGGACATTCGCGCCGATATTGAACACGCAGACTTCCAGCGGGCCGACCTCCACCTCGATCTGATCGACCAGCGCAATCGTCGCCTCTTCCTCGCGCGCATCCACGCCGAATGCGCGGGCCTTGCCGCCGTCTCCTTCAATCTCGGAGACCAGCGCGCTCAGCGAATCCAGGTTGCGTGCGCGCCGTGTCACGCAGGCCGTCAGGCCTTCGCGCGCAAAGGCTTTCGCGATGGCGCCGCCGGTCGCGTCACCGGCGCCGACAATCAGGGCGGCTCCATTTGGCATGTCTCTCTCCCGTTTCTTTTCGGAACTCACTCTGGATCAGGCTTGCGTCCGGCACAAGGAGCAGGGCTAAACAGGTAGATGAGTCGAACCTTGTCCATTTCCATCGCGGGCGCCGGCATTGGCGGGCTGGCAGCGGCCATCCTGCTGGCCAGGGCCGGACACCGCGTGTCGGTCTTCGACCAGTTCGAGGCGGCCGGTCCGGTCGGTTCCGGCCTGATGCTGCAGGAGACCGGCCTCGTCATCCTCGCCGAACTCGGGCTGCGGGAAAAAGCGGAAAGCCTCGGCGCGCCGATTGACCGGCTCTGGGGCATCTCGAGCGAGACAGGCCGCGCCGTTCTGGACGTGCGCTATGCGGCGCTGCGCCCCTCCCTGCGCGGCATCGGCATCCAGCGCGCTGCCCTGTTCGATGTGCTGTTTGCCGCAGCGGAGGCCAGCGGCGCGCGCATCGTGACGGGCGCGCGCATCACCGGCGTTGATCCGGTATCCGGCACGCTGACGGATACCGGCGGCGCCCATGCCCCTTGCGATCTCGTCATCGATGCGCTGGGCGTGCGCTCGCCACTTTCGTCCGCGCCGCCCAGGGAGCTGCCCTACGGCGCCCTCTGGGCAACGCTTCCCTGGCTGGAAGCCGGTCCGTTCGATGCCGGCGCGCTGGAGCAGCGCTATGAAGCCGCCAGCAAGATGGCCGGCGTCATGCCGTCCGGGCGCGCGCGCGACGGCGCCGCCGACAGCCTCACCTATTTCTGGTCGATCCGGGGCGATGCGCATGCCGCCTTTCGCGCTGCGCCGCTCGGCGACTGGAAGGTGGCTGCCCGCGCGCTCTGGCCAGAGACGGAGCTACTGCTTGATCAGATCACGGATCATGACCAGCTGACCTTCGCCCGCTATCGCCACCGCACGCATTGGCCCGCGGCAACCGGCCGCCTCATCCATATCGGCGACAGCTGGCACGCTGCCAGTCCGCAACTCGGGCAGGGGGCGAACATGGCACTGCTGGACGCCTTCGCGCTCGCCCGGGCCGTGCAGGCGGGCGGGGAGGCCGCAGAAATCGCCGCGATGTATGTCCGCCAGCGCGCCGCCCATGTGCGCCTGTTCCAGCTGATGACCTGGGCCTTCACGCCGGTCTACCAGTCGGACTCCGCCTTCCTGCCCTGGCTGCGCGACTGGCTCGCCGCGCCGATCTCGAAACTCTGGCCGGCGCCTCCGTTCTTGGCTGCGTTGGTGAGCGGGGCGTTGGGATCACCTTTGCAGAAGCTGGGATTGAAGGCGGGGCGGTAGGCCCCCTCCGCCCTTTGGGCACCTCCCCCGCTTCGCAGGGGAGGATGGCCTCACATCCGGACGCCCCTTATCCTCCCCCGTTTACGGGGGAGGTGTCTGCGAAGCAGACGGAGGGACCCCTACCTCTGACACTTCGCACAATAAAACGTCGATCGCCCGGACTGCACGATGCGCCGCACCGGGCTGCCGCAGCGTTTGCACGCCTCGCCCTCGCGGCCGTAGACATCAAACCGGTGCTGGAAATAACCCAGCGCCCCATCCGTCGCCGCGAAGTCGGAGATGGACGAGCCACCTGCTGCAATCGCCTCCGCAATGATCGCATTAACCGCAGGGGCCAGCCGCGCCGACCGCGCGCCGGGCACGGTCCGCGACAATCGCTTCGGCGAGATTCCCGCCCGGAACAGCGCCTCGCAGACATAGATATTACCGAGCCCCGCGATGATCGACTGGTCGAGCAGCGCGGCCTTGATCGGCGCGGCCTTACCTGCCAGCGCGATGTCCAGGTAGGCAGCCGAAAACCCGTTCGACAGCGGCTCCGGGCCGAGGCTGCTTAACCTTGGATAGGCCTCGAATGTCGCGGCGGGCCAGAGTTCCATGAAGCCGAACCGGCGCGGGTCATTGTAGGTGACCGTCTCGCCGCCTTCCATGTGGAACACGACATGGTCATGGGCCGCCGCGCCGCCGGGATCGTGGTAGAATTTGCCGGGCTCACCCCCGGAAATCGTGAACCGCCCGGTCATGCCGAGGTGCATCACCAGCACTTCCCCTGTGGAGAGGTGCGCAGCGAGGAATTTCGCCTGACGGGCGAGCCGGTCGATCCGCGCATTTGTCACCCGCTCGCCAAACCGCTCGGGCAGGGGAAAGCGCAGGTCCGCCCGCCGCTGTTCCAGCCGCAGGATGCGTCTTCCCTCCATCACAGGGGCAAGTCCGCGGCGAACTGTCTCGACTTCAGGTAATTCAGGCATCCTTATCGCATATACGCTAAGGCGAAGGGGACATGTAAGGTGGTTCAGCATGGCTGAAACGGAAGACACAGAGCGCAAGGTCTCTTTCGGGTTCGAAGAGGTGACGGAGGCCGAGAAGGTCGCCCGGGTCAAAGGCGTGTTCCGCTCGGTCGCATCCCGCTACGACCTGATGAACGACCTGATGAGCGCCGGTGTCCATCGCCTGTGGAAACACGACGCGATGAACAAGCTGAACCCGCAGCCGGGTGAGCGCCACCTTGACGTTGCCGGCGGTACGGGAGAGCTCGCCCGCGCCTTCCTCGAACTGGCCGACAAGTCCGGCGCCCGGCGCGGCGACACGCGCCAGGCCACGGCCATCGTCTGCGATATCAACGATGCCATGCTGGAAGCGGGCAAGGCACGGCCCGACAATGCGAAATGGGAAGGCCGGCTCGACTGGGTCTGCGCCGATGGGCAGAAGCTGCCTTATCCCGACAAGAGCTTTGACGCGGTCACGGTTTCCTTCGGCATCCGCAACTTTGCGGACCGCGTGGCGGGCCTGCGCGAGTTTCGCCGTGTGCTGAAGACCGGCGGGCGCCTCGGCGTGCTCGAATTCAGCCACATGACCGCGCCGCTGCTTCAGGAGGCTTACGACACCTATAGCTACGCCGTGATCCCGCGCCTCGGCGAACTCATCGCCGGCGACCGGGCGAGCTACCAATACCTCGTGGAATCAATCCGTCAGTTCCCGGAGCAATCCGTGTTCAAGGCGGAAATCGAAGGTGCGGGTTTCTCACAGGTGTCTGTCACCAATTATTCCGGCGGAATCGCGGCGCTGCATTTCGGCTGGGCGGTCTAGCGGTGTTCAAGGCGCTCTCCGACTATCGCCGCCTCCTGCGCGCAGGCACAGCCCTCGCGCGCCATGATGTTGTGCTGCCCGGTGAGTACCAGTCCCGCCTGCCACTGCCGGCGAAGATTGCCGGCGGCGTGCTGCGGCTCTTCGGCGGCGGTGCCAAAGGCCGCCCCGGCCAACGCCTCGCCACAGCGCTCGAACGCCTCGGCCCTGCCTATATCAAGCTCGGCCAGTTCCTCGCAACCCGGCCGGATGTGTTCGGCCCGGAAGTCGCCGGAGACCTCTCGCGCCTGAAGGACAAGCTGCCGCCGTTTTCTATGAAGCAGGCCCGCGCCGCGCTGGCCGCCGAGTTCGGTGACGCCGAAGCGGCGAACCTGTTTCCCGGTCTCTCCGATCCCATCGCCGCCGCTTCACTCGCGCAGGTCCACAAGATGGCGCTGCCGGACGGTGAGCGCGCCGTCAAGATCCTGCGCCCCGGCATTGAGCGCCAGCTGGAACGCGAACTCTCCGCCATGCGCCGCGCAGCGCGCACCATCGAAGGCGTCTCCGCGGAAAGCCGCCGCCTGAAGCCCATCGCCCTGACGGATACGATCGCGGCCTTCATGATGCGCGAGCTTGACCTGCGCCTCGAAGCGGGCGGCGCCGACGAGATGCGCAGCATTCACGAGAAGACCGGCTATTTCGACATCCCGAAGATCGACTGGGAACGCACCGGCCGCCGTGTACTGACGATGGAGTGGGTCAACGGCACGCCGCTCACAACGCCGGGTGTGCTGGACCAGCCAGGCATCGACCGCAAAAAACTCGCAAACGACATCACGCAGGGCTTCCTCGCCAGCGCCATCGGCCACGGCGTCTTCCATGCCGACATGCATGAGGGCAACGCCATCCTGACGCCGCAGGGCCGCATCGCGCTCGTCGATTTCGGCATCATCGGCCGTATCGGCCCGGTCGAGCGCCGCTTCCTCGCGGAAATCCTCTGGGGCTTCCTGAAGCGCGACTATATGCGCATCGCAGAAGTGCATTTCGAGGCCGGCTATGTGCCGCCTTCGCAGTCGGTTGGCGACTTCGCGCAGGCGCTGCGCTCCATCGGGGAACCGCTGTTCGGCCGCCCGGCGGAAGAAGTCTCCATGGGCCGCGTGCTGCTGCAGCTATTCGACTATACGCACACGTTCGGCATGGCCCTGCGCCCCGAACTCGTGCTTCTGCAGAAAACCATGGTCCAGGTCGAAGGCGTCGCGCGCACCATCGACCCCGCGCACAATATCTGGAACGCGTCCGAGCCGGTCATCGAAGACTGGATGCGCAAGAATTTCGGCCCGGAAGGCGCAGTGCGCATGATCAGCGAAAATGTCCGCGCCGTGACCGACCGCCTGAAACGCCTGCCCGATGTCATGGACAAGTTCGAGAAAAGCCTCGACGCCGAACCTCCACCCCCGCCCGTCCGCGAGCGGTTCGCGCCCTGGTGGGGATGGTTTGGGCTGGTCGCGATACTCGCCGGCTGCGCCGCCTGGGCAGCGCGCAGTTTTCACTGAGGGCCGGGCACCGCGTCCAGGATGGTTTCGACGACGGGTACTTCCAGTACGGGAGCCACTGGTTCGGCCGGCGGCTCGCTGAGGTGGCCCTGCAGGAATTTCCACCCGCCCGCCTCTTTCACCAGAACCGCCGTGAACACGCCGGTTGAAGTGAACTGCGCTCCCGGCCCGAAATCAAACGCCAGCGTATAATCCGCCGACACCGCCGCCGCGTCGTTCGACAGCAGTGTGACTTCCTCGTTCATCATGTCCATATCGGCGGTGTAGCCAGCGGTCGCGGCCATATCGAGCGCGGCGGCGGCGTTCTCGGCGCTGTCATAGGCCACGCGTCCGTTCTCGATCCAGCGGAACCCCGCCTGATCGGAATACATCGGCTTGAGCAGCGCGAACTCGCCTTTGTCGCTGGTCTCGATCCATTGGTCGAGGAAGTCCTCCACCTCGGCGGTCAGCGCCGTCTTGTCATCGGCTGAAAGTCCGCCCGGCGAGCAGGCCGCAATCCATCCCAGTCCGATTGCCGCTGCTGCAGCGCGCAGGTGTCCCGTTATCCGTGCCATCATTGTCCCTCCCATTCCGGCGCCAACTTAGCTCAGACTTCAGCCGCGCACGAGAGACACGCGAATTTCTCGCGGGTCTGGCTTGCGGCTGCCTGTGGAACTCCCGCTCCGGGCGTAAAGGGTTAAGGTGCGGGCCCGTCTGCGTTAACATCTCGTTGTCGATCACGCAGGAGCAGACCGATGACGCGCCGCCTCGTATCTCTCGCCGCCCTCCTTTGCCTGTCAGCGCCGGCCTTCGCGGATGTCTGTACCGGGGCCACAGAAGCGGCCACGCGCGCCGCGCTCGAATCTGCTGAAGCCACGGGCCGTCGCACCGCCACGGTCCGCGTTACCTGCGACGGAGAGCGCAAGACCTTCGTGCTTCACCGCACAAAGAGCGCCTCCGGTACCTCGGTAAGTGTCCGTGAACTCAAACGCACCGCCGACAAGACCGGCCTTTCCGGTGAGAGCCGCACGTCCGGCGGCGCGTCGATGACGAAAATCATCCGCGTCGGCGACTGATTCCCCGTCACAAGTCTTGCCTGAGTGTTGATGCCGGCCGGTTAATCCCGGGGATTTGATGGGGCCATTTCAAGCATTTTGGTCTACAAACCCCCATATACAGACCGGCAAAGCATATGAAGAACCCGCGCATCCTCCTGATTATCGGCGGCGGTATCGCTGCCTATAAGAGCCTTGAGCTTGTCCGCGAGCTTGGGCGCCGGGGCATTGCTGCGCGCTGTATTCTCACGAAAGCCGGCGCCGAATTTGTCACGCCGCTGTCCGTTTCGGCGCTGTCGGGCGAAAAAGTTTTCACGGAACTGTTTGACCTCACCGCCGAAACCGAGATGGGCCATATCGAGCTGTCGCGCTCGGCTGATCTTGTCGTTGTCTGCCCGGCCACGGCCGACCTGATGGCCAAGGCCGCTTCCGGTCTTGCCAACGATCTTGCCTCCACCACGCTGCTCGCCACCGACAAGCCGGTGCTGATGGTGCCCGCCATGAACGTGCGGATGTGGGAGCACGCCGCAACCCAACGCAACGTCGCCCGTCTGCGCGCCGACGGCGTCACTGTCGTTGATCCCGATGTCGGCCCGATGGCCTGCGGCGAGTTCGGCCCGGGCCGCCTGCCGGACGTCAGCGTCATCGTCCGCGAGATCGAAGCCGCGCTCGCGCCGCCCTCGAAACGGCTCGCGGGACTGCACGCCCTCGTCACCGCCGGCCCGACGCGCGAGCCGCTCGATCCTGTCCGCTTCCTGTCCAATCATTCTTCCGGCAAACAGGGCTATGCGATTGCCGCCGCACTGGCCGGGGAAGGCGCCCGCGTCACGCTGGTCTCCGGCCCCGTCGCGCTCGCTGCGCCCGCAGGTGTCGATCTCGTCAATGTCGAAACCGCGCGTCAGATGCTGAAGGCCTGCGAAGACGCGCTCCCCGCAGACATCTTCGTTGCCGTCGCCGCCGTTGCCGACTGGCGCCCGGCCAAGCCCGCCGCGCAGAAGCTGAAGATCAAGGGCAAGTCGGCCTCGTCCGTTCCCGCCATGGAACTCGCCGAGAACCCGGACATTCTCCGCACGATCGCCAACAAGCGCAAAGGCCGCCCGCGCCTCGTCATCGGCTTCGCTGCCGAAACCAATGATGTCGAGCGCCACGCCGGCGAAAAGCGCCTGCGCAAGGGCTGTGACTGGATCGTCGCCAATGACGTGTCCGGCGATGTGATGGGCGGCGCCGAGAACGAAGTCGTCCTGATGACCGAAGACGCCGCCGAACGCTGGCCGCGCATGGGCAAGGACGACGTCGCCCGCCGCCTGGCCGCGCGCGTGGCCGATGCGCTCGCGGGTCCTGACGCGGGCCTGAGCCTCGCGGCGGAGTAGCCTGACGGCTTGACTCATCCCGAGAGTCTCCGCACCCGGAGGCGATGAGCAATATCACTGTCCAGGTTCGCCCGCTGCCGCATTTTGACGGCCTCGATCTGCCCGCTTACGAGACGTCCGGCTCGGCCGGAATGGACGTGCGCGCCGCCGTGCCGGAGGCCGAACCGATGGTTCTGGCGCCCGGCGCGCGCGCCATGGTGCCGACCGGTCTTAGCGTGGCGATCCCCGAAGGCTACGAGATCCAGGTCCGGCCGCGCTCCGGCCTCGCCGCCAAGCACGGCCTCACCTGCCTCAACACGCCGGGCACGATCGACAGCGACTATCGCGGCGAAATCAAAGTCATCCTGATCAATCTCGGCAGCGAGGCCTTCACGATCCAACGCGGCGAACGCATCGCCCAGCTCGTGCTCGCGCCGGTGACCCAGCTCGGCTGGCAGCAGGTCTCCGAACTGGGCGAAACCGAACGCGGTGCGGGCGGATTCGGGTCAACCGGGCGCTGATTTCAACATTTTTGACGAGAAGGCCTTGCAGCCGCCCCAAATCTTCCCACATTGATATTCGATAAGAATGGGAGGAAGCCATGAGCACGTTCTGGACAATTATGATGATCGTTCTGGTCGTCTGTCTCCTGAACGGAAACAAGCGCCGCCGGTATCGCGGCACACCAGCCCCCGACAGGCGCGACGAAGAGATTTCACGACTGACAGAGCGCGTGCGTGCACTGGAGCGTATCATCACCGACAGCGACTGGCGTCTGCGCCGAGATATCGACGGGCTTTGACCCGGGTTTCAATCAACGCCCTTTTGGGGCATGTTTTCAGGTTCTGAGAAGGAGTTGCCCATGGGTCCGTTTGAAATGGTTGTTCTGATCGTCGCGATCAGCGTCGGAGCAGGGGTCTACCAGACCTATCTCAAGACCCGCGCCAATTCCCGCGCCGACGATGTCACGCAGGCCGAGGTCGCCAACATGCGCGAGGATGTCGCCCGCCTGAAGGAGCGCGTCCGCACGCTGGAAGCCATCGTCACCGACAAGGACCGTGCGCTCGCCGAAGAGATCCGCAAGCTCGCTTAGACGAGCACGCCTTCATCCTTGCGGAACTTTGCCAGCAGGTAGGCCGGCGTATCTTCGATTGTCTCGAGCGCGCCGAAGGCAAAGGCCTCCCGGTCCAGCACCAGGTCGCGCGGGCGCAGCGGCCTTGAAATTTCCAGCCCCTCCAGCGTCCGCGCGCGCGAGAAGGCCACATAGGCCTGCCCGTGGGCGAACATTCCGCTGTCGAAGTCGATGAACACATTGTCCAGCGTCAGGCCCTGCGCCTTGTGGATGGTCACGGCGTAGGCCAGCCGCAGCGGCATCTGTTTGAACGTGCCGACGACCTCGCGCTTCACCTTCTTCGTATCCATCTCGAAATCGTAGCGATACTTTTCCCAGGCCGCCGGCTCGATCTCGTAGACGCGCTTGCCGATCTTCACGATCACGCTTTTCGAGCCGAAGCCTTCGACATGCGCCAGCGTGCCGTTCACCCAGCGCCCTTCGGGATCATTGCGGATCAGCATCACCCGCGCGCCGACCTTCAGCTCAAGATCGGACTCGGTCGGAAAACTCTTTTCGTCAAACTGGCCCTGCACATCGGCGGGGAACACCTTGCGCTCGCTGGTGAGTTCCGCCAGCCGCGTCTGGTTGATGCGGAAGGCATTCGCATTGTTGGGCGTCAGCACGACATGCGTCTCGGAGGCATCAGACGCGCTGCGCGTGGAGACTAGCCGCGCAAGCGTTGCTTCGTCTGTCGGCGTCACCCGCCCGTTGCGCAAGGCGCCCAGCAAGGCAAGGAAACGCGGGTCCTCCTGCCGGAACACATGTTTCAGCGCCAGCAGCGTGAACTCGCCCTCCTTGAAGACAGGTGCATTGAAAAAATAGTTGCCGCCAAACCGTTCATGCAGGATCGGGCTTTCCTGATTGGAGACAACCGGTGGAAGCTGGTGCAAGTCGCCCGACAGGATCATCCGCACACCGCCGAACGGGCGTTTGGAGCCGCGATTGAGCTTCAGGCTGCGGTCGATGGCGTCCAGCATGTCGGCCCGCACCATCGAGATCTCGTCGATGACCAGTGTTTCAATCGCCCGCACCACGCGCGCATTCGGCAGGCGCCGCACATCCTGCGGCTCGATCAGGCGCGGCGGCAGTTTGAAAAAGGAATGGATGGTCTGCCCGCCGGCATTCATCGCGGCAACGCCCGTCGGCGCAACGATCACGGCCTTGTCGCCGGCCTCGCCCAGGAACTTGCGCAGCAATGTCGTCTTGCCGGTGCCCGCGCGGCCGGTCAGGAACAGGTTGCCCTGCGCCCCTGCGCCGCGCGCCACCCATTCGGCGGGCGCCGCATAGATACTTTCAGGGGAAGGGGGCATCCGCTGAGGCAAACTCAGGGGCTGACGAGGCGCATCTGGCGCGCCTTGCCGGTCGCACCGGTGCTGGCCACAACCTGCCAGCCAAGGGCCTCATAGGCGCGGCGGGCGCCCATGTTCTCCGAATCCACATCCAGGCTCAGCGCGCCGCTCGCGTTCTGGCGCGCCACTTCCAGCAGGCCCCGTGCCACGCCGCAGAAACGCCAGTCGGGGTCCACGAACAGGTGGTCGATATAGTCCTGCGGAGGCTGCAATGTCAGGAAACCGACAATGCCCGCATCCGGCTCTTCCGCCACCCAGGCATTCTGGGCCGACAGTGCGCGGCGCAGGATCATGTACTGCGCCCGGTTACGAACGCGCCAGGGCATGTCGGCCAGGCAGTCCCGGAAAATCGACAGGCATACGCCGGCATCCGCTGCCTCGAACGGCCTGATGCTCCACCCGGCTCCTGCATGTTTGTACATGAGGGGAGAGTAAGATGAGGCGGGCGCGGCGTCCAGACAGAAGGCACCCCAAAAGTCAGTCTGCGGTGCAGGGCGCCAGCGTGATGTAACCTGAGCCGTTGATTGCCTGCATCAGACCCATGGACGTGAAGTTCATGAAGTAGGTTTCCGAGATGGATTCCTTGGCGTCCTGTATCGCCTTCGCTCTTTCGGCGGGCGGCAGCGTCTCGATCAGCGCAACTTGCGACGCATAGAGGTCGGTGACGTTTCCTGCGCCAATGCGCGCTGATTCCTCATCCCACTCCCCGCCATTCTCGGCGAGGATGTAGTACTGGTTGTCGTCGCTACCGGTCATGATGCTGCGGAACAGCAAGACCCAGCCCACATTGTCCGGATTTCCCAGACGGAACTTCTCAACAAAAATCACCTCCTGGGTCATGGCCCCGAACCCGTCCCCCGAGGTTTCCGACTTTATGTGGGCTTCGCCGGTTTTGACGACCAGCGCGTCGCGTGTGCAGGCTTTGTCTCCAATCACGCTGAACGCCCGGATGTCGCCGACCGCTGCCAGAAACGCTCGTTGCTCCTTGATCTTCTCGCCGGCGACGGCTTTGCCGAAACCTTCGGTCGCCTCGATCATGGCCTTGACGATGGGGGCGCTGCCTTCCAGTTCGCGCGGCA
>JAVKGA010000009.1:0-701286 GCA_040223555.1 Hyphomonas sp.
GTCGAGCTGATCAACCCGATCGCCATGGACAAGGGCCTGCGCTTCGCCATCCGCGAAGGCGGCCGCACCGTCGGCGCCGGTGTTGTCTCCGAGATCAAGAAGTAAGCTGCACTGCAGCCGACAAGACAAAGGCCGCTTCCGAAAGGAGGCGGCCTTTTGTTTTTGGGCCTGCGACCCTATCTCCTGAACACGCCGCACCCACTCTTCGCCAGAGGCGATAAGCAGCGATAAAAAAGCGATAGTGGGTGAGAATAAATGAGAAAATATCGGCACCCAAAGTGCGCTGCCTGCAATCCGATGAGGCAGAATGGAGGGCCGAAACGGGGGGTTGAGCAAATCTGCTGCCCCAGATTGTGCTGTGCACTGCCTGCCTCTATCCTCGGTTCCTACATCGCCAAGGGGAGCCACATGCGCGCGGTCATTCTATCACTTTCAATGATGGCGCTTGCAGCGCCCATGTCCCACGCCAGTCCGCGCGAAGACGCTCAGGTGATTGTCGAACTGACCGTCACGGACGAGCTGATGAGCGCAAGCTTCGAAGCCCTGTCGGAACTGATCGTCGGCAACTTCCAGAATGAAGCCGCCAAGAACGGCAAGATCCTGAGTGAAGATGCCGCCAAGGTCCTCGGCAATATGATGTTCGGCGAGATGACGCCGCTGCTCGGCGCGGCGATGCGGAGGGAAATGGCAGAGGCCTATGTGTTCACGATGACACCGCAGGCGCTCGCCGATTTTCGGGCATTTCTTGAAACCCCATCCGGTTTGGAATGGGCTGCCGTGCAGCCAGAACTGATGCGGGAGACGACCAAGGTAGCTGAACAGATTGCATTGCCCATCGCGACAAAGGCGGTCGAGTTGATGAATGAAGCCATTGCCCGGGGCGAGTGGCCGCCGGGGACGCTGAAATCGACAATGGCCGAAATCGAAGATTTCATGGGCGAGTGAGACCTGGTTTGGCTACCGGATAATCCGCACCGGATCCGTTCCGTCCCAGTCCTTCGCGACCTTGCGGATGTGCGCGAAAGTTTTGCCTTTCGAGCCGCTGATGTCTGAAATCTCGATCACGGTGCCGGGATGGGCCTCGGTGTCGAAATAGGCGAACCGGCCTTTCTCGCCGCCGATACAGCCCTCGTGGCCGACCTGGTATCCCAGCGCGAGCGCCTTGTCGTAGAGGCCCTGATAGTCCTCGGTCCAGTAGGACATGTGCTGCAGGCCTTCATGGCCGGCATCGAGGAATTCCCTGTACATAGACGGCGCATCATTGCGCGGCTGGATCAGCTCGATCTGCAGGTCGCCGGAATTGGCGAGCGCAATGCTAATCTTTGCGTCCGAATCCTTGCCCCGGTGGCGGAACCAGTCGGTCTTCACATCCTCGATGTAGAACCACGGGCCCACGCCCATCACGGTGATCCAGTGATCCATCGCGGCCTCGATGTCGTGCACGACATAGCCGTTCTGGCAGACATTCCCGAATATGCGGCTCATGAACGGCCTCCCTTTGCTTCAGTCTGACGCCGCTCACCGCGCGAGGCCAGTCTGAATCTTGGAAGGTCAGACAACGGGCGCCCAAAGGGGCAAGGGCGCCCGCCGCCATCCAGCCCTAAACGCCGGACCCCCACCCAGCTGCGGACTGTGGTGATATGAATAGCGAGACGCCGGCGCGGCCTCATCCCCCGCAGGGGCTATGCGCGTGAGATTTCTCGAAACACATCCCGGCAGTTGCCGTCACGCCCGCGCGGTCTAGACTGGAAATCCGCCGTATTGCTGCGTCACCCGAGAGCCCATGTCCCTGAACAAACGTTACTTCGACATGCTCGGCGCCGCTTACGAGGTTCCCGACGAGACCGCGCGCTTCGAGGGCTTCCTCGGCGCCGCAATGGCCTACTTCTTTGATGGCAACACCGACGGGACGCTGGCGGCCGACGTGCCGCGCCATGACGCGGATGACGACGCGCTGGACAGGCACGGCGCCCGGATCGGGGCGCTGGTCGAGGCGGCGTCTCGCCGGGAGGCGGCGAATACCGAACGCTTTCACGCGGTGCTGGATATCTCGGTGCGGTCCGGGCTGGTGTCGGGTAATGCCGCTGCGGCGCACCTGACCGGGCAGGCCTTCCCCTGCGCGCTGGATGACCTGCCGCTGGATCCGTCCGCCCTGTCAGAAATCCGCCGGTCGATGCGCACGACCAAGGCGCAGGCGCAGGACCGGATCATTCTGACAAGTATCGAAACCGGCCCGTCCCGCGCCTGCCTCGCGCTGATCCAGCGCCCCAAGGACACAGCAGACCAGCTGCATGTGTCCCTCTCTTACATCGACTGGTCAGCCGGGCTGATGCAGCGCCTCGGCGAGGCGTTCGGGCTCACCGCGAGCGAGACCGAGATTCTCGAAGGTTATCTTGCCGGCCTCAGCCAGAAGGATATCGCCGATCAGCGCGGCCGCTCGCTCGAAACCGTGAAGGGCCAGTCGAAACATATCCTGCGCAAGACCGGCTGCGCGCGGATGTCCGACGTCGTGCAGCTCTCGGCCAGCATCGCCTACCTGATGCGCCAATTGCCGGAAGCGGCCGATCCGCCGAGCGCCGAGACTTGGTCGACCCCGAAAGACGGCCTTTCAGTCCTTGCGAGACCGCGCGGGCGCCAGCTTGCTTGGTACACGGTGGGGGAAGGGACGCGCACAGTCCTGTTCGTGCATGGCTATCTTCAGGGTCCGTTCTTTACCCAACAATTCCTGAGCGGGCTGGCGGAGGCGGATGTGCAGCTCGTCGCGCCGTCGCGGCCCGGCTTCGGCTATTCCAGCCCCAGCCGTTCAAGGGCCGATTTTGACCAGACGGTCGTGGAGGATGCCATCGCGCTGGTCGATCATCTCGGGCTGGAACAGGTCAGCCTGTGCATCCATCAGGGCGGCTCGTCCCATGGCTTCCGGATTGCCCGGGCGCTGGGCGAGCGGCTGGGCGGCATGCTGGTGATTGGCGGCGGCATCCCGATCGACGAGCGCCGCCACCTTTCCCACATGGACCCGCAAACCCGGTTTGCCGCGATGGCGACCCGGCATGCGCCCTCGGTGATGAAGATGGTCATGTCTGTCGGTCTACCGGTCTATCGGCGGCGCGGGACGCGGGCCTTCCTTGAAGCGCAATTTGCACGCTCGCCCGGCGATCTCGCGACGCTGGCCGATCCGGATTTGCTGAAAGCGCAGTCCGAAGGCCTGTACCACGCGGTCGAACAAGGGGGCGAAGCCTGGGTGCGGGACGGTTCCGCCGCCATGGCCGACTGGTCCGGCGACCTTGAGTCGGTCACAGCGCCCCAGACCTGGCTTCAGGCCGCCGATTGCTCGATCATCTCGGCGCAGGATGTGGCCGGCCGGATGGCCAACTTGCCGCATGTATCGTTCCGGATCATCGAGAGCCATGGCACGAACCTGCTGCACACCGCGCCGGAGCTGGTTTGCGCACATCTGGCGGGGCTTTCCGGACCGGATCAGGGTGGTTAAGCGCGGCGGGGGACGAGGCGTGCGCCTGACCCGCGCAAAGCCTGCAGATTCCCTCCTTACGGCTGTTGACGCGTCCGATTCTCTCAACTAGAAGCCCCACTTCGCCGGGATGGCTGCGCTTTGAAGAGCGAACGCTCCCACGAAACTGACAATTTAACCTAACGGAAGCCCCCGGGCCGCTCGAAGCTGACGAGCTGTCGCGCCCAGGGCCTAAGTGTTTTGCGCGGACGGAAGCGAAATGGAAAAACAAAATATCCGGATCAGGCTGAAAGCCTTTGATCACCGCGCGCTCGACATGTCGGCGAAGGAAATCGTGAACACGGCGAAGCGCACTGGCGCTGAAGTCCGCGGCCCGGTTCCCCTGCCAACACGCATTGAGCGCTTCACGGTCAACCGGTCGCCGCACATCGACAAGACGTCGCGCGAGCAGTTCGAAATCCGCACGCACACCCGCATTCTCGACATCGTCGATCCGACCCCGCAGACCGTGGACGCGCTGATGAAGCTCGACCTGTCTTCCGGCGTGGGCATCGAAATCAAGCTCGAGGGAGGCCGCTAATGGCACAGCCTGCTGCCCGTACCGGCGTTCTTGCCCGCAAAGTCGGCATGACACGCATCTTTGACACCGACGGTCGCCATATCCCGGTGACCGTTCTGTCGCTTGACGGCTGTCAGGTCGTCGGCGTGCGCACGGAAGAAGAGCGCACCGTGAAAACCAAGAAGGGCGGGGAAGTCACCCGCACCGACGGCTACAAGGCTGTCATTCTTGGCACCGGCGAAAAGAAAGCCAAGCGCACCGTGAAAGCGCAGCGCACTCAGTTCGCCAATGCCGGTGTCGCGCCGAAGCTGAAGCTGAAAGAATTCCGCGTCAGCGGCGATCTGCCGGAAGTCGGCTCGACTGTCCTGGCGGACCATTTCGCTGAGGGCCAGAAGGTCGACGTGTCGGCCCAGAGCATCGGTAAAGGTTTTGCCGGCGCCATGAAGCGCTGGAACTTCGGCGGCCTTCGCGCCACGCACGGCGTGTCGCTGTCGCACCGTTCGCACGGCTCGACCGGTATGCGCCAGGATCCGGGCCGCGTGTTCAAGAACAAGAAAATGGCCGGCCATCTCGGTGACGAGCGCATCACGACGCAGAACCTCACGGTTGTGCGTACCGATGTCGAGCGCGGCCTGATCTTCATCAAAGGCTCCGTGCCAGGTCATGAAGGTACGTTCGTGGAAGTCCGCGACGCCGTGAAAAAAGCGCCTCATGCGGACACGCCGAAAGCCGGCTCGTTCAAGGCGCCAGAGAAGATGACCGCCGGGGGTGAAGGCTAATGGAACTCTCAGTTAAAACCCTCGCCGGCAAAGCGGCCGGCAAGATTGACCTCGACGACGCGATTTTCGGCATCGACGAAATCCGCGGCGACATCCTGCAGCGCACCGTGCGCTGGCAGCTGGCCCGCCGTCAGGCTGGTACGCACAAGGTCAAGTCGCGTTCGGAAGTGAACCGCACGACGAAAAAGTCGATCAAGCAAAAAGGCTCGGGCGGCGCTCGGCACGGTTCGCGCAACGCGCCGATCTTCGTCGGCGGTGGTATTGCCCACGGCCCGCGCGTTCGCAGCCATGCGCACGACCTGCCGAAAAAAGTCCGCAAGATGGCTCTGGCGCACGCCCTGTCGTCGAAGGTCAAGGACAGCAACATCCTCGTCATCGACAAGGCTGAAATGGCTGCCGGCAAAACCAAGGACCTGGTCCTTGCGTTCAAAGGCCTCGGCATCGAGAACGCCCTGATCATCTCCGGCGCTGAAGTGAACGAGAACTTCGCCCGCGCAGCCCGCAACATCCCGAACATCGATGTGCTCCCGGTTGCCGGCCTGAATGTCTACGACATCCTTCGCCGCCGCACGCTCGTCATCACCAAGGAAGCCGCTGAGGGTATCAAAGCCCGCTTCGACGGCGTCCAAGAAGAAGCGGAGGCCTGATCATGGCTGATGTGAAGCCTCACCACTATGACGTGATCCGCCGTCCGCTGATCACCGAGAAATCCACGCTCGTCGCTGAGCAGAACAAGATCGTTTTCGAAGTCTCGTCGACCGCAGACAAGGCTGCGATCAAAGAGGCTGTCGAAGCCCTGTTCAAGGTCAGCGTCACGAAGGTCAACACCCTGGTCCAGAAGGGCAAGACGAAACGCTTCCGGGGTTTCCTCGGCCGTCGCTCCGACGTGAAAAAAGCCATCGTCACGCTCGCTGAAGGCCAGTCTGTCGACATTTCGACGGGCCTCTAAGGGAGAAGGACGAAGCATATGGCACTGAAGACATTCAACCCGACTTCGCCCGGCCGCCGCCAGCTCGTGCTGGTGGACCGTTCCGCCCTGCACAAGGGCGATCCGGTCAAGGCGCTGACCGAAGGCCTTCACAAGAAAGGCGGCCGCAACAACCAGGGCCGCATTACCGTGCGCCACCAGGGCGGCGGTGCGAAGCGCCTGTATCGTAAGGTCGACTTCAAGCGCGACCGCTGGGACATTCCGGCTGTTGTCGAGCGTCTCGAGTATGACCCGAACCGCACGGCCTTCATCGCGCTGATCAAGTACGAAGACGGCCTTCTGTCCTACATCATCGCGCCGCAGCGCCTTGAAGTCGGCGACACGGTCATCACCTCGGCCACCGCCGATATCAAGCCGGGCAACACCCTGCCGCTGAAATCGATCCCGGTCGGCACGATCATCCACAATATCGAGCTGAAGCCCCAGAAGGGCGCGCAGATGGTCCGCTCCGCCGGCACCTATGCCCAGCTGGTCGGCCGCGACTCCGGCTATGCGCAGATCAAGCTCGCTTCTGGCGAACTGCGCATGGTGATGGACACCTGCCGCGCCACGATCGGCGCCGTGTCGAACCCGGACAAGATGAACGAAGTCAGCTCGAAAGCTGGCCGCACCCGCCACCAGGGCGTTCGCCCGACGGTTCGCGGCGTTGTCATGAACCCGGTCGACCACCCTCATGGTGGTGGCGAAGGCAAATCCTCCGGCGGCCGTCACCCGGTGACGCCATGGGGCAAGAAAACCCGCGGTCCAAAGACCCGTACCAACAAGGCAACGGATCGTCTGATCATCCGTCGCCGTAACGCGAAACGCTAGAGGAGCCGCGAGACATGCCCCGTTCTGTCTGGAAAGGCCCGTTCGTCGATGGCTATCTGCTGAAGAAAGCAGAAGAGGCTCGTGCGTCCGAGAAGCGCGCCGTGATCAAGATCTGGTCGCGCCGTTCAACAATCCTGCCGCAATTCGTTGGCCTGAACTTCCAGGTCCACAACGGCAACAAGTTCATCCCGGTCACCATCGCGGAAGAGATGGTTGGTCACAAGTTCGGCGAGTTCGCTCCGACCCGTACCTATTACGGCCATGGCGCGGACAAGAAAGCGAAGCGGAAGTAGTCATGGGTAAGACCAAGAATCCTCCGAAGCAGGCGGCCAACGAGTCGCGCGCCGTGCTGCGCATGTACCGCTCCAGCCCGCAGAAGCTGAACCTCCTGGCTCAGCAGATCCGCGGCATGAAGGTCGAGCGCGCACTTGCCGAGCTGCAGTTCTCGCCGAAACGCCCTGCAAAGGACGTTCGCAAGCTGCTGCAGAGCGCCATCGCCAACGCCGAACAGAACCACGGCCTCGACGTTGACAGCCTCGTTGTCGCTGAAGCCCATGTCGGCAAGAACCTCGTGATGAAGCGCATCCGCGCCCGCGCCCGCGGCCGTGCTGCACCGATCGTCAAGCCGTTCGCCCAACTCACCATCGTCCTGCGGGACGTCAGCCAGACTGCGGAGGCCGCATAATGGGTCAGAAAGTAAATCCTATTGGCTTTCGCCTTGGCATCAACCGCACGGCTGATAGCCGCTGGTATGCAGACAGCTCCGATTTCGGCCGCCTGCTTCACGAAGACCTCGCGATCCGCAAGCAGATCCGCGAGAAGCTGAAGCAAGCCGGCATCTCGAAGATCATCATCGAGCGCCCGCACAAGAAATGCCTCATCACCATTCACACGGCCCGTCCGGGTCTTGTGATCGGTAAAAAAGGCGGCGACATCGAAGTGCTCCGCAAGGACCTGGCTTCGATGACGACGGACGAAGTCCGCGTGAACCTCGTCGAAATCCGCAAGCCGGAAATCGACGCCACGCTGATCGCCGACGATATCGCCCGCCAGCTCGAGCGCCGTGCCTCGTTCCGCCGCGCCATGAAGCGTTCGATCCAGTCCGCCATGCGCCTTGGCGCAGAGGGCGTGAAGATCGTTGTTTCGGGCCGTCTTGGCGGCGCCGAGATTGCCCGTACCGAGAAGTATGCCGAAGGTTCGGTCCCGCTGCACACGCTGCGCGCCGACATCGACTACGGCACCGCCGAAGCCTCGACGACCTATGGCATCATCGGTGTGAAGGTCTGGGTCTACAAAGGCGAGATCCTCGAGCATGACCCGATGGCCCAGGACAAGCGTCTTGAGACATCCGGCCAGTCGCGCGCACGCGCCAATGCCAACCAACGCGGCCCCGCATCGGGCGCGCAAGCTGCCGGAGCGTAATTGTCATGCGTCAACCGAAGCGAACCAAATTCCGCAAGGCCTTCAAGGGCCGCATCAGCGGGCAGTCGAAAGGCGGCTTCACGCTGTCGTTCGGCGAGTTCGGCCTGAAAGCTCTCGAGCCGGAGCGCGTTACTGCGCGCCAGATCGAGGCAACACGCCGCGCCATCACCCGCGAAATGAAGCGTCAGGGCAAAGTGTGGATCCGCGTGTTCCCGGATGTTCCGGTCACCGCGAAACCGATCGAAGTCCGGATGGGTAAAGGCAAGGGCGGTGTCGACCGCTGGGTCGCGCGCGTCGCACCGGGCCGTATCCTGTTCGAGATCGACGGCGTGACGGAAGAAACAGCTCGTCAGGCGCTCGCGCTCGGCGCGGCGAAGCTTCCGATCAAGACCAAAGTCGTCAAGCGCATCGAGGGGATCTGAGGCCATGAAAGCTGCTGACGTGAGATCGAAATCTGCTGACCAACTCGGTGACGAGCTGGTGAAGCTGAAAAAAGAACAGTTCAACCTGCGTTTCCAGGCGGCCACCGGCCAGCTGGAAAAAACGGCTCGCGCGACGGAAGTCCGCCGCGACATCGCACGGATCAAGACGATCCTTCGCGAAAAAGCCCAAGCCGGTAAGGCGTAAGGAGAGACCAATGCCTAAACGTATCATGAAAGGCGTCGTTGTCTCGACCAAGCAGGACAAGACCGCCATTGTCCGCGTCGAGCGTACCTTCACCCACCCGGTGATGAAGAAAATCGTTCGCCGTTCCAACCGCTATCACGCTCACGACGAAGGCAATGTCGCCGTCGAGGGCACGACTGTTTCCATCCGCGAGTGCGCGCCGAAGTCCAAGCTGAAACGCTGGGAACTCGTCACCGATGAAGGGACTGAAGCATGATCCAGATGCAGACAAACCTGCGCGTCGCCGATAATTCGGGTGCACGCCGCGTGATGTGCATCAAGGTGCTCGGCGGCGCTGGCCGCCGTTATGCCTCGGTGGGCGACGTGATCGTGGTTTCGATCAAGGAAGCGATCCCGACGGGCCGCGTGAAGAAGGGCGACGTCCGCAAGGCGGTTGTGGTCCGCGTGTCGAAGGACATCAACCGGGCCGATGGCTCGACGATCCGTTTCGACTCGAACGCAGCCGTTCTTATCAACAACAATGGCGAGCCGATCGGCACCCGTGTGTTCGGACCTGTTCCGCGCGAACTGCGCGCGAAGAACCAGGTGAAGATCGCCAACATGGCACCGGAGGTGCTGTAGTCATGGCTGCGAAGATCAAGAAGGGCGACAACGTCGTCATCATCGCCGGCAAGGATAAAGGCACCCAGGGCGAAGTGCTCAAGGTGCTTGTTGCCGAAAACCGCGTTGTGGTTCGCGGCGTCCAGGTCGTGACCCGTCACCAGAAGCCGACGCAGGCTGATCCGGGCGGCGCGAAAACATTCGAAGCCGCGATCCACGTGTCGAACGTTGCGCATGTCGACCCGCGTGATGGCAAGCCTGTCCGCGTCGGATTCAAGATTGACCAGCATGGCCGCAAGACGCGCTTTGCCAAACGCTCAGGGGAATCGATCGATGTCTGAGGCCTACGAACCCCGTCTTAAGCGGAAGTACCGGGAAGAGATCCGGGCGAAGCTGCAGGAGCAGTTCAACTATTCGAACCCGATGAAGGTTCCGAAGCTCGACAAGGTCGTGATCAACATGGGCGTGGGCGAAGCCGTCTCCGACTCCAAGAAGATCAAGTCGGCCCTGGCAGAGCTGGAGCGCATCGCGGGTCAGAAGCCGGTTGCCACCAAAGCCCGCAAGTCGATCGCCGGCTTCAAGCTGCGCGAAGGCATGCTGATCGGTGCAAAGGTCACGCTTCGCCGCGACCGCATGTACGAGTTCCTCGACCGGTTGACCACGATCGCCCTACCGCGCGTGAAAGACTTCCGTGGTCTGAACGGCAAGAGCTTCGACGGCCGTGGCAACTATGCCATGGGCATGAAGGAACACATCGTGTTCCCGGAGATCAACTATGACGAGGTGGATGAGGTGCGCGGCATGGATATCATCGTGTGCACCACCGCCGAAACGAACGAAGAAGCCAAAGCACTCCTCGCAGAGTGCGGCTTCCCGTTCCGTACTTAGCGCCAGGAGATCTGCTTAGATGGCAAAGAAGAGCGCAGTAGAGAAGAACAACAAACGCAAGGCGATGGCTGAGCGTTACGCTGCCAAGCGCGTCGCCCTGAAGGCGGCTGCGATGGACGAGAACCTGTCGTTGGAAGAACGCTTCAAGGCGCGCATCAAGCTCGCCGCGATGCCGCGCAACTCCGCGCCAAGCCGTGTGCGTAACCGCTGTGAGGTCACAGGCCGTCCGCGTGCGTACTATCGTAAACTTAAGATGTCGCGGATTGCCCTGCGCCAGCTCGGTTCGAGCGGCCAGATCCCCGGCCTCGTGAAATCCAGCTGGTAGGAGAGGAGGGAAGACATGAACATTTCTGATCCCCTCGGCGATATGCTGACCCGTATCCGCAACGCCCAGATGCGCGGCATGACGAAAGTCGTGACGCCTGCATCGAAGCTGCGCGGCCGCGTGCTCGATGTGCTCGCAACTGAGGGCTACATCCGCGGGTATGCCGAAATCGAGAAGGACGGTCACAAGTCCCTCGAAATCGAACTCAAGTATTATGAAGGCCAGCCGGTCATCTCCGAGATCAAACGCATCTCGAAGCCAGGCCGCCGGGTCTATTCTTCGGTCTCTGACATTCCGCTCGTGCGCAATGGTCTGGGTATCTCGATCCTGTCGACTTCGCAGGGCGTGATGTCGGACAACGCCGCACGCGACAAGAATGTCGGCGGCGAAGTTCTCTGCCGCGTATTCTAGGAGGCATGTAAGATGTCCCGTATTGGAAAACTTGCAATCGCAGTCCCGGCCGGCGCCACGGTGTCGGTCAGTGGTCAGACGATCAAGGCAAAGGGCCCGAAGGGCGAGCTTGAGCTCGTCCTGCCGGAAGTCATCACGCCGAAGTTCGAGAATAACGAACTGACCGTCTCGCCGCGCGCTGACCTGATGAAGGCCGCCAACGACGAAATCGAAGCCGTCAAAGCCAAGGGCAAACGCGCCCCGACGCTGGCCGAGACCCTGGACGCAAACGCCCGCACCCAATGGGGAACGGCGCGCGCCCGCGCCTTCAACCTGGTTGAAGGCGTCACCACGGGTTACTCGAAAACGCTCGAACTCGTCGGCGTCGGCTACCGCGCACAGATGCAGGGCAATGACCTGAAACTGGCGCTCGGCTATTCGCACGACGTCATCTTCAAGGCGCCGAAGGGCATCACCATTGCTTCGTCCAAGCCGACCGAGATCGTGATCTCCGGCGCCGACAAGCAGGCCGTTGGCCAGGTTGCCGCCGAGATCAAGAAGTTCCGCCCGCCAGAGCCGTACAAAGGCAAGGGTATCCGCCTGCAGGGCGAATACGTGCGCCGCAAGGAAGGCAAGAAGAAGTAAGCCATGAAGACGTCACGCGAAAAGATGCAGCGCCGCGCCCAGCGCGTCCGCACCAAGCTCCGCAAGGTCGCCGAAGGCCTTCCGCGCCTTTCGGTTGCCCGCAGCCACAAGAACATCTCGGTGCAGATCATCGACGACGAGAAGGGCATCACGCTCGCTTCGGCTTCGACGCTCGAAACCGACGTGCTCGGTGGTGCCAAGACCGGCGGCAATCTCGAAGCTGCCGCACTGGTCGGCAAGGCGATTGCCGAGCGCGCCAAGAAGGCCGGCGTTGAAGACGTTGTCTTCGACCGCGGCGGTTACATGTTCCACGGCCGAGTGAAAGCTCTGGCAGACGCCGCCCGTGAGGGCGGCCTCAAATTCTAAGGGAGTTTGCCTGATGGCTGAGGAAAGAGGCGAGAAGAGGGGCCGTCGCCGCGACCGCGAGAATCCGCGCGACCGCGACGATGAATCCTCCGAGCTTGTTGACAAGCTGGTTGGTATCAACCGCGTCGCGAAAACCGTGAAAGGCGGCAAGAACTTCGGTTTTGCTGCTCTCGTGGTGGTCGGTGACCAGAAGGGCCGCGCCGGCTTCGGCAAGGGCAAGGCCCGTGAGGTTCCGGAAGCCATTCGCAAGGCGACGGAAGAAGCCAAGCGCAACCTCGTCCGCGTTCCGCTTCGCGAAGGCCGCACCCTTCACCATGACGGCGCAGGCCGTCACGGCGCTGGCAAAGTGGTCCTGCGCGCTGCCCCTCCAGGCACGGGCGTGATCGCCGGTGGTCCGATGCGCGCCGTCATGGAAGTGCTCGGCGTCCAGGACGTCGTCGGCAAGTCGATCGGCTCCTCGAACCCGTACAACATGGTTCGCGCCACGTTTGACGCGCTCAAGGAACAGGCCAGCCCGCGTACCGTCGCTTCCAAGCGCGGCCTGAAGGTTCAGGACGTTGTCGGCCGCCGCGCCGATGGCGCTTCCGAAGCCGGCATGGCCGACTCGGCGAACTGAGAAGGATCCAGGTCACATGGCTCAGAAAAAACTCACCGTCCGCCAGATCGGCAGCCCGATCGGCCGCAAGCCTGACCAGCGCCAGACGCTGCAGGGCCTCGGCCTGAACAAGCTTGGCCGTAGCAAGGAACTTGTCGACACGCCGGAAGTGCGCGGCATGATCCGCAAGGTCTCACATCTCGTGGAAGTCGTCGGCGAATAAGGCGCATCCGCGCTCCGGCTCTTCCTACCGCATTCGAAAGTCCAGTGTCATGAAACTCAACGATCTCTCCCCAGCCGAAGGCTCCACCAAGAAGCGCATGCGCGTCGGCCGCGGTGTCGGCTCCGGCAAGGGCAAGACCGCGGGTCGCGGCGTCAAGGGCCAGAACGCGCGTTCGGGCGTTGCCGTGAACGGCTTCGAAGGCGGCCAGATGCCGATCTACATGCGTCTGCCGAAGCGTGGTTTCACCTCGCCAAGCAGCAAGACGCACGCCTGGATCAACCTTGGCCGTATCGCCAAGGCGGTCGAAGCCGGCACGCTGGATGCCTCGGATGTGACCGAAGAGTCGCTCGTTGCGGCCGGTCTCGTGCGCAATGTCCGTGACGGCGTGCGCCTTCTGGCCAAGGGCGATGCCCCGAAAAAGCTGAAAATCACCGTCACCGGCGCGTCCAAAGCCGCTGTCGAAGCCGTTGAAAAAGCAGGTGGTTCGGTCACGCTGACCGGCCCGGTCAAAGAAGCCGCTGCTGAATAATCCGGGGGTTTTTACTTAACGCCCCTTCACAAACCATACCTCGCCGCCGATCTTTGGCGGCGAACGTCTTTTCAGGGAGCTCGTGTAGCCGATGGCGAATGCTACGGAACAAATGGCACGCAACCTCAATTTTGGGACGTTTGCGAAGGCCAAGGATCTCCAGGCGCGGATCCTTTTCACGCTCGGCATTCTCGTTCTCTACCGGCTGGGAACCTATATCCCGATCCCGGGTCTTGATCCGTCGCAATACGCGGCGCTGTTCCAAAGCCAGGCCGGGGGCATGCTCGGCTCGATGAACCTGTTTGCCGGCGGCGCCGTCGAGCGGATGGGTATCTTCGCGCTCAACGTGATGCCCTACATCACGGCCTCGATCATCATCCAGATGATGACCGCCGCCTCGCCCACCCTTGAGAAACTCAAGAAAGAAGGCGAATCGGGCCGCAAGCAGATCAACCAGTACACCCGCTACCTGACGCTGGTTTTCGCGCTGGTACAGTCCTTCGCCATCGCCGGCGGCCTTGCGTCCGTCCGGCTTGAAGGCATTTCTTCCTGGTTCTTCATCCTGACCGGCGTTGTCACGCTGACCGGCGGGACCATGCTGCTGATGTGGATGGGCGAGCAGATCACTGCACGCGGCATCGGCAACGGCATCTCGCTGATCATCTTCGCCGGCATCGTCGCCGAGCTTCCGCGCGCGATCTACAACCTCGTGGCCCAGGCCCGCACCACGTCGGTCGATATCGGCTTCGTGCTCGGCATTGCCATCATGGTGATCGCGCTGATCGTGTTCATCGTGTTCATCGAGCGCTCGCAGCGGCGCCTGATCATCCATTATCCGAAGCGCCAGCAGAGCCAGGGCTTCGCCCAGGGCCAGCGCAGCTTCCTGCCGCTCAAGATCAACACCGCCGGCGTTATCCCGCCGATCTTCGCGACAGCGCTGCTGATGCTGCCGATGACCGCTGTGGGCTTCCTCGGTTCGGGCGCCGGGGCAGACCCGACCGCCGCCACCGGCTTCCTCGGCTGGCTGGCCGCCAGCTTCTCGCCGGGCTCATGGTCGTATATCGCGACCTATGCCCTGCTCGTCGTCTTCTTCGCGTTCTTCTACACCTCGATCATGTTCAATCCGCAGGAAACGGCGGACAACCTGCGCAAGTATGGCGGCTTCATTCCGGGCATCCGTCCCGGCTCGAACACCGCCGCCTATATCGATTATGTGCTCACGCGCCTGACGACCATCGGGACCCTCTACCTGGTCTTCATCTGCATCCTGCCCGAGCTCCTGCGCCGCTATTTCCCGCAGATCCCGTTCTATATCGGCGGGACGTCGCTTCTGATTGTGGTTTCGGTAACCATGGATACCGTCACGCAGATTCAGTCGCACTTGATTGCCCACCAGTATGAGGGGATGATCAAGAAGTCGAAGCTCGGGGGCAAGCGTAAGTGAACTTGATACTGTTTGGACCGCCGGCGGCCGGTAAAGGCACGCAGGCCAAGCGGCTGGTCGAACAGCGCAGCTTCGTTCAACTTTCCACCGGCGACATGCTCCGCGCCGCAAGGGCATCCGGCTCGGACCTTGGCAAACGGGTCGCCCAGATCATGGATGAGGGCGGCCTGGTCTCGGATGAGATCGTGATCGACCTGATTGATGAGCAGCTGACGGCCCGCGCCGGTGCGCCGGGCTTCATTTTTGACGGCTTTCCCCGGACGATCGGGCAGGCCGAGGCCCTGGATTCCCTGCTGAAATCGCGGGGAGAACAGGTGAATTTGGTGATCCGGATGCGTGTGGACGATGAACGTCTGCTCGCCCGGGTAACCAAGCGTTTCGAGGAGCAGGGGCGGGCGGACGACAATCCGGCCACTTTTTCCCGTCGACTCGAGCGTTATTACGAAGATACGGCCCCGCTGGTGCCGCTTTATGCGGAACGTGGCGTACTCGTTGAAGTCGACGGAATGGGCCCAATCGAGGAGGTCGCCGCATCGATTGATGCGGCCCTGAAACAATCAGCCTGAACCGCACAGTTCTACTGTTGACGGGCGAAAAAGCGCGGCTATAAGCCTCGTTTCTTAGCTTCAGGCTTAACCGCCGATGCGCGCGACCGGAAATTTTCCCGGCTGGCGCGCATTTCATGTTTTTTATCCGCTTGAGGAGAAACGGCCTTGGCCCGTATTGCAGGCGTCAATATTCCGACTAACAAGCGCGTTGTCATCGCTCTGCGCTACATCCATGGCATCGGCCCGTCCTTTGCGAAGGAAATCTGCGAGAAAGTCGGCGTCGAGGAATCGCGCCGGGTGAACCAGCTGACCGACTCGGAAGTCATCAAGATCCGTGAAACGATCGACGCTGACTATATGGTCGAGGGCGACCTTCGCCGCGACACATCGATGAACATCAAGCGTCTGATGGACCTCGGTTGCTACCGTGGCCTGCGTCACCGCAAGAAGCTGCCCGTCCGCGGCCAGCGCACGCACACCAACGCACGGACCCGCAAGGGGCCTGCAAAGCCGATCGCCGGCAAGAAGAAATAGGACTGAGATTCCATGGCCCGCGAAGCGAACCGTATCCGCCGCAGAGAGCGCAAGAACATCACCACCGGTGTTGTTCACGTCAACTCGAGCTTCAACAACACGATGGTGACCATCACCGACGCGCAAGGCAACACCATCTCCTGGTCGTCGGCCGGCGTGATGGACTTCAAAGGCTCGCGCAAGTCGACGCCTTATGCTGCCCAGATGGCCGCTGAAGACGCTGCGAAAAAAGCCAAGGAGCACGGCCTCCAGACGGTTGAAGTGCGCGTGCGCGGTCCGGGTTCGGGCCGTGAGAGCGCGCTGCGCGCCCTGCAGGCTGCCGGTCTCACCGTCACCGCCATCAACGACACGACGCCAATCCCGCACAATGGCTGCCGTCCGCCAAAGCGCCGCCGCGTCTAGTTTAAACGATCCCCCAGGCTGCGCCTGAAAAGGCGCGGCTCTTCCCTTTGAGGAAACCGAATGACCAACGTGAATGACCGCAACTGGAAAGTGCTGATCCGTCCGAACCGTCCTGTCGTGCAGGCCGGATACGACGCGAAGCGCAAAGCCAAGCTCGTCGTCGAGCCGCTTGAGCGTGGCTACGGCACGACGCTCGGCAACGCCCTGCGCCGCGTTCTCCTCTCCTCGCTGCAAGGCGCAGCGATCATCGGCGTCCAGATTGACGGCGTCGTGCATGAGTTTTCGGCTATCCCGGGTGTGCGCGAAGACGTCACCACGATCGTGCTGAACCTGAAACAGGTCGCCATCTTCATGGAATCGGAAACGCCGAAGCGCATGGTGCTTCGCGCGAAAGGCCCGGGCGAAGTCAAAGCCGGCCAGATCGAAACCTCGGGCGACGTGAAAATCCTGAACCCTGACCACGTGATCTGCACGCTGGACGGCGGCGCGGAAGTCCGCATGGAATTCACCATCGCCACCGGCAAAGGCTATGTCGCCGCCGATTCGCACCGTCCGGAAGATGCCCCGATCGGGTATATCCCCATTGACGCGATCTATTCGCCGGTCCGCCGCGTCGGCTACCTGGTCGAAGACACGCGCGAAGGCACCGTGCTTGACTATGACAAGCTGATGCTCGACGTCGAAACCGATGGTTCGGTCTCGCCGGAAGACGCCGTGGCCTATGCCGCCCGCATCCTGCAGGACCAGCTCCAGCTCTTCATCAACTTCGAAGAGCCGACCCTCGAAACCGGCGGCTCGGCCGACGAGACAGACCTGGGCTTCAACCCGGTCCTGCTCAAGAAGGTCGACGAGCTTGAGCTGTCCGTGCGTTCAGCAAACTGCCTGAAGAACGACAACATCGTTTACATCGGTGACCTGATCCAGAAGTCCGAGGCGGAAATGCTCCGTACCCCGAACTTCGGCCGCAAGTCGCTGAACGAGATCAAGGAAGTCCTCGCCGGCATGGGCCTGCATCTCGGCATGGAAGTGCCGGATTGGCCACCCGAGGACATCGAAGGCCTCGCCAAGAAGTACGACGACCACATCTAGCCAGAGAACATGACCGGAGCCCATCGGCCCCGGCAAGGAAAACGCCATGCGCCACCAGATTGCACACCGCAAGCTCAACCGGACTTCCTCGCACCGCAAGGCGATGTTCGCCAACATGGCTGCGAGCCTGATCGAGCACGAACAGATCGTCACCACCTTGCCGAAAGCCAAGGAAATGGCGCCGATCATGGACAAGCTGGTGACCCTCGCGAAGAAGGGTGATCTTGCGGCGCGCCGCCAGGCGATTGCCCAGGTTCGCAACGAAGACGCTGTCCGCAAACTGTTCGACGTGATGGGCGAGCGCTACAAGGACCGCAACGGTGGCTACACCCGCGTCCTGAAAGCCGGCTTCCGCCCGGGCGACAACGCTCCGGTCGCTGTGCTCGAGCTGGTTGACCGCGACGAGTCTGCAAAAGGCGCCGCCGACAAGGCCCGCCACGAAGCTGAACTCGAAGCGATGGACGAATAGTCCGCTCGAATTATTTTCTGCAAAGAATTCAGAACGCTCCGGAAAAACCTCCCGGGGCGTTTTGTTTTTCTGCTTGACGCGGATTCGCGTCTCCATCATACGGCGCCTCCATTCAGCAACGGAGCCCGCAGATGTCCTGCCGGTATCACAATCAGCCAAGGAAAGACGCGCGCCTGTTTGCAGGCGTCGAGCGTTTCTGCACGGAGGTTGCTGGATAGGACTGACGATCAGTCCGGGACCCTGATGGGTCTTCCGCCCGCCCTCCGCGCGATTTCGCCCGGAGGGTTTTTTCTGTCTGGAATCCGAAGGGGCCGCGCGGAGGGCTTGATAGAAAGGGGTCTGGGAGACCAGACTGGAAGAAGATGAACGAGTTTGAATCCTTCGAAACTTTTGCCAATGGCCGCATCAAGGCCTGGGTGAAAGGCGTGCCGGTTGAAGACGGCGCGCGCGAGCAGCTCGAGAATGTCGCGGGCCTGCCGTTCGTGCACTCGCACCTTGCGGTGATGCCGGACGTCCATTTCGGGCGCGGCGCCACCGTGGGCTCGGTGATCCCGACCAAGGGCGCGATCATTCCGGCGGCGGTCGGTGTCGACATCGGCTGCGGCATGATGGCGATGCGCACGAGCCTGACGGCAAACGACCTGCCGGACAGCCTTGCGGCGGTCCGGAGCGAGATTGAGCGCAAGGTTCCGGTTGGCAATGGTCCGGGCGGAAATCACAAGGAGGCTCCGGCGCGCGCCGCAACGGCCCTGCGCAATTCGGGGCTGCATGAGCGTCTCGACAAGGTGCTTGCGAAACATAAGCGCATCCAGCGCACGATGTTTTCCAAGCAGCTCGGCACGCTTGGTGGCGGCAACCACTTCATCGAGCTTTGCCTCGACGAAGAGGCCCGCGTCTGGGCGATGCTCCACACGGGTTCGCGTGGCACCGGAAATGTCATCGGCACCTACTTCATCCAGGAGGCCCGCGAGGCTCTGGAGAAGCGCGTGCTCGGCTATCATGTGCCGGACAAGGATCTTGCCTTCTTCATGGAAGGCGAGGCCCTGTTCGATGATTATGTCGAAGCGGTCGGTTGGGCGCAGGACTATGCGCGCCTCAACCGCGAAGTGATGATGGACCGTGTACTGATGGCCATGCGTGATGTGCTTCCGGCCTTCACGCTGGAGAAGTCCGCGGTCAACTGCCACCACAATTATGTGGAGCGGGAACATCACTTCGGCGCCGATGTCTGGGTCACCCGCAAGGGCGCCGTGCGCGCCCGAAAGGATGAGCTGGGCATCATTCCGGGCTCGATGGGGGCGAAATCCTTCATTGTGCGCGGGAAAGGCAACGCCGACTCGTTCTGCTCCTGCTCCCACGGGGCCGGGCGCGCGATGAGCCGCAGCGAAGCCAAGCGCACCTTTACGCTGGACGACCACCTCGCCGCCACGGCGGGCGTGGAATGCCGCAAGGATGCTGGCGTGATCGATGAGACGCCGATGGCCTACAAGGACATCGACGCCGTCATGGGTGCGCAGACAGACCTTGTGGAAGTCGTCCACACACTGAAGCAAGTGGTTTGTGTAAAGGGGTGAGAGGTGACGGGCGCAGCCCGGGAAATCGATCCAGTGGATCGATTTCAACCTCGAACGCCAAGCCGCTACGCGGCGCGGCAGCTCCCAAGCGGGAATTTTCTTCCGCGCTTGACAACGTGTCGCGCCTCCGGCATTACGCCGCCTCCGCTGGCTAACCATCCGTCCTTACACGGATGGTCAGCTGGCCAAAAACCGGAACACCATATGAAGCAGTTACATCCAAAGCATGTCTGCTCCCTGCGTTTATGGGGAGCGCGTCAGCCGCTCCCCGCGCGTTTGCCGGTGGGCGTCTGACCTCGCACTGAAACAGTTCAATGCTGCTTGCGCGCAAACCCCATTGCGTGCCTGCGGTTTGAAAGGAGGTCATCATGGGCACGCCCATGACCCTGCCGGCTGTCCAGACACACGTCCGTACACAGCCGGTCTCGCCGTTGCTAGACTTCCTCGCGGGGGTCCACGCGCCGGCAATTGCGCACCTGTGGCCGGCGCCGCACGGGGAATTCCTCGCGCTGCCGGCTGCACGCCGCCACGCCGCTGCAATTCTTGCAGCGCGCTGCGTTCCGCATGTCCAGTGGATGGCGGCACGTGCGCGTGACGGCGATCTTGCGGCTGAGCTTTTCGGAAAGCCGCCTCCGGGCGGATTGATGAAAGCGCTCGGACGCATGGGTGAAATCCTGTGGGCGCCGCAGGACTATGATCGCTTCCTTGACCTGTTCGGTGAGGAGGCGGCCTGTGGTCTCATCCGGCACATGAAAGTCCTTCGAGCCGACATGCTGCGCGTCATCGACGTCCTGCCGCCGCCCCTGCGTCAGGCTTCTGTCGTCACCCATCTGGGTGCGGACGATGGCGCTGTTGCCGATTTCGTGGCCGCCTGGGGCATTGCCCTGCGCGTCCGCGGAATCGCAGCCGGGCCGGACATCGCACAACGCTTTGGCCGGGCGACCGGGAAGGCGGCCTTGTTCGAGATGGCGCGCGATGTGATCCGGCCACTGGACTTTGGTCCGGCTGGCGCGGCTCCCGAACTGCCCCGGCCGTTCGAGCGGGTGCAGCATCTGGACACCCTGTCGAGCACGGCGCTCGAGTTCCGCAACTGTTTGCGGGATTTCGTCGCCGATCTCGCTTCGGGCCGGATGGCGGTGTTTGTCTGGCGCGGAGCGGGCGGCCCGGCAGCCGTGGCCCTGCGCCATGATCCGGCAGGCTGGCGGCTTGCCGAAGCGCGCGGCCGCGACAACGCGGATCTCGGCGACGAGGCCTTGATGGCCATCATCGTTGCGGTTCGTGAGGCCGGCGTTCGTACGGGCGAATCCTGGGGCTGGCTTCACCGCCGGCTCGAGGACCGGGCAGACGACACCCCCAGCCATGTTCCGGCGCCGCCGGCAAACTGGCGGGCCCGGCTCTGCCTCGGGAACCTCTGGGACTAAGGGAGCCCCGGGCGTCATGCGTCCGGGGCTCTTTGCTTTTCAGTCGCGCCGTTCCGGGTTACGCTCGTTGCAAACGGGAGGAAACATCATGGCCGACGGACACAAGGCAGGCGATCAGGCACAGTTTCGCGAGATGCTCGAGGGCACGAAGGAAGACTGGGACATCATCGCCGAGCATGCCAAGGGCTTCAACAAAGGCCTCGCCAAACGCGTGATCGACCACCTGAAACTGCTCGACGGGGACTATGGCGGCTTCCCGGTCGACCGGCTGACCCACTCGCTCCAGACGGCCACCCGCGCCCACCGCGACGGGCGCGACGAAGAATACGTTGTCTGCGCCCTGCTTCACGACATCGGCGACACGCTGGGAAGCTTCAATCACCCGGATGTCGCCGCCGCGATCCTGAAACCTTTCGTTTCCGAGGCGAACCATTGGATGGTCGCCAATCACGGCATGTTCCAAGGCTATTACTTCTTCCACCATCTCGGCCT
The DNA here is from genome assembly GCA_040223555.1 of Hyphomonas sp. GTDB lineage: Bacteria > Pseudomonadota > Alphaproteobacteria > Caulobacterales > Hyphomonadaceae > Hyphomonas. The sequence continues at coordinate 21,186 of JAVKGA010000009.1, forward strand.
TGACCGGAACATGCGCGACCAGTTCCGGGACAATCCGCATTTCGAATACTGCGCCCAGTTCTGCCATCTCTATGATCAGTCGGCCTTCGATCCGGACTATGAGAGCGAGCCGCTGGAATTCTTCGTTCCGATGGTCGAGCGTCTCTTCGCGTCTCCGAAAAACTCGATGTATCTGAAGGCGATGCAGAAATAAGTTCAGTCAGGGGGCGAAGCCCGGATGCTTAAATTCCTCGTCTTCGCCCTACTGGTCGCTGCGGTCATCTACGCGTTTTCGCGGCGAGGCCCACCGAACTGGCCGCCCCGCGATGATCGCGGCGACGACGATGAGGGTGGCCCGGTCCGGCCAGCGGACCAGATCGACTTTGAAGCGCCTAAAGAGCCTGCCGAAACCAAAGACTGACGGCTTTCTTCCATTCGGAAGATCGCCGTCGTCCCTGAATTACTAGGCTTTTGCGGCTTCGGCGACGCGGGCGAAGATGTTGCCGCCGTGCTCGGAGCCCGATTTGAAAGCCGGTTGGGCTTTCGACACGTCGGTGATCTGGCCCCATTTCGCGGCAACGGCTTCAGCCGTCAGGGCGTCGCCCTGGCCGACGAAAGCGCCGGCGGTTTCGACAATCTGGGCCATAGAGAAGGCGCCAGCGCCGGCCGAGAGGATCATGCCGGTGGGGGCATCTTCCTTGACGAGGTTGATGACGCCCGGCGTCACGTATTCCGGTTTCAGCGCCTCAAGCATGCCCTCGGACATGATGTCTTCCGTCATGCGGGTTGCAGCAATCGGGCAGACAGCGTTGATTTTGATGTCGTTTTTTGCGCCTTCGATTTTCAGCGTGTTCATCATGCCGACGACGCCGAGCTTCGCTGCGCCGTAGTTCGCCTGGCCGAAGTTGCCATAGAGACCGGTGGAAGAAGTCGTGACGACGATCCGGCCGTAATTCTGGGCCTTCATGATGTCCCATGCAGCGTGAACGGGCAGGAACGAGCCGCGCAGGTGGACGGCGACGACGAGGTCGATGTCTTCAACGGTCATCTTCGAGAAGGAGCGGTCGCGCAGGATGCCGGCATTGGCGATGATGATGTCGATGCGGCCCCATTTGGCCATCGTGTCGTCGATCATGCGCTTGACGCCGTCGACATCCGAAACCGAGGAGCCGTTGGCGATGGCTTCGCCGCCGAGCGCTTCGATCTCTTTCACGACCGCTTCGGCAGCAGCCGAGCTGCCGCCCGAGCCATCGCGCGAGCCACCCAGGTCGTTGACCACGACTTTTGCGCCGCGCCGGGCAAGTTCAAGCGCGTGGGCGCGGCCAAGGCCGCCGCCTGCGCCGGTGACAATGGCGACGCGATCATCAAAGCGGATCTCTGACATGGGGAGGGCTCCTGAAGCGGTTGATAGGTTTGGGCGGTGTCACACCAGACGTTCACGTCAACGTCAAGCGCATCCGCTGCGTCACCTCGCCTCCCGGTTGATTGTCTCGGCTGGCTATGCCCTTCGGTCAGTCTTGCCCGCAGGCGCGCGGCATGGTGTCTTAGTTCTGAAACAGCACGCAGGGAGGACTTCAGATGCTGGCCTATGTGACACTCGGTTCGAACAACAAGGAAAAGGCGATGGCCTTCTATGACGCCGTTCTCGGCGAAATGGGCGCCAAGCGCTTCTTTGCGAATGACCGCCTCCAGTTCTACGGCGTAGGCCCGGGCCAGCCGATGCTGGCCATCGGCGATGCCTATGACAAGAATGCCGCCACCGTGGGTAACGGTGTGATGCCGGCGCTCGCTGCCAAGGACAAGGAAACGGTCGACAAGGTCTACAAGAAGGCCATCGAACTCGGGGCCGTTGACGAAGGCGCGCCGGGCAACCGGATGCCAACCTTTTACGGCGCCTATTTCCGCGACCCGGACGGTAACAAGATCTGCGTCTGCAAGCTCGGCTAGGGCAGGGTCTACCGGGGTGCCCTGACTGGGCTAGTCCGGCTGGGTGTCCTTGAGCCTACCTGCATAGAAGCTGCGCAGGTCGGCGGCGAGGGCTTCCAGCGCGGGCTCGTTGAGGTACATCATGTGGCCGGCCTGGTAGTAGGTCATGGCGACGCGCTCCTGCGGAATGCCGTAGCGGGCAAAGGTGATCTCGGCGTCGAAGAAGGGCGTGATGAGGTCGAAATAGCCGTTGGCGACCCAGACTTTCATCGCCGTGTTCTGGCGCATGGCGGTCGAGAGTTTGCGGCCGACATTCAGGTATTTCGGCTCCCAGTATTCGCCTTCCGGCGCGTCGCGGTAGTTCCAGGCTTCCCCGGCTTCCGGGCCGGACAGCATGTAGGGACGGTCCATCGTGACACCGAGATCGCCCGACAGATATTGGTGCATCAGCGCGGAATAGGCCGAGCCGATGGCATAGCCTGAAACGTCCGAGTCCGGACCTTCTGCGGCGTCGTCGGCTTCGTCGCCGAGATAGCGCCCGTCGAGGCGGCCGAGGGCGACGCCCTTGTCGCGCAGCAGCTCCTTCTGGAAGCGATGCATCAGGATGCGCAGGTCGGAGGTTTCGACATAGCTCGGCGGCAGGCCGGTGAAGTAGGCGAGCCTGTCGCGGATATACGCACGCTCGTCCGGCGTGAGGCGGGCGCCTTTCAGGAGCGCGGGGCCGTATTCATCGCGGGCGAAGGCGCGGGCCTCGGCGAGGAAGGTTTCCTGCGGTACGCCGGCGCCGGCCTTGCCGTGATACTGCGCGGCCGCGGCCATGCTCGGCAGGTAGGTGATGTAGGAATAGACGTTGTCGTGCGCGGAGGTGGAGCCTTCATAGTCCAGCGCCTGCGAGATGAGCACGAGGCCGTTGAGCGCGATATCGACATCGCCGGTCAGCATCCGGTGCGCGAGATAGGCGGCGCGGGTGGTGCCGAAGCTTTCGCCGATCAGGTATTTCTGCGCGTTCCAGCGCTTGTGGTCGGTGATCCATATACGGATGAATTCCGCGATGGAGCTGCCATCGCCTTCTTCGCTCCAATAGTCCTTGCCCTCGCCCTTGCCGACAACGCGGCTGTAGCCGGTGCCGATGGGATCAATGAAGACAAGGTCGGTGACGTCCAGGATGGAGAGCGGGTTGTCCAGCAGGGTGTAGGGCGCGGCGCCATCATCGGCGTCGGCGTCCGAGGCGACGGCCGCGCGCTTCGGCCCGAGCAGGCCGAGGTGCAGCCAGACCGAAGCGGAGCCGGGCCCGCCATTGAAAACGAAAGAGACCGGGCGGGGCGCTCCGGTGCTCTCGCGGATATAGGCGATGGTGAAGAAGCTGGCGGTGATGTCGCCGTCGGCATTCTTGATTTGCGTCTCGCCGGCTTCGACGCGGTAGGTCATCTTCTGGCCGCCGAAAGTGCCGGTATGCGTGCTCTTGAACATCACGGGTTCGGGGACCGGCTTTTCGGGGACTTCCTTTTCGGCGGGCTCTTTGGTGTCAGGGGCGGCCAGGGCGGGCGCGGCAAAGGCCATCGCCAGCGCGATCAACACGGTCTGGAGTTTCATTTCCTGTTCGGGCCTCGGCTCTGCGTGAAGGCCTGCGGGGATTTTGCAGGCCAGTCGTTTGAAATCAAAAGAAAACCTATGCCCGCTTCGAAAGCGCGTCAAATCGCGTCCCCACGGGACCGCTGATTGCCATTGCCTGCTTTCCAATCCGCAGCCCGGCGGCTAAGCCTTGCGACGGGCTATCATTGGACGGGAGGTGCGTGCGGCATGCCAGCGGGATACGAATGGGGTTGGGACAATGGCCGTGCGCTGCTTGGCATGGCGGTCATCTACGCGATTTGCTGGGCGGTCTCGGAGAAGAAGAAGCTCTTCCCGTGGAAGATCGTACTCGGCGCCACGGTGATGCAATTCGCGTTCGCGCTGATCCTCTTCGGTATTCCCGTCGTTCGGGAAATCCTGTCGCAGGCGAATAACGTTGTCAGCGGGCTGCAGGAAGCTACGCGTGCGGGTACGGACTTTGTCTTCGGCTATGTGGGCAACGACCAGAAAGCGTCCGAACTGATCGGCACATCTGCGCCGCCACTTTTCTTCTTCCAGATCCTGCCGATCATCATTGTGGTCGCCGCGCTGTCGGCGATGCTCTGGCACTGGCGCATCCTGCGCTGGATCACCAACGGCTTTGCGGCCGTCTTCCGACGGACGATGGGCCTAGGCGGGGCAACCTCGCTGGCTGTGTCCGCCAATGTCTTCATGGGCATGACCGAGGCGCCGGTCCTCATCCGCCCCTACATCAAGGGCATGACCCGCTCCGAACTGCTCATCATGATGACGGCGGGCTTTGCCACCATCGCTGGGTCCGTTCTGATCGTCTACGGATCATTCCTTCAGGGTAAGATGGAAAACCCGCTAGGCCAGTTGCTGACTGCTTCGTTCATGGCCGCGCCGGCCGCAGTGGCGGTTGCGCTCACGATGATCCCTGAAACGACGCCCGCCGACCAGCGGGGGCAGAACCCGGATTTCAACTATGCCTCGACCATGGACGCCTTCTCGACGGGCGCTACGGACGGGCTGAAGATCGTGTTCAATATCGCCACCATGCTGATCGCGGCGCTCGCGCTGCTCTGGCTTTTCAATGCCGGCCTCGGCGCGCTGCCCGATGTGTTCGGCGGGCCGCTGTCGATCGAGCGTATTCTTGGCTGGATCTTCGCGCCGCTGATGTACATGGTCGGCGTACCTTGGAACGAGGCGGCCCAGTCCGGCTCGCTGATGGGCGTGAAGACGGTACTCACCGAGTTCGTGGCGTTCATCCAGCTCGCCGACATTCCGGTCGAGGCGATGGACCCGCGCACCCGCATCATTACCGCCCACGCCATCTGCGGCTTCGCCAACTTCGGCTCGATGGGCATCCTGATCGGGGGGCTTTCGATTGTTGAGCCTGACCGCCGCGATGATTTCCTCTCGCTGGCCTGGCGCACATTGCTGGCGGGAACGCTGGCGACCTGCCTGTCGGCAGCCGTGGTGGGCGCGCTGCCTTACCAGCTGTTTGCCGGCGCCTGATCGGGTTGGGCACCAAGGTGCCCGGCTTGTAGGCAAGGGAGGCTGACGGGCATCTTCCTGCTGGCAAATCGCCGCGCGAACGCCTACAAAACCCTGCGGGATCGGGGGTTTTGGTCTCCGATTCCGGGTAAGGTGATTGCCGCATACCGCTTCGTGCGAGACTGATCGACAAGCGAGTCGCCCGGTGGGCGACTTTGGCCTTTGTCCGGCAAGCTCACGGGGACAAAGACGGGGACCAACATGCTCTATGAATCGCTTTCGCCGGCCACCGCACGTGTATTGCGCCCGTTCCTGATCGGAACATTGTGCCTGCTCGGCGTCATGTCCCTCACCCTGACATTCCTCGCCATGCCGGTTGCCGAAGATTTCTGCCGCGGCGGCTATTCAAAGGACATCTCCACGGCGTTTGACCGTCTCGTCGCGGAATACATGCACTGGTCCGGCCGCTGGGCGACGCATTCGATCTACTATTATACCTTCCCGCATATCGACATGCACTCGATTGCCTACAACCTGCTCATCTTCCTGTCGCCTTTCACTTGGGGCATTGCGTTCTACGCCTTCCTCGACATCGTGTATCGCAAGACGCTCGACACGAAGTTCAAGCTGTTTCTGGCGATATTGCTGTGCGCCCTGTTCTGGACCGGCATGTCGCATCAGGGCGACACCTGGTTCTGGCTGACCGGCCTGGTCGAGTATGAATTTCCCTACCTCACAATGGCGCTCGCGCTGTGGGCCGCGACCAGCGACCGGGCACTCGGCCGCGACCGTGGCCGCCAGATCGGTGCGATGGCGCTGGCGGCCTTCCTCGCTTTCCTGACGACCGGGCTGCACGAACTTCCGGGCATGCTGTTCTTCGGATGCATGGGCATCGCCTTTGCGCTCGCCTTTGTGCGGAAGCGCCCCGACCTGATGATCGCATTCGCCGTGCTTGGCGTGATCACGGCGGTGGGGATTGCGATCAATGTCTTCGCGCCTGGCCAGGCGGAACGTGAACTGGTCAACTTCCCGAACGCCAAAAGCCCCTCTGCGGCGATCAACTTTTTCCTCAGCCCCCGGACGTCTTCGATTGTCTGGCTGGGAGATGCGCGCCTGCTCTGCCTGACCGTGCTGGTCCTGACCGTGCCGGTCTTCGCAAGGGCGCGGCCGGACTGGATCAGCTGGAAGCTGCCACTGCCAGGCCCGTTCGGCTCGATGGCCGTCATGGTGCCCATCGCGACGATGGCCGCTGTCGTCACGGGCTTTGCCATCACCGACTATGCGCAGGGCCATGAAGCGCCGCATCGTGTGCGGGACATTCTCTATGCCGCGCTGATCGGCGGCTGGATGGCAAGCCTCGTGCCCCTGGCGCCGCTCGTGTCCGATATGGTGTCCGGCGACAGCAAACTGCGCCGGTCGCTGCAGACCGGCTCACTCGCCTTGCTGCCGCTGCTCCTGCTGATCGCGCCCAACACGCTTTACGATATCCGCGATCTCCCGGGGATCATACAACACTGGCGCCCGATGCTGCAGGCCCGCTATGCCGACGTTGCCAAACGCGCCGCCGCCGGCGAGCAGGACATCGTCGTCGAGCAGGCGATTTCGATTGACCCCAAGGCCTACCGCTGGGACGACTTGGCGGTCGATCCCACCGACTGGCAGAACGGGTGCCTCGCCTACTATTACAAGGTGCGGTCGATCCGCCTGGCGGAAGGCGCCGCGCAAGAGACAACCGAGAATTTGCCGGGTGTGAACTTGAAGCGTGACGCGGAGTAAAGTCCGGCGGGGCCCGCGCATGTAAGGGCGGCGTCAGGCTTTCAGTCGCATTACCGGGGTCGCCAACGCCGGCGCCAACGCCTACAACCTGCGGCGGACGCCCGGCTGATTTGCGTCCTGCACAGGGAGCGCATTTTGTCATTTCGTACAGGTCTGATCATTGCGGGAATGGCCGGACTGGCTGGTGCGGCCGCAGCGCAGGAGGCATCCGAACCGGCGTCATGTGTTCCATCAAGGTCGCAGCCGTCCTGCGAAGATCCGGACCAAGTCCGGACAATTACCCTGGTCCACAGACTTGCGCCCGTGCGGGTATGGGGCGACCGGCAGGAGACCGACCCCGGCGCCCAATCTTTGCTGACGGCTGATCTCATTTCCGACACGGCCGCCGACCGCCCCGCAGAAATCCTGAACCAGGCGCCGGGCGTAAATATCCAGATGAATTCGGGGCAGGAGCATCTGATCTCGATCCGCTCGCCGGTGCTGAGCGGCGGGGCCGGGCAGGGAAGCTTCCTGATTCTCGAGAACGGTGTCCCCGTCCGCTCCCCTGCCTTCGGCAACGTCAACAGCCTGATCGAGCCACATTTCGAAATCGCCAGCCAGATCGAGATCGTGCGCGGCCCGGGCAGCGCGAAATACGGCTCGAACGCTGTACACGGACTGATCAACAGCTTCCTGCCGTTTCCTGATGAAGATCAATTTGTCCGCGCGAGCGTCAGCACGCTGGAGCGCTGGCGGGGCGATGCGTCTGTGAACCTTGGCGATGCCACGCGCCTCAACCTCTCCCTGCTCGACGACAAGGGCTGGCGTAATGACACCGCCAGCCAGCAACAGAAAGTCTCGCTGCTGGCCGAGCGGGCGCTCGGCGGATGGGACGTGACGGCCTGGCTTTCCGCATCCAGCCTCAATCAGGAAACCGCGAGTTTCATTCAGGGGCCCCGCGCCTATGAAGACCGCGACCTTGCCGAGACGAACCCGAACCCGGAAGCCTACCGCGACGCCTGGTCCGCCCGGGCTGCCATCCGCATGTCGCGCGATCTGGGGCCGGGCAGGCTGGTGCTGACGCCCAACCTGCACAGCCAGGGCATGGTCTTCTCCCAGCACTTCCTGCCCTATGGCGGCGTCGAGAAGAATGCGCACACGGGCGGCGGCCTGATGGCGCGCTATGATCTGCACACGGACGGAAGGATAGACTGGCGCTTTGGCGCGGACACGGATTTTGCATCCGGTTACCTGAAAGAAGTGCAGCCCGGCCCGCATCCCAGCCCGGCCTTTCCGCAGGGCATTCACTACAATTATGTCGTCGACACGCAGGTTCTTGCGCTCTGGGGCGAAGCCGAAGTGGCGCTGACGGATGACCTTCGCCTCCTCGCCGGGCTGCGCGGCGAGACGCATGACTATACCTACGACACACGCGCGCCCGAAGGCATCAATGGCCGGTTCAATGTGCCGGCGGACCGCTCGGATGATTTCAGTTTCCTGACGCCCAAGCTGGGTCTGATCTGGGAGGCTGGCGACTACAGTCTGTATGCCAACTATGCCCGCGGCGCCCGTGCGCCGCAGGTGTCTGACCTCTACCGCCTGCAGAGCCTGCAGACGGTTGGCGAGATCGAAGCGGAAACGCTGGACAGCCTCGAGATCGGTGTGCGCGGCGCTGCGCTGGAAGACCGCCTCACCTATGATGTGGCGGCCTACTGGATGGACAAGGAGAACTTCTTCTTCCGCGATTCCGATGGCCTGAATGTCGTGGACGGATCAACACGGCATATCGGTGTTGAGGCGGCTGCCAGTTTCCGGGTCAATCAGAGTGTCAGCTTCGGCGGCAATGTCGCCTGGAGCGACCAGACCTATACGTTCGACCGGCCGGTCGTTTCGGCGCAGGAGCGCATCTCGGACGGTGACCAGATCGACACCGCGCCGGAATGGCTCGCCGATGCGAGGCTCGATTGGCAGGCTCTGGAGGCGCTGAAACTGTCGCTGACGCTGGAACATGTGGGCGAATATTTCATGGACCCCGCCAATACGGTCACCTATCCCGGCCATACCGTGTTCGGCGCGCGGGCAGGTTGGGATGTCACGGACTCGGTACAGGCCTACCTGATCCTCCGTAACCTGACGGACGAAGCCTATGCCGACCGCGCCGATGTCGGCTTCGGCAATGAGCGCTATTTTCCCGGAGAGCCGCTGAACGCGACCTTCGGCATCACCAAGAAATTCTGAGGAGGAAACCATGAAACTCTATCATAGCCCGATGGCCCCGAACCCTGACCGTGTGGTCTTCTTCCTGCGCGCCAAAGGCAAGCTGGACGCGGTTGATCTGGAAGAAGTCTCGATCATGAAACAGGAGCACAAGCAGCCGGGCTATCGCGATGTCTCGCCCTATGCACAGGTGCCGGCGCTCCTGCTGGATGACGGCACGAAGCTGACCGAGAGCCGCGCCATCTGCACCTATTTCGAAGGCGTCTTTCCGGAGCCGAACCTGATGGGCGCGGACCCGAAGGAAAAAGCGCTGATCGAAATGTGGGACCGGCGCGTTGAACTGATGTTCTTCATCCAGTTTGCCGGCTGGTTTCGCAACGCGCATCCGATGATGGCGCCGCTGGAAGTGCCGCAAAGCGCCGAGGCGGCGGTCAAAGGCGAGAAGGCCGCGCGCAAGATGGCCGAGCGGCTCAATGATCACCTTGCCGACCACGAGTTCGTCGCGGCAGAGCGTTTCTCGATCGCGGATATCACGCTCTATATCACCTGCGGATTTACCCGCGTGATGAAATGGACCCCGCACAAGGAGCTGCCGAATCTCGGCCGCTGGCATGAAGCGATGACAGCGCGCGGTTTCGCCGGGTAGACTTCTGCGGACGGCCTCGGTCAAAGGAGTAACAGGATGCGATGGATCGCTCTGTTCGCCGCGCTCAGCGTATTGCTTGGCGCCTGCGCCCAGCGCTCGGCCTGGACGCTGCCGGTGCAGCCCGTGGATGCGGAAGCATTGCGCCTCGCGGCGCCGGCGGGCCAGCTGTCCGGCGTTGCCCGCCCCGTCACTTATCGCGCGGCGCTGGATCTCGATCCGCGAAAGGTGCGCTTTGACGGCTATGTTGAAATCGACATCGTGCTCGAAGCTGCGGCCACCGGTCTCTGGATGCATGGCGACAAGCTCGACGTCAGTTCGGTCACCGCAACAGCAGGCGGCGAAACCGTGGAGGCGAGCTGGACCGAGGTGCTCGACACCGGTGTCGTCTGGGTCGGCTTTCCGCAGCGGCTGACCTCGCGCAGGGTCACGCTCGCGATAGACTATTCGGCGCCGTTCAATGCCAACCTTGCCGGCCTCTTCAAGGTCGAGTCGCAAGGTAAGTTTTATGCGCTGGCGAAATCTGAAAGCATCGAGGCGCGCCGTTTCCTGCCGGGCTTTGACGAGCCGGGATTCAAGGCGGTGTTCAAAATGTCGATCACTGTTCCGGAAGGTATGCATGCCATCGCCAATACGCCGGAAGTCTCGCGCGAGCCGGCGCGTGACGGGTTCGAGACCATCCATTTTGCCCCGACCCGTCCGCTCTCGACTTACCTCCTGTCGGCGGCCGTCGGGGATTTTGACAGGATCGAGCGCGCACCTCTTCCGGCCAACAGTGTACGGAATTTCGAGGTGCCGCTCACCGGCTATACCCGTGCGGGCAAAGGCGCAGAGATGGACTTCGTCTTGTCGATCACGCCGGAGATGATGGCCATCTTCGAGGAGATGCTGGACCAGCCTTATCCCTATCAAAAGCTTGATCTCATCGCGGCGCCGCAATGGCCCTCCGGCGCCACGGAACTCGCCGGCGCGATCACCTACCGCGAAAGCCGCATCCTGCGCAGCGCGGATGCCGGCCCGGTCTTCGTCCGTGCGCTGATGGCACTGCACGTGCATGAGATTGCCCATATGTGGTTCGGAAATCTCGTCACGCCGCCCTGGTGGGATGATCTCTGGCTGAAGGAAGCCTTTGCCGTGTGGAGCGAGACGGCGGTGCTCGCGGTCATGGAGCCGGACGGCGGCCATGAGGTTGTCTCGGTCGAGGACGGCATCTCCGCGATGGCACTCGACAGCCTGTCCAGCGCGCGCGCCATTGCCGGCCCGATCAGCCGGAATGAAGACATCCGCAACGCCTATGATGCGCTGACCTATGACAAGGGCCAGGCCGTCATCCGCATGGTCGACCATTATTTCACGCCGGAGCGATTCCGCCCCGCGCTTGGCCGCTACATTGCGCGCTTCGCCGATGGCGATGCCTCCAGCGCCGACTTCTACGAGGCGATCAGCGCGGCAACCCGCGAGCCGGCGATTGGCGACATCTTCCGCGACTTCGTTACCCAGAAGGGCGTGCCCCTTGTCCGTGCCGAGCTGACCTGCAGCCCGCGCGGGCCGAGCCTTGCGCTGAGCCAGAGCCGTTATGCGCCGCTCGGTTCGACGATTGATCCGGCGGCGCGCTGGACATTACCGGTCTGCGTGTCCTGGCGGGACGGCGCCAATACGGGCAAGACCTGCACACTGCTGACTTCGGAAACAGCGGTCACCGAGCTCAGCGGCGCGATGTGCCCATCGGTGATTGTTCCGAATGCGGACGGTGCGGGCTATTACCGGTTCAGCCTGGACGCGGACGGATGGCAGGCCCTCAGCGAAGCGCTGGCAGACTTGCCGGCGACCGAGGCGCTGGCCAGCCTCGACAGCGCCGAAGCCGCCTTCAATGCGGGTGCACTGGACGCTGCCACATGGCGCGCCGTGCTGGAGGCCTCGCTGGCCCATCCGGACGGCGCGGTCCTGTCTGCCGGCTTCACGGCAGCCGACACGCTGTTGCTGCGGCTTGGCCTCATGGCGCCTGCCGACCTGCGCAGTCGCATTGCCGCTGCGCTGGATGCGCGCGGCAATGCCGGTGAGGAGCCTGAAGCGGAAGCGCGCCTTCTCAGCTTCCGTGCACTGACATTGCTGGACCCGGCGTCGCGCGAGGAACTCCGCCGCCGGCTTGCGCCTGTCCTCGAGGGCACAGGCGGCATGAACAGCGATCTCTATCGCTCGGCCCTCAAGGTTGCCTTCGCGGATGGTGGCGCGCCGGCCTTCGATCAGATTCTTGCCGCGCGTACTCGGGTTGACGACGCCGTGTTCAACCAGGCCGTGGCCGATGCCATAGGTTCGGTCACCGAGCCGGACCTCGCCCGCCGCGCCGAGGCCCTGATGCTGGACGGCACATTCGGCGCCGCCGCGAGCTTCTCGGTCGCGAGCAGCCTGATGGACAATCCGCTGCACCGCGCGGACACATGGGCGCGGCTGAAAGCAGAGTTCCCGGCATTCCTCTCGGTCATCCCCGCCCAGTCCCGCCGCAGTACGCCGCGCCTCGCGCGCGCCTTCTGTGATCCAGCCATCATCCCTGAACTGGAAGCACTCTTCGCGGTGCAGGGTGCCGAAGCAGCGGGACACGACCAGGCGCTCGCGGAAACGTCCGAGTCGCTCCGTCTCTGCGCCGCGCAACGGTTAGCCGCTCGTGAGCTCATGAAGACAGTGTTCTAGGCACGGCTTCATCGGACGCCGTCGCTGCGATACTCGCCGGGTGTTTTGCCAGTCCACTGCTTGAACGCGCGTGAGAATGCCGCCGCATCGGAAAAGCCGACAAGGTAGGCGATTTCGTTGGCCGAAACCTTGCCCCCCTTGAGGTATTCGATCGCGAGCCGCCGCCTGATACTTTTAAGGACGTCCGAGAAAGTTGTGCCTTCATCCCGCAATCGCCTGAACAAAGTCTGCCGGCTGAAACCGAGCTGGCGCGCCACGTCCTCTGCTCTGATTTCGCCATGATGCAGCACCGTCATTAGCATGGCTTCGACGCGACGAGAGGTGGTATGCACCTGATCAAGCGACTCCAGGAGCAAGTCTGCACGTTCCGTAAGCAAGCCGAACACATATGATGAGTTCTGCCCGACTGGCCAAGTTAGGGAGTCGGGGTGCATCTCAAGCGCGTTTCTGGATGCCCCGAATTCAATGGGACACCTGAAAACGCGCTCGTACTCGGCGCGGTAGGAGGGTGCCTAGTAGGCGAACTGAAGCGAGAGCACCGGTGATCGAGCGAGGTATCGGCGTGGGCCGCAAACGAGAGAGGCGAACGCCATTTCCGTCAGTTCAGGGACATCCTCCGGTGCCGGCCAGCAATCGACCAAGTAGAGCTTGTCATTGTCCGTGATGAGTTCGAATCGGCCCCCGCGTGTGGTGGTATCGACTTCGATCGCTAGGCGGCCGTACCGGCGCATCTGCTGGTAGGCTTCGCCGATCGTGGCCGACGCCTCCATGATCAAGCCGACGATCGAGACCTCCGACATTAGGACCGTCTCGGCATAGTGCAGGGCCAGCGCAGGGTCGCCCAACATCGCCTTCGTCTCGCGCAAGAGATCGATATAGCTGGCCAGCGGCAAGCGCGCATCGGGATCGCCCAGCGCCTCGTGATTGAGGCGGGCCCGGCATCTAAGCTCGCTCGCATCCGCGCCTTGGCTTTCGGCGTGGCGGATCAGTCCTTTGACGAGGCCAGCCGAAACGGTTGGCAGGGCCATTGCGCCTGTTCCTGTTACGAAAGATCAAGATTCCTGCAACGGGAGGATATAGCCACGTCGACGATGGTCAACGACACTTTCCGCAGGACGCAAAATGAGGATGGCCTGCATGCAAAACGTGCTGAGTAGCAGCAATGCCTTGGGTCTTTCGCCGCTGCGCCTGTGGATCATGCGCATTCCTTACTTCCTCACGGGTGTCCTGTTCACAATCACGGTGTGGGGTACGCTGCTGGCAAACTGGGGGTTTTTTGAACCCATGGAGGGTGTCGCGTTTGCATTTTGGGGGGCGCTATCGTTGCTCGCGCTGCTGGGCCTGCGTTTTCCGGTCAAGATGTTGCCGGTTCTCCTTATCCAGTTTGCCTACAAGGCGATCTGGATCGCAGCCGTGGGCTATCCGCTGCAAGCTCGCGGCGAGCTGGGCCCCGGCGGGCAGGAACTTCTGCAGGCGAACCTGATTGGAATCGTCATCGACCTGATCGCGATACCATGGCTGTACGTCGCGAAGACATTCATCATTGGCATCTTCACATCAGGCAAGGAACGCTGAGCGAAGAGTGAGCTTGACCCGATTGCAAAGGGCGTTCAGCCGAGACCGCGTCAGGCGTTCTTGATGTTCATGCCGCCATCGACCGGAATGTGCACGCCGTTCAGGAAGCTCGCCGCCGGAAGCACCAACGACAGCGTCATGTTGGCAACCTCTTCCGGAATGCCATACCGGCGAAGCGGCACGCGGCGCTTGGCGTAGATTTCCTTGTGCTCGTCGGAAATGCCCGCCGTGATGCCGGTCTTGATCGGTCCCGGGCAGATACAGTTCACCGTGATGCCCTCGCGGCCGAGATCCACCGCGAGGCCGCGCGTCAGGCCGATGACACCGTGCTTGGCAGCGACGTAAGGTGAGTTGCCGGGCGTGGCGCCGAGACCTTCCGTGGACGCAATATTGACGATCCGGCCCCAGCCATTCCTGCGCATGTAGGGCAAGGCGGCGCGGATGGCGCGCTGGTGCGAGGTCAGCATCACGTTGATGCTCGGGCCCCAGCTGTCCTCATAGGACTCCTCGCCCACATCGCCCGCTTTGGCGAAGCCGGCATTGTTGATGAGAATGTCCATGCCGCCGAAATGCGCAGCCGCCTCGTCCACAACGCGCTTGATCGCGGCGCCGTCGCCGACATCCAGCGCCCAGCCCTTCACGTTCTGGATGCCCGCCGCCTTGATCTCTTCGACGACGATATCGACGTTTTCCTGGCGGAGATCGGTCACGGCGACATTGGCGCCCTCGCGGGCGAAGAGGTGCGCGGTGGCGCGGCCCATGCCGCTGGCGGCGCCGGTAATCAGCGCGGTCTTGCCTTTGATGGAGCGGGAGAGTTCCTGATACGGGGGGTGCTGGCTCATGACTTTTTCCTCAATTTTTTAAGTGTGCCCGAGAAGTTCAGGCAGGGTCGGCCTTCGGACGTGACAATGCCGCGCACAAATACGAGCGAACCACCGGCCCGCAAGACTTCGCCGCGCGCCTCGACCAATTCGCCTTCGATGGGGCCATCCAGGAATTCCGACGTGAAGGCGACCGTGAGGCCATAACCACCATCCATTTGGTCGTTTGCGATTGCGAACAAGGCGAAGTCGGCGAACGTCATCAGGCAGCCGCCATGCATCACGCCGGCGCCGTTCATGTGCTTGCGCTCGGCCCGGAAGGCTGCGACAGGCCCTGATGCATCGACCTTGTAGTAGAACGGCCCGGCCGTTTGAGCTTCGAACGGCTCGTCGGGCCAGTTGGTCCAGCCCGCCCATTCTCCTGTTTCGATGGTCACCGGTGGCATACTCACTCCCTGTTTCCTGCGGCAACCATACCCTTACGGCCCCCTTCGACAAGCGTGCCGTTGCGGCATAGAGTGGGCTCGAAAGAACAAGGGAGAAACCGATGGCCTTTGACGCCGAAACCCGCGCCGCCCTGATCGAACAGGTCCGCCGCTTCGTGCAGGAAACCTGTGTACCGGTCGAGGCCCAGGTCGGCGAGGAAGACGCCGTGCCCCAGCACGTGATCGACCAGATGAAGGCCCTTGGCCTGTTTGGGATCGCCGTGCCGGAGGAATATGGCGGCCTCGACCTCGACATGGAAACCGAATGCCTCGTGGCCTTCGAGCTGGGCGAAACCTCCCCGGCCTTCCGCTCCGTCGCCGGCACCAATATCGGCATCGGCAGCCAGGCGCTGATCCTGTTCGGCACCGAGGAGCAGAAATCGAAATGGCTGCCCGGCATCGCCTCGGGCGACCTGATCGCGAGCTTTGCGCTCACCGAACCGGAAGCCGGCTCCGACGCCGCCGGGCTCAAGACCAAGGCGACCCGCGACGGCGACCATTACATCCTCAACGGCACCAAGCGCTACATCACTAATGCCAACAAGGCGGACCTGTTCACCGTCATGGCACGGACGAATCCAAACGAGCCCGGCGCGCGCGGCGTCTCCGCCTTCATCGTCGAGCGCGATACGCCGGGCCTGTCCGTCGGCGTGCCGGAAAAGAAGATGGGCCAGCAGGGCGCGCATATCTGCGACGTGATTTTCGAAAATGCCCGCGTGCCTGCCGCCAATATGATCGCCAAGGAAGGCGAAGGCTTCAAGGTCGCCATGAGCGTGCTGGACAAGGGCAGGCTGCACATTTCCGCGGTCGCCACCGGCGTCTCGAAACGCCTGATCCGCGAGATGGTGAATTATGCGCTGGAGCGCAAGCAGTTCGGAAAGCCGATCTTCGAACACCAGATGATGCAGGTGCTGATCGCCGACAGCCAGGCCGAAACCTACGCCGCTGAATGCATGATCCTCGACGCCGCCCGCCGCCGCGATGCGGGCGAAGACGTCACCATGCTCGCCTCCTGCACCAAGCTCTTCGCCACTGAGGCCTGTGGCCGCGTCGCCGACCGCGCCGTGCAACTCTTCGGCGGCGCCGGATACGTCACCGATTACGGCATCGAGCGCTTCTACCGCGACGTGCGCATCTTCCGCCTCTACGAAGGCACCAGCCAGATCCAGCAGATCATCATCGCCCGGGAATTGGCGCGCGCCGCGAAGGCGGGCAATCTTTGATGTCGTTGTTCCGATCACTGATCAGCTTTGGCGTCTTGATGTCGCTAGCAGCTTGCGCCACGGCGGCACCGTTGCCGGAAATCGAAGTCGGCCAAGTCTGGACCGTCAAGGACGCTTCGACATCTTCTATGCGCCTAACAATAGAGAAGATTGAACCATATGCGTCGGACACCGTAGTTCATGTTTCTATCAAGGGTGCAGATGTGACGACGCACAGCGGAGGGAGCGAGGTGGCTGTGAATCCGGGCGTTATCGGCCACATACCATTTGAAAAGACCATTCTCCTCCGAAGCATTGACGAACTGGAACAGACAGGCGCTGACGGCTCTGCTTTCTTTGAGCAGGGTTATTCGCACTGGAAGAACAACAAAGGTGGGATCTTTTCGATCCCCGTATCTCAGGCAGTAGAGATGAGCCTGAGCATCACGCAACAATCGACTGACGAGGAAAACTAAATGTTCGATTACGACCCCACAGACCCGCACGAAGTCGGCCTGAACGCAGACCGCCTTGCCGCGATGCCCGCGTTCTTCAAGGAGAACTATATCGACACCGGCAAGCTGCCCTGCATGGGCCTGCTGGTATCGCGCGGCGGCGAGATTGCGCACGAAAGCTATACCGGCAGCACGGAAATGGGCGGCGACACGCCGATTGGTCCGGACACGATCTTTCGCATCTATTCGATGACCAAGCCAGTCACGACGCTGGCCATCATGATGCTGGTCGAGGAATGCAGGATACGGCTCGACCATCCGGTCAGCCGCTACATTCCCGAATACAAGGACGTCATGGTCTGGGATGGCGGCACGGCGGCGACGCCAAAGCTGCGCAAGCCCGACCGCGAGATGACCGTGCTCGACCTCGTCACGCACACATCCGGCCTCACCTATGGTTTCCTGATGCAGGACGAAACCGACGAGATCTATCGCCGAGAAAAAGTCGGCCATCCGAAACAGACCCTGCAGCAAATGGCAAGGCAGATGGCTTCCCTGCCGCTCGCTTTCTCTCCGGGTACGGAATGGCGCTACAGCCACTCGATTGATGTGCTCGGCGCCCTCGTCGAAATCATCACCGGGCAGGAGCTGGACCAGTTCTTCCGTGAGCGCATCTTCGGTCCGCTTGGCATGGACGACACAGATTTCTGGGTGCCGGAAGACAAGGTTCATCGCCTGATGGCCTGCTATCAGAAAGACGCGGAGACCGGAAAGACGACGCTCGCGGACCCGGCCGGCGCCGCCTCGAAATCCTATGCGAAACGCCCGGTCCAGCTCAACGGCGGCGGCGGCCTCGTCTCGACGATGCGCGACTATCACCGCTTCGCCCTGATGCTCCTGCGCGGCGGCACGCTCGACGGCGCGCGCATCATCAGCCCGAAGACCTGGGAATTCATGCGCCAGAACCATCTGCCGGATAACCAGACCATGCGCGGCATGGGCCGCTCGGCCTTCACCGAAGTCATGGCCGACGGCGTCGGTTTCGGCCTCGGCGGCTCGGTCGTGCAGGATTTCGTGCAGACGCGCCAGCCCGGCAGCGACGGCACCTTCAGCTGGGGCGGCCTCGCCTCGACCTTCTTCTGGATCGACTCCGAAGAAGAAATCATCGCCATCCAGGCCACCCAGCTGATGCCATCCTCGACTTACCCGATGCGGCTTCAGTTCCAGCAACTCGTTTATGCGGCGATTGACTGGTGAGTGACGAGGCCAGGAACCCCGTCCGCGACGCGATCCTCGCGCTGACCGCCGCAAAGGGCGCCGGCAAGACGATTGTGCCGGAAGACGCGGCAAAGGCCGTCAGCCCGGAACACTTCGTGCGTGTGCTGAAAGATGTGCGCGCCGAAGCGATCCGCCTGCACAAGGCGGGCACCATCGCGATCTACCGGAAAGGCAAGCCGGTCGAGAATCCGGATACGTTCAAGGGCGTGTACCGGCTGGGATTGCCAGCGGCGTAAGCGATGCCCAAGCCCCCCGATCCCTTCCATGAATTCGTCATCGAGATCTTCGCCCCGATGGGCCCCGTCCGCATACGGCGCATGTTCGGCGGCGCGGGCGTGTTCCAGGACGGGCTGATGTTCGCACTGCTCGGGGATGACACGGTCTACCTGAAGACCGACGAAGCCCTCCGCGCCGACCTCGTGTCCGAAGGCTGCGCGCCCTTCCTCTGGACCAAACCCAGCACCGGCGAGCAGATCGACATGGGCTATGTCAGCCTGCCATCGTCCGCGATGGACGATCCGGACGAGGCCAGCGCGTGGGGAAAGCGCGCGATGAGCGTTGCGCGCGCCAAGGCCGCCAAAGCCAAACCGAAAAAAAAGAAAAAGTCCTAGGCGACCGCCGGGCGCTTAACAGGCTGTTCCAGCGAGAAGGCATATTCCGAAGAGCCGTTCTGGCGCAGGTGCTGCAGGCGTTGCCAGCCATCCTCGAGCGTGAAGCGCTCCCCTTTCGGGGCCCACCACATGACAAAGCCGGGGCCATCCGACCGGTCGATCTCGTTCGCCAGCCGGCGCATGCCGGGCGGGTGGGTGCGGCCATTATGGCTGAACGCTTTCAGGTCTTCCAGCGAGCGCCAGACGGCGAGGGTGGAGATGTCCGGCGCGCGCCATTCGGGCGGATAGGGAAACGCATTCGTGAAGCCGCGCCAGCTGCCATCCGGGCAGCGCAGGCCGTGATCATGGTGGATCAGGCCCTCGAACGCGTCGCCATCCTTGAAGATACGCGGCAGCAACGCGACAAAAACCTGAACGAATTCATTGCTGAAGTCGAACTTCCCCAAAGGACGCGCGCAGTTGAAGTGCACAAGCCTGTAGTCCATCGCGCCCGCCCCGGTGTTCCATCCGGAACGAACGTTAGTCTAAAATGGGTTTCGTAATCTTTAAGAGAAACGAAATTTCGGCCCCACAATCAGAAGTTACTTGCCTTTGAACGCCGCCGGGCGCTTCTGGAGGAAGGCGGAAACGCCCTCGCGGAAGTCTTCCGAGCGGCCCGCCGTGCGCTGGGCGATGCGTTCGCCGTGCAGGGCGGCGCCGAAATCGTCGTCACAGGCGGCCCAGATCTGCTGGCGCGCCAGCGACAGGGCCACCGTCGGGCCCGTCGCCAGTTTCCGCGCAAATTCCAGCGCCGTTTCCATCAGTTTCGCGTCCTCGACCACCCGGTTGATGAGGCCCCATTCGAGCGCGGTTTCGGCGGGAAGCTTTTCACCCAGAAGTGCCATTTCCATGGCCCGCACGCGGCCAATGGTGCGCGCCAGAAGCCAGGTCGAGCCGCCATCCGGCACCAGGCCGATGCGGCGGAAGGCCTGAAGGAAGTAAGCGCTCTTGCCGGCTATCACGAGGTCGCCGATCAGGCCGATGGCGCAGCCGACGCCGGCGGCCGCGCCGTTGACGGCGGTGATCACCGGATGCGGATGGTTGCGGATCGCTGTGACCAGCGGGTTGTAGAACGCGTCGAGCGCCTTGCCGGCATCCGGCATCGAGCCGGGGTACGAAATTTCAGGCCCCGCGCCCATGCCGCCAAGGTTGGCGCCCGAGCAGAAGCCGCGGCCCTTGCCGGTCAGGATCGTGCAGCGCGCTTCCGCAGCGGCCACTTCGAACGCGTGCAGCAGCTCGATCACGGTATCCACACCGCAGGCGTTCAGCGTCTTGTCATCGTCAAAGGCGATGATCGCAATGTCGCCGTCACGCTCGTAGGAAATCTTCTTGTAATCGGCCATCTGCCGCTCTCCCTTGTCCCGGACAAATCTAGTTTGCGCCTGAATTAGCCCGATTGATCCGTCCCGTGAACGCCTCACGCAAGGGCAAGGATCGGCGTGCCCCATGGCGCAAACACTGAACGCGCGCTACACTGTTCACAAATCAGATCGCCTCAACGGCAACAGACCCGGGAGAATTCCAATGGCCCTCGACGGTATGACAGGTTCAGGCATGCGCGCTTTGCTCGACAAGCAGAAGGCGGCGCATCTGCGCGACGGCGCGCCTTCGCTCGCACGGCGTCTCGAATGGCTCGACAAGTCGATTGACCTTTTGGTCACGCATGGCGATGCGCTGGTGGATGCGATGGCGAAGGATTTCGGCCACCGCTCGAAAGACCAGTCACAGCTTACCGACATCGCCGGCTCCATCGGCGCGCTGAAACACGCGAAGAAACATACGGCAGGCTGGATGAAGTCGGAAAAGCGCAAGCCGGAATTCCCGCTCGGCCTGCTCGGCTCGAAAGCCGAAATCCAGTATCAGCCGAAGGGCGTCATCGGCGTCCTCTCGCCCTGGAACTTTCCGGTCAACCTGACCTTCACGCCGCTCGCCGGCATCTTCGCCGCCGGCAACCGCTGCATGATCAAGCCATCGGAATTCACCGAGGCGACGTCCGAGCTGATGAAGGAGCTGATTGCCAAATACTATACGGATGAAGAATGCGTCGTCGTCACCGGCGGGCCGGAAGCGGGCGCCGAGTTCACGAAGCTGCCGTTCGATCACATCCTCTTTACCGGCGCGACCTCTATCGCGCGTCACGTGATGCGCGCCGCGGCCGACAATCTCGTGCCGCTGACGCTGGAGCTCGGCGGCAAGAGCCCGGTCATCCTCGGCCGCTCTGCCGACATGCAGAAAGCCGCTGCCCGCATCATGGCCGGCAAGACGCTGAATGCCGGCCAGATCTGCCTCGCGCCGGACTATGCCTTCGTGCCTAAGGAATCGACGGGCGAATTCGTCAGCGCGGCCACCCGCGCCGTCGAGACAATGTATGCTGCCGGTCTGAAAGATAACGACGATTACACATCCGTCGTGAACCAGCGCCATTATGACCGCATCATGGGCTATGTCGAAGACGCGCGCGCCAAGGGCGCGGAAGTCATCGAGATCAACCCGAAGGGCGAGAATTTCGGCCAGCAGCCCCACCACAAGATTCCGCCGCACATCATCATCGACCCGACCGACGATATGAAAGTGATGCAGGACGAAATCTTCGGCCCGATCCTGCCGATCAAGTCCTACGGCGAGACGAAAGACGCCGTGGCCTATATCAACGCGCATGAGCGTCCGCTCGGCCTGTATTATTTTGGCGATGACGCCGCAGAGAAAGACCTTGTACTGAAGAGTACGACCTCCGGCGGCGTCACCGTGAACGATGTGGTCTTCCACGTTGCGCAGGAAGACCTTCCTTTCGGCGGCGTCGGCCCGTCCGGCATGGGCTCGTATCATGGCCGCGAAGGTTTCTACGAGTTCAGCCACAAGAAGGCAGTCTACACCCAGACCAAGAGCGAGATCCTCGCCATGATGCGTCCGCCTTATGGCGAGAAGTATCGGGCGCAGGTGAAGGGCCGCGTGAAGCGGTAGGCAGCGGCCGCCCGCACCAGGAACCGCTCATCCCCGCGCAGGCGGGGATCGGGCGCCACCAGTGCCGAACGAGGCCCCGCCTGCGCGGGGGTGGGCGGAACGTGAGGGGCCCCTCCCCCGGGGCAGAGCGCCCGTTTTCCTGAGAATCTATCCCTGAAAGCCGCTGCGCAAAATCAATCGCCCGGCAATAAAACGGTTGATCGACCTGCCACAGTTTTTATTGTGCCTGGGCATTGGGCTGATGGAGCGCGGGGATACGGAATGAAGTTTGTGCACTTGAAGGGCACGGTCACGGAAGCAACCGGCGTATCGACGGCGAACGTAAGCAGTGACTCTCGCGGCAACGTTTCCACATCGTCAAGCCGGCATTACGAAGTCCGCGTACAGACTGAAAAGGGCGTCAGAGACTATAACGTCATGACCAAGTGCAGCGTCGGCGACGAGCTGATCATCCTGTGGGCAAACGACTACCAGGCCGCAGATGCCAACCTGACAAGCGGAAGCTACCACTGGCGCGGGCCGCCATCATCCTGGACACGGCGGCTGATCCTGCTCGCCATTGCAATCATCGGGTTCTTTTTCTTCTTCATCCCGGCCTTCGCCGCGCTCGCCTATTATTTCTTCACGAAGAACCAGCGCTCGAATGCCGTGAAGGCGGAAATCAAGCGGCTTGCCAATTTTGCCTGACCGCCCGGCGCGAACTTAAGCCGGCGGCTCCCACAATTCGATCGGATTGCCTTCCGGGTCATACACCCGCGCAAAGCGTCCGGTCTCCGGCGTGTCCCATTCAGCGCGCGTTTCCGCTTCGATGCCGGCCGCGCGCAGGGACGAGAGCAGGGCGCTGAGACCACTCACCCGGAAGTTCAGCATGAACGCCTTCTCCGCCGGCCAGTAATCCGTCGCCGCCTTGAACGGCGCAAACACGACCGGCCCGGCCTGCACCTGCCAGAACCAATCGCCCTCGGTCTTCTTTCCGCTGCCATTATGCCCGGCGCCGACGCCCAGATGCTGGTCATACCACGCCGCCAGCGCTTCCGGGTCTTTGGCGCGAAAGAAGACACCGCCAATGGCAAGTACGGGCATGGGTGGTTCTCCGAGATCAGCCGGCGGGCAGGTGGGTTGTCAGGAAGCGGTCAATTTCCCTCAATGTCTGAAGCCGTGTTTCGGGTCCGGACAGGTTATGATCCTCGCCCTTCAGCTTCACGAATTCAACCGGCTTGTTCGCGCGCTTGAGCGCACGTTCCATGCGCTCGCTCTGGCCGATCGGCACAACCGTATCGTCCAGACCGTGGATCAGGAGCACGGGAACCTTTATCCGGTCGGCGGCATTGGCCGGCGAAATCTCGTCCAGCTTCTTCCGGCGCGCATCCCCATCCGCCATGATGCCTTCCCAATAGCTCAGCACCCAGTGGTTCCGGCCATAGCTTTCCTTCCGCTCACTGATCATCGCGTTCAGGTCGCTGACCCCGGCAATGGAAATGCTGCATTTGTAGACATCCGGGTGGAACGCCGCGCTCGCCAGCGCTGCATAGCCGCCATAGCTGGCGCCGACGATACACACACGGTCCTTGTCGATCAGGCCGAAACCCGCCAGCGCCTCCACGCCATCCGTCAGGTCGTCCTGCATCTTGCCGCCCCACTCGCCCCGCCCGGCGTCCAGGAACGCCTGGCCGAACCCGCTGGAGCCGCGGAAGTTCGGCTGCAGCACGACATAGCCGCGGCTGGCCACGAATTGCGCCATCCAGTCGAAATCCATCCGGTCATACGAGGCCGGCCCGCCATGCGGCATGACGACCAGCGGGCGCTTGATGCCATCATCAGGATAGGCGCCCGGCGGCAGGGTCAGCACGGCCGGAATCGTCAGCCCGTCGCGCGCCTTGTATTCGATCGTCAGCAGCGCGCCGATCTGGTCCGCCGGAATGTCGGATCGCACCCGGGCGATCAGGTTCACTTTGCCGGTCTCGGTATCATGCAGCAACCAGCCTTCGCCGAACGAGGCATCGAATGCCTGGTAGAGAACCACCTTCCGGTCATCAGACCAAGAGTCCAGGTACACGGTCGCATCCGGCAGCGCCGTCATCACAGTCTCATAGCTCGCTTTCAGTGCCGGATCGAGGAACTCATATTCCGGCAACATGCCGGAATAGAGCACGCCGACCACGCGGCGCTCATCATCCGTGTAGACACTATCGATTTCATGTCCGGTGCGGCCAAGGATCGGACCCCGGACATTGCCGTTATAATCCATGACCATCAGGCCATCGAAGACCTCCTCATCGTCAGCATAGACAAAGGCGAGGCCAGAGCCGTCCGGCATGATGCCGCTGATCGAAAGCGGCGGCAGATCGGCCTTCGTGTCCTCGAAGATGGTTTTCCAGCCTTTGCCTTCCCGCACGTCGATCCGGTACTCATTGCGCTTGTTGTTGTAGCGCTCGCGGGCCAGTACGCCGCCCTTGCCATCTGAAAACCAGTCGGCTGTATCGCTCGAGCCTCCGAGCGCGTTGCGCCCCCGGCCGTTGCTGAGGCTCACCTTCAGCAGGTCATAGGTCGGATCGGAATAGGCGCTGCCCATGAAGGCAGGCATCAGGACCGTGCCCTTGTCCTCGCCGCGCCCGACGATATGTCCCAGCCCGCGCTGCGCCGGGAACATGCCGTCGGTCTGGTCCAGAAGGGTCACGGTCTTGCCGGTTTCGAGATTGATCGAATAGGCGCCGGAATACTCGTACTTTCCCTTGAACCCGGTGGTCTTGATGGTTTCCGAGGCGAACAGAACGACATGTTCATTGTCATAGAAATCGATGCCGCGCGGTTTCAGCGCGCTGGCACCGACCTGGCGGATCATCTTGCCGTCCCGGCCCATGACCATGAGCACAGAATCGCCGGTCGCCGTATTGGCGATCGCGGCGATGCGCGTCCCGTCCGGCGACAGTTCGGCGCTCGAAAACAGGGGCATGTTGCCATAGGCTTCCAGCGGCGGCGGTGCGCCCTGGGCCAGCGCCAGCGGCGCACAGAGGGCAAGTACGGACAAGCCCGACACTATCGAACGCAAACGCATGGCTGTGATCTCCCTGAAGGACCGCATAACCATGCGGTTCCTATCAGGGATTTAATTCAGAACACGGCTATAAGGCAATCTGCCCAGGCAGATGTTTTAGCGCTTCTTCAGGAAGCTCGGTACGTCCGAGCCGAAGCCTTTGACCTTGTCCGGTGCCGGATCGAGGATCAGGTCATCGTCCTTGCGCTTGAAGTCGCGTTGCGGCCGGTCGCGTTTTTCGCTCCGGTCACGGTCGGTACGCTCGGTGCGTTCCGTGGCGCGGTCGGGGCGTTCGGCGCGTGGCTGTTCACTGCGTTCGCCGCGCGGGGCGTCGCTGCGCTCCCGGCGTTTGCGCGGTCCGCGCTCGCGCTTCGGGGCATCCTCGCGGGCGGCAGGCGCTTCCGCAACGGCCACATCACTTGTCTCGGCAACCGCGTCCACCGTCACGGCTTCTGCGGCAGCCGGTGTCTCTTCGCTCCGCTCACGGCGGCGCGGGCCCCGGTCGCTGCGCCCACCCCGGCCCCGGTCACGGTCGCGTCCGCCGCGCTTGTCGCCGCGGTCGCGTTTTTCTTCCGGCGGCAGGTCTTTCAGCTCGTCGAGCAGGCCGTCCGGCATGAAGTCCTTCACGTCCTGCTTGATCATTTTCAGCACGAAGCCCCAGGACTTCTCGTCCGCCGGAGAAACCAGCGTAAAGCTTTCGCCCGAGCGTCCGGCGCGGCCTGTGCGGCCGATGCGGTGAATATAGTCTTCATCCTTGGGCGGAGGACCGAAGTTGAACACCTGGCCGACATCCGGGATGTCGAGGCCGCGTGCCGCCACGTCGGACGCGACCAGCAGTTTCAGCTTGCCATCGCGGAAGCGTTGCAGCGTTTCGGTGCGCACCGATTGCGGCAGGTCGCCATGGATCGGCGCGGCGTCATGGCCATGCTTGGTCAGCGAGGCCGCGACGATATCGACTTCAACCTTGCGGTTGCAGAACACGATGCCGTTCTTCACATCGCGCGCTTCGATCACGCGGCGCAGCGCCGTGCGGCGGGCCTTGCCATCGTTCGTAGGCAGATGAACCACATGCTGGGTAATCGTCAGCGCGCCGTCCGTCGGGCGCGTCACTTCGATTTTCTTCGGATCTTTCTGGAACGTCTTCGCAAGGCGCTGGATGTCCGTCGGAAAGGTCGCCGAGAACAGCAGTGTCTGACGGTTGGCCGGCAGCTTGGAACAGATTTTCTCGATGTCGGGAATGAAGCCCATGTCGAGCATCCGGTCGGCCTCGTCGATGATCAGCGTCTCGACGCCCATCATCAGCAGCTTGCCGCGATCGAACTGGTCCATCAGGCGGCCCGGCGTCGCGATCAGAACATCGACGCCGCGCTGAAGCAGGCCTTCCTGCTCCTTGAAGCTGACGCCGCCGATCAGCAGCGCCATCGTCAGTTTCAGGTATTTGCCATACTTCTCAAAGTTCTCGGCGACCTGCGCCGCAAGCTCGCGCGTCGGGCAGAGGATCAGGCAGCGCGGCATGCGCGCCCGTGCCCGGCCGGTCGACAGGCGCTGGATCATCGGCAGCACGAAGGCAGCGGTCTTGCCGGTGCCGGTCTGGGCAATGCCGGTGACGTCGCCGCCCATCAGGATCTGCGGGATGGCTTCGCGCTGGATGGGGGTGGGAATGGTATAGCCGGATTCAATCACGGCCTTGAGGATGTTTTCGGCGAGGCCGAAATCAGCGAAGGTTGTCTCAGTCAAAGGGGTAGTCTCCGGGATGTCTGGTTGATTTGCCCGGCCGCCCACATTGGCGGCGCTTGCTCTGCATCTGCCGGTCCCCATGACCGAAAAGAGTGCAGCCGGGCGAATCCCATGCCCGGAACATTCGCGCCCCATACTTCAGTTTTGGCGCAAAGTATAGCCCAGCCTGCAGGCATTGCGGGCCTTTACGCTACGAAAGTCCGCTGCAAGGGCTTGCCTTACTACAGATTCCGGCGCTTCTTCCGCTGCCGGATCAATCCGGCTTGGGGTGGGACCTATGTCGGAAATCTTTGTATCGTACAATCGGGAGGACCTTTCGGTCGCCCAGACCATCGTCGATGGCCTCACGGCTGAGGGCTTCGACGTCTGGATGGACATGAACCTCCAGGCCGGGGAAAACTATGACGAAATCACCGAAGACCGCCTGCATACGGCGCGTGCGGTGGTCGTGCTCTGGTCCAGCAAGTCGGTAAAGTCCCGCTGGGTCCGCGCCGAGGCCACTATCGGCGCCCGCAAGAACACGCTCGTCCCGCTGATGATCGAGCAATGCGACCGTCCGGTGATGTTTGAACTGATCCAGACCACCGATCTGTCGGGCTGGAACGGTGACCGGACAGACCCCGCCTGGCTGAACTTCATCCAGGTCATCAAGAAACGCCTCGCCGCCGCGCCGACGATCTCCAAAGGCAGCGAAAGCCGGGGCGGCCCGTCGCCCACCAAGGCCCGCAAGCGTCCGAAGCCGGTCAAGCAGAAGGAAAAACGCTCCGGGGGCGGATTATTGACTGCCGTGACGCTGACCTTCCTTTTCGGCATCCTCAGCGCGGCCGGCATCTATATCCTGCGGCCGGATCTCGTCGCGCCCGTCCTCACACAGCTCGCCGCGTTGGCCGCGTCCGATGCCGAGGCATCAACGGATACCGCTGCCGCAGTCGTCCCGGTTGCCGAGGACATCATCCCCGAGCCGCAGCCAGAGCCCGAACCCGAGCCTGTCCTCGAGGCCGCCGTGCCCGCCACCTTCACCGAATGCGACATGTGCCCGGCGATGATCAGCATCACCGGCGGCGTCTTCCTGATGGGCGCCCCGGATGACGAACTCGCGCGCAATGCCTGGGAAGGCCCGCAGCGCAAGGTCGCCATGGCGCCCTTCGCGATCAGCACCACGGAAGTGACCTATGACCAGTGGGACGCCTGCGTCGCGGATGGCGGCTGCGGCGGCTATTCGCCCACCGCCGCCACACAGGGCCGCGGCAGCCAGCCGGTTGCCAAGGTCTCGTGGAAAGATGCGCAATCCTATGCCGCCTGGCTGACGCAGAAAACGGGCCGGGTCTACCGCCTGCCATCCGAAGCCGAATGGGAATACACCGCCCGCGCCGGATCGCTCACGCCGTTCTGGTGGGGTCCGCTGTTCGAAGCGGAGAAAGCCGCCACCGGCGAGCATCCGCAATCCGTTTCCGCACTTCCCGCCAACGACCTTGGCCTGGCCGGCGTCTCCGGCAACCTGCGCGAATGGGTTCAGGACTGTTACGTCAACACTTTCGCCAACGCGCCGCTCGATGGCCGTTCGGTGGAAGTCGCGGCCTGCAAGCTGCGCGTCGTGCGCGGCGGCTCGTTCAGGTCAACGCCGGCCGAACTGCGCATCGCCGCCCGCGCCCGCCTCGACAGCGCCGTGCGGGATGACCTCACGGGTTTCCGCGTCGCCTCCCAGCCCTAGGCCTTGTGTCTCGGCGGGGTCTCCCCTCTCCGTTCGGAGAGGGGAAATTCATGCGCTCAGGCGCCCGCGTCGGCGAGGTTCTGGTTGGCGAAGTCCCAGTTCACCAGGCTCGAGATAAACGTGTCGATATAGTCCGGGCGCTTGTTCTGGTAATCGAGGTAGTAGGCATGTTCCCAAACGTCCATCGTCAGGAGCGGGGTCGTGCCGGCATCCGTCAGCGGTGTTTCGGCATTCGGCGTCTTGGTGATCGCCAGCTTGCCGCCCTTGTAGACGAGCCAGGCCCAGCCGGACCCGAACTGCGTCGCGCCGGCCTGCTTGAACTCCTTTACGAAATTGTCATATCCGCCAAGATCGCGCTCGATCAGCTCGGCAATCTTGCCCTTCGGCTTGCCGCCACCATCCGGTGACATCGAGTGCCAGTAGAAGGTGTGGTTCCAAACCTGGGCGGAATTGTTGAACACGCCGGCTTTCGCCTTGTCGCCGGCGGAATCCTTGATGACCTCTTCCAGCGACGCCTTCTCAAGCGGCGTATCCTTCAGCAGGCCGTTCAGGTTCGTCACATAGGCCTGATGGTGCTTGCCGTAGTGGAAATTCAGCGTCTCCTCGGAGATGTGGGGCGCCAGTGCAGTGCGGGCATAGGGCAGGTCGGGCAGGGTGAAGGCCATGGGGAAAGGTCCTTTCATGAAGGTTTTGATGTCTTTCGCTTCGCAGCGGTTTCGCACATATGGGTGCCATGTCAAACCAGACCAGACCCCTGACGAGAACTCCCTGGGCCGAGATCGACAAGCGCGTGCGCCGCGTGGACGAGGACAGGTGGATTTCCAGCCGCTTCGCCCCGCCCGCCCATCGGCGCGCCCTGATCGCCCTTTATGCCCTGAATTATGAACTCGTGCGCGTGCAGGAAGTGGTTACCGAGGAGACAATCGGCCTGATCCGTTTCCAATGGTGGCGCGAAGCGATTGCCGAGATCGATGAGCGCCGCAATCCGCGCGGCCATGATGTCTGCCTCGCTATCGCCGAAGAGGTCGAGCATGGCCGGTTGAAGACCGGCGCCCTGCAGAAACTGGTCGACGGCTACCAGACGGCCTTCGTCGAGCAGGACCGCGCAAAGGAGCCGGAAGGCTGGGTCGCGCTGACCGCCGCCAATATCCTGATCCCCGTCCATAACTGGGCCGAAGAAATCCGCGGCGTCTCGTCGGCCTATGCCGCCGTGCGCCGCAAGGCCAGCCACGCCTTCGGCCCGCATGTCTCGCCCGCCCCCAAACCCCTGCGCCCGGCGGTCGCCCATTTCCGCCTGCGCCGGCTCTACTGCGAAGGCAAGGCCCCGAACCCGCTCACCAAACGCTTCTCGATCATGAAGGCAATGGATACGGGCGAGGTTTAAGGAGGTTACCCTCAACCGGCGCAGCCGGTCTGAGGGCCCATCACCTGACCTCACCAAGCCAGCAAATGCCTCCACCTGCCGCGGACCCCGGCGAAGGCACTTATCCCTACAAAAACACGCCGCTCAGAAAAATAATATCGCGCCGGATCAAGCGCTTCTAAAATACTTGCCCAGAACTTGTCCGCCCCCTCCGTAAGCGGAGGTATACTGCGCGCCACGATTCAAACGAGGCCTTCCGGGTCAATCCGGACTCCCCTGAGCGAGGCCGAGAACCAACCGTCACTGAGCGATAAAAAATGAGAATCCATGAGAACGGATGAGAAGAAATCGCCACTCAAAGCGCACTGATTGCATACGGATGAAGCAGCCTATTCCGCCGCGACCACGGCCTCGCCCGCAAGCCAGGCATCAAAGTCTTCAAGCGCGCGGATGGCCTGCGCCATTTTCTTTGCCCGGCCCTTGTCCTTGCCGCGCAGGCGTTTGCCGTCCGGGCCGGTGTTCGAATAATCCGCGATGTCCGGGAAGAGGCCGAAGTTGACGTTCATCGGCTGGAAAGTCTGGCCCGCCGCCAGATGCCCTCCGGTGATATGGTTGACCAGCGCGCCCATCGCTGTCGTGGCCGGCGGTGCTTCCAGCGTCCGGCCGAGGCGTTCGGCAGCGGCGAGGCGGCCGGCCAGCAGGCCCATCGCCGAGCTTTCGACATAGCCTTCCACGCCGGTGACCTGCCCGGCAAAGCGCAGGCGCGGCATCGTCTTCATACGGAGTTGCCGGTCAAGCAGCTTCGGCGAGTTCAGGAAGGTGTTGCGATGAATACCGCCAAGGCGCGCAAACTCGGCCTTCTCGAGCCCCGGAATCATCCGCAGCACTTCGGTCTGCGCCGCGTATTTGAGCTTCGTCTGGAAGCCGACCATGTTCCAGAGCGTACCGAGCGCATTGTCTTGCCGAAGCTGGACAACAGCATGTGCCTTCACGGTGGGATTGTGCGCGTTCGTCAGGCCGATCGGCTTCATCGGGCCAAAGCGCAGCGTCTCGCGCCCCCGCTCCGCCATCACTTCGATCGGCAGACAGCCTTCGAAATAGGGCGTGTTCTTTTCCCAATCCTTGAACTCGGTCTTCGGCGCGGCGAGCAGCGCATCAAGGAAGCGGTTATACTCTTCCTCCGTCATCGGACAATTGATGTAGGCCGCCGTATCGCCGCCCGGTCCCGCCTTGTCATACCGGCTCTGGCGCCAGGCCTTGGTCATGTCGACCGTTTCGAAATAGACAATCGGCGCGATGGCATCGAAGAAGGCAAGGTCCGTCTCGCCGGTATGCGCGCGGACAGCTTCGGCCAGCGCAATCGAAGTCAGCGGCCCGGTCGCGACGATCACCGAGTCCCACTCTTCCGGCGGAATTCCGGTGATCTCTTCACGCACAATCGTCACCAGCGGATGCGCTTCCAGCTTCGCCGTCACGGCTTCGGCAAACCCTTCGCGGTCCACCGCCAGCGCGCTGCCGGCGGGCACCTGATGGTCCTTGGCGGTCGAGATGATCAGCCCGTTCGCGCGGCGCATTTCTTCGTGGAGCACGCCGACGGCGTTGGTCGTGTGGTCGTTCGAGCGGAAGGAGTTGGAGCAGACAAGCTCGGCCAGCTGGTCGGTCTGGTGGGCCTCGGTGCCGCGGGTTCCGCGCATTTCATGCAGGATGACGGGCACACCGGCCTGCGCAATCTGCCAGCTGGCTTCGGAGCCGGCCATGCCGCCGCCGATTACATGGATGGGTTTCAGGGTCATGGCCGGGACATGGGCCACAGGGGCCGGGCGCGTCAAGATGGCGATTGCCCCGGCGCTGTGCAGGATTTACCAGTCGCGCCGATGACGACACCGATTTCTGCCCTGACCCTCATCCGGGATGGCTGGCAACGCGGCCTCGCCGCGCTGGCGCCAAACCTGCCCTGGCTCGGCCTGCTCGCACTGGCGGGCGGCGCCTATAGCGCCAGCCTGCACATGGAAGGCAGCCTCCTGGCGCCGATGGCCTTTGCCATGTTCGTCTTTGCCGCCGGGATCCGGTTTTCGTGCGGGCTCTATAGCCAGCTGATCGGCGCCCGGACCGGCGGTCTCCTGCCGCTCGCGCATGCCAATTCGGCGGTCTATCTCGCTTTCGTGTTCATCGGATTCTTTGTCGGGTTTTTCCTGCTGATCCTGCCCGGCATCCTGATCGAGGCGCAGGGAAAGTATGAACTGGGCGCCGATGCGGCGCCCGAACTCGTGCGGCAGGCTTTCCTCGACATGCTGCCGACGGCCTATGGCGCGGTCTATCTCCTGATCGCCGCCGTGGGGGCGTGGATTCTCAGCTTCTTTGCGCTGCGGCTGACCCTGTTCGGGGCGGCGACCTTCGATCAGGGCAAGGCGGTGGTCTTCCAGACCTTTCCCTGGACGCGGGGCCATCTGCGCACGCTCGGGCTGGCGGCGCTCGCAACGCATGCGGCGCCCTTCGCGGCCGGCCTTGCGGCGAATGCGGGGCTGCGCGCCGTATTGCCGGAGACGATGGCCGCCCATTTCATTGAAGGGGTTGCGGGCATCCTCCTGTTCACGCCCTTCCTGCTGGCCGGGCACGGCATGGCGGCGGCCGCCCATGGCGCGCTGAAGCCGGAAGAGGCGCCGGCATCCTCCGTCCCCGGTTGATCGGACGCGGCGAACATGGCTAGGCTCGGATTTCGGCGTGTGGGGAGAGGTGCAGCGTGATCCGGGGTTTCACCTTCGAGCGGGCGCTCGGCTGGGCCTTCACGGCGCCGAATGTGGCGAGTTTTCCTTGGGTTTTCGGCGCGGTGTATGCCGCTGTCTTCATCGCCGCGTTCGGTATCGTCGGGCTGCTGGCATCCGGGGATGTGGGGCAATGGTTCGCCACGATGGAATCCCTGGAAGGCTCGGACAATAGCGAAGCGGCCGTGGCCGTGTTCTGGGGCGGCTTCGCGCGATTGGTGCCCTGGGCCATTCTGTCGTCCCTCCTCAGCTGGGCGCTCTGGGCGATGTTCGAGACCGCCTCGCAGCGCCGCTATATCCGGGGCGAAGGTTTTTCGCTCGGCTTCGGTATGGACGAGCTGCGCATGATGGTCGTCGGCTTGCTGTGGGGCATTCTTGGCTTCGTGTTGATTGCCCTGCCGATGCTGCTGATCATGGGCGGCACGTTCTGGACGCTGTTTGCCAACTTGTCAGACGCACCCATGGTCAATTCACAGGAGTTCGGAAACCGGGTTCTCATGCAGATGTTCGGCGTCATGGCGGTGATGCTCGTGATGTTCCCGCTCTACGTTTTCTTCGCAACGCGGCTGGCGCCGTGTTTCGGGCTGACGGTCCGGGAGGGCGAGGTGCGTTTCTTCGATGCCTGGAATGTCTCGCGCGGGCGGGCCTGGCCGATCCTGGGGGCCTATGTGATCCTGGCGATTGGTGGCGGCATTCTCGGTCAGGTGATTGTCGGCACGGTGCAGGCGATCACGATGCCGATGGTGATGAATCTCGGAAACGGGGTTGAAACCGGTGAGGAAGTTCGCGCCCTTCTCCTGTCGCCGTCTTTTCTCGTTCCTATGGGCATCTGGGCCTTCGTTGCGCTGTTCATTCAGGGCGTGATGCAGCATATGGTCGGCGGGCCGGCGGCCTTCGCCGTGCGCCACGATCCGCGCGGCGGCATCGAAGCCGAAGCGCAGATCGGGGCATTTACCTAGCTACTTCGCGCTGGCCTTGGCCTTGCGCGCCGGCTTCTTCGGTTTTTCATCCGCAGGCGGAGCAGCCTTCGCGGTCGCCTTCTCCCGCTTGTTGCGGGCGGCGCGGCGTTCGTCCTGACGGCGGAAGGTCTCGGCGAGGAAGCGGCCGGTATGACTGCCTGTGTTCGCCGCGATGTCTTCCGGCGTGCCGAAGGCCACCATCTTGCCGCCGCCGTCCCCGCCTTCGGGGCCAAGGTCGAGCACCCAGTCGGCGGTCTTCACCACATCCAGGTTGTGCTCGATCACCACGACCGTGTTGCCGGCATCGACAAGCTCGTGCAGCACTTCGAGCAGTTTCTTCACGTCCTCGAAGTGCAGGCCGGTGGTCGGCTCATCGAGGATATACAGGGTACGGCCGGTGGCGCGTTTCGACAGTTCCTTGGCGAGCTTGACGCGCTGCGCCTCGCCGCCTGAAAGCGTCGTCGCCTGCTGGCCAACCTTGATATAGCCGAGGCCGACCTGGTTCAGCGTGTCGAGCTTTGACGCAATCGCCGGCACGGCGGCGAAGAATTTTGCGCCGTCTTCGACGGTCATGTCGAGCACATCGGCAATCGACTTGCCTTTGAACAGGACTTCCAGCGTTTCGCGGTTATAGCGTTTGCCTTTGCAGGTCTCGCAGGTGACGTAGACATCCGGCAGGAAGTGCATCTCGATCTTGATGACGCCGTCGCCCTGGCAGGCCTCGCAGCGCCCGCCCTTGACGTTGAAGGAGAAACGGCCCGGCGCATAACCGCGCGCCTTGGATTCCGGCATGCCGGCATACCAGTCCCGGATCGGGCCGAAGGCGCCGGTATAGGTTGCGGGGTTCGAGCGCGGTGTGCGGCCGATGGGCGACTGGTCGATGTCGATGACCTTGTCGAGATGTTGAAGGCCTTCAAGGCTTTCATACGGCGCGGGCGATTGCGAGGCGCCGTTCAGCTTGCGCGCCAGCGCCTTGTAGAGCGTCTCGATAATCAGCGTGGATTTGCCGCCGCCGGAGACGCCGGTGATACAGGTGAAGCTGGCGAGCGGGATCGAGGCCGTGACGTTCTTGAGGTTGTTTCCCGTCGCGCCTTTCAGCACGAGGCTGCGCGAGCCTTTGGTGATGGGGCGGCGTTTTGGAATCGCGATTTCGCGCGTGCCGTTCAGATAGTCCGCCGTCAGACTTTTCGGATTCTTGAGGATGTCGGCCGGTTTGCCTTCGGCGATGATTTCGCCGCCATGCACGCCTGCCGCAGGGCCCATGTCGATGACATGGTCAGCGGTGAGGATCGCGTCTTCGTCGTGCTCGACAACGATGACGGAATTGCCGAGATCGCGCAGCCGTTTCAGCGTTTCGAGCAGGCGTTCATTGTCGCGCTGGTGCAGGCCGATGGACGGCTCGTCGAGCACGTAGAGCACGCCGGTGAGGCCGGAGCCGATCTGTGAGGCAAGCCGGATGCGCTGGCTTTCGCCGCCCGACAATGTGCCCGAGCCGCGCCCGAGGGAGAGGTAATCAAGGCCGACATCATTGAGGAAGATCAGGCGGTCGTTGATCTCCTTCAGGATGCGCGTCGCGATTTCCTTCTGCTGTTTCGTCAGCGTCTTGTGGACGCCGCCGAACCAGTCGCCGGCTTTACGAATCGAGAACTCGCCGGCCTGCGAAATGTCGAGGCCGGCGATCTTCACGGCGAGGGCTTGCGGCTTCAGGCGTTTGCCGCCGCAGGCGGGGCATGGCGCGGCGGATTGGAAGCGCGCGATTTCCTCGCGCACCCAGGCGCTGTCGGTTTCGCGGTAGCGACGGTCAAGATTCGGGATCACGCCCTCGAAGGTTTTCTTCGTCTTGTAGGTGCGCATGCCGTCATCATAGAGGAACTGGATTTCCTCATCGCCGGTGCCGAAGAGGATGATGTCCTGCACCTTTTCCGGCAGCTTGTTCCAGGGCTTCGTCAGGTCGAACTTGTAATGCGCGGCGAGCGCCTGCAGGGTCTGCGTCTGATAGGGCGACGTCGTCTTCGCCCAGGGCGCGATGGCGCCGTCCATCAGGCCGAGATCCTTGTCCGGCACGACCATCGCGACATCGATCTTCAACTGCTCGCCCAGCCCGTCGCACGACGGACAGGCGCCGAAGGGGTTGTTGAAGGAGAAGAGGCGCGGCTCGATTTCGGGGATCGAGAAGCCGGAGACCGGACAGGCGAAATTGGCGCTGAAGGTGACGCGCTTCGGCTCCGTCTCGCCTTCCGCAAGATCGGCATATTCGCCGACGGCGATGCCCTGCGCGAGGCTCAGCGCGGTCTCGAAACTTTCGGCGAGGCGCTGTTCGATACCTTTCTTGACGACGATGCGGTCAACCACGACATCGATGTCGTGCTTGAACTTCTTGTCGAGCTTTGGCGCGTCTTCCAGTTCGTGGAATTCGCCGTTGACCTTGACGCGCTGGTAGCCGTTCTTCAGCAGTTCAGCGAATTCCTTCCGAAACTCTCCCTTCCGTCCACGGACGATGGGGGCGAGCAGGTAGAGGCGCGTGCCTTCGGGCAATTCCAGCGTGCGGTCGACCATCTGGCTGACGGTCTGGCTCTCGATGGGCAGGCCCGTGGCCGGCGAATAGGGCACGCCGACGCGGGCCCAGAGGAGGCGCATATAGTCGTAGATTTCGGTGACCGTGCCGACCGTGGAGCGCGGGTTGCGGCTGGTCGTCTTCTGCTCGATCGAGATGGCGGGCGAGAGGCCTTCGATCGATTCCACATCCGGCTTCTGCATCAGCTCGAGGAACTGGCGCGCATAGGCCGAGAGCGATTCGACATAGCGGCGCTGGCCTTCGGCATAGATCGTGTCGAAGGCGAGCGAGGATTTGCCCGAGCCCGACAGGCCGGTCATCACCACGAGCTCACCGCGCGGGATGTCCACGTCGATATTCTTGAGGTTGTGTTCCTTGGCGCCGCGCACGCGGATGAAAGGGGATTCGGCCATGGGGCGTTCTGCTCTCTGGGAGAAAAGGCTGGGATAGATTGCTAGGCGGTATGTGTGGCGCGAGTCCAGATTGACGACAAGAACAAAATGTGAACATGTGTTTCCAGCTGCTTTTCGGGGCAGCGACTGAAAGCGCCGGTGGAATTCATCGCCTGTCAGGCGACATTGGCGAGGCAAAAGCGTAGAAGCGTTCGAATCGATAGCGAAACAGATGAAACGGAGGTCCTCATGGCGGGCTCAGTGAACAAGGTGATCCTGATTGGCAATCTCGGGGCGGACCCGGAAGTCAAACAGTTCCAGAATGGCGGGCAGGTGTGCAACCTGCGGATCGCGACCTCCGAGACCTGGCGCGACAAGGCCAGCGGCGAGCGCAAGGAGAAGACCGAGTGGCACGCCGTCTCGATCTTTTCCGAAGGCCTCGTGAAAGTGGCCCAGAGCTACCTGAAGAAGGGCTCCAAGGTTTACATCGAAGGCAAGCTACAGACCCGCAAATGGCAGGACAAGGACGGCAATGACCGCTACACGACCGAGATCGTGCTGCAGGGCTTTGACGCAACCCTCGTGATGCTCGACGGGCGCGGCGAAGGCGGCGGCGCGGGCGCCGGCGGCGGTGGCCGGGACATGGGCTATTCGGGCGGCGGCGGTGGACAGAGCCGCCAGATGACCGGGCCGAAAGAGACCTTCAATCAGGACCTCGACGACGAAATTCCTTTCTAAACCCGGGAGATTCGGGTGGGGACAATCCGGAGACTCTATCGCTATGTGACGGGGCTGATCCTGCTGGTATTGGCGGGGTGCGCCATGCCTGTGCCGGGCGGGCCGGTCGCGGCGGACCCGCTGGAGCAGGCGCTGCTTGCGGAAGGGGTTGATCCTTCGATGGCGGCGCTGGTGATCTACCGGCTTGAGGACGAGAAGACCTGGACTTTGGGCGGCGCGCGAATCGACGCGCGATTCTCGCCCGCCTCGACCTCGAAGATTCCGCACACCTTGCTGGCCTTCGAGAGGGGCGCCGTGACAGGCCCGGACGAGATGTTCACCTGGGACGGCGAGACGCGCTTTGTCGAGAGCTGGAACCAGGACCAGAGCTTTGCGGAGGCGTTCCAGCGTTCGGCCGTCTGGGTCTACCAGATCGTCGTGCCGCGCATCGGGGCAGAGCGGCTGTCGGCGGGGTTTGAAGCCTTTGGCTATGGCAATGGCGAGATTGGCGGGCCGGAGCAGATCGCAAACTACTGGCTGGCTGCCCCGCTGGCCATCTCGGCGACCGAGCAGGTCGAGTTCCTGTCCCGGTTGGCGCGGCGCACCCTGCCGCTCTCGGCGCAGACGTTCGAGCAGACGGTGCCGGTCATGGAGCTGGCGCGCGGCGAGGGATGGGTGATGTACGGGAAAACCGGCTGGAAGGGCGCCGTTGAGGGCGACGGGTCCGATATCGGCTGGTTTGTCGGTTGGGCGGAGCAGACGGGCGGCGACGCGCCGGGAACCTATGTGTTTGCGCTAAACATGGACATGCCCGGCGGCATGGCACAGGCGCCGAAACGGCGGGCGGCGGTGGAGCGGGCTTTGCGGTCGCTCGGGGCGCTGCCGGCCGAGCCCGGCGGCCCCTGATTTCCGGGGCGGGCAGGGCCTGTGGAAAATGTCGCAAAAGCCCCGTCTTTACTGCATTTTCTGCCCATCGGGAGGTAGCCCCCGAAGGCCCCGGCTGCTAGGCTGAAAACCAGCGAAAAACGGCGATTCGAGACCCCTCTCCACGGGCACCGCCGGAGACATGCAGAAGGCCTTTCCATGAGCGACCCCACGACCCCTCCGGACGAGCCGGAAACCCCCGAGAATGGCGCGGGCGGACCTCCGGGTCCTCAACAGGGAATCGAGCCGATCTTCATCGAGACGGAGATGAAATCCTCCTATCTCGATTATGCGATGAGCGTGATCGTCAGCCGGGCGCTGCCGGATGTGCGCGACGGGCTGAAGCCTGTGCACCGGCGCATCCTGTATGCGATGAACGAGGGCGGCAACACGCCGGACAAGCCCTACAAGAAATCCGCCAATATCGTCGGCGCGGTGATGGGTAACTATCACCCGCACGGCGACAGCGCGATCTATGACGCGCTGGTGCGGATGGCGCAGCCTTTCTCGATGGGGGTGATGCTGGTCGACGGGCAGGGCAACTTCGGCTCGATCGACAATGATCCGCCAGCGGCCATGCGTTATACCGAGAGCCGGATGTCGAAGCCGGCGACCTACCTGCTGGCCGACCTCGACAAGGACACGGTGGACTTCCAGCCGAACTATGACGGCCAGCAGAAAGAGCCGGTCGTGCTGCCGGCGCAGTTTCCGAACCTGCTGGTCAATGGCGGTAGCGGAATCGCGGTCGGCATGGCGACAAATATTCCGCCGCACAATCTCGGCGAAGTGATTGATGCGACGCTGGCGTTGATTGAAGATCCGCTGATCAGCGAAGACGCGCTGTGCGATATCGTTCCCGGGCCGGATTTTCCAACGGGCGGCCTGATCATGGGCCTGTCCGGCAGCCGCAAGGCGATGCTGACGGGACGCGGTAGCGTGATCGTCCGCGCAAAGACGGAAATCGAGGCGGCGAAGAATAACCGCGAAGCGATCATCGTCTCGGAGATTCCCTACCAGGTGAACAAGGCGGCGATGATCACCAAGATCGCCGAACTCGTCCGTGACAAGAAGATCGAAGGCATCTCCGACCTGCGCGACGAGTCCGATCGCAACGGCATCCGTGTCGTCATCGAGCTGAAGAAGGATGCGAGCGCGGACGTGGTGCTGAACCAGCTTTACCGGTTCAGTCAGATGCAGAACTCCTTTGCCGTGAACATGCTGGCGCTGAATGGCGGCCGGCCGGAACTGATGAACCTGCGCAAGGTGCTGGAATATTTCGTGGCCTTCCGCGAGGAAGTCGTCGTCCGGCGCACCAAGTTCGAACTCGGCAAGGCGCGCGACCGCGCGCACGTCTTGGTCGGCCTCGCGCTGGCGGTGGCCAACATTGACGAGATCATCCGCATCATCCGCCACTCGCCGGACCCCGCCACGGCGCGCGAGCGCTTGCTGGAGAAGGCCTGGCCGCAGCAGGACATGGGTCCGTTGATCGACCTGATCGCGGACCGCCGCACACGCCGCGGCCCGGACGACGGCACGATCTATCTCTCCGATGAGCAGGCCCGCGCGATCCTGAACCTGCCGCTGCACCGGTTGACCGGACTTGGCCGCGACGAGATCGGCAACGAGGCCAAGAGCCTGGCCGAGAAGATTGCAGAATATCTGTCGATCCTGCGTTCGCGCCCGAAAATCCTCGAGATCATCAAGGCCGAGCTGAATGAGGTGAAGACCAAGTTTGCGATTCCGCGCCGGTCGGCCTTCACCGAAGGCGGCGTCGATATGGAAGACGAAGACCTCATCGAGGTCGAGGACATGGTCGTCACCGTGACGCATGGCGGCTATGTCAAGCGCACGCCGCTGGCGGCCTACCGCACGCAGAATCGCGGCGGCAAGGGGCGCTCCGGCATGGCGATGAAGGACGAGGATTTCATCGTCCGTGTCTTTACCGCCACGACGCATACGGAGATATTGTTCTTCTCGTCGGCCGGCCTCGTCTACAAGGAGAAGGTGTGGCGCCTGCCGGTTGGCGGGCCGACCTCGCGTGGCAAGGCGCTGGTCAACATTTTCCCTCTGGCGACGGACGAGCGTATCGAAAGCGTGCTGCCGCTGCCGGAAGACGAGACCGCGACCGAGCATCTCGATGTGATGTTCGCCACGCGCTCGGGCAATGTGCGCCGCAACAAGCTGGCCGATTTCATCCGCGTCAACCGCGCGGGCAAGATCGCCATGAAACTGGATGATGGAGACGGTATCGTTTCGGTTCAGGTCTGTTCCGACAAGGAAGACGTGATGCTGACAACGGCGATGGGCCAGTGCATCCGCTTTGACGTGACCGAGGTGCGCGTGTTTGCGGGCCGGGATTCGACCGGCGTGCGGGGCATCCGCCTGGCCAAGGGCGACGAGGTCATCTCGATGGGTATCCTGCGCCATATGGACGTGACGTCGGAAGAGGCGCGCGCCTATATCAAGCATGCCTCAGCCATGCGCCGGGCGATGACCGGCGAGGAAGAGGAAATCTCGGACGATGACGAGGAGCCCGTGGGCGAAGCCGCGCTGTCGACCGAGCGGCTGGCCGAACTGGGCGCCGCGGAAGAGTTCATCTTCACGGTGGCCGATGACGGCATGGGCAAGCGCTCGTCCGCGTATGATTACCGGGTGACCGGACGCGGCGGCAAAGGCCTGGTCGCGCAGAACATCTGGGGCCGCGACAAGAAGGGCGGACCTGTGAAAAAGGTGGCGCAATCCTTCCCGGTCGGCGACGGCGACGAGGTGATGCTGGTGACCAATGCGGGCCAGCTGATCCGCACGCCGGTGGACCAGATCCGCATCGCCGGGCGCTCGACGGCCGGGGTCTGGGTGCTGCGCACCAATGGTGACGAGAAGGTTGTTTCGGTCGCGCGGCTTGTCGAAGACGGGGAAGCCGGTATGGATAAGGACGAGGGCGGCCAGGGCTGATCCACCGTCCCTGGGCAAATGGAGGGCTCGAGTTGAAGCGCGTTGGACTTTACCCCGGGACTTTCGATCCCCCGACAAATGGCCATATCGATATTTTTGGCCGGGCCATGAAGCTGGTTGATGAACTGGTCATCGGTGTTGCGGTCAACGAGTCGAAAAAGCCGCTCTTCTCGCTCGATGAGCGCGTGGCGATGGTGAAATCCGAGTGCGCCAAGCTGAACGGGCCGGGGCTGGCGGAAATCCGCGTGATGCCGATGCACGGCCTGCTGATGAAATTTGCCGAGGCCTGCGGCGCGCAGATCATCGTGCGCGGCCTGCGGGCGGTTCAGGACTTCGAATACGAATTCCAGATGACCGCGATGAACGAGCAACTGAATCCCGACATTGAAACTGTGTTCCTTATGGCGGATGTTCGCCATCAGGCGGTGGCCTCCCGGCTCGTGAAGGAAATCGCGAGCCTCGGCGGCAATATCACACCGTTTGTGACGCCTGACGTTAAGCGGGCGCTGTTGGAGAAGTACGGAAAATGAAACGTGTTGCGTTTGGAATAGTGGCCGGCCTTCTTGGGCTGGCGCTGCCGGCTTGTGGGGATACGGCGCAGAATGACGGATGGGCATTGGCCGAGGGCGCGAGCGCCGAGGCGCCGGATACAGCCCTGTGGCGCGCCGTGGACCCGGCCAACCTGATCGTCTTCGAGACGACCAAGGGCCGCATCCTGCTCGAAGCCTTTCCGGACATGGCGCCGAAACACTTCGCGCAGTTCACCAAGCTGATCCAGTCGGGCGACCTTGACGGCACGACGTTTCACCGCGTGATCGACGATTTCATGGCGCAGGGCGGCGACGTCTGGGCCAAGAAAGGCGAGGATCCGGGCTGGCCGGGCATTCCGGGCGAGTTCACCATCCGGCGCGATGTGGCGGCGATGCCGCTGGACGCCGTGATCGGGCCGGAGGACACCGGCAAGAATGGCTATCTGAACGGCTTTCCGATGCTGACGCAGCCTTCCTTCTTCGCGGAAATGTCCGCAGACGGATTTGTTGCAACATCGATCCCGCACTGCAAGGGCGTGCTGTCGACTGCGCGGACGAGTGATCCGAATTCGGCGGACACGCAATTCTTCCTGATGCGCGAACACTCGCCCCATCTCGACAAGCAGTACACGCCCTGGGGCCGTGTGATCGAGGGACAATCCGTGGTGAAAGCGCTAAAGAAGGGCGAGCCCGGCAGCGGAACGGTGGAGGACCCTGACCTGCTGACCTCGGCGAAGATTGCATCGGATATTCCGGAAGCCTCCCGGCCAGCGGCCTGGGTGCTGCGCACGGATACGGACGCGTTCAAGGCCGAGCTGCTGACCAAGGGCGAAGTGGATGTTTGCGAACTGCCAGCAATTCCGGCGCTCGTGAAGTAACGGCTGCGGCGCTTGCCGCGCAGGGCTGGCAGGCATGGACCTTTCGGTATTCGATTTCGACCTGCCCGAGGCGCTGATCGCGCTGCGACCGGCTGAGCCGCAGGATGCGGCGCGGCTGCTGGTGGTGCACGGAGATGGGCGGCTCGAGGACGCGTATGTGCGCGACCTGCCGCGATATTTGTCGGCGGGTGATGTGCTCGTATTCAACGACACACGGGTGCTGCCGGCGGCCCTGAAGGGCGTGCGCCCGGCGCGGGACGGGGTAAGCCGGGACGTGGCGGTAGATGCAAACCTCGTCGAGCGGATCGACGCCCGGCGGTGGCTGGCGCTGGCGCGGCCAGGACGGCGGCTGAAGGACGGCGATACGATTCAGTTCGCAGACGGATTTTCCGCCGGGATCAGCGGGCGGCGCGAGGGCGGCGAGATCGAGCTGACTTTTGACCGCGAAGGCGCCGCACTGGAGGCGGCGCTGGAGGCGCATGGGGCGATGCCGTTGCCGCCATATATCGCGCGGCGGCGGCCGGCAGATGCGGATGATCGCACGACCTACCAGACCTGTTTTGCAGGCGAGGAGGCTGCCAGTGTCGCGGCGCCGACGGCGGGGTTGCATTTTACACAGCGCCTTCTGGACGAGATCGGGCAGGCGGGCATCCTGTGCGAGCGCGTGCGCCTGCACGTCGGGCTCGGCACGTTCAAGCCGCTGGAAGAACGCCACATCGCCGAGAACAAGCTGCACGAAGAGTGGCGGCGGTTGACACCGGACGTCGCGCAGACGCTGAACGCGGCGCGGGCCGGCGGTGCGCGGATCGTCCCGGTGGGCACGACGGCGATGCGAACGCTGGAGAGCTGCGCGGATGTGGACGGCGCGCTGCATGCAGCGACGGGGCCGACGGATATATTCCTGAAGCCGGGTGACAGCGTCCGGGCGACGGACGCGCTGGTGACAAACTTTCACTTACCTGCCTCAAGCCTGTTTATGCTCGTCTGTACACTGATGGGAACGGACGTGATGCAGGCAGCCTATGCGCATGCTATCCGGGAGGAATACCGGTTTTATTCCTATGGGGATGCCTGCCTGCTGTTGCCGTAAGGCTCAGCCCGCCGGGCGCAGTCCCTCCATCGCACGGATCGCTTTGGCGGCGGTGATGCGGGCGAGGTGGCGGCCCTTCTCGTCGCGCCAGTCGGCTTCGACGAGGCCAGTGGTCTTGCCGCGGCTGACGAGGCGGCCTTCGATGGTGATCAGGCCGTTGGGCACCGGGCGCAGGATGCGCGTCTGCAGTTCCATCGTGGTGAACCATTCGCCGTCTTCGAGGGCGCTGGCCATGGTCATCGAGACGATATGGTCCGACAGGCCCGCGACCCAGCCGCCGAAGACCCGGTCGGGCTGGATGTCGCGGTCGCCGGTGTTCGGCCATTGGTAGAGCACGCGGCCATAGGAGACTTCCTTCAGCCAGAGGTCTGGCCGGATGCCCA
Organism: Hyphomonas sp.; assembly: GCA_040223555.1. Classification (GTDB taxonomy): domain Bacteria; phylum Pseudomonadota; class Alphaproteobacteria; order Caulobacterales; family Hyphomonadaceae; genus Hyphomonas. The sequence continues at coordinate 64,876 of JAVKGA010000009.1, forward strand.
TGTTGCGAATACCGGGCGGGAAATCCCAGCTGCCGTTTTTCAGGCGTTCGAAGAAGGCGGATTGTTGCGCCGAAAGCTCAGTGCGCATCAGGTAACGGTCGCTCCGCCATCGACCACAAGCATCTGGCCGGTCATGTAGGCGCCCGCCTTCGAGGCGAGGTAGACGGCGGCGCCGGCGATCTCTTCCGGCTCGCCGATGCGCTTCAGCGGCGTGCCGGTGAGGGCGCGTTTGAGCGTGTCCGGATTGTCCCAGAGGGCCTTGGCGAAGTCGGTCTTGATGAGGCCCGGCGCGATACAGTTGACGCGGATATTGTCGGCGCCGAACTCGGAGGCGAGGTTGCGGGCGAGCTGGAAGTCGGCGGCTTTCGAGATGTTGTAGGCGCCGATGACGGGCGAGGCGCGCAGGCCGCCGATGGACGAGACGATGATGACTGCGCCGTCCTTGCGTTCGCGCATCTGCGGAGCGCACATCTGGATCAGCCAATGGTTGGAGATGATGTTGTTCTGCAGGATCTTGGTGAAGGCATCATCCGAGATTCCGGACATCGGGCCATAATACGGGTTGGACGCTGCGTTGCAGACGACGATGTCGATTTTGCCGAACGACTTGTTGGTCTCGTCGACCATCGCAGCCAAGTCTTCCTTGTTCGAAATGTTTGCCGGGATGGCGATGGCCGTGCCGTCACCGTGCTTCTTGTTAATCTCGGCAGCGACTTCCTCGCAGGGGCCCGGCTTGCGCGAGGAGATCACCACGCGGGCGCCCTGATCGGCCATGGCTTCGGCGATGGCCCGGCCGATGCCGCGCGAGGAGCCGGTGATGATGGCGGATTTTCCCTTGAGATCGAACAGGCTCATGGCGGCCCTCCCTGTTTGGTTTCTGAATTTCAGTTGACCCTAAGGGAGGCTGGCCGGGCCGACTAGGGGTTCCCTCGCGGGAATTGTGGCGGCGCGGGCTGCGGCGAAGCGGACCGTTTGCCGGCGCCGCAAACCTGCTAATGCTGCCGCGCATGTGGGTTAATTCTGCCATATCCCTTGCGCGCCTGCTGGCTCTGCTCGCGCTCCTCTCCCAGGCTCTGATGCCGGGCGCGATGGCGGCGGCGATGTCGAGGCCGGGTGATGTGCCCGCTTTTGTCTGCGCCATGCCGGGGCAGGACGAAGACAAGGGCGCCAGTGCGCTGGGGGCCGAACTCGCATCGCTGCTGGCGGACAAGGCGGCGGGTGATGCGCCCGCGCTCGACCATGACTGCCATGATTGCGTGCTGGGCCAGACCGCTGCGCTGCCGGACGTTGCCAGTCTCGCGGCGCCCGCCCTCTACGCGGAGGCCGCCGATGTTTTCCCGCGCGCCGAACCGCGTTTCTGGACTGTTCCGCGCGGTCCGCCGCTGGGCTCGCGTGCCCCGCCTGAATTGATGAAAGCCTGATCCAAGCCGTCTCTCCACGGAGGGACTGATCGCCGGGCGCGCCGCGTCCGGACCCCTTTCATCTGAAGATTCAAAACCATGAAAATCAACCTGAAACCGGGCTCCGCGTTGAGCCTGTCCGCCCTTGGCCTCGCTGCCTGGGCAAACCTGCCTGCCTATGCGCAGGAAGATGCCGGCGAAGACAAAGTCCGCATCGAAGAGACGATCATCGTCACCTCGACCGCCGCTGCCGCCGAAGCGCAGGCCCGCGCCGCCGCCACGCCGGGAGGCACGGACGTCATCACGCATGAGGAGTATGCCGACCGTTTCCTCGTCTCGATGCGCGACACGCTGGCCTTCTCGCCGGGCGTCTACACGCAGCCGCGCTATGGCCAGGAGGTGCGCCTCTCGATCCGGGGTTCCGGCATCAGCCGGGGCTTCCACATGCGCGGCCTGACGCTCCTGCAGGACGGCGCGCCGATCAATCTCGCCGACGACAATGGCGACTATCAGGAACTCGAGCCGATCTTCTTCGATCACCTCGAAGTCTACCGGGGCGCCAATGCCCTGCGGTTCGGCTCGGGCACGCTGGGCGGCGCGGTCAACGGCGTGACGCCGACCGGCGACACCGCGCCCGGCCTGTATGTGCGCGGTGATGTGGGCAGCTTCGACACGTATCGCGGCCTTGTTTCCGGCGGGGTCTCGAACGGGAAATGGGATGCCTGGGCAGCCGTCAGCGCCGATGCGTCCGATGGTGACCGGGACCATGCCGCCCGGGAATCCCTGCGCTTCCATGGCAATGTCGGCTATGACATTGCGGACAATATCACCACGCGCTTCTATGTCAGCGGCAATGATATCAAGCAGGAACTGCCGGGAGCGCTGAACATCGCGACCGTCCTGTCCAATCCGAAGCAAGGCAATTTTACGGGTGATCAGGCGCGCGATATCAAGTCATTCCGTATACAGAACCAGACTCGGATCGATTTTGAGAATTCGAACATCGCTATGGGCATCTGGCTCAACGACAAGTCGCTCTATCACCCGATCTTCCAGGTGATCGACAATGACTCGGTCGATAAGGGTGTCTGGGCCAGATACGAGTGGGAGAAGGGTCCGTTCGCGCTGACGCTTGGCGGTGAAGGCCGCACGGGCGAGACGGATTCCAAGCGCTTCGTCAATCTCAATGGCAGCAGCGGCGCGCAGACCGTGCAGGCGGATCAGCATGCCTGGACCCGGAACATCTATGCCGAAGGCCGCTACGCCGCGACGGGCAAGCTGACGCTGATCGCCGGCGCGATCTTCGCGCAGGGGGAGCGGGAGCAACACCAGACGCTGAACAATGGTTTGCCCGTGGATGTGACCGGGACGGCCGACTTCGAAGAGTTCTCGCCGAAATTCGGCGCGCTCTATGAGCTCTCGCCGGACATGCAGCTGTATGCGAACTATAGCCGGTCGGCTGAGTTCCCCGGATTTTCGGAAGTGGCGCAGGTGGCGAGTTTCGTGCCGGTCGAGGCGCAGACGGCCTGGACGGCCGAGATCGGCACACGTGGCCGCGCCGGCATCGCGGAATGGGATGTGTCGCTCTATTCAGCCGACATTGACGGCGAGATGCTGCAGTTCACCGTCGGCCCGGACATTCCGGCGACGACCTTCAACGCCGACAAGACCCGCCATCAGGGTCTCGAAGCCAGGCTGTCGCTGGTGCTTTCGGAGCATTTCACGCTTCGACAGGTCTACCAGTATTCGGATTTCACCTTCCGGGGCGATGCCGAGTATGGGGACAACACGCTGCCGGTGATCCCGGAGCATGTTTACCGGGCGGAGCTGAAGTTCGCGACCGGGCGGTTCAGCATCGCGCCGAATCTCGAATGGCTGCCGGAAGGGCCGTATGCGGACTATAACAATACGACGCAGACCGATGGTTATACCCTGCTGGGCGTCACCGCGAGCCTCAAGGCAACCGATGGAATCGATTTCTTCCTTGATGCCCGAAATCTGGCGGACGAGAAGGCCGCCGGTGATGTCGGCGCGGTGATCACGGCCATACCGGGTTCGGTCATCTACTATCCCGTCGAACGCCGCGCCGTCTTCGGCGGCATCCGCGCGAGGTTCTGATCCATGGCCAGCGCCGTCCGTACCACGCTTCAGCACCGCGTCTGGCGCTGGCACTTCTTCGCCGGGCTGATGGTGATTCCCTTCGCCGTCATTCTGGCGGTGACGGGATCGATTTACCTGTTCAAGCCGCAATTCGACGCTGCTGTCGAAGCGCGGATCAATTCAAGGGCAGTGCCGCTGGTGGGGGAGACCCTGCCAGCGGGCGCCTTGCTCGAGGCAGGCCTCGCGGCCTATCCGGGCGCAAGTCTCAGCAAGCTTTATATTCCGTCAGCGGAGGATGATCCGACGATCGAACTGGATCTCAAGGGCGAAGCGGGGCTGCGCATGCTCTGGATCGACCGCACCACCGGCGCCGTACTGCACAGCGTAGCTACGCCGGATCGGTTCATGAATTTGGTCAAACGTATCCACGGCACGCTGCTGGCCGGGGATCGCGGCTCGCTCGTCGTCGAGATCATGGCGAGCTGGATGATCATTCTCATCGTCACGGGCGTGTATCTCTGGTGGCCACGTGGCGCCGTCTGGTGGCGTGTCTTCGTGCCGAGTTTCGGCGAAGGCGCGGGCAGGCGGGAGACGTGGCGCAAGGTGCACGGCATGGGCGGCGCCTGGATCGGCGGGGTTGTGTTGGCAATCCTGTTCTTTGGCCTTCCCTGGACGCAGGTCTGGGGTGACGGGTTTACCAAAGCCAAAGCGCTCGCGGGTCTCAAGACGCCGGGACAGGAATGGTTTGTCACGCTGGAATCCAGTGTTCCGCAAGCGGATCATTCGATGCATGAGGGAATGGATCACGGCACGGGGGCCGAGCTTTGGGATCAGGGGAAGGGTGCGGCGGAAGTGGGCGTTCTGTCGGCTCCGGCCACTGGCGCTGATGTCCGCCCGCTGCCTCTTGAGGACGTGCTGCGTATCGCTGCGCCGGAGCGCTATGCGCCGCCGGTTGAGGTGCAGCCGCCGCGCGGCGAGAACGGCGTGTGGACGATCCGCTCCATGGCGGCGTCACGGCCGGACCGTGTCACCGTGCATCATGACCGCTGGACCGGCGCGGAAGTGATGCGCATCGAATTTGCGGACCATAACCCCGTCGACCGGTTCATGGCGCTTGGCATTGCCTTCCACGAGGGCGCACTCTTCGGGTGGCTCAATCAGGTCGTGGGCGTGATCGCCGCGCTGGGCTTGATCCTGCTCAGCCTGACGGGCGGTCTCATGTGGTGGCGCAGGCGGCCAAAAGGCCGGCTCGGAACACCGCCCATGCCCTCTGACAGGCGCCTTGCGGCGGGGGTGGCGGTGCTGATCGTGGCGCTTGGGATATTCTTACCGATGGCGGGCGTGACGCTGCTGGCGGCGCTGGCGATAGACTTGCTCGTCTCAGCGGGCAAGCGTTTTAGCAGTCCAGCCTAAAGCCCCCAGGCGTCGGCGAGGATTCCGGCGAGTTTTTCCGTCCGCTTACGGACAATCTCGGGAGTCCAGGCGTCCTGTTCCATCAGGTCGCGGGTCAGGGCGAATTCCTGTCCACCGCCACCATTGAAGTAGATTTCCTTCTTGGCGCGGTAGTCCATCCGGTCAGCCTTCTGGTTCACCTTTGTGGTGAGGAGGACGAAGTTGCCGATCGTGTCGCATTGTTCGCGGCGCTTGGCGGCGTCCGGCCAGGTGACCATCCAGTGGCTGTCCTCCGGGATCGTGCGGGGGAGCACATGCTCGACCGTGGCGTCGGATTCCGGCGGGATCGTGCGCCCGCCAGCGAGGGCGGCATTGAGGCGCAGGGCGATAGCGCGGCGTTGGCCGAATGTGGCGAAGCGGCCGATCAGGCGCTCGCGCACTTTCTTGCTCTCGTCACGGGAAATAGAAAACGGGCCAGACTTCGACAGGAGCACGCGGTCATTGCGCACAGCTTCGGTGACGCGGGCGAAACGGCGGCTACGCTGGTCGCGGTCGTGCACGAGCAGTTGCATGACGAAGGCGAGCCGTTCGAGGTTCTGGAAGAATTCCGGGGCGAGCCCGTCATCCGGGCCGCGCTCTGCGAGGAAATGAAGGGCCGGTGCGCGCCAGTTCTGCTGTTCGAGCGCGCGCATCTGGTGCAGCGAATTGGCAATCGCTTCCGAGCCCGGGCCTTCTTCCAGCTGCGCGGTTTCGATCTGGCGATAGGCGCGTACATAGGCGGGCAGGATTTCGTCGAGGAATTTGCGGGCGTCGATCTTGGCCAGCGCGCCTTTCTGGAAGGCGGCGACGATGTCGCCCTTGGTGCCGCGGTCGAAGATGGTGCGGATCTGGCGCAACAGGTCATCGAAGGCGCTGCCGCCGAGCGTGGCCTCGTGTTCGGCCCAGCGCTCGGCATAGATGGCAGCTTCGGCGGCGGTGAATTTTGCGCGCTGGAACAGTTCGGTCTTGATGATGTCGTGCGCTCCCGGTTCCTTGCCGCGTGTATTCAGTACACGGAACACTTTGAAACCCTGGTCCTTGTTGTCAACAACGACGCGCACAAGAGCGCAGCCTTTCATGACGATGTCCGTCAGCGCGCGGCGGTCTTCCGGTGTCAGGTCGCTCAGTTCCCTGCGGAAGGCGGCAGCGTTGGCGATCATGCGCGCCTGGCTTTCGCTCTCGCCGGGATCGGCATCGAGCACAAGGGTTGCGCCGGGCCGCTGGATCGTGTCGCGGAAGAAGGCGCCGTCCTGATAGTTGAGGGCGATGCGCCAGTTGGCGCCTTCGCCGAGGATCGGGCGGGCTTCGTCGGCGATAAGGGCATGCAGGGTGCGGGCGCGGTCCTTGTCGGGCTCGAGGTCGCGCAGCACGCAGAGCAGGATGGTGAGGGTCGTCAAGCGCTGCTGGCCATCGACGATCTCGAGGACGCCGGCGTCCTCACCGTGGACGAACACCACGGCGCCAATGAAGTGGGGAATCTGCGCTTCATTGGCTTCCTGCAGGTCGCCCAGCAGTTCCAGCGCTTCCGTCTCACCCCAGGAATAGCTTCGCTGATAGGGAGGCATGCGCAACTTTTCGCCCGGCGCGAAAACATCGTTCAATGAACTTTCCTGCGCGCGTACGCCGAGATGCATGCCTCTACCCCTCTACAAGGCCCTTTCCCTAGCCCTTGCCAAAGGCGTTCACAACGAGACATGAACGCTTTGCAACGCAATTCGTGATTGAGTGTGACGGGAGAGTAACGCCATGCGGCTGGTTCGGTTCGAACACGGGGGCGAGGTTGCCTATGGGCGGCTGGAGGGCGACACAGTTGTACCTGTTGCGGGCGCGACGTTTGCCGAAGCGCTGGCCGGGAAACTGGCCGGCGGCGGCGTGCCGCTCGGCGACGTGCGCCTGCTGGCGCCGGTCGCGCGGCCGGGCAAGATTCTCGGCATCGGCGTGAACTATGCGGCTCATGCGGCGGAGAGCGTCAGCTTCGTCAACACATCGAAACCCGAAGTGCAGAAATGGTTCAACAAGCAGGCGACGGCGACCAACGGTCCCTATGATGAAGTCCATCTGCCGAAGGTGTCCGCACAGCTCGACTATGAAGGCGAACTCGTCGCGGTGATTGGCAAGGCCGGGCGGCATGTGCCGAGGGCACGGGCGATGGAGATCGTCGCGGGTTTCTGCGTTGGCGGCGACTATTCGGTACGCGACTGGCAGAAGGCCAGCCAGACGATGATCATGGGCAAGGGGTTCGACACGCATGCCGTGTTTGGTCCGGCCATCGTGACACCGGATGAAGCGGGTGACATTTCGGGCCGCGAGATCCGGACCTTCGTGAACGGTGAGCTGCGCCAGACCGGCAAGCCCTCGCAGATGATCCATGACCTGGCTGCGCAGATCGAACACCTGACGGCCGCCTTCACGCTGGAGCCGGGGGATGTGATCTTCACCGGCACGCCGGCGGGTGTGGGCGCGGGGTTCGATCCGCCGAAATGGCTGAAAGCGGGAGACATTGTGCGCGTCGAGATCGACGGGCTCGGCCATATCGAGAATAAAATTGTGGAAGAAACGGGGGAAATCCGGATCGGATAAGGGCTGGCTTTCGGGAGTACGACGGGGCCCCGCCCTTGCGGACAGGGCCCCTGTCTCCCCCGAGATCGCCCCCGCTCCGGCCAAGTAAGGCCGCGGACCGGTTGCGTGCAATCAGGCTTAAGACTTTGTTAAGGCGAAGGGGGCGTTGTGGTCCATGCTGTAAGTGCTGGCGTACCAGAAGAAATGGCCGCCTGTGGCCTCAGGGCAACGGTTTGTTGCAAGGTTGCCCGGGGGGGCAAATCAGACCAATTCCAAGCAATTCGTTAACCAATTTTGCCGTATTGTTAATCATAATGGGAAGTTTCCGGGTGCTGGTCTGATGACGTTCTTCTTGTTCCTTCTGTACCTCGCCGCAGGCGCGGGCGTGGGCTACGGACTCTTCAGCTTCACCGCTGTGGGCCTGCCCTTGTCGATCGCTGGCGGCGCTGTGACGTCTGCAATCCTCGGGCAGATACACATTCTGGTTCAGTCCAGCGCGTCCTCCAAAAGAATTGAAGACCGTCTGGACACGATGGCCAGGGATGTCACGGACGTGAAGCGCGGACAGAAAGTCTCGGACGCGCGCATTGATGTGGTCGAGCAGACCGTGAAGGTTGAGCTGACGGAACGGCGCGATGCGCTGGTCAGCGAAATGAAACAGCTGGAAGGCCTGATCGAGCGGCTGACGCGCAGCTTCGAGAACCGGCTTGCCGAAACGACGGGCCAGAAGGTCACGCCTGTTGAAGATGCGATCCTGCGGGATGTGCGCGATGCGCTGAATGACGGCCGTGTGGACCTGCACCTGCAGCCGGTCGTGTCGCTGCCGCAGCGCCGGGTCTCCTTCTATGAGAGCTTTACGCGCCTGCGCCGTCCGGATGGATCGCTTATCCTTCCGGCCGATTTCCTCGATGCCGCCCGCCGCGCGAGCCTGATGGGCATTATCGACAATCTCACCCTGTTCCGCTGCGTGCAGATCGTGCGCCGTCTGGCTGAGCGTGATCGCCGCGTCGGCGTGTTCTGCAACATTGCCTCGGCTTCGCTGGAAGACCCGACCCTGTTCCCGGTCTTCCTCCAGTTCATGGCGGAGAATCGCGACATTTCGGGCTCGGTGATCTTCGAACTGCGTGCTGACAAGTTCGAATCCCGCTCGCCGACCATGCGGGCAAACATGGAAAAGCTGGCCGCGCTCGGCTTCCGCTTCTCCATCGACCACGCGACCAGCCTGGCGCTCGACCTGCCGCGCCTGCAGGGCGCCGGCGTGCGCTTCGTCAAGATCAATGGCAGCCAGCTGATCGAACAGCTGCGCGACCCACACGGCGAACGGCCGATGTCGAACATCAACCGCCGCATCGAGGGCAGTGAAGTCAGCGCCGTCATGTCGCGCTACGCCATCACGCTGGTGGCCGAGAAGATCGAGGACGAGGCCAGCGTGGTCGAGATCCTCGAATACGATATCCCTTACGGGCAGGGGCACGTCTTCGGCGCCCCGCGGCCGATCAAGGCCTCCCTGATGGAGGACACGACGCCCCCAAAGGATTTGCTTGACCGGTTGTCCAAGTTCGGATGATCGGTCGCCCGGCTTGATTTAGCCGGATTTTGCGGGCCTGCTGGACATCCCCACTTGAAGGATGCGGTTGATGCCAGCTTTCAAACTTGTCCCTGTCAGCCTGATGGCCCTGCTCGGCGCGTGCGTAATTGCGCCGTCGACGACGGAACTGGCGCCGCCAGCAGCGGAGCCGGTCGTCACAACCGTGTCAGAGGCGCGGCTCGCGTTTATCGGTATCACGGGCACGCTGCCGGAAGCGGGCAATGACCTGCCGCCGACCCTGTTTGATCCGCTGATGGATCTCGTGCCGGTGCGTCTGGACCTGACGCTCCGCCCGCCGCTGGAACTCAGTCTGGTCGATGAGGACGGTCTGTACGGCCCGCTGCCGGAATGCGGATTTGGCCCAGTCGACATAAGCGAAGTGGCCGTGCCGACAGGCTCGAACCATATGCTGATGTCGGTGCGGATGGGCACGCCGGCGGACCATCCGGCAAACCTGCTCAGCTGTGATTATGATCCCTCCGAGATGACAGATGAGTCGCCCGGGCAGGTGGTGCGGCTGCGCGGATGTTTCCTGCCGCAATCGGTATCGATTCCGACGGCGGTGCAGTGGGTTCTCAATCCGCTGCCGGCTGCGGCCTGCGGCCTCGGCGATTGACCGGACCGGCGGTCCGGCCTACCTCGCGCGCCCATGAACGCTCCCCAGTTTCCCGCCGGCCTTGCCGGGCTCGCAGACCGCTATGACACCATCCTGTGTGATGTGTGGGGCGTGATCCACAATGGCCGCAGCGCCTTCACCGAGGCGTGCGAGGCGCTGGTGAAATTCCGCCAGCAGGGCGGGCAGGTCAGCCTGATCACCAACGCTCCGGTCCCGAATGCGCAGGTTATCCGCCTTTTCGAGCCTCTGGGCGTGCCGCATGAGGTGTTTGATACGTGCGTCTCGTCCGGCGATGCGACCCGCGCCGAACTCGCCGCCCGGCCGGACATGACCGTCTGGCGGATGGGCGGCGATGAGGGCTGGGAGCATGACCGGTTCCTGTATGACGGGCTGGGGCTCACCTTCATCGACGATGACGGCGCTGACCTTCTTTTGTGCATCGGCCTGCGCGATCAGGTGAATGACCAGCCGGAGGATTACCGCGGCGAACTCAGTCGGGCCGTGGCCAAGGGCATTCCGATGCTGTGCGCGAACCCGGACAAGCAGGTGCGCGTCGGCGGCAAGCTCTACTGGTGTGCGGGCGCGCTGGCGGACATTTACGAGGATCTGGGCGGGCAGGTGATCTATCCCGGCAAGCCCTATGCGCCGATCTACCAGCTGGCCGTGGCCCGCCTGACCGCACTGAAAGCGGCGCCTAAGCGCATCCTCTGCATCGGCGACAGCCCCTCGACGGATGTGCGCGGGGCGCGCCTGCAGGGTTATGACAGCCTCTATGTCGGCACGGGCCTGAAACAGCACGGCGCCGATTTTGAAGCGGAAGTCACCGACTTGCTCGCAGAATATGGCGAACAGGCAACCTATGCGATGACGGGTCTCAGGTGGTGACGCCGCGCGCGGCGGCGTGTAACGGAAAAACAGTCAAGATTTCAGGAGCCCCCAAGGCATGACGACTTTCACCGGTTTCAAGTATGAAGACCTGCAGATCGGCCAGGCGCACGAGACCGTGCACACGATCACCGAGAACGACATCCAGCGCTTCGCCGAAGTGTCCGGCGACTATAACCCGCTGCACATGTCGGACGAGTTCGCGGCCAAGACGATCTTCGGCAAGCGGATCGCGCATGGCGCGCTGACGGCGAGCTATATCTCCGGCATCCTTGGCAACAACCTGCCGGGTCCGGGCGCAATCTTCGTGGGTCTCTCGATGCGGTTCAAACGCCCGGTCCATATCGGCGACACGGTGACCGTGCGCGCCGAAGTGGCGGAGAAGCAGGACAGGGGCAACCGCGTGACGCTGAAGGTTGAGTGTATCGTTGAGGGCAAGCGGGTCATCACCGGCGAGGCTGACGTGGTTGCGCCCAGCCGGGAGAAGTAATGGCCGTCTTCGCGGATTATCGCGGGCTACCGGACAGCGCCAGGGGCGCCTCGATTGCGCTTGGCAATTTTGACGGGCTGCATGTCGGCCACAAGGCTGTCATGGAGGCTGCACGGCTGGCCGGCCACGGGAAATTCTCTGTGGCGACGTTCGAGCCGCCGCCGCGCGGCTATTTCCGGCCAGGTGACCCGCCTTTCCGCATTTTCCGCCCGGAACGGCGCAATGCGACCATCCTCGCGGCCGGCGCCGACACCGTGTTCGAACTGCCGTTCAACGGCGAGATGGCGGCGATGACCGACGAAGGCTTTGTGCGCACGGTGCTCGTGGACGGGCTGGGCGTCAGCCATGTCTCGGTCGGGTTCGATTTCCGCTTCGGGCGCGGAAGGATGGGCCATGCGCAGCGCCTGTCGAGCCTTGGCCGCGCGCTGGGTTTTGGCGTGTCGATTGTCGAGGAAGTCGAAGACCATGCCGCCAAGGCCTCCTCGACGGCGATCCGTCAGGCCCTGAGAGCGGGCGAGCCGGACCTGGCGGCGGACATGCTGGGCGGGCCGTGGGTTGCGGACGGCGTGGTGGAAGGCGGCGAGAAGAACGGCCGCAAGCTGGGCTTCCCGACCGCGAATATCCAGCTCGGTGAACTGATCCATCCCAAGCATGGCGTGTATGCCGTGCGGGCCCGCATCGAAGGCGAGGCGGACTGGCGCCCGGGCGTGGCGAACTTCGGGCGCACCCCGACAACAGGCCTGCGCGACCCGCTGCTGGAGACGCACATCTTCGATTTTGACGGCGATATTTACGGCAAGCGGCTGGAAGTTCAGCTGGTGGCCTATCTGCGCCCGGAGCGGCGCTATGAGACGCTGGAGCTGATGGTGGCCCAGATGCACAAGGACGCCGCCGCTGCGCGGGAACTGCTCTCAACGCCCGGCTGAAACATGAATTTTCCGCAATCTGAACGCTTTGCCGCCCTTCACAAGGCAGCAGAACGGGTGGATGTTTGGCGTATGGGCAAACTCGCGGAAGGGACATCGCATGCGCCAAATCCTGACATCTCTGGCCTTGATGGCCGCCATTGCAGCGCCTGCTTTCGCGGACGACAGCAAGATCGTGAACGCCGTCACGCTGCAGGACCTGCAGACCATCCTCGTTGAGCAGGGCTACACGATCAACAGCACCGGCGACGACGGCGCGGTTTCCATTCGCGCGACCGACACCGCAGGCTCAGGCCTGATCTTCAACGTGCTCGGCACGGCCTGCGAAGTTGAGGGATATGACGGCTGCGTCGGCATCAACATGCAGGTGCGCTATGACGCCGACGGCCAGGAAACGCTGGAGCGTATCAACGATGCGAACCTGATGTGGGCGGCCACGTCGGCCTGGTATTCTGCGGGCGGCGTGGACGGTGAGACCCCTACCGTGGGCATCACGCGCTATGTGATTCTCGATGGCGGCATGACCATTCGCAACATCAAGGACAACCTGATCAACCTGCTGGCCATCGCACCGCAGGCTGCAGACTATATCTGGCAGGTGGGTGATTACGGCGAAGGCGACGACGAGTATTACGACGAGGAATGGTAGGCCCCGGCAGGCCTCCAGGCTTTGCCGAAAGGGGTGACAGGCCCCGTTCGGGCGTGATAACCGCTGCGCCGATGACATATTCCTTGGCGATTCAGGCAATTCGAATTAGTGGCCCGGCCGCCGGCTGAACCCTTTGTTCAGCCGTGGCCGGGTAAGCCCGTTTGGCCTGAGGCCGCTCGCCCATTCCCGTATTCCGCTGACGAAGACCTGACCCAAGATGACCGATACCGCTGCGACTGAACGCGATTACCGCGACACGCTGTTCCTGCCGAAAACCGAGTTTCCGATGCGCGGCGGCCTGCCGAAGGCCGAGCCGGAATGGATCCGGCGCTGGGACGAGATGGGGCTTTACGCCAAGCTGCGCGCCGACGCGAAGGGCCGCGAGCCCTTCATCCTGCATGACGGCCCGCCTTACGCCAACGGCCATATCCACCTCGGCACGGCGCTGAACAAGATCATCAAGGACATCATCGTCCGCTCGCACCAGATGCAGGGCTTTGATGCTTCCTACCTGCCGGGCTGGGACTGCCACGGCCTGCCGATCGAATGGAAGGTGGAAGAGGAGTTCCGCTCCAAGAACCGCCCGAAGGATTCCGTGCCGGCGGACGAGTTCCGCGCCGCCTGCCGCGCCTATGCGGAGCATTGGGTGAAGGTGCAGGGCAAGGAATTTCGCGCGCTCGGCATCGAGGGCGAATGGGATGACCCCTACCTGACCATGGCCTTCGAGAGCGAGGCGGTGATCGTCTCGGAATTCCTCGACATGGCGATGAAAGGCGGCCTCGTGCGCGGCGCGAAGCCCATCATGTGGAGCCCGGTGGAACGCACGGCGCTGGCTGAGGCGGAAGTGGAATATCACGACCGCAAAGTGCCGGTGGTTTGGGTGAAGTTTCCTCTTTCCGGCCTCATGCACAACGGGTCAGGCGACACCGATGATTTGCGAAGGGCGTGCGTCGTTATCTGGACAACAACACCTTGGACGATCCCGGCGAACCAAGCCGTAAGCTATTCCACGAGTATCACTTACGGCCTCTACCAAGTCGATGAAGTTATGAGTGCTGAAGAACTCGGTTTTGCACCATACGCAAAATCGGGGGAAACTTTCATATTAGCTGACGCACGTGCGGAAGAAGTGCGGCAGGCTGCAAAAATCAAAACATGGAATCGGTTGAGAGAGGTTCCTCAGTCTCAGCTGAACCAAGGATTGAAACATCCGCTTCACGCACTTTCGCCTTACTTCCAACACCCGGTCCCCATGCTCGCTGGCGAACACGTCACCGACGATGCCGGTACCGGCTTCGTGCACACTGCACCGGCACACGGCGAAGACGACTTCGACGTCTGGGTCGCGACCGGCCACCCGACGCAGGAAATCCGCCAGATCGTCGATGCCGATGGTCGCTATACGGATGAAGTGCCTGCGCCGCTCGCGGGGCTCGACATCATCGTCACCTCCGGCAAGAAGCGCGGCGAGGCGGGCAAGGCGAATAACGAAGTCATCCGCCTCCTCGCCGAGAGCGGCAACCTGCTCGCGCGCGGCATCACCACGATCCGCGATGCGCACTCCTGGCGTTCGAAAGCGCCGGTCATTCGGCGCGCGACGCCTCAATGGTTCATCGCGATGGACAAGCCGGTGCACGGCGGCAAGACGCTGCGCGAGCTGGCAATGAAGGCGATCTCCGACACTGAATTCTTTCCGGCAACCGGGCGCAACCGCCTGTCGGCGATGGTCGAGGGCCGGCCTGACTGGCTGATCTCGCGCCAGCGCAACTGGGGCGTGCCGATCACGCTGTTCGTCAATGCCAAAGGCGAGCCGCACACCGCGGCGCTGCCCAAGGATCAGGCCGACAAGCTGAACGCCAATATCAAGGCCGCTATCGAAAAAACCGGCGTGGACGGATGGTTCGCGACGCCGGACGCAGATTTCTTCGCCGGTACGGGCGTTTCGCCGGAAGGCTGGGAGAAGGTCACCGACGTGCTCGACGTCTGGTTCGATTCCGGTACGACCCATGCCTTCGCGCTGCGCAAGCGCGGGATCATCGACAATGCCACGGGGCAGGCGGACGTCTACATGGAAGGCTCCGACCAGCATCGCGGCTGGTTCCAGTCATCGCTTCTGGAAAGCTGCGCCACACGCGGTATGGCGCCTTACAGGAAGGTTGTCACGCACGGCATGGTGGTCGACGCCGAAGGCAAGAAGATGTCGAAGTCCATCGGCAACACGATCGAGCCGAGCGACTTCCAGAAACAGTATGGCATCGAAATCCTGCGCCTCTGGACCGCTTCAGCGGACTATTGGGACGATACCCGCATCTCCGACGAGATCATCAAGGGCACGGTCGAGACCTATCGCAAGCTGCGCAATACACTGCGCTATATGCTCGGTGCGCTGGATGATTTCTCTACGGACGAATCCGTTGGGATGGAGGAAATGCCCGGCCTCGAGCGCTTCATCCTGCACCGCCTCGCCGAACTCGACGGCGAGGTGCGCGCGGCTTTCAAGGTGTTCGACTTCAAGCGCGTGATGACGGCCATCGTCAATTTCGTGAACGTCGAGCTCTCGGCAGTCTATTTCGATGTGCGCAAGGACTCGCTCTATTGCGATCCTTCGTTCGCGACATTGAAAGCCTGGGATGCGGAGACGGCTGCCTTCGGAAACCGCCGCCGCGCCGTGCGCACAGTGATGGCCGCTGTCATGGAACGCCTGCTCTGCTGGCTTGCGCCGGTGATGCCATTCACGACGGAAGAGGCCTTTGCCGAAAGCCATCTCAAAGGCCGCGCCGAGTCGGTTCACCTCTTGCTGTTCTCGGAAACACCGGCTGAATGGCGCAATGCCGAACTGGCGGCGCGCTGGGGGAAGATCTTCAAGGTTCGCCGCGTCGTCACTGGCGCGCTGGAAGTGGAACGCCGCGAGAAACGCATCGGCGCCTCGCTGGAAGCTGCGCCAGAAGTCATCGTCGCCGACAAGGCGCTGATCGCGGCGTTCGAGGGCGAGGATGCGGGCGACCTGTTCATCACGTCCGGCGCGAAACTGGTGCAGGCGGAGGCCGGGCCGGCGGGGGCGTTCACCCTCGACGACACAAAAGGCATCTGGGTCGTGCCGGTGAAGGCAGGCGGCGTGAAATGCCGCCGCAGCTGGAAGTATTTCGATGCGGCCAGCGCTGACCCGGCCTTTCCGGACATCACGCCCCGCGACGCGCTCGCTGTAAAAGCCTGCGACGCCGTTTCGGGCTGACGCCGCTCCGCTTGCCGCAAACGCCTCTGGGGATTAAGTTCGCCCGATAAGAAATGATAATTAAAGTATGTGGAGGGACGGCTAGATGAGAAAAGTTATCATAGGAATGGTGGGCGCCTGTCTGCTCGCTGCATGCGAACCAGCACCGGATGCAGTGCCCGAAGCGGCGCCTGCTGCAGAGCCAGTGACCGCCGAACCTGAAGCCGCCGCGCCGATCGACATCGCGGCAACGAACGCCGCCCTCGCCTCGGCGCCGACCCGTTCGGACGAAGACAAGGCGCGCGATGCCGGGCGCAAGCCTGCAGATGTGTTGAATTACCTCGGTCTGAAGCCCGGCGACACGGCGGCCGATTTCATCGCCTCCGGAGGCTGGTATACCGAAGTCCTGTCGGTTGCCGTCGGCCCCGAAGGCACGGTCTATGCGCAAAACAGTAAAGCCGCGCTGGAACTGCGCGAGGGCGAGTATGACAAGGCGCTCACCGCCCGGCTTGAAGGCGGCCGGCTGGCGAACGTCGTCCGCAAGGACGACGAGCTGGAAGCGCTGACCATTCCGCCGGGCAGCGTGGACGTCGCGATCACCGCGCTGAATTTTCATGACGTCTACAATTTCTACGGTCCGGAAGCCGCGACCGGGTTTCTCGCTGCCATTCGGGGCAGCCTCAAGCCGGGCGGTGTGCTCGGTGTGATCGATCATGCCGGCGCGCCTGACGGCGATAATGTGGACCTTCACCGCATCGATCCCGCGCTGGCCGTGGCCGCCGCCGAAGCCGCCGGGTATGAGGTTGAGGTCAATACCAGCCTGCTGGGGTCCGCGAGCGATGATCACACGAAAAACGTGTTCGATCCCGCCGTTCGCGGCGAAACGGACCGGTTCATCCTGAAACTCACAAATCCCGGCTGAGGCGTGAACCTGCAGAGAGGCGCTTGATCCCCCCGGCTCTGTCTGCAATCTCAGCCCCATGAAACTGACGTTATCATCCGTCTGGCCGTATTTGCTTGTGCCTGTCGTGGTGCTGCTGGACCAGTGGTCCAAGTTGATGGTGCTGGCCGAGCCCCGCCTGAATGCGCAGGCCTGCTTCGCGGATGGCCGGATGTGCGGGCATATCCCGCTGCCTGGGCCGATTGATTTCACGATGACGTGGAACCGGGGCATGAGCTACGGCCTGTTCCAGTCGGACGGCATCGGACGCTGGATTCTGGCCGCCGTTATGCTGGCGATTGCCACGGGGTTTTTTGTCTGGCTGCTGCGGGCCGAGGGACGCTGGCTGCGGCTGGCGCTGGCGCTGGTGATTGGCGGGGCCTTCGGCAACCTGATCGACCGAGTCTGGTATGGCGCCGTGGTCGACTTCATCGATGCCAACGGGCTGATGTTTCCCTGGATCTTCAATATCGCCGATGCCGCCATCAGCGTCGGCGCGGTCATCCTCTTTGTCGACCAGTTCTTACTTTCGCGGCCAAAACAGGCTAACAGTTTGTAATCTTGGCTCATCGCCACCAGAAACGGATCTGCACCCGCCCATGAAGAAGTCTGTCCTCATCCTCGCCGCCGGCGCTGCGCTTGCCGCCACTGCGGCCTGTTCGTCCAGTGGCAACTCAAACGGCGGCACGCCGAACGAGTTCCGTGTTGTCACCAAGGCGCCGCTCAGCCTGCCGCCGGAATATAGCCTGCGGCCACCGCCGGCCGGAACTTCGATCCCGGCAGAGGTGGAAGCGGCCACTTCAGGCGTGACCACAGCCTTCGGCACCACGCATGGCCAGAATGCCAGCGCCGCTGAGCGCGCCCTCGTGGCCGCTGCCGGCGCCAATGCGGCAAACATGGCCGTGCGGGCACAGGTCGATTACGAAGAGACCAAGGCCATCCGCAAATCGGCGTCGATCAGCGACCGGATCCTGTTCTGGCGCAAGGACAAGCCCGAGGATATCGAATCAGCCGCGACCGACAACGCGACCGGCGACCAGCCTGTCGTCATCGAAAGCACGGGCAGTGGCCCGCGCATCAGGCTTCCCGGAACCTGATTTCGGCTTAATGTAATTCAGACCTAAAACGGAGGACGCCCATGAAACGGACCCTCGCCGCAGGACTTTTGGCCCTGTTTGCTTCCCATGCTGTCGCAGAGGAGGCCGTCTGGACACCCGCGACCTTCACGCTCAGCAACGGCATGGACGTGATCGTCCTGCCGGATCACCGCGCCCCGGTCGTCACCCACATGGTCTGGTACAAGGTCGGCGCCGTCGACGAGGCGCCCGGCAAGTCCGGTATCGCGCACCTGTTCGAGCACGTGATGTTCAAGCAGACGAAGAATATTGGCCCGGAAGAGTTCACCTCGATCGTGCAGCGTTCCGGCGGCCAGCTGAACGCTTTCACCAGCTGGGACTACACCGCTTACTATGAGCGCGTGGCAAAGCCCCAGCTTGGCAAGATGATGGAACTCGAAGCCGAGCGGATGGTGAACCTCCTGATCGATGACGATCCGAAGGGCCCGTTCATTTCCGAACGCGATGTCGTGAAGGAAGAGCGCCGCCAGCGGATTGAAAACAATCCCGGCGCCATCCTGCAGGAGAATGTGCTCTCGACCTTCTGGAAGGGCCATCCTTACGAGATCACCGTGATCGGCAAGATGGAGGAAGTCGCGGCGCTGACCCCGCAGGACGGCCTCGATTTCTACACGGAGTATTACAGCCCGGAGAATGCAATCCTCGTGGTTGCAGGTGATGTGACCACGGACGAAGTGCGCACGCTGGCCGAGCAACACTATGGCGCCATCGCGGCGACCGGCACGGCGCATAACGAACGCAAATGGCAGTCCGTTGCGCCGCTCACCGAGACGCAGCTGTTGACTCATTCCGATCCGAAAGTGCGCCAACCCTCGTGGAGCCGCTACTATCTCGGTTATTCGCAGACCCGCCAGCCGGAAGAGGCGTTGGCGCTCGACGTTGCGCTGGAAGTGCTGGGCGGCGGATTGACCAGCAGGCTTTACCAGTCCGTAGTCGAGCAGCAGCAGCTGGCCATCACCGCCTCGTCCTATGCCTGGACCTCGCTGCATGACGAAGGCCCGGCCGTGCTCAGCGCCAGCCCGGCACCCGGCGTCACACTGGAGACGCTCGAAGCGGCAATGATGGCGGAAGTCGAGAAGGTGCTGGCCGAAGGCTTCACCGAGGCCGAGATCACGCGCGCCCGCAACAAGCTGGCGGCGGATGCCATCTATGCCCGCGACAGCCAGTCCGGCATGGCCAACCTGTTCGGCAGCTGGCTCGCCATCGGCGGGTCGGTCGAAGACATCCTCTCCTATCCGGACGATGTCCGCGCCGTGACGCCCGAGGCGGCCGTTGCTGCCCTGCGCGCCGTCTTCGCGCCGGAGAAACATTATATTGAAGCCCACCTCCTGCCTGCCGAAGGAGACCTCTGATGCACATGTCCAAATTTCTGATGGGGGCAGTTGCCCTGTCTGTGCTCGGCGCATGTTCCACAACCCAGAGCGAGGCCGTTGCCCCGCCGGCCCTCGTCGAGGCGCCCGCTGAACCCGCCCTTGCCGTGACCGTGCATGACGGCGAGTTCGCCGAGATCCAGCAATTCGTCACGCCGGGCGGTGTGTCGGTCTGGCTCGTGTCTGAGCCGTCGATCCCGATCCTTGCGGTGCAAATGGCCTGGAAGGGCGGCTCGGCTGCCGATCCCGAAGGCCTGGAAGGCCTCGGAGAAGCGGTGACCTACAACATGAACGAAGGCGCCGGTGATCTCGATTCGCTCGCCTTCCAGACCGCGATGGAAGACCTCAACATGAGCTTCGGCTGTTCGGCTGGCGGCGAATGGACGAGCTGTTCCGTTTCCTCGCTGACCGCCAATACCGAAGATGCGATGGCACTTGTCGCCAAGGCCTTCGCTGCGCCGCGTTTCGATGCCGGCCCATTCGAGCGCTTCGTGCGGGAAGAAACGGTCGGCCTGCAGACACGCGAGACGAGTGCGAACTATCTCGCCTGGCGCGCCACATCACAGGCGCTCTATCCGGACCATACCTTCGCCCGGGAAGTCTCGGCGGAAAGCCTGGCCGCCCTGACGCCGGAGGCGGCCCGTGCCCATATGCGCACGCTGATGACGAAGGACCGTCTGATCGTTACGGCGGTCGGCGCCGTGACGCCGGAAGAACTGGCGCCGCTGATCGACGAGGTTGCCGCCGGCCTGCCGGAGACGGGCAGCGTGCCGGACGTTGCGCCGATTGACCTGAACACCGTGCCTGTCACGCAGGTCATCGTGCCGCTCGAGCAGCCGCAGAGCCTCGTGAACTTTGTCGGCCCGGGCATTGATCGCAAGGATGCGGATTTCTTCCCCGCCTATGTGCTGAACTATACGTTCGGCGGCGGTGGGTTCGAGAGCCGGCTGATGAAAACCCTCCGTGTCGAGAAGGGTTTGACCTATGGCATCTATACCAGCCTTGACCCGGATCCGACCTATCTGACCTGGTCGGGCGGCGGCCAGACCAAGAATGAAAGCGCAGGCGAGTTCATGGCGGGCATCAAGGACGAGATGACAGCCCTTATCGGCGAAGGCGTCACGGAGGCCGAGCTGTCCGACGCGAAAGCCTACCTCATCGGGTCCTATCCGCTCGGCTTCGATTCGAATGCCAAGATTGCCAACAACATGATGGGCGTGCGTCAGGACAACCTTGGTGTTGACTATTTCGACCGGCGCAATGCCTTGATCGAGGCGGTCACCATCGAGGACGTGAACCGTGTGGCGTCGGCCTATCTCGATCCGGCACGCTATTCATTCTTCATCGTGGGACAGCCGGAAGGCATTGAAACACCGGCGCCTGCCGAACAGCCGTAACCTGACCGGATGACTTCAGCACCGCGCAGGCCAGATCGGTCTGCGCGGTGTTTTAGTCTGCGGTGCGGCGCGGTGTGGCGAGGCCGGGTGCGGAAATGCCGCTGGCATGATCGCGGCGGAACGTGAACAGCTCCGCCGGGCGGCCGCCCGTGCCGGTTTCGATCTGGCCCGTGCCGGTGACGAGATGCGCCTTGTCCAGCGCGCGGCGGAAATTCTGGGTATGCAGCTGCAGGCCGAGAATGCCTTCGACCGACCGCTGCAGCGCCGAGAGCGTGAACCGGTCCGGCATCAGTTCGAACACGACCGGGCGGTATTTGATCTTGCTGCGCAGGCGCGACAGGCCGGTGGCAAGAATGCGGCGGTGGTCCGAGGCCATGCTGCCGCCCAGCGATATGCCGGGCTCAGGCAAGCCCGCGTCGCGCGCGCATTCGGCCACCAGGCCCGCTTCATAGAGAAGTTCGTATCGTTCCAGCACGCGCTCCTCGATCCAGCGCGCGCCGTCGAGGCCGAAGGCAATGCGGGCGCGGTCGAGGCGGCGTTCGTTGCCGGCCGCCCAGGTCTTCAGGCGCGGCGCGATCTCCGTCTCGATCATCGGCGGGCGGCGCAGGCGATGATCCTCCCACGGAAAAAAATGGTACCAGTCCTGCCACCGCGCCTCGAAGGAGGCGCCTGCGGGGCGGGCCTCCGGTGTCAGCGCGAGATAGCCAACGGAGATGACGCGCGCGCCTCCGGGCTCGCCCGCCATGGTCGCTTCCGGTGTTTCCCGGTCCTTGTCGCCGAACGTGTAGAGCTGTTCGAGATAACCGATCTCGAAGCCCGTCTGTTCGCGCACCCAGCCGCGCAGCGACAGATCGAACGTGCGGTGATTGACCGGATCAAACGGGCCGAAAGGCAGGGCATCCTCGCCGCTGGGACGCCGCGTCGCCAGCACAGTCGGCTCACCCTCCTTCAGGGCGACCATCACGGCAGACAGGCCAATCTGCAGATGCGGCGATGTCATCGGGCGGCCTCCTGCTTCAGCAGGGCGGTCTGGATGTCGCCAAAGCGGTCCAGGAAAAGCGCCTGCGCTTCGGTTGGCGGCAGGGGCACGAGCTTCAGCTTCATCCCTTCGGGCGGTTTGCCGAAGAAGCCGTCAGACTCCGCGGCCGTGAACCCCGCCAGCTGGACGGCCTCGAACCAGGCACAGATATTGTCGGCGCGCTTGATCACCTTCTTGATGGCTGCCGGCGTAATCGGCTTCAGGCCGAAACGGATATGCACGGCTTCCTGAAGGCGCCCTTCGACGCCCTTGTAACTCTCGCCGAGGATCGCCTTGAAGGGCGAGATCATGTCGCCGATGACATATTCGGGGCTGTCATGCAGCAGCGCAGTCATGCATTCCGCCGGGCCGAAGCCAGGCTCCAGCTTGCGCGCAATCTTTTCCACAAGCACCGAATGCTCGGCCACCGAGAACGCGTGTTCACCGCGCGTCTGGCCGTTCCAGCGCGCCACGCGAGCGAGACCGTGGGCAATATCCTCGATCTCGATATCCATCGGGGAGGGGTGCGCCAGGTCCAGCCGGCGGCCGGACAGCATGCGTTGCCAGACGCGGGGGGGCTTAACAGATCGCTTCACGTGAGGCCTCCATCCGTCCATACTTAAGTGATTGGTAGCACGGGTAAACAAACCACGGCGATCCGGTTACACTCTCGCCCCATTGCAGACACCATTCCCCAATGCCGCATTAAGGCCTTTGGCCCATAAGGGAGCTCAGAGAAAACGAGAGCCCGCAAGCCCATGACCGAAGCCCTGTACAACTTCCTTTCCGGCCAGTCCTTTGCGGTCATGATGCTGGCATGCGGCACACTGGTCGTGGTGGTGGAAGCTGTGCGGGCGAGCCGCCGGGCGCTCTGGGGCGACCTGTTCACAGAAGATTTCGACGAATAGGCCTGCGGTCCGCTATTCCACAAAATTCGCGAGCAGGCGCAGATAGGCTGCCTGATTGACGTTCGCATTCTCGGTAACTTCCCAGGAATTGCGCGGCCAGCCATCATCAAAATCAAGATAGGACTTCAGTGGCGGCTGCCCATATGGCGGTGACAGGCGCTGACGCCCGCAGGCCGCGTTCGAGCGCAGGCTGCCGCAGCTGTCCGGGCAGCAACCGTCCCAGTCATAGTCCGGGTTTGGCCCGCCCACGAGAAAGCCCGGAATGGGAACCTCGGTCTTCCAGTTGTGGTAATAGGTCATCACCGACGTCTCCGCCCCCCGCGCGCCCATGTTCGTCAGGTAGGTCTTGCCCATCGGGTTGGCGCCGTGGAGATAGTGAACGAGGTCGAGCGCCCGCGCCGTATAGGCGGCCCGCGTCCCGGCATTCTCGGCCAGCTGGCCGGCATTGAAATAGAGGACACCCGTGCGCGCGATCACCCCATTGCCGCCCCAGCCGGGTGCGTCGGCAGGCACGCCATAGCCCGTGGCCGGACCCGGTGGCAGACGGGTGGCCAGAAACCGGGCGAGCTGCGCGCCGAGTTCCGGCGGTGCTGTCGGCTGGCGGACAAGGACCTGCGCCGCATCCAGTGTCTCGTAGTGATACTCATCGTCCAGGGCGGTTTGTGTTAGGGTTGAAGCTGCAAGAGCCTCTTCCACCACCGGCTCGAAGGCCTCATCGCCGGTCAGCGCGGCCAGGTAGATTGCCGCCGCAAAGCGCTTGATGCGCCTGTACCGAGGATCGACCTCCTGTTGTCCGGTGCCGAGGCCTTCGGATTTGTTGCGTGCATCATTGTTGAAGAAAGTGACGGCCGGGTTTGCCTCGCTCCATTTCCAAGCGGCGAGTGCGGCGGTTTTCAAGCGTGCGGCATAGGCTTTATGTGCGGGCACCGGGCTGTCGCCGAAGACCAGCGCGCCATAGGCAAAAGTGCCGGCGGCAGATAAGGTCGCGGATGTGCTCGCCGGACCATAGCGGCTCGGACCGTGGGCGGCTGAGGGCGGGGTCGCGTGGCCGCGGCCCAGGACCGACAGCACTGATCCATCCTTGTTCTGCATGCGCAGCAACCAGTCGAGACCCCAGCGCGCTTCGTCCAGAATGTCGGGAATACCATTGCCGCTTTCAGGTATGCCGAAATTATCCCCCCATGCGCCGGGGTTCTCCTGGTATGAGATCAGCAGTGTGCGGCACTGGTTTGCGGTCATGTTCGTATACTGATTATAGTCTCCGGCGTCGAACCAGCCGCCCCGGAGGTCGCGCGCCGTGCGGGCGTCACCCGGCGCCGAATAGAGCCGGGCTTCGGTATCCTGTTCGGACCCGAGATGACTGGCCGCATCGGTCCATCCTGGCCCAGCATGCGGCTCTGCCTTGGCGAAGCCCGCGCGCTGGTAATAGAACGTGCGGAAAGCATCGCGCAGCACCGGACGGTAGACATCGTCCCTGACGCTGAACACGCCCGAGACCTGCACGCCGTCACCGGAGGTGACGATATATTCGCCAGGCGCGGCAATGCGCGTGATGTCCAGCGCCAGCACCTTGTCGCCGGACATTTCATCGACCGGTACGTCACCGGCGGCGGCATCCAGAGAAAAGGAGCGGACGGCATCCTTCGTGTCGGCGCTTCGGACGTAATAGGTCATCCGCGGCGCTTCTGCCCAGGCGACATCAAAACCTGTTACCGGCTGGCGGACGCGGACGATCTTCGGGTCACCGGGCCGATATCCGAACTGGTCGAAGACGATGGCGGGCGCCGCATCAGCCGAAGCAGGGCGGGTGGGGAGATCAATTTGCGGTGAAACAGAGCGCCCGCAGGCCGTCATGATGACAACGGCCAGAACCAGCATCCCCCATTTCGCCCCCCCAAACGTCACACACTTCGTTCCAAAAATACGGTTCCTGCTGAATAGCCTGCGCCGAATGAGCAGATCAGGCCTTTTTCTCCGGGCTTGAAGTCACCCGAATGCTTGTGGAAGGAGATGATGGAGCCGGCCGAGGAGGTATTGGCATACGTGTCCAGCACGGTCGGGCTGTCATCTTCGGTCGCCTCGCGGCCAAGCACCTTGGCGGCGATCAGGCGGTTCATGTTGGCGTTTGCCTGATGGAGCCACATCCGCCGGATGTCCGGCGCTTCAAGACCAAGCTCTTCCAAATGGTCGCTGATCATCTCAGCCACCATCGGCACAACTTCCTTGAACACCTTGCGGCCTTCCTGGATGAACAGCTTGTCCGGCGCGCCGATGCCTTCCGGCGCTGCGCGGTTCAGGAAGCCGAAATTGTTGCGAATATTGTTCGAGAACTGAGTCTTCAGTTTCGAGCCGATAATCTTCCAGTGTGCTTTCGGCGCAATCCCCACGGCCTCGACCAGGATGGCGGTCGCCACGTCGCCAAAGATGAAATGACTGTCGCGGTCGGTAAAGTTCAGATGGCCGGAGCAGATTTCCGGATTGACGATCAGCACCGATTTCACATGCTCCGCCCGGATAAAGTCCGCCGCCGTCTGGATCGCGAAGGTTGCCGACGAGCACGCGACGTTCATGTCGAAGGCAAAGCCCTCGATGCCAAGCGCCTCCTGCACTTCGATCGCCATCGCCGGATAGGCGCGCTGCATGTTGGAGGCCGCGCAGATAACTGCGCCGATGTCTTCCGGCCGCCGCCCGATGGCCTGCATCGCGTCGCGCGCGGCCATCACCGCCATTTCGGCGAGGATCGAGATTTGTTCGTTCGGCCGCTCCGGAATCCGGGGCGCCATGACATAGGGATCGATCACGCCTTCCTTGTCGACGACATAGCGCGACTTGATGCCGGAAGCTTTCTCGATGAACTCGACCGAGGAATGGGTCTTGGGCTCCATCAGGCCGGATTTGATCTCCGCCTCGTTCTCTCGGTTCCAGGTGTCTGCCCAGGCATTGTAGCTTTCCACTAGTTCCGCGTTGGAAACGGAATAGGGCGGGGTCCAGAGGCCGGTGGCCGAGATTACAGGGTCGGTCAAAGCTCATCTCCATTCGCGCGCCGCACAGGCGGCCTGCGCTGTCTTGGTGCCTTATCTATGCTTACCCTCTAGCCTGCGTTCCCTCCGGGGCCAAGAAGCGCTGCTCTGCAGCCTCTTCGCCGCCCCCGGAATTGCCGGAACCTGTCATGAATTCAAATGGGTAGGCCGGGTACACAGCAAAATCAGCCTCTTTCTCGCAATTGGCGAGTGTCGCAGCGTCAGCCGTGCGTCACAGGTGTGCTGGCCCGCTCGGGCTTTATCTCGGCGGCGGCTTGCGTTGTGATTCGCGTTTCACCGAGGCGGCGACGTCCGCGACCACATTCTTCATGCATGCGTCCCGTTCTTCCTCTGTGGCCTTGCCCGCGCAGGCATCGACCGGATTGGCGTAAGCGCCCGTGGGCTCGGTTACCTGGCAGCCGCCTGCCGTGGCCAGCAGTCCGAGAGCCGCCAACATCATCATGGGTTTCATCTGGTTGTCCTCACAGCCTTGTGCCGTGGGCAGCTTAGCTCATGGTCATTGACCATGCCAACTGCCTGCGCCCATGCATAAACGATTGTCGGGCCGACAAACTTGAACCCGCGCTTCTTGAGGTCTTTCGACATCGCTTCGGACCAGTCCGTGAAGGTGGGGGCTTCGCGGAAATTCTTCCATTTCCCGGTGATCGGCTTGCCGCCCACCCAGCCCCAGCAATAGTCCGCGAAATCCTCGCCGGCGGCCTGCATGTCGAGATAGGCGCGGGCATTGCCGATCACCGCTTCGATCTTTTTCGAGCTCCGGATGATGCCCGGATTCTGCATGGCTTTCTCGATCCGCTTCGGCGTCCAGCGCACCAGACGTTCCGGATCGAACTGGTCGAACTCCGCCCGGATCGACTCGCGCTTGCGCAAGATGGTGATCCAGCTGAGGCCGGCCTGCATGCCGTCCAGTTGCAGCTTCTCCCAGAGCGCACGCGGGTCGCGTTCCGGCACGCCCCATTCCGTATCGTGATAGTCGCGGTAGAGCGGGTCGGTCACCGGGGCCCAGGCGCAATAAGGGGTTTCAGTCATCGGCGCCGGTCTCCATCAGGGACGTGATTTCTGCGATCAGCCAGGGCGCGCCCTCGATCTCGGCAGCGCCGCCGACGGTGACCGCCTCCTTGGCAAGGACCGACTTTGCGAACCTGTCTGTGCGGACCAGCGCGAGGCCGTCCTGTCCCACCGAACTCGTTACCGTGCCCAGCAGGTTCGCGCCTGCGCGGACTTCCGCGCCGGGTGCCAGCGCTTCGCCGCGCATACGAACCGTCCGCTTGCGGATCAATCCCTTACGCTTCATCCGGCTGGCGACTTCCTGCCCGACGAAACAGCCTTTTTTGTAATCAATGCCGCCCATCACATCCATGTTGATGTCGGTCGGGAAGACCTCTGCCGCACGGTAGTCGCGGCCCCATTCGGGAATACCGGCGGCAATCGCCAGCGCGTCCCAGTCCGGCAGGGCCTCGTCCATGTCACTTGCGGGCGCGACCACGCGCCTGGGCAGCTTTTCACTCCGCGGATCGGGCGCGCCGCCTTCGCTGATCCCGGCAACCAGCGCGTCGTTGCGGACAATCTCGACCGACGAGCGAAGCCGGAACATCTTCAGCCGCTTCAGCAGGTCATCGGCCGCGTCTTCGTGCACATCCATCAGCACGCCATCGGCAGTGCGGTGCGCAATGTAATCGGCGATCACCTTGCCCTGCGGCGTCAGCAGCGCGCCATAGCGCGCCTCGCCGTCCGCCCAGCTGGTAACGGTATGCGTCACCGTTCGCTCAAGCAGGGCGAGCGTGTCGGGACCGGTCAGGACAAGTACGGCGCGGTTCGGTAGGCGGTGCATCCGGCCTATTTAGGGGTTCCGCAGCCCGGCGTCAGCTTTTTGTTCGCGGCATGGCCGCCAGAACCGCCGTCGCCAGTGCGCTCTTCAGCAGCGTGCCCGCAATGAACGGCACCACGCCCGCCACAAACGCCGTCTCGGCGCCGACAGCCATCGACAACCAGGCCCAGCCTGCCGTCAGGATCAGCGCATGCAGAGCCAGGAAACCGGCCAGCTTGAGCCCGTTCGCGCCGAGGCTCTGCCCCTTGGGAAGATAGCCCGCGAGGAAAGCCGCGACCGGGAAGCTCATGAGATAGCCCGCCGTCGGGCCCGCGAAGGCCACGAGGCCTGTCTTGCCACCGGCCAGCACCGGCGCAGCGGCGAGCGCAAGGCCCAGCCAGGCGCACACCACAGCCGCGCCCATGCGCGGGCCCAGAACAGCGCCCATCAGCACCACGGCCAGTGTCTGCAGCGTCACCGGCACCGGCACCATCGGGATCGCCACATAGGACGACAGCGTCAGCACGGCGATACCGGCGGCGCCGATCAGCGCCGGGCGCAGGACAGGGTGGGACAGGGGACGGGCGAGGGAATGCGACATGGGAGGCCTCAACAATTGGTTTCCGCTCCTTTTGTGCGGTGCACCGGGGAGGGTCAAGGTGCAGCGCTTGCCATGCATCCCGGATGACACCGCGCCGCGGCGGGGGCATAAGGGCGCCATGACCCAGACCTTTGACCTCATCCTGCGCGGCGGCACGGTCGTCACCCCCGGCGGCCAGGCCCAGACCGACATCGGCATCATCGGCGAGCGCATTGCCCATATCGGCGATCTCTCGAAGGCTGCGGCCGGCGAAATCTACGGCGCCGCAGGCCTCCACATCCTCCCCGGCGTCATCGACAGCCAGGTCCACTTCCGCGAGCCGGGCCTCGAATACAAAGCGGACCTTGAAACCGAGGCGCGCTCGGCGGCGCTCGGCGGGGTCGTCGCCGTCTTCGAGATGCCCAACACCAGTCCCTCGACCATCACGCCGGACGCGATGCTGGACAAGCTCGCCCGCGCCAAGGGCCGGATGGATACCGACCACGCCTTCTATGCCGGCGCCACGCACGACAATGTCGGCGTGCTGGCCGAGATGGAGCGGATGGAAGGCTGTTGCGGCGTCAAGGTCTTCATGGGCGCCTCGACCGGCGACCTGCTGATCAAGGATGATGCCGGCGTCGAAGCCGTCCTGCGCGTCATCAAGCGCCGCGCTGCCTTCCACTCGGAAGACGAATACCGCCTCGAGGAACGCCGCAGCCTTGCCGTCACCGGCGACTGGAACAGCCATATCATCGTGCGCGATGTCGAGGCGGCTGTCTCTTCCACACGCCGCCTGCTCAGCCTCGCACGCAAGACCGGCAAGCGCATCCACGTCCTCCACATCTCTACCGCCGAGGAGATGGACATTCTCGTCAATGCCAAGGATGTCGCCAGCGTCGAAGTCCTGCCGAACCATCTCACACTCGCCGCGCCGGACTGTTACGACCGCCTGAAAGGTTTCGCCCAGCAGAACCCGCCGGTGCGCGAGGCTCGCCACCGCGAGGCCCTCTGGCGCGCGCTGAACGCTGGCATCGTCGATGTTCTGGCCACGGATCATGCCCCGCACACGATCGAGGAAAAACAGCGCCCCTATCCCGCCTCGCCCTCGGGCATGCCCGGCGTTCAGACACTGGTGCCGGTGATGCTGACCCACGTGAACGACGGCAAGCTCAGCCTGCAGCGCTTTGTCGAACTCACCTCCGCCGGACCTCAGCGCGTCTTCGGTCTCGCCGACAAGGGCCGCATCGCGGAAGGCTACCATGCCGACTTCACGATCGTGGACCTGAAGCACAAACAGACGATCACGAAGGAATGGTCGAAATCCAAGTGCGGCTGGACCCAGTTCGACGGCTTCGAAGCCACCGGCTGGCCCGTCGCCACCGTCATCCGCGGCGGCTTCGTCATGCGCGATGGCGACATCACCCGCAAAGGCGGCGGCAAGCCCGTCCGCTTCAACGAAACGCTGGAGCCGCAGGCTTGATCGACCGGCGCCAACTTCTGGCTGATCTTCTTCCTGCCACGGCGCTGGCTTTCCTGCTGGCGTCGCCCGCTGCTGCCGAGGCAGCGAAGGGCGCAGCTGCGCGCGCGTACCGGAACTGGCTTCGCAAAAGCGATGAGCTGACGGGTTTGCTGCGCGGGGCGGCGGTGACCGACGCGGAATGGCGCTCTGGCCTGACGCGGCTTCAGTCCGACGTCGCGCTTGGCGATGTGCTCACCGCAATTGACTTCGAGAAGCTGCGCGAAACGACAGGATTTGCCGAGTTAGGTGTTGCTACCGCCAAGCTGAAGCTGCCCGATGGCACATCGCGTCCGATAAACTTCTTCCTGAAACTGTTTGCCCTGGGCGAAGGGCGCGCGATCATTCCGCATGGCCATGCCAACATGGTCTCTGCCCATATGATCCTGTCAGGCCAGATGCGCCTGCGCCAGTACGACCAGCTTGCGCGGGACGCTTCGACCATGCGTATCCGGCCAGCCTTCGATCGCACCGCGAGGCCCGGCGAAATCTGCTCAATCGGAGAGTTCGACGAGAATGTGCATTGGTTCGTAGCGAATGAACCGTCCCACACGCTGGACCTGATCGTGACCGGTCTGGACGACGGCGCGGCGTCGGCGTTCGGTATCTTCAATCTCGACATGAACGCCGCCCGGGACATCGGCAACGGTGAGCTGGATGCTCCGATCCTGGACGTTGACGAAGCGCTGGCGAAGTATGGCTGATAAGGCGATCAATCTCCCGAAGGCGCTGTTGGCAGGCCTTCGCGTGCGCTACGCTGAGCCGCAGCGCCACTATCATACATGGGCGCACATCAGCGCCTTGAAGCTCCACTATGACCGCTATGCGCCCTATTTCGCACGTCCGGCCGCTGTCCTCTGGGCCCTCTACTGGCACGACGCGATCTACGACCCGATGGCCAAGGACAATGAAGAACAGAGCGCCGTCCTGCTGGAAGCCGATGCCGCCGGCCATCTGCCGGCGGAAGATGTTGCCTTCGCCGCCATGATGATCCGCGCCACCGCGAAACATCTGGTTCCGGACGGGCTCATGCCCGACGATAAGGCCGACCTTTCCCTGTTCCTTGATATGGATCTCTCCATCCTTGGCGCGCCGCCCCCCGTCTTCGACCAGTATGAGCGCGACGTGCGCGCAGAGTATGCCGCCGTGCCGGATGACGCCTTCCGAAAGGGGCGCGCCGCCATCCTGAAAAACTTTCTCGACCGGCCCCGTCTTTACTTCACCAATATCTGTGCAGCACGCTGGGAAGCGGCGGCCCGGGACAATCTCGCGCGGTCCATTGCCGCGCTGGAGGCTGACGTTTGAGTGACCGCAAGGGCCTGAACCGCCAGCTCTTCTGGCTCTACGAAGGTCATGGCCGCGCGCCGTTCGTGTTCCGCTGGTCGCTGCTGATCTTCGATTTCCTGACGATCTGCTATTTCCTCTGGGCGCCGTTCGAAACGCGCGAGGGCCTGCTCTGGGTCGACTATGCCATCGGCGTGATCATCGCGCTGGACGTGGCCGCGCGCTATTACATCCGGCGCGACAAGAACATCTTCTGGTCCCGCCTAACCAACTGGGCAGACATCATCGTCGTTGTCTCGATGTTTGCGCCGCTGCTCACGGAAAATCTCGCCTTCCTGCGCATCCTCCGCGCCGTCCGCGCGGTGCGCGCCTTCACCTTCATCAAGCGCGCCGGCGTCGCCTGGCGCTTTCTCACCCGCCACGAAATGATCGTCGACCGCGTGACCAATCTCGCTGTCTTCCTCTTCATCATGTCGTCGGTCGTCTACGTCACCCAGGTGAAGATCAATCCGAACATCCACACCTTCCTCGATGCCTTCTATTTCACCGTTGCTGCGCTGACGACGACCGGTTTTGGTGACATTGTCCTTGTCGGGCCCTGGGGCCGGGTACTGTCGATCGTCATCATGGTGCTCGGCCTCAGCCTGTTCCTGCGCCTGCTTGGAGCCATCTTCCGCCCATCCGACAAGGTCGAACAGGAATGCGAATCCTGCGGCCTGACGCGGCACGATCCCGACGCGGTCCATTGCAAGCATTGCGGCGCGACCATGCA
The DNA here is from genome assembly GCA_040223555.1 of Hyphomonas sp. Classification (GTDB taxonomy): domain Bacteria; phylum Pseudomonadota; class Alphaproteobacteria; order Caulobacterales; family Hyphomonadaceae; genus Hyphomonas. The sequence continues at coordinate 96,500 of JAVKGA010000009.1, forward strand.
TATCAAGACGGGAGGGGCGACATGACGGCCAGCCTCTTGCGCCACCTTGCCCTTTCCGGCGGTCTGGGCGACGAGTGTGTTCCAGATTCCATTCCCCGCATCCCGTGCATCCAGAGGTTTTCATGAATTTCAAGCCCAGCTTCCTCGCCATCGCCGCCCTCTTGCTGGTAACGCCGGTCGCCGCCGCGCAGGAGCGCACGCCGTTCGAGGTGCAGGCGCGCGAGATGTACCAGACCGCGGTCGAAATCCGCACCGCGCGCGGGCAGGGCAAGACCCCTGAACTGGTCGGCTATCTCGTCCGTGAGCTGAAGGCTGCAGGCTTTGCGGACGCCGACATCATGATCACCGACCATGACAATAACGGCGAGCCGGTGCAGGGCCTGATGGTCTGGTATCGCGCCGACGGCGCACCGGCAGAAAAGCCGATTGTCCTCCTCGCCCATATGGATGTTGTCGACGCGCTGCCCGACACATGGGTGCGCTATCCGTTCGAGCTGATCGAGGAAGACGGCTACTTCTTCGGCCGCGGCACGGCGGACAACAAGTATGGCGTAGTCAGTCTCGTCTCGAACTTCATTCGCCTCAAGCAGGAAGGGTTCAAGCCGAACCGGGATCTGGTCATTGCCCTTTCAGGCGACGAGGAAACCGGCATGGTCTCCACGCGCGCGCAGGCGCTCTATACGGATGAAAACATCAAACCCGCCTTCGTGCTCAACGCCGATGCCGGGGGCTTGACCCTCGACATGGAAGGAAAGGCCTTGTTCTACGGCGTTCAGGGCGCCGAGAAAACCTATGCGAGTTTCGAGCTGACCGTCACCAATCCGGGCGGGCACTCGTCTGCTCCGCGTGCGGACAATGCGATCTATGAGCTGGCCGATGCGCTGAAGAAGATAGAGGCCTACAAGTTCCCGGTCATGCACAGCCCGCTGACTCTGGCCTCGTTCCGCTCGGCGGGGGCGCAGACGCCGGGCCCGCTCGGCGACGCCATGCTGGCCTTTGCGGCGGACCCGTCAGACGAAGCGGCCATCGCAGCCTTGCGCGCCGATCCGTCAACCGTCGGAACGACTGGCACGACCTGTGTGGCCACCATGCTGCGCGGCGGCCATGCCGACAATGCGCTGCCGCAATCGGCGACCGCCACGGTCAACTGCCGCATCTTTCCGGGCGTCGGCATTGAGGCGACCGAGACGGCGCTGAAAGAGGCCATCGGCAATGAGGGCGTGAAGTTCAAACTGATTTCCAACCTCGTCGAAAGCCCGGAATCGAAACTGCCGGAAGATGTGCTGGCTGCGGTCGGCGTGGCGCTGGAAGCGCGCGGGCTGGAAGGCCTCGATATCCTGCCGCACATGTCTTCGGGCGGCACCGACGGCATGCATTATCGCAACCTCGGCTATAACACGCTGGGAATTGGCGGCAGTGCCGCCAAGCCGAACGATACTTTTGCCCACGGCCTGAACGAGCGCATGCCGGTCGATTCCTTCTATGGCGGGCTCGACCATTGGTACATCATCCTGAAGGAACTCGCCGGCGGCAGCGAGACTGAAACCCGCCCATGAGCAAGACGGCGCATATCCCGTTCCGCGAAGTCCCCTACCTGCCGCTGAAGCTGGAGATCGACCGGCGCCCGGATGGCACGATCTATCTGGACAGCGGCCAGCCACTGAAGGCTTATCCGCCGCACATGTTGGTCCCGCTGGTGAAGTGGGCAGCGGAGCGCCCGGATCAGGTCTGGCTCGCCGAGCGCTGGCCGGAAGACCCCTCGCAACCCGGCTGGCGGGAAGTAACGTATGCGGAGGGTCTTGCCGAAGTGAAACGTCTCGCCGCCGCTTTCCTCAGCGAAGGCGGCGGGCAGGACGCGCCGCTGATGATCCTGTCGAAGAATGCGGTCGATAACGCGCTGCTGATGTATGCCGCCATGTGGGCCGGCAGCCCGGTTGTGCCGGTCACACCTGCCTACGCCCTGCTGAGTCAGGACCTTGTCCGTCTCAACTATATCGACCGTCTCACCGAGCCGAAATTCATCTATGTGGAAGACGGCGCCGAATACCAGCGTGCCCTCAATGGCATGAACCTCGCCGGACGCCTCGTGATCTATTCACGCAATGCGCCGGATGTCCCGCTCGCTGTCAGCCTTGAGGATTTCGCAGGGCAGGCAGGACCCGCAGTGGAGGTCGCCTATGCCGCGCTGACGCCCGCCACGGTTGCCAAATACATGCTCACCTCCGGCTCCACCGGCGAGCCCAAGGCGGTCATCAACACGCATGGCATGGTCGCGGCCAACTCAAAGATGATCCGCTCCGTCTGGAACGAAGACCGTCTCAACGAAATCACCGGCGGCCCGCAGGTGATGGTCAACTTCCTGCCCTGGAGCCACACCTACGGCGCCAATGCCATCCTCCATAACATGCTCGACTGGGGCGGCACGCTCTATATCGACCAGGGCGCGCCGACGCCTGCGCGCCTGCCGGAAATGCTCCGTAATCTGAGGGAAATCCCCACCACCCAGCATACCACCGTTCCGCAGGCCTGGGCCGCACTCGCCACCGTGCTCGAAGAGGATGCGCAGCTGGCCGAAGTCTTCTTCTCGCGGCTTGTCTCCATGGCCTATGGCGGCGCCGCGATGGGGCAGGACATCTACGAACGCCTGCAGGTCGTCGCCGTGCGCGTCACCGGTCAGCGCATCTCGCTCTCCGCCGGCTTCGGCGCCACCGAAACCGCTCCCACAGCCTCAAACGTCCACTGGCCGAACGACATCATGGGCCTCATCGGCCTGCCGCTACCCGGCAACACGTTCAAGCTCGTGCCGACCGCCGGCAAACTCGAAGTGCGCGTCAAAGGCGTCAACGTCACGCCCGGCTATTACCGCGACCCGAAGAAAACCGCCGACGCCTTCGACGAGGAAGGCTTCTACCGCCTGGGCGACGCCGTGAAGTTCGTCGATCCGGACCAGCCGGAGAAAGGCCTCGCCTTTGACGGGCGCACGGTGGAGGAGTTCAAGCTCACCAGCGGCACATGGGTGTCCACCGGTTCGGTGCGCGTCGCCGCCGTGACCGCCTCCGGCGGCGTCCTCTCCGACGCGATCGTCTGCGGTCTGAACCGCGACGAGATCGGCCTGCTCGGTTTTCTCAACGAGGCCTACTGCCAACGGCTCGTGGGCAGCGCCCTGCCGCTTGAGGATCTCGTCCGCCATCCGGCGGTTGAAGCCGCCCTGCGCGAAGGCCTCTCGGACCATAACCGCAGGAATCCCAATGCCGCCGCACGAATCACGCGCCTGCTCCTGCAGACCGTTCCGCCACAGGCAGACCTCGGCGAGATTACCGAAAAGGGATATATCAACCAGTCCCGCACCCAGGAGTTGCGCGCCGACCAGATCGAGCTGCTATACGCCGCCGCCGATGCGCCGGGTAAGCTCCTGATTTGAAACGCCGCCGTTGATACATACCGCAAGTATGCAGCGAACGATTCCCGAAAGGGCTCGATTTCTGACATTCGATATGTATATTCCCGCGCAAGCTGTAGCGAATACTGCAGCCCAGCCATTCCCCTTTGGCTATGGCGGGCCACAGGCCGTTCATGGAAGACCCCCTTGCTTCTAGAACGTCTTGTGGTCCGTTTCGCTTTTGCACCCCTTGATGATCTGGCCTAAACACGGGGCCAGACAATGATCGGGAGCGAAGCATGGCGGATACAGACACACAGGTAAAAACCGGCGCAGAGGCGCTTGTCTCGACCCTTGCAGACCATGGCGTCACCGCCTGTTTCGCCAATCCCGGCACATCCGAGATGCACCTCGTCACCGCGCTCGATCATGAGCCGCGCATCCATTCGGTGCTCTGCCTCTTCGAAGGCGTCGCCACGGGCGCGGCCGATGGCCATGCGCGCGTCACCGGCGGCCCCGCCATGACGCTCCTGCACCTCGGCGCCGGCTTCATGAATGGCGGCGCCAACATCCACAACGCCAAACGCGCCTGGACCCCGATGATCAACGTCATCGGCGATCATGCCGTGCCCCACCTGCGCTATGACGCGCCGCTCACCTCCAACATCCTAGGCCTCGCCGGCCCGAACTCGGTCTGGATCAAATCGGTCGATCGTGTCGGCGACGCCGGAAGTCTTGCCGCCGAGGCCTGGGAGGCAAGCTTCGGCCCGGTGCCCGGTCCCATCTCGCTGCTGCTCCCAGCGGACTCGGCCTGGACCGAAGGCGGCAAGCCAGGCGCCACGCGTGCGCGCCCAGCCCTTCGCAAACCGGACCCTGACCGCATCGCCGCTGCCGCCAAGGCCGTGCGCAATGCCATGAAGCCCGTGATCCTGATCAACGGCACGGCGCTCACGCCCGCCGGCCTCGCCCATGCCGCGCGTCTCAAGGCGTCCGGCATCCGTGTCATCACCGACACTTTCTTCCCGCGCATGGCGCGCGGCGCTGGCCTCTTCGCGCCGGACCGGATGCAATATTTCGCGGAAGGCGCGATGGCCGACCTTGAAGGCACGGACCTGATGCTCGTCGCAGGCACACAGGTGCCGGTCGCCTTCTTCGCCTATCCGGGCAAGCCGAGCGTGCTTGTGCCGGAAGGCTGCACACCAATGATTATCGGCGGGCCGGAAAGCGACAGCGCCGCCATCCTCGGCGCGCTCGCCGATACGCTGGGCGCAAAAGGCTCGGCTGACCCCGCGCCGCTCGACCTGCCGGGCGCGCCCTCCGGCGCGCTGAACGCCGCAACGGTCGGCGCCTCCATCGCCCGCCATATGCCGGAAGGCACTTTTGTCTCTGATGACGGCGTCTCGAACGGCCTGCCGGCCTTCATGATGACCGGCCGGGCCCGCCCGCATGAATGGATGATGCTCACCGGCGGCGCCATCGGGCAGGGCCTGCCGCTCGCGCTTGGCGCAGCCGTCGCCGCCAAGGGCCGCGCGAAGGTCCTCTGCATCTCGGGCGACGGCGCTGCAATGTATACGAACCAGGCCCTCTGGAGCATGGCGCGCGAAGGCGTGGACGTGGTCAACGTGATCTTCGTCAACCATTCCTACCGCATACTGAACATCGAACTCGCCCGCACCGGCGCCGGCAATCCCGGCCGCGTCGCCGAAGACCTGCTCGGCCTCGGCCGCCCGGAGATCGACTGGGTGAAACTCTCCGAAGCCCAGGGCGTGCCGGCCGTGAATGCCACAACAGCGGAAGAATTCGACACCGCCCTCGAACGCGCCTTCGCCGCAGGTGGCCCGCAACTGATCGCGGCGCACGTTCCAGCGCGGTAGTCCCTTAAGCGCGCTGGTCCTTTGGCGAACCCATCACGATGTAAGATGTGATCGAACTCACCTGCGGCACGGTGCCCAGCACTTCCGTATGGAAATGCTTGTAGGCAGCAAGGTCGGCCACCTCGACGCGCAGCAGGTATTCGATCGTGCCGGTCACGTTATGACACTCGCGCACTTCGGGCGCCTTCAGCATGGCTTTCTCGAATGCCATCTGATCGGCCTTGGTATGCTGCGACAGGCCGACCGTGACATAGGCGAGGAATGCCCCGCCTGTCGCCGCCCGGTCCAGCACGGCGCGGTAGCCCTGGATCACGCCGGCGCGTTCAAGTTCCTGAACCCGGCGCAGGCAAGCCGACGGCGAGAGGCCCACCTTGGCCGCAAGGTCGAGATTGCTGATCCGGCCATTGGCCTGAAGCTCGCGCAATATTTTGCGGTTTATGGGGTCTGTATTATCCATTGATTGCAAATTTAGTGCGCAGGGGCGTCACTATGCAACAACATTCGGAAGAACATCGAATAATCTTGCGAAACCATGTCCACAGAACTTGTTCTCGCCCTCGCGGCCTTCGCCTTTGTTGCCTCGATCACACCGGGGCCCAACAATCTCATGCTGATGGCGTCCGGCACGAATTTTGGCCTGAAGCGGTCGGTCCCCCACATCATGGGCGTAAATGTCGGCTTTGTGCTGATGATCGTGCTTGTCGGCCTCGGCCTGTCGAGAATCTTCGAGACCTTTCCGGCCAGCTACACCGCGCTCAAGGTCGTCAGTGTACTGTATCTGCTTTATCTCGCCTGGAAGATCGCAACCGCCGCGCCGCCGCCGGAGGCGGTCGAAGGCCGTGCCGGCAAGCCGTTCACCTTCGTGCAGGCGGCCGCCTTCCAATGGGTAAACCCCAAGGCCTGGGCGATGGCCCTGACGGCCATGAGCGCCTACACGCTCCCGGATCGCCCGCTCCTCAGCCTCGCGGTGATCGCTGCCGTGTTCGCCGTGATCAACCTGCCGAGCATCCTGACATGGACCGTGATGGGCACGCAGGTTCGCCGGTTCCTGAACAATCCCGCCCGCCTGCGCGCCTTTAACATCACGGCCGCTCTGCTGCTCGTCGCATCAGTATGGCCGATCCTCGCCTCTGGGCAAATCGGCACGCACTGACAGGTTGGGCGGAAGAATAGCCCTGCCATCCCGGCATTCGCCGGAAGGATGATTTGGGTAGCTCGGCCCTCCGAACTATTCTTCCTTCTCGTCCTTCTTCGCCGGATCATATTTCGCAAACCAGCCCATGATATTGTCCGTCTTGGCAATCAGGCGGCTGGGGCGTGAGGCGATATAGTGCGGCGAGCCCGGCACATGGATCAGCGCGGTATCGACCCCGTTCATCTTCAGGCCGGTATAGAACTGCTCGGCTTCCCAGGCCGGCGTGCGGAAATCTTCCTCGCCCACCATCAGCAGCGTCGGTGTCACCACCTTGTCGACATAGCTGATCGGCGAGAACTTGAGGAAGGCTTCCGGATTGCTCCATGGGTCGGCGCGTATCCAGTGGCGGCGCACATATTGCGAAATGTCTGCGGCGAGCGCCATCGTCATCCAGTTGATCACCGGCTTGACGGAAGCTGCAGCCGCGAAGCGATCCGTCTTCGTCACGATCCAGGCCGTCAGGATGCCGCCTCCCGATCCTCCGGTCACGAACAATCTGTCCTTGCTGACATAATTGCGCGCAACGAGTTCATCGACCACGCTCATCAGGTCGTCATAGTCATAGCCCGGATAGGCAAGGTCGATGCCATGCGCGAAGTCCTCTCCATAGCCAGTCGAGCCGCGCGGATTGGCCCAGACGGTGACATAGCCTTCCGCCGCATAGCGCTGCATCTCGCTGGCAAAGAAAGGTCCGTACATCTGGAACGGGCCGCCATGGATCTCGAGGATCATCGGGAAGCTGCCATCGGCCTTGAAGTCCGGCGGCAGGGCCACCCAGGCCTCGATCTCCAGCCCGTCATGGCTGGAGGCCACCTTGATCTCCTCGACCCTCGACATTTCGAGATAGGGCAGGATGTCTTCGTTCAGCGCGGTGAGCACTTGTCGGCCCTTGCCATCCATACCAATCGTGGCGACCTCGGACGGCCGTTCCGCAAAGCCGGCCGTATAGGCGATCACCGGCTTCTTGCCGCCGCTGACGGAGAAACTGCCATTGGCATAAGGCCGCCCGATCGAGGCGCCGCCGATGTCTGTGACGACCTTGGTGACATCGCCCTTCAGGGTCACGCGGTAGAGGCTGAGAACGCCGTAGTCCTGCGACAGCATCAGAAGGCTCTTGCCATCCGGCGCCCAGACGACATCGCCCACGCCGCCGGCAAAGTCTGCCGCGACTTCGCGCGCGCCCGAGCCATCAGCATTCATCAGGTAGAGATTGGTCTGCTGGTAGGAGAGCACCTTGTCGTCATAGCCGCGATAGGCAATCGTCTTGCCATCCGGCGAGACGACCGGGGAGCCATCCGGGCCATCCCGTGTCGTCAGAGGACGGACGGACAGATCAGACAACTCAACCGCATAGATCTCGCTCTCCACTGGATCCAGGTCGCGGTCTTCGGCGAGATTGCCGCTGACCAGCAGCGTGTCATTGTCCAGCCAGGCCGGGCCCTCCATGGAGGCGTCGCCAGACGTCACCTGCCTTGGCGTGCCGCCATCCACCGTCAGCACGAAGGTCTGCGTCGTACCATCCTTGAGGTAGCCCGCGCCATCGGCGCGGAAGGTGAAGTCGTCGAACACCTTGACCGGCTCGTTCCAGGTCGCGCCTTCCGGCGCCGCGGGCGCCTTGGCGAAGCCGGGCTTTTCTCCGGGTACGAACATGTTGAACGCGATGGTCTTGCCGTCCGGCGACCAGACCGCGCCTGAAGGGGCCTCGGCGAACTGCGCCAGCGAATAGCTGCGCCCGGTATCGAGGTACAGCATCCGGATCGACGCCTTGCCGTTCGTCGCCGCCGAATAGACGATCCGCGTGCCATCCGGCGACCAGCTCGGCGCACCCGCGCCGCCATCGACCAGCGGGCGCTGCGTCCCGGTTGCTAGATCGATGATCCACAGGCTGCCGGTGTCCCGGTCCGTCATCCGCTCCATGCTATGGCGGACATAGACGATGGATTTGCCGTCCGGCGAAACTTCCGGGTTGGTCGCATACTCCATGTCGAACACGCGCTCGGCGGTGAAGCGTTTGGAAGGCGCCTCGTCTTCCTTCGCAGCGGCCGAGCCAGCCACCAGCGCCGCCGCAGCGCACGCCCACATCGTATTTCGGAAAATCATTAAATACCCCATCAGGTTCCCTGCGTTGCGCGGACCTTACAGCAGGTTTCGCCCGCGACAACGGTTTGCCGGATGGAAGCCATCAGCGCAGGCCTTGCGATTCGAATCGCTGCCGCGCATATAGCCTTCGGAGGCAGGCGGCGGACGGGTCGCTCGCCAATCGGGTCAGGCGGGGAACCGAGCAGCCCTAACGAGCTTCAGCCCGGGTCGTTTGCTTGTCTCCACCCTTACCCCTTCGGCGCCGCCCCTGAGTCTCCTGCCAGGCGAGTCGCGGTTCGACAGGTCACCCATTCAAAAAGCGCGGGGAAAACGAGCACAAAATATTGTGCCCGGCCGGAAACCGGCGCCATAATCTGATCGTGCGCCGGGTTCTTTTTTGCCTCGCATTGGCTTCATGAACTCCCGGTAACACGGGCCATCCGGCGCATCTGTTAACCTTTGATTCAGGAGTTTTCCACGCCTCTTTGACGGATTTGTAAAATGGCCCGTTGACCCCATATTAACCTTCAGACACTATATGTTGTGTCAGGGACGAGGCGCCAAACCATATTTGGTTGAACGCTAGGAAAACCCCAGTAAAACCAAGATGATTCAGGAGGGTCGCCATGTCGGCAACCAACGCTAAGTCCGTCGCCAAAGATGCCGCTCGCAAGGGCAAGCCGAAATCCGGGGCGGAAGGCAAGATCGCGTTGGTGCAGGGGCACGGCATCGTCACCGATCCGTCGCGCGATGCGCTGCTGACGGCCTTCGGCAAGAAGACACTCGACGACCGCTATCTGCTGCCGGGCGAGACCTATCAGGACATGTTTGCGCGCGTCGCCTCCGCCTATGCGGATGACAGCGCCCATGCCCAGCGCCTGTATGATTATATCTCGAAACTCTGGTTCATGCCGGCGACCCCGGTCCTGTCGAATGGCGGCGCCGAGCGCGGCCTGCCGATCTCCTGCTTCCTCAACCAGGTCGGCGATTCGCTCGACGACATCGTCGAGACCTGGACCGAGAACGTCTGGCTCGCCTCCAATGGCGGCGGCATCGGCACCTATTGGGGCAATGTCCGCTCGATCGGCGAAAAAGTGGGACAGAATGGTCAGACTTCGGGAATCATTCCGTTCATCCGCGTGATGGATTCGCTCACACTTGCGATCAGCCAGGGTTCCCTGCGCCGCGGTTCGGCCGCGTGTTATCTCGACGTGCACCATCCGGAAATCGAAGAATTCCTCGAGATCCGCAAAGCCTCCGGCGACTTCAACCGCAAATCGCTGAACCTGCACCACGGCATCAACATCACCGACGCCTTCATGGAAGCCGTCCGCAATGACGAAGACTTCCCGCTGATCTCGCCGAAGTCCGGCGACGTGCTGAAGACGGTCAATGCCCGCAAGCTCTGGCAGAAGATCCTCGAGCTGCGGATGCAGACCGGCGAGCCGTACCTGCTGTTCACTGACACCGTGAACAATGCGATGCCGGCCCACCAGAAGCGCCTCGGCCTGAAGGTCACGCAGTCGAACCTCTGCTCGGAAATCACGCTGCCGACCGGCGTCGACCATCGCGGCGTTGATCGCACGGCGGTCTGCTGCCTCTCGTCGGTGAACGCCGAGACCTTCCTGGAATGGTCGAAAGAGCCGATGTTCATGGAAGACGTGTTCCGCTTCCTCGACAACGTGCTGGAAGACTTCATCGAGCGCGCCCCGCCGGAAATGGCCCGCGCCGTCTACTCCGCCAAGCGCGAGCGTTCGGTCGGCCTCGGCGTGATGGGCTTCCACTCTTTCCTGCAGGCGATGAACGTCTCGATGGAGAGCGCCACGGCGAAATCGCTGAACCTCAAGATCTTCAAACATATCCGTCAGGGTGCGGACGCGGCTTCGGTGAAACTCGCCAAGGAACGCGGCCCCTGCGAGGATGCGCGCGATGTCGGCATGATGGCCCGCTTCTCGAACAAGCTGGCGGTTGCCCCGACCGCCTCGATCTCGATCATCTGCGGCGGCACCTCGGCCGGCATCGAGCCGATCCCGGCCAACGTCTACACGCACAAGACCCTGTCCGGCTCGTTCACGGTGAAGAACCAGCAGCTCGAAACCCTGCTCGACACCAAAGGCCTGAACACCGACGAGATCTGGAACTCGATCCTCGAGCATGAAGGCTCGGTCCAGCACCTCGACTGCCTCACGCGGGACGAGAAGGACACCTACAAGACCGCCTTCGAACTTGACCAGCGCTGGATCATCGAACTGGCCGCCGACCGCACGCCGTTCATCTGCCAGTCGCAGTCGCTGAACCTCTTCCTGCCGGGCGACATCAACAAATGGGACCTGCACATGCTGCACTGGACGGCATGGGAGCGCGGCCTGAAATCGCTCTACTATTGCCGCTCCAAATCGGTTCAGCGCGCGTCGTTTGCCGGTTCGGAGAAGATCGCCATTGAACAGATGGATATCGAAAGCACCGATTACGACGAGTGCCTGGCCTGCCAGTAAGCTGCCAGCCTAAGTAGAATCAAAACCTCCAGACGGCCCGCCGGCAAGGCGGGCCGTTTACGTTTGGGGGCCATTCCGGCTGCCACATTTTTGCCTATTATCTCAACAGGTTAACAGATTTCGCCTTAACCAGCAGGCGCGCGTAGAGCCAAAATTCCCCGCAAATCTGGGCGCTGTAGCAATAACTGCAGGTGGGGCAGGCGTATCGACGAATTAATCTTTGGTACGTGGAAAGTTGGTTGGGAGGCCAACTCCTTCATGATAGGTTAGTCACACAGGGTCATTTTCTTACGCAAGTGGAGTAGGGATCTCGACCGTGAAAGGTATTAGGGGAATGGTGTTCGCAATCGCTTCCAGCCTGATCACGCTGGCGTGTCAGGGATGTGTGTCGACCACAGGTGTTGACTACGGGTATTCCGAGCCTGCGGCGGAGCCGTCTCAAGGTATCATGCTGGCGGTGCCCGGCTCCTTCGGCAGCGGCGCGCTCAACGCGCCCACCGGCAATGCGTTCAATGGTGCCCCGCTCCAATCCGCTGTGCCGGAAGCCAACATTCGCCTGACCGGTCAGGATGCCCCCGTTTCCATCTATGCCACGACACCCGGACCCTCGGCCTTCAGCCTGACCGGCGCCGGCCTCAGCGGCCTGCCGGATGCCAGCCGCGCGATCGCCTGGAATGCCAGTCCGGCACTTGCCTCGGTTGCCGCCCAGCTTGCCACCTCGCGCTACGGACAGCCCGACCCGGAATACAATGACATGTCCTTCGGCCTCTCGCTCGCCGCCACCAGCCGCCAGACCGGCCTTGCCTTCGATGTCGGCGTCGCGCCGCGCGTGGCCATCCGCGATGGCGGCGATACGCGCTCGCGCAGTGTCGGCGGTGAACTCCGCCTTGGTCAGGGTCTCGGTCTGAATGATGGCGGTCAGCCGGATGGCTGGTATGTTTTCGTCGGCGCGGATGGTGAAGCGCTGGTCTGGGATACGGACATGTCGCGCCTCGGCGTCAACACGCTCACCGACATGCAGATGACCGACCAGCTTACCGTCGGCGACCTTCAGGCCGGCATCTCAGTACAGCGCGCGGGCGGCGAACTCTCGTTCAGCTATATCCGCCGCGAAATGGAATTCAGCGACCGCAACAAGAGCCTTTCGGATACGGAAGACTTCGCCGGCATCACCTTCACGATGCGGCGCTAGAGCAGGGCTTCAGGCGAATACGAGATTTCAAACCCCCGCTCCGGCGGGGGTTTTTTGTTTTGGCACTCCCCAAACTCAATCCTCATCCTCCACATCCGGCTCGTCGCCCGTCTCCCGCCGGGGGCGGGCGATCAGTTCGCCGAGGTCGGTGAGTTCGATGAACGTGTCCGCCTCGCGCCGTAACTCGTCGCCGATCATGGGGGGCGTGGCGTTCAGGGTCGAGACGACCGAGACGCGCACGCCTTTCGCCTTCACGGCCTCGACCAGCCTGCGGAAATCGCCATTGCCGCTGAAAAGCACAATATGGTCGGCCCAGCCTGCGGCTTCGAGCATGTCGACCGCCAGTTCGACATCCATGTTGCCCCGGACCCGTTTGCGCCCTTCGCGGTCAACAAACTCCCGCGCCGGCTTTTTCACCACGTTGAAGCCATTATAGGCCAGCCAGTCGACCAGAGGCCGGATCGGGCTGTAATCGTCATTTTCGACGAGGGTCGTGTAATAGCTTGCGCGGATCAGCCGGCCCCGGGCTTGGAACTCCTTGAGAAGCTTGCGAAAATCGATCTCCAGGCCGACCGCGCGGGCGGCGGAGTAGAGATTGGCGCCGTCAATGAACAAGGCGAGGCGTTCATCCTTGTAGAAGGCCATTGGCAAGGCCCTTTTCTTCCAATAGGAGGGGCTAATCGATTGCCCGGAATGTGTATCCACTCCGACTTACCGGTCCTTGCAAATGCCTGCAAGGATGGGTTGCCGGGGTGTGCTGCAGCGCATATAAAGGGCGGTTCTCAGGAGATTTGCCCTCTATGGCCCGTGTTACTGTCGAAGATTGTATCGAAAAAATCCCGAACCGGTTCGAGCTGGTCCTGCTCGCCGCGCATCGTGGCCGCATGATCCGCGAAGGCTCGCCGCTGACGATTGACCGCGACAATGACAAGGATCCTGTCGTGTCCTTGCGCGAAATCGCCGAATCCTCGATCGATCTGAAAGTCGTCAAGGAAGCCTTGATCTCCAGCCTGCAGGACATCCGTCCGGGCGAGGAGAACGAGCGCGAAGCCGACCGTCAGGCCCTCATGGCCGCGCCGGCCGCGACCGAGGATGATGTGCTGCGCGCATATCAGGCTGAAATCGAATCCGGGCGCGACGACCGCCTGTAGGAGCAGAAATGGACGGCAGCGCCCTTTCCGGAACGGAAAAAGGGGCTGGCGCTAACGCTGGCGAGACGCCCGCTGACACGCTGCCGCCGGTTCCCACGCGCGAAGAGCTGATCGCGAAGGTTCGCGCCTACCACCCGCGCGTGCGCTCGGAAATGCTGGGCGCGGCCTATGACTTCGCCAAGAAGCATCACGGCGAACAGCAGCGCGACTCTGGCGAAGCCTATTATTCCCACCCGATCCGGGTCGCGAACCTCTTGGCGGACGTGCACCTCGACGAGGTGACCATCGCGGCCGGCCTGCTGCATGACGTGGTCGAAGATACCGAAATTGATATCGGCGACATCGAAGTGCGCTTCGGCGCGGACGTCGCCGAACTCGTCGATGGCGTGACCAAGCTCGACAAGCTGGAATTCACCTCGAAGGAAGCCGCGCAGGCGGAGAACTTCCAGAAGTTCATCCTGGCGATGACCAGCGACATCCGTGTGCTGCTCGTGAAGCTCGCTGACCGCCTGCACAATCTCGAAACGCTGCATCATCGCAAGAAGGCGGAAAGCCGCCAGCGCACGGCGCGCGAGACGATGGACATCTATGCGCCGCTGGCGCGCCGGATGGGCCTCTATGATGTTGCCGCGCGGATGGACGATCTCGCCTTCCAGGAGCTGAACCCGGAGGCGCGCCGCGCCATTCTCTACCGGCTAGAAGAACTCGAAGGCGAAAACCAGGGCGAGCTGGACCGGATCCGGACCGACCTGACCAAGCTGCTGGACGAGTCCGGGATTCCCTACCGGCTGAAAGGCCGGCGCAAGCAGCCCTATTCGCTGTGGCGCAAGCTGGAGCGCAAATCGATCTCCTTCCGCGATGTGGCAGACCTGTTTGCCTTCCGGATCATCCTGGAAGATGCGCCGGCCTGTTATGCCGCCCTCGGCGCCGTTCACACGCACTGGGCCTGTATCCCGGACCGGTTCCGCGACTTCATCTCTGTGCCGAAGCCGAACGGCTATGCCAGCCTGCACACGACCGTGCGCGCCTCCGGCAATCGCCGGGTGGAATTGCAGATCCGCACCGAGGCGATGGACCGCACGGCAGAGTTCGGCGTGGCCGCGCACTGGGGCTACAAGAACCGCGCCTATGGCTTCGATGTCGACTCGGCGCGCGCCGCCGGCCTTGATCCCGAAGCCAACCTCAACGCCTTCGCCGAACTGCTGCGCGACGGCGCGGAGCCGGGCGAATTCCTCGAACATGCCAAGCTCGAGATGTACCGCGAGCACGTCTTCACCTTCACGCCGAAAGGCAAGCTGATCATCCTGCCGGCCGGCGCCATGCCGCTGGACTTTGCCTATGCCGTTCACTCGGCGGTCGGCGACTCAACCATCGGTGCACGGATCAATGGCGAAGAAAAATCAATGCGCCGCCCGCTGAAGAACGGCGATGTGGTGGACATCCTGCGTGGCCGCTCGCCGGCGCCGGTAATCGGCTGGGAAGCGATGACCTATACAGGCCGCGCAAAATCGAAGCAGCGCAAGCTGGAACGCGACCGCGAAGCCGCCGAATTCCGCCGCCTCGGCGAAGGCCTCATCAACCAGGCGCTGCGCCGCGCGGGCGCCGATCCGGTGGACGTGATGCTGATGGACGTGGCCGCCAAGCTAGGCGTGCCGAGCGTGGACGAGATGCGTGAGGAAGTCGGGCGCGGGCGAATCCAGACCTCCGCCGTCATCGGTGCGGCGTTCCCCGGATACTTCGCTGAGCGCACGGACGATACCGACAAGACGCCAATCGACAGCCTTCACGCGCCGCTGTTCGTCGAGGGCAAGGACCTGATGCCGGGCGTCACCCTGCACCTCGGCCAGTGCTGCCGGCCGCTGCCCGGTGACCGCATCATCGGCGTGCAGGTGCCGGACAAGGGGCTCGTCGTGCACGTCTCCAGCTGTCCGCGCCTCGCCGAGTATGACGACCAACCGGAACTCTGGCGCGACCTGAAATGGACCGAACTGGCCAAGACCGGCGCAGTCGCAATCGGCCGTATAAAGATCAATGCCTCGAACCAGAAGGGCGTGCTGGCAAAACTCTGCTCGGCGGTGGCCGAGTCGAACGGCAATATTGTCGGGATCTCGACCGGTATACGCCACCCTGATTTTATTGAACTGATGATGGATATTGAAGTGGAAGACCTGAAACGCCTCTCCCAGATCCTGGCGGCCCTGCGCTCGCTGGCGGTTGTCGACCGCGCCGTGCGCGACCAGGAGGGCCAGGATGAACAGTGATCAGGTGCTCGATGTTTTCCGCGATGCCGGCGCGCTGCTGGAAGGACATTTCATCCTCTCGTCCGGACGGCGCAGTCCAGTCTTCCTGCAAAAAGCCCTCGTCTTTTCGCGGCCGGACCTTTCGGAAAAGCTCTGCAAGGCGCTGGCGGAAAAACTGACCGCGACATTCGGCAAGATCGATGTGGTCGCCGGCCCCGCTGTCGGCGGCATCATTCCCGGCTACGAGATTGCCCGCCATTTGGGCGCGCGCGCGATCTTTGCCGAGCGCGTCGACGGCAACCTCGAATTCCGCCGCGGCTTCTCGATTGCCGAGGGCGAGCGCGTGCTGATCGCCGAGGATATCGTGACGACCGGCCTCTCGTTCCGCGAAACTGTTGTCGCGCTGGGCAAGCTGCCCGGCACGGTCGTCGGCGGCGCCTGCATCATCGACCGGTCCGGTGGACGCGCCGATGTCGGCTGCAAGCTGGTCTCGCTCGCCGAAGTGAATTTCCCGGACTATGCCGCCGATGCTCTGCCTGCGGAGCTTGCCGAGATGCCGGCGGTCAAGCCCGGCTCGCGAGGGCTGGCCTGATGACGGGGCGCCTTCGCCTCGGGGTGAATATCGATCACGTTGCGACCATTCGCAATGCGCGCGGCGGGCCGCATCCGGACCCTGTGCGCGCTGCCCAGATTGCGGAAGCCGCCGGCGCCGACGGCATCACAATCCACCTGCGCGAGGACCGCCGCCATATTCGCGACGGCGACCTCGAAGCGATCCGCAAGTCAACGCGCCTGCCGATCAATCTCGAAATGGCGGCGACCGAAGAGATGCAGGCCATCGCGACCGGATTTCGTCCGCATGCGGCCTGTCTCGTTCCCGAGCGGCGTGAGGAACGCACCACCGAGGGCGGGCTGAACGTGGCCGGTATGCACAACCGCGTCGCGCCCATCGTCGAAGCCCTGCGCAACTCGGGCGCCCGCGTCTCGCTGTTCATCGAGCCGGACCCGGTGCAGATCGCGGTCGCCGAAGTGCTCGGCGCGCCAGTCGTCGAATTGCACACCGGCCGTTATGCGGAGCTTTGGCATGAAGGCGGCGCCGAGGCCGCAGCCCCCGAACTGGAGCGGCTGAAATTCGCCGCCGCGGATGCCCGCCGCCGGGGCATCGAGCCACATGCCGGACACGGATTGACCTTCGAGAATGTCGGGCCGATTGCCGCCATTCCGGAACTGGCGGAACTGAACATCGGGCATTTCCTTGTGGGCGAGGCCATCTTCATCGGGCTCGACGCGGCGATCCGCGAGATGCGCCGCCAGATGGACATCGCGCGCGGCGCGGTGGCGGCGGCATGATCATCGGCATCGGCAACGACCTCTGCAATATCGAACGCATTCAGCGCTCGCTCGACCGGTTCGGCGAGCGCTTCGAACAGCGCGTCTTCACGCCCTACGAAATCGCCAAGGCGCGCGGGCGCCGGCTCGTGGCGGAGACCTATGCCAAGCGGTTCGCGGCCAAGGAAGCCTGCGCCAAGGCGCTCGGCACCGGCGTGCCGCGTGCAGGCGTGCACTGGAAACATCTCGGCGTGATCAACCTTCCCTCCGGCAAACCGGGCTTCGAGCTGACGGGCGGCGCGGCCGCCCGCCTCGCGCGGATCACGCCGCTCGGCTACAAGGCTGTGGTGCATCTGACGCTGACCGATGATCATCCGTGGGCGGAGGCTCAAGTGATCATCGAAGCCATCCCCATGAGCGCGCCATGAGCCAGCCGCGCCCCAAACGCACCCGCCAGCGCGCCGCTGCGAAGGCGGTCCGGCCGAGCCTGACCGAGGCTTCGATTGCTGCCGTCGAAGAGGCCTGCGGCTACCGCTTCAAGGACAAGGCCCTGCTGCTGACCGCGCTGACCCATCCGAGCGCGGTGAGCGCGGCGGAATCCCTTCAGCATGCGAACCAGCGGCTCGAATTCCTGGGCGACCGCGTGCTCAATCTCCTGATTGCCGAACGCCTGATTGAGCGGCGCAAGAACGAGACCGAAGGCGACCTCGCGCCGCGCCTCAACCGGCTCGTGAAGAAGGGCGCCTGCGCCGAAGCGTTCCGCCACCTCGGTCTCAACGCCTTCCTGCTCCTGTCGGAGAACGAAGTGGCGAGCGGCGGGCGCGACCGGGAATCAACGCTGGGCGATGCCTGCGAAGCGGTGATTGCTGCGATCTATCTCGACGGCGGCCTCGGCGCCGCGCGCAAGTTCATCGAGAAGGGCTGGGCGCCGCAATTCAATAGCGGGCCGGCCGAAACCAAGGACCCGAAAACCCTGCTCCAGGAATGGGCGCAGGGGCAGGGTCATCCGCTCCCGGAATATATTGTCACGGGCCGCTCTGGCCCCGACCATGCGCCGGAATATGAAATCGAAGTCCGTATCGCCGAGAATGGCAGTGCCGCCGCCTCGGGATCCTCCAAGCGCGACGCAGAGCGACAGGCCGCCGCGCGGATGCTGGAACAATTGAAAGGGAATACATGAGCGAGCAAATCGTGACGCATGCAGGTTTCTGCGCGATCATCGGCGCGCCGAATGCCGGAAAATCGACGCTGACCAACCGTCTCGTCGGACAGAAAGTGGCCATCGTCACGCACAAGGTGCAGACGACGCGCTTCCCGGTTCGGGGCGTGGCACAGGTCGGCACGACGCAGATCGTGATCGTCGACACGCCCGGCATCTTTGTTGCCAAGCGTCGCCTCGACCGGGCGATGGTCAAGGCTGCATGGAGCGGCGCGGATGATGCCGATGCCATCGTGCACCTGATCGATGCCTCCGCCTGGGTGGCCGAGCATGAGGGCCAGACGACCGGCGCCCAGCGCCTGTCGATCGAGGACGACCAGCGGGTGATCCGCCAGCTGAAGGAAGCCGGCAAGCGCGCGATGCTGGCGCTCAACAAGATCGACCTCTTCCCGCATGACCGCGTGCTGCCGATCATCGCCAAGCTGAGCGCCGAAGGCGTGTATGACGAGGTCTTCATGATCTCGGCGGAAAAAGGTGACGGCGTCGACAAGCTGACCGCCGCCGTGTCGGCGCGCATGCCCGAGAGCGAGGCGCTCTATCCGCCGGACCAGATTGCCGACTTGCCGATGCGGGTTCTGGCCGCCGAAGTGACGCGCGAGAAGCTGATGCTTCGCCTGCACCAGGAATTGCCCTACCAGCTGACCGTCGAAACCGAAAGCTGGGAAGAGCGCAAGGACGGATCCGTCCGTGTGCAGCAGGTCATCATCGTCGGGCGCGACGGCCACAAGGCCATGGTGCTCGGCAAGGGCGGCGCGCTGATCAAGGAAATCGGACGGCAGGCAAGGGTCGAGCTGACCGGGATGCTGGAGCGTCCGGTTCACCTCTTCCTGTTCGTGAAGGTGGACGAGCGGTGGCAGGAAAAGCGTGAAAACTATTCCGGTTTTGGACTCGAATTTGATGCATGAACTGGTCCGATGACGGCATCATCCTCGGGGGACGCCGCTTTGGTGAAGGCGGGCTGATCCTCGATGTGCTGACCGCTGAACGCGGGCGCCGATCGGGCCTTGTCTATGGCGGGGCGTCGCGCAAACGGCGCGCCCAGTATGAAGCGGGCAACACGGTCGCACTGTCATGGACCGGGCGGCTCGACGACCAGCTCGGCCGGTTCGATGTGGCGGAGTCCCGAAAGGAGCGCGCCTCGCGGCTGCTGGATGATCCGGCGGCGCTGGCGGCGATATCGACCATCACGGGGATTCTGCGCGCCAGCATGAACGAGGGCGATGCGGCGGGATCGAACCTGTTCGAGGCGACGGTTCTGCTGCTCGATGAACTCGAGAATCCGGATGTCTGGCCGGCGCTTTATGTGCGCTGGGAACTCGGCCTGCTCTCGGCGCTGGGCTTCGGGCTGGACCTTGAAGAATGCGCGCTGTCGGGCGCCAATGACGGGCTGACCCATGTTTCGCCGAAGACCGGCCGGGCTGTGCGCGGATCGGAGGCGGAAGAATATATCGACCGGCTGCTGGGCCTGCCGCGCTTCCTGATCGAGCCCGGCGCCGCGCTGTTGCCCGGCGACATCGCCGCCGGACTGAAACTGACCGGGCATTTCCTCGAACATCGCCTGTTCGCCGCCGTGCACCGGGGCGTCCCGCCGGAGCGGGAGCGCCTGATCATCCGTATGCTGGCAAAAGCCTAGGCCGCCGCGCTGGGCCGTGCAGCGACGCTGGCATACCAGCGCCCGATATTCTTCAGGTCCGGATTGAGAGGTTGGCCGACTGCGCCGCCAAATCCCAGGAAGCAAAATAGCAGCACATCGGCGAGGGTGAACGTGTCGCCCGCGACGAAGTCCCGGCTGGCCAGCTGGGCATCCATGAAGGCTTGGCCGTCCTGCGCCTTGGCTTTAAGGCCGGCCGCCGCTTCCGGCAGGCAGCGCATGCGCGGCTCGAACATTGGCAGGCCTTCGGAATAACGGAAGCCGTTGGCGAGGGGTTCGACAATGTTGAGATCGGCCCAGCGGGTCCAGCGGCGGGTCTGGGCACGCGCTTCGGGTGTCTTGCCGATCAGGCTGTCGCCGGGCTGGGTCTCATCGAGGTATTCGCAGATGGCGAGGATCTCGGTGATCACCGAACCGTCGTCCAGCACCAGCGTCGGGGCCTGGCCGGCGGGGTTGGTCTTCAGGTAGCCGGCCTCGCGGTTCAGGCCCTTCATGATGTCGATCTCTTCGAGCGGCAGCGTGATGCCGCGCTCGGCCATGAACATGCGCACGACGTGCGGGTTGGGTCCGACTGAGTTGTAGAGTTTCAAGGCTTCCTCCCGGGATGTTGTTGCGGCCACCTTGCGGGCCTGACGCTAGGGCCGGCAAGGCCTGTTCATTCACAAGCCGTTCAGGCAGGCGGCAAGAAATTGCGGGCGGGCGTTGATTCACATCAACAAGAAGGCTGATCTACATGAAACACTCTCTGATCGCGGCGACCGCCGTTCTGGCGCTGTCGCTGACCGGCTGTATCGCCGTTTCGGACAATTCCGGGCCGGGCTCGAAAGTGGCCGAGAATACCGAACTCGCAATCCGCGTTTGCGGCGGCGAGGGCAATGTCGCGGAAGTCAACCGTGAGGGCTATCGCTGCAAGGCGCACGGGAATTAGGCTGACGGCCGCGAACCCCTCTCCCTTCAGGGAGAGGGGCTTCACCGGCAGGTGCGCCGCTCGCCCATGTCGAAGTGGAAATGGTCGGCATGGGCCTGGTTGAAGTCCGGGCCGAGGGTGACCGAGAAAAGTCCGCAGGCGCCGTCATGGACGCGCTCCAGGAAGTCGCCTTCCGGGCCGCCATTCTTCCAGTGGGTCTTGACGTTGATCAGCCGGCCGTCCTCGAGGCGGAAGCCGGAAATGTCGACGGCGTTGCCGAAGGCGTGCTCTGACCGCCGGCTGGTGCCGGCGATATTGCGGCAGGAGAAGCTGCCATAGGTTTCGATCCGCGCGATGGGCGAGCCAAAGATTTCCACAGCCGCCGGCCGCGCCACATGGCGCTCCCAGAGATAGAGCGAGGCGGTCTGGCCGCAGGTCATGCTGAGCGTGGCGGAATAGGGCGTCAGCGACTGGTCGAGGGTGAGGGCGTCATACTTGCCGCAATCCTCGCCGGGCGGGGAATCCTCGAGCGGGGTGTAGAGCACGCCGGTGGCGTCCAGCGCGCCGAAACAGGCAGCGGGGTGGCGGGCGAGCTGGGTCATCTTGAAATAGGTGGCCAAGCCCGGCCGGTTGTTCAGGTCCAGCGGCACAAACGGGTTGTGCTGCGGCGGCGCGAACCTGAGGAACAGGCCCACAATCAACGCCGAAGGCAGGATCAGCAGCGTAAAGTAGCGGAGGAGTGGCTTTTGCAGCTGGACCCTTTTCCTTTCCTTAACCAAACCCCGGTTTCTGTTAACCTGCGCTGTCCCCTGAGTCGCTGGCGAGCCTAGCGCCGGGGGCAGGCACAGAATGTGGCACGAACTGTAAAGAGACCAGAATGGTAAAACGCGGATCCTCGCCCCCGCCGGAAGAGCGGATCATCAATGAGACCATGAGCGAGGCGCTGTCGAAGCGCTACCTCGCCTATGCGCTCTCCACGATCACGGCGCGGGCCTTGCCGGATGTGCGCGACGGCCTCAAGCCGGTTCAGCGGCGCATCCTGTATGGCATGCGCGTGCTGCGGCTGGACCCCGAGGGCGGCTATCGCAAGTGCGCCAAGATCGTCGGCGACGTGATGGGTAACTACCACCCGCACGGCGACAGCTCGATCTATGACACGCTGGTGCGCCTCGCGCAGGATTTCAACGTGCGCTATCCGCTGGTCGACGGCCAGGGCAACTTCGGCAATATCGACGGCGATAGCGCAGCTGCCTATCGCTATACCGAAGCACGGATGACGCGCGCCGCCGAGCTGCTGATGGAAGGCCTCGACGAGAACGCGGTCGATTTCCGCGCCAACTATGCCGAGAATGACGAGGAGCCGGTTGTGCTGCCCGCCGGCTTCCCGGCGCTGCTGGCGAACGGGGCCACCGGCATTGCCGTGGGCATGGCAACGTCCATTCCGCCGCACAATGTTTCCGAAGTGATCGACGCCGCGCGCCTCCTGATCGAGAAGCCGAAGGCGACGACGGCGGAGCTGATGGAATATATTCAGGGTCCGGACTTTCCGACCGGCGGCGTGATCGTCGAGGAACGCGCCGCGATGCTGGAGGCCTACGAGACCGGGCGGGGCAGTTTCCGCATGCGGGCGCGCTGGCATGTCGAAGATACGGGGCGGGGCACTTACCAGATCATCGTCACCGAGATTCCTTACCAGGTGCAGAAGTCGCGCCTTCTGGAGAAACTCTCCGAACTGCTGGAAGCCAAGAAGGTTCCGCTGCTGGAAGACGTGCGCGACGAAAGCGCCGAGGATGTGCGCCTCGTGCTGGTGCCGCGCGCCAAGACGGTTGAGCCGGACGTGCTGATGGAAAGCCTGTTCAAGACCTGTGATCTTGAAACGCGCTTCAGCCTGAACATGAACGTGCTGCACAAGGGCGCGCCGCAGGTGATGGGCCTGAAGGCCGTGCTGCAGGCCTATCTGGACCATCGCCGCGAGGTGCTGGTGCGGCGTTCGGAATTCCGCCTCGACAAGATCGAGAAGCGCCTCCACCTGCTCGATGGCTACCTGATTGCCTACCTCAATATCGATGAGGTGATCCGCATCATCCGCACCGAGGATGAGCCCAAGCCGGTGCTGATGAAGCGCTTCAAGCTGACGGACATCCAGGCCGAAGCGATCCTGAACCTTCGCCTGCGTGCCTTGCGCAAGCTGGAAGAGGTCGAGATCCGCGGCGAGCACAAGAAGCTGAAGGAAGAGCGCGAAGAGATCATCTCGCTGCTCGCCTCGCCGCGCAAGCAATGGTCGCGTGTGTCGAAAGACCTGAAAGCGGCGCGGGATGAATTTGATCCGGGTACGGCGCTGGGCAAGCGCCGCGCGACGTTCGAAGATGCGCCGGATGTGGATCTGGCCGCTGCGCTGGAAGCCTCGCGGCCGAAGGAGCCGGTGACGGTCGTGCTGTCCCAGCAGGGCTGGATCCGCGGCATGAAGGGCCACGGCATCGATGCCGACTCGATCAAGTTCAAGGAAGGCGACGGCCCGGCCTGGATGGAAGAAGTGATGACGACCGACCGGCTCGTCTTCATGTCGTCCGATGGGCGCGCCTTCATCCTCGCCGCTGACAAACTGCCGGGCGGGCGCGGAAACGGCGAGCCGATCCGCCTGTCGATCGAACTGGAAGACAATGTCGAGATTGTCGCGATGTTCAAGTTTGACCCGGAGCGCAAGCGCGTGATGGCGTCATCGACCGGGTACGGATTTATAATTCCGGAGGCGGAGCTTGAGTCGAACCGCAAGGCGGGCAAGCAGGTCGTCAATACCGGCGACGGGCATCTTCTCGTCTGCAACATCGTCGAAGGCGACATGATCGCCGTGGTCGGCACCAACCGGAAGATGCTGATCTTCCCGCTGAAAGACCTGCCGGAAATGGCGCGCGGCAAGGGCAACAAGCTGCAGGCCTATAGCGGCAAGGCGGAACTTGCCGACCTCATCACCTTCGACAAGCGCGACGGCCTGATCGTCATGACGGGCGGGCGCCACCGCGCCTTTGAAGAATGGAAAAGCTGGCGCGGCCAACGCGCGCAAGCCGGCAAGGTCGTGCCGAAAGGATTTCCGCGCGGTGGGACATTTACGGGGTAGCGTCTCGCTCGCAGCCTCATTTCAAGGGGTTATGTAGCGCCCCCTCATCCCCAACCCCTTCTCCCCGAAGGGAGAAGCGGCTTAAGGGAGTTCACAGCCGCCCCACAACGTCCGCCATCAACGGCCCGATCTCGGTGTTCAGCACAAGGTCCGCATACGGATCCTGTTCGGTGGGTTCGCGGTTGATAATGGCGAGCTGAGCCCCGAGGCGTTTGGCGAGCAGGGGGATGCCGGCGGCGGGGTAGACGACGAGGGAGGAGCCCAGCACCAGCATCAGGTCGCAGAGTGAGGCCTCTTCGCTGGCGCGCTCCATTTCGGCTTCCGGCATGGCTTGTCCGAACGAGATGGTCGCGGTCTTGATCAGGCCGGTGCAGAAGACGCAGGTGATGTCTTCATCCGCTTCCCAGCGCGGGCGCAGGTCTTCGAGTTCGTAGCGTTTCGAGCAGGTCAGGCATTTGGCGTAGCAGGCGTTGCCGTGGACCTCGATCACCTGCTTGTCGGGCACGCCGGAATCCTGGTGCAGGTTGTCGACATTCTGGGTGATGACGCTTGCGACCTTGCCAGCGGCGACGAGTTCGGCGATGGCGAAGTGGCCGGCATTCGGCTCGGCCCCGGTCCATCCGGCGGTCTTGTTGAACACGCGGGTCCAGGCTTCGCGGCGCTTGTCGCGCGAGGCGACGAAGTCCTGGAACAGGATCGGCTGCATCTTGCTCCACACGCCGCCGGGCGAGCGGAAATCCGGGATGCCGCTTTCGGTGGAGATGCCCGCGCCGGTAAAAACTGAGACGCGATGTGCACTGCGGATCATATGAATGAGAATATCTGCATCTGTCATGAGGCCAGATTAGACGAATTGTGCAGGGTTTTGCTACTTGTACATGCCCTCGCGCAGGTTGAGGCCGTGTTCGACATAGGCTTTCATCGCGCAGATCATCTGGCTCCAGCCCATGCAGTTGCCATACGAGGCCTTGAGGCCGCCAGGCGTTTCGCGCCAGCCTTCTTCGGCGATCGAGACGAGCGTGCGGCCATCGCCGAGGTCTTCAAAACGCATCGTGACGGTGGTCTGGTACTTGTCACCCCGATCGTCGGAATCCCAGCGCAGGATGATGCGGCGGTTCTTCTCGACTTCGACGACATGAACGGGAAAGGCGCCGGGGAAATCGGCGAAGTCCCAGGTGACCGTGGCGCCGGTTTCGAGGCGGCCTTTGGCGCCGCCGGTGGTGAAATAGCCGGAGAGCTTGTCCGGATCGGCAACGGCTTCGAAGACTTCCTCCACGGGGCGGGCGATGCGGCCGCTGACTTCGAATTTCAGGTCCATGGGTCCGTCTCCGGGGCTTGCGTTTCGCTGCATAATGTTATAAATATATAACATGTCAAGCATGGTTACAGAAACAATAGAAGACCTGGTCTTCAAGGCGCTCTCAGCGCCGGTGCGGCGGGCGATCCTGGATGCGCTGAGGGACAATCCGCAGACGACCGGCGAGCTGTGCGCGCGGTTTGCCTCGCTCGACCGGTGCACGGTGATGCAGCATCTGCGGGTGCTGGAGGGCGCGGATCTGGTGATTGCGCACAAGGTTGGCCGGGTGCGGTGGAACCACCTGAACGCCCTGCCGATCAAGGAGATTCATGACCGCTGGATTGGTCCGCATGCGGCGAAGGCTTTGGAACTGATTGGCGCGCTGAAGCGTGATATGGAGACGGGCGGCGTCTGAGTCCCCGCAGTTTGCCTCAATCTCGCAGGAGCGGTTTTTGAAACGGACGGTGATTGTCGGCGATGTGCACGGCATGCTGGCGCCGGTTCGCACGCTGCTGGACGCGTTGCAGCTGGTGGCGGGGGATGTGCTGGTGTTTGCCGGCGACCTTGTCGACAAGGGGCCCGATTCGCCGGGCGTGCTGGACCTGCTGGCAGAGCTGTCGCGGGAGGCGGTGTTCGAACTGGTCTTCGTGGACGGCAATCATGATGACCGCCATAGGCGCTACCAGTCAAACCTGAGCGCGCGGCTGTCTGTGGCGCGGGAACAGGCGAGCGATGCGCCGGAGTTGCCGGCGCTGGACGCGGCGGTTTCGGATGCGGGGCGCGCGTTCCTGAATGCGGCCGTGCCGTTTTACCGAGTGAAGGGGCAGGACGTGCTGGTGGTGCATGGCGGCATTCCGGGCGATATGGAGGCCTTTCCGGAGAGTGTGGAGGCAGCAGAGGCGCTGACGGGGAAGGCGCGCGAGCGGTTCCGCAAGGTGCTCCGCACACGGTATATAGACCGGGAGACGGGCGGCTTTGTCGCGCTGGGCAAGGAGGCGCCGGGCGATCCGTTCTGGGCACAGCTATATGATGGGCGGTTCGGGCATGTCGTGTTCGGGCACAATCCTTTCTTGGACGGGCCGAAGGAATTTCCCCACGCCACGGGCATCGACACCGGCGCGGTGCATGGCGGCGGGCTGACGGCGCTGGTGATCTTGGAAGAGGGGCGGCGCCATTTTGTGCGCATCCCGACCGAAACCCATGTCCCGAAACGGTAAGCTGACCCTGCGTCAGGGAGTTTTTCTTGCACAACCGCCCGGTGCCGGTTAGGCCTTGAACCGCAAGCCATTCCGGAGGGGCGCCCATGAACCTGGTTCTTATTGTGCTGGCGGTGATCGTTGCGATCGTCGGCCTGATTATCCTGATCTACAACGGCCTTGTGATGAAGCGCCAACGCGTCAATCAGGCCTTTGCAGACGTCGATGTGCAGCTGAAGCAGCGCCAGAACCTGATCCCGAATCTCGTGGAGACGGTCAAAGGCTATGCCGCGCACGAGCAGGAGACGTTCCAGCAGGTGATCGCGGCGCGCAATGCGGCGCAGGCGGCCAATACGGCCGGTGACATGTCGGTGGCCGAAGGGCAGCTGACGCAGGCGCTGGGCAAGCTGTTCGCGCTGGCCGAGGCCTATCCGGACCTGAAGGCCAACACGAACTTCCTGCAGCTGCAGAACGAGCTGTCCGCCATCGAGGACAAGCTGGCGGCGGCGCGCCGGTTCTACAACTCGGCGGTGCAGGATTACAACACGGCCCGCGAACAGTTCCCGGGATCTATTGTGGCTGGCAGTTTCAACTTCGAGCCGCGTGATTTCTTCGATGTGGGCGTCGAAGGCCGCGCGGCGCTGGACGAGCCGCCGAAGGTCAGTTTCTAGAAACAGCCGTTTGGGGTTAAACTGCCTTCGCGTGCCGGAGGTTGCCCATGAGAACAACATCACTTCTGGCGGCGGGTCTTATCGGGCTCGCCGCTTGTGCATCCGGGGGTGCGCGCTGGAGCGCGTCGGCCTGGGACGGGCTGGCCACGCAGACCATCGGCACGCCGAACTTCAATTTCTTTGCCGCGCCGCTGGACGGGCAGGGCTTCAAGCTGAAGCTGACGCTGGATACGGACGGGCTGTTCCGGGCGCAGGGCGACGAGGACACGCTGGCCGCTGAACTGGAAGCAGCGGCCCGGCAAGCGGCGCCGGAAGGCTGCACCTTCGTATCGCTGACGCGGACCGAAGATGGCGGCGCGGAAGCAGATTACGATTGTGTATAGCGCCCGGCGCTGGACGCGGGGCCTGATTTGGGGTGAGTTCCGCGCCTGTCCCTGAAAGGAGACCCGCCGATGCGTCTCGCCTTGCTTGCCGCGGCTGCGGCCCTGCTGATCACCGCCTGTTCGCCGAAGACCGAGACGGTGCCGGCGGAGGCGCCGTTGCCGCTTGATGAAACAAGCATCCTCGATGAAGAGGCGCCGGCGCTGCCCCCTTCGGCACTCGACCTGTCGAAGATTGCGCTGGCGATGCGCGTTCCGTCCGGGTTCAGCGCCGACGACGGCGCCGACCTGCTGATCAACGTCACCAATCCGCGCCTCGGCGTGAACATCTCCGAGACCTTTGGGCTCGATATGGTGGAGGGCATCGAGAGCCCTTTCCTGGCGAGTGAAGCGAGGGAGGGCTTTCGCATCTGGACCTATACGACGCAGGTGGAGGATGCCGAACGCCTCACGGCGCTCAGCCTCGAACTCATCCGCCTGAAGACGGAAGCGCCGGGCGAGAATGAGCTGGTCTTCAGCGCCGCCGCGCCGATGTGCCGGAGCGACACCGCAGCCGAACCGGGCAGCCTGTCGCGCACGATCTATATCCGCGTGATGCCGGAGCAGGACTTCCTCATCCTCGCCCCGGAGCAGGTGTTGAACCCGGGAGACGTGCCGGGTCTCGAGAGATTTTGGGAGCCGTGTACGGAGTAAGGGGTGCAACTCCAGACTTAAGATTTTGACACATCCAGTTTCGCCAACCGTTCGCGGCGCTCTGCGTAGCGATCGCCGAGGGCGGGGGTTTCCAGGAAGAGTCTCAAGATGTCCTCGGCGGTGGTTTCGTCGAGCGTGTCTGCGCCGAGGACGAGCATGTTGGCGTCGCCGTGCTGGCGTGCGCCGGGGCTTTCTTCGGCCGTGTGCAGCAGGGTCGCGCGGATGAAGGCAAACCGGTTGGCGGTGATCGCCATCATCTGTCCACTGCCGCAGATGCCGATGGCGAAGTCGGACCGGCCGGCCTTCAGTTCAGACGCCAGCACGAGCGCATAGTCCATGGCGTCGACACGTTCGGCGCTGGAATCCGTGCCGCAATCTTTCACCGCGTAGCCGTTGGCCGCGAGCCAACCGGTCAGCCGCGCTTTCAGGGCAACGCCGCGATGGTCGGCGGCGATGGCGATGGGTTTGCTGGTGAGTTTCCGGGTCATGGATTGCTATTTAGCTTAGTGGCGGCCTCTTGTGGAGCTTTTCAGGCGACCGGCGGCGCGACGCGATGGCAGGACCGCGCGCCCTGTGGTATTGGAGCCGGACGATGAGCGATACTCTTGGTCCCGGCGATCTGGTCTTGTGCGTCAATGCGGCCCCGAACCATGTGACGGGAGAGCCCGTGCCGCTCGTGGCCGGGGAAACCTACCGGGTGCTCGACCTTTGGGAATTTGCCTGCCCGTGCGGGCGTTCGGACGCGTTGGTCGATGTCGGCCTCGGCTTCGCCTGGTGCCAGAGCCGCTTCCGGAAACTGCCGAAGCCGAAAGCGCGGGAGAGGGTGCGCCGGAAGGCGAAGCCGAAAGTGGTGGAGCCGGTTTCGTTTGCGGGTACGGGCATTGGAGATCGGCGATCAGATGGGGTTCGGGATGAAGTCTTTTGCGCAGAATATGGCCGTGCTGACTGTGGGCGTCGGCCTGGTGCTGCTTGTGCCTTTTACGGCGATGCAGTTCACGGATGATGTCGCGTGGAGTCTGGCTGACTTTGCCACGGCAGCAGCTTTGTTGTTCGGCGCCGGACTGACTTATGTCGTGATCACGCAACACGCGGCCAAAAGGCGGCTTCTGGTGGCGGCTGCAATTTTTGCGGTGCTTGTACTGGTCTGGGCGGAGCTCGCGGTCGGGGTGTTTGGCACGCCCTGGGCTGGATCATGACCTCCTACAGGCGGGCCCAGAATGACTGGATTTCCGCATTGACGCGGGCTGGCCGCTCGAATGGGAAGAACAGCATTGCGCCGTCGAATTCAACGACGGGGCGGGCGTTCGGCAGGGTGTCCTGCAGCCAGTAGGCCCAGTCGAGGCCAAAGAAGATATCATCCGTTGCCCAGAGTATGAGGCAGGGCGCCTGAAGCCTGCGCAGGTCCGGTTCGATCCGGCTCAACTGCGCCGTATCCTGCGGCGCGACATAGCGATTGAACGCGGCGCGGCGTTCGAGTGTGCGTGTAAGGGGCTCCAGGAAGATCCGGGTGAGATCGTCCGAGATGTCGTGCGGGTTTTCGAAGACCATATGCGCGAGACCTTGATCCGTACGCATCTGCTCAGGGTTCGCGACGATATACGCAAAGCTGTCGGCCAGCCCTCCTGCGGGCGCCGAAGCGCGGATCCCTTCGAGCGCGGCTGGCGGCCAGTTGTCGTGCACATCGCAATTGGTCAGCACCAGCGAGTTGATCCGGCCGGGTGCCTTCACGGCGACGATCTGCGCGATGGCGCCGCCGCTGTCGCTGCCGACCAGATCCACCGTTTCGATGCCGAGGGCGTCCAGAAAGGCCAGGACCATATTCGCCTGAGCGGTGAAGGTTACATCCTGATCCGCCGATATGGCGGTCTCGCCGTGCGCCATGAGGTCGAGCGCGAGACAGCGGCGGTCTCCCGACAGGCCGCTGAGCTGACCGGTCCAGTAATAGGCGTTCAGTCCGAGGCCGTGCAGGAGGAGGGCCGGGCGGCCGCTGCCCATCTCGACATAGGCGATCTTGCCGAAGGGCGTGTCGGCGAACTTTCGGGCGGCGGCAAAGTCAGCGTACGGAATCATTTCAGGCTCTTTCAGTTTGCTGTTTGGGGGCGGCGAGGCGGCGGGAGAGGTGGCGCCGGGTTCATCGCGGCAGCCGGCAAGAAGCAGCATGGCAGCTGCGCGGCTCATGAGGTTGCGTCGATTGATGGGCGGCATGTCTGGGTCCTCCTTGTCTGGGCTTGCAATACATAACGTAATTATGTTATGTCAAGACGAGATGGATTTTTGCCGGGTAGATTGGAATGACGGACGCCATGACAGACCAGAAGACCAGCAAGAGCCAGCAGACGCAGGCGCGCGTGATCGAAGCGGCGCGTGAAGTGTTCGCCCGGGACGGCTATGCCGACGCGGCCCTGAGTGAAATCATCCAGAAGGCAGGCGTGACCACCGGCGCGGTCTATTATCATTTCACGGACAAAAAGGGATTGTTCCAGGCGGTCGCAGAAAGCCTTGAGCAAGCGATCCTCGACGAAGTTTCAAGGCGCGTCAGCGCCAAGGGCGATGCCTGGGACCTGTTTGAAACAGCAGTTCTCGAAACGCTCGACATCTGCGCGCGCCCGGACATCATGCGGATTGTCTTTCGCGAAGCCCCGGCGGTCATAGGTCCGCGGGAATGGCGGGAGATCGAGCTGCGCTATGCGTTCGGCCTGATGCAGGCGACCGTGCGCGATCTGGCGAAAGCCAAACTGATCAACACGGACGCGCCTGACATGACCTCGCAGATCCTGCTCGGCGCCGTGATCGAGGCGGCCCATACGGTTGCGGAATCCGCCCATCAGGCAAAGGCGCTGAGCGCCGCAAAGAGCACACTGCGCATCATGTTGCGCGGCTTGAAGACCGACCCGCGTAATCGGACTCAGAAAGGGAAATGAGATGATGCTGAAGACAATGATATTGGCCGGGGCGCTTGCGTGTACCTCAGCCGCGACGGCGCACGCCCAGGTATTCGTCGGCGGAACCGGGGACGCCTATGCCTGCTATATGAGCGCCAAATCCGGCGATGCGGGCACGTCCGGCGCGATCGGCACGTGCGAGCGGGCCTTGTCCGGCGGCACGCTGATCGGCACGGACAGGGCGTCCACCCTGGTCAACCTGGGAATCCTGCTGATGCGCCGCGGCGACCATTTGAAATCCCTGGACGCGTTCGATGCGGCCATCGGACTTCGGCCAAACCTGGCGGAAGCGCATCTTAATCGCGGCGCGAGCCTGATTTTTCTTCAGCGTCCGGACGAAGCCATTGCGGCGCTGACGCAGAGCATTGACCTCGAAACCCTTCACATGCCGGAAGCCTTGTATAACCGGGCTCTGGCGTATGAACGGATGGAGCACTTCAATTCGGCCTATGCCGACCTGCAACTGGCGCGCACGCTGCGTCCGGATTGGGACACGGTTGCCCGGACGCTGGAACGCTATCAGGTCGTATCAGACTGAGTCGGGTCCGGCAGAGCGTATCGGTTGAGCTTTGAACCAGGGCTCCAGCCGCGTCAGGGCTTCTTTTATTTCGTCCGTGGACAGCGCAAACGAGAAGCGCATGAAATGGTGGCCGTCTTCGGGGTCGAAATCTATGCCGGGGGCGGTGGCGACGCCGGTGTCTTCGAGGAGTTTGAGGCAGAAGGCGAGGCTGTCATCGGTGAAGCGGGAGATGTCGGCATAGATGTAGAAGGCGCCGTCGGGTGGGGCGATGCGGTCCAGGCCGAACTTTGGGAGCGCGTCCAGTAGCAGCACGCGGTTGGCGCGGTAGACCTCGACATGCGCGTCGAGTTCGGCGCGGGCGTCCATCGCGACGAGGCCGGCATGCTGGGCGAGCGAGGGCGCGGTGAGGAAGAGGTTACCGATATAGGCGCCGGTGCGCGCGGCGCCGTCTTCCGGCGAGACGAGCCAGCCGAGCCGCCAGCCAGCCATCGAGAAATATTTCGAGAAGCTGTTGACGATGTAAGCGCCGGGCTCGTGTTCCAGCATAGAGTGGATGGCGGGGCCGTAGGTGAGGCCGTGATAGATTTCGTCGGAGACGATGCGCGCGCCGATCTGGCGGGCGACAGAGGCGATGGCGGCAAGCTCCGTATCCGGAAGGATTGTGCCGGTGGGGTTGGCGGGGCTGGCCAGCAGGATGCCTTGCGGGGCGGGGTCGAGCGCAGCGATGGCGGCGGCGGAAATCTGGAAACGCTCGGCTTCGCCGCAGGGGATTTCCACGGGAACGAGGTTCAGCGCACGGATGGTATTGCGATAAGCGACATAGCCGGGCCGGGCGAGCGCAATTCGATCTCCGGGGTTGAAGGCGGTGGCGAGGGCGAGGACGAGCGCGGGCGAGGCGCCGCAGGTGATGGCGATGCGGCGCGGAGCGACTTCAACGCCATAGGTCTCGCGGTAGTGCTGCGCGATGCGCGCTTTCAGCGGCACGCTTTCCCAATAGCCCATGGCGTCGGCATCGAGCACGGTATGCGCGGCGGCGATGGCGGCAGCGGGGGCGCCGGTGGACGGCTGGCCGAATTCCATATGGAAGATGCGCCGGCCGGCGGCTTTCATCTCGTGTGCGCGGCGGCTGATGGCGATCGCCTGGAAGGGCGAGATGTCCTGTCCCATCAGTGTCAGCTCGCGGCAATCGAGGGCAGCCAGGTGGCCAACGCCGGGATGGCGGCGACGAGGGCGATCAGCAGGAGCTGGAGGATGATGAAGGGCACGGCGCCGCGCCAGATCTGCATCGTGGTGACCGCCGGCGGGGCGGCGCCGCGCAGGTAGAAGAGGGCAAAGCCGAAGGGCGGTGTGAGGAAGCTGGTCTGCAGGTTCACGGCCATCAGGATGGCGAGCCAGACGGGGTCGCAGCCGAGCAGGATCAGCGGCGGCGCGACGAGCGGCACGACGACGAAGACGATCTCGATGAAGTCCAGGAAAAAGCCGAGGAAGAACATCACCAGCATGCTCATCGCCAGCGCGCCCCATTTGCCGCCGGGGACGGCGTGGAGAATGTCGGCGACGAGGTCGTCCCCGTCGAAGCCGCGAAAGACGAGGCTGAACAGGGAGGCGCCGATCAGGATGAGGAAGACCATCGCCGTGATGTGCACGGCGCTTTTCAGGGCGGGTTCGAGCTGGGCGGCCTTGCGCAGGATAAGCAGGCCGGAGACGAGGGCGGCGAAGAAGGCGATGCAGGCGAGCGCGGTGACGCCCATGCCGATGGCGGCGGCAGCGGAATGGGATACGTCACCGGCGCGCAGGTCGAGCGAATTGCGCAGGACGAGGATGATGACGAGGCTGGCGAGGCCGGCGAGGATGACCGGGGAGAGGCGGCTGCCGGCGGCGCGGCCGAGGCGCAGGCCGGCGAGCAGGAGCGCGCCACCGGCGCCGATGGCGGCGCCTTCCGTAGGCGGCGCAATACCGCCGAGGATCGAGCCAAGCACGGCGACAATCAGCGCAAGGGGCGCGCCAAGGCCTATGGCGACGTCCTTGATGGTGAGCGGGGCGGCGCCGTCATCCAGCTTTGCCGGCGGGCAGGCGGTGGGCCGGACGAAGGCGACGAGCGCGACCCAGGCGAGATAGAACAGCACAAGGATGAAGCCCGGGATCAGCGCGCCGGCGAAGAGGTCTCCGACCGAAACGACCGAGGAACCTGTGCCGAGGGCGAGGCTTGCCTGGCTGGCGGCGTTGGAGATGGCGTCGGCCAGCAGGATCAGCACGATGGAGGGCGGGATGATCTGGCCGAGCGTGCCGGAGGCGGCGATGGTGCCGGTGGCGAGGCGCATGTCATAGCCCTGCTTCTGCATCGTCGGCAGGGCGATCAGCGTCATGGTTATGACCGTGGCGCCAACGATGCCGGTCGAGGCGGCGAGCAGCGCGCCGACGAGGATGACGGCGAAGCCGAGGCCGCCGCGCACGCCCGCGAGCAGGCGGCTGGCGATGCCGAGCAGGTCTTCGGCGACGCGGGAACGCTCGAGGATGACGCCCATGAGCACAAAGAGGGGGACGGCGATCAGCGTCTGGCTTTGCATGATCGCGCCGCCTTCGATGCGGCTCGGGAAGGCCTTGAGGAAGGAGTCCGGGAAGACGCCGAGGGCGATGCCGACCAAGGCGAAGATCAGCGCGACGCCGCCGAGGGTGAGCGCGACGGGATAGCCCGCGAGCAGGGCGATCATCGCCGCAAGGAACATCGAGATCGCGAGGATGGCTTCAAGTTCCATGGCCGCTCGCCTCAACATCAGGGGCCGGTTCGGCCGGGGTCAGGGCGCCGGTCAGGCGCAGCGCGGCCTTGAGGCTTTCGGACAGGCCTTGCGCCATCAGGAGCACGGCAAAGACCGGCACCAGTGTCTTGAACAGGAAGAGGATCGGCAGGCCATCGGACTCGCGCGAGCCTTCCAGCAGCAGCCAGGAGCGGGCGAGGCCGACTTCGCTGGTGGTGATAATCCGTATGCAGATCGGAAACAGGAAGAGATAGGCGCCGGTCAGTTCGATCCAGTTGCGGCCTGCCTCGCCGAAGCGGGGGCGGAGGATATCAACGCGGACATGGGCGCCGTCGCGCAGGGCGCCGGCCGCGCCGAGCATGAACATGGCGGCGAAAGCGTACATCACGATTTCGCTGAGCCAGGTGAAGGAGAGGCCGAAGGCATAGCGCAGGACGACGACCGCCAGTTGGGAAAACACGAGAACCAGCGCGCTGATCATCGCGGCGCCGAGGGCGAAGCCGGAGACGGTGTCGATGGCCGCGCTGAAGCGTTTGGCGATCGTATCGAAGAGTTTCGGGACCGAGAGGATGATTAGCGGCAGCGCGAAGAGCGGCAGGCAGGCGATGCCAGCCCATTTGAGCGCCGTGCCGAGTGTGAGGAAGACCTGCGAGTCCATGCCGGGCGCTATTTGCCGAGCGCGCGGGCGGCGTAATAGGGCCCGTCCGAGACACCGGCCCAGCCGCGCATCAGTTTCAGCGAACGTTCGAAGCTTTCATAGATGCGCTTCTCGACGCCGTCCTTGCCGCTGGCGGCGCGCACGTCATAGGCGGCTTCGGACATGCGCTTGACCACTTCGTCCGGGAAAGACCGAAGCTGGGTGCCGTGCTCGCGCACCAGCAGGTCGAGGTGGACAGAGTTCTGGTAGGTGAATTCGCCGAGCGAGAGGTGGTTCACGGCGGCGCAGGCGGCTTTCAGGATCGCCTGCTCGCTGGGGATCAGGCTGTCCCAGACGCCGCGATTGATGCCGACGGCGAGGCTGGCGCCGGGCTCGTGGAAGCCGGGGCCGTAATAATAGGGCGCCTCGCGGTGGAAGCCGAGGGCGTAGTCGTTCCACGGGCCGACCCATTCGGCGGCATCGATGGCGCCGGTCTGGAGGGCCTGGTAGATTTCGCCGCCGGCCAGCGCGATGGAGGCGCCGCCGAGGGCGCGCAGCACTTCGCCGCCCTGGCCGGGGATGCGCATCTTCAGGCCGACAAAATCGTTCAGGGTACGGATTTCCTTGCGGAACCAGCCGCCCATCTGGTGGCCGGTATTGGCGCCCTGCAGGGATTTGATGCCGAACTGGCCGGCGAGTTCGTCCCAGAGTTCCTGGCCGCCGCCGAAATCGATCCAGCCCATGATCTCCTGCGCGGTCATGCCGAAGGGCACAGCGGTGAAGAAGGGAAAGCCGGTGGACTTGGCAGTCCAGTAATAGTCCGCGCCGTGATACATGTCGGCCGAGCCGTTGGCGACGGCGTCGAAGCTTTCGAAGGGCGGGACAAGTTCGCCGGCGGCGAAGACCTTGATCTCCATCAGGCCGTCGGACATTTCGAAAACGAGTTCGGCGACCCGCTCG
This sequence comes from Hyphomonas sp., assembly GCA_040223555.1. Taxonomy (GTDB): domain Bacteria; phylum Pseudomonadota; class Alphaproteobacteria; order Caulobacterales; family Hyphomonadaceae; genus Hyphomonas. The sequence goes on from JAVKGA010000009.1 coordinate 132,378, forward strand.
GCGGCGCGGCCGAGGCCGGGCAGGCCCTTCGGCCAGGTCGTGACCATGTTGAAGCGGCGCCGGCTGCGGCTGATCGCGGGGCCGGACAGGGCCTCGCCGGATTTCGGATTGGCAAAGGTTGCGGCTGCGCCTGCGAGGCCAAGCGCGCCCGCGCCGACCAGATTGCGCCGGTTGATCATCTCTCAGCCTCCCCATGTGCCGCGCGTCCGGACTCTTCGGGGCCGGTGACGCTGCAGCGCTTACTCGTCGTCTCTCAAGGGCCGCCAGCGGTCGCCGTCAAGCACTTCCAGCGGCTGGTAGCGCCTCTTGTAGGCCATCTTCGGGCTGCCCTTGACCCAATAGCCGAGATAGACATGCGGCAGGCCCAGTTCCTGCGCATGACGGATATGGTCGAGGATCACGTAATGCCCGAGGCTGCGGGCCTCCTTCTCCGGATCGAAGAAAGTGTAGACCATCGAAAAGCCGTCGCGCAGGATGTCGGTGATCGAGACGGCGACCAGCGGCGCGGTCTCTTCCGGCCCTTCGCGATATTCGAACATCAGGCTCTGGACCGGGCTACCGCCGACCATGGCGATATAGTCGCGGTAAGTCATCTCGGACATGCCGCCATTGTCGTGGCGCGTCTTCACATAGGCTTTCAGCAGGCGGAACTGCTCGCGCGTCGCCTGCGAGACGACCGGACGACGGACCAGGGACTCGTTTTTCGCGATCGCCCGGCGGTCATTCCGGCTGATTTCGAAGTCCCGCGTCGGCACGCGCACGCTGCGGCAGGCGTTGCAGCGCAGGCAGGCGGGGCGGTAGGCGATGGACTGGCTGCGGCGGAAACCGGACTGGCTGAGTACGTTGTGGACGGCGTCGGCTTCTGGAATCGCGAGGTTCGTAAACGCCTTGCGTTCCTTGCGATCGGGCAAATAGGGGCACGGGCTGGGGTTCGTGACGTAGAACCTCAGCGACCGTTCCAGGCCGGCCGGCAACAGATGGGAGTCCGTGAACTTCATGTGAGGTGACGATACACGCAGCCGCGTCTGCGCCAATAGGCCAAAACCGGCAGGACGCCCGCGCGCGGCAAAAAAGACACACCGGCGTGGCCGGAATGCCTCATGGCTGGCTGCTGAGGTGAACTTTCAGGCTGATCCGGCGGTTTTGCGCAAGGTGCGGCTGGCCGGGATGGAGCGGCTGGGTGTCGGCAAGGCCAGTGACGGCCCGGAAACGCCCGCTGGCCACACCGCCTGATTCCAGCAGGCGCCGGGCCTCGTTGGCGCGGTCCGAGGACAGCTCCCAGTTCGAATAGCCGGTGCGGGTCAGGCTGAAGGCGTCGGTATGGCCTTCGATGGAGAGGGCATTGGCCAGCGGGGCCAGTGTTTCGGCGGCGGCGGCGACCAGCGCGGTGCCTTCGGGCGTCAGGGCGCCGCTGGCGGTCTGGAAGAGGGGGCGGCCGCTGGTATCGACGAGATCCAGGCGCACGCCGTCCGGTTCGGCGGTCAGGACGAGGCTGTCGCCGGCGCTGCGCAGGGCGTCGGCCAGTTGCAGCACGCCCAGCAGGTCATCGACTTCTGGTGTAACGAGGGCGCTGGCGGCGGCGGAATCAGCGGTCTTGAACTTGCCCGCAATCGCGGCGCGGGACTCCGGCGAGACGCCGCTGACCAGCCACATCAACAGGAAGAAGGCCATCAGAGCGGTCAGGAAGTCGGCATAGGCCATCTTCCATCCCCCGGGCTTGCGGGCCGGGATGACAGGCATTCTGCCTGCGCGTTGCCGTTGGGTCGTGGCGTATGCCATCGTCCTGGTTCCTGTCCTTCTGACGGAATGTGCTGTGTAACAGGGCATGGTGAAATCCACGCTTCGGGCGGGGGTGGGATTTCGATGAAATTGCATCTATTGGCGTCCCAAAAGGAGACACTCATGGCGCGTACCGCTTTCCTCGGCCTTGGAGTCATGGGCTTCCACATGGCGGGCCACCTCGCCCGGGCCGGGCATCAGGTCTCGGTCTGGAACCGCAGCCCGGCCAAGTCGGCCGCCTGGACGGGGGTTCACCGGGGCGAAGCGGCGAAGGACCCCGCCTCGGCGGTGTTCGGGGCGGAGTTCGTGCTGATGTGCCTCGGCGATGATCCGGATGTGCGCGCGGTGTTTGACGCCTTCGAGCCGAGCCTCGGCGCGGGGATGACGGTGATCGACCACACCACCGCCTCGGCGGGGCTCGCGCGGGAGCTGGCGGAACGCTGCGCGGCCAAGGGCGCGCGCTTCATTGACGCCCCGGTTTCCGGCGGCGAGGCGGGCGCGATCAATGGCAAGCTGACGATCATGTGCGGCGGGGAGGCGGCGGCTTTCGCGGGCGCCGAGCCGGTGATGAATGCCTTTGCGCGCAAGATCACACTGATCGGCGAGACCGGGGCGGGCCAGCTGGCGAAGTCTGTCAATCAGATCTGCATTGCCGGCATCGTCCAGGGCCTAGCCGAAGGGCTGCACTTTGCGGAGATGGCGGGCCTCGACGCGGAGAAGGTAATCGAGGCGATCTCCGGCGGGGCGGCGCAGAGCTGGCAGATGGAAAACCGCTGGAAGACGATGACCGAAGGTAAGTTTGATCACGGCTTCGCCGTCGACTGGATGCGCAAGGACCTGCGCATCACGCTCGACACGGCGCGCGAGACCGGCGCCAGCCTGCCGATGACTGCGACGGTCGACCAGTATTATGCCGACGTACAGGCCATGGGCGGCGCGCGCTGGGATACGTCCAGCCTGATTGCGCGCCTGAACCGGAAGGCTGACTGATGGGCATCGCCCGGATCGACATCCACGTTTCGGACGGCGAGGCCTTCGACGGCGCGCTCAAGGTCGTGAAGGCGGCAGACCCTTTCGATTATGTCGTGCTGGAGCCTGTGCAGAAGGATCGCCGGCTGATCCATGTCTACATGCGCGACGGGCCGGCGCAGGCGCTGCTGGATAATCTCCAGTCCGTCCTCGAAAAGCGCAATGACTGGCGTATCACGGTGGCCTCGCTGGATGTGACCATTCCCAAACTGCCCGAGCCCAAGGACGAGAAGAAAGCGGCGCGCCAGCAGAACACGCGCGAAGAGCTCTACGTTCAGGTCTCCAGCGATGCGAAGCTGAACCGGGATTTCATCATCATGGTCGTGCTGTCGACCATCGTGGCGGCCATCGGCCTCGTCTCGGATGGTGTGGCGGCGGTGATCGGCGCGATGGTGATTGCACCGCTGTTGGGGCCCATCCTCGGGCTGGCGATGGGCGCGGCGTTGGGCGAACTGACATTGCTCCGGCGCAGCGTGCTGACACTGGTCGTCGGGATCGGTGTCGCGCTTGCGGTGTCCTTCGTGCTCGCCTTCTTCCTGCCGCCGAACTGGGAGAGCCGGGAGCTGATGTCGCGCGCCGAAGTGCGCCTTGACGGGCTGGCGCTCGCGATGGCTGCAGGCGGGGCGGCGGCGCTGTCCCTGACCCGCGGCGCTTCCTCGGCGCTCGTGGGCGTGATGGTTGCAGCCGCCCTGCTGCCACCCGGCGCGGCTCTCGGCCTGTTTGCCGGCTATGGCGAGGGCAACCTGGCCCTGCGCGCGGCGCTGCTGCTCAGCCTCAATGTGGCAGCGCTCATCCTCTCCGCGCTTCTCGTGTTCCGCTTGCGCAAGATCCAGCCGCGCACATGGATTGAACAGCAGCACGCCCGGCGCGCAGTCTGGCTCAACGCCGTTCTCTCGGGCGTCTTCCTCCTTGTCTCGATTGCCCTCATACTATTGCTGGACCTCGGAAAGACAGTCACGCTCGGCAATTAGGGGAGGCTTCAGTGGGAAAGCACGAGATCAAGACCAAGCAGACGGTGATCAAGCCGAAAGACTATATCGCCTCGCTGGAGGACGGCCCGCGCAAGCGTGACGCCGAGCGCCTGCTGCCGTGGATGGAGAAGGTCACGGGCCTGAAAGGCAGGATGTGGGGGCCGAGCATTATCGGCTTCGGGCGATACTACTATAAATATGACAGCGGCCATGAGGGCGAGATGTGCCTGACCGGTTTCAGCCCACGCAAAGCGAACATGGTGGTCTACATTCTGCCGGGTTACCGCGACCTAAGCGAAACGCTCGCGCGCCTCGGCAAGCACAAGATCGGCAAAAGCTGTCTCTATCTGGGCAGTCTCGACAAGATCGACATGGATGTTCTCGAAGAGATCGTGCTGGGCGGTGTGGCGTACATGCGCAAGAATTACCAGACTTGGGATAGCTAGCAGGGACCGCCTGAAACCAGGACGCCCGGCGCCTGTTTTGCATTTATCCTCCGCATACGGAATAACTGCAGCGCAGGCACCGTGACGGCTTGTCGCCGAAAAAAGACCACCCGACGGGTTTACATGCCGGGCTCAGCGCCTACGTTGACCTTTCACTCAATCCCGAAGGCGATGATCTCGCCAAAGCGCCTGCGCTTTGCGCGGCCCATTGTCCCCAACTCAGCTGCAAAGATTGGATTCCTCATGACCCATGTCGAGCAAGGCGACACAGTCCACCTCCACTATACCGGCAAACTGGAAGACGGCACCACGTTTGACAGTTCCGAAGGCCGCGACCCGCTGGTCTTCCAGGTCGGCACCGGCCAGATCATCCCCGGCCTGGATACAGCCATTCCCGGCATGGCCGTCGGCGACAAGAAAACCGTCACCATTCCGTGCGAGCAGGCCTACGGCCCGGTCAATCCGGAGATGAAGCAGCACATTCCGCGGGCGGACGTTCCGGCGAACATTCCGGTCGAGATCGGCACCCGCCTGCAGATGAAGACGCAGGCTGGCGAGGCCGTGCCGGTTGTCGTTACCGCCGCCGATGAAAAATCGGTCACGCTGGACGCCAACCACCCCCTCGCCGGCAAGGACCTGACCTTCGCCATCGAACTGGTCTCGATCCAGAAAGCGGCGTGAGCTTCAGTCGATCGCGCTGCTGAGTACGATCGACCAGGCGACAGAAAGCGCGAACCACGCGATATCGGCCGTCCATTATGCCAAATGGGTCGGGACAAGCCGCGTTGCGGAATGCGCAATTGCTTGCACTCCTGTCTGATCCGGTCTTTCCTGCCGGTTCGGGGAGGGGATTGATCATGCTACGTATCGTTAAAATAGTTCTGGTGCTGACGGTGGCCGCGTGGGCGTTCATCGGCGTGTTGGGAAACATCGTCGATTGGGGCGGCACGACGGGCGCTGTCGGCGCCGCAACGTCGATGTCCACCTTTGATCCGGTGCCGGCGTCAGGCCGCGCGACGACCAACGCGGCGGTCATCTTTGCCGGCGCGATGTTCATCGTGCTCCTGAAGGCGCTCACCGGGCTGCTCTGCCTTGCCGGAGCGTGGCGCATGTGGGGCGCGCGCGGCGCCGATGCGGCGAAGTTCGGGCAGGCGAAGGTGTTCGCGCTGACGGGCTGCGGCGTGGCAGTCTTCATGCTGTTCATGGGCTGGATCGTGATCGCCGAGACCTGGTACGAACTCTGGCGCTCGCCCGAGATGCGCAGCGCAGCGCTGGATGCGGCGTTTCGCTATGCCGGATTTATCGGCCTGATCGCGCTGTTCGTCGGCGCGCGAGAGGAAGAGGCGAGCTAGTCCAGCTTCTCCGCCGCGCGTTCCGCAAAGTACGTGATCACGCCGGCCGCGCCGGCGCGTTTGAAGCTGAGCAGGGTTTCCATCATCACGCGGTCGCCGTCGATCCAGCCGTTCTGGGCGGCGGCCATGATCTGCGCGTATTCGCCGGAGACCTGATAGGCCAGCGTCGGCACGCCGAAGGTGGTGGAGACGCGGTGCACGATGTCGAGATACGGAAGGCCGGGTTTGACCATCACCATGTCGGCGCCCTCGGCGAGGTCGAGCGCGACTTCCCGCAGCGCTTCGTCCGTGTTCGAAGGATCCTGCTGATAGGTTTTCTTGTCGCCTTTCAGCGCCGCCGCCGAGCCGATGGCTTCGCGGTAGGGGCCGTAGAAACCGCTCGCATACTTGGCGGCATAGGCGAGGATCATCGCATTGGTGAAGCCCTCGTCCTCGAAAGCCGCGCGGATGGCGCCGATGCGTCCGTCCATCATGTCCGATGGCGCGACCACATCCGCGCCTGCGCCCACATGCACCAGCGCCTGTTCCACCAGCCGCTCCACGGTCGCATCGTTCGGGATCGTGCCATCCTCGTCCAGCAGGCCGTCATGCCCGTGGCTGGTATAGGCATCCAGCGCAACGTCCGTGATCAGACCAACCTCGGGCGCCGCCTCCTTCATTGCCTTCAGCGCGCGCGGCACGAGGCCGTCGGCTTGCAATGCGCCCGTGCCTTCGGCATCCTTGCCGTCCGGCCCGATATACGGAAACACCGCGATCGCCGGAATGCCGAGCGCCTTGGCACGTTTCGCGGCCAGCGCGGCCTCCGCCACGCTCAGCCGGTCAACGCCCGGCAGCGACGAAACAGGCACGCGGCCCTCGCCATCATGCACGAACACCGCCCAGACCAGATCGGCCGGGGTCAGCACATGTTCAGCGGTCAGCGCGCGCACCCACGGCGCCTGGCGCAGGCGGCGCATCCGTGTGGCGGGAAAGGTCTGGGGAAACTGGGTCATGTGCCCACCTTTGCGATAATTCCGGCCCGCTCACAACCAGCCGGCACGCCGCACCATGAAGCAGCGCCGGGTCACATCCAGCCCGTTTTCCGCCTGCGCCGCCTCAATCTCCCGCATCCATCGGCGCATCCGCCAGCGCGGCAGCTCGCGAAAGCCCAGCCGGTGGTAATAAGGCCCATTCCACGGCACGTCCCGGAAGGTCGAGAGGGTCACACTGCCCAGCCCCCGCCGCACCGCGTCCTTGCGGACCTGCGCAATCAGCGCCGCGCCGAGCCCCTTGCGGCTATGCTTTGGGTCAACGCTGATCTGGTCAAGATACAGGGTTTTTTCGCGTATTGAGGTCATGGCAAACCCGACCGGATCGCCCTTGTAGCGCGCCACAATCAGGTGGCCGGGGTCAATCGCGGCCTCCAGCGATGCGATCGGCACATGATCTGTCAGCTCGTCATCCGGGATAAACCCGGTGCCCGCAAACAGCTGGCTGGCCGCGAGATCCGTGAAGACCAGATCGGGAATATCTTCCGGCGCCGCAGGCGTGATTGCGTAGCCATCAGGAAGGGTGTGCATTGACATCATGCCGGGCTCTATCACAAACCGGCGACACACATATTGAGATTGAGGCGCTTTGCCAATGAGCCTGATGTTTGACGACGAACGCGTGATGATCCGCGACATGGCGCGCAAGTTTGCGCAAGACCGCCTGCTGCCGCATTCGGAGGCGTGGGACCGGGAGAGCCACTTCCCCGTCGATGTCATCAAATCGACCGCCGAACTCGGCTTCGCGGGAATCTATGTGAAGGAAGACGTCGGCGGCTCGGGCCTGACGCGCACCGACGCCGCGCTGATCTTCGAACAGCTTGCTTACGGCGATGTGTCGACGGCCGCCTTCATCTCCATTCACAATATGGCCTCCTGGATGATCGACACATTCGGCTCCGACGCCTTGCGCAGGGCCTGGGTGCCGCGCCTCACGTCGATGGAACTGATCGCCTCCTATTGCCTGACGGAGCCGGGTGCAGGCTCAGATGCGGCGAGCTTGAAAACCAAAGCGGTGCGCGACGGCGACGATTACGTCATCACCGGTACGAAACAGTTCATCTCCGGCGCCGGCACATCAGACGTCTACGTCCTGATGGCACGAACCTCCGACGACGGAGCAAAAGGCGTTTCCGCTTTCATCCTTGAGAAAGGGATGAAGGGGCTCTCCTTCGGCGCGAATGAACGCAAGATGGGCTGGAAAAGCCAGCCGACCGCGCAGGTCATCATGGACGAGGTGCGCGTGCCGGCGGCGAACCGGATCGGCGAAGAAGGCCACGGATTCCGCTTCGCCATGGCGGGCCTCGATGGCGGGCGTCTCAACATCGCCGCCTGCGCCCTCGGCGGCGCCCAGCTCGCGCTGGACAAGGCGGTCGCCTATGCGAAGGAACGCAAACAGTTCGGCAAGGCGATCGCCGAGTTCCAGAGCGCCCAGTTCAAGCTCGCCGACATGGAAACCGAACTGCAGGCCGCCCGCGTCATGCTCTACGAGGCCGCCGGGCGCCTTGACGGCAAGACGCCCGACGCCACCCGCTGGTGCGCCATGGCGAAGCGTTTCGTCACCGACACCGCCTTCAAGGTCGCCAACGATGCTCTGCAGATTCATGGCGGCTATGGCTACCTTGCCGACTACCATGTCGAACGTATCGTCCGTGATCTGAGGGTGCACCAAATCCTCGAAGGTACGAACGAGATCATGCGGGTGATTATCTCGCGGGATATGCTGAAGGGGTAGGCGTGGCGTGAGCTGAAAGCCTCTTCTCCCTGAGAGAGGGGCTTTGAGAGTTTAATGCCTCGGCGTCCTTCCCCGTATCCGGTCAAACCCTTCCTTGATCACCCCAAACCGTGCCTCGATATGTGGCTCGAATTGCAGGTCGGTGAAGATATGCGGCCAGTCGCCCTCGATGGCTTCGCGCACCAGTTCGCCGACATAGAGCGGGTCGATCCCGCTTGCGATGGCCTCGGTCACGGCCTTCAGGATTTCCGTACCCGGACCTTCCGTTGGCACGGTCTGGATCTGCCCAGCGAACCGGTCCGGGATGTTGCGGCCCGAACTCACTATGTTGGTCCGGATCACGCCGGGGCAGAGCACCGAGACGCCGATGCCGCGCGCCGCCAATTTGGGGCGCAGGTCTTCCGACAAGGCAACGACGCCAAACTTGGTGACGTCATACGAGGGGTTCGTCAGCGCCACCATCCCCGCAATCGAGGCGGTCGAGACGATCTGCCCGCCCTCGCCATGCGCCTCGATCAGCGGCCCGAAAATCTCGATCCCCCAGATCACCGACCAGAGGTTCACGCCCATCACCCAGTTCCAGCCGGCATCATTCCAGGTGCCATAATCGCCGCCGCCGCCGACCCCGGCATTGTTGACGAGGATATGCACCTTGCCGAAGCGCGCAATGGTCTCGTCTGCCGCGCGTTGGAGATTATCCTTCAGCGAGACGTCCGCGACCACGCCGGCCACATCGGCGTTCGTCGCGCGCAAGGCCGCTACGGCTTTGTCCAGCGCGTCCTTCTCGATATCGCACAGCATCACCTTGACGCCCGCCTGCGCCAGCGCGGTCGCAATGCCCAGCCCGATGCCGGAGGCGGCGCCGGTCACGAATGCGGTCTTGCCTTCGAGTGATTTCATCTTTTCCTCCCGGATTTTTTCCCATCCTGCGCCCGGCGCCCCGGCCGCGCAATCGCCTCCCCAGCGTCAGCTTTGACCTTGCAATTCACCTCTGGCACATTTGCCCGTATGGCCGGTGCAGGGATCATCTTCGAAACGCTCGAACGCGCAGGCGAAAAGTGCGCCGACCCCGCGCCGCTGGTCTATGCGCGCCTCTTCGCGTCACATCCGCATCTCGAAGCCCTGTTCGTGATGGACCGCGATGGCAGTGTGCGCGGCTCGATGCTGCAGACCTGTCTCACCATCATCCTCGGCCTGCTGGACCGCGAGGAGACGCCGCGCTTCCTGATCTCCGCCGGCCGGATGCATCATGAAGGCTATGGCGTTCCGGCGGGCGAGTTCGATGCCATGTTCATCGCCATGCGCGACACGTTCCGTGACCTGATCGGCGCGGACTGGACGCCGGCGGCCGACGCCGCCTGGTCCGATCTTCTCGAAGACATTGCCGCCATCCCCTGATGGTCTATGTTAGGCCCTGAAGCGGCGGGGGACTTTCAATGAGCGATTCTCAATCGGGCACGTATGGCGCGATTTCCCGCGCCAATCACTGGATCGTCTCCATCGCCTTTTTCGGCATGCTGGCGGTGGGCTTCTATCTCGCGAATGTCGAACTGCCGCGTGAGACGCGCGGGCCGATCATGGCGCTGCACAAGGCGACCGGCACGGTGCTGCTCTTCGTCGTCGCCTGGCGCGTTATCTGGCGCCTCCGTCAGGGCTTTCCCGCGCCGCTGCCGAGTGTTGCCGCCTGGCAGGTTCAGGCCTCGCGCATTGTTCACTGGGGCCTGCTGATCGCGATGGTCGTCATGCCCTTGTCCGGCGTTACCATGTCGCTGCTGGGCGGGCGCCCCATCGGCATCTACGACCTGTTCATGATCCCGCCGATTGCGGACATTGAAGGCGCCGGCAAGCTCGCCCGCACGGTGCACGGCATCACGGCCTGGACGCTTGCGGGTCTCATCTCGCTACATGTCGCGGCGGCGCTCAAACACCTGCTGATCGACCGCGACGGCACGGTCGCCCGCATGGTCACCGGCCGCGCCGCCTGATTGCCAGCCGCCCGGTCCGGGGCTTATGCTGTCTGCATCGGATCCGCCGTCCAGAGCGGGCAGGGAGGAAAACATGCACATCACGCCGCTGCCGGGCGCTGGCGCCGAGATCACGGGCGTTGACGTCCGAAACCTGACCGAAGCTGAATTTGCGAATGTCCGTGCGGCCTATGCCGAGCACGGCGTCATCTTTTTCCGGGACCAGTCCCTCAGCGAAGACGATCATATCGCCTTCGCCCGGCGTTTCGGCCCGATCAATATCAACCGCTTCTTCCTCGCGCATGAGCGCTATCCCGAGATCGCGCTTGTCCTGAAGGAGAAGGAACAGAAAACCAATATCGGCGGCGGTTGGCACACGGATCATTCCTATGACCAGGAGCCCGCCATGGGCTCTGTCCTCGTCGCGCGCCAGTTGCCGGACGAGGGCGGCGACACATGGTTTGCCTCCATGTACCGCGCCTATGACACGCTGGACGCGGCCACCCGGGCCGAGATCGCGGGCCTGCGCGCGGTCCATTCCGCCAAGCATATCTTCGGCTCGGGCGCCGAGAACCATTACAAGGCGAACGCAGATACCGGGCCCCGCATCGGCAATTCCGCCGCCGCTGATGTGCTGGAGGATGTGACGCATCCGGTCGTGATCACCCATCCGCTCAGCGGCAAGAAGGCGCTCTACGTCAACCCCGCCTTCACCACACGCATTGCGGGCTACACGGACGATGCGTCAAACGCGCTGCTGATGCGCCTCTATGCCCATGCGATGAACCCGGAGAATGCCCACCGTTTCAAATGGCAACCCGGCTCGGTCGCCTTCTGGGACAACCGCGCGACATGGCATTGGGCGATGAACGACTATCACGGCGAACGCCGCCTGATGCACCGCATCACGATCGAGGGCTGCGCCCTGAACTAAACGCTACTCGAACTTGAACTCGACGCCGATCTCGAGGCCGCTTTCCCAGCGTTTCAGGCAGGTGCGCGGAAACTTGAACTGCGGCAGGCGCATTTCGAATTCCTCCGGCAGCAGAACACCTTCCGGCACAGCAATCCGCGCGCCGCCCGGCGACACGTCGCGCACTTCGACTTCCTGCTTCTTGAACCAGCCGAGTTTGATCAGCCCGCGGGCATCGACCCGCACGCGCTGGCCGCGGCGATTGAACTTTCCCACTTCAAGGCGTGGGCTGGAAACGGTCGGGCTGGACATGGCAATTCCGGTATTGGGAAAGGGCAGGCTTCACCTTTGTTATTCCACAAACATGTAAAGGCTTGCCCAAACGGCTTGTCTCAATTCCGGAACACTGCATTAACCAGTCAGCTACCTTTCAGAGACGGGAAATGACCATGAGCTCAGATGTGTTGATCCGCCAACAGGGCGGGCTCGGGCGGATCACGCTGGCCCGGCCCGGCGCGCTGCACGCGCTGAATACGCCGATGTGCGCGGACATTCTGGAGGCTGTCACCCGCTGGGCAGGCGATCCATCCGTCCATCTGATCTGGATCGACCATCGGGAGGGCACGCGCGGTTTCTGCTCCGGCGGCGACATTCGCATGCTCGCGGAAAGCGGGGCAGGCGACGCCTCTGAAGCGCGCGCCTTCTTCCGCACCGAATACCGCATGAACGCCGCGCTGGAGGCTTTCCCGAAGCCCATTCTCGCCGTGATCGACGGCGTCACCATGGGCGGCGGCGTCGGATTGTCCGTGCACGGCTCCCACCGGATCGCCACCGAACGCACGGTCTTCGCCATGCCGGAAACCGGCATCGGCCTCTTCCCGGATGTCGGCGGCGGCTGGTTCCTGCCGCGCCTGGGCGGCGAGATCGGCACATGGCTGGCGCTCACCGGCGCGCGCCTGAAAGGCGCAGACGTGGCCGCCGCCCGCATTGCCACGCATTTCATGCCGTCCGAACTGATCCCCGCCCTCGCCAGACAGCTCGAAGCCGCAGACTTCTCCGCCGGCGCCGCCGAACTTCTGGGCGAGATACTCGGCCGGCTGACCCATGCGGTCCCCGCCGGCAGTTTCGAAGCCCACCGCGCCACGATCGACCGCTGCTTCGCTTACGACACCGCCGAAAAGATCCTCGCCGCGCTCGACGCAAACGAAGGCGACTGGGCCCGCACTGAAGCCGCCACAATCCGCGCCAAGAGCCCCGAGACCGTCAAGGTCGCCCTGCGCCAGCTGCGCGAAGGACGCGCCGCCGAGACGTTCGAAGACAATATGCGGATGGAATTCCGCATCGGCTGGCGCAAGGTGCAGAGCGCCGACTTCCTCGAGGGCGTGCGCGCCGTCATCATCGACAAGGACAACGCGCCCGCCTGGTCGCCCGCCCGCCTCGAAGACGTCACCGAGGCCGATGTCGCCCGCTATTTCGCGCCGTTGGGCGAGGACGAGCTGACCTTCGGCGCCTGAGCCCCGGTCTGGACAGGCCCGTACTCCCGCGCCGATACTGGCGCCAGCAGGTCAGGGAACAGCTTGAATGCGCGGCGAAGTCCTCAAGACAGATGGCATGAACGGACCCGGCCAGATCCTTGGCGATGACGGGCGCACCTATCGCTATATCGCCGCGCGCGTGCACAAGGGCGCCGCGCTCGCGCCCGGCAGTGCGGTGGATTTCATCGCGCTGGGGGATGAGGCCCGCGACATCTACCCCCTCACGGGCCGGCGACCGGAAGCGCTCAGCGCCAGTATAGATGCCGCCTATGTACCGACGGTCGCGGCGAAGCCTGACTGGTTGCCCAAGTATTTCCTGCGGGCCTTGTCTTCCAATTACTTCCAGTTCTACGGCCGCGCCCGGCGGGCTGAATACTGGAGTTTTATTCTGTTCTTTGTTGTCTTTCTGGTCGCCTTGTTTTTCGTCGACGTCGTCATTGCTACGGTATTCTTTGGTATCGAAGACCTAGAGGGCGAGAACTTCTTTCCGGTCCTTTCCGGTCTGTTCTATGTGTATGCCCTGATCCCAAGTATTTCCGTGACCGTCCGGCGGCTTCACGACCAGGACATCTCCGGCTGGCTGCTGCTGGTGAACCTTGTTCCTTATATTGGCTGGCTCATCGTTTTCATTCTGATGTTCTTCAATTCCCATGTCCGGCCAAACAAACATGGCCCCAGCCCCAAGTATGGCGGCGCGCAGACCGTACAGGTTTTCGCCTGACAGGCGTGCTGTTACGCTGCAGTAACGGTTAATGAAATCGCGCTTATATTAATATAGACCCAGTTGAGCGCCATCGTGCTTATCAAAATATTAGTGCTCATGATGTAACTCTACTCAAACTACAACAAAAGTTGAGTGGTGGTTGAAATGATGATGATCGACATGCAGGAAACTGCAAATACTTCTATCGGCGAGTCTTTCCTGAAGTCGCTGTCCCTTCTTGAACAGGCGCATCGCCGTCTGCACGATGTCGTCAAGGACGACCTCGAGCGTGGTGGTGAGCGTTCGCTGACCGGCGTCCAGGCTCTGCTCCTGTACGAGATTGGCGAAGGCGAGGCCCCGGCTTCCGTGCTCCGCGCTCGCGGCGCTTTTGCCGGCACCAGCCTCTCCTATAACGTCAAGAAACTGCAGGAAGGCGGCTACCTGATCCAGACGCGTTCGGAAGACGACAAGCGTACCGTTACGCTTCGTCTCACGGAACGCGGCATGAAGGTTCGCTCACGTGTCTCCAAACTGTTCGAGAAGCAGGCAACTGCCCTTGAGCCGACCGCCAGCGTCCGCGCCGACGATCTCTCGCAGCTCAACAAGACGATCTCGCGCCTCGAGCGCTTCTGGTCCGACCAGATCCGGTATCGCCTGTAGAATTGCGCGCAGCGCAACACTTGGCGACACTGAAAAAAGACTCCCGGTCCGCAAAGGCCGGGAGTTTTAGTTTATCCGTATAGGGAGTACGGAATTATTCCGGATAGTACATCTTCAGTGAGGCAGCCGCGCCTTCTGCCGGCACAGCCATTTTCACCTGTTCGAAAGTCGGCGCCGCGCGCAGCGTCTCGGCATTGATCGACGACCAGCCATCCAGCGGCATGCCATTCTCGGCCGTGTCGAACGTGCCGTTGCCGTTGAAGTCGTGCCAGATCGACACCGCATAGGCGCCTTCCGGAAGGTCATAGGTGAACTGCGAACGGCCCGCAGCGGGTGCTTCCACGATGTCGCCGGCAATGCCGTCATCCTTCATGAATTGCGCCTCCGTCTGCACGCCGACATACAGTTTGCCGCCGCGCGCCTCGATGCCTTCAACGGTCACGGTCAGCGGGGCGGCGGTGGCCGTGCTGGCGGCAATGAGGGCAGCCGCGCCGGCAATCAGGGTTTTCAGGTGGGTCATCTCAGGTCTCCTTTGGTCTTTCGACAAGCACTTTGTAATTCAAAGTGAATGCATCTGTCAACAGAGAACTTTGAAAAGCAAAGCCTGATCTTGGAGATGATCCGGCTTGCCTCCCGGCGCCGGCCCGGCCACTCTGCAGCCATTGGGGGGCATCGCCATGAAACTCTTCGCGGTCTTCGTCGGTGGCAATCATGCCCGCGCCAATATCGAGCTGCACGACCTGCGTTTCGTCACCGGCGAGACGATTGAAGACACCATCCCGCAACTGCGCGCCGGCTGGTGGGGCACGCCGTCCTCACTGCACATCGATGGCTATGCCGAGATGACGCATGTCGACGGCCGCCGCATAGAGATCGTGCCTGGCCCGGCGCCCGCCACGCCGGAAGTCTCCCTCTGGTTCGTCAATGTCGGCGGCTACACGCCCGAACTCTTCGGCGAGCAGCACCATTACCTGTTCATGACCGGCGCCTCGAAACCCGAAATCTGGACCCGCGCACGCCAGCTCTCACCGGACTGGACCAGCCGCCACAAGGACAATCTCGCCACCGTGGACGACGTGCTCGAAGTCAACACCCTTCTGGGCACGGAAGGATTTCACATCCGCGTCGGCCCGGCGGAACCCGGCGCGCCCGGGCCGCGCATCGTGTCGAATTACATCCAGCTGAACTAGGCGCGTTCGAAACGACTTATGCCTACGAAATGCGCCCTTTGAAAAAGATAAAACCCAGCCAGCACAAGGCGTTATAAAATAGTCCGCCGCTGCGAATCCGACGGGGTTTCCGGCCGGCCTATACTGCGGGCATGGACCTGCTGCGCTTCATTCGAACCCATCCGGACTTCGCGCCGCTATTCGACTATGTGCACGCGCTGTGCTGGCCGATCCTGATCTGGGAAATCCTCTGGCTGGCCCTCTGGATGCGCCGCACGGGCATCCGCGATTTCACCTACTCCGTGGACCGCTGGGGCTTCATCGACATTCACTTCATCGAAGACAGGCCATACCCCTCCGCCTACAGATCACCTGCGCGCACCTTCCGCGCCTTCAATGACCCGTCCTGGGCAAGCGCCCTCCCGGCCTGTCTTGAGGCTGCGCCAAATGACACCCTCATCCTCCCCCGCGCGCGGGGGAGATGGCCCGAAGGGCCGGAGGGGGTGTTCACCCCTTTCCCCAACACCTCCTAGCCCACCCATCTTGTCATCCCGGCGAAAGCCGGGACCCAGAGCGGCAACGTAAGTGCACGCCTCAAAGTCTGGGGCCCGGCTTTCGCCGGGATGACAAATCAAGCGCTGCAACCCTAAAAAAACGGCCGGTCCCCACCGCGTCCGGACGCCCGCACACGCCTGCAACCAGAATCCCACTTTTCCACAGCCCATATCCACTTTAAGGTGCCCATCATGCGGGGGCTATTCACTCAGATCTTCACGGCGGCATCGATCGCCGGCGCGGCCAGCGCCGCCCCTTGGGTGCGCGAAGACGGCGACTGGTACGCCCGCGCCCTCGTCGCGAGCGACACGCTCGACGGCGCCGAAGGCTGGCGCGGCGATGCCTATGGCGAATACGGCCTGACCGACAAATGGACCGTCACCGCCAAGGCCGAAGCCGTCTCGTATACAGACTTCGAAGCATTCGACCGGGAATCCTTCCGTCTCACCCTGCGCCGCAAGCTGCTCGAGCGCGGCAACTGGACCGTCGGCGCCGAAGCCGGCGCGATCTATGGCAGCACCGCAACCGGTTTTGCCGGCTGCGACGGCGCTGGCTTTGAAGCACGCGGCGGCGCCGGCTATTCCGGCGCCCACAAATCCGGCCAGCGTTTCTACGCGTTCGCAGACGCCGCCTATATCCGCCAGGAAAACGGCTGCGAACGGATGCGCGTCGAGCTCGGCTACGGATCGGACCTGACAGACCGCGTCTTCGTCACCCAGCAGCTCTGGATCGAAGAGGGCAATCAGAGCGCCGACTCGGTGAAGCTGGAAAACCAGATCGGCGTCCACTTCGGCAAAGTGGACGTTTCGCTCGGCTACCGCCAGGAATATGGCGGCCAGTTCGAAGAGCGCGCGATCCTCGTTGCGCTCGTCGCGCGCGGTTAGTCGGCCGGTGTTTCGGCAGGCGTTTCAGCCGGCGCCGAATAGCCGGTCTGGGTCATCAGGTAGGCGATGACGGCGAGACGGTCTTCCGGTTTACGCACGCCGGAAAAGCTCATCCGGTTGCCCGGCACGAAGGTCTTCGGATTGGCGAGCCACTCGTCAAGCTGATCAGGTGTCCAGATGAAGGTCTCGGCTTTCAACGCGGGCGAATAGTCAAAGCCGGGCGCTGTGGCGACCTGGCGGCCAAACAGGCCATGAAGGTTGGGGCCCACCATGCTGCCCGCGCCTTCAGCGGTCAGGTGGCAGGACTGGCAGAGCTTCCAGGTCCGGTTGCCGATGGCATAGTTCGCGGTGTTGTACGGCGCCGGAAGCGACGCAAATTCGAGGCTCGGCTCGCCCGGTGCAGCGGCCGGAGTTGCCGCAACAGGCGCCGCCGGCGCTTGTGTCTCTGAAGGCGCGGCGGCCTCTTTCGGTGCGCCGCAAGCGGCCAGAAGTGTGAGGGCCAGGGCGGCGTGTGGAAAAAAGCGCATGACGGCAAGGCCTTGATTGAGGAAGGAAACGAGAGTGTCGCCGGTGAAACAGAAAAACTCAACTGCGGAGTTTCGCGCCCAATGCGCGCACATCCGGGCGGGACAGGTTGGGGTGCAATGGTTAGAATGGCCGGCTCATGGCTGATTCTGCGCGCCCCCGTCCTGTGATCCTCCGGCTGCCGCCGGATGTCGTCAACCGCATCGCCGCCGGCGAAGTGGTGGAGCGGCCGGCTGCGGTCGTGAAGGAGCTTGTGGAGAATGCGCTGGATGCGGGCGCGGCCAGTATTTCGATTGCCATCGAAGAAGGCGGGTTGAAGCGGATCACCATCGAGGATGATGGCTGCGGACTTTCAGCGGATGATCTGGTGATCGCACTGGAACGTCACGCAACCTCGAAACTCGTGCCGGATTCGGCAGGGCGTGTGGATTTGCTGAATATCCACACGATGGGTTTTCGCGGCGAAGCGCTGCCCTCCATTGCGTCCGTCAGCCGGATGCGGATTACCAGCCGCGCCGCCGGAGACGCAGCGTCGGAGATTTACTCCGATGGCGGACGGATCGACGGGCCGAGGCCGGCGGCCTTCACCGGGCGCGGCGACACGGGAACGCGCATTGATGTATCCGACCTCTTTTACGCAACCCCCGCGCGCCTGAAATTCATGCGCGGCGAGCGGGCCGAGGCTATGGCCGTCACCGATGTGGTCAAGCGGCTCGCGATGGCCAATCCGGCGGTTGGTTTCACGCTGGAAAACAATGGCCGCAACGTCCTGCGCTATGCGCCCGAACGTGATGACGAAGCGGGCCGCCTGGCCCGGCTCGGCGCGATCATGGGGCGTGACTTCAGCGACAATGCGATTGCGATTGACGCCGAACGCGACGGCGCACGGTTCTCCGGTTTCGCGGGCCTGCCAACGCTCAATCGCGGCAATGCGCAGATGCAATTCCTGTTCGTGAACGGACGACCCGTGAAAGACCGTATGCTGACCGGCGTTGTCCGCGCCGCCTATCAGGATTTCCTCGCGCGGGACCGTCATCCGATGCTCGCGCTCTTCGTGGAGCTGGAAGCGGAAGAAGTGGACGTGAACGTCCACCCGGCCAAAACCGAAGTGCGCTTTCGCGACGCGGCCAGCATTCGCGGCCTGATGATCGGCGCTCTGCGTCACGGCCTCGCAGATGCGGGCCACCGGGCTTCGACCACCGTGGCCGGTTTCGCACTCGGCCGGGCGCGGGCGGAGGAACCTGTCGCGGGCCTCCTCTGGCAGGCGCCGTCTTCACCCGGCATCCGGCCTTCCATGCCGCCGCGCGCCGTTTATGAGGCGCCGCAGGCTTTCAACCGCGATACAGCGCCGGCTGCGCGGGTCGATGTGCCGGAAACGCCGCGTCAGGTCGCAGACTATCCGCTCGGCGCGGCGCGGGCGCAGCTGCATGAGACCTATATCATTGCTCAGACAACGGACGGAATGATCATTGTCGACCAGCACGCCGCGCATGAACGTCTCGTCTATGAGGCGATGAAGCGCCAGATGGCGGAAGGCGGCGTGCGACGGCAGGCCTTGCTGATTCCGGACGTCGTGGAAATGACCGAAGACGAAGCGGGCCGCATCCTCGAACGCGCCGAAGACCTCGCCGCGCTCGGCCTCGAACTCGAGGCCTTCGGGCCCGGCGCCGTCTGCGTGCGCGCAACGCCGGCCTTGTTCGGTGAAATGGACACCGCCGGATTGCTGCGTGATCTTGCGGACGATTTCGCAGAGTATGATGCCGGTCTTGTGCTCAAGGAACGGTTCGAGGAAGTGATGGGCAACATGGCCTGCCGATCCTCCGTGCGCGCGGGCCGGCGTTTGAACGGCGACGAGATGAACGCCCTACTGCGCCAGATGGAAGCCACGCCCCATTCCGGCCAATGCAATCATGGCCGCCCAACTTATGTGGAACTGAAACTGGCTGATATCGAAAAGCTGTTCGGCCGGCGTTAGTTGGCCGGCGGCGTTTCATCCGCAGGCGGAACAGCCAGCGTGTAGATCAGCGGTTGGCAGGTGCCTTTGGTGATCTTGCGCTTTGTGACCCGGATGACATCGCCCGCGACTGGCGGCGCGGTGAAAGCGGCGGCGGCAAGATTGAAATTCCGGTCTTCGGCCTGGCTCATAGATACTTGGCCATCGGCAACCTGAAGGACAGTGGCATCGATTTCGGAAGTCTCATAGGTGCAAGGCCCGCCCACGCGGATCGGCATCACGGGCGCCTCGGAAGGCTCGATCGCTGTTTCAGAGTCAGCGGTAGGCTCCGGCGACGCGTGAGAAGCAAAGGCAAGGCAGATGGCGACGAGGAGCGTGGCGGCGAATTTCATTGAGGCAGTCTCCAAGAAAGGAGGATCAGATGACGCGGTATATGAAGGGCGTGCAAGTGCCGCTGGTGATGGAATCTTTTTCCAGATTGACGACTTCGCCCGGATTGGGCGGCGCCGGAAAGTCCCGGAGCTCCATGAGGAATGTGTCGCCGCCGGGGCCGGCCAAAGTCACGGTGTCGGTATCATGGCCCATTACAGTGGCGGAGAATGTCGAGGTTTCATAGCTGCAGGGTCCGCCAACAATCTGGCCGCGGCCGGAGCATCCGACGAGCAGAAGGAGTGAGGTGAGCAGAGCAGAAGGTGCGCGCATGTGTATTGGTCTCCGAAGTCAGGATGACGCTAGAGAGAACGGTCCGGGAGCGCAACGGGGCGGGAAGCTCAGGCCCTGGATTTCGGAGCCTTTTTGGGCTTCTCGGCCGCCTTGGAGGCGTCGCGGGATTTGCGCATCCGGTCCGCACCGCCACCGGCAATCCACCAGAAGATGCGCCAGCCTTCGCCGAAGGTCATCCGGTGTGCAGGGGCGAGCGTGCCCTTCTTTTCAGGCGGCGCGATCTTCGGGGATTTTCGTCCTTTGGTCTTTTTACGGACGGGCTGCGGAAGTTCGGGCGGCGTGTCTGCGAGGACGATTTCGTCGGTAAGCGCCTCGAGCTGGGCGGGCGCGCCGGAGGCTTCGAAAGCGGGGTCGAGATTCTTGAGGAGGTGAGCGTCGGAGAAATCAACCGCCAGTTCCACCCATAGCGGCAAGTGATCGGAGATCTGCCAGGTCAGCCAGCGTTTGGCGTAATATTCCTTGTCCTTGCTTTTGTCGCGCGGCGCACCATCCGGACCAAGATCACGGTGCCGATCAGGCAGAACGGGTGCATAATGTTCATAATGCTCTGGCCGGAACAGAGTTTCACCCCAATTGAACGCACCGGCGGCAAGGAAGGTAAGCTCGTCCTTCCGGGTACGGAAGGCAATCTGGTCGTAATAGGCCGTTCCCAGAAGATTGGACGGATACTGTTCAGGCGGCAGCTGGAATCCGGCCTTGGTAAGGGCCTGCATCGTTTCGTCGATGGGGTTTTTGATGTTGAAGTCGCCGAGGAGGATGTAGTTTTCATTCTCGCGCTCGGCGCGGTCCGCCATTTCCTTTGCGAGGTATTCGATTTCCTGGACCCGGCGCTGGTAGCCTTCGGAGCCTTTGGATTCCTCGCCAAAATAGATGTGGACAGTGCAGAGCGAGAATTTGAACCAGCCGGCCTGAAAGCTGACAAGGAAGGGTGTGCGCGCGAATTGCTGTTCGCCCGGCAGGAGGGCGTGTTTCGGCAGGACGATTTCGCCGGCGACATTCCGGAAACGGACCTTTCGGCTGTCGAACACAAAGGCCATCCGCTCGCGGTTGCCGGAGGCACCGGTCGTCACATCGGTCGCGATGAAATCCCAGCCGGGACCCATCAGCCGGATCACCTCTTTCAGAGGCGCGAGATCCTCGTTGACCTCCTGCAAGGCGCAGACATCGAAGGCGGAGAGAATCTCGGCGATGTAATGCAGGCTTTCGCGCCGGCGCGGGCCGTGTCGGAACTTGTTATTGTCGAAATCCCGGATGTTCCAGGTGCCGATGATCAGGCTCGCATCTTTCGTCCGGCGCGGCACGCCCTTCGGCGGCGGCGAGGCGAGCTGGGCGCGCAGATCAAGCAGGCGGCGCGAAGTCCAGTCGCGCTCGGCGCGCGTGAACAGGCGCTCATTGCGCAGATCGGTGTACCAGACCATGAAGCTTCCCCTCGCATTCTGCGATCGGTAAGCTTTTGGGAATGTTTGGTTAGGGAGTCGTTAACTCCGGCGTTCATCCTAGATCAGCCGGCAACTGCAGGTTCGGCACACGTGCTTTCAACGCTTTCGTTAGCTCACCATAGCCATTGTAAAGGTAACTCCAGTAAATTCGGCGTCCATCGGTGGCTTCAACGAACCAATAGCCCGTCGTGGTTTTGCCGGTCGTGACAAGGGTGTCGAAGTCCAATCGGGTGCGAGGTACCCCCAGCGTTGGGCCAAACAGGCTGCAAGGTCCCTCCATGGACGTCGCATCCCATGAGATATCATGCACGGATGTAAGGGATGGCAACATGAAGCCAGCGATTGCTGCACCCAAAGTGCAGGCAACGGCGGCGGGAATGAGCGCCAGAAACTGCGCCGCCATGATCGCAAATACAATCGATCCGGCCATTATCATCGCGCCAGATATTACGGTGATCCATGCGATGACCTTGCCGGGAGAAATGACGCCGACCGATCCTTCAATATGCTTCGGTTTGGCTTTGCGGGTAAGTATTGCAACGCCACCAGTTAGAATGGCGGTCAGTGCGGCGGTTAGTGCAACCGAAAGTATCACCATTTTTCAAACGCTGACCACGCGGCCGGGGTTCATGATGTTCAGGGGGTCCAGCGCGCGTTTGATGGCGCGCATGGTTTCGGTGGCGGCGGGCGGGCGCAGGCGGGCGAGTTCGTCGCGCTTCAGGCGGCCGACGCCGTGTTCGGCGGAGATCGAGCCGCCGAAAGCGGTGACGGTGTCGAAGACGGTCGCGGTGACGGCGGCGGCATGGGCTTTCAGGATGGGATCGCCATTGCCGGCGGGTTCGACGACCGAATAGTGCAGATTGCCATCCCCGACATGGCCGAAGATGACAAAGTCCGCCGACGGAACAATCGCGCGCACGGCGCCGTTGCATGCGGTGATGAAATCCGGGATGCGGCTGATCGGAACAGAGACGTCCTGGTTCAGCGCGGTTCCATAGGCGCGCTTGGAGAGCGGGATCGTCTCGCGGATGTGCCAGAAGGATTTGGCCTGCGTCTCGCTTTTCGCGATGACGGCATCCTGCAGGAGACCCGCTTCGGCGCCGGCTTCGAGCGCCGTGGTGAGCAGGGCTTCGGCCTGCTCGGCTTGCGGCTGCGAGATTTCGATCAGCACACGCCACTCGGCATTGGCGGGCAACGGATCGCGCGTACCCGGAACATCGGCGATGACCATCGAGACGGCATTCGCCGGGATGATCTCGAAACTGGTGACGCTGTCGCCGGCATGGCTTTGCACCAGAGAGAGGAGTTTCACGACATCCTCGGCGCTGGAGACGATGACCCAGGCGCAGGCGCGCTGGACTTTCGGGAAGAGCTTGAACGTGGCGGCGGTGATCAGGCCAAGCGTGCCTTCGGCGCCGGCGAAGAGGTGTTTGAGGTCATAGCCGGTATTGTTTTTTCTGAGTCCCGAAAGCCCGTCCCAGATTTCGCCGGAAGGCAGGACGACTTCGAGGCCGAGGATGAGATCGCGCATCATGCCGTAACGGAGCACGGCGACGCCGCCGGCATTCGTGGAGATGAGGCCGCCGAGCGTCGCGGTGCCTTGCGAGCCGAGGGAGAGGGGGAAGAGGCGGCCTGCGGCCTCGGCCGTTTCCTGCGCGGCGACAAGCGTGGCGCCGGCTTCGATTGTCATGGAATTGTTGAACGGATCGACCGCGCGCACGGCGGTCATGCGGGTCATCGAGACGCAGACTTCGCCGTGTGGCGTGCCGCCATCCACGAGGCCAGTATTGCCCCCTTGCGGGGTGAGGGCGACCCGGTGCTGCGCGCAGAGTTTGACGAGCGCGGCGGCCTCAGCCGTCGAGGCGGGGCGGGCGATGAAGGGCGTCTCGCCCTGGTAGGTGCCGCGCCAGGGGGTGGAGGCGGCCAGCAGTTTTTCGGGATCGTCTGTCCAGCCTTTTGGCCCGAGCAGGTCTTTGGCAGCGGCGAGAAAGGCGTGGGGCGGTGTCATCGCTGCAGTTTACGCATTTCCTCGGCGATGGCGAGGCCGCCGGATGTTGGAGGCAAAGCTGCAAACACCCCTTCGCGGGCTTCGGTGGGCTTGTTCTGGCTGAGTTTCGAGATGCCTTCGAAGCGCAGGGGCGTGAGTTCAAAGGCGCGGATGCCGCGGACCTGCATGGCGAAGGAGGCGGGGTCCATCTTGTCGCGGGTCCAGGGCGGTTTGGGGGCGAGGGTGGCTTCGAAATGAGCGGAGAGATCATCGAGGAAGGCGGCGGCGTCGGTGGGCGCCGGTGTGCCTTCGGCTTCGACAGAGAGATAGTTCCAGGTGGGCACCTGATTGGGCACGGGGCCGTACCAGTCGGGCGAGATATAGGCGTCGGGGCCGGTGAAGACGATCAGCGCGGCGGCGCCGGCTTCGAGGCGGCGGGTGACGGGATTGTGCGCAGACAGATGAAAGCGCAGGCGGACGACACTGCCATCGAAGGCGGCGAGGACCGGCGTGTGGGCGGCGAGCGGCGCAACTTCACCGGAGACGCAGACAAGGCCGAGCGGGTGGGCGCGGAGGCGGGCGATCAGGGTTTCCGGATCGGACTCGCGGAAGAGCGGAGCGGGGTGCATGGGCTAGAACAGGCTGCCTTGCTGGCCGGGCTTCTTCGGCGCGGCTTTCGGCTTTGACGGTGCGCCGCCGGTGGGCGAGGCTGTGACATCCCCGTCGGCGAAGCTGATGCGGAATTCGTCCGTAGCCGATGCAATTTCGGCGGAGCGTATGAGCTGGCCATCGCGGCCGCGCACGATCGTGTAGCCGCGTGCGAGCGTCGCCTGATAGGAGAGGGTTTCCAAGAGCTTCGCTTCGGCGCCGAGGGCAGTGCGGCGTTTGTCGATCAGGCGCATCAGGGCGGGGCGCGCACGCACGGCGACATCGCGCAAGCGCTGGCGGCCCCCGCGGATTTCGGCGTTCAGCAGGGCGGGCGAAAGCTGCAGGCGGGAGAGTTTGAGGCGGGCCTTCTGGGTCAGGGCGAGCGCGGCCTTTGGCAGGTTGGCGCTGGCAAAGTCAAGGCGCTGGCGGGCCGGCTGAAGCAGCATTTCGGCGCGGGGCAGGCGGGCGGCGGTGAGCTTGTCGCGGGCGCGCGTGAGGGCGCGGGCGAGGGCGCGCTTCAGACGTTCGCCGTTCTCGCCGGTGGCGAGCAGCAATTCCGTCCGTACCGGGACGGCGATCTCGGCGGCGCCGGTGGGCGTCGGCGCGCGCTGGTCGGAGACGTAGTCGATCAGCGTTGTGTCGGTCTCGTGGCCGACGGCGGAGATCAGCGGGATCTCGCTCTCGAAAGCGGCGCGCACGACGATTTCCTCGTTGAACGGCCAAAGGTCTTCGATCGAGCCGCCGCCGCGCGCGACGATCAGCACGTCGGGCCGGTCTTCGCCGGTCATCGCGTTGAAACCGCGAATGCCGGCGGTGACCTGCTCTGCGGCGCGGTCGCCCTGCACGAGGGCGGGCCAGACAATGACGCGGACCGGGAAGCGCTCGCGGATACGGTGAAGAATGTCGCGGATCACGGCACCGGTGGGCGAGGTGATGACGCCGATGGTGCGGGGCAGGTAAGGCAGTTTCTTCTTGTGCTTGGGGTCGAAGAGGCCTTCGGCGGCGAGCTTTTTCTTGCGCTCTTCGAGCAGCGCCATCAGCGCGCCGGCGCCGGCCGGGCGCATGGAACTGGCGATCAGCTGGTAGGACGAGCGGCCTTCGTATGTGGAGAGGCGGCCGGTGGCGACGACTTCCAGCCCTTCTTCCGGGCGGAAGGTCAGCTTGTCGGCCTGGCCGCGCCACATGATCGTGTTGAGGACGGCCTTGTCGTCCTTGATGTCGGCATACATGTGGCCGGATTTCGCGATGGTGACGCGGCCAAGCTCGCCGCGCACGACGACATGGTCATAATTCGTCTCGACCGTCCGCTTCAGGCTGGCGGCGAGTTCGGAGACAGTCTGGGCGTGGTCGTTTGTGGGGGCGGTTTCGGACATGCAAGGGTTTTGGCGGGGGTTGGGGCGGCCTGCAAGGCCTTCATTTTTCCGGTGGCCAATGCTCGGGGCGCAGGCCGAGGCCGATGGCGCGGGCGGGCAGGCGTCGCAGCCAGGGCAGCCACTGGAAAAGGCGCATCAGGGCGGGCACTTTCGGCGGGCCTTTGGCGGTGATGGCGGGAACCAGCACGATCCGGTGGGCCAGCACCTGCGCGCGCTGGACCATGCGGGCCGGCCAGTGGCGGCGCTTCTGGACGGCGGCGAGGGCCCCGTCCGGCACTGGACCCTTGCCGATCAGGGGCCCGAGGATGCGCGCGGCGGCGACGGCGTCCTGAACCGCGAGATTGATGCCGACACCGCCGACCGGGGACATCGCATGCGCGGCGTCGCCGATGCAGAGGAAGCCGGGGCGCCACCATGTCGGCATATGGTTCACCTGCACGGTGAGCAGCTTGACTTGATCCCAGCTGGTGAGGGCATCCGGCGCGTCTTCGAGGAAGGGCGCGATGCGGCGGATACGGTCCTGGAAGGCCCGCAGGCCCTGCGCGCGGATCGTGTCGGCGCTGCCTTTCGGGAGCGGCAGGGCGCCCTGCCAATAGTCGCCGCGATTGATCAGCACCAGCATGCCGTCTTCGGAGATCCGGCCGAGGGATTCGTTGCCGGCATTCGCCGCCCGGTCGAGGCGCATCCAGAAGACATCGACGGGCGCGCCGATATCTTCGACGGCAAGGCCGGAAGCGTCGCGCAAGGCCGAGCTACGGCCATCAGCGGCGACGACGAGATCGGCGCGGATTTCAAGCGGGCCGTCCGGGCCTGTCGCGCGCAGGCCGGTGATGCGGCCCCCGGTTTCGGTCAGGCCTTGCGCTTCGGTGGACATGAGAAGGCGGAAGTTCGGGAACTTGCGGGCTTCATCCGCGAGGAAATCGAGCAGGTCCCATTGCGGCATCATGGCCACGAAGGGGTGATGGACGGGCAAGTGGGTAAAATCGGCGATGGGGACGGTCTCGCCGGAAATCGTCACGGAGATACGTTCGGTCTTCTGGTGGGGCAGAGCGAGCAGGCCGTCTGCAAGGCCAAGCTCGTGGAAGATTTCCAGTGTCGCGGGGTGGATTGTATCGCCGCGAAAGTCGCGCAGGAAATCGGCATGCTTTTCAAGGACGACAACATCTACGCCCTGCCGCGCAAGGAGGTAGCCTAGCATCAGTCCGGCCGGGCCACCGCCCGAAATGCAGACCTGAGAGGTGAGCGTTTCCATGCCCGTCTCCGCTAGCTCGCCTTGCGCTCCACTTTTGCCAGCGGGCTGAGGCCGAGCCAAGCCTGCATCTTGCCAGCGAGGCCTTTGTTGCCGGTGAGGTAAAGCCGGTCGTCGGAGAGCGCAACGCGCACGGACTCGTATCCCATCCAGATGGCGGTCATCGTGCGCAGGTCGGTCGAGACATAGAGGTCCACATCATGGCCGGGATCAATACCGCACAGGTCGACCTCGTAGCCGGGCTCGATGATGACCCACCAGTTCATCAGCTTCGCAGATTGATCCGTGAACTGAAACTGTACCACGCAGCGCTTGTCCGGCATCGGGTCGGTGTTGAGGTTGCGCCGCATGTCCCACATCAGGAGCTGCGCATCGAGCCGCTGGAGGGAGAGCTCCGATTCGATCCAACGCTGGCCCCAGGTGCCGATGGCATCGATGATGGGGCTGAGTTCGCGTCCGGATTCGCTGAGATGATATTCCTGCACGCCGGGCTCTCGGCGCGAGGGCTTGCGGATAATCACGCCGGCTTCTTCCAGCTCCTTCAGGCGCTGGGAGAGAAGCGCGGGCGACATGCGCGGCACGCCGCGGCGCAGTTCATTGAACCGTGTGGTTCCGGACGCGAGTTCCCTCAACACCAGTATGGTCCACCGGGTGCAGACAATCTCTGCCGCCATCGCGACCGGGCAGAATTGTCCGTATGTGCCTTGTGTCATGTTCATGGCTCCTTTGCGCAATCCATACGCCTGCAGGCGGACGCGGGCCAGTTCAGTATCTGAACTGGCAGGATTCAGTTCCCGAACTGCACGACTTCAGATCCTGAACTGGAGGCAAAGCGCGCGCCGCGACAGTCTTGGTTTACAGGCTGGCCATTCCGCCCGCCTGCATAACGTAAAGAGAAACGACCATGACACTGCATACTGCTCCCGCTTCCTCCCAGCCCCAGGCAGTGGCAACCACCGGCATTCATTACGCATTCCGGGTGATGGAAGAACACACTGCCGAGCCGGCTTACACGCCGGCTGCCGAACCGGTCGAGCCGAAACGCCTCGACCTGCTTTCCCATCGCCGCCGCCGCCGCGCCCGCCTTGCGGCGCGCTGGTAGACGGGCGGTTGCGCCGCCGGGTTTCCCCGGCCCGGCGGCGCTGTTCCGGTGAACACTCAAGAAGGGGAATATCCGGAGGTTCAGATTCTGAACTGGCGTCCGGTCTTCAAACAGCGCTTAGGAACAATCATCCCGCAAACATTCGGCGGGCACTTCCGGAAAGGGAAGAACATGTCAGTCAATCCAGAGAACGCCACGACCAATCCCAACCAGGCCCTTTGGGAAAAGGGTGACTTCACGAAACTTGCGGCAACCATGCGCGGGGCGGGTGAGGCGCTGGTCCACAGGATCGGCATCAAGGCGGGCGACAAGGTGCTCGACCTGGGCTGCGGCGATGGTACGACGGCGCTGCCGGCGGCGCAGATCGGCGCGGACGTTCTGGGCGTGGATATCGCCCGCAATCTTGTTGAGGCGGGCAACCGGCGGGCGGCGGAGGCGGGGCTGAAGAATATCCGCTTCCAGCACGGCGATGCCTCGCAGATGACCGGCGTGGCGAGCGACCAGTTCGATGTCGTGGTCAGCATCTTCGGCGCGATGTTTGCGCCGCGTCCGGTGGATGTGGCGAAGGAGATGGTGCGCGTGGCCAGGCCCGGCGGGCGGATCGTGATGGGCAACTGGATCCCCGGCGACCCGACCGTGATCGCGCAGATCCTGAAGATCGCAGGCGCCTATTCGCCGCCGCCGCCGGAAGGCTTCGTCAGCCCGGTGCGCTGGGGCGTCGAGGAAGATGTGCGCCAGCGTTTTGGCGAAGCGGGCATTGCGGCTGAGCAGGTGACCTGCGAGCGCGACACGTTCGTGTTCGACTTTGCCGGGACGCCGGCCGGGTTCGTGGGCGTGTTCCGCGACTATTACGGGCCGACGATGAACGCCTATGCGGCGGCCGCCGCGAACGGCAAGCAGGCCGCATTGGAGGCGGAACTGGTGGACCTGTTCGAGGCGCAGAATACCAGCAAGGAAGAAGGCCGCACGATCCTGCCAGCCACATTCCTGCGGGTGACGGCGCAGGTCTAGGCGCGCGGGCTCTTGATCTCGGGCGCCGCTCCGCGCAAGGAGCGGGCCCATGAACATACTTCTGATCGGATCGGGCGGCCGCGAGCATTCGCTGGCCTGGAAGATGGCGGCCTCGCCGCTGGTGGATGTGGTGCATTGTGCGCCCGGCAATCCCGGTATGCATGAGGTCGGGCCGTGTTTCGACGTGGCGGCGGATGACATTGACGGGCTGGTGAAGCTCGCCCTGCAGATCGAGCCGGACCTGGTGGTGATCGGGCCGGAGGCGCCGCTGGCGCTGGGGCTGGCGGACATCCTGCGGGCGCGCGGGTTTGATGTGTTCGGACCGTCAAAAGCGGCTGCGCTACTGGAGGCATCGAAAGCTTTTTCCAAGGGCCGGATGAAGGCATACGGTGTGCCGACGGCGGCCTATGGCGAGTTCACCGAGGCGGCGCCCGCGAAGGCCTTCCTGCGCACGATGACGGCGCCGTTCGTTCTGAAGGCCGACGGGCTGGCGGCGGGCAAGGGCGTAGTGATCGCGCAGACCCTGGACGAGGCGGACGCCGCGATCGACGATATGCTGGGCGGCAGGTTTGGTGACGCCTCGGCAACGCTGGTGATCGAGGAATTCATGCACGGCGAAGAGGCCAGCGTGTTCGTCATCACGGATGGCGAGGGCGCGATCTATCTTCCAGCGGCGCAGGATCACAAGCGCGTTGGCGACGGTGATACCGGCCCGAACACCGGCGGCATGGGCGCCTATGCGCCGGCGCCGGTCGTCAGTGAACAGATTATGGCCCGCATCAAGCGCGAGATTGCCGAGCCGATGCTGAAGGGCATGGCGAAGGACGGGATGCCCTATCAGGGCGTGCTGTACATCGGTGTGATGGTGACGGATGAGGGGCCGAAGGTCGTCGAGTTCAACGCGCGCTTTGGCGACCCGGAATGCCAGGTGCTGATGAAGGGCTTGAAGGGCGACATCGTGCCGGCGATCCTGATCGCAGCGACGGGCGGGCTCAAGGGCAATGAAGCGCAGTTTGCCAGCCTGCTGGAACTGGACGAATTCGCGCCGACGGCGACGATCGTGATGGCGGCGAAGGGTTATCCAGGCAAGGTCGAGAAGGGCAGCCTCATCAAGAATGTGGCAGGCGCCAATGCGCTGGCGGGCGTGACCGTATTCCATGCGGGTACGGACATGGATTCCATCGGCCTGCTGAGAGCGAATGGCGGGCGCGTTCTGAACGTGACAGCGAGCGGAGCGACCCTGCGCGAAGCGGTCGACCGCGCCTATGCAGGCGTCGATGCGATCGACTGGCCGGAGGGTTTCTGCCGCCGCGATATCGGCTGGCGGGCGCTGGGGGGCAAGGACTGAGGATTGCCGGCAGCATGATCTGGCCGCCCCGATCAGGCCGTGGTGGAGCTGGGAGGAGACTCGGGGCCTGATCGGGACGGCGATGGCTGCGAGTCGAACTTTGCTGGCTAATTCAAGAATAGTCAATACTGACTATAAATATGCCGCTGCCGTTGACGGCGGGCCTCAGAGCAGGGTTAGTCGCCGCATGCAGAAGCCGACGACGACCGGAATACTGGCCAAACCAACATCCACTCGCCGCCGCACCAAGCGGGGCGAGGCGGTGCGCAAACAGATCATTGATGCGGCGATCGCCTGTCTGGACGAGCTTGGCTATGCTGGCACATCTGTGGAGGCTGTCATTGTGCGGGCGGCGGTCAGCCGGGGCTCGATGCTGAACCAGTTCCCGACACGTATTGCGCTGATGGCCGCTGCAAGCGAAGCGGCGATGCGGGCGATGATGGCCGACACACACGCACGGCTGGCGGCCATACCGGATCCCGCTGAACGCTACCGGGCGCTGTTTGAGGTTTACTGGCACGGACAAAAGATGCCGGAGGGGGCGGCCGTGACGGAAGTGTTGCTGGCTGCCCGCCGGGACGAGGCCCTTGCACTGGCCTTCCGGCCGGTTGCCACGCGTATCGAAAATGAGTTTGATCCGACGACGGCGGAACGGGCGCGGTCTGCCGGCATATGCGAGCGCGACATCGACGCCTGCCTGCTGCACAGCCGTATCCTGATCCTGTCGCTGCGCGGTATCACGCTGGAGCTGACCTTTGATCCGGACCGGGCAATGATCAACCGGGCGCTGGAACAGATCCGTGTGCTGCATGCGGCGCATTGCGACAGGGTGCTGGGCGGGCGTTGAGGATCAGAGTGGCCGTCCTGCGATGGCGCGAAGATTGGAAAACGTCTCCGCATTGACGGCTTCGAGATCTACGATGGCCGTTTCAAGGTCGGCAAAGCGGATTTGCAGGGCTTCGACCAGGCCCTCGTCTGCGCGGAGTGTGGCGGCGGCCGATGCGATCATGTCCGGGGCAAGACCCAGTTCGCAGGAATAGGCGAGCGAGCCGGAGATTGCCTCATAGTCTCCAATCGGGGCGAACCGGTCGCCGCACTTGGCCAGCACCGCTTGCTGGACATCGGCCGGCACGCGCTTGCGGAAAATCGTCCGTACAGGTGCGTTCCGGCCTTCTTCGGCGATCACGTCGATCAGCGTCGTCGTGTAGATTGATACGGCCGTCACCCGGAGGGTCTCGTCGGCGATCAGCCCGATATCGCCTGTGGAGATCAGCTCGTCAAAGGTGGCGCGGTGACGGTCCATGTATTTGTACTGGGTTGCGCGGTAGGCATTGATCAGGAATTGCTCATCCGAGAGCGGGGCCGAGCCGGACAGCGTGTCGAGAGCCGCTTTCACGCTGATGCGCACGTCCTTGTTATAGTCAATGAGGTATTGATAAGCCCAGGCTTCGTAGCGCAGGTCTTCGATCAGGCGTTCGCTGAACAGAGCGGCGCGCTGGCGCGTCTCGCGGTTGTCGTTCCAGTTGGACGCCTGCAGGCCGATGAACACACCGGTCACGACGATGACGAAATCGAGCGCGACGGCGAACCAGTTCTGGGCTTTCATATGTTCCGTCAGACGGCGGAGGATCATGGCACCGGCTCCGGTTCGGGCGGTGCGGGCGGGGACAGCCGCAACCGATCGAATTGGCTCGCCAGAAAGTTTTCGTCGAGCTCTTCGATGATGGGCCCTGCCACCTCCGCCATCGGTGTGCCTTCCCAACCCTTCAATTCGTAACGCCACCAATTCTTTGCGAAACGGCTGCCGAAACAATAGGGAGCGGTGTTACGGATATGCCGGCGCGTCCGCTCGCGTGGGATCAGCCCGGACTCTTCCATCTGGAACATGTGGTCCCATTGCAGCATCAGCGCGATGAGATGGCTCTCGGCCATGCGGATTTCCGGATCGGTCAGGGCTTCGGGCGTCCGGATTGCCTTCACCCAGACTTCAGCCATTTCAGGCTTGGCAAGGCTGAGTTCGATGTCGGCGAGGAAGCTGTTCTTTTGCTGCTCCATCGCCGTGCGGGTAAGGGCTGCGTTCTGGCGAACTTCGACGATCAGGATGATCAGGCCAAGGACGACGCCGATATTGGCGCCCAGCGTCAGCCAGCGGCCCCAGCGGTCAAGGCCGCGCTCCGGCGCAGGCGGCAAGGCTTCGCCGGCATCCGGCTGCAAACCGCCATCGTTCAATGTCATGCCGTCCCCCGTGTCCCCGATGGGTCAGGGCTAGCACAGGGCTTTTGGACTGTCTTTGCGAAACTGGTGCGGCTCAGGCCGCTGGTTCGTCCTTGAACCAAACCTCGACCGGGCCCTTCAGCGTGATCGTCAGGGGGTTGCCCTTGCGGTCGAGCGCCTTGCCGGCGGTGAGCTTGATCCAGCCTTCGGAGACGCAATACTCCTCGACCGTGGTTTTCTCCTCGCCGCGAAAGCGCACGCCGACGCCCCGGATGAGGATGTCATAGTCATAGTGCGGGCTGCGCGGGTTCACGGACAGGCGGTCGGGAGGTGTATCGGTCATGCGCGGGGGTTTAGCCGGGGCGGGGTGGCAAGATCAAGAGGCCTACTTCCCGACGTAGAGCAGCGTGCCCTTTGGCACTGCGTCCAGAAATGTCGAGAGGTCATCCGCCGAGAAGACGATGCAGCCATTCGAGCGGCCCAGCTTGCCGTATTTCTTTACGTGTTCCGGCTCGGCATAGACGGCGGAGTGGATGACGATGGCGCGGGAGCGGGCGTTGGCATTGCTCTCGTCCAGCCCGTCAAGGCGCAGGGACCGCCCATGGGCGCCGTAATATTCCTCGGCTGTGCGGTAGAGGCCTTCCGGGCTGGCCCCGGAGCCGGGCACATCGGAGAAGCTGTCGAGAAAGCCGTCATGGTCCGGGTCCGAGCCTTTGCCATGGGCCGTGCGCAGGGCGGTGACAGCGCCGGTTTCGAGATTGACCACGTAGACGCGGGGCTTGCTCGAGTGGAGGCTGTAATCGACGACGACCAGCGCACCGGTGTCTGGTGTGTCTGCGCTGCGCGCTTCCCTGGCCGCGAGCGCGCGCTCCAGCAGTTCGGGGCGGATCTTGCCTTCGGGGTCGAGGGGCTTGGCAACGGCCGAGCCGGTGAAGACAGAAAAAACGAGCAGGATCAGAGCGGAAAGGCGGATCATGCGGGCGGTTTCCTTTGCGCTGGAGCGGTTCGGCGACGCAGGGTCAGGTCTTGGCGCCGGATGCGGTATCAGTATGGTATGATGTGAAAAATCCGGCAGAATTGAGGGAGAACGACATGGCCGAGGCCGCCAACGCACAGGACCTGTTTTCGGGCACCAAGGAAGTCGCCGAATCCCACAAGTTCAACGAGGCAAACCTTGCCGCCTGGATGGAGGCGAATGTCGAAGGCTATGAGGGCCCGCTGGTGGTGCGCCAGTTCAAGGGCGGCCAGTCGAACCCGACCTACCAGCTGGTGACGCCGAAGAAGAAATACGTGATGCGTCGCAAGCCGCCGGGCAATCTCTTGCCGAGCGCGCATGCGGTGGACCGCGAGTTCACGATCATCAGCGCGCTCTGGCCGCTCGGCTATCCGGTCGCACGCCCCTATGGGCTGTGTACGGATGAAAGCGTCGTCGGCACGATGTTCTATGTGATGGACATGATGGAAGGCCGCATCCTCTGGGACGGCACGCTGCCGGACTATGAGCCTGCGATGCGCCGCAAGATCTATGAGGCGAAGGTGAAGACCTTTGCGGACCTGCACAATGTCGACTGGAAGAAGGCGGGCCTCGAAGGCTATGGCAAGGAAGGCGACTATGTTGCGCGCCAGATCCATCGCTGGACGAAACAGTACAAGGCCTCCGAGACGATCCACATTCCGGAAATGGAACAGCTGATCGACTGGCTGCCGAAGAACATCCCGCCCGGCGACAAGACGACCATCGTGCACGGCGACTACCGGCTCGACAATATGGTGCTGCACCCGACCGAGCCGCGCGTCATCGCGGTGCTCGACTGGGAGCTGTGCACGCTGGGTGATCCGATTGCGGACTTTTCCTATCACCTGATGAACTGGGTGATGCCGCCGGGCGATTCCACGCGCGGTTCGATCATGGCGATCCCGGACCTGAAGGCCTGGGGCATTCCGACGATGGAAGAATATGTGGCGATGTATTGCGCCCATACCGGCCGCAAGGGACTCCCCGAACTCGACTTCTACTTCGCCTATAACGCCTTCCGTCTTGCGGGCATCCTGCAGGGCATCATCGGGCGCGTGCGCGATGGCACGGCTAACAGCGCGAACGCGGAGTCGAACGCGGCGCGCGTGGTGCCGCTGGCGAAGTTTGCGGCGGACTATGCCCGCCGCGCCGGCATGCCCGGGTGACACCGCCGTCTGCCGGTGAACCCGGAGGGGACGGGCGCCGCCTGCTCTCGGGCCGCGACCTATTCCTGCTGGCCTTCGCGGCCGCTGTCGTCACGGCGAACGCCTATTATATCCACCCGATCATCGCGCTGGTGGCGGCAGATTTCGGCGTCTCGCCGTCCGAGATCGGGCTTGTCCCGGCGCTTAACCAGATCGCGCTAGCGGCGGGCATCTTCCTGCTGCTGCCGCTCGGCGACCGGTTCAGCAACCGTCAGCTGGCCACCATCTTTGCAGCGGGCCAGCTCATCGGCCTCGTCGTGATGGCGTTTGCGACCAGCTTCTGGCTGTTCGTCGCAGGCTCGACCTTTCTCGGCTTCTCGACGATCACGCCTTACCTCCTGCCGGCCTACGCCTCGAAGCGCGTCGAGCCTGCGCGCCTCGGCGCGGCGACGGCGACGCTGACCACCGGCGTCATCGCGGGCATCCTCGTCGCGCGGGTGGGCGCCGGCTGGGTCGGGGAACATCTTGGCTGGCGCACGGTCTATTTCATTGCGGCGGGCGTCATGCTGGTCATCACGCTGCTGCTGCCGCGCATCATGGACGGGCGCGACAAGTCAGGCGCCGATGCGCCGATGACAAGCTATGGCGCGCTCGTGCTGTCGCTCTTTCCGATTGTTCGCCAGCATCCGGAAGTGCTGCTGTCCGGCGCCATTCAGGGCCTGGGTTTCGGCATCTTCCTCGCGGTCTGGCTCGGCCTCGGGCTCCACCTGACCAGCCCGGAAATGGGATACGGCGCCGATACCGTCGGCTATCTCGCCGCGATCTCGCTACTCAATCTCGTCACCACGCCCTATCTCGGCGCCTGGGCGGACCGGACCGGCGCGCGCAAGGCGCGGTTCCTGATTTCGCTGGTCCAGTTCGGCGCGGTCTGCCTTCTCGGCCTGTTCGGGCACAGTCTCTGGCTGCTGCTGATCCCGCTGCTGCTGATGAACCTCATCGGCCCGATGATCGACATCACCGGACGGATGACCTTCCTCAGCCTCGCGCCCGGTGTGCGCACGCGGCTAATGACGGCCTATATCGTGCTGATGTTCGTGGGCGGCGGTCTCGCCAGCTGGGCGGCGACGTGGGTCTACGAGCATGAAGGCTGGAACGGCACGGCGATGCTGGCGGCAGGCATGTCGGCGGCGCTGGTGGCGCTCTCGTTTGCCGGCCTGCGCTTTGGACGCGAGAAGGCGTGACGGACCGCCATTCAGGTGGCAAGGATTACGGAAAGGGAGATCCCATGAGCAACATTCTTTCAGGCGCGCTGCGCAGCCCGATCAACCTGCTGACCGAGCAGAAATATGCGGGGCACAAATCCCTGCATGATGATGCGGAGGCCGCGCGGCTCGGCATCAAGGCCGGACCGGTCGAAGGGCCGACGCATTTCTCGCAATTCGTACCGTTGTTGGCCGAGGTGTGGGGCGATGCTTGGCATGAGCGCGGGTGTTTCTCTTCGCATTTTCTGAACATGGTGTTCGAGGGCGAGAAGGTGCGTGCCGAGATCGACCGGCCGGCGCCCGGCGCCACGCGCACGCTGTGCCGCGCCTTCAAGGAAGACGGCACGCCCGTGCTTGAAGCGAGCGCGAGCCTCGGCCCGGACCATGGCGACACGCTGCTGGAAGAGCGGATGCAGAAGCTGCGCCCGGCGGGCGACCTCGTCATCCTCGCGGACCTGAAAGTCGGTATGGCCGGGCGCGAGAACGAGATCGTCAGTATGGGGCCGGACCAGAACATGGGCGACCTTTATCCCTTCTCTCTGGAAGACAAGCTGGAAGTGATCACCGAGTCGCATCCGATGTATTCGGATGCCAAGGCTTCGCCCTGGGGCCGGCCGGTGATCCCGCTCGAAATGATCAGTGTGCTGGGTAATTATTCCAGCTATGGTGCGCGCTTCCCGGTGAAAAATCCCAGCATCGGCCTGTTTGCCGATCTGGAAATCCGGATGATCGACGGGCCGCTGTTTGTCGGCGAAGAATATCTTCTGCGCCGCGAGATCGTCGCGCTGTCGGAATCCCGGCGCGTCGAGAATTACTGGGTCCGCACGAAGTTTTTCGACAAGACGGGCACCAGACAGGTCGCCGAGATGCTGCTGAACCACGGCGTGATGAAGGCGAGCTATCCGCATTATCCGGCAGAACGCCTCGCATGACACCGGGCGCCTTCCGCAAGCATTGCCTATCCCTTCCGGGTGCGGAGTGTGTGCAGCAATGGGGCGACGACCAGGTCTACAAGATCGCCGGCAAGATGTTCACCGCGACAGACAAGGCCTGCACCCGGATTTCATTCAAGTGCAGTGATGAAGCCTTCCATGTGCTGACGGAATCCGGGACGGCGATTCCGGCGCCCTATCTTGCCCGCGCCAAGTGGGTGCAGGTGACGCCGGGCGCGCTGCCGGACGCGGAACTGCGCCAGCGCGTCAGACAGGCCTATGCGATTGTCCGCGCGGGCTTGACGAAGAAAGTGCAGGCCGCGCTGCCGCCCTTCGAAAGCTAGACGCGTGCATTGATCTTGCGAGGGTTTGCATTACCGTCGCCGCAAACAATACGGGGAAGGGCCCATCATGAAAAAGCTCGCCGCCGCGCTGATCGGCGCTGTCTCACTGGCCGCGATGGCCCATGCGCAGGACGCCGTCATCCATGCCGGCCATGTCATGGCCGTGCCCGGCGAGGGCTACCTGACGCAGCAGACCATCCTCGTCGAAGACGGCCGCATCGTCTCGGTCACGCCGAGCTACAAGACGCCGAAGAAGTATCCGGTCATCGACCTCAAGTCGGCCTGGGTCCTGCCGGGCCTGATCGACAGCCATGTCCACATCACCAGCGAGTTCAGCCCGACGGGCCGGATCAAGGACTTCGAGAATTCGGAAGTCGATGCCGCCTTCGACGGCGCAGCCTTCGCGCTGACGACCCTGAAAGCCGGTTTCACAGCCGTGCAGGATGTCGGCGGCGCGAATGCCGCGGTGTTCGCCTTGCGGGATGCGATTGCGCGCGGCGCTGTGCCTGGTCCGCGCATGCGCACCTCCGGCAGCGCCGTCGCCGTGACCGGCGGGCATGGTGACATCAACGGTTATTCGGCGCGGGTGATGGCTGCGTTCACCGGCTCGTCCATCTGCAACGGCGCTGACGATTGCCGCCGGGCCGTCCGCCAACAGATCAAGGAAGGCGCTGACCTGATCAAGATCACGGCCACCGGCGGGGTATTGTCCAACACGTCGGCGGGCCTTGAGCAGCAATTCTCGGATGAGGAACTCGTGGCCATTGTCGAGGCCGCCCACGCGATGGGACGCAAGGTCACCGCGCATGCGCATGGCAAAGGCGGCGTTGATGCCGCGCTGCGCGCCGGCGTCGATTCCATCGAGCACGGCTCTTATGTGGACGAAGGCTCCATAGCACTGTTCAAGGAAAACGGCGCGACGCTGGTGCCGACCGTGCTTGCGGGCGCGACCGTTGGTACCTGGGTCAACGAGCCCTGGCTGCCGGCGCCGTCGCGCGCGAAGGCTGCCATCGTTGCGCCGCTCTTGCTCGACATGCTGCGCCGCGCGCATGAGGGCGGTGTCAACATTGCCTTCGGCACGGACACGGGCGTCTCTCGCCACGGTCACAATGCCAAGGAATTTGCCCTGATGGTCGAAGCCGGGTTTACGCCGGAGGAGGCCATCCGGTCCGCCACGGTTGTTGCCTCTGAGCATATCCAGATGGCGGCAGACATCGGCACACTGGAGGCCGGCAAATATGCCGACCTGATCGCCGTGACCAAGGATCCGCTGAAGGACATCCGTGAACTCGAGTCGGTCGATTTCGTGATGAAGGGCGGCGAGGTTTTCGTGGCGCTCGATTAACCTTGCCGGCCGGCGGGCTGCGGGGGGATTTTGACCTGCGCGCCCGCCCGGCTTAAGGCTTGCATGGGCTGGCGGTTGAGAATGGGCCAACGGCCCGGTTGCTGCGAGACGAGACATGTTTGCCTGCCGATCTGGAACACTTTGCGCTTCGGTCCTCACCCTGGTCCTCCTGGGCGCGTGCGATGCACCGCCGCCCGGAACCGCCCCGGCCAGCACGGCTGCTGCGGGCAATCCGGACTGCGTGACCCTCGCCGAAGGGCTCTACGAGTTCAGCGGCGGCCAGTTCCTCGCGGTCTCTGCGGACAACGAGGCCCTTCGCCATTCCGCGGCCTGGCAGAGCGAGTTGCAGGCCGGCTTTGCAACTGCCGGTTTCCCCTGGATGGAGCTACGGATCCGTGACCGCGTTGCGACCCTCACCGGCACGGCGCCAAGCGCAGCCGCCAAGGAGGCTGCCCTCAGCGCCGGTGAAGTCGCTATCGCGGCGCACCCGGATGCGGGCACCGCCGGCCTGCTGGTGATTGACGGCCTCTCGGTCGAAGGCGGCGAACGCGGCGTGGGCGAAAGTCTTGCCGTGCTGGCGGATTCCGGCATCACGCTCGCGAGCTGCCAGAAGGCGTTCACCGACACGATGGATGGGCGCAATGTCACCTTCGAATCCGGCAACACAGAAATCTCGCCGGTCAGCGAGCGCCTGCTCGATGCGGTGACCGGTGTCGCCACGCTCTGCCGCCAGTATGTGATCGAGATTGGCGGCCACACGGACTCGCGCGGGGCGGATGGCTTCAACCTCGAACTCTCGCAGGGCCGTGCCGATGCCGTGCGTGCATACCTGGTTAGCAAGGGCGTCGCCCCAGACAGTCTCCTGTCAGTCGGCTATGGCGAAACCCAGCCGCTCGATACCGGATCGACCGCCGAAGCCTACGCCCGCAATCGCCGCACCGAGTTCAAGGTTTTCGAGCGCTAGCGCGCAGCCTTTTAGAAGCTCAGCACCAGACCTTCCGACGGCGGAACGTTCGCTTCCAGCGTATCGCGCCAGGCTTTCTCGATCGCAGCTTTGCCCTTGCCGGCTTTCGGCTTGAGATATTTCGAAGACGCCGCATAGAATCCCGCCATCGCCTTGCCGAGGCGCGCATTCAGCACGTCCGGCCCCAGCGCCTTGGCGCGGTCGGCGGCATAGGTCGGCACGAAGAAGAATTCCGGCTGCGGATCGGGTAGGGTGATCGGCGCGCGGTTGCCTTCCCAATCGGTGACGCCAATCACGAGGCTGCGCGCGAGACGATCACGCAGGGCGTTGTGCACATCCGCCGTGAGTGTCGGGCGGCCGAGGAAATCGACATAGGCGGTCAGGCCGCGCGCATGCAGGCTGTCGGCCTCGTCATAGGTGCACACGCGCGCATAGAGGCCGAGGCTTTCGACATAGGCCTTGTTGCCGGGCGAGGTGAGCGCCACCGCTTCGACCTGTCCGCGCTGTTTCAGGCAATGCGCGAGGGCCAGTGCGGTCTTGGATGAAGCGCTCGAAATGACCACCGTTTCCGGCACGTTTTCGCCAACTTCCATCAGGCAATCGTCGATCATGAAACCGGTCGCGAACAGCGGCCGGAACAGCATCTGCTCGGCTTCGAGTTTCTCATCATAGCTGGGGTCGGCACCAGTGAAGGTGTAAGTGTTGTAGATTGGCGACAGGCCCTGCCGGTGCGCCGCCCCGTCCATGAAGCTCTCCTTGCCGGCGCGCACGGGCGTCACGTCGAAAGTCTCCGAGATCGGCAAATAGCCAAACACGCGCGCACCAGCGGCGACGCCCTCAGCGTTTGACTCGGCCACGGTGGCAAAACCCCAGACCGGCACGCGGCCATAGGCGGCATCCGCCGAGGGGAAGAAATTCCAGTAGCCCATTGCCTCGCCGAAAGAGGCATAGGTGACATTGTTGGAGGTCAGCGCGAAGGCCTCGACCTTTAGGCGCGCCGCTCCGGGCGCCAACGGACCGAGCTTTGCCTCGGACCATTTCGTTTCACGCAACGCGTCGCGCTTGATCAGAAAATCTACCATGAAGCCGTCCCCTTGGCGTTTAGGTTTTTGATTTGGTCATGAAAGCGCCGATTCGCGCCTGCATGTCAGGACCTACGCCCTCATTGTTAAGTATCTCCCACTGCAGCCCGCTGTCCATGTCGCGCGCATCAGTCGCTTCGAGCAGGCGTTTGTTGGCGGCATGGCTGAACGCTGAGTTGGCGAGAATCTGGCGCGCCATATCTTCGATGGCCGCATCAAACTCCGCATCCGGAACAACCTTCTCCACGAGGCCGATGCGGAAGGCTTCGTTGGCGCGGAACATTTCCGCCGTGAACATCAGTCGCTTGGCCGTCGCGATGCCGACCCGCCGGGGCAGGCGCTGGCTCATGCCCCAGATCGGGGTCAGCGCCCATTTCGCATGCGTATCGCCGAAGCGCGCGCTTTCCGCTGCAATGATGAAATCCGCCGCCAGCGCCACTTCCAGCGCGCCGGTATAGCAATGGCCGTGCACCGCCGCGATCACCGGCTTCGGCAGTTTCTCCATCAGCCGCAGCGTTTCCGAATGCCAGCCGCGCGAGGGCACGGCTTCGCCCTCGGCAATATCGCCGAGGTCATGCCCGGCCGAGAAACACTTGCCCGCACCGCGCAGCACGACGCAGCCGATGGATTCGTCCTTGTACAGAGCGCTGACATGATCCCGCAGCTCGCGGAACATGCCCACCGTCAGCGAATTCAGCTTGTCCGGCCGGTTCAGCGTCAGGAGAGCGAGGCCGTCCTTGTCCTGCCGCGTTACAAGCTGGCTCATGTGCCGAGATCCACCATCAGAGACGAGATCGCGTGCACGAACTGGTTCGGCGCCAGCACCTGCTCGCCCGTCCACTTCGCCTTCGGAAAGCGCGTGAGGATAGCCTTGTAGGCCGATTCCAGCTGCATGTTCGCCACCCGTTGGCCAAGGCAGACGTGCGGGCCGTGCC
This sequence comes from Hyphomonas sp., assembly GCA_040223555.1. Lineage (GTDB taxonomy): Bacteria > Pseudomonadota > Alphaproteobacteria > Caulobacterales > Hyphomonadaceae > Hyphomonas. The sequence continues at coordinate 173,698 of JAVKGA010000009.1, forward strand.
CGAAGGAGAGATGTTCCTTCGCGTTCTCGCGCGTGATGTCGAACTGGTCCGGATTCGCAAACTTTGCCGGGTCGCGGTTCGCGGCGGGATAATACATCACCACCTTGTCGCCTTCGGCCATCGCCTGTCCGCCAAGTTCGGTGTCCGCCGTCACCGTGCGGCGCATATAGGTCACGGGCGTCACCATGCGGATGGCCTCGTGCACGAAGTTCGGATAGAGGCTGTCATCCGCCATCAGCTTCGCCTTCTGCTCCGGAAATTCCGTCAGCAGGCGCATCGTTCCGGACAGGGAATTGCGCGTCGTGTCATTGCCCGCAAACACGATCAGCAGCCAGGAGCCATCGAGGAATTCCGGGCTCAGCGGCTTGCCGTCAATCTTCACGTTGGCAATCGCCGACAGCAGGTCTTCCTTCGGCTCGCGCCGCCGCTCTTCCAGCAGCGATCGGCCATAGTCGAACATCGCCTGGATCTCGCTCATGAACGCCATGATCTGTTCCGGCGTCACATTGCCGAGGCCTTCCTGCTGCGCCTGGTATTGCGAGGTCTCGAGGAAATGCATCCAGTGCACCAGCTTCGGACGATCCGCAGACGGAACACCGAGGATTTCGCACAGCGTGAACAGCGGCAGTTCGGCAGAGAACATCTCCACCATGTCGACGACCGGACCCTGCTTCTGCATCGCGTCCAGCAGCTCGTTCACATACACATCAACGCGCTTGCGCAATTCGGCGACGAAGCCCTGCCGGAAGAATTGCATATGCTCCATGCGCAGCGGCGTATGATAGGGCCGGTCGAGATTGATCAGCGAATTGAGCGATGAGGAATGCAGCAGCGGATGGCGCGGCTGGTCCGAGCGCCCATAGGTCATCAGGATGCCGCCGCGCTGGCTCGAAAAAGTCGCCGGGTCCAGCTCCACCTTCTTCACGAGATCATAACTCGACACCGCCCAGAAACCGGCGCCGATCTCTTCGGAATGCCACATCACGGGCGCTTCGCTGCGCATCTTCGCAAACAGGTCGTGCGGATATCCGCCGCGTGAGGAAAACGCTTCCGGCTGCGTCAGGTCCAGCGGCGGCGCCAGCTTGTAGATCGGCGTGCGCGGCGGCGGCGCCGGATAGCCTTCTTCCTGGTATGTGTCGGTAACGTTCTGAAGGGTCATGGCACAGGCCTCACATTTCCTGTTCGATGGGGCGGATCACGATATCGTTGATGCCCATGTTGCGCGGGCTCGCGATGGCAAACAGCACGGCATTGGCAATGTCTTCGCCTTCGAGGCCTTTGTAGTTGAACCGCGCGCCAATGCCTGCAATCACGGCCGGATCCTTGATCGAGAAGCCAAGCTCAGTGTTGACCTTGCCGGGATAGACGCAGGTGACGCGGATCACACCGGCGGTCTCCTTGCGCAGGCCTTCGGAGATCGCCTTCACCGCATGCTTGGTGCCGCTATAGACTGCCGAGGTCGGATTGGTCATCAGTCCGGCCACGGAGGATACGTTGATGATATGGCCGTCCTTGCGCTCCAGCATATGCGTCAGCACCGCGTCGATGCCGTAGAGTACTCCCTTGATGTTCACGTCGATCATCTGGTCCCATTCCGCCACCCGCCGGTTGGCGAGCGGGGAGAGCGGCATGATGCCGGCATTGTTGACGATCACGTCCACCTTGCCGAAGGCCTTGATCGTGTCCTCGCCCAGCTTCAGCATGTCGGTATGGTTGGTCACGTCAGTGACGCGCCAATTCACATCGCCGCCAATCTCTTTCGCGAGGTCCTTCAGCCGGTCTTCCCGGCGCGCGGCCAGCATGACTTTCGCACCGGCGGCGGCGAGCACCCGGGCGGTTGCGGCACCGATGCCGCTTGAGGCCCCTGTGACGATGACAGACTTGCCTTCAGCGGACATGGGAGTTCCTCCTGTTAGAATTTATACCGTACCGGGATGGATTTCGGGCCGCCCACGAAGTTCGCCTTGATGAAGCTCGGCTCGCCGGCAAGTTCCATACTCTTCACGCGGCTGAAGAGTTCTTCATAGATCGCCTGCATCTCGAGACGCGCGAGGTGCATGCCAAGGCACATGTGTCCGCCATGACCGAACGAGATCAGCTTGTTCGGGCTGCGGTCCACCTTGAACCGAAACGGCTCGTCGAACACTTCCTCATCGCGGTTGCCGGACGGATAGCAGAGCAGCAGGCTCTCGCCCTTCAGCACCTTCTTGCCACGGAGGGTATAGTCATCCTGCGCCGTGCGCATGAAATGCTTCACCGGCGTCGTCCAGCGGATCGCCTCGTCCACCGCCGTGCGCGACATCCCCTTCGGGTCCGCCATCATCTTCTTCAGCTGCTCGGGGTCCTGCAACATCGCGAGCACGCCGCCGCCGGTCGAGGCGCTCGTCGTGTCATGCCCGGCCGCCGCCGTGATGATGTAATAGCTCATCGCTTCCAGCTGGCCGATCGGCTCGCCGTCCACCATGCCATTGGCAATCACGGTCGAGACATCGTCCTTCGGGTTCGCGCGCCGGTCGGCGGTGATCGCGGTAAAGTACATGAAGAACTCGGCCAGCGTCGCCTGGATCGAGGCGAGGCCTTTCTCCACATCGCGCTCCTCGGCGAGCGACTTGTCGCGCATCAGGTCTTCGTCCTGCGCCCCGAAAATCTCCTGCGTCAGTTTGAGCATCATCGGTTCGTCCGACTCCGGAACACCGAGGATCTGCATGATCACACGCAGCGGATAATACAGCGCCACATCGCGCTGGAAATCGCACTCGCCGCCCAGGTCTTCCATCCGGTCAACGTATTGCTTGGCAATCGTCCTGATCGCGTCTTCGCGTTTCTTGACGTTCTGCGGCATGAACCATTCCTGGGTCAGGTGGCGCAGCTTGTAGTGTTGCGGGTCGTCCAGCTGCACGAGCGTCTTCAGGAGGTGCGGCTGGCCGAACTTGGCATACACGCCCTTTTCGGCCTCGTGATAGGACAGCATCTCGCGCTCGCCATTGGTGAACAGCGCGTTCTGACGGCTCACTTCCATGATGTCGGCATGCTTGGTCACGGCCCAGAAGGGACGGAAGCCTTCCGGCTCGCTCCAGGCCAGCGGGTCTTCGGCGCGCAGGCGTGTGAACGTTGCATCCAGCAGCTTGTGATCGGCATAGACGGCCGGCGTCACGATCAGGTTGCACGTCTCGGCCGCCGCCGCGCTCATGGTCCGTCCCGGATCGAACTTGGTCTCGGGCGGCGTGGCGAGGGCGACTTGGTCGGCCATTGAATTTCCTCCGGGGGTCAGCTGCGTCGCGGATTTTTCCGTCTTTGTGGCAGTGTATCCGGACGCGGCCCCCTGCCAAGATGTGACTTAGCGGCAGGCGGTTTGCGCGTGACCGGTGCGTCATCGCGCGGCGCACCGAGGCTCGCCAGTGCTTCGGCCAGCAGGCCGGCCGGAATCTCCTCCACCTGACCCGGCTTCAGCACGTCCAGCAGGAAGGGGCCATAGCTCACCCGGATCAGCCGGTTGACTAGCAGGCCGACCGATTCCAGCGCCCGGCGCACTTCGCGTTTCTTGCCTTCCGACAGGGTCACCGTCAGCCAGGAATTGGCGCCCATCTCGCGGTCGAACACCGCCTTGATCGGCGCATAGCGCACGCCGTCGACCGTGATGCCGCTCGCCAGTTCCGCAATCTTCTGATCCGTCACCGTGCCCTTGGCCCGCGCCCGGTAGGTGCGCTCCAGCCCGGATTTCGGCAGTTCCAGAAACCGCGCCAACTCGCCATCATTGGTCAGCAGCAGCAGGCCTTCGGTCGTAAGGTCGAGGCGCCCGACGGTGACGACGCGGGGCAGGGTCTTCGGCAATTCGTCGAAAATCGTACGCCGACCCGCCGGGTCATCGGTCGTCGTGATCAGGCCGGAGGGCTTGTGATAGCGCCAGAGCCGCGTGCCATCCGGCGCCTCGATCGTCTTGCGCCCGACCTTGATCGTCTCGCGGCCCGTCACCTTGAACGCCGCCGAGGTCAGCGTCTTGCCGTTCACGCTGACATCGCCCGCCTCGATCAGCCGCTCGATCTCGCGGCGTGAGGCCACGCCCGCTCGGGCAAGGTATTTGGCGATCCGCTCACCGCCTTCGCTCCACTCGGCATCGGTCTTGGGGGCAGGGGCGGCCTTTTTTTGTGTATTCGGGCGCGCACCGGAAGGTTTCCGGCCTGTGCGGCCCGTCTCGCGACGCTCCGTCATGGTATTGGTCTTTCTGTCTGGCTTCAGCCGGTGAACTGGAGGATCGGCGCGGCAATGGCAAGCCCGAGGACGATCTCGCTGCCCATCCAGATCAGCACGATCCGGGCCTCGCCGCCCTTGCCGCGGTCCAGCACCATCGCGAAAGCCCGCCCCATCGCGGCGCCCAGCCAGCCCATGGCCAGCGGCAACACGGCAAAGACCGCAATCGCATCCGGCGCCTTCAGCACAAGGATAAGCGCCGTCAGGTGGATCATCAGGAACAGGCCGCCGTACGTCGCGCGGAACTCGGAATACCCGCCCGGCGTCTCCGGGTTCGCCTGCAGCCGTACAAAGCGCGAGGCCCAGTCCGGCGAAAACAGCGCCCCGAGGCCCAGAAGTGCCCCGAACGCCAGCGCCACCAGCGCAATCATTTCACCATAATGCATGGGTCCGGCCCTTTCTGGCGTCTCGGGAAAGGTAGGGCGAAAGCGGTTGGAGAGAAGTTAAGCCTTGCAGCCTTTGGGTTTAATTAGCCTTCCCCTGCGGAAGCTCCCGGCATGCCCGGCCTGACGGCGCGCAGCGGCTTCGTGAATTTAGGGTAATTACTAACTTCGCTTGGCAAAAAATTAACCAATTGACGGCTTTGGTGGAACCTGAGTTTCGCGGAGTCAGGCCGAATCGGCAAAGACCCCGCCCAAGCGTTGCGAGGAAGCCGCCCTATGCGCATGAAGATGTTCGCTGCAGAGTCGATGGAAGCTGCCAAAGCGATGATCTTCGCGGAGATGGGCTCTGATGCCGTGATTCTGTCCGAACGCGAAGTGGACGGCGGCGTCGAAGTGCGCGCCGCCATCGACCGTATGGGCGCCGCCGCTGTCAGCAATGAACCCGTTTTCCTGCGCGATGCCCGCGCCGGCGGCCATGGCCGCGGGATCGACAATCCAATGTATGCCCGCGTCCGCGACGCGCTGCTCTGGCACGGCGCCCCGCAGCGCTTTGCAGACCGCGTTGCCCATGAAGGCGCCGGCCGCCTGCCGGGCCAGTTCACGTCCCCCGAAGATGCGATGGCAGAAGGCCTCGCACGGATGATCACCTGCGATCCGATCCCGGCCCGCTTTGACCGCGATATCCTGCTCGTTGGCCCGCCGGGCCATGGCCGCACCGCGACCGCCGCAAAGCTGACCCGCCGCGCCTCGGTTGCCCGCGCCGAGATCGTGCCGCTGGCCGCCGACCTCGACGGCTCCGGTGCCGGCGCCCAGCTCGCCGCCTATCTTGAGCGCGAGCGCGAACAGATCCGCGTCGCCGAAACACCGGACGAACTCTTCGCCATCCTGCGCAAGCTGCGCGGTGAAAACCGCCGCTGCGTCATCGACCTGCCGGCGATCAACCCGTTTGAAGGCGACGACCTCGCGAGCCTCTCCGATCTCGTGGCCGCCATCCGCGCCGAGCCTGTTCTCGTCCTCTCCGCCGAAGGCCACCCGGACGATCTTGCCGAAGCGGCCCGCGCCTTCCAGCGCGCCGGGGTGCGCCGCGCCATTCTCACCAAACTCGATGTTGTCCGCCGTCGCGGCGGCGCCATCTCGGCCCTGACGTCTGCGGGCATCGCCTTCTCGCACCTTGCCATCACGCCGTTCATCGGCGGCGGCCTGGTGCCGGCGGCGCCTTCGCGTCTGTCGCAGCTCCTCATCGAGGAATCGCGCGGCGACGTCATCGCCCTCAGAGGAGCCGCGTAGTCTCATGAACTTCACGATGCGCCGATCCCAGGAACGACCCGCCGTGCGGCCCCCCCCGCGCGTGACCCCCGCTTCGATCATCGCCGTTGCCAGTGGCAAGGGCGGCGTCGGCAAGACCTTCATGTCGATCACGCTAGCCTCGGCGCTCTCCAAGGCGGGCCGCCGCGTCCTGCTGGTGGACGGCGATCTTGGCCTCGCTAATGTCGATGTCCAGCTCGGCATCGCGCCAGAAACCGATCTCGCCGCCGTTGTCGCCGGCTGGGTCGAACTTGAAGACGCGGTCACTCCCGTTGACGGCGGCGCCGGCCGCGGTGGTTTCGATGTGCTGCCCGGCCGTTCCGGCTCCGGCGCGCTGGCGGAACTTTCCACGGAAGATGTCGCGCGCCTTGCCGCCAGCCTCACGGCGCTCGCCCTGCAATATGACCATCTCGTGCTCGATCTCGGCGCCGGCATCGAAGCCAACTGCATGCGCCTTGCGCGCTCGGCCGACAAATCCCTCGTGGTCATCACCGATGATCCGGCCTCGATGACCGACGGCTATGCTTTCATCAAGGTTCTCAAGGGCTACGCGCCGAATGTCGAACCGCTGATCGCCATCAACCAGGCAGACACGCGCGCCGCCGGCCAGCGCACCTATGAAGCTCTTGCCCGCGCCTGCACCACTTTCCTTGGCTTCCGTCCGCGCCATGCCGGCACGGTCATGCGCGACCCGAAGGTCCGAGATGCCATTCGTTGTCAGAAGACACTGATTTCCACAGATCCGCAGGCCCAGCCGGTCCAGGATGTCATGGCAATCGCCCAAATGCTGATCGGCGAGGGGCAATCCGCGTCAATCGGCAATTAATCCGTACTAAGAAATATAAAATATTCGTCTGTGAACTGCGCAACATTAATACTTTGAATACGATGCGGCGTTAGGATTCACAAAGGTTAACAATCGGGCTACACCAGCCTCAAGCTGATTCGGGAGACGAGCGATGCGCGTCCTATTGATTGAAGATGACCGGGCCCTTGCGCGCTCCATTGAGCTGATGCTGAAAGCCGCCGGCTTCAACGTCTATATGACGGATCTCGGTGAAGACGGTGTCGATCTCGGCAAGGTCTATGAGTACGACATGATCCTTCTGGATCTCTCGCTGCCGGACATTTCCGGCTTCGAAGTGCTCAAGCAACTGCGCATGAGCCGGGTTAACACGCCTGTCATGATCCTTTCCGGAAACCCTGACATTGAAGCGAAAGTGAAAACCCTCGGCTACGGCGCCGATGATTACCTTACCAAGCCGTTCAACAAGGACGAGCTGATCGCCCGTATCACCGCCATCGTGCGCCGCTCGAAAGGCCATGCCGAGAGCGTCATCCGCACCGGCGAAATCCTCGTCAATCTTGATGCCAAGACTGTTGAAGTCGAAGGCGACCGCGTCCACCTGCCCGGCCAGGAGTATGAGCTGTTAGAGCTGCTCTCGCGGCGCAAGTGCCCCAAGCTGACGCAAGACATGGTCCTCAACCACCTGTATGGCGGGATGGATGAGCCGGAACTCAAGATCATCGACGTGTTCATCTGCAAACTGCGCAAGAAGCTGCAGCAGGCGACCAACGGCAATCACTATATCGAGACCGTCTGGGGCCGCGGCTACGTTCTGCGCGACCCGCGCCCGAGCACCAAGACCGCCGAGATCGAAGAAGCCGCGTAAGGCGCGTTTCGCTCCGGATTGACAAACGCCCTGGCCCTCGGGTCAGGGCGTTTCACGTTCAGGCCTTGCGCCCGCGTGCTTCTTCCGTACCCTGACGGGCCAGCGCATCAGCGCGTTCGTTGCCCTCGTCACCGGCATGGCCTTTCACCCATTTCCAGGTGATCTGATGGTGCGCGCAGGCCTCTTCCATCGCCATCCACAGATCCTGGTTCTTCACCGGTTTCTTGTCGGCGGTTTTCCAGCCATTGCGTTTCCAGCCCTTGATCCACTTGGTCAGGCCGTCCTTCACATAGGTGGAGTCCACGTGCAGCGTGACCTTCGACGGCTTTTTCAGCGCGTTCAGCGCCTCGATCACGGCCATCATTTCCATGCGGTTATTGGTGGTCGCCGGATCGCCGCCGAACAGTTCCTTTTCATGCTCGCCCATGCGCAGCAGCGCGCCCCAGCCGCCGGGGCCTGGATTGCCGCTGCAGGCGCCATCGGTCCAGATTTCAATCGTGTCGGTCATGCCCCGCGAGGTGGCCCGCTTCGCCGGGAGCGTCAAGCGTCAGAAGACGTTGATGTCCATGTCGCTCAGCTGTTTCGCCGGATTGATGATCTTGTGCATCAGGTAGCCGCAGAAAACACCCGCCGACGCGCCGACCAGGCTGCCCGCAAACAGCGCGCCAAAAGCGGTGGCCCAGCCGCCCACCCAGCCAAACAGGAAGGTTGTGCCGCCCACGAGAATGGCGCCCCAGATCGCTCCCCAGCGCAGGTAAGGCTTGCGCGCCGTGATACCCCGATGCGGAAACCGGCCGACCGACAGTCCGAGCGCCAGCGCGCAGGCCGGCACGGTGATGAAGAACAGGATGAAGTTCCATCCGGCCATCATCAGCGCCATCGTCGCCCCGTTCACGAACCCATAGTCGCTTTCGAGAACCCGGGTGCCGGACAGTCCGAAAACCATCTGCACCATGCCACTCAGGATCTGGCCAATCAGCGTCACGCTCAGGCAGGCGGCCAATGAGGAGACCAGCAGCGCCAGCCGGACCCGCTTCACGCGTTTCGGGCGAGGCGACGTCGCATAGGCGGGAAGACGGTCTTCAGTCGTCATACCGCCATCCTGTCAGGCCGGCGCAGGAACCAGAAGACGCTTGCCGCAATCATTCCGCAAAGGCTGCACAGCAAAAGGAGGGGCAGCACGCTTCGGGCATCCTGCAACAGCGCGCGCGGCAGGTTGAAGCCGAACAGGGGCACAGCCCCAATCATACCGGTCAACAGTCCGGCAATCGCATAATATCTCAGGTCTGTCTTCGAGCGGCCGACCAGCCAGGCATGCGCGGGCAATCCTGCGAGAACAAGGATGGGCAGGCCCAGCATCAATCCCATCGCGCCGCCGCCGGTGACCGACATGCCCATATGAGCAAGCTGATCCGCCAGAGTCGCCGGGCGTGTCAGGCTCGCGTCATAGGTTTCAAGATCATGGATGGCCGTCGGCAGGCTGAAGGCGCCAAACACAGCCCCGCCAAAAATGCCTGCGATGATGGGAGAGACGAGACTGGCCAGGATCAGCCGGATCATGTCTCCCTTGATCATGCCCCGTATCCTTCTGCCCGATCCATCTGCAGATGGAAGGCGAGGCGCGCGGCATATTCAAGGGGGTTCTTGGGCCGAACCAAGGCGCCGGCGGGCGTCGAGGTCCAGTCGACCAGCCGTGTCAGGAAGAAACGCATCGCCGCGCCGAGACACAGCGCCGGCAGGGCGCCGCGCTCGTCAGCCGTCAGTGAGCGGACGGACTGGTAGCCCGCAATCAGCGCCGCGCCTTTGGAGTAATTGTATTCCAGCCGCGAGGCATCGGTCGCATTGCCCTCGTCGAAGGCCCAGGCATTGAGGCAGACGGCGAGGTCATAGGCGAGCACATCGGTGCAGGCGAAATAGAAGTCGATCGCGCCGGAAAAGTCATCGCCGAGGAAGAAGGCATTGTCCGGAAACAGGTCCGCATGGATCGTCCCGCGCGGCAGGCTGTCTGACACCGCACGCGCCTTGCGGATCGCCGCGAAGGCCTCCTCCACGGTCACAGACAGCCCCGGCTGAAGGTCGTTGGCGGCCTGCGCGCGCCCGTCCCAGAGCGGCGCCCAGGCTTTCGGGCCCAGCGCGTTGTCCCGCCTCATGTCAAAGTCCGCGAGCGCAAGATGCATCCGCGCGAGCCCCGCGCCGAGGGCCCGGCACTGGCGCACATTTGGCCGCCGGGGCGACAGACCATCGAGGAAAGTGATGATCACCGCCGGTCGGCCTTCCAGCGTGCGCAGGGCTTTGCCGTCGCGGCCCATCACCGGCTCGGGGCAGGGATAGCCCTTCGCGGCGAGATGCTGTTTCAGGCCGATGAAGAAAGGCAGGTCGTCCGCCTTCACGCGCTTTTCGAAGAGGGTCAGGATGAACCGGCCGCGCTCGGTCTCGAGATAATAGTTCGAATTTTCAACGCCCTCGGCAATGCCCTTGAACGAGAGGGCCGCGCCGAGGTCGTAGGCGGAGAGGAACTCCGCCAACGCCTCATCGGAAACCTGCGTATAAACCGCCATGGGCGGGCGGGTTACTAAGTTTTGGACAGCATGTCACGCGACAGCGTCTTGCCGGCCAGCAGGTAGTGGATCGCTGCCCAGCCATAGAGCGAGGCGAACACCACGATGGCCCATTGGAGGCCGCGCGCATCGGCGCTCTTGCACCCGGCCGCCTGTTCGGCGGCCAGCACGGTCACGTCCCGGCACATCTCCAGGGTCAGGCTGAGGTCGGACCCGTTGATGAACATGGTCTTGAACGACGTCGACAGGATGCCCGCCAGCGTCGGGCCAAGGCCGATGCCGATCAGGTTGACCGCGAACAGCGTGATCGCCACGGCGGTTGCCCTTGTTCGGCTGTCCACCACGCCGGCCGAGACCGCATACATCGGCCCGAGGTAGAAGTAGTGCAGCGTCGCCGCCAGCATCAGCGGCGGGATCATCATCGGCACGGTGGGGCTCAGATAGCCGAGCCAGTAGAGCGGCACCGAGAGGCCCATGCCGAGCGCCGGCATCCAGGAAAGTGCGGTTGGGTAGCGAACGGAAAGTCTGTCAGCGAGAAATCCTGAGAGAAAAACGCCAAGCGCTGCCATCAGGCCGAGAACCAGCGAGAAGATAAGTGCTGCCTGAGTCAGCGTCAGCTCATGCGTGCGCAGCAGGAACGATGTCGAGAAAGCGGCCACGCCATAACCTGCGAAGGACGCAATCGCAGCGCCGGCCACGACATGCACATAGGTTGGCTTCTTCATCAGGTCCTTCAGCACGGTGCTGAACCCGTCCGGAACGGCCTTCCTTGGCGCGCCCGGCGGGTCGGAATAGCCGCGCGGTGGTTCCTTCACCGTGAAGAACAGGATGATGGCGAACAGCACGCCCGGCAGGCCGACGGCTATGAAGGCAATACGCCAGCCCTCGAGACTGTTCCAGTCGATCAGGTTCTGGGCCCATGTCCAGCCCCAGGAGCCGAACAGGTTATAGACGTTCGTGCCGGTGACGTAATCGTTGATCGGGCCTGCTGCGAGACCGGCGAACATGCCGCCAAGCGGAACGCCGAGGGCGTAGATCGAAGCAGCCGTCGCGCGGCTGGTCGGCTTGAAATAATCGGCGATCACGGACTGGGCCGGCGGCGTGCAGCCTGCCTCGCCGACGCCCACAAGCAGGCGGAAGATGAACAGCGTCACGAAGCTCGTCGCAAAGCCGCAGAGCACGGTCATCAGGCTCCACAGGCTGAGCGAGATGACGATGATCAGCATCCGGCTGCGCCGCTCGGCGACGCGTGCAATCGGGATGCCCAGAGTTGTGTAGAAGATCGCGAAGGCGAGACCGCCCAGCAGGCCCATGTGCCAGTCTTCGAGCTTGAGCGAGAGTTTCATCGGCTCAGTCAGGATCCCGAAGATCGAGCGATCAATGAAGTTGAAGATGTACACAACAAGCAGTGAAGACAGCACATAGCCGCGGTAAAGCGGTGTCCCGAAGCCGGTCTTGTAACCGGGTTCGGCTTCAGCAGTTGTCTGGCTCGGGGTGGCGGCGTCGGTCATTCGGGTCTCCACGACAGTCAGGCAAGAAGATGGGGCAGATCAGGTGGCAGGGCTCCAGCGGTCCTTTGCATAGGTGCGGGCGGCGAGGAAATAGAAGGCCGCGGCGATGACCAGGAAGAAGACGGTGGCGACCATCGACATGCGCAGGCCCTCGGCATAGGCCGAGCAGAGCGCCGGTCCGGACTCGCCCAGTTCCGCGAGGCGTCCGGCGCAGAAGCCCGGATTGAAGTTCGCAAACTCCGCTTCGAGACCGGCCTTGCGGACGATGCCGTTCATGAAGGCGCTGCTCATCATGCCGGTGAAGAGCGGGCCGACGCCGTTGCCGATCAGGCTGATGATCAGCAGCATCACGGAGACGGTCGTGGCACGCGAACGCGGGCTGACGATGGAGGTCGAGACGGTGTACTGCGCGCCGAGATAGGCATAGTGCGCGATGGCTGCGATCACCCACATCCAGAAGGCCATCGTCAGGGTCGGGCTGAGGAAGGCCAGCACATAGGCGGGGACGGCGATCAGCAGGCCAACACCCGGCAGCCAGGCGGCGACGGACGGAAAGCGGGTAGACATTTTCTCGGAGAGGAAGCCGCCAAGGAAGGTGCCGAAGGCGGCGACGGCGGCGAGCGGCGCACCGTAATTCATGGCCGCCTGCGCGACGCTGACGCCGTGGACGCGCATCAGGAAAGGCGCCTGGAAACTGATCAGGCCGTAGCCGACAAAGGCCACGAAGGCGGCGCCGAGCGAGATCATCCAGAAGGTCGGTTTCTGCCCGAATTCCTTGAAGGCTTCGAAGAAACCAGCCTTCTCGACGACCGTCGATTTCGGATCGGAGAAGCCGCGCGGTGGTTCGCGCACAGTGAGCCAGAGGATGAGCGCGACGAGAATGCCGGGCACGCCGACGATGACGAAGACGAGACGCCAGCCTTCGACGTCCGACCAGTTGACACCGGAGAACAGGAAGCCGAGGCCGAGGGCGTTCATCCATCCGCCGAACGTCTCGCCTTCAAGGCTGGCAAGCTGGCCGCCGAAAAGCTGCGCGAGAACGCCGCCGATGGTGACGCCCATCGAATAGATGCCGATGGCATTCGCCCGGCTCTTGGGCGGATAATAATCGGTGATGATGGAGTTGGCAGGCGGCGTGCAGCCGGCCTCGCCGATGGCGACCCCGATGCGGAAGATGAGCAGCCAGAGGAAGCTCGTCGCGAGGCCGCAGAAGACCGTCATCAGCGACCAGATGATCACACATAGGGCGATGATCATCACGCGGTTTGAGCGGTCGGCCCACATCGCGATCGGGATGCCCATGATGGCGTAGAAGAGGGCGAAAGGCGGTCCTGTCAGCAGGCCCCATTGACCGTCGGTCAGGCTGAACGTGTTGATGATCGGCTGGGCGACGACGGTGATCACCGTGCGGTCGATAAAGTTCAGCGTGTAGATCAGCGTCAGGGCGATGAGGACGTAGGAGCGATAGCCTTTCGAGCCATATCCCGTGATGTGTCCGTTCGCGCTGTCAGCCGCAGCTGCAGGTGCTGTCATGATGCGTCGCCTCCGAAGGAAAAGCGCACTTCTGGCGGCGCGCTTTGATGTTGCGCGACGGTAACGTCGCCGCCGCGCCCTGCAAGCCTTATCGTGAGGTCAGGTCACACCGAAGTCATTTCTCCCGCGAGGCGCAGTTGAAACTGTCCGGCTTCATGATTAATTCGCCGGGGCAAGCCCGCAACAGGAGACCCCGCGCATGTGATTCCGACTGCAAATCGACCGCCCCCGGATCAGTTTGCCTGACGAGATTTCACCATGCCTTCTTCCATCACCCTGTCTGCCCTGAGTTTTGCCCTGCCGGACGGGCGAGTTCTTTTTTCAGACCTTAACTTCAGTTTCAATCAGGAACGCACTGGCCTGGTGGGCCAGAACGGGATCGGCAAGTCGACCCTGCTGAAACTGATTGCGGGAGAGTGTGCGCCCGCTTCCGGCGCGATCACGGTTTCCGGAACAGTTGGCGTGCTTCGTCAGATGCAGGCGCCGCCGGAGGGCATGACCCTGGCGGACCTGTTCGGCATCCGCACCGGCCTCGCCCTTCTGCGCCGGGCCGAAGCGGGTGAAGCGTCCGAAGCGGATTTCGCCGAGGCCGACTGGACGCTGGAGGCGCGCTTCGCCGAAGCGCTGGGCCGGGCAGGGCTGGAAGCAGGCGCGCAGACGCGGCTGTCAGAACTCTCGGGCGGTCAACGCACCAGAGCCGCGCTCGCGGCGCTGATCTTCGCGGAGCCGGATTTCCTGTTGCTGGATGAGCCGACCAACAATCTTGACCGCGAAGGGCGCGCGCTGGTCGCTGACCTGCTGGCAGGCTGGCGCGGCGGGGCGCTGGTGGTCAGCCATGATCGCGACTTGCTGGAACAGATGGACGCCATCGTTGAACTGACGACGCTCGGCGCCGCGCGCTATGGCGGCGGCTGGAGCGCCTTCGAGGCACGCAAGGCGCTGGAGCTGGACGCGGCGCGTCATGACTTGTCCGAAGCGACACGCCAGCTGGAGGCCACGCGCGAGAAGACGCAGCTGGCGGCTGAACGCAAGGCGCGCAAGGACGGCGCGGGCACGCGCAAAGCCGCGAAAGGCGGCGCGCCACGCATCCTGCTGGGCGCGCAGAAAAGGCGGGCCGAGGCGTCGAGCGGGGATTTGCAGAACCTGTCTGAGCGGCAGGTCGCGGAAGCCGAGGCGGCGGCAAAGGCGGCGCGCGGAAAAATTGAAGTGCTCGAAAAGCTGAAAGTCTCGCTAGCCTCGACGGGCCTGCCGGCGGGCAGGCTTGTGCTCCAGTTGCGGGATGTGGTGGCGGGCTATGATCCGGCGCGGCCGGTGATCGCCGGCTTGTCGGCGGAGATACGCGGGCCGGAGCGGGTGGCGATTGCCGGGCCGAACGGGTCCGGCAAGTCGACACTGCTCAGCGTCGTGACCGGCGCGCTCGCGCCCTATTCCGGCGAGGTGCGTGTGGGCGTGCCCATGGTGATGCTGGACCAGGATGTCAGCCTGCTGGAGTCCGGCGCGACGATCCTTGAGAATTTCAAACGACTTAATCCGCAGGCGGATGAAAATGCCTGCCGGGCGGCGCTGGCCCGGTTCCGGTTTCGAGCGGACGCTGCCTTGCAGGATGTCTCAACGCTGAGCGGGGGCGAGCGTTTGCGGGCGGGTCTTGCGGCGGTGCTCGGCGGCGTATCTCCGCCGCAACTGCTGATCCTGGATGAGCCGACGAACCATCTGGACATTGCTTCGCTGGAGGCGGTGGAGGCGGGGCTTTGCGCGTATGACGGGGCATTGCTGGTGGTGAGCCATGATGAGGCTTTCCTCGAGCGGATTGGTGTGACCCGCCGGATCGACCTCAGATCAGGCCCGCCGACCGGAAGCTGACAACGCCCGCCGTGCCGACGATCAGGTGGTCGTGCACGGTGATGTCGAAGGGCTGCAGCACGTCGATGATCTCGCGCGTGATGTCGATGTCGGCGCGCGAGGGTTTGGGATCACCGGAGGGGTGGTTATGCACGAGGATCAGGCTCGAGCACTGCACTTCCAGCGCGCGCCGGGCGATCTCGCGCGGATAGACCGGCGCATGATCGACCGTGCCGCGCCCCATGATTTCGTCCGTGATCAGCTGGTTTTTCCGGTCGAGGAACAACACGCGGAACTGTTCGCGCGTCTCGTGCTGGATCTCGCGGCGCACGTATTCGACAAGGGCCGACCAGGATGAGATGGCTTCGCGCTTGCGGATTTCTTCGCGCGCGGCGCGGGAATTGATTTCGGCGATGGCCTTCAAGTAGGCGGCAACGGATTCGCCGATCCCGTCGACCTTCACCAACTCCTCGGCGGGGGCCGCGAGGATGGCTGACAGGCCGCCGAATTTCTTGTGCAGGGCTTTCGCAATCGGCTTCACATCCCGGCGCGGGATGAAGGCCATCAGCAGCACTTCTAGGATTTCATAATCTTCGAGCGCGTCCACGCCGCGCTTGAGCAGCTTGCCGCGCAAGCGCTCCCGGTGGCCCTGCCAGTGAGGAGCTTCCTTTTCACCGTCAGCCCCCGCAGACATGCGCTCAGCTCTTCGCCTTGTAGGGCTCGTGCCAACCTTTTGGTGAGGCGGTGAAGATCTCAACCCCGGTTTCCGTTACGCCGCAGGAGTGTTCGAACTGGGCGGAGAGCTGGCGGTCGCGGGTGACGGCGGTCCAGCCGTCGGGGAGGATGGCGGCATCCCGGCGGCCGAGGTTCAGCATCGGCTCGATGGTGAAGAACATTCCAGGCTTCAACTCCGGGCCTGTTCCGTAAGCGGACGAATGCACGACGTTCGGCTCATCATGGAACAGCTTGCCAAGACCGTGGCCGCAGAAATCGTCCACGACCGAATAGCGGTTGAGGCGGGCCACTTCACTGATCGCCCCGCCGATATCGCCGAAGCGGTTGCCAGGTTTCACCTGCGCGATGCCGGCCATCATGGCTTCGTAGGTGACTTCCATCAGGCGCTCGGCTTTGCGTTTCACTTCGCCGACGCCGTACATCCGGCTATGGTCGCCGTGCCAGCCATCGATGATGAGCGTCACGTCGATGTTCGCGATGTCGCCTTCCTTCAGCGCTTTCGGGCCGGGAATGCCGTGGCAGATGACATGGTTCACCGAGATGCAGGACGCGTGGCGATAGCCCCGATAGCCGATGGTGGCGGAGGTCGCGCCATGGTCGTGCACGAACTCGAAGATGCGCCGATCAAGATATTCGGTCGTCACCCCGGGTTTGACTTCCGGGACGAGCATGTCGAGGCATTCGGCGACGAGGCGGCCCGAACGGCGCATGCCTTCGAAGCCTTCCGCGTCGTGAATGCGGATTTCGCCCGTGCGCATGGGCAGCATGAGATTTGTGTCGGTCATGCCCGCAATATGGCAGTTCGGGCCATGAAATTCCACTCCCTAAGTGTGCTCGCGGCATGGCTTGCGAACTGGCGCGGGCCCTGCCACTGATGCGTTCGAAAAAACTCGGGAGGAATGGATAATGCGGATACTCGGATCAGTCTTGGCGGCCGGAGCGGCCATTTTCCTGTCAGCCTGCGCAAGTACACCAGCGGCGGCGCCCCCGGCGCCCCCGGCGCCCGTGGCGGCCGTGCCGGCCGAGGCGGCGCCGAAGCCCGCTTTCAGCCCGGAAGCGATTGCCGCCCTTGAGGCCCGCATGGCGGCCTATATCGGTGAAGGCCGGGTCAAAGGCATCGCCACAAGACTGGTGAAGGATGGCGAGGTGATCAGCGACACGCGAGCAGGTATCCGCCGCGAAGCGGATCAGGCGCCCGTCGAAGAAGATACGATGTGGCGCATCTATTCAATGACCAAGCCGGTGACGGGCGTCGCCCTGCTGACGCTCTGGGAAGAGGATGCGTTCGAGCTGGATGATCCGATCACGAAATTCTTCCCCGAGTTTGAGGGTCTGCAGGTGTTCACGGGTCTGGATGAGGCGGGCCAGCCGGTGCTGGTGCCGGCGGCGCGCGCGCCGACCGTTCTGGAGATCATGGCCCATACGGCCGGCTTCGGATACGGACTGGCGCCGGACAATTATGTCGACGACCAGTTCCGGGCGGCGCAGGTGTTCCAGTCTGCCGATCTTGATGATCTCGTCGCGCGCGTCGCTGCGATCCCGCTGAAACATCAACCGGGCGTGACCTGGGATTATTCGATTAGCGTTGACCTGCAGGGCGCCCTGATCGAGCGGCTGTCTGGCCAGACGCTCGGCGAGTTCTTCCGTACACGGCTGTTTGAACCGCTCGGCATGAAGGATACCGGGTTTTATGTTCCGGAGGCGGAGTATGACCGGTTCTCCGACGTCTGGGGCCGCGATCCGGAGACGGGTGGGCTCGGCGGAGCGCTGCCGATGCCGGGCTTCCTGTTCCGCGAGGATACGCTCAATTTCGAATCCGGCGGGGGCGGGCTGGTCTCCACGATGGACGACTATGCCCGCTTTGCCGAGATGCTGGCCCATGGGGGCACCCTGGATGGGGTACAGATCCTGAAGCCCGAAACGGTGGCGATAATGGCGTCGAACGTCCTGCCGGAAAACATCTACCTTGGCGAAAATGGCCCGGTCTCCGGCACGTCAACCGGCGTCGGCTTCGGTCTCGATGTGGCGGTGATGATGCCGGGACAGGATCTTTATCCGCAAGGTGCGTTTACTTGGGGCGGCGCGGCCGGCACCTGGTTCTGGATCGACCCGGCGAACAAGCTCTACTTCATCGGCATGATCCAGGTGTTCGGCGGATCGCTCGACCGCGAGATGCGCACCGAGTCAGCAGAGCTGGTCTATGAGGCGTTCGAGGAGGTCCGATGAGCGCACCGACGGCGGCTGTCCTGCTGATCGGCGACGAGCTTCTCTCGGGACGCACGCGCGACATCAACCTGCAGCAGGTGGCGCAATTCCTTGAGCCGCTGGGCATCCCGGTGATGGAGTGCCGGACCGTGCCGGACATCGAGGCCGAGATCGTCGCAGCGGTGAATGCGCTGCGGGCGAAATACACCTACGTGTTCACAACCGGCGGCATCGGCCCGACGCATGACGACATCACGGCGGACGCCATCGCGGCGGCGTTCGGTGTCGGCATTTCGGAACATCCGGAGGCGCTGGCGGACATGGCCGAGCGGTACGCAAAGATGGGCACCGAGTTCACCGCGCCGCGCCGGCGCATGGCGCGCGTGCCGCACGGGGCGAGCCTCGTGGCGAATCCTGTGTCTGGCGCGCCGGGCTTCCAGATCGAGAATGTGTTCACGATGGCGGGCGTGCCGCAGATCGCCCGTGCGATGCTGGAAGATATCGGGCCACGCCTGCAGACGGGCGCGGTGGTGCACAAGGTCACCGTGCGCGGCAAGGGCCTGCGCGAGGGCGACCTTGCGGTTGGCCTCGGCGAGATCGCCAAGGCGTCGCCGGGCGTAGGCATCGGGTCTTATCCCTGGTACGGCGCGATTGACGATCATGGCGTCGCGATGGTTGCGCGCTCGACTGACAAGGCGGCGCTCGGCGCTGTGCAGGCGAAACTTGAAGCGCTGGCGCGCCAGCTCGGCGCAGACCCGGAGATCACGTCATGACCCTTATCACGCGCACGCCCGTCCTGTGGACGCTCTTTGTGCTGATGGTGCTCTGCATCTTCGGTTTCCAGCACTTCACGCCGGCGGTCGGCGGGCAGTTCCTCGACATGCTGGATCAGAAAGACGCGATCCGCGAAGTCTTCGCCGCCATGACGCCCGAGCAGAAGTCGGTGCATTTCTGGGTGACGGTGCTGATCGATACCGCGTTCCCGGTTTCCTTCGGCCTGCTGTTCGCCGGCCTTGCCTGGCGCTTCTTTGGCAAATGGGGCGCCGTGGCCGCTATCCCGGGTTTTGCGGTGTTGATTGTCGACCTGACCGAAAACACGATCCAGGCGCTGGCGCTCTCGGGCGCAGCCGACGCGCTCGATGCAAAGGCTTGGGTCACGCCGCTCAAGATGAACCTGTTCTATCTTGCCGCGCTGATCGCCCTTGTGGCGCTCGGCATCGCCATCTTTCGGCGGGTGACGAAGAAGAAGGCCTGAAGTCTCCGCGAGGTCAGGCTTGGCGCCCGGCGCCTCGCAGCGTTATCACGGACGCAAATATATTCCGAAGGAGCCAGCCATGTCCGAACCGATTGTCCTCGTTGAGCGCGACGGCGCCGTTGCCCTCGTCACGCTGAACCGGCCGGATGCGCTGAACGCGCTCAACCGCGCGCTGCGCGCCGAGATCGTCAACGTGTTCACCGGGCTGAGGGACGACCCCGATGTTCGCGCCGTCGTGTTGACCGGCAGCGGCCGCGCGTTCACCGCTGGCATTGATCTGAAGGAAGCCGGCCAGACCGGCTTTGCGCTCGGCGCCGATGAGGACTCCAAGGCGATCAACATGGCCGCCGCGCTGGAGGCCTATCCCTGGCCGATCATTGGCGCGATCAACGGCTTTGCCATCACCGGCGGCTTCGAACTGGCCCTGATGTGCGACGTGCTGCTCGCCTCCGAACATGCGAAATTCGCCGACACGCATGCCCGCGTCGGCATCGTTCCCGGCTGGGGCCTGTCGCAGAAACTCTCGCGCCTGATCGGCATCAGCCGCGCCAAGGAACTCTCCTTCACCGGCAACTTCCTCGACGCGGAAACAGCCGAGCGCTGGGGCCTCGTCAACCGGGTCTACCCTTCTCACGAACTGGTGCCGGCGGCCTTGAAGCTCGCGCAGGAAATGACCGGCACGCAGCCCGTGCTGCTGAAGAAGTACAAGGCGCTGATCGATGACGGCTTCGGCATGACCTTCGCCGCCGCGATGAAGGAAGAAGTCAAACGCTCGATCGAGCATTCGGCATCGGTGTCGGCGGAGAGCGTGGAAGAGGCGAGGAAGCAGGTGACGGCGCGCGGGCGGGACCAGCAGGGGTAAGCGACACTTGAACCCCTCTCCCTGAAGGGAGAGGGGGCTTTATTCCGCAAACTCAAACGCATCCATCCTCAGCACACTGAAGGTCAAGGACTGGTGCAGCAGTCGGGCATGCAGGCCGCCGGCGCCCAGTGCAACAAACAGCGGCAGGAAATGCTCCTCCGTCGGATGATTGCGCGCAGCGGATGGCGCCAGGCGGCGATAGTCCAGCAGGTCATCGATACGGCCATCCGCGAGCGCGGCGTTCGTCCAGTCCGCAAATTCCGTCACCCAGTCCGGCGCCACATTGTTGCCGCGCCAGTCGACGCTGCGCAGATCATGCGTGAAGCTGCCGCTGCCGAGAACGAGCACATCTTCGGCGGCGAGCGGGGCAAGCGCCTGCCCGAGACGGTAGTGGTGTGCCGGGCCAAGATGGGTTTGCAGCGAGACCTGCAGCACCGGAATGTCCGCCTCCGGCCAGGCGAGCATCAGCGGCACCCAGGCGCCGTGGTCGAGGCCGCGATCGCTGTCGAGCGTCGCCTTCAATTCAGCATTGGCCAGCAGGCCCGCCACACGTGTCGCAAGCGCCGGATCGCCCGGCGCTGGGTATTGCAGCTGATACATCAGCTCCGGAAAGCCGCCGAAATCGTGGATCGTGGTGTTTGCCACCATGGCGCTGACGGCCGGCGCGCGCGTTTCCCAATGGGCCGAGGCGACGACAATCGCCTTCGGGCGCGGCAACGACTGGCCAAGCGCGCGCAGGAAATCCCGCGCGGGCACGTCATCAAACACCAGCGTGGGCGAGCCGTGCGAGACGAAGATAGGGGCAATCATGGGCACGCTCCTCTGGCTGCCTGCACTCATGGCTTCATGTAAGGGCTGCAGCAGCGCAGCGTGAGACGGCAGGCTGGCTAACACCTATGCCGCAACGGCATAGCGCGATCCCGGTTGCCTCCGCACCGGCCTCGGGCCTATCAACGCACCAGCAAGAAAACCTGGGAGAAATCCATGCGTGATGTCGTGATCTGTGAGCCCGTTCGGACAGCCGTGGGCGGCTTTGGCGGTTCGTTTCGCGATGTGCATGCGCACGAGCTCGGTGCGACGGTGGTCGAGGGCCTGCTGGCGCGCACGAAACTGCCGAAGGACAAGATCGAAGATGTAATCTTCGCACAGTGCTATTCCTCCATGGATGCGCCCGCGCTCGGCCGTGTGGTCGCGCTGGATGCTGGGCTTCCGGTGGAAGTTGGCGGTATGCAGATCGACCGGCGCTGCGGCTCCGGCCTGCAGGCGGTGATCAACGCGGCAATGCAGGTGGCAACCGGCGCGATGGATTGCGCGATCGCGGGCGGCGCCGAGTCGATGAGCAATGCGCCGTTCTATTCCACCGCGCTGCGCTGGGGCCTCGGGCAGGGCGCGATGACCGTCAATGATGGCCTCGTGAATGGCCGCGTCACGGCGGGCGGCAAGAATTTCCCGGTGCCGGGCGGCATGCTGGAAACGGCCGAAAACCTGCGCCGCGATTACCAGATCACGCGCGAAGCGCAGGACACATTCGCCGCCGCTTCGCATGCCAAGGCAATTGCCGCGCAGCAGAACGGCACGTTTGATGACGAGATCATCCCGGTCACCGTCAAAGGCCGCAAGTCTGAAACCGTCGTGACGAAGGACGAACATCCGCGTGCGGACTCAACAGTCGACGTGCTGAGCAAGCTGCGCCCGATCCGCGCGAAGCAGGATCCGGACGCCACCGTCACCGCGGGCAATGCCAGCGGCCAGAATGATGGCGCCTCAGCCTGCCTCGTGATGACGCGCGAGATGGCAGACCAGTATGGTCTCAAGCCGATGGCGCGACTGGTTTCCTGGGCCGTGGCAGGCGTCGGCCCGGGCGTTATGGGGATCGGACCTGTTCCGTCTACGGAGAAAGCGCTGAAGCGCGCGGGCCTGTCGCTGAAGGATATCGACCTGCTCGAACTCAACGAAGCCTTCGCCTCGCAGGTGCTCGCCTGCACCAAGGCGCTGGGCTTCAGCGACGATGACTTCGCCCGCCTCAACGTGCACGGCTCCGGCATTTCGCTCGGCCATCCGGTCGGCGCCACGGGCGGGCGCATCCTTGCCACGCTGCTGCGCGAAATGGAGCGCCGCGAAGCCCGCTACGGCCTCGAAACCATGTGCATCGGCGGCGGGCAGGGGCTGGCCGCGATTTTCGAGCGCGTCACCTGAAGCCTGTCCTGATCCGGCACAGTCCCAACCCTACGGATAAATAACTTGCATTTGGCGGGTGAGGGGGGCATATGGCCCCCATCGACCTTGGCCGGACAATCAGGCGCAGCTCCCCGAAAGGGCGCAGTTTCAGACACACCCTCCAAACTTTCGATATGCAAGGGCTGACGCATTGTCAGTCCACAAACTGGTATGAGAACTACTTATATGACGAACGGTACTGTGAAATTCTTCAACAGCCAAAAAGGCTTCGGCTTCATCGCGCCTGCAAACGGTGGCAACGACGTGTTCGTTCACGTCACCGCCCTTGAGCGCTCGGGCATTGCGACCCTGAACGAAGGCCAGAAGGTCAACTTCGACACGGCTAAAGATCAACGCTCGGGCAAAGTTGCCGTGAGCACGATCGAACTGGCCTAGTCCAGCTGCTGCTGGCGCTGCGCCTCGTGCGCGGCTGACTTAGCGGCGACCTGAAAAGGCGCGTCCCGGAAACGGGGCGCGTTTTTTTATTGGGCGAATGTCAGAAGCTGGCCGACAGGCCGACGACGATATGATGGTTGGTCTCGTCGTCTGCGCCATTGCCGCCATTGCGGCGCTGGTTGAGGTAGCCGAGCTCCCAGGTCGCCGGGCCCATCTCCCATTCGATGACAGCCTGCGCGCGGTTTTCCTGAAAGCCTTCGGCATGTCCCCAGGCCGTGTCGTTCAGGCCGACGGTAACCTCATCGCTGAGCACAAGGGTGAAAGGCGTATCGGCGACCGGCTGTTCGAAGGCGAATTTCTGGCGCAGGCGCACGCCGGTGGCGTCCGCGCCTTCGCGCCAGCGTTCTTCCAGTCTCGTCTGGCCCTTGAGCTTTCCGCTGCCGAGTTTGGCGATGGGGTAAGCCACGCGTTGCCACAGCCGGTGTTCGATCTGGTCCGGGCCGGCGCGCTCTGACTGGGCGTAGAGATAGCCGCCGCTGACAGCGAGGCCATTATCCAGCTTGTAGGCGATGCCGGGACGGATCTCGACCGTGTCCAGATCTCCGTCAGGCTGGTAGCGCAGTTCGGTGTTCAGCTCGAATTTGTAAGGCGAGCCTTCCGACGGTTTCGTGTCGAGACTGATCGAGGTCCAGATCTGGTTTTCGGCCGCCGCGTAGGGGCAGGCAAAGCCTGCCAGGCAGGACGCAAGAACGACATGGCGAAGCATCGTGAGGCCCCCGGTCTCGCGGCCGCGCGTACCTGTTCGCCGGTCCATTCTCCGTTATCCGGGGTGGCTATAGGATAGTTTTGTGACGATCAACTGCGTAAATCATACAAAAACCTGTCACATACCGAAGAACAGCGTCACGATGCCGATACACGCGATGTTCAGCCACAGGCCGGTCTTCACCATCCGCGCCATCGGCACCTGCCGTGTGCCGAAGACCACGGCGTTCGGCCCGGTCGCAATCGGCAGCATGAAGGCGCACGACGCCGCCATCGCACACGGGATCACCAGCGTCTGCACGTCGGTCCCGGTGGCCATCGCCAGCGCGCCCAGAACCGGCAGGAAGGTCGTCATGGCCGCCACGTTCGACATCACTTCGGTCAGGAAGATCAGCAGCGTCACGATGATCAGCACCAGCAGGACCGGCGGCAGTGTGGCGACCCCCGCCAGCGATGTGCCGAGCCAGCCGGCCAGTCCCGACGCCTGAACCCCCGCCGCAATCGACAGCCCGCCGCCGAACAGCAGCACGACATCCCAGGGGATCGACTTGCCATCGTCCCAGTCGAGCAGGGCAAATCCGCGCCCGGCCTCGGTCGTCTTCGCGTCGCTGTGCGGCACAAGGAACATCAGCACCGCGCCGATGATCGCGATGCCCATATCGGTCAGCCCGCCAAAGCCCGGCACATGCACCAGCTGTTCCCGGAAAATCCAGGCCGACGCGATCACCGCGAACACCATCGCCACGCGCGCTTCCGGCGTTGTGATACGGCCCAGCCCCTTATGCTGCGTCCGGATTTCCGCCTGCGCGGCCTTGGCCCCGGCGGGGTCGGACTTCAGCCCCCAGGTCACCACCAGCCAGGCCGCCGGCAACATCAGCGCCACCACCGGCAGGGCGAAACTCATCCATTCGCTGAATGAATAATCCAGCCCGGCATTCTCGCGCAGCCAGCCGATGGCGATCAGGTTCGTGGGCGTGCCAACTGGTGTGGCGAGGCCGCCGATCGAGGCACTGTAAGCCACGCCCAGCAGCAACGCCCCGGCGAGGCGCATGCCGCCGCCTGCGGCCAGCGCCACGGAGAGTGCAATCGGCGCCATCATAAGGCTGGTCGCCGTGTTCGAAATCCACATCGACAGGAGCGCCGTCGTCAGCATGAAGCCCGCCGCCAGCAGTTTCAGCCGCGCGCCGGAGACGACCAGCACGTTCAGCGCGATGCGCCGGTGCAGGTTCCATTTCTCGATGGCGAGCGCGACGATGAAACCGCCGAGGAGAAGCAGGACCACCGGGTCCGCATAAGGCGCCGCCACATCCCGCAGCGGCATCACCTGCAGCAGCGGCAGGATCGCCAACGGCATCAGCGAGGTGATCGCAATCGGCACCGCTTCGCTCGCCCACCAGACCGCCATCAGCGCCAGCAGGCCCGCCACCATCAGCCCGCCGCGCTCGAGCCCTTCTGGCGCCGGTGCCAGCGCGATCAGCAGGCCAAGCGCCGGGCCGAGGAACAGGCCGATCCGCGCGCCGCGCCCGCCGCGTGAGGCATCATGCGGCGCAGGCCCGTCTACCGGGGGTGTTTCACCCGTCTGGCTCATCTGCTGTTCCTGGTCCCCAAACTCTCCGCAACCGGTTTAGCGCGGTTTGCGGGCAGGGCAAACCGGGTGGCCCGCTTGCCATCGGGCCGGGCGCGCCGTAACTCTCCGCCCCACGTGCGGGCGTGGCGAAATTGGTAGACGCAAGGGACTTAAAATCCCTCGGCCGAAAGGTCATGCCGGTTCAACCCCGGCCGCCCGCACCATCCAAGCCGTTCCGCGCAGCGGATCATTCGGTCCGGGGGACCGAATGAAGGCGCAGGATGAATCTTCAGTTCGGAAAATGCTCCACATGTGTCTCGCCGGTGCGGCCGACATAGACCGCGCGGCGGCCGATGAAGGAGACGATGTAGCCCGCGCATCCGGCGTGCGCTGCCTTCTCGCAGAAGCCCGGATAGGTATAGCCCGGCGCCTTGGTCTGCGCCTCGCGGATGGCGGCCTGCATCGCGCCCGCATCGAATTCGGCGGCGACGGGCGCCTCAGGCGCGTGACCGGACAGGTCGAGACTGTCGCCGTCCGGCAGGTAATAGGTGTTGCGGGCGCAGCGGAAATCGACCGTGTAGCTTTCGAAGCCCGCCGCTATCAGCGTTCCGACGATCTGCGGGAAATCCAGCGAGCCGGTCTCGGCGGCCTCGAGGCAGGCGCGGGCGGTGATTTCCTGGTCGGGGGTCATGTCGTTGGTCCTAATCGATGGGTAAAGGGGACTTGCCGAAACGGGCGGCCAGACGGCGCAGGGTTTTCTCCAGCGCCTTGCGTTCGCCCGGGGTGAGGGCAGCGAAGAAATCGGCATCATTGGCATCGGCCAGCGCCGCCAGCTGCGGCACAAGGCGTGTGCCGGCCTGTGTCAGCGCCAGCGTCTGCGCGCGGGCATCCTCCGTACTCGGACGGCGCACGATCAGACCCTTGGCAATCAGCCGGTCGGCGAGCTTGGTGATCGCGCCCTTGGTCATGCCCATCGTCTCGGCCAGCCGCGTGGGGCTTTCCGGGGCTGCCCCGTAGAGCGCACGCAACATGACCCATTCAGCCACCGTGACGCCGACTGATTCCAGCCGGGTCGCAAAGGCCTGCGACACCTGGTTCGACACAAGGCGAAGCCAGAAGCCAAGATGATCGGTGAGGGCGGAGGCGGGCTGGACGGGCGGCATACGGAGACCTTTATTGACAAGGAAACTACATAGAGAAAGTTTCCTAGTCAACTATATTCGGGGCAGCCGGCTCGCCCGGCCCGTTCCTCCTATTCTGAAGAGGCCGCCGTCACGATCTTCACTTCGCTCTGAAGGGTGCGATGCACCGGGCATTTCCCGGAAATCTCGATCAGCTTCTCGCGCTGCGCCGCGTCGAGAGCGCCGTCGAAGGCAATGCCAACCTTGAAGAGGTCGATCTTGCCTTCACGCGTTTCGGCGTCGGCGCAGTCGGCGGCGTGCACCTTGTTGTGTTTCACCGAGACAGCGATGCGCCCCACGTCCCATTTCTTCTGCCGCGCATACATCCGCATCGTCATCGACTTGCAGGCCGCAAGGCTCGCCGCCAGCAGGTCATAGGGTGAGGGGCCGGTATCGTCGCCGCCGACATCCTTCGGCTCGTCAGCTGTCAGGATATGCGCGCCGGAGCGGATGATGTTCGTATACGGACCAGCGCCGGTCTCTTCGGCGACCACCGCGCCCTCCGGATGTTTCGCCAGCGCAGGCTTCGGAATATAGCGCGCCGACCAGCCGGAGATCACATCCGCCGCATAGGCCGCATCTTCCGGGCGCGTCAGGAAATGGTCTGCATCATCCAGCGAGACGAAACTCTTCGGGTGCCGGGCGGACATGAAGATCGCCGTCGCATTGTCGATGCCGACGAGACTGTCGGTCGGCGAATGCAGCACGAGCAGCGCCTTGCGCAGGCCCGCGATGCGTTTCGCCTGCGGCTGGTTGCGGAAGTCGCGCAGATGTTCGCGCGTGATCGTGAACTGTTTCCCGCCCAGCGTCACGTCGGCTGCGCCTTCCGCCTCAATGGCGGCGACGGCGCCGGCGAAATTCTGCTCGACATGCGCCACATCGGCGGGCGCGCTGATTGTGACCACTGCCGCCGCATCGGCAATCCGGTCGGCCGCTGCCAGAACAGCTGCGCCGCCAAGACTATGGCCGATCAGCAGGGCAGGCAGGCCATGTTCCGTACGCAGATATTCCGCAGCGGCCACCAGGTCATCGACATTGGACGAGAAAGTCGCATCCGCAAACTTGCCGCCCGAAGCGCCGATCCCGGCAAAGTCAAACCGCAACACGGCAAAGCCATGCGCCGCCAGCGCGCGCGAGACGCGCACGGCCGCTGCCGATTCCTTGCTGCAGGTGAAGCAGTGCGCAAACACCGCCCAGGCCCGCGGCGCGCCCACCGGGCGCTCCAGCCGTCCGGAAAGGTCATGCCCGGCCGCGCTCTTGAAAGTGACTGTCTCGGTTTTCATGAATCGCCCCTTCAGGGTCAGCTTTCCGGCAGCGGGGTGAATTCCTGATCGTCCCCGTCCGGCAGTTTCATCCGGCCCTGTTTCCAGTCTTCCTTCGCCTGCTCAAGACGGTCCTTGGAAGACGAGACGAAATTCCAGTAGATGAACCGCTCGCCAATCGGCTCGCCGCCGAGCACCATCACGGTCGAGGGCGCGAGCGCCTTGACGCGCACATCGCCCTTGTTCAGCACGGCCATCTGGCCCGGCTTCAGCACCTGCCCGGCAACCTCGATGGCGCCTTCGGTAAGATACACCGCGCGCTCGGCATGTTCTGCGGGCACGCCGCGCTCGGCGCCAGCGTCCATCTCCCAATGCATGTAAAACAGCGGCGAGCGCACGTTCACCTTGGCATCCATACCTTCTGCCGCGCCGGCAATCATCCGTCCACGGACGCCAGCCTCGGTCCAGCTCGGCAGGCTGTCTGCCGGATGGTGCCAGAAACCGGGGTCGATCTCCTCGTCTTCGTTGGGCAGGGCCACCCAGGCCTGGATGCCGTGCATATGCGCGCCGTGCATCCGCGCATATTCGAGCCGCTCGGAATGCGTGATGCCCTTGCCGGCCGTCATCCAGTTCACGGCGCCCGGCTTGATCTCCTGCTGGAAGCCGAGACTGTCGCGATGGGTCATCGATCCGGAATAAAGATAGGTCACGGTCGACAGGCCGATATGCGGATGCGGGCGCACATCCAGCGTGCGCGGAATGCCTGCCTCAAAGTCCACAGGGCCCATCTGGTCGAAAAAGATGAACGGGCCGACCATCCGCCGCTTCGCGAAGGGCAGCACCCGACCGACTTCGAATCCGCCGCCGAGATCGCGTGTGCGCTTGTCTATAATGAGATCGATCATGATGGGCCTCCTGTTGCCAGTTTGAATTTAGGGCCGCCGCGATTGACCGCGAGGGTTTTCTCGCCGACTGCGTCTGATAACACATATGCCAGATTGTATCTGTTTGTCCCAAAGGGCTGATCCCATGAATTTCCCAACCCGTTTCCTACGCACGGCGGCTCTGGCCGTTGCCACGCTCGCCCTTGCCGTGCCCGCGCTGGCCGAGACCGTCTATATTCAGGCCGGCAAAGTGCTGGCCGTCCCGGGTGAGGCGCCGCTGGGCGAGACCACGATCATCGTGACTGACGGCAAGATTGTCTCGCTCGAGACCGGCTACAGGACGCCGAAGGACAAGACCGTCCGCATCATCGACCTGAAAGGCAAATACGTCCTGCCGGGCCTGATCGACAGCCATGTCCACCTCACGTCCGATACCGGCGGCATTGCGTCCCAGCTGGAAGACATGACCCTCTCATCCGCCGCGCAGGCCTTCAATGCCTGGGAGAATGGCATGAAAACCCTGCGCGCCGGCTTCACCACCGTGCGCAACCTTGGTGACGGGGACGGCGCCGTCCTCGCCCTGCGCGATGCGATCAATGACGGCCAGATCGACGGCCCCCGCATCCTTGACGCGGGCAATTCCATTTCCGGCACCTCCGGTCATATGGATGGCTCGCTGGGATACCGGGACGATCTGCGCGAATATTTCAACGCCGCCGGCAATACCTGCAACGGCGCCGAAGACTGCCGCCGCGCAGTGCGCCTGCAGGTCGCGCGCGGCGCAGACGTCATCAAGTTCGCCTCCACCGGCGGCGTCAACAGCCGCATCAGCGCCGGTCTCGGCAAGCAGATGTTCGAAGACGAAGCCCGCGCCATCGTCGAGACGGCAAAACTCTTCGGCAAGAAAGTCGCCGTCCACGCGCACGGCGCCGACGGCATCCTGCTCGCGCTGCAGGCGGGCGCAGACTCGATAGAGCACGGAACAATTCTCGACGAAGAAACCATTGCGGCCTTTGCGGCATCGGATGCCTATTACGTGCCGACCCTGTCGACCGTGAACGGATATATCGAACGCCTGAAGAACAATCCCGATTCCTACGAGCCGGACGTCCTCGCCAAGATCGAATGGCGCATCAGCATCACCGGCAAGAGCCTCGAGGTTCTCTATGCGCGCGGCGTGAAAATCGCCTTCGGCACCGATGCCGGCGTCTCGAAGCATGGCCGCAATGCCGATGAGTTTGAGCTGCTGGTGAAGTTCGGCATGCCGCCGACGGAAGCCATCAAGGCGGCCACCGTGAACGCCGCCGACCTGCTCGGCCTGTCCGACCAGATTGGCACACTTGAGGCCGGCAAAAGCGCCGACCTGATCGCCGTTTCCGGCGATCCCCTCAAGGATGTGAAGGTCCTCAAGGCTGTCGAATTTGTCATGGTCCGCGGCGAAGTGGTCAAAGACTAGCCAGGCCTTCGCCGCCGCTTTGAATGGAAACAAGGCATTGGGCTGAGGGGTGTTGCTGGCGGGCAACACCTCCCGGCGCCTTGCGCAGCATGTTCATAATTTCACGGACCGGCACGCATCTCGCATGACATAACAACAATTCTCCAGGGCTGGGTTCAAATCTCTTCCGGGCACTCCATTTGAGTGCTCAGGAAATGAAACTTGAAGGACCTCGACGGATGTTCATCCGCGCCATACTGACCGCCGCCGCTCTCGCCCTGTCTGCGCTACCGGCCCTCGCAGGCCAGGAAGCCGAAGCAGTGATTTCGGGAACGGCCGCCCAGATTTCCGATCCGGAGCACGGCAAGGATGCCTTCCGCGACTCCATCGACGTGCCCACCGTTGCCCGCTTTACGCTGGGCAAGCACGCCAACCGGATCAGCGACGACGAGCGTCAGCGCTTCACCGCTGCCTTCGACCAGTTCCTCGCCGCGCGTTTTGACAAGCACCGCAGCGATTTCGCCAATGCCAAGGTGGAAGTGGTGGGTTCCAAGGATCGCAGCGCCACGGATTCGATTGTCGAGACGCGCGTCTCACAGAAAGACAAGGACCCGATGACCGTGCGCTGGCGCGTAATGAAGCGCGGCGGCGAATGGCGCGTTGTCGATGTCGAAGTGCTCGGCCTCTGGCTTGCCATCGAGCAGCGTGCCCAAATCG
Organism: Hyphomonas sp.; assembly: GCA_040223555.1. Taxonomy (GTDB): domain Bacteria; phylum Pseudomonadota; class Alphaproteobacteria; order Caulobacterales; family Hyphomonadaceae; genus Hyphomonas. Next base: position 204,229 of record JAVKGA010000009.1, read on the forward strand.
CCGCCATCATGGACAAGCCACGCGCCACCATTGACGACGTGATTGTTGCGCTCGGATCCTGATCCGTCCGTAGGCGGATTAGTCCGTCAGGTAAACGCGACGTTCAGCCAGTCCGGCCGCACATAGGTCTCACCCAAATCGCGCGCCACGAGCTTGTGCGCAATCGTGCCATTGTCCACCGTTAGGCCATTGGCGAGGTGACGATTGGCATTGATCGCATTGCGCGCGCCAAGGTTCGCGATCTGCATCACGAAAGGCAGGGTGGCATTGTTCAGCGCATAGGTCGATGTGCGCGGAACGGCGCCGGGCATGTTGGCCACGCAATAATGAAGTATTCCGTCCACGTCATAGATCGGATCTTCGTGGGTGGTTGCATGGCTCGTCTCGAAACAGCCGCCCTGATCGATGGCGATGTCCACTAGCACAGCGCCGGGTTTCATCGTCTTGAGCTGTTCGCGGCTGATCAGCTTCGGCGCCGAGGCGCCCGGGATCAGCACGGCACCGATCACGAGGTCGGCTTCCTTGATCGCTTCGGCCAGCGAATGCGCCGTCGAATACATCGTCTTCAGGCTGCCGCGAAACTGCTCGTCCAGTTCGCCGAGCCGGATATTGTTTCGGTCGAACACCGTCACGTCCGCGCGCATGCCCACGGCAATCTCGGCGGCATGCGTTCCAGAAACACCGCCGCCGATGATCACGACCTTAGACGGCGAAACGCCCGGCACACCGCCGAGCAGGATGCCGCGTCCGCGTTTTGTGCGCATCAGGGCCCAGGCTGCGACCTGCATCGACATGCGCCCGGCCACCTGGCTCATCGGGCGCAGCAACGGCAGGCCGCCCTCATGGTCGGTCACGGTCTCATAGGCGATCGCGAGACAGCCGGAATCCCTCAGGCCCTTGGCCTGCACCGGATCCGGCGCGAGGTGGAGATAGGTGAATAGTGTATGTTTCGGGGTCAGACGGGCAGTTTCTTCCGGCTGGGGCTCTTTTACTTTGACGATTAGTTCGCTGCCACCGAAGACGGCAGCCGCATCCGCTGCGATTTCGGCGCCGACCGACGTATAGGCCTCGTTGGCAAAGCCGGAATTGATACCGGCGCCATCCTGAACCAGCACGGTATGGCCCGCCCGGACCAGCTCGCCAACGCTTTCGGGTGTCAGGCCGACACGGGATTCCTGTTTCTTGATTTCAGTTGGAACACCAATGCGCATGAAGCCACTCCCCGGGGAAAAGTCATGCCTATAAACCGCTCCGTGCGCAATTTCCAGCCAGACTCCTCCCGGAAAAAAGGAAGAGCCGTGTGCAGGGACAAGGAGCAAACCCGCACACGGCTCTCTTTATACAGCCCTGAAGGCCGTCTGGCGCTTACATGCTGCGCGAAATCGTGAACACGATCCGGTCGTCAGCGACTTCGACACCGTCGATGTCCGTGCCCCAATAGCGCAGATCCAGACCGAAGCCGGCTGCCGAGGTCGATGCACCCAGCGACCAGGATGTGTAGTCACCACCGGCGTCGAACTGGTAGTTGCCGACGCTGCCATCGATGCCGAAATTCTCGGACAGCGCGTAGCCTGCGGTCGCGTTGAGGTACATGTTCTCATTATCCGGGTCGTAGTAGACCTCGCCGCCTACCGAGAGGCCGGCATCGAAGGAATAGCCGAGGGCGCCCTTGAGCTCGACGAAGTCGAGATCGGACACTTCTGAATCCGGGTAGGCGTAGTAGATCACGCCGACATCCCAGGTCACGCCATTGGCGAATTCGCTGGCGAGACCGCCGTAGAAGTCGATTTCGACGTTGGCATCGGATGCATCGTCAAAGTCGATGTTCGAGGCCCAGGTGCCGGCATAGAACATGCCGTTGGCGTAGTCGAAGCCGCCCGAGATGGCCATGTCGCCATTGGACTGGGAAACGCCCCGCCAGACATAATCCGTAGACAAGGCCACGTTGCCCGAGAATTCGCCTTGAGCCTGAGCGGCGCCGGCGGCTGCGAATAGTGCGGCGGCGAGTAGGCTGGCCCGTGAGAGTTGTGTTTTCATTGTGAGGAAACCTCTGCTTCTGTCATCACGCTCCTGATCGAGCGCCACGCCTGAAGCTGCAGGGTGGTGACCGAAAATTCGATGGGAAACGTAGGGTAAACGGCGGCGGCGGGGTCTTGTCGCCGGGCTTTTGGGCAGCCGGGACCCCTCGTGCCTCAGCTTTGTGCGATGCAGCGAATCCACACTTGTGTGGCGGATTCGCAACAGAATCAGGCCCTAACGCGCGACCAGAGGCGCATAGCCGAGGTGCATGCCCGCATCGACCAGCAGGGTCTCGCCCGTAATGTGCCGCGAGGCATCCGTCAGGAAAAACACGGCCGAGTCGGCAATGTCGTCCGGCCCGCTGGCGACATTCAGGGGCACCGAGGCCGCCACGCCGGCCTCCATTTTTGTGTATTGCTCGGCGCTCATCTCGTCCTTGAACCAGCGTGTGCCGATGAAGCCGGGGCAGACGGCATTGACCCGGATCGCCGGGGCGAGGGCCCGGGCAAGGCTCAGCGTCATCGTATTGAGCGCGCCCTTGGTGGCCGCATAGGCAACCGACGAGCCGATGCCGGTGACCCCGGCGATGGAGGAGACGTTCAGGACTGCCGAGGCCCGCCCGGTCTGGCGGTGGGCCTCCACCAGCATCGGCTTCAGCTTCTGCAGCATCAGGAAGGGGCCGGCCACGTTGACGGCATAGGTGTGCAGGAAATCCTCGCGGGTCAGGGCGTCGAGGTCCGAATGGTCGCGGGCATGTTTGGTGATGCCGGCATTGTTGACGAGGATGTCGAGCCGCCCGGCTTGGGCGGCGGCTTCGGCGAGCTTGGCGCAGCCTTCATCGGTCGAGACATCGGCCTGAACGAGACGGGCCTGTGCGCCCGCCTTCTGGCAATCGGCGACGGTCGCCTCACCGTCCGCGACCGACTTGGTGCAGTTGATGATCACATTGGCGCCGCGCTCGGCGAGCCGAAGGGCGATGGAGCGACCGAGCCCGGTGGCGGAGCCGGTGACGAGGGCGTGGCGTCCTTCGAGGTCTTTTGGCTGGCTCATCGTTTCTCTCCCGTGTTTTCTCTTTGCCGGGGCACCCCAACCGGGCGCAGCCCCTCGTGTCAATCCGCAGCGGCGACCTTGCCGCGACGGAGGTAGCGGGTGAGCCCGACCGCGAGGCCGACAAGGGTCAGGCCGGCAAAGAGCAGGGCGACAGGTTCGGCGCCGAACACTTCGAAATATTGCGTGTAGGCATGGATGCTCAGGAAGACGAGCGCGCTGGTCGACAGGAAGCTGCCGCGCGCCGTGCGCAGGAAGAGCGCGATGCACAGCGCCGCCCAACCGATCGAGAACGGCCATTCCGGCAGCACGACGGCGTTCGCGCGCCAGGCCTCATACGCCTCGTAATTTGTCCAGCGCTGTTCGTTCCAGCCGGTGTCGAAGAAGATGTCGCCCCAGAGCGAGCCGACCCAGAAGGCGAAGTGGACAAGGATCATCGCGGTGCGGGCCGAGACGGTCAGCAGCATGGTCCAGGCCGCGTCTGCAATCGTCCGTAGACGGTAGAGCCCGGCGGCAAGGACACCGAAGATCGCAATCGTGATTGCGGGCTCCTCGACAAAGAGCGCGTAGCTTGCGTGCCAGTAGCCGGTGGCCGTGCCGAAGACAGCGCCAAGGGCGAGCACGGCCAGCGCCGCGAGGAAGGCGGAGCGGAACCAGATCGCGCCGGCGGTCATCACGAAGGCGATCAGGGCGGCGGGCATCGTGGGCGAGGCCGCCTCGCCAAACTCCCACGCGATCCATCCGGCGAGGCCGAGCGTGCCCATCATGGCGAGTCCGGCGGAGAGAACGGCGAAACTCTCGCCCGGCGCAAACCGGCGCAGGCCTTCGGCGCCGAACAGTGCGGCGACAGCCAGCACGAGGCCGGTGCCGGCATCCGGGATCAGCGCAATCGCGGCGCTGGCCACGGCCACCGCGCCGAAGATCAGCAGCACGTTGACCACAAGGTTTCCGCGCGTATCCGGCAGGGCGAGGCCTTTCAGCCGCTCGCTCTCTTCGGGGGTCAGGCTGCCGGATTTCACCAGCGCGCCAAGGTCCAGCTTGATGATGCTCATGGGATTGTCTCCATTAGTGAGCGTTCACTAACATAAATGGGGTTGGCGGGCAAGGCCCGGAAGTGCGGGAAAGGGGGGTTGGCAAGGTAGTCAACAGGTTGCGCCCTGCGTCAGCTGGAGTCGAGACCGATTCCGGCCCAGGCGTCCGGCTGGGCGAGGGCATCGAGCTGCATCAGGAGAATGTCGAAGACGGGGGCGATGCGCCGGATCACGAAGGCGGGCACGGGCAGCTCGCGAAGGCGCGGCGGACGGCGGCGCGCGAGGCGCAGGGCGATACGCCGGGCGATGGGGTCGGGCCGGCGAAGGGCGGCGAGCAGGGCCTCAACGCGCTGAAGGGCGAGCGCCCATTCGACATAGGTGTCCGGGACCGGCGCGCGTGCGCCGCCGCGCGAGAGACTGATCGGCTCGCAAATGCGAAATCCTGATGCGTGGCTGCGCGCGCTGGACGGTGCCTCGGTGGATTGCCGCGCGGGCGCAGGCGCAGGGCATGGGTGCGCCGGCGGCAGCTGGAACTCATGGGCGAGGGCGAAGAGGTAGCGCCGGACGAGCGCGCCGGAGAGGCGCAGCTCGGCATAGATGTGCGCCGCAATGGAAGGGAAAGCCGGCGGCGCTGTGGCCGTCAGCAATGCCTTCAGCACAAGGAGTATCCGCGCAATCGGATACCAGAAATCGGGAAGAGGGCGTAGGGGGTGCATGGGCGCAGTCTAACCCGGCGCGATGTCCGGTCGGATTCGCAGCGGCCAATTAAATTGCACGGCCTTGAAACAGCGGGCCATTTTTGTGAAGCCGGGCCGCGTTTTTGTGGCGTAAGGCGGAACGAACGCAACAAAAATGCGGCTCAGGGCGCGGCGCTAGTCTCGGCATCCACGGCCGCCTGGACGCGGCGATAGAAGGTGGAGCGTTCCGGCCATTCGCCGTCTGCTGCGCCCAGCGCGGTCTTCCAGTTGGCGTTGGAGGCGATCACAAGCTGGCGGTTCGGGTCGATGAAGATGCCCTGTCCGAAGATGCCGTCGGCCATGTAGCTGCCATCGTCCCTGGTCCACCACTGGAAGCCGTAGCCATAGCCGGGCTCGCCGATCTCGGCCTGTTTGCTGGTGGCGGCGGTGACCCAGCCCGGCGGCACGACCGGCCCGGCCGGCGTCACCGCGCCGTCCAGCAGGAACTGACCGAAGCGGGCAAAGTCGCGCGTCGTGGCCTGGATGCAGCATCCGGAAATCTCATGCCCGTCCGAGCCGAGCAGCCAGCTGGCATCCTGCGCCATGCCGTAGGGCTTCCAGATTTTTTCGGAGAGGTAGTCCGCCACTGGCTTGCCGGTCGCCTCGCTCACCAGCACGCCGATCAGGTTTGTCTCGCCGGTTGAATAGTTCCACACCTCGCCGGGCGGATGGGCGCGGGTCAGCGTGCGCATATAGTTGACGATGCCGATCTCGCCGTCCTTCACCTCGGCGCTGTCAAACTGCGCAACGTCCGACTGCGGATCTTCATAGTCTTCGTTCCAGGCGACGCCGGAGGTCATGGTCAGCAGCTGGGCGATGGTGACATCATCATAGGGCGAGCCGGCGAGGCCGGGCACATAGGCGCTCACCTTGTCGTCGAGGCTCTTGATATGCCCGTCGAGGATGGCCGCGCCGATGAGGGTTGAGGTCATGGATTTCGCGACCGAGAAACTCGTCCAGCGGCCTTCCGCGGTGAAACGATTGCCATAGCGTTCCGCCCGGATCTCGCCCTTGTGGAGGATGACCAGCGAGGCGGCATTCTGGGAGCGGAAAAACGCGTCCATGTCGAAATCCGTGCCCAGATCCAGTGGCGCACCTTCGGGCAAGGGGTGGGCGTCGCCGCGCGCGGGGATGGGACGCGATTCGATGATCATCGGCAGCTCGTCCATCATCCGGAAGGCGGCGTCGCGCTGGGGCACGCTCCAGAACAGGACATCGCGCCCCGCCGGGGGATGGGTCAGGAGCGCGCGCCAGTCGGCGCCGATCACCAGCCAGACGGCCCCGAGCACGGCGACAAGCGCCGCCACGCCGATGCCGATCCGCCTTAACCAGGGCCGTGATTGTGCCATCCGATTGTCCTCCCCGTATCTTTTATCGCGTCAGCCTTAGCCGCATGCGCTGCACCGGCAAGGGGGTGCGGCGCCGTTACCCTTTCGGCAAGCATGGACAAGGGCCAATACGCGGCTTAACTCGCAAGGTTATTCCAGTATGAGGGGCTTACGGACGTATGTTCAGCAAGATTTTGATCGCCAACCGCGGGGAAATTGCCGTCCGCGTCATCAAGACCTGCCGCCGCATGGGGATCAAGACTGTCGTTGTCTATTCGGACGCCGATGCGGGCTCGATGGCGGTCGAGATGGCGGATGAGAGCGTTCACATTGGCGGCTCGCCTGCCGCGGAATCCTACCTGGTGGCCGACAAGATCATCGCGGCCGTGAAACAGACCGGCGCCGAGGCGATTCACCCGGGTTTCGGGTTCCTGTCCGAGAACGCGGCGTTCGCGAAACGGCTGGAAAAGGAAAAGATCGGCTGGATCGGCCCGAACGCCCACGCCATCGATTCGATGGGCGACAAGATTTCCTCGAAGAAGCTGGCCGCCGAGGCCGGCGTGTCCACGGTGCCGGGCCATATGGGCCTGATCGAAGACACAAAGCATGCCGTGAAGATCAGCCGCGAGATCGGCTATCCCGTGATGATCAAGGCCTCGGCAGGCGGCGGCGGCAAGGGCATCCGGGTGGCTGCCAATGACAAGGAAGTCGAAGAAGGCTTCCCGGCGGTGAAAGCCGAAGCGACCGCTTCCTTTGGCGACGACCGGATATTCATCGAGAAGTTTATCCTCGAGCCGCGCCATATCGAAATCCAGGTGCTGGGCGACAAGCATGGCAACTGCCTCTGGCTGAACGAGCGCGAATGTTCGATCCAGCGCCGCAACCAGAAGGTCATCGAGGAGGCCCCGTCGCCGCTGCTCGATCCGGAGACGCGCAAGAAGATGGGCGAGCAGGCCGTCGCCCTCGCCAAGGCCGTGAACTATGACAGCGCGGGGACCGTGGAGTTCGTGGCCTCGGGTAAGGACAAGGGCTTCTACTTCCTCGAAATGAATACCCGCCTGCAGGTCGAGCACCCGGTCACGGAAATGATCACCGGCATCGACCTGGTCGAACAGATGATCCGCTCCGCCTATGGCGAGAAGCTGAAGATCAAGCAGTCGGATGTGAAGATCAATGGCTGGGCCGTGGAAAGCCGTGTGTATGCGGAAGATCCGTACCGCAACTTTCTTCCCTCCATTGGCCGCCTGAAACGTTTCAGCCCGCCGGCCGAAGGCAAGCTGGGCAAGGGCGAAGTGCGCATGGATTCCGGCGTGCGTGAAGGTGACGAGATTTCGATGTTCTATGACCCGATGATCGCCAAGCTGGTGACCTGGGGCAAGGACCGCGATACCGCGCTCGATGTGCACGGCGAGGCGCTGGACCGGTTCCATATCGAAGGCATCCAGGACAACATTCCCTTCATCGCCGCGGTGATGGACGAGAAGCGCTTCCGCTCCGGCAATATCACCACGGCCTATATCAAGGACGAGTTCCCCGAAGGCTTCAACGGGGTGCCCGCCACCAAGGTGCAGGAAGCCCAGCTGATCTGCTCGGCGGCCTATGTGCACGCGTTCTTTGATCGCCGCGCCCGCATGATCTCGGGACGCATGTCGAGCGAAACCAAGGGCCGCAAGGAATGGGTCGTCATCCTCGGTGACAGGCACCATCCGGTGACCATCGACATCGGCACTGACGGCGAAGCCCAGATTACCGTGAACGGAGGAAAGGCGCACAGCTTCGTCACCTCCTGGCATCCGGGTCGGCATCTCGTGGAAGGCGTTCTGGACGGCAAGCCGTTCGCCGTGAAGTTCGCGGACCGGACCGAAGGCTACCTTTTCCGCTCGCGCGGCGTTGCCCTGCGCGCGCTCGTCTGCACACCGACGGTTGCCGAATTGCATGGCCGCCTGCCGGAGAAGCCGAAAGCGGATACGTCCAAGCTCATCATCTCGCCGATGCCGGGCCTCGTCGTTTCGATGGACGTCGCCCTCGGCCAGGAGGTGCAGGAAGGCGAGGCGGTCTGCATCGTCGAGGCCATGAAGATGCAGAACATCATCCGTGCCGGTGCCAATGGCACGGTGAAGGCGATCAACGTCAAGGCCGGCGAGAGCGTTGCCGCCGACGAAATCATGGTTGAGTTCGCTTAACCCTTTCGCGCTGCCGGCCCGCACTTAACGTTCCGGAAACCGGTTCGATCTGCTATGCAGCAAGTGCTGCGGCGGAGCGTCTAACTGATACGGCGTCAGATGTTGCAACCCAGCGTGCATAACTGGGGCTACGCCCCAACGGCTAGGAGACTCCAATGAGCTTTGCAGATGTCCTTTTCAAGCCAAACGGCCGGATTGAAGCGGGCCAATTTTGGGCCGGCTGGGCCGTTCTGGTCGTGACAAACATCATCCTGAACTTCATCCCGATTTTGAACATCCTTGGCTACTTCGTGCTGATTTATGTCGGAGTGTGTGTTTACGGAAAGCGCTTGCACGATATGGGGCGCACAGCTTGGATTGTGGCGATACCCTGGGGTCTCGGATTCATCCTCGGTATCATAGGCTTTTTTCAGGCAGCGCCTGCGATTATGGAAGTTTACGAGAGTGATCCGCAATCACTTGAAGACCCGATGTTGGCTTTCGAAGTCATGCGGCCCTTTTTTATCAACGTCGGCCTCGGAATGCTCGTTTGGCTAGGACTTACGATCTGGGTTGGCACTGGCAAATCCGACCCCAACGAGAACCAGTATGGCCCGGGCCCCGGCGGCTCTGTGTCGGCCGACCCCTTCACCTGATGCGCTGCATTGGCGCCACCTGATGACAAGGCCGGGCCAGGCGCCCGGCCTTTTTATCTTGCGCCGCTTTATCGTTTATTGATAAGGGGCCGGTATGAACACCGCCTCTTGCCTGCAAGGAACACCGACACCGCCCATGGATTTCCGCTTCCTGTTCCTCGAGCCGCAAGGCCGCCTCGCGCCGAATCCCTTCGCGCGCGGCTTTGTCATCCTGACGGGCGCCTACATGATCATCACGGTCCTGTCGGCTGTGGTCTGGCCGGGCCTTGGCCCGATGCAGTTCGTGCTGGTCTTTCCGTATTTCTGCCTGTTCGCCAAACGCCTGCACGATGCCAGTCTCAGTGCCTGGCTCTGGCTCGCCTTTCTCATGGGGTATGGCCTGATCAACCTGGTGGCCACCTCGGCCCTGTTCCCGGTCCTGTCACCGCAGGCCTATGCCATGCAGGCGGAAGTGCAGACGATCATGCAGGAACTGCTGAGAGGCACCAGCTCCACCGTCCAGCTCGAAGCCTATGTCGTGCGCATGCAGCTGTTCACGCGTCTTTCGGCGGTCACCTCCGTCGCCGCGCTCCTGATCGCCAGCGGTCTGGTCGGCCTTGCCGCCTACCGCATGCGCTCCGAACCGAAACCGAACCGCCACGGCCCGCCGCCTTCCGGCGCGGCCGGAACGTATTCCTGACCCAAGCAGAAGGCGCCAGGCCCATGGAAACCAATTCAGGCCAGATTGATCACCACCGCCCCTGGATCCGCGACGTGCGCGATGACCCCGGCGCCATGAACTGGGGCCAGACGATGCTGAACCCGTTCGGGGAGTCTTCGAAGCTGCATTTCAGCCGGGCCTGGACCTTCATGTTCATGGGCCGCCTGCTGCTTTATATCGTGCCGTCGTTTGCTGCGGCCATCCTCGGCACGGCAGGCGTGAAGCTGGATGCGTTCAATGCGCCGGTCAATCTTGCGCTGTTCACTGTGCCGGCCCTGCTGGTGCCGTTCGCGGTGTTCACCATCGCTACCGAGTTCACGTCCTTCGCGGCCCACTTCCGGCGCCTGGCCGATGCGCGCCGGCCAACCTGGCTGGCGATTATCGTCCTTGTGCCGATGATCCTCGGCCTGCTCGGATATGCTGCCGGTACGCAGGGCGGGGCGGCACAGCACCGCGCGATGAATGCGCCGCCGGTCGCCAAGGAAGCGGAAGAGAAGGCTGAGGGCGAGGCGGAAGCCGAAAAGCCGAAAGAGCAGCCTCAGCGCCGCGGCCCGCCCGGCCCGCCGCAGAGCGAGCGCCAGGCTGCGGTTGCTGCCGGTATGGGTCTTGGCCTGATGGTCTGGGCGCCGCTGTCGTTCGGCGTGATGCTCTGGACCCTGCTCTATGTCGCCCGCCTGCCGAATGGCGGGCAGGGGCGGTTCCGAACGGGCAGTGACCTGACGCAGGAAGAAATAGAGGCGGGGGTTTAGGCTCTAAGCCCCCTCCGTCTCGCTAAGCTCGCCACCTCCCCCGTAAACGGGGGAGGATGAAGTCGCACCCGAGCGCCACCTTATCCTCCCCTGCGAAGCGGGGGAGGTGGCCCCGAAGGGGGCGGAGGGGGAGCCTACACCAGGGCGTTATGCTCCGGCGCCCCCACTCGCACCAGCGCACTCCCGAACACGTTCTCGAACGCCGCTTTCAGCGCCATGTCCGCCTCCGTCATCGTCACGACGCGGCCAAGCCCCGCAAGGCTGGTCACGCCATAGCGTTCGTCCGCGATGCCGCAGGGCGTGATGCCGGTGAAATGTTCCAGCTCCGGCTCCACGTTCAGCGAGATGCCGTGCAGGCTGACCCAGCGCTTCAGGCGCACGCCGATGGCGGCGATCTTGTCTTCCCGCAGCGGCCCGCCCGGCGTAGTCCGGTCCACCCAGACGCCGACGCGGCCCGCCCGCACCCCGGCGTCCACATTGAACGCCGCCAGCGCGCCGATGATCCAGGCTTCGAGATTTGCCACAAAGGCGCGCACATCGCGGCCGCGGGCGCCCACGTCCAGCATCACATAGGCCACCCGCTGGCCGGGGCCGTGATAGGTATACTGGCCGCCGCGCCCCGCCTCGAAGACGGGGAAGCGGGTGGGGTCTCTCAGGTCGTCTGCCTTGGCGGATGTGCCTGCCGTATACAGGGGCGGATGCTCCAGGAACCAGACCAGTTCACGCGCCCCGCCATCCCGGATGGCCCGCGCCCGCGCGTCCATCACGGCCAGCGCGGTTTCGTAGGAAACGGGGGCGTCTGAGACCGCCCAGTCGACGTCGGGAAGAATTGTCATGGCCCCTGCGATATAGGCGTGTTTCAGGGCTTCACAAAGCCGGAACGCCGCCTTATACGGCCCGTCTGCCTCAATAGAGACCAGTCGTGCGGTCATGGCGGAATTGGTAGACGCGCAGCGTTGAGGTCGCTGTGGGGCAACCCGTGGAGGTTCGAGTCCTCTTGACCGCACCATTCAAGCCGTCCCGCGCAGCGGGTCAATCGATCCGGGGGATCGATTGAAGGCGCAGAATGAAAATATGACTCTTCCTTCGCGTCCCGCGCAGCGCTCTCGCGCTCGGCCTGTTCCCTCGCGTCAGTTCTGATCCCGCCTTGCGCGCACGGCGATAGGGCGCGAACATTTGCACCACGTCCAAACATGCCGGGTGCCCAGATGACCGACCTGCTGCTCTACGAACATCCGCTCTCGCCCTATGCGCAGAAGGTGAAGATCGCCCTGCGCGAAAAGGGTGTCGCTTTCGAGACCCGCCTGCCGGAAGGCATCGGCAGCGGGACGACCAGGGGCGGGTTTGCAGACGCCAGCCCGCGCGGCGAAGTGCCCGTCCTGTTGCATGGCGACACGGCCATTTTCGACAGCACGATCATCCTTGAGTACATTGAGGAAGTGTGGCCCAATCCGCCGATGCTGCCCGCCTCGCCGGCCCGAAAAGCCAGTATACGGATGATCGAAGACATCATGGATACGCAATTCGAGGCGATCACGTGGGGCCTCGGCGAACTCAATTTCTTCAAGCGGGCCGAAGGCGAACTGAAATCCGAAATGGAAGCGCGCGCCCGCCAGCAGGCTAGCGCCTTTTTCTCGATGCTCGAAGCACACCTGGGCGACGACACGTGGATCAACGGCGACCAGTTCGGCTGGGGCGATCTCAGCGTCGTGCCTTACCTGAACGGCGCCAACGGCTTTGGCATTGCGCCGGAAGCGGGTTCGCGCCTGGCGGACTGGCTGGGCCGGGCCAATGCACGGGGCAGCGTTGCCCAGACCCGCCGCGAATCCGAAGCCTCCATCGCCGGCATGGCACAGGTCGACAAGGCCGTGAAGTCCGGCCTGTTCAAACGTCAGTACCGGGACCACCGCCTGGAATGGATGATGAAGTCCGGCGGTTCGGCCATTGTCCTGAAAGGCATGGAAGACGGCACGATCCGGTTTACCGGCCCCTGAACCTGTCCGGGGCAATGCCGCATCCGTAATGGCGAGAATGTCCGCACGGGGCGAGACGGTGAAGTCTAGGCGCTTTCGCGTTCCGCTTCGCTGTCACCCGCCAAGAAGTCCAGCATCATGTCCAGCGGTTGTGGCCGCGAGATGAAATAGCCCTGCGCGGAATCGGCGCCCATGACCTTCAGCAGTGCCATCGCATGCTCGGTCTCGACGCCTTCGGCCACGACGGACATGCCCATCGCATGCGCGAGGTCGATGGTCGACTGGATCATCAGCTGGTCGGAGCGTCCTTCCGTCAGGGTAAGGATGAACGACTTGTCGATCTTCAGCTCGTTCGCCGGGATCTGTTTCAGGTAGGAGAGCGAGGAAAGGCCTGCGCCGTAATCGTCAATCGAGATGCCGATGCCGCTGGAGCGGAACAGGTTGATGATCCGCAGTGCTTTTTCCGGATCGTTGATCACGGCGGTCTCGGTGATCTCGAAACAGAGTTTCGCGCCCGAGGATTTCACCTTGCCGATGGCCCAGAGCGCAAAGCTCTCGTCATTCAGCTGGCGCCCGGACACGTTGACCGAGATCGGCAGGTCATAACCCTTGGCCCGGATCGTGCGCTGGTCCGCGATGGCCTGTTCCACAACCCATTCCGTCAGTTGGCGGATGTGTCCGGTCTCTTCGGCAACGGGAATGAAATTGTCGGGGAACACTTTTCCGCGCGTCGGGTGGTCCCAGCGGATCAGCGCCTCGAAGCCGGTCACGCGGTCTTCCGACAGGCTGAACTTCGGCTGGTAGTGCAGCGCCAGGCCGCCATCGGTCATCGCCGTCAGCATCTCGCTCATCAGCGACAGGGTCAGCGCGGGGTTGCCATAGTCGGTCAGGTCAAACTTTGCGACGGGCTCCTGCCGCTTCTCCGCGAAGTCCGCGGCCACGACAGCCTGGTCGACCGGGCCGATCGGCGCGCCGCGCCCGTCTTCGGGATCAGCAAGGCCGCAGCAAAGCATGAGGTCTACGGACGAGTCGCCAATCGTTGCCGGCTGCGAACAGGCAATCACCAACCGGCGCAGCGATTCGATCCGGGCAAACGTGCTGGCGACCGGCAGGATCAGGCCGATATCGGTCGGGCTGATACGGTAAGGCACGGCGCCTTCGTTGAATTCGGCGATGCGCGCGGCCAGCACTTCCACGGCCTGCGCCGCGGCGCTGTGGCCAATTGCGGCCCGCATGCTGCCGAACCGTTTGACGCGGATTACGGCGATGCGGACAGAGTCCGATCCGTGTCCGGACAGGTAGGCCTTCAGGTCATTATCCATGGCGCGGCGGTTGGCGAGGTTGGTCTCGCTGTCCTCGCGTGACATCTGGACGATAGCCGCTTCGCGGGCTTCCAGATCACCCAGCATAGAATTGAAACTGCCGGCCAGACGGCCGAATTCGTCATCCGTGGTCACGCTCACCGGTGTGCGGTTGCCGGAGGCCAGCGCCTGCACGGCTTCGTCCAGCGCGCCGATGGGCCGCGTCAGGCTGCGCGCCACGATGCCGCCGCTGACCACCAGCAGGGCGGCGCCAAACACGCTGAACAACAGGATCGCCAGCAGCATCGGCCGGTAGGGCGCCATGGCGGCGTCCAGCGGATAGGTGATGACGAGCTTGACCTGATCGTCGTTGCCAAAGCTCTGGATCGCCTTCGAGGCGCCGAGCGCCTCGCGTGTGCGGAAAATCGATCCGTCCGTGTCCGCCATGTCCTCTGCAGGCTGGATCGTCGTCGTCACCGGTATGGCAGACAGCTGCTCCAGGCTGGTCATCCGCTCGGAGTCGAGTTCGGTCCAGAAGAAAGCCCAGCCGACCAGCCTCGGCGCCCGGATCGGTACGGCCACGGACTGGTAATACTTGTCGTCCAGATGGATCACGCCGCTTGGGCGTTCCTTCTCCGTCAGGGCGGTGTAGACATCCTCGGGCAGTTGCGATTCCGTGCCGTCGGCGGACACGAAACGGCCATCCGGAAATGAGACGCCGACATTGATCCCGTCCAGCCGTGCCATGGCATTGGCCACGGCCGATCCGATGGTTTCGGTATCCTCCGAGGCGACAGCCTCGCGGAATCCGAAATCCGCCGCGAGCACATCGGCATTGTCGCCCATGTGTTCCGCCGACAGCGTCCACAAGCGCTCAAACGCCGCGACACTCGCCTGCAGTTCACGCTCGACCGCGCGCTCGGCATTGATCTTGATGCTGAAATAGACTGCGCCGGCCACCATCAGGATGATGAAGCCGAACAACGCCGAATAGATCAGCGTGAGCTTGCGGCGCAGCGAGCCGTGATAGAGGCGTTTAATGTTCATGCTGCTTCACCTTCAGCGTCACGGCGACGGGCGCCGAGCGCGAGGCGGGCAGGGCAACCTTCGTTTCGCCGGGCATGGCGTCCGGGTGCCAGACGGTGGCCGATGCGGCGCCGGCCGGAAGGTCAAGCGTGACCTTGCCGTCTGCGCCAGTCTTGGCCGCATAGGGCGTATCGACGACGCGGATATAGGCGACCATCATGTCGTGAATGTTGCAGCCGATGGCGGCGACGCCCGCCTTTTCCAGCTTCACCGAGCGCGACTCGTCCTTGCCGAACAGTTTCAGCTCGAACTTGTTGCCCTTGGAAAATGAGTAGACATGGTGGCGCACCTTGTCGAGGTTCGGGAACTTCACATCCGCGCCGACCGGAACGACCAGCACATAGGGATCGAAGGTCAGGTCTACCTGCGTCATCTCCAGAGGCCAGTCAAAACGGATGGGCCCGGCGCCAGTCGCGGCTACAGTTACCACGGCATCCTTCAGCGGCTTGCCAGAAGAATCCGACACCATGAATGTCGTTTTCTCGGCGGCAGCCGCGCCCGTCAGCAGGCTGAAGAAAAGGGTGATGAAAGTAAGGGTACGGAAGATCAGGATCATATCTTCTTCCTTGCACGATATTATTTCTCCGGCGTTAAGCACTTGGAAAAATTATCATCTGATCATCAACTTAGTAACCACACTTGGGGTGCGCCGCGCCGGGCAACCGGTTCACCCAATGCCAGAAAGACACTTCCTTATGCGTCAGAAAATCCTCCTCGCCGCTGCCGGTGCGGCTGTAACATTTGCGCCAGTCAGCGTAGCTCAGATCATTCCGCAGGAGACCGGTGGCAAGCTGCTGCTGACCCGCGGCATTTCCAACCTCGAAGGGGCAGGCGGCGGCGCGCTGACGCCCTGGGCGCTCATCACGGGCAATGAAACGGATCGCGGAATCGGGGCCACGGCCCATTACAGTTATGTGACGCTCGAGGATTTCGACATCACCAGTTTTGGCGGCGCCGTCGGCTTCCATGACCGGTTCGAAGTCTCTTATTCGCAGATGGTTTTCGACACACGCGAAGCCGGCGCCGCGCTCGGTCTCGGGGAAGGCTTCGAGTTCAAACAGGACATCTGGGGCGCCAAGCTGCGCCTCGCCGGAGACGCCGTGTACGGACAGGATACCTGGCTGCCGCAGATCGCGGTCGGCGCCGAGTTCAAACAGTCGAACCAGGAAGCCCTCGTCGGCGCTCTGGGGGCGGACGATCATGAAGGCGTCGATGTCTACGCCTCCGCCACCAAGCTGTTCCTTGCCGAAAGCCTGCTGGCCAATGCCACGCTGCGCTACACGAAGGCTCACCAGACCGGCCTTCTCGGCTTCGGTGACGAAGGCAGCGTCCAGCCGGAATTCTCGCTCGGCTATATGCTCGGCCGCCGCCTCGTCGTGGGCGGAGAAATATCGTTTCAAGCCGGACGAACTCGCCTTCGCCACCGAAGACGACTTCTTCGACATTTTCGGCGCCTATGCCGTCAACGAGAACCTGACCCTGACGGCCGGCTATGCCGACCTCGGCTCCGTCGCCCTCTTCGACAAACAGCGCGGGCTTTACCTCAGCGCCCAGATCGGATTCTGAAGCATGACCAAATATTCCGTACTCCTCGCCGCCCTCATTCTTCCCGCCGGTCTCGCCTTTGCCGAAACACCGGCAGGCGAACTTCCCGTCGATCCCTATGAAATGACGAACGACAACGCTGGCGCTGATCCTTTCGAAGGCACGGCCCTGTTCGAGGCTTTCGGCGGGGAAGAGGGCGTTTCGCGCATCGTCGATGGCATGGTCGATCGCTCGCTCGAAGATCCGCGCATCGCCGGGATCCTCGCCCCAACGGATCTTGTCCGTCTGCGCCGCACGCTCAAGGAACAGTTCTGCTACATTCTCGCCGGGCCTTGCGATTATACGGGCCGCGACATGGCGTCGTCCCACAAGGATCACGGCATCACCAACCGCGAGTTCAACGCGCTGGTCGAAAACCTTCAGGCCGCGATGAATGCCGAAGGCGTGCCCTTCCGTGCCCAGAACAAGCTGCTCGCCAAACTCGCCCCGATGCAGCGGGATGTGGTGACGCGCTGACGCTCAGCGCCGCGCGTGCGCGCAGGCGCGTGCCGTGAGCGCCATGATCGTCAGCGTCGGGTTCTGCGCGCCTTGTGAGGGGAAGGCGGCGCCGTCGGTCAGATAAAGGCCCGGTGCATCCCAGCATTCGTTGTGGCTGTCGACAACCGAAGTCGCGGCCTCTGCGCCCATCCGCGCCGTGCCGCATTCATGCACGGACGTGCCCGGAACTGCGGGCACTTTCTCCAGCGAATGCAGGCTGACGCCGGCAATCCCCGCGAGTTCCTCCAGCGCCGCAGACATATGTCCGGCCAGTGCTTTCTCTGCCTCATTATACTGGAAGTCGATCTTCAGGACAGGATTTCCCGACGCATCCCGCCGTGACATGTCCAGAGCTACCCGGTTATCCGTACGCGGAGCGGTCTCGCAAAAGGCGACCGCCGTGAACCAGGACCTCTCCCCCGCCGACGACCGGTAAAGCTGAACCCCAAACCCGCAGTCATTTACCTGCCTGCCGAAGCACAGATCAAACCGCGGAATGTAGAGACACCGCCCGGGCTCAACCTCTGTGGCATCGCCTGAGAGTTTCGGCCCGATGCCTTCCGCTTTGACCATCATGTGATCCATCAGGTTGTGGCCGAGGATGCCCGGCTTTTCGGCGATGCCTTCCGATTGCATCAGGATACGAGTTGATTCCAGCGTCGAGGCGCACAGGAACACGATAGGCGCGCGCGCCGTCCGCTCGCGCCGCGCCGCAAGGTCATACCACTCCACCCCGCTCGCTCGGCCGGTTTCATCCTTCGTCACGGTACGGACCACGGCGCCGCTGCGGCACCAAAGCCGGCCCGTTGCCGCCGCCGCGCCCAGCGTGTCGAGAGGCGGGGCATAGCGGCTGACAATCGGCGAGGCGCCCGGCCAGCGCGAGCTGATCGCGTCCGCCAGCGCCGCCTCGTCCGGCGTCAGGCTCAGGGGCTGCGAAATCGCGCTGTCCGGCGGCGATTCCAGCCCATCCCGCGCGCCGGCAAGGCCGAGGCGTTGCTCGACCATCGTGTACCAGGGGTCCAGCTCGCTGCCCGAAACCGGCCAGGCGGGATGCTCCGTATCCGAACGATCGAGGTCGCTCTGCCCCAGCCGGTAATACTGGCGCCCATGGCCGGGAATTATCATCCGCCCGCCCAGCCGGTGCGCGCGGATCCAGTTGAAGGGCCGTCCCTGCGGCGTCTCGTACGGAAAGTCCCGGTCATCCACGAACGCGTCCGGCAATTGCTCCCAGGCAAAGCATTGCGTCTGCACCGGCTGGCGAATGCGGCCCGCCAGCCGGAGCGCCCTGCGCCCGGCATTTATCAGGCGCGGCGGAATGAAATTCATCAGTCTCGGGTCGGCCACCGTGCGGATCAGGGCATTGGTCGTCTGCGAAAACGGTTTGCGCCAGAACGGCGCGTCATAGCCCGCATCCAGCACCAGCACATCGAGCCCCGCTTCGCATAACAGGCTCGCCGCCAGCCCGCCGGCTGCGCCGCCGCCCACGATGATGGCATCGAAGGCGCGGGCGCCGGCTTCCGCTTCGCCGGCCTTCAGTGCGCGGTCCAGTTCTGCGCTCACGCTTGTCCCCAAAACGATGCGCCGGGTTCCTGCTGGCGGACTCCGGCATATTATAAATTGGACTGACCGCCCCAAGCTTTGATAATGCACTGTTTTCCAGACAGGGAAAGGGGGCCGGTTGCGCGCCATGATCGAACATCCGGACGCAGGCCATCTCGCCACCGTTCTCTCCCGGCCGACCGGTCCGCTCGGCTTCGGCTGCGGCCAGCTTGCCGATGCGGGAGACGCCGCCGCTGCTGCCCGCCTGCTCGAAGCGGCCTTCGACAATGGCATCACCTATTTCGACACCGCCCGGCTCTATGCCGAGGGCAGGGCCGAAGGCATCCTTGGCGAGGTTTTCAAAGATCGCCGCGATCAGGTGATCATCGCCAGCAAGGCGGGCATTCTCCCGGCATCGGTCTGGCTGACCAAACGCGTCACCGACAAGGCCGTGCGCACCGCCCGCCGTTTGCCCGGCCTGCAGTCTATTCTGCCTGAGCCCGCGCCGGTCCATCCGACCTTCAACGTCTTCGATCGTCCTCGTCTGCAGGCGAGCGTCGAGACGAGCCTGCGGGAATTGAAGACCGATTATCTCGATGTTCTCCTGCTGCATGAATGCCAGCCGGAGCATGCCGCCGATGAAGCGGTGCGCGCCTTCGCCGACGATCTCGTCAGGCAAGGCAAGGTCCGCGCCTATGGCATCGCGCCGCGTATCGACGACGCGCTGGCGATCGAGCAGCAGGGTGTGGCCTTCGGCAAGATCGTGCAGGTCGCCAGCAGCGCCTGGCAGGATACCGTCTCGCGCCTGCCGCCGCGCGCGGACCGTCTGCTGATCACCCATTCCGTCCTCGGCCAGCCGTTCCGCGACACGCTGCAGAAACTGCGCGCCGATGAGGCCGCCGCGGCAAGCTGGCGCGCCGCGCTGGACATTGATCCCACCGATCCGCAGGCACTGGCGCGTCTCATTCTGGGTCATGCCCTGCAGGCGAACCCCTCCGGCCTCGTGCTCTTTTCGACCACGAACCCGGACCGTATCGCGCACAATATGCGCGCCGCGCAGGCTCCGCTGCCAGAGGCGCAGGTGAACCAGCTGGCAGGGCTCCTCGCCGAGCTCTGAGGCAGCCGCCCGGTTTTTTTGCGCTCTATAGCCGCAGAAGCGTTGCGCTTGCGCTGCAGAAACTCCAAATGCTGGCTACCGTCACAATTCACACAGATTGCCCGGGGCCGAATGGAATCGACCAACCAGCTGATATTCTTTTGCGGTCTGCTTCTGTGCGCCGCGATCTTTGCGAGCTTCGTCTCGCGGCGCATCGGCGCGCCCTTGCTGGTCACCTTCCTCGGCGTCGGCATCCTGTTCGGGGAGGACGGCCCCGGCGGCTTCGTCTTCAATGATGCCGGCTTCAGCTATCTCGCCTGTTCCTTCGCCCTCGCGATCATCCTGTTCGATGGCGGCGTCCACACACAGCTGAAGAATTTTCGCCAGGCCCTGCGCCCCGCTGCCATTCTCGCCAGCCTCGGCGTCATCGTCACCACAGGCATCATCGGCCTCGGCATGTGGTACATTCTCGGCATCGACCCGCTCTACGCGCTGTTGCTTGGCGCCATTGTCGCCTCCACCGATGCCGCCGCCGTGTTCCTGCTCCTGCGCCAGCAGGGCATCAGGCTGAAGCCGGAAGTGTCCAACACACTTGAAGTCGAATCCGGCATCAACGATCCGATGGCGATCTTCCTCACACTCACCTTCACCGGCCTGATGGTGGCCACCGCCGCCGGCGAAAGCACATCGGCCTGGACCATTCCTGCCGGTTTCATCCAGCAATTCGGCATTGGCGCTTTGCTCGGCCTCATGGGCGGGCGGGCGCTGACCTTCTTCTTTGACCGCGTGCGCCTCGAACTTGGCCTTAACCCGATCTTCGCCCTCGCCAGCGGCTTCCTGATCTTCGGCGCCGCCAACATCCTCGGCGGCTCGGGCTTCCTCGCGGTCTATCTCGCAGGGCTCATCCTCGGCAACCATGCCTACCGCGCCAAGCAACTCGTCAAGCAATTCATGGACGGCATGGCCTGGCTCGCCCAGCTCGCCATGCTGCTCATCCTCGGCCTGCTGGTCACGCCCTCGCAGCTCGTGCCGGATATTCCGGACGCGCTGCTGATGTCCTTCCTTCTGATCTTCGTCGCGCGCCCGGCGGCGGTTTTTCTCAGCCTCGCCTTCGAGAAATTCACCTGGCGGGAAAAGCTGTTCATCAGCTGGGTCGGCCTGCGCGGCGCGATCCCGATCTACCTCGCCATCTTCCCGGTGATGATGGGCGTGCCCGGCAACTTCTTCAACATCGCCTTCCTCGTGGTGCTCGTCAGCCTCGTGCTGCAGAGCACCACCGTGGGCCTCGTGGCTGGCTGGCTGGGCATCGGGGCAGAAGCCGAGGAGCCGGAAGCGGAAGTGGTTGCGGCGAGCTGAACCCCCACCCTAACCCTCCCCATCTTTGGGGAGGGTTAGGGTGGGGCCTTGAGGTAAAAACCTAACCCAGCCGTTCCAGCACGCGCGCCCGTCCGATCAGCGGCAGCACGGCGCCCATGTCGGGGCCGTGTTCGAGGCCGGTGAGGGCCTTGCGCAGGGGCATGAACAGGGTTTTGCCCTTGCGGCCTGTGGCGGCTTTGAGCGCGCTGGTCCATTCGCTCCAGCTGGCGGGGGTCAGCTCGCCGGCCGGCAGGTGGGCGGCGGCGGCGGCGATGAAGTCCCGGTCCTCGTCCGCCACATCGGGCGCGGCCTTGCCATAGATGATCTCGGCCCAGGGCTTGGCCGAGGAGACCCGCGCGCAATTCTCGCGCACGGCCAGCCAGAAGGCCTCATTGTCCGCACGCGGATCAAGCGCGGCGAGGCGGTCTTTCACCGCCTCATAGGTCATGCCATGCACCAGCGCAGCGTTCAGGCTGTCGAGGTCGGCCTCGTCAAACCGCGCCGGGGCCCGGCCGATCTTCGAGAAGGAGAACTCTTCCGCCAGCTCTGCCAGGCTGCTGCGCGGCTCGATATTGTCGGATGTGCCAAGCTTGGCAAGGTGGCTCGAAATCGCCATCGCCTCGATACCATTCTCGCGCAGCTCGCCGATCGACAGCGAGCCGATCCGCTTCGACAGGGCCGACCCATCCGCGCCGACCAGCAGCGGCATATGCGCCATCTCCGGCGCCTTGCCGCCGAGCGCCATGAAGATTTCGATCTGCGCGCCGGAATTGGTCACATGGTCCTCGCCGCGCACCACATGCGTGATGCTGGCCTCGATATCATCGATCACGGACGGGAGCGTATAGAGATAGCTGCCATCCTCGCGGATCAGCACGGGATCGGACACTGAAGACGTGTCGATGCTCTGCGGCCCGCGCACGAGGTCGTTCCACTCGACGCGGTTGCCGCTCAGCTTGAAACGCCAGTGGGCCTTGCGGCCTTCGGCTTCCAGTTTCGCGCGGTCGGCGTCCGTCAGGCTCAGCGCCGCGCGGTCATACACAGGCGGGCGCCCGCGCGACTGGGCGATCTTGCGCTTCACGTCCAGTTCGTCGGCAGTCTCGTAGGCGGGATAGAGCAGGCCCATCGCGCGCAATTTGTCGGCCGCTGTGTCATAAATGCCGAATCGGTCGGACTGGTTGAACGTGTCCTCCCAGGTGAGGCCGAGCCAGGCGAGGTCTGCCTTAAGGACCTCCTCGTTCTCCTTCGTGGAGCGCTCAAGGTCTGTATCGTCGATGCGCAGGATGAATTTGCCGCCCTGGCCGCGCGCAAACAGCCAGTTCACGAGCGCGGTGCGCACGTTGCCGACGTGCAGCCGGCCAGTGGGCGAAGGGGCGAATCGGACGATAGGGGCGGTCATGGCGGTCAGGCCTTCCAAGGCGGGAAAAGGCGCTTTCGACATCATATCGCGGCAAAAGCCAAGCGCCTCGGCCACATTCTTGCTATTGTTTTGTTTAACCACCATCTACGATGACGCAATTCCGGGAGAGGGTCATGAGATTCGGCTGGGTGCTGGCTGGAGCGCTGCTACTGGCAGCCTGCGGGCAAAAAGACGAAACGACACCGGACGCGGGCGCTACGGCCGCCGCGCCGTCGGCGGCGGCTGCCTCTGGCGCCGAGGTGCCGGCCCGGCCCATGCTCGATTACGCGTCCATCTCGGGATATGACACCAACACCTGGTTCCTCAGCCCCGGCTGGCCAGGCGAATACCCGCCGGGATTCGCGGTGCTTGACGCCGACGTAAAGGTGCCCGCCCGCGCGCGCCCGAACCCGACCGACCCGCAGGACATCACCTGCATCCTGCCGCAATACGCCAATTACCAGCTGTGGAATAATACCCGCAACGACGAGGACGACCTCGAATATTTCGTTGCCACGAAGAAAGTCGTGGTGACGGTGCTCGAGGATACGGACATCGAGTTCGTCGGCGACGAGGGAATCGAAACGCTGAGCCTGAAACAGGGCGATGAGCTGATCTACCTGCGCTATATCGGCGAAGGCTTCACGGTGCTGTCCTTCAACGGCAAGGAATTCGACATCAACGAAGGCGAGCTGTCGAACGTCACCAACATTGCCGACACCTCGCTGGAGGAAGACCTCTGGGCCCGCGTCACCTGCCTCGGCGGCAAACAGGCCTGGCTGATGTTCGACGAGGTCATCGACGAGGCGGGCGTCTACCCGTCCCCGATTACCGGCTTTGGCGACGCGGCCGACATTGCGCCCGCGGACGTCGAAAGCGTGCGCGAAGCCCTGGCCACGGATGCTTTCGGCGTTGCGCCGCAGGGCCAGGAAATCATTCCGCCGTCTGAGGAATAGACCGCAGTAGGCCCCACCCCTCGCGAGGACGAGAAATCGTATACGATTTCCCGAGCGAGCCTCCCCAGAACGGGGAGGGGACAGGTTGTATCTGGTCTATCGGTAAGCTCTCCCCGAAGACTGGGCGGTCCCCTCCCCACCTTGGGGAGGGTTAGGGTGGGGCCTTCAGCCCTCTCTAGTCATCCCGAAACCGGTTCGTGATCGGATAACGCCGGTCCCGCCCGAAATTCTTGCCGCCGACTTTTACGCCCGGAGGGGCCTGCCGGCGTTTATATTCCGCGATATAGACGAGGTGTTCGATGCGCCGCACGGTAGCGGCGTCATGGCCGCGCGCGAGGATGTCGTCGACGTCTTCTTCCAGATCCACCAGCCCGCGCAGGATATCGTCCAGCACGATATAGGGCGGCAGGCTGTCCTCGTCCTTCTGGTCGTCGCGCAGCTCGGCGGAGGGCGGCTTGGTGATGATCCGTTCCGGGATCACATTCTTCGCGGCCACCAGCGCGCCCGGCGGCACGTTTTCATTGCGCCATTTCGACAGCGCGAAGACTTCGGTCTTGTAGAAATCCTTCAGCGCATTGTAGCCGCCGCACATGTCGCCATAGAGCGTCGCATAACCGACGGCCATCTCGCTCTTGTTGCCGGTCGTGACGACCATGTGGCCGAACTTGTTGGACAGCGCCATCAGCGTCACCGCGCGAAGGCGCGACTGGATGTTTTCGGCGGTCACGTCCGATCCGGAATTGGACCTGCGGGCGGCGGCCTTATCTTCCAGCTTCTTTTTGCGCATAATCGCTCTGCCGCGACTGGCTACTTCGGACTCCGAAATGCCAAGTTTCTTTGCGAGTGCCTTCAGCTGCTCCGATTGCTCATCTGTGCCGCGGATATTGAAGTTTACGGCTTCGATTTCTGCTTCTTGAGCGGCCGTCAGTTCGTCGAAAACAGGCTCCAGCATTTCATCCAGTGCGTTCATGCCCGGGCGAATGTTGATCGTGTCATACCGGCAGCCGAGCGCCTCGGCGCAGGCCTTCGCGTCTTCCAGACTGTCCGTGGACGTATATTTCGACGGCATCATCACGCACCAGACCTTGTCCGGCCCCAGCGCGTCGGCGGCAATCGCGGCGGTGATCGCGGAATCGATCCCGCCGGACATGCCGAGCACGACGCCGGGGAAGCGGTTCTTGCGCACATAGTCGCCGAGGCCCTGCATCGCCGCGCGGTATTCCGCGGCCCAGCCGTCGAGGTCCGGCGCGCAGCTCTGGCCGAGGCCAACAAACTGTTTCGTGCCCGGATCAAATTCGACCAGGGCATAGCCCGTCTCGAACTGGCCGACGAGGCCGCAGCGTTCGGCATGGTTGGAATTGGTCGCATAGGAGGCGCCGTCGAAGACCAGCTCGTCCTGGCCGCCCATCTGGTTGACGAAGAGATAGGGCAGGGAAAGCTCCGCCCACCGATCAAATGCGGCGGCGCGCTCAAACTGGATGGCGCGGCGCCAGGGCGAGGCGTTGGGCACCAGCATCACGTCCGCCCCCGCCGCCTTCACGGCGCGCGGCACATGGGTCAGCCAGATGTCCTCGCAGATCGCAAGGCCGACGCGCACGCCCTTGAAGTCCACCACCACGCCGGGGCCGGTGCCGGGCGTGTAATGGCGTTTCTCGTCGAACACGCCGTAATTGGGGAGTTCCCGCTTGTCATGCCGGGCGCGGATCTCGCCGCCCTCCAGCCAGAGCGCGGCATTGTAGAGCGCCCCGTCTTCGCGCCAGGGCGCGCCGACCAGGATCGCCGGGCCGTCTTTCGTGTCCCGCGCCAGCCGGCCCACCGCCGCCATCGACAGGTCCACCGCCGAGGGCTTCATCACGAGGTCCTCGGCCGGATAGCCCAGCATGAAATGCTCGGTCAGCACGACCAGATCGGCGCCGCGCGCCCTGGCCTCGCCATGCGCCGCGCGCGCCAGCGCGAGGTTTCCATCAATATCGCCGACAACCGGATTGAGCTGCGCAGCAAGGATCTTCAGGTTTTTGCTCATGTGGAGCATTTATATTGGGTTGGGGGCGTTGTCATGCCCGTAGGGCGGGATTTATCCCGCCGCGCCCGGCCTCCTACTTCACCGTCTTCATTTCCGTCGCCTGAATGTCGTAGGCGCCGGGGTTGAAGTTCGGGTCGTTGGTCAGGATGTAGGTGTCGTTGTTGGTGACGCGCCAGGCGTGGTCGTAGGTGGCGTCGAGCTGGACGTTCTGTTCGCCGGTTTCGTCATAGTATGTCTCGACACCGCGCACCGCTTCGATGCTTTCGCGCTGCTGGCGGTCGTCTGACGCTTCGCTGCTATAGCTGACCGTACCGCCGGAGCCGGTCTTGATCGGATCGGGCATGCCATTGGCGGCGGTGGCGGCGGTCATGTTGCGGAAGGCTTCGATGTTCGCCTTGGTGGCAGCAGCGCCCCCGGCGACGATCATGCCGGCACGTTCCTCCGCAGCCTGAACATTGATCTGGCCGCGCTGCGCGGTGATCTTGAAATACTCCTTCAGCCAATCGGCGTCCGGCGTGACCGAGCGGCGCACGGCTTCGGCCAGTTTCGCGTTCAGCTCACCCGCCGGGGCGGTGGCACCAAAGGTGCCGAGCGTGGCGGCGGTCAGCGATTGCATCGGCGGGCCGCCCCAGGGATCGTAGACCGAAGACACGTAGAATTGTGTCGTGGCGGCGAGCATGCCGTGCATCTCCTTGCCGTTCTGCTTGAAGCTGAAGCTCATCTCGCCGCCATCGGCCCAGACTTGCATGTTCAGGCCGTTCTGCGCCGACATCTGCTGGATGCGGCGGGAGAATTCCTGCGCATCGCGGGAGAAGTCTTCGCGTGGTGTGTAGCCGAGGATATTCGCGCCGGGGTACATGTACTGGATGCGGGCGGCGAGATAGTCGCCGGTGCTCTGGAAGCTGGCATTCATGCAGGTCGACTGGAGCGGGGTGTTGGAGGCCTGCCAGCCTTCGGTCGGGAAGATCAGGAAGGTCGACTGGCCATCCGGGGATGCGGCGGTCCAGTTGACGCCGAAAAACTCGGAGCAGAAATCATTCTTGCTTTCGATGCCGCCCCGGGTGGTCCAGCCATCGGGCACGAGGATGGTGAG
Organism: Hyphomonas sp.; assembly: GCA_040223555.1. Taxonomy (GTDB): domain Bacteria; phylum Pseudomonadota; class Alphaproteobacteria; order Caulobacterales; family Hyphomonadaceae; genus Hyphomonas. The sequence goes on from JAVKGA010000009.1 coordinate 230,562, forward strand.
GGCGTTGCCCTTCCGGATGATTCCGGGATCGGTGATTTTCGCGCGTTTCAGCACGAGGGCATCCTTGGGCAGCGGGGCTTTCGCGGCGGGCTTTGCTGCGGGCTTTTCGGGGGTCGACGCGGGCGGGGCGGCCTTTTCTGCGGCGGGGGCGGACTGGGCAGGCTGGCAGGCAGAAAGGCTGGCGAACAGCAGGGCGGCAAGGGCGGCGGCGCGGGGCATCGGGGTCTTCCTCAAGGCGTCACGGCAGGAGGAGCCGTCTTAAAGATAAGCGCAGCCGGGGCGGGAAACGGGTCATCCCGCAGGCGAACCCTTCGAGATTGTGACTTGCACCCCGTGCCTCTCTGGCTAACCCTGTTGCGGTTACGGGAGGATGGCGCGCGCATGAGCGAGGCGATGGCCGAGGCGATCTGGATGGGGCTGGCAGGCTATCTCGGCTTTGGCCTGGTGGCCGGGCTTTGTGTCGCCCTGTTCGGGATGAAGCGGCTGGCGCCGGGCGCGGGGCCGGTGCCGCTGCGGGTGCGGCTGCTGATCCTGCCGGGGCTGGCGGCGCTGTGGCCGGTGATCGCGCTGCGGCTCGCCGGTGTGAAACCGCCGGAGGACCGGCCATGACGCGTCGGCAGAGGGCCGTGCATGCGATTGTGTGGCCGGTGCTGGCGGTGGTGCTGGGCTGGGTGATCTTTGCGTCAGTGAGCGAGCGGGCGCGGGCGGCCGAGGCAGTGGCCGTGGACCCGGAGGCGGTCTGATGGCGGCAGGGTATGGTCTGGTCAGCTGGAACCGGTTCAAGCGCGCCTATGACGGGGTCGCGCTGGCGGGGCTGGCGGTGTTTTTCGCGGCGCATGTCGGCGCGGGCATCCTGGCGGCGCCGGCGGGGCAGCAGCCGAGCGAAATCCAGCTGGTGATCCGCGCGAGCGGGGCGGCGGCGTTCAGCCTGCTGACGATCATTCTCTGCATCGGGCCGCTGGCGCGGCTGACCCCGCGCGTCTTGCCGGTGCTGTATAACCGGCGACACCTGGGCGTGATCTGTTTCCTGATCGCGCTGGTGCATGGCGGGCTGGTGGTGCTCTGGTATCACGGGTTTTCGGAGGTGAATGCCTTTGTCTCGCTGCTGACCTCGAATGATCAGTATGGCTCGCTGGGCGGATTTCCGTTCGAGAGCCTCGGCGTTCTGGCGCTGCTGATCCTGTTCGTGATGGCCGCGACGAGCCATGATTTCTGGAACAGTGTGCTGGGCGCGCGGCTGTGGAAGTCGGTCCATATGAGCGTTTATGCCGCCTACGGACTGATTGTGGCGCATGTGATGCTGGGCGCGGTGCAGGGCGACAAGGGCGGCGCGCAGGCTGTGCTGGCGGGCGTCTCGGCGCTGCTGGTGAGCGGGCTGCATGTGGCGGGCGCGCGCCGGGAGTCGGGGCGCGACGCGGATGTGGCACCGGTGCCGGAGGCGGGTGAGGGTTGGCTGGACGCAGGCCTGGTGCACCTGATCCCGGACGGGCGAGCGGTGATTATCGTGCCGCCGGTGGGGGAGCGGATCGCGGTGTTCCGCGAGGGGCTGAAGATCTATGCGGTGGCGAATGCCTGCCGCCATCAGGGCGGACCGCTGGGCGAGGGGCGTATCCTGGACGGGTGTATCGTGTGCCCGTGGCATGGATTTCAGTACCGTCCGGAGGATGGCTGTTCGCCGCCGCCGTTTACCGAGAAGATACCAACCTACCGTACGCGGATTATTCAGGGCCGGGTCTATGTTGATCCCCAACCGCAGCCGCCGGGCACGGCGCTTGAACCTTCGGTGGCGGACTGATGGCGGAGGATCCCTTCTTTGTCGGCTGGCAGGAGGCGCCGCCGCAGATTTCACGGCGCGGCCTGCTGACGGCGGGGGCCGGCATCGCCGTGGGCGCAGGCGCGCTGGGGCTGGGACTTGGACTCGCTGCGCCAGCGCCGGGGCCGGGCATCTGGGACCAGGGCCGCAAGATCGCCGTGACCGGGACGATCTATCCCTCGCCCTATCTTCATCTGCTGACGGAGGATCTTGGCCGGGGCCTGCGGCCTGTTTTCCTGGTCGGGCCGGGCAAGACGCGGATCCATGTGCGCCCGGCGCTGACCTTCACCGGGGCGGCGGTGACCGGCACGCTGATCGAGCGCGGCGACCATGCGATGATGGCGGTGGCGGGGGTCTATCCCGATCCGGCGCCGGGGCGTGTGCGGGCCGGGCCGGAGAAGGCGCTGGGCGAGGTGATGATAACCGGCGAGATCCTGGACGCGAAATGCTGGTTCGGCGCGATGCGGCCGGGCCATGGCAAGACGCACAAGGCCTGCGCCATGCTGTGCGCGAAAGGCGGGTTGCCGCTGGCTTTCTGCGAGACCGGGCGCTGCGCGGAGGGCAAGGCCGCGTTGCTGTTGCTGAACGAGCGCGGGCGGGCCTTCGGGCCGGAGATCATTCCGCTGGTGGCCGACCCGGTGATGATCCGTGGACAGATATTTGAAGTAGCTGGGCTCAGGCAGGTGCGCGTGCGGTTTGAGGATGTGGTTCGGCTTTAGTTGAATCCTTCTCGCCGCTTCTCGTTTCGTCTGCTTTTTCCTCCGTTTCCTTCTCGTCTTTGTCTCAAAGATTCTCACTTTTTCTCGCTTTTCCTCAGGCGATGAGGAGCTTTGCCTTGTTTTAATGCGTGTTTTTCGTTGCGGTGGCGGAATTTCGCGTGTGAGCGGGTGGCCGGGCGTTGTGCGGCCGGTGGCGTTTTCCAGATCATTAGGAGGCGGATGGGTTTGCGACATGGGGGCATTATACACCCGGTCCGGAGGGGGTGGCGCAAGTTTCCTGATTTTTCCTGGAAGGGTTTGATTTTGTTGGGGTGGGGTGGTGGGGTTTTGTGGGATAGGGCAGGTGATTGCTTCAAGCCCCTCACCTCCCATCGCTTTGCGATGGGCCCCTACTTTCCCGGAGGGAGAGGGGTTGGTTCCCAGCTTCACTCCTCTCCCTTCAAGGAGAGGAGGCTTTTGGGCAAATCAGTCTGCAGTCTTGCGCACGTATTTGCCGATGAACCAGTCTGACCATTCGCCGGTGGTGGCATCCTGCTGCTGGAAGTGCTGGGTGACGGTGCCGTCTTCGTTGAGGGTCCATTCACCGGTGAAGGGCGAAGGCGCGGCGCCATTGCGATAGGTGATCGTGCCTTCGAGTTTCATTGCGCCGGTCTCTGTCAGGCCGCCGGTATAATCGATTACCGATCCGGCGCTGATCCAGAGCTGGCGCCATTTGTCCGTGGCGGGATCAAGGTAGTTGTAACTCTGGCCGGTGACGCCGTTGATATCCGTCCAGCGTTCGACGAGCAGACAGCCATACTCCTCGCGCGTGATCGAATTAGAGCCGGCGAGGGTGCCGTCCTGGGCGTAGACGTCCCAGTCGCCGATCCAGAAATCAAAGGCGTGATGGGCTTCGCTGGCGCAGGGCGGGGTTTCGGCTGTGGCCGGGGTGGCGGCGAGCAGGAGGGCGGCGGCGAGGATCAGGCGCATGCAGAGGCGTATAGCATGATTTGGGGGTGGGCAGGAGGGGAATCCTTGAACCCCTCTCCCAAGGGAGAGGGGGAAGAAGGTCAGATGTCCAGCTCTTCCACAAACGCCGCGTTTTCCTGGATGAACTTGAAGCGGAGTTCGGCTTTTTTGCCCATCAGCGTGTTGATGAGGTCGGCGGGTTTCATTTCGGTGAGTTCGTCCATCGAGTCCGGCAGGGTGACGCGGGCGAGGACGCGGGTGCCGGGGTTCATGGTGGTTTCCTTCAGCTGGGCGGGGTTCATTTCGCCGAGACCCTTGAAGCGGGTCAGGTCGATTTTCTGGTTGCCCTTGAAGTGTTCCTTGGTGATCCGTGCCCGGTCTTCATCATCCATCGCGTAATGGATGTTGCCCTTGTTCGCGAGTTTGTAGAGCGGCGGCTGGGCGAGGTAGAGACGGCCGGCTTCGATCAGGCCGGGGGTGAGCCGGTAGAAGAAGGTGATGAGCAGGGCGGCAATGTGGGCGCCATCAACGTCAGCATCGGTCATGATGATGATGCGCTCATAACGCAGGTCATCGAGATTGAACTTGCGGCCAAGCTCCGTACCCAGAGCAAGGGAGAGGTCAGCGAGTTCCTGGTTGCCCATCAGCTTGTCGTCGGAGGCGGACTCGACGTTGAGGATCTTGCCGCGCAGGGGCAGGATCGCCTGGGTTTCGCGGCTGCGGGCCTGTTTGGCGGAGCCGCCGGCCGAGTCGCCTTCGACGAGGAAGAGTTCGGTGCCTTCCGGGCCCTTGGCGGAGCAGTCAGCCAGCTTGCCGGGCAGGCGGAGTTTCTTGGTGGCCGACTTGCGGCTGATTTCCTTGGCCTTGCGGCGCTTGGCGCGCTCATCGGCGCGGTCGATGGCCCAGGTGAGGAGCTTGTTCGCCTCTTTCGGGCTGGCGGCGAGCCAGTGGTCAAAGTGGTCACGCACGGCGGCCTCGACGAGGCGGAAGGCGTGGGTGGAGGAGAGCTTGTCTTTCGTCTGGCCGACGAACTCGGGTCCGCGAATGAAGACCGAGAGCAGGAAGCCGGAATGGCCCATCACGTCTTCGGCGGTGATCTCGGCAGCTTTCTTGTTGCCGGTCAGCTCGCCGAAATTGCGCAGGCCCTTGGTGATGGCGGAACGGAAGCCGGCCTCATGGGTGCCGCCTTCGGGGGTCGGGATGGTGTTACAGTAGGAGCGGGCGAAGCCGTCCTGTTCGCCGAAGCCGGCCTGGGTCCAGGCGATGGCCCATTCGCATTTGCCGTCATGGCCCATGTCCATGAGGCCGGTGAAGGGGGCTTCGGTGATCGTGGCCTTGTCGTGGAAGACTTCGTCCAGCTGGTCGGCGAGGCCGTTGGGATAGGAGAGGACCGCGTCGGCGGGGATTTTGGAGTCTTCGGGCAGGAGGTCTGCGTCGCAGGACCAGCGCACTTCGACGCCCCGGAAGAGATAGGCCTTGGAGCGGGCCATGCCGAAGAGGCGCGCGGGGCGCCAGCGCAGCTTGTCGCCGAAAATCTGTGGGTCCGGCTTGAAGCGCACGGAGGTGCCGCGCCGGTTGGGCGTGGTGCCGACCTTGGCGAGCTTGCCCATCGGGGCGCCGCGCGAGAATTCCTGGCGGTAGACCGTGCGATCGCGGGCGACTTCGACTTCGACATGTTCGGAGAGGGCGTTGACGACCGAGATGCCGACGCCGTGCAGGCCGCCGGCAGTGGAGTAGGCCTTGTCCGAGAATTTGCCGCCCGAGTGGAGCGTGGTCATGATAACTTCGAGGGCGGATTTCTTGGGGAATTTCGGGTGGGGGTCGACCGGGATGCCCCGGCCATTGTCGGTGACGGTCAGGTAGCCGTCGGCGGTGACCTTGATCTCGATCCGGTTGGCATAGCCGGCGACGGCTTCGTCCATGGCGTTGTCGAGGACTTCGGCGAAGAGGTGGTGATACGCGCGCTCATCGGTGCCGCCGATATACATGCCGGGGCGCTTGCGGACGGGCTCGAGGCCTTCGAGGACTTCGATGTCCTTGGCGGAATAGGCGGCGGAATGGGAGAGGAGGTCGTCTTGCTTCAATTGCTTGGCGGCGGCCATTCTGGTCTCCAATTCGGTCTTGTCGGTAGCGGCATATCAAGGCTTGCGCCGCTTAATACGCCGTTAACCTCGCGGGATCGGGGTTAGCGTTTGCAGGGGGATTCGGGAAGGGCGGGATGGCAGAGTGATTGCGGCGGTGGTGTTTGCCTCGCCCCCCACCCTAACCCTCCCCACGAGGGGGAGGGTACCTGTCACTTGCGGACTGTAGGTGAGCTTTTCCCACGGGCTGAGCTGTCCCCTCCCCATTTTGGGGAGGGTTAGGGTGGGGCTCGCGCGCGCTGCTGGTAGTTCTTTTCACACCTTTGTTGAGCAGGGTTGTGCTTGAAGCGGTCATTCGTGGTTTCCAAATAGGACATACCGCCCGACAATCGCCCAATTGGCGATCCAGGGTATCTGGGCCGCCGCGAGTCGGGGCCCGCTACAAGGAGGCATTCAGATGCCAAGATCGAAGACAGTGCCGGTGTTGCCGCTCAGGGACATCGTTGTTTTCCCGGACATGGTGGCGCCGCTGTTTGTCGGCCGCGACAAGTCCGTTCGGGCCCTTGAAATGATTGAGGAATCCGAAAACGAGATCATGCTGGTCGCGCAGAAGGATGCCGCGATCGACAATCCCAATTCCGGCGACCTGCACCAGGTGGGCACGCTGGCGACCATCCTGCAGCTGCTGAAACTGCCGGACGGCACCGTGAAGGTGCTGGTGGAAGGCAAATCGCGCGCGAAACTGGTCGAATTGCACGACCGGGGCGAATATTTCGAAGCCGCCATCGAGACGATCCCCGAACCGGAGACGGAAGGCGGGGACATCCAGGCCCTGGCGCGCGCCGTTCAGGAACAGTTCGAGAGCTATGTGAAGCTCAACCGGAAGATCCCGCCGGAAGCCGTGACTTCGATCGGGCAGATGACCGATCCGGGCAAGCTGGCCGACCAGGTGGCGTCGAACCTTTCCGTCAAGCTGTCCGACAAGCAGGAATTGCTCGAGATGCCGGAGGTCAAGGACCGGCTGGAGAAGGTGTTCGCCCTCATGGAAGGCGAAATGGGCATGCTGCAGATGGAGCGGAAGATCAAAAACCGCGTCAAGCGGCAGATGGAGAAGACCCAGCGCGAGTATTACCTGAACGAGCAGATGAAGGCGATCCAGCGCGAGCTGGGCGATGGCGGCGGCGAGGGCGGTGAGCGCGACGAGATGGCCGAGCTCGAGCAGAAGATTGCCGATGCGCCCTTCTCGCAGGAAGCCCGGGCCAAGGCCGAAGCGGAGATGAAGAAGCTGCGCCAGATGTCGCCGATGTCGGCGGAATCGACCGTGGTGCGCAATTATCTCGACTGGCTGCTGTCGCTGCCCTGGGGCAAGCGCAAGGAGATCGTCACCGATCTTCACAAGGCCGAGAAACAGCTCGACGATGACCATTATGGTCTCGACAAGGTGAAAGAGCGGATCCTCGAATATCTTGCCGTGCAGAAACGCACCGGCAAGCTGAAAGGGCCGATCCTCTGCCTCGTGGGGCCTCCGGGCGTCGGCAAGACCTCGCTGGGCAAGTCCATCGCGGAAGCGACGGGGCGTGATTTCGTGCGCGTGTCGCTGGGCGGCGTGCGCGACGAGAGCGAGATCCGCGGGCACCGGCGCACCTATATCGGCTCGATGCCGGGACGGGTGATCCAGAGCCTGAAGAAAGTGAAGAGCGGCAACCCGCTGTTCCTGCTCGACGAGATCGACAAGATGGGCATGGACCATCGGGGTGACCCGGCCTCGGCCCTGCTCGAAGTGCTCGACCCGGAGCAGAACTCGACGTTCAACGATCACTACCTGGAGGTCGACTATGACCTGTCGGACGTGATGTTTGTGACGACGGCGAACTCGCTCAACATGCCGCAGCCCTTGCTCGACCGGATGGAGATCATCCGGATTGCGGGGTACACGGAGGATGAGAAGCTCGAGATCACCAAGCGCCACCTGATCCCTCAGGTGCGTGAGGATCACGGCCTCAAGGCGGAAGAGTGGATCGTGACGGACGGGGCCATCATGGACCTGATCCGCTACTATACGCGCGAAGCCGGTGTGCGGTCGCTGAAGCGTGAGATGGCGCGCCTGGCCCGCAAGGCCGTGCGTGAGCTGGCGCTCAACGAGGGCTCGAGCCTGACGATCGACAGCGACAATCTCGCGACCTTCGCGGGCGTGCGCAAGCATCGCTATGGCCTCGCCGACGAGACCGATCAGGTGGGCGCCGTCACCGGCCTTGCCTGGACGGAAGTCGGCGGCGACCTGCTCACCATCGAGGCGGTGAAGATGCCGGGGCGCGGGGCCATGAAGGTCACGGGCAACCTGCGCGATGTGATGAAGGAATCGATCCAGGCCGCCAGCTCGCTGGTCCGGGCGCGGTCGGTGATGTTCGGCATCAAGCCGACGACCTTCAACACGACGGACATCCACGTGCACGTGCCGGATGGCGCGACACCGAAGGATGGCCCGAGCGCCGGCGCCGCAATGACGACGGCCATCGTGTCGCTGCTGACCGGCATTCCGGTGAACCGCGAAGTCGCGATGACGGGCGAGATCAGCCTGCGTGGCCGGGTGCTGCCGATTGGCGGCCTCAAGGAGAAACTGCTCGCGGCCCTGCGCGGCGGCATCAAGACGGTGCTGATCCCGAAGGAGAACGAGAAGGATCTCGACGAGATCCCGGACAATGTGAAGACCGGCATGAAGGTCATCCCGGTGTCGGATATCCAGGAAGTGCTGAAGCTGGCGCTGACGGGTCCGCTGACACCGATCGAATGGTCCGAAGCGGACGAAGCCGCGCTGCAGGCGACCCTTTCGGGCCGTCAGGGCAATGGCGACTCGGATACGATCCGTGCGCCGCACTGAGCTTGGTGTGAAGTGAATTGAAGAACCCCGCTTCCCGAAACGGAGGCGGGGTTTTCTTTTTCAATGGTGAGAAGGCGGCATATGAAAGACCGCTATTGGCCCTGTCCGGTCATTCATTCCGCCCGAACCAATCAGCTCTGCTGAATAGGAGCGTTGCGTCGACGCCGAGAGGCCTGCAGGGTCGCAACATTAACTTCCGCCTGGCTGTTTGGGTAAAAGCGTCTCGAAAGCCGCTTAGCCTGAGAGCTGCGGCGTCCTGTCCAAGATGCATCGAGCTGTTGGTTTTGGCGCCGTGACGAGAGGCTTGATGGCCTCAGCCGGGCCGGACCTCAGCCCCAGTCTCCGAGACGGACGCTGCGGCGACGCTGGCGGCGCATGCGCTTCTGCAGAAGATCCCGCGCCACGGACAGAGGCTCGGCATCGGGCATGCCCCGCTGCAACTCATCCCGGTTGGCACAAAATTCTGCGTAGCCCACAAGTTCCGGTGCGAGTTCAATCACCGAGAGGTCGATCATGATCGCATCATCAAGCAGGCCAATGCCCGGAATTGAGTCTGGCACAAGGTCCTTGGGGTCTGCGAAGTACGATAGGGCATTCAAGACATGCTGGCGGTCTTCGCCTTCAAGGCGCCAGTCCGGGTCTTTGAGCATGGCGAGCATTTCCCGTAGTCTGACCAGGCGGGGCGCCATGAAATCCGGGGATTTCGAGCTTTCGATGCGCTTGATCAGGGCTTCTGCGCCGCCAATGATTTTATCTTCGCCAGAGGATCCGAATTTCTTTTGCGAAGACTTCAGACGCTCGCGGAAGAAGTCTATGTCCGCCCCGGTCAGCTCAAAATCAATGCGGATCGTGGTGTTTGACACGGTGACTTTCTCCCCAAGGGTAACAGGTTACGTTGAGAGATCTTTGTGCGCCTCGTCAATAAAGCAAGTCTCCCTGAACGTCAGAAAGTCACTTTGGGCGCCGACAGACGAGATAGGCTCAAACTGGCGTCAGCGCTCCGTCACCTCGATGCAGAGTCTCCACCATACGGCAGCTTACGGCGATTCCTTGCCTGATCTCGGCCGGTATTCGAACGACGGGAATGGGGGAGCACTTCGGACTGTGCTGGCAGCTAGGGTCAATTGGTGATCCTGGCTCCTATTGGCCGCTCGGTGAGATCGCTACTGCCCCCCCCCAAGGGGGTATGTCGTCACTTAATTATTCGGGTAACACATCGTGACCAAGGAGATAAAAATGCCATTCTTGAAAAATGTTCTTCGGACGATTGGTGCAGGATATTTGCTCGGTGTTCTATGCGCAGCAAGTGCGATTGCGGAGCTTCCTGAAAACGAAGTTGCCGGTGAGGCGTCGTCACCCGTCACCCTAAGAAACGGATTCGCTGAGCACCCCGATTGTCCGATTACGGCATCGGATTGGCAAACCAATCCCCACCGTAATTTTGAGAGCCTTGTGTTCAAAGAAGGCAAGAGCTTCTATTCGATATCAACGAAGATGATCCTGAGCTGGTATTATTCAGGTCCAGAAGCCATCATCGACTCCGATGATTTTACGGCTGGCGTGTTTTCTGGTTGTTTCGACGGCGAATATGATTGCGGTTTGAAGTCTAACAAGAAGCTGGCGAAAATACTTGGCAAGCGCTCGAGTCACCGAAAAGATGGCGAGGAAAAATATATAAGACAGTATTTTTCGGCTTCGCCGCCCGCGTCTGCTATTGCGGCAACATCGTCACGTTTAGGACGCTGTTTTGGGGATAATCCTGCGCAGCCGCCGATGGAGGCGCTGAATCTGGTTCGCCTGCGAATCCCTCGAGAGCAGTGCTACGATTTGAAGAACTATCCGAATGCAGGCGCCTTTGCATGGCAAAATTTCTTCAAACCAAGCGAGCAGTGCAAAGACACAATGTGGGTTCCGGACCAAATTTATGAAGCGCAAACTCAGGCAAAAAAGGCCCAAACGGCTTTCGCATCCAGGTCTGTTGAGGAGCGTATTGACGGTTTGAACGGCTGCCAGATTGCCTATGGGTTGGTCTTCGGCGGCTTGAACGGTCGTAAAACCGATCCGTTGCCTGATGAAGCGATTACTTGGGCGCTTCAGTACGAGCAGGCTGCGATTGACAATCAAGCCTGTCCCATCATGCCTCAGGCGTTGAGCAACTGGGTCCAGAAACAGCCTTTGGATACGTTTGAGCCCGCTCAAGATCCTTTCCTCTTTTATCTTCAAAGTAACATGAAGCAGGAGAAGTCTTTTGAGGAATGGCGCACGTTTATTGCCCGCGCCATGGGCCATTATGAGACCGCGGCCGACGTACAATCCAGCGTTCCCGATGAGGCCTGTGAAGATTTTTCAGTCTGGTTGAACCAATCACATTATGCGAAAATTACTGAAACCCGGCCAGAGCGGATGTTTCTATATCAACTGGGCGGCAAACTTCCCCGCGATAAACGGCAAGCGCTTTGTGTCGCCGTCCCCCAATCGGTATTCCGTGACTACGGCTATGAACGAGGGGCTTCAGCGCAACTCCTGGCAAGGATGAATGCCCAGGATGTAGCGCGTAAGAAGTTTTTCGATGATCTCGAGGCGAGCGCGGCCCCGAATAAGTGGAAGCCAACCTACAAGCCAGAGGTTCGTGCACCGCGTTGTTACCGGACGGGCGAAACGCAGGAAACTTGCTTTTACAATTAGCCACCGCGGTGCTGTCAGTTAGAAGAGTCCAAAGTCTTTCGCACTTTGGATCATTCGACGTCGGTGACCTGAGCCCCAATTGGTCCGGCATTTGTGCAGAGTATTGCTCGCAATCCGTCATTCAGCGAAAGTCGGGCGATGACCTTTTCTGGCGATAGCCTGCCGGTCGGGGCGCTCGTGGTGGCCGCCGACAGTCAGCCCCTCCAGTTGAAGGAAGTGGGGCTATGAAGGCCGCTCTTGCCATTCACGCGCACTCCCGGCAAAGAGGCGGCATACTCAATTGGGGGCGATTAGCTCAGTTGGTAGAGCGCCTGCTTTACACGCAGGATGTCAGCGGTTCGAGCCCGTTATCGCCCACCATTTTCCCCGCATCATGGGCAGCCGATGGCGCGCGCAAGGATGTTGCGGTGGACTTCGCTGGTGCCGGAGTAGATCGTCGCGGCGCGGGTTGCAAAATACTTGGCGGACGCAAAGGCGCTGTCCGGTGCGGCTTCAAGGCCGGCTTCGGTGATGGCCTGGTGAAGTTCCGTGGCGAGCAGTTTGAGGGCGGACGTGGCGGGGGCCACATCAATTCCGATGCCGGTCGTGCCCGCGCGGCGTTCGAGCGCCTCGAACATGTCGACCCGCATTGCGAGATGGGACAGGCGCGCGGTCAGCGCTGGACCGGGTTGCGCCGTGCGGCCTGCGGCGCGCAGCGCCCGGCGCAAGACACCTGTGGTCGTGTTGTTGGACCGGGCGATCGCCATCAGACGCTTGGCCGCTTTCCAGCCTTCGCCAATATCGCCGATCCGGTCTGCGGCAGGTGTGCGGACGCAGTCGAAATAGACATCATTGGTTTCGCATTCGCCGTCGATGAAGCGGATGGGGCGCACCGTGATGCCGGGCAGGTCCATCCGGACGAGAAGAAAGACAAGACCGGCGCCGCCTGAGCTCTGCGGGTCACAGCGCGCGAGCAGGAACATGTGTGTCGCGTATTGCGCAAAGCTCGTCCACAGCTTGCTCCCGGTAAGGATGAAATGATCTCCTTCGCGTTCGGCCCGCAGCGAAAGGGCGGACAGGTCGGATCCCGCCTGCGGTTCGGAGAAGCCCTGGCACCATTCATGTTCGCCGGAGAGGATGGGCGGCAGGTAGTGCGCCTGCTGGGCCGGCGTGCCTTCGGCGATGATCAGGGGACCGATGGTGCGGATGCCGGAGGACTGAAGGATCGGCGCATCTTCCTCCGCGCAGGCATTTTCGAAGTAGAGGCGTTGCGCAGTGCTCCAGCCGGCGCCGCCAAACTCGGACGGCCATGACGGCGCAAGCCAGCCGCGTGCGTGCAGGCGTCCGCGCCAGACCTTGCAGGCTTCCGGCGAGGATTTGAGGCCGGTCGTCGCCCGGCCCGCAGCGCGCAGGTCTGGCGTGAGCGCGTCGGCGAGGAAGGCGGCGACGTCAGCGCGGAAGGCGCGGTCGACCAGGTTGCTGGCGGCATCGTCCAGGGGGTGGCAACCGTCCATCGGTCCGTCCTCGCATCACAGTGGCGCAAGAGTGGGTCACCGGCAGGCGGGCGGGGAATACGGAAGATTACTTGGGTTGCCCGGGGGAAGGCGGGCCCCGGTCAGGTGCCGGTCGGGCCGGTGCGCAGGCTGCGGCGCAGGAAGGATTCGAGTTTGAGCACCGGGTTGGTGTCGGGTTCGGTCAGCTCTGTGGTTGCGGCGAGGTCGGCCTGGGTCGCGTCACCGCTGGCATAGCCGATGATCTGCTCGACGCGGGTTTCGAGGGATTCCGTCAGCAGGCGGATCTGGTCGGCGGCGCGGTTCATGTCGGTCTTGCCGACCGGGATGCGCGATCCGGCATCCATCATCGAGGCCTGCAGGCGGATGGTGCGCAGCGGCACCAGCAGTTCGGATGTAACCGAACGCAGGAAGCGCGTTTTGGCATTGCTGGCCTCGTCGGCCTCCTGGCGCAGCGATTCCGCTTCCTGGCGCGCGTCTTCGATGCGCGAGACGTCCGTGAAGATTTCGACCGAGCCGATGCTGGCGACTTCATAGGTGGCGGTCTGCCAGTAGCGATCATGCGCATGGACGACGCCGCCGAGGGATTCGACATTGCGCAGGGCGGGTTTGACCTGGGTGTAGAGTTCGTTTTCGAACACGACCTGACCGTCCGTAGACAGAACGGCGAAAGCCTGGCCGGAGCCATCGAGCGCGACTTCGAGAATTTCGCGCAGCTGAGTGGCTTCCTCGACTGATTTGACTTCCTTCAGATACAGTTTGAACGCCGCGCGGGCGCCGAAGTAAATTGTGAAGATGAGCAGCGACAAGGCAATCGCAATGGCGATCATCCGGTCGTTGAAGTGGAAGGCGACATGGATCAGAAGCGGCAGGACCGAGCCGAGCAGGTAACGCATCACCAGGCGCGGGTTGCGCGGCAGGACGCACATCAGGCCGGCGCACATGGAGACAGTGAACAGGCTGGACAGGATCAGCGTGTTGAAGGGATCAGACGCCAGGTAGAGCGGCAGGCTGCCATAGATGAAGCCGGTGAAGATCGACATCGTCTCGGAGCGCTGCACATAGCGGCCGCTGACCGATTTTGGCGTGGCGCGGCCGGACTTGCGCACATAGTCGTACAGCATCAGGGCGGCCATGAAGAAGTTCGTGGAAGCCCAGGCGGCGACCATGATCTCGCCGGTCATGGAAAACGCGACATAGCTGGAGATCACCGTGTTGAAGATGGTGATCAGGGCCATGAGCTGAACGGTGCGCGACAGGTCGAGGTGCTGCTGCAAACGAATGCGCGGGCCAATGGCCGCGTCCTCGTTTGGCTTGTCCGTCAAGACATACCTCAGAAAGTCGTGCGTATCGTTCATGACCGCATTTATGGCAGGTAAACCTTCTTTTCCGGCTTGAGAGGCCGTGGAGATTTTCGCGTCCCTGTTTTCGGCTTGTTAACCTGCGTGCCTGTTCTGATTGAAGCAGGCGTCCGAAATGCCGCGTTGTCTGGCTCTCCATCCCGTCGTTGATACGGTAGGTGGACAGGCCGACGGCATGCTGGCAACAGCGGGCGGCGCAAGGATGAGAGGTCATGCCGAAGTTGAAAATTGCGGTCATCGGTGGCGGTCCAGGAGGTCTGAGCGCGGCTCAGTTCATCCGCGAGGCCGGGCACCAGGCTGTTGTTTTCGAACGGGAAAACCGGATTGGCGGCAAATCTTTCTCGTTCGGCAACGGCGACGCCTTCAACGAAATGGGCACCTGCTACACGACCCGCCAGCACGTCATCGTCAAACGCTGGATGAAGCAGCACGGCATCCACCTGAAACGCCTCGGCGAGGCGCGCTATGATGATGCGCCGGTGGTGGATTATGTAAAAAGGGGCGCGGGGCCGCCGCTGGCCGTGCAGGCGCTGAAATTCGTCACCGAGGCCGGCAAGCTGCGGAAGAAGATTGCGGCAGATCCGTCGGACCCGGCCGTGCGGGCCGAAGCGGCGATGACGGTGGATGACTGGCTGGCGCGGTTGAAACTGCCGAAACTGGACCTCGCGATGCACCGCATCCTGCCGGCACAGGGTTATGGCTATGCGCAGGAAGTGACCATCGGCCAGACAGTGCAATGGTGTGATTTCGACCTGCTGATCTCCGGTGTGCTGAACGACATGCATATGCCGGTGGAAGGCTGGAGCGAGTTCTGGAACCGTTTTTCCAAACCGTTCGACATCCGGCTGGATGCGCGCATCGAATATATTGAGCGCAGCGATGAGGGCGTGGTGCTGCATTCCGGCGGCGGGCGGGAGGCATTCGACGCGGTGATCTCGACGGTGGCGATGGATGAGTTTTCATTGCTGACGGAAATGCTGCCGGCCGAGCATGCCGTGTTCGACGGCGTGGACTGGCAGAACTATACGACGACGCTGGTTGCGTCGAAAAACTGGTTCAAGGGCGCGCAGGTGCATGGCTATTCGCGGGCCTGCAAGGACCCGTCGCTGCGCGGGGCGATGCTGGGATCGCGCCGCGAAGGCGAGGTTATGGAAGACGGCGCGCGGCTATATGTGACCGGGCAGTTCTCGAACGGGCTGACGCCGCCGGAACTGCGCGAGATATTGCTGTCGGACATCGAACGGCTGGGGGTCAAGGCCGACACGATCATCTATGCGCGGACGTGGAAATATTTCCCGCAATACAATGCCGACGCGGTGGGGGCGGGCCTGTTCACGGCGCTGCGCGAGGCGCAGGGTGGCAAGCGGACATGGTTCAGCGGAGCGAGTTTCTCGCACGAGCTGGTTTCGTCCGTAGTCGAACGGTCGCGCTTGTCGGTGAAGGATATTGTGAAGCGGTTGGGTTAGGCCGCCACGCTCGCATAATATTCGCGCCAGCACCTCTGCCCCACGGCATTATACGCGAGCATGCCATCGACCATCTGCAGGAAGGCTTTGTGGTCGCCCAGCTCCGGGGGGAGGAGGGGGTCGAAGTTGATCCGGCGGATGACGGCCTGGCCGATGAGGAAGGTTTCGCGGGCGGCGGCGTCGGCGGGCTGGCCGGGCAGGTGGGCGAGGCTGTTTTCCATGGCGGTTATCGCGGCTGTGTAAGATGCGGCCAGGTCATCCGCCGACCAGAGGGCGGGCCAGTCCTGCGCCTCGGGCATGGCCGTGTCCGATACGCACAGGAGGGTGATCGCCTCATCGGCGCCGATCTCGACCAGATCCGCGCGGTGGTCTGCGAGGGCGCGGGCGAGATTGGCCGGGCGTACCCAGAGGGCGGCGCCGGCTCCGCGGTAGCCGGACAGGGCGAGGGCGCGTTCGCGGGCGCGCAGCTGCTTGCGGTCGCTGCGGCCAAGTTGGTGCGTCAGCGCGACGAGCCACTCGCCCTTCCAGGGGGCGAGGCGGGCGCGGACATTCTGCCAGTCCTGCACGCGCCGCGTCAGGCCGCGCGCCTTCGGGCCGGGGCGGTAGACGCCGCGGTCCGGGCTTTCGAGCAGGCCGTCCTTCAGGAGGCGCGTGACGGCGACACGCAGGGTGGAGGCCTCGATGCCGAACAGGGCGCCGGCATGAACGAGGCGCGCGATGGACGTGTGCGTCGTCGCGCCGGTGCTGCTGAGCAGCGACAGGACGAGGGCGCGGGCGGAGACATCTTCCGGGGCGAGGGGTTTAAAATAATACATTAGTTGACGTGATATGACATTTTGTGTAATAAATAACTAAAGGACTTTCAGGAGGATTCTGCTTGGCCAATACACTCAAGCTTTCGGACGCGCTATCAAAGGATGAGCTGCGCGACCTGCGGCAGAAATCAGACCTGCGGGCAGCGGGCGCGTTCCTGTTCACCTGGGGGCTGATTGCGGGCGCCTTCGCGATGGCGATCGTCTGGCCGAACCCGGCGACGATCCTGCTGGGTATTGTCATCCTCGGCGGGCGTATCCTGGCGCTGGGCGTGATGAACCATGACTGCGCGCACCATGCCTTTTTCAAGAGCCAGAAGGTGGACGAGTTTGTCGGGCATTGGCTGTGCGGCGCGCCGCTGAACACCTCGCTGCACGCCTACCGGGCCTATCACCTGAAGCATCACAAATATGCGGGCACGCCGGATGATCCGGATATCGGCTTCGTCAAGAATTACCCGGTGCCGGCGGAAAGCCTGAAGCGGAAATTCATCCGTGACCTGACGGGCCAGACGGGGTACCGCGACACGCTGCGCAAGATAAAGACTTTCAAACTGTCAAAGAACTGGCCTTGGCTGACCTTCCATGTGCTGCTGCTGTCCGCGCTGACGCTGGCGGGCGCACCCTGGGCCTATCTGATGTGGTGGGCGGCGGAGCTGACCGTGTATCCGGCAATCGTCCGTCTGCGGCAGATCGGCGAGCATGGCACGGCGAAGGATCGCACGAGCCTTGACGCGCGGCTGAACACGGGCACCACGGTTGCGCCGTTCTGGCAGCGCGTGTTCATCGCGCCGAACGATGTGAACTACCACCTCGAGCACCACATGTTTGCGAGCATCCCGCCGTATAATCTGGGCAAGATGCACCGCTTGCTGGCGTCGCGCGGCTATTATGACGGCTTCGACTGTATCTCTCACGGCTATGACGACGTCATCCGGCGTGCTGTGCGCCGGGATGACGTGCAGATGGTGGCGGCGGAGTAGGGCCGGAAATCGTGTAACCACGAACGGCTCATCCTGAGCGAAGTCGAAGGAGAGCCGGAGCGAAGTGAGGGCTTTGCTTGGCCCATCCTTCGACTTCGCTCAGGATGAGGGTTGTCCTGTTTGGTGATGCTTACATCGGCTCCGAACGATAGGGCGCGAGGTCCGGGAAGACCGGCTCGCGTTTTTCGGCGCGGGCGGCGAAGGCTTCGGCCATGTGGGTGGGGGGAAACATGGCGGCGTTCCAGATTCCGATATAGTCCAGCGTGTCGGCGGTGGTGTGGTCGCGGCCGTAATTGATCAGCACTTTCGAGCCGGTGACGGCGACGGGGTTTTTCGAGGCGATCTCGCGGGCGGTGGCCATGACGCCGGCGATCAGGTCTTCGTGCGTGTCGTAGATGTCGTTGACGAGGCCGATTTCCTTGGCTTTTGCGGCATCGATGCGGCGGCCGGTATAGGCGAGTTCTTTCACCCAGCCTTCGGGGATGTAGCGCTGGAGGCGCGGGAAGGTGCCGACATCGGCGGTCATCGCGATGTTGATTTCCATGATGCAGAAGAAAGCGTCCTTCGTGCACCAGCGGATGTCGCCGGCGGTGATCATGTCGATGGCGCCGCCGATGACGCCGCCGTGCAAGGCGAAGAGGACGGGGATGCGGGCCTCTTCCATACAGTTGAACGAGGCCTGGATGGCTTTGACATTGGTGCGGAAGGCTTCGGCGGAGACGTAGCGGTCGTGCTCGACTGCCGGGCGCGGGCCGGTGAAGACGGTGGTGTCCATGCCGGCGGAGAAATGCTTGCCGGTGGAGGAGATGACGATGACGCGGGCGAGCGCGTTCTGGTCAATCGTGCGGACGATGTCCGGCAGCTCGTTCCAG
Source organism: Hyphomonas sp. (assembly GCA_040223555.1). Lineage (GTDB taxonomy): Bacteria > Pseudomonadota > Alphaproteobacteria > Caulobacterales > Hyphomonadaceae > Hyphomonas. Next base: position 248,670 of record JAVKGA010000009.1, read on the forward strand.
AAGGCCTTGTTCATCGTGTTCATCGCCTCGGGGCGCGACATCTGGATGTGGGCGACCTTGTCTTCGATGGTGACCTTGAAGGCCTCGTAGGATTTTTTCAGCATGGCGTGTTCCTCCGTTTGGGGCGGAGTGTAGCAGGCTGGCGATGTGGGGCGAGGGGTGACGGCGGGGGAAGGCCAGCGCAATAATCCGGCGCAAAGAAGGGGAAGCGCGCCGGGCGCTTCCCCTTCCGATGCGTCCATACCGACCGAAGGGGGTCAGTTCGGCAGGAGCACCTTGTCGACAACATGGATGACGCCGTTGGACTGATCGACATCGGCGATGGTGACGCGGGCCGCGCCGCCGCTTTCATCCGTGACATAGGCCGCACCGTCCTTGACCCAGAAGACGAGCGTATCGCCGCTGACCGTGGTCAGCTCGGCCTTGCCGCCCATCGTGGCGGCCATGGCCATCAGGTCTGACGCTTTGAGATCGCCGGGCACGACATGGGCGGTGAGGATCTTGGTCAGCATGTCCTTGTTTTCCGGGAGCAGGAGCGTGTCGACCGTGCCGGCGGGCAGGGCGGCGAAGGCGTCGTTGACTGGCGCAAAGACGGTGAAGGGGCCATCGCTGGCGAGCGTTTCGACGAGGCCCGCTGCGGTCACGGCGGCGACGAGAGTGGTGTGATCGGCGGAGTTGACGGCGTTTTCGACGATATTCTTGCTGGGGTACATGGCTGCGCCGCCGACCATCACGGTCATCTCGGGCTCGCTGGCCGTGCCGACCTCATCCGCCATTTCCGCTTCGCTTGTGAGGGTGGCTGGCTCGGCGGCTTGTGTGGGCGTGCATGCGGAGGCTAGTGCTGCGGCGGCGGCGCCGAGCATCAGGGTACGGAGTTTCATCGGGTTTTCCTTCGAGCTGAAATCTGATCGGAACTGCTGGTCCGATGCAAGGCTTACGCGGCCCGCATTCAACTGGTTCTGGCGTTCACGCGTTCGTGATCAGCAGAAGGAGTCTCAGGATTTTGCGGTCTCGGCTTTGACCGGGCGGGCGAGGAGGGCGCCGATGGCCTGGTCGACGTTGATTTCGCCTTCGACGACAGCGGCGACGGCTTCGCAGATGGGCATCTCGATGCCGCGGGTGCGCGCGAGGGAGCGCAGGATCGGGGCGGTGGCGACGCCTTCAGTGACGGAGTTGCGCGCGCCGAGGACGCCAGCGAGGGTTTCCCCTTTGCCGAGGGCGAGGCCGAGCGACATGTTGCGGCTGGTCTCCGACGAGCAGGTGAGCACGAGATCGCCGAGACCGGAGAGGCCGGTGAGCGTTTCGGCCTCGGCGCCCATGGCGAGGGCGAGGCGTGTCATCTCGGCATAGCCGCGCGCGATGAGGGCGGCGTGGGCGGAGCGGCCGAGGCCTTTACCGAGGGCGATGCCGCAGGCGATGGCGAGGACGTTCTTGACGGCGCCGCCAACTTCCGCGCCCAGAAGATCCGTACCCAAATAAGGGCGGAAGGTGGGCGTGGAGATCGCCTGGATCAGTTCGGCGCCGAGGGCGGGGTCGCGCATGGCGAGGGTGACGGCGGTAGGCAGGCCCTTGGCGACATCAATGGCGAAGCTGGGGCCGGACATGACGGCGGGGGCAGCTTCGGGCAATTCTTCGCCGAGCACTTCGGTCATAAACTTGCCGGTGGAAAGCTCGATACCCTTCGAGCAGAGCACGACCGGGGCGCCGGGCTTCAACCAGCCTTCGAGGCGAGTGAGCACGGCGCGGGTGTGCTGGGCGGGGGTGACGCAGAAGAGCGCGTCGTAGCCGGCGAGATCGGCGAGGTCTGCCGTGGCGCGCAGGGCGGGATTGAGAGCCACACCGGGCAGGTAGGTGGTGTTCTCATGGCGCGTGTTGATGGCGTCTGCGACTTCGGGCTCAAGGCACCAGAGCAGGACGGACTGGCCCTCGCGGGTCAGCATCTGGGCAATCGCGGTGCCCCAGGCGCCGGCGCCGATGACGCCTATCTTCTGGAAGTGTTTTGTCATGGGGGCGTTGTGGCGCAGGCCGGGGCGAGGGGCAAGCGGCGGCTACTTCTTACCCCTCTCCCTTGGGAGAGGGGCAGGGGTGGGGGGGCGCTTCGCCGGCGAGCGTGTGCTGCGTTTCGGGCGCTGTGCCCCCTCATCCCCAACCCCTTCTCCCTGAAGGGAGAAGGGGCTTTGAGGGCTAGGCAAACACGAACGTCGCCGTCTCGTCTTGCGCGGTCACCGCGACCTTGCGGCCCACAGGGCTTGTGTCTTCGCGCAGCGTGGCGAGGGTGGCGGCGCCCGCATTGTTGGCGATGACGCGGCGGCCGTCGGGGAGGCGGGCGAAGATGATGCCGCGGTCGGGGCCTTCCTTGCCGTGGGTGACGGTGAAGGTTTCGAGTGTGGCGTCGCCGGAGACGATGGCGACTTCGACCTGGTTCTTGGCCTTGGCGGCGGGCTCAGCCGGCGTGAAGGCTTTCGGCGGGGTGGTGGAGTAGACGCCGGCAGATTCCTTGGTCATCCAGCCGCCATTGGCGAGGACAAGGCCGAAGGCGCCCTTGTCCTTGCGCAGGGTGTTCGCCATTTCGGCGATGCCGTGGAGGGAATAGTTGTTTCCGGGGCCGCCGAAGAAAGGAAGGCCGCCTGTCAGTGTGAGCCCACGTTTGTCCGTCTTCGGATCAATGCCGAGCGCGGCGGCGCCGGAGAAGACGGCGACAGGAAAGCAGGAGTAGAGATCGAGGTGGGTGATGCCGGTAGCCGTCTTGCCGGCCTGCGCGAGGGCGCGGGAGATGGCGGTGTCCATCGCCCAGGACCGGTCCAGCACGGGACGTAGCGAGATCAGGTCGTCGCCGGCATCGCCGCCGCCGTGCAGGTAGACGCGCTTTGCTTCCGGCACGCCGAGTTCGTCAGCCTTCGAGGAAGAGACGAGGATGGCGGCGGCGCCCTGGTTTACGGCGTCCTGCGCGATGAACCATTTGAGATAGGGGTCGGCGTACTCGTAGTTTTCGCGCGAAGGCGTGGAGAGGAAATCCACGTCATGTTCGACCGGGAACTGGGAATAGCTGTTCTTCGCCGCGACGGCGGAGAAGGGCTGGAAGAGATCTGCCATGGCGCGTCGATGGGCGGCGCGGCCGCGGCCTTCCCGGGCAGCGACGGCGTTTTCGAACAGGGCGTAGAAATAAGCAGGGGCCACGAGGCCGTGCTTGATCTCCTCGCGAGAGAGCATCATCGGGCCCTGGCCGCGATCTTCATAGTCGGCGTCCGCACCGTCGGCCCAGTTGATCTCGACGCCGTGCTTGCGCGCGCCCTTGGAGGCGCGGTTGGCTTCGGAGCCGGAGATGAGCGCGGCGTCGATTTCGCCCGCGTGGATGCGGCGGGCCATTTCGTTGACGAGGGCTTGCGGGCTCTGGCCACCAACGGTTTCGTAGATCAGGCGGGCGGGCGCGGTGCCGGTTTCGCGGGCCAGCGTGCCGGGAAGGTTTGTATTGTGGCCGTGCGGATGCGGCGCGCTGCGTACGGAATCCTCAAAGATGCGCACCACGGCAAGCGTATCGATGGCGGCAGCGATGCCCGGTGCACCGGTGTCGGCAAGGGCCGCTTTCGAGGCGTCGGCCATCAGGGAGAGGGGCGAGGGCGCGCCGGCGGGGCCTGCTTTGCCGTCCCACTGGCTCATTGATTGGCCGACGCCGATCAGGACCGGAAGATCACCCTTGGCCATGACACTACTCCCTTAAGGACGATATCTGCGGGCGGTTTAACGCGCGCGGAAAGCAGGGGCGAGGGGGCACGTAGGGGAAGGGTTCAGCGCCCGGCGTCCAGATCCGCGATGATGGCGGTGGGCAGGGCCGGGTCGATGACGGCGGTGAGGTGCGTGCCCGTGAGCTGTTGATAGCGCGCGCCGGGGATTTTCGCGGCGAGGCCGGGGCCGGAGCCGTTGTCGAGATCCTGGTCGCCGGTGAGGATCAGCGTGGGTACGTCAAAGGTGGCGAGCAGGTCGGCCGGCGTGTAGGTGCGCGCCGTGAGCGCGCCGAGATAGCCGGTCAGCGAACCGCCAGTGGATTTGGCGCGGGCAAGGATGGCGCGTGCGCCGGGCGTGTCGTCGCCGGCGATGGCCGCTTCGATGCCCGCGCGGAAGGCCGTGTTGCGATCTGTGTTGAACTCATCGGCAGCAGAGTCGCCAATGCCGCCGAGGATCAGGCGTCCGGTGTTGCGACCGAGCAGGTGGAAACGCAGGGCGGAAATGGCGCCCATGGAATAGCCGACGGTGGCGTAAGGCGCTTCGCCAAGATGGGCGACGAGGGCGATCTGGTCGCGGGCGACGGCGTCCGTTGGCCAGTCTTCAGGCGCGGCCTCGAAGGGCGAGGCGCCGTGGCCGCGCAGGTCCGGCGCGATGACACGGTAGCCGGCGGCGGCGATCTTTTGGGCGATCTGCGGCTGGAACCAGTTGAGGTCTGCATCGCCATAGAAGCCATGCAGCAGGATGACGACCGGGCCTTCGCCAAGCTCCTGATAGGAGATGAGTGTGCCGTCGAAGGAGGCGTAGGTTTTCATCGGGGCGGCCTCATCGGCATGGGCGGAAAGGAGCGGGGCGAGCGCAAGGAATATCGCCAGAATGGCCTGCCGGATCATGCGGTGTCTCCTTGGCGCGACGGCGTCCGCATGAACGTGGCGCGCAGAGGCGGGCACCGTCAAGCGGGAAGGCAGCTTCACAGGGCGCGGGCGCCTGCTAGGTTGCTTGCGGATGGGACGTGGGGTGGGTTCATGGCTATGCGAGTGAAATGGGTATTGGGCGCAGGCGCTGCGTTCGCTGTGGTGCTTGGTGCCATCGCAGCCTGGAACTGGTTTCTGCCGGTGCGGGGGGCGAGCGTTGAGGCGGTCGTGTTCAGCGACTGCGAGGGGTGCCCCGAGATGGTGGCTGTGCCGACGGGCAGCTATGCGATGGGTGTGCCGCCGCGCACGCGCTACAGGCTGCTCAACCTGATCGGGATAGAGGCTGGCCCGAGGCGGGTGGTCACGATCTCCGAACCCTTTGCGCTTGGCCGAACCGAAGTGACCTTTGACCAATGGGCGGCCTGTGTCGCGGATGGCGGCTGCGACGGACATGTCCCGGCCGACGAGGGCTGGGGGCGGGGAAGCCGTCCGGTGGTCCATGTGTCGTGGAACAATGCGCAGGCCTATGTCCAATGGCTGTCGCAGAAGACCGGGCATCGCTACCGTCTGCCGACCGAAGCGGAATGGGAATATGCGGCGCGCGCAGGCACGCGGCTGCATCCTTATCCGTGGGGCCGCTTCGCCAGCCATGACATGGCAAGCTATGGCGAGGATGAATGTCCTCCGTGTACGGGCGTTGTGTCGGGCAAGGATGTCTGGGAGGGGACGGCGCCGGTGGCGAGTTTTCCGCCGAACGGCTGGGGCTTCCATGACATGAACGGCAATGTCTATGAGTGGACCTTGGACTGCCTCGCTGAGTTTGAACCTGGCGCGTTCGGGCAGGCGGCGGTGACGGTCGAGGGCTGCGAGCAAACAGTAATGCGCGGTGGGGCCTGGTATTCCGACCCCGGACGGATCAACAATTTCTACCGGGCTCACAATCCGCCGGAATGGTCGGACTGGGTGATCGGCTTCCGCGTCGCGCGCGACATGTGAAACAGCCCGCCCGGGGTTGCCGGACGGGCTGCTTGCATTTGTGGCGCTGCGGCTAGAGGACGTCCAGCATCTCCGCGACCAGCGGGTGGCGGACGACGTCGACAGCCTCGAGCTTGATGACCGACGCGCCGGAGAGGGTTTCGAGACGCTCGGCGGCTTTGGCGAGGCCGGAGAATTCCGGCAGCAGGTCAGACTGGCCGGGGTCGCCTGTGATGACCATGGTCGAGTGCCAGCCGAGACGGGTGAGCAGCATCTTGAGCTGGGTGTAGGTGCAGTTCTGCGCCTCGTCGATGACGACGAAGGCATTGTTCAGTGTACGGCCGCGCATGAAGCCGATGGGGGCGATCTCGATCGTGCCGTCGGCCAGCATGTGTTTCAGCTGGGCGGGTGAGAGCCGGTCGGCGAGTGCGTCGTAGAGCGGGCGCAGGTAGGGCGCGAGCTTGTCTTCCATGCCGCCGGGCAGGAAGCCCAGCTGTTCGCCGGCTTCGACGGCGGGACGCGAGAGGATGATCTTCGAGACCTTGCCTTTCTGGAGCGCTTCGACGGCTTTGCAGATGGCGAGGTACGTCTTGCCGGTGCCGGCCGGGCCGAGAGCGCAGACCAGGGCGTGGGAGTCCATCGCGTTCATGAACTGCGCCTGGTTTTCAGAGCGCGGCTTGATGGTTTTCTGGTAGCGCTGCGTGCGCTCGTGTGGCTGCACATTCGTGATCGCGTCGCCGTCATCCGGGTGCCAGACACGCCGGCCACCTTCTATTGCGTGGAGATGGGATCCCTTGCTGCGCACCGGCTCGTCGAACCAACCGGAGGGGCGAACCTCCGTTGCGGTCTTCAGGCGCTTGGCTGCGTTGCGTTTACCCATGGGAGGCCTCCTTGGCTGCGGGCATGAAAAAAGCCGCTGGCGACGGCGCGCAGCGGCTTGGCGAAACGGTAGTGAAGAGGGCGAGCCCGTGAGGCGGGCAGCCAGTCTCCGGGAGGAGTCCTCCCGGCGGTGAGGGATGAATTGGCGCGTAAACGGCCATTGCCTCTCCGAATCTACAACCCTTATAGACTACCACCATTATCTGAAGGTTAAGCGACATTCCGCTTACGAAATAAGTAACGAACAAGGGACGCCTAAAAAATGGCCATGTATGAACTGGATGGAGTCAGACCGACGCTGCCGGAGGGCGGGCAGTGCTGGATTGCGGGCAGCGCCGAGGTGATGGGAAACGTGATTCTGCGGGCGAATGCGTCTGTCTGGTATGGCTGTGTGCTGCGCGGTGACAATGATCCGATCATCATTGGTGAAAATTCGAACATCCAGGACCTGACGGTGATCCATACGGATATCGGGGCGCCGGTGACCATCGGCGCGAACGTGACCGTGGGCCACCGGGTCATCCTGCATGGCTGCGAAATCGGCGACGACACGCTGATCGGCATGGGCTCGACCATCCTCAACCGCGTGAAGATCGGCAAGAATTGTATCATCGGCGCCAATGCGCTGATTTCAGAGGGCAAGGAAATCCCGGACAATTCGCTGGTGATGGGCGCGCCGGGGAAGGTGGTGAAGGAGGTTTCACCGCAACAGGTGCAGATGATCCGGATGTCGGCGCTGCACTATGTCGAGAACTGGAAGAAGCACGCCGCGGGGATGAAGAAGATCGATTAGTCCGCCTGCGGAAGGGGTGCATCCCAGACCGCGCGGATCGCATCGGCGCCCTGCATCGGCAGGCCGGACCAGCCGAGGCGGGCATCGCGGGATTCGAAGATCATCAGCTGTGTGCCTTCCGGCGCGGCGGCAGCGAGCGCGCGGCGGACATCCGCGAGGGGGCGGTCGGAGCGCAGCACGAAGGTGCCGGGCAGGGGTTCGGCAAAGCGACCAAGTGCATTGAGGGCGCCGCCGAGGGCATGGCGGCGGTTGGTGCCGGCGCCGGAGTCCGGGCCGGAGATGATCACGAAGTTCGAGGCCTCGGCGCGGCGCGCGGTGCGGTTTTCGAGGAAGGCTTCGATGCGTGCGCGCAAGGGCGGCTGATCGAGCGCCGGAAGGAAGGGTTCTCCGTGGCCGGAGGATATGCGCGTCAGCGGGCTGATTTTGCCGGCATCGGCATAGGATTGCAGCTGGCCGAGCGTGAACGGCCCATGCGCCTTGCCTTCGCGCATGACATGCCAGACGGCGGGGTCGAGGTCGGCGAGGTTGAGAGCGGTGTCGGCGGCCGGGCGGGCAGGCTTGTTGGGCAGAACGCGTTCGATGCGGGGACGCGCGCGCATGGTCAGCTCGTCGCCGCCTCTGCGCCGCGCAGGTAGCGGACCGCGAATTTCTTGCCGGCCACCCGGACGACTTCGGCAGGCAGGTTGCCGGTCTGCACGCGGTCACCGACGAAGGGCGCCGCGCCAAGGGATTCAAAGGCGGCGCCGGTCAGCGAGATGTCGGTGAGGCGGCATTGCAGCTGGCTGCCATCAGACAGGATGACGACGGCCTGGCCGTTGGCGGAATAGCGGGTTGAAGCGCGGTCTTCGGCGAGGCCGAGCGTGTCCTTGTTGATCAGCCAGGTCAGCCGGTCGGCGAGCTTGTCGCGTTTCAGGATCGACGTCTGGAAGCGGACGGCAAAACCGCCGGGGGCCATGCGCACCACTTCGGCGACGACGCGGCCGAGATCATCGAAATAGCAGACAATGCTCTGGCCGGAGTCCGGCGGGGTGGATGAGAGGATATGGGCGCCGTCGCAGGAGACGTTTGAGGTCAGCAGTTCGCGGTCGTCGCTTTCCGATGTCAGAAAACGGCCGGTCAGGCGCAGTTCGACGCGCTTATAGCTGCGCCGGTCCCGTTTTGGGGTGGCACCGGGTGTGGGTCCCGGCTTGAGGAAATTTGGCAACGTCATCGTGCCTGGCCCTGTCGCAACAAGGCGCAGCCGACCACAGCGCGCCTGCCTTTGAGATAGGAGAGGAAGATTGACAATTGGTTGCCTCGAACGGTTCACAGGCGTTAGGCATAACGGCGCAGAAACCATTACAGGAGCTTGACCCTAGGTGAGTACAGAGACGTTTGACTATGTGATCATCGGGGCCGGCAGTGCGGGATGTGTGCTGGCCAACCGGCTGTCTGCGGATCCGGCGATCCGGGTCTGCCTGATCGAGGCAGGCAAGAAGGATACCGCCCTGATGGTGCGGATGCCGGCGGGTGTTGGCAGCCTGATCAAGGGTGCATGTGACCAGAACTGGGGTTTCTGGACCGAGCCGCAGGCGCATATGGACAGCCGCAAACTGTACTGGCCGCGCGGAAAGGGCTGGGGCGGCTCCTCCTCGATCAATGGCATGGTCTATATTCGCGGCCATGCCGGGGATTATGACCAATGGGGCCAGATGGGCCTGAAGGGCTGGAGCTATGCGGATGTGCTGCCCTATTTCAAACGCTCCGAAACGCACGAGGGCGGCGCCAGCGATTTCCATGGCGGCGAGGGGCCGCTGAATGTTTCTGACAGTCCGTTGGTCAGCCCGATCTACAAGGCCTTCATCGAAGCGGGCCGCGAGGCAGGCTATCCGGTCACGAATGATTTCAATGGCGCGCAGCAGGAAGGCTTCGGCCCGTACCAGCGCACGATCCACAAGGGTGAGCGCTGGAGCGCGTCTTTTGCTTACCTGCGGCCTATCGAGGGCAAGCGGCCAAACCTGAACGTGATTTCCACCGGCCTCGTGACGCGCGTGCTGATCGAAGGCGGGCGGGCGGTCGGCGCAGAATTTGTCGAGGGCAAGGGCGGCCAGACGAGCATCGTGCGGGCCGAGCGGGAAGTGATTGTCAGCGCGGGCGCGGTACAGTCACCGCAGCTGCTGCAACTGTCCGGCGTTGGCGATCCGGCGGCGCTGAAAGCGCTCGGGATCGAGGTGAAGGCGGCCTCGCCGAATGTCGGCAAGAACCTGCAGGACCATCTGGACGTGACGGTGATCAACCGGATGACGCAGCCGGTGTCTGCCTACTCCCTGCAGAAGGGTATCAAGAAACTGTTTGTCGGCATTCAATACCTGGCGACGCAGACGGGCGCGGGCGCTGACAACTTCCTGCAGTCAGGGGCGTTCCTGAAGTCACGGCCGGGTCTTGAGATGCCGGATATCCAGCTGCACGCGGTCAATGCGATCATGATGGATCACGCGAACTATACGCCGACGGAAGATGGCTTCACGATCCATGCCTGCCAGCTGCGTCCGGAAAGCCGGGGCACGGTGATGCTGAAATCAGCCGATCCGTTCGACCATCCGGCGATTGATCCGAACTACCTGGCGACCGAAGAAGACCGCCGCGCGATGCGCGAGTCGGTGAAGATGGTGCGCGAGGTGATCCGGCAGGCGTCGTTGCAGCCGTATGCGGCGGGCGAGATCATGCCGGGCGCGGGCGTTGTGTCGGATGCCGAGATTGATGCGTTCATCCGCAGCAAGGGCGAGACGATCTATCACCCGGTCGGCACGGTCGCGATGGGCGCGGGCGAGGCGAGCCCCGTGGACGGCGATCTGAAAGTGCGCGGGATTGCCGGCCTGCGGGTGGTCGATGCGTCGGTGATGCCGACCCTGGTGGGCGGAAACACGAACGCGCCGACGATCATGGTCGCCGAAAAAGCGGCTGACTTGATCCTCGGCGCCGCGCCGCCGGCCCCCGAGGAGCCGAAGCGGACGCTGGCGACGGCCTGATCAGTTATTGGCGACGAGACGAAGCTGCGTGCCGCAGCGGCGCGTGTCGGGCGGCACCAGCATCGAGATGCGGTGGCGGAAGACCGGCTTGCCGGCCAGCGCCTGTTCGTCGCCTAGCGTCTGGTAGAGGCCGAGCATGCGCAGGCGCGGCGAGCGGCCGGATTCGGCGCTGAGCGGCATCAGGCTGATCTCGAGCTCGACGCGTTCGCCGTTCAGCGTTTCGCCGCGGCCGCGCACGACGCCGGGGGCGCCGTCAAAGCGGATGGATTCAAGGAAGGCGGCCATCATGGCGCGGTCCGGACCAGTCCAGAGGTCGAGATAGTTGCGGTTCACGAGGTTGCGGCCGACGAGGGCGTTGAGCGTCAGGCCGGACGTGCGCACCAGCCAGGAGCTGTCCTCGCGCTGTTCGATGACGAAGATGCGGTCGATCAGGCTCTCGTGATCGCTGACGTCGGGGCCGGTCAGGGCGTGCGCGTTCGGGTCCGCCTGCATGCGGCGCCAGGCGTCCAGCAGGATGCGGGTATTCGGGTGGATCGACCGGTCGGTCATGGGGCAGGGTACTCCGGGAATTGATATTGGCCCGCGAGGGGCCTGTCCGGCGGTATCAATCGCAATATCCATTCCAGCTTGCGGTTCACCGGGGATGGGAAAGTCTCGCCTCGGAGGACGTCCTGTTTCGCCCCCGAGCGAAGGTGGACGCGCCGGCACGCCTCTTCAAAAGCGAATTCTGGCAAGGATGTGGCGGCGGCGTTCCAACACGGAACACAGGCCGGGCGGCTCCAGGTTACAGGATCGGTCCAAAAGAAATGGCAGGGAATGGGACAATAGTAGCCGCACAATCGCGGAATCGTGTGTCTTTGCGGGGCTTGCGCACTCTCGCGGGGGCTGATTTATCCTTTCAAAAAATAAAGGAAGACTGGATTCGCGATTCGAATACCGGTCCCGACACCGTTTCAGATCAAACTCCCAGGAAGGAAATCCAGAGTGTTTTCAAACAATTCGATTAAAGCCCGCACCGGCGGGCTGAAGGCGATTCTTTGCCTTGGCGCCGGCGCGACTGCTCTCGGCGCGATGGCTGCGCCCGCTTTTGCCCAGGAAGAAGTCCAGGAAGAGTCGCGCACGCTGCAGACCGTGACCATCACGGCCACCAAGCGCGAACAGACCCTTCAGGATGTTCCGATTGCCGTTTCGGTCGTCGATGACACGACCATCGAGCGGGCGGTCATCATCGACCTCAACGACCTGCAGTCGATCGTTCCCTCGCTTTCGGTGGGCCAGCTGCAGTCTTCGGCCAACACCAACTTCGTCATCCGCGGCTTCGGCAACGGCGCAAACAATGCCGGTATCGAACCTTCGGTCGGTGTGTTCATTGACGGCGTCTACCGTTCGCGCTCGGGCGCGCAGATTTCGGATCTTCCGAACATCCAGCGTGTTGAAGTCCTGCGCGGGCCCCAGTCGACTCTGTTCGGCAAGAACGCGTCGGCAGGTGTCATCTCGGTCGTCACCAAGAAACCGCAGTTTGAACTCGGCGGTGTGGTCGATGCGACGGTCAGCAATTTCAACGGCTACCGCCTGAACGGCTATGTGACGGGTCCGCTCACGGAGAATATCGCGGGCGCCGTCGGCGTGACGTACAACAAGCGCGACGGCTATGTCGAAGATCTCGGCGGCGGCCCGGACCAGAACGAGCGCAACCGCTATGGTATCCGCGGCGACCTGCTGTTCGAACCGAACGAGAATCTCTCGTTCCGCCTGATGGGCGACTATGACACGATCGACGAAGTCTGCTGCGCAGCCGGCAACGTCGTGAACGGCCCGACCGGCGCCATCGTGCAGGCCATCGGCGGCAATCTCGCGGCCGAAGATCCGTTCAGCTATGACGTTTTTTACAACTACGGTTCGACCAACAAGATCGACAATGGCGGCCTGTCCTTCCAGGCTGACTGGGATCTCGGCGAAGTGCAGCTGACCTCGATCACGGCCTACCGCGAGTCCAAGCTCGACACGAACCAGGACTCCGACTTCACCAGCGCAGACCTGATTGGCCGCAATGCCAACCAGACCGACATCCAGACCTTCACGCAGGAATTCCGCGTGGCGTCTTCGGGCGTTGGCAATATCGACTGGATGATCGGCGGCTTCTACTTCGATGAAACCGTCGAGATCGAGAACGATTTCCGTTACGGCGCAGACTTCCGCGCCTATGCGGATGTGCTGTCGGGCGGCGCGCTCAACACGGTTGAGGGGATCATCGGCGGTGCGCCGGCAATCGGCAACCTGTTCGGTCAGGAAGGCCAGGGTCTTGCCGAAGAGTTCGGTCAGGACAACAAGGCCTCGTCGCTCTTCGCAACGGTCGACTTCCACCTTGATGACCGTGCGACCTTCACGGCCGGCGTCAACTATACCGACGACGAAAAGTCTGCCTACGGAAGTATCGTCAATACGGATGCATTCTCGGCGCTTGACCTGGTTGCGCTTGGCGTGGCGGCCGGTGTGCCGGCACAGTTTGCCAACGACCCGAACTTCAACCCGTTCCTCGGTCTTCGTCCGCTGCAGTTCCTGCCGCCTTTCCTCGGCTTCCCGAACGCAGTCGAGTCCGGTGAGACGCACGACAACAACATGACGTACACGCTGCGTTTTGCGTACGACTTCACCGACAACGTGAACGGCTACCTGTCCTATGCGACCGGCTTCAAGGCGACGTCCTGGAACCTGTCGCGCGACTCGCGTCCGTTCCCGTCTGACTTCGTGCCGGGTTCGGCGGCCGGTTCGCCGGCGCCTGCCGGCTCGCCGATCCGCGATGCGGGCCTTGCCCTGCCGAACCTCTCGACGGGCACAAGGTTTGCCGGTCCCGAAGAAGCGGCTGTGCTCGAAGCGGGCATCAAGGCCCAGTTCGACCGTCTGGCGTTCAACCTGTCGGTCTTCGACCAGCAGATCGAAGGCTTCCAGTCGAACGTCTTCACCGGCACCGGCTTTGCCCTCGCCAATGCAGGCCAGCAGTCCAACCAGGGCGTCGAACTCGACGTGACATGGACGCCGGTTGACGCGCTGCTGCTGTCCTTCGCCGGTACGGTTCAGGATCCGCTGTACGACAACTTCCCGAACTCCGCCTCCGGCGACATTTCGGGCCAGCAGCCCTCGGGCATCCCGGAAGTCACGACGTCCACGGCGGCGACCTACTTCTTCGATGTGGGCGGTCTCGAATCGTTCCTGCGTGCCGACTGGCAGTATGAAGGTGAATCCGCCTACTTCGACGATCCGGGCAACCAGGCTCTGATCAACGACATGCGTGAAGTCAGCCTGATCAACGCCTCGCTCGGTTTCAACACCGATAACGGCCTTGGCGTGACCTTCTGGGCACGCAACCTGGCGGACGAAGAGTACATCACGGTGGCCTTCCCGGCCGTGGCGCAGGCCGGCTCGATCTCGGGCTATCCGAACCAGCCGCGCACCTTCGGCGTGACGGTCCGCAAGACCTTCTGAGGCGCTTCCAGCGTCCAGTGACGGAAGCCCCGCCCCTCAAGGCGGGGCTTCTTTCGTTTCAGGGGCGGCGCGCGGCGCGAAGGGCGACGACCGCGAGCAGCAAGCCGATGGTCTCGAATGCGATGAACCCGGCGAAGCTGGCTGTCGGAGGTGGCCCCAGCAGGAGCGCAGCGGCGCGGGCGAAGATGTAGCCGCCGAAATAGGTGACGAGGAACCACAGGGCCGGTTCACGCAGGCCGGGCGTCGCAGCGCCGGCGGCGCAGAGCAGGGCAGCAGCGAGGCTGACGCCGCCATATATGCCGCGCATCTCGTAGGCGCCGTTGGGGCCGCCGACCTCGACACCCAGGCTGGCGGCCATCGTGAGGGGCTGCAGCAGGGACCAGAGCCCGAAGGCGGCAAACATCAGCGCGATGAGCGCAAGGAAGATACGGATCAGCATAGCGGGTGAGTTAGGGCCGTGCAGGGCGGCGGCAATAGCGCAGGAAGGATGCCTGCCGGAAGTTCTACCCTATATATATGTTCCTATGTGACCCTGCGCCGAGGCGCCCCAACCGGAGCCATCATGGCGCAACCGAATCGACAGCCGCCGATCATCAATGCCCCCTGGCCGGTGGCCGGATTTGCGATCCTGCTGCTGGCAGCGCACCTGATCCGCATCCTCCTGCCCAACGCCTGGCAGAACATCGGCTTCTTCTATGGCGCCTTGTTTCCGGAACGGTTCTGGGCGCCGGCGGACGCGGTGTCCCTGACCGGCCTGCCGCCCTATGGGACTGCGCTGGAGGCCTTCGTTCCGATCCTTGCGAGCGCGTTCCTGCATTCCGACTGGATGCATGTGATCCTCAACGCAGCTTTCCTGGTCGCGCTGGCGAAGCCCTTGCTGGAGCTGTTTCGCCGGGTCCTGCCGGGGCGGGAGCCTGCGGCGTCGGGCCTTCTGCTGGCTTTGTTTCTGGCATCCCAGCTCGCCAGCAGTCTCGTCTATCTGGCGGCGAACTATCCCGACGGCCCGCCGGCGGTCGGCGCCTCCGGCGGAATCAGCGGACTACTGGCTGCCGTCCTTTTGCTGCGCGAAGGGCCGCGGCGCTGGCTGCTGAGCCGGCAATTCCTGGTCGTCAGTTCGCTGTTCATTGTCGCCAACGCCGTGTTTGCGCTCATCGGGCCAACCCTCCTGGGGGCGGGAATCGCCTGGCAAGCGCATGTCGGCGGCTATGTCGGCGGCGCCTTGTTCATGCGGATGGTGATCTGGCGGATACGGATGGGGCAGGCCTAGAACCCGGTCGATTCGCACCGGGGGCTGTGGTATCTTTCTGTAGGTGGGCAGACGGAAAACCGCGCCCTGTACGCAGGTTGGGAGGCCAAAGACGATGATTATTGAGCAGATTCTGAAGGATAAGGGTCACGCCGTGATGACCCTTAAGGCTGAGAACACGCTGAAAGAGGCGGCCCAGCTGCTCGACGACAAGAAGATCGGCGCTGTTGTGGCGCTGGGTACGGGCGACCGGATCGTCGGTGTGCTGTCGGAGCGCGATATTGTGCGCCAGGTTGCGCGTCAGGGCGCGGCCGCGCTGGACATGCCGGTTGGCGATGCGATGACCCGGGCCGTCGTGACTGTCTTTCCGGAAACGCCGATTGACGAGGCCTTGCAGACCATGACCGACCGCCGGATCCGGCATCTGCCCGTGGTTCAGAACGAAAAGCTGGTCGGTTTCATCTCGATCGGTGATCTGGTGAAGTGGAAAATCGCCGAGACCGAGGCCGAAGCCAAGGCGATGAAGTCGTATTTGTCTGCGCAGTACTGAAACGGCTGCGATAATCGCACCTAACCTGTGAAAAACACAGAATAAGGGCTTGCGGCCAGGCCCGCACACGGCTATCTCGCGCACTTCGCTGAACCGGCCCTTTGGGCGGGCGACGCAAAGACCCACAAATGGTCGCCTCTAGGAAGAAAAGGGCTTGCCCTTTCCCCCGAACAGCGGCTATATGTTCGGTTCCTCTGAACGCCTGAATTTTTAGGGCCGAGACAATCGGTTCCGGAGTTCTGTTCGCTCAAAAAACGGCAGTCCCGGTGGTTAACACACTGATCTGCACAAGAGCGGAAAAAGGGTGTTGACGAGAAAAAGCTCGGCTGTATAAGCCGCCACTTCGCCGGGACCCAAGGGCCTCGGCAACGACCTTCGGAAGCTTCGGTTTCCAGCTGTTTGACATCGTAAGAGATAGGAAGAGAAACGCAGGCGGCGTGATGGCTTGCGGACATCGCGAGATGTCCAAAACGATCACGACGAGTGTGTTTCTTGAGAGAAAATTCTTTTTTCCATCGATCAGGTTTCGGCCTGGTCTTTGCTAAAAGGGTTTCTCGTCAAAGAACGCAATACTTATGCTTATACAGCAAAGTGACCGTCCATATTCCAATGGATGGTATCGTCAGATCAACACTCAACTTGAGAGTTTGATTCTGGCTCAGAACGAACGCTGGCGGCAGGCCTAACACATGCAAGTCGAACGATATAGTGGCAGACGGGTGAGTAACGCGTGGGAACGTACCTTTCACTACGGAATAGCTCCGGGAAACTGGTGGTAATACCGTATACGCCCTTAGGGGGAAAGATTTATCGGTGAAAGATCGGCCCGCGTTGGATTAGCTAGTTGGTGAGGTAATGGCTCACAAAGGCGACGATCCATAGCTGGTCTGAGAGGATGATCAGCCACACTGGGACTGAGACACGGCCCAGACTCCTACGGGAGGCAGCAGTGGGGAATCTTGCACAATGGGCGAAAGCCTGATGCAGCCATGCCGCGTGAATGATGAAGGCCTTAGGGTTGTAAAATTCTTTCGTCAGGGATGATAATGACCGTACCTGAAGAAGAAGCCCCGGCTAACTTCGTGCCAGCAGCCGCGGTAATACGAAGGGGGCTAGCGTTGTTCGGAATTACTGGGCGTAAAGCGCACGTAGGCGGACTTTTAAGTCAGGTGTGAAATCCCGGGGCTCAACCTCGGAACTGCATTTGAAACTGGAAGTCTTGAGACCAGGAGAGGTTAGCGGAATACCGAGTGTAGAGGTGAAATTCGTAGATATTCGGTGGAACACCAGTGGCGAAGGCGGCTAACTGGACTGGTACTGACGCTGAGGTGCGAAAGTGTGGGGAGCAAACAGGATTAGATACCCTGGTAGTCCACACCGTAAACGATGAGAGCTAGTTGTTGGCAGGCATGCCTGTCGGTGACGCAGCTAACGCATTAAGCTCTCCGCCTGGGGAGTACGGCCGCAAGGTTAAAACTCAAAGAAATTGACGGGGGCCCGCACAAGCGGTGGAGCATGTGGTTTAATTCGAAGCAACGCGCAGAACCTTACCTACCCTTGACATCCCGGTTTCGGTATCCAGAGATGGTGTCCATCAGTTCGGCTGGTCCGGTGACAGGTGCTGCATGGCTGTCGTCAGCTCGTGTCGTGAGATGTTGGGTTAAGTCCCGCAACGAGCGCAACCCTCATCCTTAGTTGCCATCACGTTTGGGTGGGCACTCTAAGGAAACTGCCGGTGGTAAGCCGGAGGAAGGTGGGGATGACGTCAAGTCCTCATGGCCCTTACGGGTAGGGCTACACACGTGCTACAATGGCAGTGACAATGGGATAATCCCAAAAAGCTGTCTCAGTTCAGATTGTCCTCTGCAACTCGAGGGCATGAAGGTGGAATCGCTAGTAATCGTGGATCAGCATGCCACGGTGAATACGTTCCCGGGCCTTGTACACACCGCCCGTCACATCATGGGAATTGGTTCTACCCGAAGATCGTGCGCTAACTTCGGAGGCAGCGAGCCACGGTAGGATCAGTGACTGGGATGAAGTCGTCACATGGTAGCCGTAGGGGAACCTGCGGCTGGATCACCTCATTTCTAAGGATGCAACAGATTGTTTTGCTCACGCGAAACTCTGATGCCCTAAGAACATAGTCTTTCTTCGGAAAGACAAAACAGTATGCGGCTATTACGCCGTCTTCGTTTCTCTTCCTTCGTTCGTCGATCAGGACACTCCGTGTTCTGATTATATTGCGAGCCCCGCGGGCGCCTTTGCGTCGCCTGTCTTCGACTTTGGCTGTGTCGCTCTATCGGGCTGCCTGCCAGGGGCCGGTAGCTCAGGTGGTTAGAGCGCACGCCTGATAAGCGTGAGGTCGGAAGTTCAACTCTTCCTCGGCCCACCATCGAAGCCTGCCTGGCAGGTTTGGGAGCGCGCTGTTGGATGCCCGGTTTGGGGCCTTAGCTCAGCTGGGAGAGCGCCTGATTTGCATTCAGGAGGTCAGCGGTTCGATCCCGCTAGGCTCCACCATCATCCGCACACGAACGAAAGAAGTTTATCCGTTTCCGGAGCATTGGTGCTTCGGGATATTTGTCATCGTAAGGGAAAGATTGATCCGGCAACGCGCCTGGTGGACCTCCAAGGGTCCCGTGCGTGTTTGCTTCAGCCGATAACGTGTCTGCAGTAATGCCGGCATGCAAAGGGTCAGTCTGCAAGAAACCAACAAATAGTCTGACAGAGATCTGTGTGACGTGGAGCGTTCTGCGCTTTCCACTGCACATGGATTTCATGAGATCAAGCGTCAAAAGGGCATCCGGGGGATGTCTTGGCGGTAAGAGGCGATGAAAGACGTGGCACTCTGCGATAAGCACCGGGGAGGCGAGAGCACCCTTTGATCCGGTGATTTCTGAATGGGGAAACCCACCTCCGAGATGTTGGATATTTCGAGCGCTTCGGCGCTCGATGTGTCTGACATTTCACTAGTGAGGTATTTTAACCTGAATACATAGGGTTAAAAAGCAAACCCGGGGAATTGAAACATCTGAGTACCCGGAGGAAAGGACATCAATTGAGACTCCGTTAGTAGCGGCGAGCGAACGCGGACCAGGCCTGGTCTGAAACAAGGAGAAGTACCTGGGAAGGTACGCCGTAGTGGGTGATAGCCCCGTATCCGTAAAATGAAGACCTTTAAGAGTAGGGCGGGACACGTGAAATCCTGTCTGAACATGGGGGGACCACCCTCCAAGCCTAAGTACTCCTTACCGACCGATAGTGAACAAGTACCGTGAGGGAATGATGAAAAGAACCCCGATGAGGGGAGTGAAACAGATCCTGAAACCGGATGCCTACAAGCTGAGGGAGCTCTTCGGAGTGACCTCGTACCTTTTGTATAATGGGTCAACGACTTAGTGTTGCGTGCAAGCTTAAGCCGTTAGGTGTAGGCACAGCGAAAGCGAGTCTGAATAGGGCGATTGAGTACGTAGCATTAGACCCGAAGGCAAGTGATCTAGGTATGGGCAGGCTGAAGGTGCGGTAACACGCACTGGAGGGCCGAACCGTTGAATGTTGAAAAATTCTCGGATGACCTGTGCCTAGGGGTGAAAGGCCAATCAAACTTGCTGATAGCTGGTTCTCCGCGAAATCTATTTAGGTAGAGCGTCACGATTAAGACTGTGGGGGGTAGAGCACTGAATGGGCTAGGGGTCCTTACCGGATTACCAAACCTTCTCAAACTCCGAATACCCACAAGTTATGCGTGGCAGACACACGGCGGGTGCTAACGTCCGTCGTGAAAAGGGAAACAACCCAGACCGCCGATTAAGGCCCCCAAGTTATAGCTAAGTGCGAAACGATGTGGGATTGCAGAGACAATCAGGAGGTTGGCTTAGAAGCAGCCATCCTTTGAAGAAAGCGTAACAGCTCACTGATCAAGCGATCCTGCGCGGAAAATGTATCGGGACTAAAGTTATACGCCGAAATCGCGGGCTCAGTAATGAGCGGTAGCGGAGCGTTCCGTAAGCCGATGAAGGTGAACCGTGAGGTTTGCTGGAGGTATCGGAAGTGAGAATGTTGACATGAGTAGCGATAAAGAGGGTGAGAGACCCTCTCGCCGAAAGTCCAAGGGTTCCTGCGTAAAGCTAATCTGCGCAGGGTTAGCCGGCCCCTAAGGTCAGGCCGAAAGGCGTAGCCGATGGGAACCACGTTAATATTCGTGGGCCAGGGGATGAGTGACGGATTTCGAAAGCAGTGTTCTCTTATTGGATTGAGAATGCTGCCTGGAAGTCCCTGGAAATAGCCTCCCCACTAGACCGTACCCTAAACCGACACAGGTGGACTGGTAGAGCATACCAAGGCGCTTGAGAGAACTATGTTGAAGGAACTCGGCAAATTACCTCCGTAACTTCGGGAGAAGGAGGCCTCAATCTGGGCAACCAGGTCTGAGGGGCACAAAACTGGGGGTTGCGACTGTTTATCAAAAACACAGGGCTCTGCGAAGCCGCAAGGCGACGTATAGGGTCTGACGCCTGCCCGGTGCCGGAAGGTTAAAAGGAGAGGTGCAAGCCTTGAATTGAAGCCCCGGTGAACGGCGGCCGTAACTATAACGGTCCTAAGGTAGCGAAATTCCTTGTCGGGTAAGTTCCGACCTGCACGAATGGCGTAACGACTTCCCCACTGTCTCCAACATAGACTCAGCGAAATTGAATTCCCCGTGAAGATGCGGGGTACCCGCGGTCAGACGGAAAGACCCCGTGAACCTTTACTACAGCTTCACAGTGGCATTAAAGAAAATATGTGTAGGATAGGTTGGAGGCTTTGAAGCTCCGGCGCCAGCTGGAGTGGAGCCAACCTTGAAATACCACCCTTGTTTTCTTTGATGTCTAACCGCGTCCCTGGATGGGACCGGGACCCTGTGTGGCGGGTAGTTTGACTGGGGCGGTCGCCTCCCAAAGTGTAACGGAGGCGCGCGATGGTAGGCTCAGAGCGGTCGGACATCGCTCGTTGAGTGCAATGGCATAAGCCTGCCTGACTGCGAGCTCGACGGAGCGAGCAGAGACGAAAGTCGGTCATAGTGATCCGGTGGTCCCGAGTGGAAGGGCCATCGCTCAACGGATAAAAGGTACTCCGGGGATAACAGGCTGATGATGCCCAAGAGTCCATATCGACGGCATCGTTTGGCACCTCGATGTCGGCTCATCACATCCTGGGGCTGGAGAAGGTCCCAAGGGTATGGCTGTTCGCCATTTAAAGTGGTACGTGAGCTGGGTTCAGAACGTCGCGAGACAGTTTGGTCCCTATCTGCCGTGGGTGTTGGAAACTTGAGAGGATTTGTCCCTAGTACGAGAGGACCGGGATGAACACACCTCTGGTGGACCTGTTGTGGCGCCAGCCGCATTGCAGGGTAGCTATGTGTGGACTAGATAACCGCTGAAAGCATCTAAGCGGGAAACTAACCTCAAAACCAGGTTTCCCTTGAGAGCCGTCCAAGACCAGGACGTCGATAGGCTGGATGTGGAAGCGCCGCGAGGTGTGAAGCTAACCAGTACTAATTGCTCGATAGGTTTGATCTCTTTAATTCATGTGTAGTTGAAAGCGCAGGCTTTCCACAGACATGATCTTTGTACAGACAAGTTGTTGGTATTCGAATCCCTGACTGGTTTCCGCCGACCTGGTGGTTATGGCAGGGGGTCCCCACCCGATCCCATCTCGAACTCGGTCGTTAAGCCCCCTTGCGCCAATGGTACTACGTCTTAAGGCGTGGGAGAGTAGGTCGCTGCCGGGTCTGCAGAACCCAGTCACCGCGAAGTCTTCTTGCAGGCATTCTTTCTCTTATAACGAATGGTCGCTTTCGGGCGGCTGGCCGTGATGATCCGGATGGTCATTGCGGCTTCGTCCGGCTCTCGCCTTTGGGCAGGCCGGACTTTGTGTTTCGGGGGCAACTCTTCCGGACACGAACCAAGTTTGACGCGGGATGGAGCAGTCCGGTAGCTCGTCAGGCTCATAACCTGAAGGTCACAGGTTCAAATCCTGTTCCCGCACCCAAATAAGCCCCTGATTTCCGTAAGGATTTCGGGGGCTTATCCTTTTCGGGGATATAGCCTGGATTTCCGGTGCGTGTCAGGCTGAGGCTTCGAAGACCGGCCAGCGCTCGGTGATCTGTCCATCCTCGTAGACCGCAATATCGCCGAACTGCAGGAAGACCGCTTCGCTCTGGTGCGGGCGGAAGAAAACGAACTCGTCCGGCTCGATCGCCAGGTTGTGCCCGCCGGTCAGCATTTCCTGGTTCGAAGAGCGCCCGAAGGTCTTGTTATAGGACAGGCCCGGCGGATCGACCGGATCGGCCATCCAGTTGCCGCCATAGATGAAGATCGTGCGCGATGTGTTGGGATCCCATGTGCGCTGGCCATCAGCAGCGAATTCGAGCCCCGGCAGGCGTGTCTGCGCGATGGACTTGATGACCGGTGTCGCAATGAAGCTCGCGGGCAGGTGCGGCTCCAGAAGGGGCGAATCGAAATGTGTTGGCTTCATGAGGCAGGAGCCGGCCGAGATCTCGTTGGCGATGTCCGTAGACTGATAATAGCGGTAAGTCGGGCTGCCGGCCGCATTGCGGACGAGGCCGGCCATCGCATCAGCGCCGAAGGATTCGCTCGCCTGCGCAAGCGCTTCACCATAGCGCCGCCAGGCGCCGTCCTTCGCCCGCTCGCGCCAGCCAAGCGCCTCCGGCAAGGCGGCAAGGTGAGGTTCATAGCCCATGAACCCCGAAAATCTGACTTCCGGCGAATCGCGCAGCGTCTCCAGCATGGCTTTCAGCGTATTCCCCGCTTCCAGTCCGCCGCGGTGGAGGCCGACATCAAGCTCGAGGTTGATCCGCAGCACTTGCCCGGTCGCGCGGGCAAGCTCCCGGTACTGACTAAGCCGTTCCGGCGTATCGACCAGCCATTGAACCTGCGCAGCAGCAGGCGCCTCTTCGGCCGACAGGCCATCGAAATAGTTGCGCGCGGCGGCAGCCGGCAGCGGTTTGCCAAGCAGCTGGTCCGCGTCCGGCATGGCGCGGGTCAGGGCATTCAGCATCGGCTGGTTGAACGTCATCAGACGGTTCGAGCCGGAGCGTTTCCGGATATGGCCGATCAGGTCCAGCGAAGGCAGCGACTTCGCGACGATCCGGTAGGCCATACCGCCCGGCAGGTGGCCCAGCAGCGTGTCGATATTGGCGTCGAGGCGCGCCTTGTCGATCACCAGTGTTGGCGTTGCGATGCCGGCCCGGGTCAGGGCGGCCTGCAGGTCCAGGAAGTAGGTGTCGCGCGGTCCGCTCTCGTCGCCCGGTTTGCTCATCAGTATGGCCGCTCCCGCAAGTCCCGCTCCGCCGATCATCACGTGCCGGCGTGACAGTTTAAGCATCAAAATTCTCCCCGAACAGCTTCGCCAGATGGGCGTTCAGGAACTTCCCTTCGGGATCGAGATCCTTGCGCAGCGCGAGGAACCGTTCGAACTCGGGATAGATCTCCGTCAGGTCCGCACGGTCGAGCGAATGCATCTTGCCCCAGTGCGGCCGTCCGCCTGCTTCCCGGTACATTGGCTCGAACTCGGTGAAGAAATAGTCGTAGCGCTCATCCGCCGCTGCATGGATCGCGATCGAGGCGCGCGGGCCCGCATTGAACGGGCTGAGCCAGGCCGTGTCAGGCGCGATGTGGCGATATTCCATCGGGAAGTAGACGTCGCCGCGTTGGTCGAGCTTGCGCATCACGCGCGCGACCATTTCGGATCCGCGTTCGCGCGGCAAATGGTATTCCATTTCGATGAACCGTGTCGGGCGCACCGTCGACAGCAGCAGGCGCGATTCGTCCACGCGCTCCTCGACGACACCGCTCGGAAACTCTGACCGCGCAATGGTTCGCCTCAGCCAAGGTGCCCAGCCCAGTTCATCGCGCAAGGCCTTTAGGCCCTGCAAGATTTCGTCGTCGTCTTCGACCGTATTATCCGTAGGCGGTTCATCCGTCATGTCATGGACAATGCTGGCGACCAATCCGGTATGCGGGAAATAATAGAACTCAAAGTTGCGATGCGCTGCGGCACGGGCTTCCAGCCGCGTCAGAAATTCCTTGGAATCTTCAACGTTTACAACGCGCTTCAGCCTGTATGCAGGAACGCTGCGGATTGTGTAGGCGGTCATCACGCCCAAAGCACCGAGCGAGACCTTGCCCGCTTCGAACAGATCCGGATCGGACGCCCGGGTCACTTCCTTCACCTCGCCGCTGGCGGTGACTATCTCGAAGGCGGTGATATTGTCATGCAGTGCAGGCAGGTCATTTCCGGTTCCGTGCGTGGCGGTGGCGAAGGCGCCGGCGAGGGTTTGCGAGTCGATGTCCGGCTGGTTGTCGAGTGCACGGCCGCGTTCGGCCAGCGCCTCGCTCACTTCGAACAGCGGCGTGCCGGCGCCAAACCGCGCCTCGCCGGTTGCAGCGTCAAAGCTGATCAGGCCGGACATGCCGTTCAGCATGACCAGCGTGTCTTCAGTCGTGGCAAGTCCGGTGAAGGAATGCCCGCTGCCGACCGGCCGTACACGGCCTTTCGCCTTGGTGACCGCCTGCGCCAAGGCCTCGGCCGAATCCGGGAAAACGATCTGCTGCGGCGTTGCGCGCTCGTTGCCCGCCCAGTTCATCCAGCTGGCCTCGCCGGGCGGGGCGACGGGCGCGCCTTCAACATAATCCGCGCGCGTAAAGGTCTTGCGGTCCCAGGCCAGTTTCTGAATGCCTATGCCGCCAGCGACGACCCCGGTCCCGGCCGCGCCGATCAGCATGTGACGCCGTGTTATCTTCATCGGTCATCCTCCCCATATTAAACAGCATGCACCTGTTACGCGCCGGTCTGCAACTTCGGTTTCGGCATCAGGAGCAGGGCGAACAGGATGATGACGAACCAGACCGCAATCACGAAGAAACAGTCCCGAAAGGCCAGCACAGTGGATTCCGCCGCAATATGGTGTCCGATGGTTTCGAAGGACTGCGTAAAGGCGGAGAGTTGCGGCAAGCCTCCGGCCTCGAGCGCCTGCGCCTGGCGCGCATGCTGGTAGAGAAATTCGGCATTCGACTCGTTCATCTCCGCCGCAAGGTGATCGCCGTGGAACAGCATGCGCCGTTGCAGCAGAACGGCGAGCAGGTTGACGCCAAACGCGCCGCCCGCCTGCATCAGGAAGGAGACGCCGCCCGTTGCGGAGGCAAGCAGGTGCTGCGGCACAGCCCGCACGGCGGTCGTATTACCCGGCGGCATGCAGAAGCTGATGCCGACGCGGCTGAGCATGATCCAGCCGACCAGTACCCAGTAAGGCGTCAAGGCGGTCACGCCCGCCAGCAGGTAGCCCGAGATGGCAAAGCACGAGATTCCGAAGAAGAGCAGCCAACGCGTGTCCATCCGGTCCGTCAGCCGGCCGGCAATCGGGAAGCAGACGACCATGGCCAGGCCCGCCGGGATCATCATCACGCCGGCAGCTGTCGGCGAGTAGCCCTGCACGAGCTGCACAAAGAGCGGGATGAGATAGGTCGAGCCATAGATCGCCGTGCCGGTGGCGACGATGATGATCGCGACCGACCAGAACTGGCGGTACATGAAGATCGCCGGGTTGAGCGCCGGGAAAGGATGGCGCCGTTCCCAGAAGAAGAATGCGATGGCCGCCGCAATGGAAACGGAGATCCGGATCAGCGTAATATTGGAATCCCAGCCGTCGCGGTTGCCATTGGCGAAGGCCGACAGGAGGCCGACAAGCGCCACCGCGAGCAGGCCGAGGCCTTGCCAGTCGAGCGGCTGCTTCTGGTCATTCCGCGTGTCCCTTGACGGCATCAGGAACGGCGCGACCATCAGGGCAAGGATGGCCAGCGGAAGCGTTGCGACGAAGACGAGCCGCCAGCTCGCAAGATCCACCGCGATGCCGCCAAGAGCTGGCCCGAATGCCGGGGCCAGGACCACGCCGATGGAGAACAGGCCCATCGCCGTGCCGCGCTGGCGGTCCGGAAAAGTCTGGAAAATCAGGAACATGGACATAGGCTGCAGCAGGCCGGCGGACACGCCCTGCAGGGCACGCGACAGGATCAGCAGTTCCAGTGTGCCACTGACGGCGCCGAGCAGGGAGCCGACAATGAAAGACGCCATGCCGAACACGTAGACCGCTCTCGGGCCGTAAGCCGACATCGCCCAGGCGTTCGCCAGCATGGCAAGGGTTGAGGACGCCAGAAAGGCCGTCGACATCCACTGTGCCTGATCCTGGCCAAGCCCAAAGGCGCCGATGATAGCGGGCAGGGCCACGTTGATCGTGGTGGCGGCCAGCATTGTCGCCATCGATCCCATCAGCATGGTCAGCAGGAGCAGCCAGCGATAGACGTCGCCGAACTGTTCAAATCGCGCGCGGATGGCAGGACTGGCGATGGACGGAATGTCGGCGCCTGGCCGTAGCCCGCCAGCGGCAAAGGCCGGGCTGCTCACGGCGCAGCCGGTCTTGCGGTTTCCGGCCCGTCGGACTTCCTGATCCGTACACGTACCATTGTCCCGGTCCGCAGGTGAACATCGCTCGGATCGAGATCAATGCGCACCTTGATGCGCTGGGTGATCTTTGTGAACACGCCATTGGCGTTCGGGTTGGGCATCATCGCCGCCTCCGACAGCGTCGCCTCGCGGATGCTCGTGACGCTGCCGTTCAGTGCCGTGCCGGGATTGCTGTCCGCGCGCACCAGCACAGGCGCGCCGGGATGAACATTGCGGATGTCGGTTTCCTTGATGTTGGCAGATACCCAGACCGATGACGGATCGTGCATCAGCGCCATGCGGAAGCCGTGCAGCGAATGCTCGCCTGCATCATAGAACAGTTCGTCGATCACGCCGGGCACCGGCGCGCGGATCGTGTGCTGGTCCAGCACCACCTTCTGCGCCTCGACTCTCGCCTCGGCCTGTTCCAGTTCGGCATGGAGCACAGACAGGTCAAACTCGATCAGGCCGACTTCCTGCCCGGTGATGCTGGCGGTGCGCTGGTCAGCGGCGGCGGTCTCCCGCTCCGCCTGCGCGCGCAGCAAGGCCTGCTGCGCGGTATCGAGCGCGTTCTTGGCCTGGTCATAGGTGCTTTTCGGAATGCGCCCCTGGTCGAGCAGGTTCTTCGTGCGCTCGTGTTCCTGCCGGGCCGTTTCAAGGTTTGAGCGGGCGGCTTCGACCGACGCAGAGGCCGAGCGCGTGCCCGCTTGCCGCGCGGCCACCTGGCTGCCCGCCTTTGACGCGGACAGGCCGGCGCGGGCGTCCTCGCGGGCAATCTCGGCGCGCAGCCGGTCTGCCTCGGCCTCGAATTGCGCCAGAGTGAAAACGGCTTCACGGTCATCAATCGTGTAGAGCACATCGCCGGCTTCGACCCGGTCGCCTTCGCTGACCGCCACACTGGTGATCCGGCCGGATATGTCTGTCGATACGGCAATCATGTCGGCGGCAATGCGCGCATCTGCGGTGGACACATAGGCGGCCCGGTCCAGGATGAAGCGCACGGCGAGAATTGCAAACAGCAGCGCGGCGATGAGGGCCATCATCTGGCGGTTGCGCGGCGCACCAACGAACGCGGCGGCCCTTTGGCGGGCAGTCTGCGGCTCGGTTGCATGGAGTTGCGTATCGCCGTCCATTGCTTTTGCCCGGCCGTGTGCCGGATTGGCCTCCCTGTCCGGCGATCTCCGGTTGCGGTAGTCCGCAAGCCTGCGCCGGTTGGTTCACTGATCGGGACATAACGCACGGGCAATCAAGCCCTATTCTTCGCCTGTCCGGTGCGGCTGCCGGAGACGCGCAAAATTGCACATGTATCTCGGCGGGCGGTAGGCCTATAACGCCCTGCAAAGACAGGGAGACTCCCATGCGCGACGTGCAGCATTTCATCGGCGGCAAGGCCGCGACCGGAAAATCGGGCCGGTTTGGCGACATTTATAATCCCAACACAGGGGAGGTTCAGGCCCGGGTGTCGCTGGCGACCGCGGCTGAACTGGACGCAGCCGTCGCCGTGGCCAAGGCCGCGTTCCCCGCCTGGGCCGCGACCAATCCGCAGCGCCGGGCGCGCGTGATGTTCGAGTTCAAGCGGCTCGTCGAGGCCAACATGAACGAGCTGGCGCACATGCTCTCGTCGGAGCATGGCAAGGTCATCGCAGACTCCAAAGGCGACGTGCAGCGCGGTCTCGACGTGGTCGAGTTTGCCTGCGGTGTGCCCCACCTGCTCAAGGGCGAATATACCGAAGGCGCCGGGCCCGGCATCGACGTGTTTTCGATGCGTCAGGCGCTGGGCGTCTGCGCCGGCATTACGCCGTTCAACTTCCCCGCCATGATCCCGTGCTGGATGGCCGCCGTCGCCATTGCCTGCGGCAACACCTTCATCCTGAAGCCGTCGGAGAAAGACCCCTCCGTGCCGATGCGCCTTGCCGAGCTGATGCTTGAGGCGGGAGTCCCGGCCGGCGTGCTGAACGTCGTCAACGGCGACAAGGTGGCCGTCGATGCGATCCTGCATCATCCGGACATCAAGGCCGTCAGCTTTGTCGGGTCGTCCGACATCGCACAATATGTCTATTCCACCGGCGCCGCGAACGGCAAGCGCGTGCAGGCGATGGGCGGCGCCAAAAACCACGGCATCATCATGCCGGACGCCGACATGGATCAGGCCGTGAAGGATATCGTCGGCGCGGCCTACGGCTCGGCTGGCGAGCGTTGCATGGCGCTGCCCGTGGCGGTCACCGTGGGCAAGAAGACGGGCGACGAATTTGTCGAGCGCATGATGGTGGCGGCGCGCGGCCTCAAGGTCGGCATCTCGACCGACAATGACGCCCATTATGGCCCGGTCGTATCCGCCCAGCACAAGGCGAAGATCGAAAGCTATATCCAGATGGGTGTCGATGAAGGCGCCACGCTGAAGCTGGATGGCCGTGGCCATACACTTCAGGGCCACGAGAACGGGTTCTTCGTTGGCCCGTCGCTATTCGACAATGTGAAGCCCGGCATGCGCTCGTACCAGGAAGAAATCTTCGGTCCCGTCCTGCAGGTTGTCCGCGCCGAGTCGCTTGAGGAGGCCGCCGCCCTCGCCACGAACCATCAGTACGGGAACGGTTGCGCCATCTTCACCTCCAATGGCCGCGCCGCACGGGAGTTCGCCGCGCAGGTCGAAGTCGGCATGGTGGGCATCAACGTGCCGATCCCGGTGCCGGTCGCCTATCACACCTTCGGCGGTTGGAAGCGCTCCGCCTTCGGCGACACCAACCAGCACGGCCCCGAAGGCGTCAAGTTCTGGACCAAGATCAAGACCGTCACCCAGCGTTGGCCAGATGGTGATGTCGGCGACCAGGCGTTTGTCATTCCGACAATGGGGTAGAGCCGCTGAACCGGAAGCGCCACCGCTTGTGGCGTATCCGGGCCTGAGTTAATCCGTTGGCTTCAACTTTTTGAAACCGGGGAGGGTTTCATGACAGAGGCTACCATCGGCGCGCCGGCCACCGGCGACCGTCTGTTCATCCGCAATCTCATTACCGTTATGGCCGTCATTCTGGTTGGTGGCTTTGTCGTCCAGCTCGCCATGGGCCGGTCCAGTTTCAATGCGCCGTTGATCGTCCATGCCCACGCCGTTGTGTTCATGGGCTGGGTCGGCATCGTGCTGACGCAGGCCTGGCTCGCGGGTTCGGGAAACATGCAATTGCACCAACAAGTCGGAAAGCTGGCCGCTGTCTGGGCGCTCGGCCTGCTCGTTTTCGGCACATGGATCACCGTCGCGGCCGTGCAGACCGGGCGCACGCCGTTCTTCTTTCAGCCGCAGCACTTCATTGTCGCCAATCCGCTGTCGCTGTATGCGGCCATCGGCCTGCTGGCCGCTGCGGTGGCCATGCGTCATCGCCCCGACTGGCACGCTCGTCTGCAGGTCGGCTCGTTCGTGCTCCTGATGGGCCCCGGATTTGGCCGCCTCCTGCCCATGCCGTTCCTGCCGCCCTACGCCTTCGAAATTGCCGGCCTCGCCGCACTGATCTTTCCGCTGGCCGGGATCATCTACGACTGGCGCGCCCATGGCCGGCCGCACGCCGCCTGGTTCTGGGGCATCGGCGTGCTGCTTGCGGTCGTTGTGGTCGCCCGCCTTGCCGGTTTCTCTCCGGTCGGCGAAGCCGTCTATGATGCCGTCGTCACCGGAACCCCTCTCGCCGGCACCAGCGGCCTCGACTTCCCGCCACCGCCCGGACCGCCTCCCGTTTGATTAAAGTTGAATAGCAAGGACAGCCTTTCCTGATGACCGACTACAAGACGATCACCTTCGAACAGAAAGGCCGCGTTGCGGTCGTCACGCTGAACCGGCCCGACAGCCTGAATGCCCTCAATGCGGAAATCATGGCCGAAGTGGTCGACTGCTTTGCCGCCATCGACCGCACCAAGGATATTGCCGTCAGTGTGCTGACGGGTGCGGGCCGCGCCTTCGCGGCGGGCGCCGACATCAAGGAAATGCAGCCGCAATCCTTCTCGGACATGTATGTCGAAGACTATTTCGCCGGCTGGGACCGTTTCGCCGCCAGCCGCAAGCCGGTGATCGCAGCGGTCAACGGCTTCGCCCTCGGCGGCGGCTGCGAACTCGCCATGATGTGCGACCTCATCATCGCGTCCGACAAGGCCAAGTTCGGCCAGCCCGAAATCAAGCTCGGCGTCACGCCCGGTATGGGCGGCTCCATTCGCCTGACGAAAGCCGTCGGCAAAGCCAAGGCGATGGACATGGTGCTCACGGGCCGGATGATCGACGGCGCGGAAGCCGACCGAATCGGGCTCGTCTCGCGCGTCGTGCCGCACGATACACTGATGGAGGTCGCCATGACCGCAGCGAACGAGATCGCCGCCTTCTCGGTGCCATCCCTTATGGCCGCAAAGGAAATGG
Source organism: Hyphomonas sp. (assembly GCA_040223555.1). GTDB lineage: Bacteria > Pseudomonadota > Alphaproteobacteria > Caulobacterales > Hyphomonadaceae > Hyphomonas. Next base: position 279,125 of record JAVKGA010000009.1, read on the forward strand.
TCGGCCGCGCGCTGGAACTTCCGACCACGGAAGGCGTGAAATTCGAGCGCCGCCTGTTCCAGGGCCTGTTCGGCACTGCCGATCAGAAAGAAGGCATGGCCGCGTTCAGCGAAAAACGCGCTGCAAAGTTCGAAGATAAATAATACAAAACAATTGGGAGAGAACGCCATGACGAAAATCGCCTTCATCGGCCTCGGCAACATGGGCGGCGGCATGTGCGCCAACCTCGTGAAAGCCGGTCACACCGTCGCCGCGTTTGACCTCAACACCGAGGCGGTAAACGCCGTTGCCGCAAAAGGCGCCCGCGCCGCATCCTCAGTCGCGGACGCGGTGAAAGACGCTGACGTCGTCGTCTCCATGCTCCCCGCCGGCAAGCATGTCCTCGGCGTCTATTTTGGCCCGGACGGCGTCGCCGCACACGCCAGGCGCGGCACACTGCTGATCGATTGCTCCACCATTGCGGTCACCGACGCGCGCGAAGCGCATGCGCAGGCCGACATTTCCGGCCTCATCATGGTCGACGCGCCCGTCTCCGGCGGCACAGCCGCAGCGGATGCCGGCACGCTCACCTTCATGGTCGGCGGTACGCAGAAGGCCTTCGGACAAGCCGAACAGGTCCTCAAGGGCATGGGTAAGAACATCTTCCATGCCGGCGGCGCGGGGAACGGGCAGGCGGCCAAGATCGCCAACAACATGCTGCTCGGAATCACCATGATCGGCACGTGTGAGGCCTTCAACCTCGCCGAAAAGCTCGGGCTTGATGCTGAAACCTTTTACAAAATCTCGTCGGTTTCATCCGGCCAGTCCTGGTCGATGACCTCCTATTGCCCGGTCCCCGGCCCGGTGCCCACAACGCCCGCCAACCGCGATTACAAGCCCGGCTTCGCCGTCGCCATGATGCTGAAAGACCTGCATCTCGCTGCCGACGCCGCCCGCGCGGCCGGCGCCGAAATCCGCCTCGGGGAACATGCCGAAAGCATCTATCAGGCGCTCTCGGACAAGGGGCTCGATGGCCTCGATTTCTCCGGCGTCATGAAAGATGTGAAGGGCGAAATCCCGCGCTGACACCCACCGGACCCGCTGGATTTAGCTTGCTTGCCTTTGCGGCAGGTCAGGTCGATTACCTATTGCGCTGACTTCCTCCCCAGCGACACTTGCAGGACGCAAAGGAATAACTCGTCGGCGTGCCGGTCGAGTGGGAGAAAGATAATGCCAGATACCGCGACCCTGAAATCAACAAAGCCAAAAGCCAAGATCGAACACTTCGACGTACTGATCGTCGGCGCCGGTATTTCGGGTGTCGGAGCGGCCTATCATCTGAAAACCCAAACGCCGAAGAAGAAGTTCGTTGTGCTTGAAGCCTACGACACGTTCGGCGGTACCTGGCACATGCACAAGTATCCGGGCATCCGCTCGGACTCAGACCTCTACACGTTCGGGTATCGTCACAAGCCTTGGGTTGGCCCGCCCATCGCCAGCCGGGAAGAGATTCTGAAATACATGGATGAGGTGATCGCTGAAAATGATCTTGGTCCTCACATCCGTTACCGCCACCGCATCATTTCTGCGAGCTGGTCCACTCCCAAGAAGAAATGGACCGTCAAAGCAGAGCGCCTCGACACTGGCGACGTGCTGACGTTCACCGCGAAATTCCTTTGGATGTGCCAAGGCTATTACAAGCACTCTGAAGGCTACACCCCGGAATGGCCGGGCATGGAAACCTTCCGTGGACAGATCGTCCACCCGCAGACATGGCCCGAGGACCTCGATCTCACTGGCAAGAAAGTTATCTGCATAGGCTCCGGGGCAACCGCCGCGACCGTCGTTCCGGCCATCGCCGGCAAATGCGAGCACGTCACGCTGCTGCAACGCTCCCCCACCTATTTCATCCCGGCGCGAAACGAGAACCTGCTCGCCGACGAGCTGCGCATGCTGGGCATCGATGAAAGCTGGATCCACGAGATTGTCCGCCGCAAATACTTGTTCGAACAGGCAGAGTTCACCCGCAGGTCCTTCGAGGATGCCGAAGCGCTCCGCACCGAGCTGCTGGAAGGCGTCAAGGCCTGCCTTCCGGAAGGCTATGACATGAAACACTTCACACCGGCCTACCGGCCCTGGCAGCAGCGGGTTGCCTTCGTGCCGGATGCGGACCTTTTCGAGGGCATCAAGGCCGGACAGGCAAGCGTGGTCACCGACCATATCGACCGCTTCACCGAAAAGGGCATCCTGCTCAAATCAGGCACCGAACTGGAAGCCGATGTTATCGTAACCGCGACCGGCTTCAACCTGTCGGTCCTCGGGGGCATCCCGTTTGAAGTGGACGGCAAGAAGGTCAACTGGGGCGACACAATCACCTACCGGGGCATGTTCTTCACGGGCGTACCAAACTTGGTCTGGGTGTTCGGCTATTTCCGCGCCAGCTGGACCCTGCGTGTCGACATGATGGGAGACTTTGTCGCCCGCCTGCTCAAGCACATGGACGCCAAAGGCGCCAAACAGGTCGAAGTCGCACTGCGCCCGCAGGACCACAATATGGAAATCCTGCCCTGGATCGACGGCGACAATTTCAATCCCGGCTATCTCCAACGGGCGCTCGACCAGATGCCCAAACGCGGCGCCGACCGCGACTGGCAGCACACGCAGGACTATTGGAAGGAAAAGGATGAGTTCCCGCTGATCGACCTCGACGGGCCGGAATTTCGCTACAGCTGACCGACGCGCCGCGTCGCCCACTCTTGCCGAGGCCTTGCAACCCCGGCATGAGAGGCCCTGATGACGGATACCAGCGCGCCCACCCCAGCCGAACAGGGAAAGATCGATCCGGTCTTCCTGAAGGACCTCGTTGACGCCGTTGACGAGCATGATGTCCGCTGGCTCGCGCGAACGCTCAGGCGCATGCACCCGGCCGACGCCGCCGATGCGCTGGAGGCCCTGTCCTACGACACGTTCGAGGAAGCCGTCGAACTGCTCGGCGGGGAATTGCCGCCCGAAATTCTGATCGAGCTGCGCGATTCCTACCGCGAAGGCGCCGTCGACATGCTGCCGGACCAGGCGGTTGCGCAGGCTCTCGACGAACTCGATTCCGATGATGCAACCACCATTCTCGAAGATCTCGAGGACGACCGCCGCGAGCGCATCCTTGAAGATCTCGCCCCGGTCGACCGCGCCGAGCTGGAACGCAGCCTTGCCTATGAAGAGGAAACCGCTGGCCGCCTGATGCAGACGGAATTCGTGGCCGTACCCGAATTCTGGACTGTCGGGCAGACCATCGACCATGCCCGCGAGCTCGGCACCGACCTGCCGGAAGTCTTTTACGATATCTACGTCATCGACCCCGCGCACCGCCTCCTCGGCATCGTCTCTCTGGCCAGCCTCCTGCGCCAGCCGCGCGACATCGCGCTCGAAGACATCATGCACGAGCCGACCACGGCGCTCGACACGTCCACGGACCAGGAAGAAGTCGCCTTCCAGTTCCAGAAATACTCGCTCGCCTCGGCCCCGGTCACCGACCATGCCGGCCGTCTCGTCGGCATGATCACGGTAGATGACATGGTCGACGTCATCCATGACGAGCACAATGAAGACCTGCTGGCCCTGTCCAACGTGTCCTCGGCGGATGCGTCCGACACCGTCCTCGAAACGGTCAAGGCGCGGCTTCCCTGGCTCGCCATCAACCTGTTCACGGCCTTCATCGCGTCGGCGATCATTTCGATGTTCGAAGGCGCCATCGAGCAGGTGGTGGCGCTCGCCATCCTGATGCCGGTCGTGGCCGCGCTCGGCGGCAATGCCGGCAGTCAGGGCCTCGCCGTGGCCGTGCGCGCCATCGCCTCGCGCCAGCTGGACGGCGCCGCTGGCCGACGGGCCGTGCTGCGGGAGTTCCTCGCCGCCGCCTTCAACGGCCTGCTGATCGGCGCCGGCGTCGGCCTCATCGCCCTGTTCTGGTTCGGCGATACCTCGCTCGGCCTCGTCATCGCCGTCGCCATGTTCGGCACCTTCCTCTGGGCGGGCCTGTCCGGAATCCTCGTCCCGCTCGGCCTCAAACGCCTGGGCGCTGACCCTGCTGTTGCCTCGTCCGTTTTCGTATTAACCTTGACCGATGTCATGGCATTCTTCAGCTTCCTCGGACTTGCGACGCTCGTCCTCTTGTAAACAGACGGATTTTCAGTCGAATCTCGCCCCGCAGGCGAATGGGCGCGCGTTTTGCAGGGCTCACCTGTAGGCATTCCGCCATATGTACCAGAACGGGAGCGAAGGGGTTTGGCCCGTCCCATGCGCACGTCAGCACAGGGTCTCGAGCTCATCCAGAGCTTCGAAGGCTTCCGTCCCCGCGCAGCGCGTCTGCCGGGGGGCGGATGGCTGATCGGCTATGGTCACACGGCCACGGCGCGCGCCGGCCTGCAGATCACACCGCGCGATGCGACCCTGATCCTGCGCCACCATGATCTCCCCGCCATCGAACAGCAGATTTCCGAACAGGTTCTGAGCCCGCTCAGCCAGAACGAGTTCGACGCGCTCGTCTCGTTCGCCTTCAATATCGGCTTCGAGGCGTTCGCTTCGTCGGATGTGGTAGCCGCATTGAACGCCGGCGACCGCGCCAAGGCGGCCGATGCAATGTGGGCCTGGCGCCTCGCCAATGTGTCAGGCGAACTGCGCATCGTCGATGCACTCGCGCGCCGCCGCGCCGCCGAGATTGCGCTCTTCCTTGAACATCCCACAGGCCGCGCTGCCATTCCCGGCGCTCTCGTCCGCCCGCTGGCCCAGCAAGGCCATGACGATGAAGAGACCGAGCCCGGCGCTCGCTCCGTGGTCATCGGGCCGCGCAGTGCGGGCGAGACGAACACGCTCGGCCCTCTGGCGCCGGACACGACCACGCAGGCTGCTGCCCGCGCCGTCAGCGAGCGTATCGCCCGCATTCTCGGCGAAGCGCCGCCCCAGCCGCCGTCGCCGCCCGCCGCCCCGCCTGCGCCGGGGGAAGGCCCGACACCGGAAGAGATTACGGACGCCCTCAAGGCCCTCGTTGGCGATGAGCCGCCCGCTGCTTCGCCCCAGCGCGGCAAGGGCCCGCCCGAAGGCGTCGAGCGCCGCCGCATGCCGCGCCCGCCCAGCACGCCGGCAGACGACGCAGATACGCTCCTGTCCCTGCCGCCCGCCGAAGGCGTCGTGGTCGATGACCTCGAGATCGTGCAGGTCGACCAGCGCGACCTCGAGCGCGCCATTCAGGAGAACGGCGATCTCGACACCGCCGCCATCCGCAATCTCGGCGCCTGGATTCCCTATGCGCTGCTCTCGGGCCTCGGCCTTGTCGGCCTGATCGCCGGAATCGAGCGCTTCGTCTCGCAGGCGGCCCGCCCGGTCCTGCGCGACAGCGATGTCTACGCCGGCCCGGTCCTCGCCCTCGGCGGCGGCTTCCTGTTCCTGATCGCCAGCTACTACCTGTTCCGGGCCCTCACGCGCCAAGATTAAGCGCTGACAGGCCGGGCGAGCCTTGCTAGTCAGGACGCATGATCCCGAACACATATCCCTCTCTGAACTTCGATCTCGGTGAAACTGCGGACATGATCCGCGAAACCGTGAAAAACTTTGCCCAGAACGAGATCGCGCCGCGCGCCGCCGAGATCGACCGGACGGACAAGTTCCCCCGCGATCTCCTGCCTAAGATGGGCGAACTCGGCCTCCTCGGCATCACGGTCGAAGAGGAATGGGGCGGCACCGGCCTCGGCTATCTTGAGCACGTCGTGGCGATGGAGGAAATCTCCCGCGCCTCCGCCTCGGTCGGCCTCTCCTACGGCGCCCACTCGAACCTCTGCGTCAACCAGCTGCGTCGCTGGGGCAATGACGACCAGAAGGCCCGCTACCTGCCGAAACTCATCTCCGGCGAACACCTGGGCGCCCTTGCCATGAGCGAGAGCGGCGCAGGCTCCGATGTCGTTTCCATGAAACTGCGCGCCGAAAAGAAGGGTGACCGCTACGTCCTCAACGGCACCAAGATGTGGATCACCAACGCGCCGGACGCCGACACGCTCGTGGTCTACGCCAAGACCGATCCGAACGGCGGATCGAAGGGAATCACCGCCTTCCTGATCGAGCGCGGATTCAAGGGCTTCAAGGTTGCCCAGAAGCTCGACAAGCTCGGTATGCGCGGCTCGGAAACCGGCGAACTCGTCTTCGAGGATTGCGAAGTGCCGGAAGCGAACGTCATGGGCCCGGTCGGGGCCGGCGCGCGTATCCTGATGAGCGGCCTCGACTATGAGCGCGCCGTGCTGTCGGCCGGTCCCACCGGCATCATGCAGGCCTGCCTTGATGTCGTGATCCCCTATATCCACGACCGCAAACAGTTCGGCCAGTCGATCGGCGAGTTCCAGCTCGTGCAGGGCAAGCTTGCCGACATGTACGTGCAGATGAATGCCGCCAAGGCCTATGTCTACGCCGTCGCCAAGGCGTGCGACCGGGGCGAAACCGCCCGCAAGGACGCGGCGGGCGCCATTCTGTACGCGGCCGAAACCGCCACCAAACTCGCCCTCGACGCCATCCAGCTCCTCGGCGGCAACGGCTATATCAACGAATACCCCACCGGCCGCCTCCTGCGCGACGCCAAGCTCTACGAGATCGGCGCCGGCACCAGCGAAATCCGCCGCTGGCTGATCGGCCGCGAACTCTTCAGCGAAACGGCCTGAGTCCAGATGACAGGCAACGCGATCCTTCGGGTTGCGCGGCCGGACGACGCCGGAGATATCGCCGCCATCTACGCGCCTTATGTGCGCGATACTGTCATCTCGTTTGAGACGGAAGCACCTGACGAAGCGGAAATGCACCGCCGCATCGTGGCGACGCTGAAAACTCATCCCTGGCTCGTCGCCGAGCTGAGCGGGCTGGTTGTCGGCTATGCCTACGCCTCGCAGCATCGTGCCCGGCTCGCCTATCGCTGGGGCTGCGATGTTGCGGTCTATCTGGCGCCCGAGACCAAGGGGCAGGGTATCGGAAACGATCTCTACACGGACCTTCTGAAGTTCTTGCGCCGCCAGGGTTTTCGCCACGCCTTCGGCGGCATCGCCCTGCCGAACCCGGCGAGCGTCGCACTGCATGAGCGGCACGGTTTCCGCCACCTCGGCACATACAGGCAGGTCGGTTTCAAGCTGGGCGCCTGGCACGATGTCGGCTGGTGGCAATTGGCGCTGGAGGCTGATCCCGGCCCGCCAGACGAGATCATCCCGTTTGCTGAACTCCGCGTCTGATGCCGCTGTCAGGGGTCAGGGGCGGGCGTCATCAGCGCCGTCTGTGTCACCCTAGGCGATGGCGCGCAGGCTGCCTTCGGGCACACTCAGGATCTGCGTGATCGCCGTGACCAGTGACCGCTCGTCGATCGGCTTGGAGACATAGCCGTCAAAGCCTTTGCCAAGGAATTTCTCGCGGTCGCCGTGCATGGAGTCGGCCGTCAGCGCGATGACAGGAACCAGCCGGTTGATACTGGCCGAATTGCGCAGCTGCTTGAAGGCCTCCATGCCGTCGAGGCCCGGCATGTGAATGTCCATCAGGATGATATCGAAATGGCTTTTGTCCAGTTTGGCGAGGGCATCATTGCCATCACAGGCTTCGCTGATTTCCAGACCATGGATTTCAAGGAAAGAGCGCGCAACGCGGCGGTTGATAGCGTTGTCGTCCACCACCAGCGCGCGGCATCCTCGCAGCCCGGAACGCGGCTTGCGCATCACCGGCGTCACCACATTGCTGTCCGGATCGGCGATCACCATCGTGTCCTGCTCTGCCTGGAAGGTCAATGTAAAGACGGATCCGCGGCCGGGCTGGCTGACCACGGAAACATCTCCGCCCATCATCTGGGCCAGCTTGCGCGTGATCGACAGGCCAAGGCCCGTGCCGCCGAAGCGGCGCGTGGTTGAGCCGTCTTCCTGGGCAAAGGTCTCGAACACACGGTCAAGCTTGTCGGGGGCAATGCCGCATCCGGTGTCGGAGACGTGGATCGTTACCTTGTGCAGACCGGACTCCTGCGCCTCGCTGCGCACGACCATGATCACTTCGCCTTCGGCCGTGAACTTGATGGCATTGGAAAGCAGGTTGCCGACACATTGGCGAATACGGACCGGGTCGAAAATCAGCTGTGTTGGCACGCTCGGATGGACAACCAGCTGCAGCTTGACGCCTTTCTCGCGTGCGCTGGCCTCGTGCAGTTTGAACAGGGCGCTGAGCTTGTGGCGGATATCACTCGGAACATTCGAGACTTCCATCCGTCCGGCTTCGATCTTTGACAGGTCGAGAATGTCGTTCAGCAGCACCATCAATGTATTGCCTGAGTCGAGGATGACGCCGACCTGGTCAGCCTGATCTGGGGTCAGCGCGCTGTGCGACAGGACCTGCGCCATGCCCAGCACGCCATTCAGCGGTGTACGGATCTCATGGCTCATATTGGCCAGGAATTCGGATTTCAGACGTGTCGCCTGTTCGGCGCGGTTCAGGGCGTCGCGCAGCTCGTGCGCCTTGCGGCGTTCCTCGCGCACATCGCGCAGCACCGTGATGAACAGCGTCTGCCCGGTATCACCCCAGGGCGTGCTTGAGGTCGAGAACTGTGTGCGGATCGTTTCGCCGGATTTGGTCACCGCTTCGGCGTCGCGCTCCACCCTGATGCTCTCGCCGCGTTCGATCTCGCCGATCGTGGTCTTGCCGAACGCGCGCACCGCGTCGAGTTTCTCAACCCCGAACAGGATACCGATATTCTGCCCGACAATATCTTCCTGAGTGTATTCCAGGAGGTCGGTGATCGCGCGGTTCACATAGAGAACATTGCTGTCGATGTCCGACAGGATGATGCCGTTCAGGGCATTGTCGCAGGCCGCCCGGGCGAGTTCGAACCGGCGATGGGCTTCGTCGCGCTCCTCGGCGATGTCCGTGATTTCGTGCGAGCAGGACAGGGCGCCGCGCTCGGTCGGAATGATCATGGTCTTCATGACCTTGCCGAGCATCTTGGCGGCGCGGCCTTGCTGCGTGATCAGCGTACGCGGCTGGCCGGTATTGATTACCTCCAGCACGTTCCGCACCATTTCGGAGTCGCGATACTTCTCGTCAAACTCGAAAATCCGCATGCCGACGATGCTGCCACCGCCGGGAAGGATTGATTCGTTCATCAGCTTGTTGGCGGCCACCCATTCCAGGTCGACGACTTCACCCAACTCGTTTCTGACTGGAGCCGTCTCGCAAACGACGATCGGCAACAGATCAAAGAGATTTGCATCCATAAGCCCGATGCCTTCCCGGAAAACTAAATGACCCGGGAGAATCTATCCCCAACATGCTTAATGTGGTGTTTACATTACAGGTCCGACAGATCAGGCCGGGCAGCAGAGGTGCGGAATCTCGCTGCTTTCCAGCGCTGCCTTGGCGGCCACATAGCCGGCCTCCACAGCCGCGTCATAGGCCGTCCAGTCCCGCAGTTCGATGCCCGGCAGGTCCGGCAGGATCATCACGTCGGTCATATCGCGCCCGTAGAGCGGGTCGTTGCGCACCGTCGCCGCCCGCATCAGCAGGCCGGCAATCGGCGGCGGCGAGGAAAACCCGTTGCGCGCCACCCACTGCCAGAAGTTGAGCGGCCGCGCGTATTCCTCGCGGTTCAGCCCTTCCGGCTGTCCGGACACGTCCGAACCGATGACGAATCCCTGATGCATCTCGCGCATGATTCCCGCCGGGAAGTTGTTCAACACCGCGCCGTCCACCAGAATATCCTCACCCTCCACCACAGGTGGCAGGATGCCGGGCAGGGAGATCGTCGCCCGCAGTGCCTGGCGCAGGTTGCCGGTCCGGTGGATATGCACCTTGCCGGAGGTCAGATTGGTCGACAGGGCATAGAACGGGATCATCAGATCACTGATCTCGGCTTCGCCGAAATGCTCCTGCAGCCGGGCGTTGACGCGCTTGCCCTTCACCATGCCGACGACGGGCAGGTTATAGTCCCCAAGCGGGTTGGACTCGACAAACGCCTTGCGGATGCGCCAGTCGATTTCATTGTCGTCCCAGCCCATCGCGACACAGGCCGCGATCACCGCGCCCATCGAGGCGCCGCCGGCAAAGTCGATCGGTATGCCCATTTCCCGGATCGCCCGAACCGCGCCGATATGGCTATAGGCCCGCGCTCCGCCGCCGGACAGGACCAGGCCGACCGAGCGGCCCGTCATGATCCGCGCCAGGCGCAGCGTATCGGTGGGGCTGTCGCCAAACCAGTGCAGCAGACGGTTCGCGCCCGCCGCCGCCAGCCATTCCCGCGGCTGCGACGCCTGGCGCTCCGCACCCGGATGGATCAGCACCACGTCAACCAGCTTGAGCCGCTGGATCGGCGAGGTTTCTTCCGGCATCAGGGGCACCGACGGGCGGGCATCGCCGCGCGCCAGCACCCAGATCCGGTCGGCCTGCCGTGTCGCCAGCTTGAACCAGGGCGTATCCCCGATCGGCGTGATCAGGATCACGATGTCATGGTTCTGTTCAAGCTCGTCGAAATAGGCGGCCGGCTTCTCGTCGCCCTGCGCCTCGTCGATGATCGCGACCTTTTTGCCGAACCGCAACAACCCCTCGCGCAGGGCCCGGGCCCGCATCCGGAGGTCGATGGTCGGCGAGGTCGCGACCAGCGTGTAGACTTTCGGCCGTGTTGCCGTGTTGCGCTGGCCGGTCCGGCCGAGGCGGTGCAGGATGATCCGCACCATGTTCGCCATCACCTCCGGCTCGGCCCTGACCAGCAGGTTCCATCCCGCCCGCGAGAGGGCCACCACTTCGGTATCCCGCAGGGCGTAGACAGAGCCGGTATGCGGCTTGTTGTCCGGCACCCCGTCCTCATTGGCATCGCCGCCGCCGAGGAACAGAGCCATCTCGCCCACAGGTTCGCCCGGCCGGATATGGCCGACAAACTCGTTGCTGGCGCCAAACGCGCCGAGCGCCCCGGACACCACGAAATAGATCGAATCGGCCAGTTCCCCGGCCAGGAACAGCGGCTGGCCCGCCGGCAGCGAGAACCAGCGCGCCTCCTTGCCTGCCGTGCGCATCGCCCGCTGGGACACGTCCTTCAGCAGCGGAATCGCCTTGAGGTCTGAGGTGAAGTCAGTCTGCATACCGCGATACATGCGCGTTTCCAGAAGGGATTTGAAGCCAAGCACAGCGGATGGTTAGCACAAAAGAGTTACCGAACGGGTGACAGTCACGTGAGGCACCGCTAATCCTGCGCGGAAATTGAGCAGGGAGCGCCCATGACCGTCCTCAAGTCCGTTCTGGACGTTTCCGGACCCAAATTCGCCGCCAACCGGAAGGCCATGCAGGCTCTGCTGGCCGAACTTCAGGCGAAGACGGCCGAGGCCGCCCTCGGCGGCCCGGAAGCCTCTCGCAAGCGCCATACAGAACGCGGCAAGCTGCTCCCCCGCGAGCGGGTCGAGCGCCTGATCGACCCCGGCAGCGCCTTCCTCGAGATCGGCGCCCTGGCCGCCAATGGCATGTATGACGGCGAAGCCCCCGGCGCGGGCCTCATCACCGGCGTCGGCCGGGTCGAGGGCCGCGAATGCCTGATCGTCTGCAATGACGCGACCGTCAAAGGCGGCGCCTATTTCCCCATGACGGTCAAGAAACACCTGCGCGCGCAGGAAATCGCGATGGAGAACCATCTCCCCTGCATCTACCTCGTCGATAGCGGCGGCGCGAACCTGCCGCACCAGTCCGAAGTCTTTCCGGACCGCGAACATTTCGGCCGCATTTTCTACAACCAGGCTCAGATGAGCGCGAAGGGCATCCCCCAGATCGCCTCCGTCATGGGCTCGTGCACCGCCGGCGGCGCCTATGTGCCCGCCATGAGCGACGAGACGATCATCGTGCGCAAACAGGGCACCATCTTCCTCGGCGGCCCGCCGCTTGTGAAGGCGGCCACCGGCGAGGAGATTTCAGCGGAAGACCTCGGCGGCGCCGATGTCCATGCCCGCCGCTCCGGCGTCGCGGACCACTACGCCGCCCACGATTCCCACGCTCTTGCCATCGTGCGCTCGATCATCCGCACCCTGAACAAACCGAAGCCCCAGCCTTTCGAACTCGCCGAGCCGCGCGAGCCGCTCTACGATACCGCCGAGATGCACGGCCTCGTCCCGCAGGACGGGCGCGAGCCCTATGACGCGCGCGAAGTCATCGCCCGCCTCGTTGACGGCTCCGAATTCCACGAGTTCAAGAAACTCTACGGCGAAACCCTCGTCTGCGGCTTCGCGCATCTCTACGGCATGCCGGTCGCCATCCTCGCCAATAACGGCATCCTCTTCTCCGAAAGCGCCCAGAAGGCCGCCCACTTCATCGAGCTGGCAGACCAGCGCCGCATCCCGCTCGTCTTCCTGCAGAACATCACCGGCTTCATGGTCGGCTCGAAATACGAGGCCGGCGGCATCGCCAAGGACGGCGCCAAGATGGTCACAGCCGTCGCTACCGCTTCCGTTCCGAAATTCACGATCGTCACCGGCGGCAGCTACGGCGCCGGCAATTACGGCATGTGCGGGCGCGCTTACTCACCCCGTTTCTTCTTCATGTGGCCGAACGCCCGCATCTCCGTCATGGGCGGCGAGCAGGCCGCCTCTGTCCTCGCCACCGTCAAGCGCGAAGGCATCGAACGCAAGGGCGGCGCCTGGAGCGCAGACGAAGAACAGGAATTCAAACAGCCGATCCGCGATCTCTACGAAGCCGAAGGCAACCCCTACTACTCCACCGCCCGCCTCTGGGACGACGGCATCATCGACCCCGCCGACACAAGGCGCGTCCTCGGCCTCGCTATGTCAGCGAGCCTGAACGCCCCCTTTGGCGAACGCGGGTTTGGCGTGTTCCGGATGTAGGCAACATCCATTGCGGGTATCCTTTCGTTGCGCCTGCATTGAGCCTCGCTCCATTGGAGGCTCTATGTTAGGGTGAATGTAGCGACTTGGGGCATCGCGACATGAAACTCTTTTTCAAATTGTTGGGCGCGATCTCCTTCGTTTCAGCCTTGCTGGGGCTGATTGTATTGGGGCGCGATGAATTGATTGGCCTTTTTGATCCGGATAGTCGCGTCGCCACGGTCGGCGATATCCGAAAGATTATGCAGGACGAAATCGACAAGGAACTCGCGCCCGAGAATCAGGCCGGCCTGGACAGTGATCGGAGGGCTTTGCGCGATAAGGCGGTTGGACAACTCATCGAGCGCTCGCCGGAAGCAGCTCAGCATATCGCTGGAGGTCGTTTGGCTGAAGGTTTTGATCTCCTTGAAAAGGAAGCCCATGCCAGTACCGCTTCGGCGGCTCGTGAATGGAGGGAGATAGGCGCTCTCGCGTTTGACGCCCAACCGCAACGTGCGCTTGAGGCGTACAGAATGGCAACGAGTTTAGATGATACGGATTGCTGGGCTTGGATTTTTCTCGCTAGGCTCGAAGCGCGCCAAGCGGGTCGCAGCGCTGAGGCAGGAAGGGCTGCTAAAGAAGCTTTCCGCGTTGCCAAGTCAGATCGTGAACGAAACAAGGCTCTCAACGAAATTAGCAGGATGCAGCTTCGATCTGGCAACTTGGCAGCTGCGCGTACTGCTTCTGAGCAGAGCGTCATAGTGGCGCGAGCAATGGTAATCGCCAATCCTTCAACAGAGGCGAAGAGAGATCTGAGCATTTCTTTGGAGAGGCTCGCAGATGTAGCTCTGAAAGAGAACGATCTGGTCACAGCGCGGGAGGTCATTGACGAAAGCCTTGCAATTCGTCGTGTGCTTGTCGCCGCCAACCTGCAGTCTACGGAAGCCCAGCGTGATCTCAGTTTTGCGCTGAACAAACTTGGGGACTTGGCGGTTAGCGTCGATGACTTCGGTACTGCGCAGCGGGCTTTTCAGGAAAGTTTGGAGATTCGGCGTGTGCTGGCGATTGCCGATCCAGCTTCGGCGATTGCCAAACGTGACCTCAGCTCCTCCCTGGAGCGACTGGGGGAGCTGGCGATGAAGCGGAATAACATGAACGTGGCGCGAAACGCGTTTGAAGAGAATCTTGAAATTCGTCGCGCGTTGGCAGAGACAAATCCTAATTCTGCACAGGCTAAGTTGGATCTGACCTTTGCGTTGAACAACCTTGGCGACGTGGCCATGATGGCATTGGATTACAAATCGGCGCGTAAAGCTTATCAGGAGGGCCTGAAAATTCGAAGCGAGTTGGCCGCTTCTGATCCGGAATCCGTACAAGCGCAAAAAGACTTGCTTGTCTCCAAGCAAAAGATTGGTCTAACCGAGCTGAAGTCGGGCAACATGGATGAAGCGAAGGTATTTTTGACGGAAGTCGTTACAGGTCTGAAAGCTCTCGTCGAGCGCGATCCGGCGAGAGCGGACCATGAGGTTGATCTTGCCGTGAGCTACAATTGGCTTGGGCATGCTACCGGAGATGTCCAACACTCTGCTGCGGCAGATGCGATTGAAGAAAGGCTGGCTTCAGCGAACCGCCTTTCGCCGGATGGTGCGAAAGCAATAAGAGACGCTCGAAATTATGTACGCCCGATTTGATTGATCATCCTGTGACTTCGCTGTGTTGGAGCGCTTCGGGAATCGCTCATGATAAATTACTTATCGCCCCGTTTGGAACCGGATAGGGGTTTGCGTTCGCGTGATCTTGCAAGCTGAAATCCACAACCGCTTCGATCTCATCCGCCTCGTCCTCGCGGCGGGCGTCTTCGCCTATCACGCCGTCGCCCTCGCAGCGGTGGACGTCGGCGGGCCCCTCGAGGCCGGCCTCGCGCAGTTCGCCGAACTCTGCATTCAGGGCTTCTTCATCGTCTCCGGCGCGCTCGTCGCGGGCTCGCTCGACCGCTCGGCCACCGCGCTCGACTATGCCGGCAAACGCTTCCGCCGCCTCTATCCCGCCTATGCCGTCATTATCCTCATTCCGACCGCCATCAGCTTTGCGCTGACGCAGGACGGGCAGGGCGCGGCCCGCTACCTCGCCGCCAACCTCGCCTTCGCCAACTTCCTCGAGCCAAACCTCCCCGGCCTGTTCGCGGCCAACCGTTTCACCGAGGTTAACGGCGCGCTCTGGACCCTCAAGATCGAAGTGATGTTCTACATCGCGCTACCGGTCATATTCCTTGTACTGAACATGTTCCGCAAGCTCTGGTGGGTCGCCATTCTCGCGCTCTATATCGCCGGCGAGGCCTGGGCCTTTTTCATCCCGCAATCCATCGACGGCAATCTTGGCGACATCATCGCCCGCCAGCTGCCCGGCCAGATGGCCTTCTTCGCCATGGGCATCGCAATCTGGAAACTGGAGCCGCTGCTGCGCCGCCGCTGGCCCAGCCTCGTGCTGCCGGGCATGGTCTTCCTCGCCGCCTCCCTGATGCATCCGCTGCTCGAACCCTTGCGCGCCCTCGCGCTCACCGCCCTCATCGCCGCCATCGCCTTCGCCCCCGGCCCGGCGCTCAGCCCCGCCCGCTTCGGCGACATCTCCTACGGCCTCTACATCACGCATTTCCCCATCCTGCAGGCGATGCTGGCCGCCGGCCTGCTCACCACACTCGGCGCGCCAGCCTTCTTCGCAGTCGCCGCATTGCTGGTCGTCCTGGCCAGCCTTGCCCTCTGGCGCCTCGTTGAGAAGCCCGCCTTGCGCCGGTCCAGCCACTACCGCAAGATGGCCGCACAAGAGACAACCTGAGAGGAAACTCCGCCATGCGCGATTCCCAATACGATCTCATCCGCTTCGACGCGACCCGCGCCGGTATAGCCATCGTCACCCTGAACCGGCCGGAAGTGCACAATGCCTTCAACGCCGAACTGATTGCCGAGCTGACAGACGTCTTCGCGATGATCGCCGACCAGCCCTCCATCCGCATGATGATCCTGCGCGGCGAAGGAGCGTCGTTCTCTGCCGGTGCAGACCTTGAATGGATGAAGCTTGCATCGCTGAAGACGCGCGAAGACAACGAGACCGATGCCCAGCGTCTCGCCGAAATGCTGCTGCAGCTCTACGAGATGCCGCAGATGACCCTCGCCCTCGTTCAGGGTACCGCGATGGGCGGCGGCGCAGGCCTTGTCGCCGCCTGTGATGTCGCCATCGCCATGGCCGGCACCAAGTTCAGTTTCTCCGAAGTCCGCCTCGGCCTGACACCTGCCACCATCAGCCCCTTCGTCATCGAGGCCATTGGCCCGCGCTGGGCGCGCGCCCTGTTCGTCACGGCGGAATCCTTCGATGCCGAATATGCCGAGAAGATCGGCCTCATCCAGTATATTGCTCAGACCTCGGATGAAATGGCAGAGCTCGAAGAACACATCGCCAAGCTGGTCTTCGGGGCCGCGCCGGGCGCGGTCGCCGAGTCCAAGAAACTGGTGCGCGATATCTCCCGCCGTCCGATCGACCGGGAACTCGGCCACAAGACCGCCAAGCGCATCGCCGCGCGCCGGGCATCAGAAGAGGGCAAGGAAGGCATCGCCGCCTTCCTCGAAAAGCGGCCGCCGAGCTGGAAGGCCTAGGGCGCCCTAATCGCCGCCGGGCGGGGCGCCGAGGTCAATGCCCCAGCCGGCCAGTGTATTGTACACCGCTTCCACCGGGTTCACCCCGGTCAGGCCCTCTATAGGGTCACGGAAGATGTACACGACCAGCCCCAGCATGATCACATAGACCACGAACTGCATGGCGGATTTCAGGATGAACGCGCCCGCGCTGCCGGCCACCATGCCGATGGCGCCCATGATCAGCGCGCCCTGGATTGGCGAGACGCCTTCTGTCACCATTCCCTGATTGTAGCCGAGATAGGCGCCGAGACCGCCGCCAACGATGCCGGCCAGACCCGCCAGCTGCACACCTGAGTTATAAGCCATCGGATATCCCCATTGCTTGGACCAGTCTCCTGCTTACGCCATCCGGCGGGCACGACAAAGTCTCAAATTCAACGCGCCGGCGCCCCGGCCTGCGCCTTGTTTCGGCCCGGAAACCCGGCCATGCCCTAGCGCGATGGATACGCCCCTGACTGCCTCCGCGCGCCTGCGCGCCCGCCTACACGCAGAGCGCGAAGCCCTTCGCGCGCGCTGGGTGAAAGGCCCGTGGACGCTCGGCCTGTTCGAATTCATCAGCTTCGGCATCAAGCAGGCCTGGGCCTGCATCTTCGGCGGCGCCATGCTGGCGCTCATCCTGGCCACACACCTCTTCTATCCCGACAACGCGCCGCTCTCGCGTTACGACTTCCTTGTCCTCGCCGCCATCGCCCTGCAGGCCCTGCTGATCCTCTCCGGCCTCGAGACATGGGAGGAGGTGCGCGTCATCCTCGTCTTCCACGTGGTCGGCACGATCATGGAACTGTTCAAGACCGCCCATGGCAGCTGGATCTACCCGGAAGACAGCTTCCTGCGCATTGGCGCCGTGCCGCTCTTCTCAGGCTTCATGTATGCCGCCGTCGGCTCCTATCTCGCCCGCGTCTGGCGCATCTTCGAGTTCCGCTTCGACCGTTTCCCCGCGCTCTGGCTGCAAGGCCTGCTCGCTGCGGCCATCTACGTGAACTTCTTCGCCCATCACTGGCTGCCGGACATCCGCCTCGGCCTCTTCGCCGCCATCGCGCTCATCTACCTGCGCACCGTGGTCTGGTTCCGCCCGGACCGTGTCCACCGCCCGATGCCGCTGCTGTTCGGCTTCTTCCTTGTCGCCCTGTTCATCTGGTTCGCCGAAAACCTCGGCACCTTCGCCCGCGCCTGGTCCTATCCGGGCCAGGAGACCGGCTGGGAGATGGTGTCTTTTGCCAAGCTCGGATCGTGGTATCTGCTGATGATCATCAGCTTCGTCCTCGTCGCCACCGTACACCGGGCGCCGCCCCTCAAGGGAAACACACCATGACCATCGAAAACGAGAACCAGCTCGAGAAGCTGCGCACCGTCGGCAATCTCGTGGCCCGCACGCTGGCCGCCATGGGCAAGGCGCTGGAGCCCGGCATGACGACCAGGGAGCTCGACGATATCGGCCGCGCCCTGCTCGAGCGGGAAGGTGCACGCTCGGCCCCCGAACTCACCTACGACTTTCCCGGCGCCACCTGCATCTCCGTCGGCCCGGACTGCGCCCACGGCATCCCTGACGGCACGGTCATCAAGGCGGGCGACCTCGTCAATATCGACGTCTCGGCGGAACTCGGCGGCTATTTCGGCGACACCGGCGCCAGCTTCACGGTCCCGCCGTCCACACCCCGCATCGAACGCCTCTGCCGCGATGGCCGCCGCGCCATGTGGGCCGGCATCCGCGCCGCAAAGCCCGGCCGCCCGCTCAACGAGATCGGCCGCGCCATCGAAGTCTTCGCCCGGAAGAACGGCTACAGCCTCGTGCGCAACCTCGCCAGCCACGGCGTCGGCCATTCCCTGCACGACGAGCCGTCCGAAATCCCCACCTGGTACGAACCCAAGGACCGCCGCAGGATCCCCGAAGGCCTCGTCTTCACGATCGAGCCTTTCCTCTCGCTCGGCGCCGACTGGGTCGAGGAAAAAGGCGATGGCTGGTCCCTCCGCCCGCCCGGCCATCAGCCAACCGTGCAGTATGAACACACCCTAGTCGCCACAAGTCGCGGCCCGGTCATCCTCACGCTCGCCTGATCCTGTCTTTATCCCGCCCCGGATCGTGGTATCTGCCTGTAATCAAAAGTTTCATCCCGGCTGCCAACAGGCGCCGGGCGCCGGGAGGCAAAGCCCATGCAGATCACCAAACTCCTCGTCGCGAACCGGGGCGAGATTGCCTGCCGCATCTTCCGCACCTGCCGCCGCCTCGGCATCGAAACCGTCGCCGTCTATTCAGACGCTGACCGCGCCGCAAAGCATGTGCGCGAAGCCGATGAAGCCGTCCATATCGGCGCCGCTCCCGCCGCCGAAAGCTATCTGCGCACTGAGGCCATCCTCGCCGCCGCCGCCGAGACAGGCGCCAACGCGATCCACCCCGGCTACGGCTTCCTCTCCGAGAACGCCGCCTTCGCCGAAGCCGTCGTCGCCGCCGGCCTCGTCTGGGTCGGCCCGCCGTCCGCAGCCATCCGCGCCATGGGCCCGAAAGACGAAGCCAAAAGAATAGCCGAAGAGGCAGGCGTCCCCGTTCTCCCGGGGTATCGCGGCGAAGCGCAGGACATCAGCACACTGACCAAGGCTGCCGAAAAGGTCGGCTATCCACTCCTCATCAAGGCCGTCGCCGGCGGCGGCGGGCGCGGCATCCGCCAGGTCTCCAAAGCCGCCGACCTTCAGGCCGAACTCACCAGCGCCGTGCGCGAAGCTGAATCCAGTTTCGGCGATGGCCGCGTCATGCTCGAGAAACTCGTCGAGCGCCCCCGCCATATCGAAGTGCAGGTTTTCGGCGACCAGCATGGCGGCGCCGTCCATCTGTTCGAGCGCGACTGCTCGCTCCAGCGCCGCCGCCAGAAAGTCATCGAGGAAGCCCCCGCGCCCGGCATGCCGGACGCCGTGCGCAAGGCCATGACAGACGCCGCCGTGAAGCTCACCAAAGCCGTCGGCTATCAGGGCGCCGGCACCGTCGAATTCATCGTGGACGGATCAAAGCCCTTGGCGCCGGATACGTTCTGGTTCCTCGAAATGAACACCCGCCTCCAGGTCGAACACCCGGTCACCGAAGCCGTCACCGGCACTGACCTTGTTGAATGGCAGCTGATCGTCGCCGCAGGCGGCAAGATCCCTCTGAAACAGAAAGACATCACGCTCACCGGCCACGCCTTTGAAGCGCGCATCTGCGCCGAAGACCCGGCAGACAATTTCCGCCCCGGCGCCGGCCTCATCCTCGAATTCGGCCTGCTCGAAGAGCCGGATGGCGAGACCCTCCGCTGGGACACTGGCTTCGAAACCGGCGACCGAATCCCCTCCAATTACGATTCCATGATCGCCAAACTGATCGTACACGGAGAAACCCGCGAAGCCGCCCTCGAAAGCCTCACCGATGCCCTCGCGCACACCCAGCTTTCCGGTGTGCCTGCCAACACGGGCTTCTTGCGCCGCTGCGCCCTGTCAGATGAATTTGCCACCGGCATCCATCACGTCAACTGGATCGGCGAACACCTGGACGCGCTCGCCGCTGTGCCGGACGCCCACCGCGCCGCCTCCCTCGGCGCCGTCGCCAGCGTCCTGCTGGACGATGACGGCGCCGTCTCGCCCTGGGACCTGCACGACGGCTTCCGACTCAACAGCGTGCCCAACCGGAATGTCCTGCTCGCCGCCGATGGTGTCGCCACCCTCGTCGATGCCGGCGCGCCCATCGGCGACGACGCCCCATTCCCTCTGGTCACGGATCTTTCCCCCCGCCGCTTCGCCGTCACCTCCGGCGGTGACACTTTCCTGATCACCATCCCGGAATTCAGCGCCGATGCAGACGCCGCCCTCGGCGGCGATGCCGTCAAGGCCCCGATGCCCGGCAAGGTGCTCAGCGTGCTGGCAAAAGCCGGCGCAACCGTCACGCGCGGCGAAACCCTCGCCGTCCTCGAAGCCATGAAAATGGAGCACGCCCTCATCGCCCCCCGCGACGGCATCATCGAAGCCGTCCACACCTCCGCTGGCCAGCAGGTCTCCGAAGGTGATCTATTGGTCGCGCTGGTGGAAGAATAGGGCGGTGAGCCGGCACCTCGCTCCGGCGCTCCTCGCCGCGCCGCTCCTTGCCGCCTGCGCCAGCGCGGAACCTTCCGCCGCAGGGTCCGCCTGCCAGGTAGAGTTTATTATCCTCGGCGTGGGGCAGGATGCCGGCATCCCGCAGATCGGTCATAGCGAAGATCCCGCCTGGGCTGACCCGTCGGCGCAGCGGCTCGCCACCTCTGCCGCCCTGGTAGACCATCGCACCGGCCAACGCTTTCTCTTCGAGGCGACGCCGGACATGCGCCGCCAGATGAAGCATCTGGACGACCTGGCGCCGCCTTCCTCCGGCCCGCTTGGGCTTGCAGGCATCTTCCTGACCCATGCGCATATCGGCCATTATGCCGGCCTGATGTTCGCGGGCCGCGAATCCGCCAGCACCTCGGGCCTGCCGGTCCATGTCATGCCGCGCCTGATGGACTTCCTCAGCACGAACGGCCCTTGGGACCAGCTCGTGACGCTCGGCAACATCACGCTCCAGCCCTTGCAGCAACGCGAACCGCAGGTCCTCGCAACGGACATCCGTGTCACGCCCTACCTTGTTCCGCACAGGGACGAATATTCCGAAACAGTCGGCTATGTCGTCGAAGGTCCTTCGGCCTCGGCATTGTTCCTGCCGGACATCGACGATTGGGGCCAATGGCACACGCGCTTCGAAATCCGCATCGAAGACATGGTCGGCGCCGTGGACTATGCCTTCCTCGACGCCACATTCTTTGACGATAACGAACTGCCCGGCCGCGACATGACGCAGATCCCGCATCCGCGAGTCTCTGACACCATGGCGCGCTTTGCGGGTGCGCCCGTAGATGTCCGCGCCCGCATCCACTTCATTCATTTCAATCATACCAACGGCCTGCGCGATCCGGGCTCCGCCCAGAGCCGCACGGTGCAGGATGAAGGCTTCGCCATTGCGCAGGAAGGCCAGCGCGTCTGTCTCGGACGCTAACCCGCCCAGCCCAGCTGCGCCTGCATCGTCGCTCCGCCATCCGCCTTGACGACACTCAGGTCCAGCTTGCCGAGGTTGTTCCGTCCGCAGACCATCGCTTCATCGCCCACAAACAGCGGCCGCACGCCTCGGAAGGTGAACGATGCCGGCCGCTTGCCCGGCTCGCGCGCCCGCGCTGCCTCCATCATGAGGATCGCCTGCAGCGGCCCGTGCACCACGAGGTCCGGATACTTCTCCACATCGCTCGCATACGCCCGGTCATAATGGATGCGGTGCGCATTATAGGTCAGTGCCGAAAACCGGAACAGCAACACCGGATCAATCGCCGCCACTTCCTGCCAGTGCTGCGGCTCGGCGGGCAGGGGCTCCACAGGCACATAGGCCGCCGGAAGCTCCGTATACACAATATCCTGCTCTTCGCGCATCAGCTCCGCCCCGCCACGCGACCAGGCATGCCGCACGGTCACGAACACCATCTCGCCGCTGCGCCCGGTCTTCGCCTGCACCTTCGCAACCGCCGACACCTTGGTGAGCTCATCGCCAATCCGCACAGGCCCGCCAAACGTGATCCGGCTACCCGCCCACATCCGCCGCGGCAGCGCCACCGGCGGCAGGAAACCGCCCCGCGCGGGATGCCCGTCCGGTCCGGTTTCGTCGGCGCGCGGCTTCGCCAGGAAATACAGCCACAGCCACAGCGGCGGCAGTTCGGCTCTCAGCACAAGGTCGTCCGGGGCCTGTCCTAGCGCGCCTGCCAGCGCCTGTGCCGGCCACGGCGTCACCGTGTCAATCGCCACCTGCGTCCGCCCGACCCAGCTCTGGTAAGTCTGTGTGTCCATCGAAGAATCGATAGAGCAATTGACCCGTGCGTCAAATACACTTGCCAAACAAAGCGACGCTCATCCTGAGCGAAGTCGAAGGATAGGCAGCAAAACGCCAGCTATCCTTCGACTTCGCTCAGGATGAGCTGTCCTCCCGGACTGAGTGAGGCGTCAGCCCAGTTCAATCCCGTCCATGCCGCCATCCTCGCGCCACTGCTTGAGAATCGCGAAATACGCATTCGGCCCGCCGCCAAACGGATTATTCTGCGCGGCCCGGTCGCTCGGCTTGCCTTCATTATTGTAATAGCCCGGTGTGCATTCCTCGAGGAATTGCTGGCGCATGATCGCCGAGTCGATGATCGTCTGCACCCAGGCGGCCTCGGCCTCGGCGCTCGCCTCGAACGTGCCCGCCTGCCGCGCCTTTACTTCGCCCAGCATATAGCCGATCTGCTCGGCTTGCTCGTCGAGAGAGTGCGGATAATTCGCCGTAAAGCCCGCTTGTCCCGGCCCCATCAGGAACATGTTGGGAAATCCGTGTACGGTCAGTCCGTGCAGGGAGCGCATGCCGTCCGCCCAATAGTCCTTCATGTGCACCCCGCCGCGCCCCACGGGGTCATAGCCCGCCCGGCGCGTATAGTCCGTACCCACCTCAAACCCGGTCGCATAGACCAGGCAGTCGATCTTGTAGGCCTTGCCGTCCACCACGATGGAATCCTCGGTGATCCGGTCCACGCCCTGACCGTTCGTGTCCACCAGCGTCACGTTTTCGCGGTTGAAGGCGTCGAGATAAGCATCATGGAAACACGGCCGTTTGCAGAACTGGCGATACCAGGGCTTCAGCTTGGCCGCCGTCTCGGGATCCTTGATCACCTCATCGACGCGCCCGCGCACCTGTTCCATCTTCTTGAAATCAGCGAGTTCTGCCAGTTCCGCCAGCCGCTCCGGCGTCAGGCCCTGGCTGTCGCCCTTGGAGGCAATGAACAGGATGTTGCGGATAATGTCCGTCCACCCATCATTCACCAGGTCTTCCGGCTCATAGCCGCCCGAGACCAGCGTATTGAAATTCTCCATCCGCCGCCGCTGCCAGCCATCCTCAAGGCTGCCGGCCCAGTCGGGATCGGTCGGCCGGTCATTGCGCACATCAATGGAGGAGGGCGTGCGCTGGAACACGTAGAGATGCTTTGCGCCGGCGGCGAGATGTGGCACGCATTGCACGGCCGTTGCGCCGGTGCCGATGATGCCGATCACCTTGTCGCCGATCTTGTCGAGCCCGCCCGATGGTCCGCCCCCGGTATATCCATAATCCCAGCGGCTCGTGTGGAAGCTGTGCCCCTTGAACGTCTCCACGCCCGGAATGCCGGGCAGCTTCGGCCGGTTCAGCGGCCCGTTGCTCATCACCACGAACTGCGCGGTGAACCTGTCGCCCCGGTCTGTCGTGATCACCCAGGCCGTCTTCTTCTCGTCCCAGGTCATGCCGGTCACGCCCGTGCCCAGCAGCGCCTTGTCATAAAGGTTGAAGTGTTTCGCGATCCGCGCCGAATGCTCCAGGATTTCCGGCGCCTTGGTATATTTCTCCTTCGGCATATAGCCGGTCTCTTCCAGCAGCGGCAGGTAGATATAGCTCTCGATATCGCACGCCGCGCCCGGATACCGGTTCCAGTACCAGGTGCCGCCGAAATCCCCGCCCGTCTCGATCATGCGGATATCGCCAAAGCCCGCCTTGCGCAGGCGCGCCGCCGCCAGCATCCCGCCAAACCCGCCGCCGATCACCGCCACCTCGACATGATCCGTAACCGGAGCACGCTCCACCCGCTCCATATAGGGGTCTTCGAGGTAATGCGAGAATTGCCCCGCCACGTTCACGTATTGCTCGTTGCCATCCTTGCGCAGCCGCTTGTCGCGCTCCGCGCGGTAGCGGGCCTTCAGTTCGGCCGGGTCAAATCCAAGATCAAGCGCGCCAGTATCGGCCATGGGAGGTCCTCCGAGAATGTGCAGGGCCCGCGTCTCACGCGCCGGTCTCCCGCGTCCATCTGTGAATTTACCCGCGATCCGCCGCGCATAACAGCCGTGCCCCAGCGTCAGCCCGCCGTAAGGGCGCGCACCACCTGGCTGACAAGGATGACGACGGCAAGGACCAGCCAGAAAGTTCCGCCTTTGCCCTGGCTGTCCGCCGCCTCTCCTTGCGGGCCCAGCAGATCCCCGGCGCGCAGGGATCGCTGCGCCTCGCGGTCCAGCCGTTCGCGCTCCTTCAGCGGCAGGGATTGCAGCACGATCACCTTGCGCACCCGCACCAGCCAGTCATTCAAGCTGCGCACCCATGCCTCCGTCACCGGCTGGCGCGTCCAGCCGAAATACCCGTCCAGCGCATCGAACACATCCAGCCGCAGCCAGTCCGGCACGCGCAGTTCCTGCGGCTGAAGGTGATACCCCGTCCGGTCGCAGAGCAGCTGGCGCACCTGCCATTGCAGCGTCTGGTAGTCCTCGATCCCCGCCACATCATCCGCCTCGACAATCGCCATCACCCGCGCCGTTGACGGCCCGAACGGCGCGCCCGTCAGCGCGTCAATCAGCGCCATCATCGCGCGGCCGACGGGTTCCTCGAAGTCTTCGGGCTCATCCTCCGGCTCGCTCCGCACGTCGATCTCCACGGCGCGTTCGGCCTCCGGTTCTGCTTCGCCATCTTCCTCATCTTCGTCATAATCCTTATACGGATCGTCGCCACCATACTCGTCGCGCCAGCGCACCGCCCGCCGGGCGCGCTCAAACGCCTCGCGCAGCGCCATGAACCCCGCCCGGTCATCCTCCGGCCGCGTGCGCTTCAGCCGCTCGGCATAGGCCCTGCGCACGTCGGCATCACTTGCCGTCGCCCGGTCCAGCCCCAGCAAATCAAAAGGATCAGACGACATGTGGCGCATCCATTTTAGTCCCAGCCTGTAGTCAGAAATACGTCTTGGGTGGCAGCCACTACTATGTTCAGAGCTGTTGCTGCAGCAACCGCAAAGATCACGATTAGGTCGCCATGTTCGGTGGAAGAGCGGACTCGGAAAGTCACGGGCGGCCGACTAAGCTCCAGGCGATCCTGCTTGCCAGATTCTCGGGTCGATGGCATTTTCCAAACTCGGGAGCAGGTGGTGCCAGCAAATGAAATCTACACCTTTCAAAAGCTTGAAGTCGGCTTGCGTGTGGGGTTTGCCAGCGCTCACCCTCGTTGCGCTGACAGCGGTCTTTGTCTCGATGCAGCATGACATACCTGCTGGGCCGTCCGGAGAAACCACAACATTCGCTGCGAGTGGGAAACTCGCAGGTTCCGTTCAAAAAGTATCTTGCGCTCCTGGTTCCAAAGGAACCTGTTCAGAGGCCCATGAATATCAGACAAGCAGTTTTTCTGGCGACGGCCATGATTTGTTCTTAGGTCATGCATGGAAGTTTCCAGTAGACGAAGAAATCGCTGGCATGTTTTTCCCACACGAATGCAACCCGAACAGCCACGATCCAACCGATGTCGCCTGTCTTCATCAAGGCTCGATTGTTTGTCGTCAGAATGGAGAATGGGCGAACGTTGCGACTGGCTTCAGATTCAAGATCGAAGCTCGCGATAGGGAATACTGCAGGGTTTATTTCCCTGCTCACGCAATCAACGACTCATTCAATTTTTTCAGATGCAACTTCCACATTTATGATGCCGAAAGCGCGCTCTATTCTGCGGATAATTGCTCTACAATGTCAAAGATTGGGTGTTTGGCTTATTTTGATCTCCGGAACCTTCAAAATCCTGATGACAAGAAGTCGCAACATATCGATTCGATCAGAAACCGTAGCGGTGACATTGCCTATTTTGAATCGCCCGACGCCAGTCTTTGCGGTTCAGCCCCGTCATTCAGCAAGGCCGATTTTGAGACGATCAGTGATCTCGACGGCATAAAAAGCACCTGCGATCTAGGTGTAGCGGTGTGTGGCGCGTTTACCGGCGGCGCTGCGGGATACAAGGGCTGCACCGTCCGATCCGTTGAAGACCTTGAGCAGAATGGTGTGTATTACCTGAGAGAGGGCGGGCTGAACGAACCGATGGTCGCCATGTATCAAGCCAATTTTCTGGGCGCATCTGGGTCAGGTCATTATTGCTTGAGGTCCTCGGGCAGCCCCATTCCGTTCCTCATGTCTACGGGGATGATATCACGCTATCTTACAAAGCAGGGAACGGACTATCAGGACGATAAAGCCCAAATCTATAAGGGCGATAAAAGCCGACACGATTTCAATCTCGGGAGTTCGGTTTTACCTACAGTCCCGTAAGTCACGCATCCCTTGTTTCTGTTCCGAGACTCGGGGCGCGGATCAGAAGACATCGTCGCGTTCGAAATTGCCGATGATCTGCTCGATCTGCCGGCGCGCCTCGTGGATCTCGCGCGGGTCCTGGCGCGACATCACGCCCTCGAACTCGGCAATCAGCCGCCCGACCGACTGGCGCCTGTCGCCCAGCAGGTTCTCATACGCCGCCCGCATCCGCGCAATCAGCGCCGCATTCTCCTGCTGGTCGCGCGGATGGATCTTGATGCCCGCCAGCGCCTGCAACCGTTTCTCGATCTCGGCGCGCGGGAGGCTGCCGGGATTGCCCTCGATCACCAGCCGCTCGGTCTTCTTCGTCGCCAGCGGCGTCGCCTCCACCTCCAGCACGCCGGACGTGTCATAGGTGTAGCGCACCTCCACCGACTTGTCGTCTTTCCCCGTCCCGCGCAGCGGCACGGTCAGCGCGCCGATCCTGATATTGTCTTTCACGAACGGGCTCTCGCCCTGATAGATGCGCAGCAGGATTTCCGTCTGGTTCGGATGCAGCGGAGAGATGATGTCGGACTTCGACACCGGCACCACCGTATTGCGCTCGATCATCGGCGAGAAATGTCCGTCCTCGAACTTTCCCTCACCCACCCCGATCGACACTTCAAAGCCCAGCGTGAACGGGCACACATCCGTCATCACCACATCGTCCAGCGCCTTGTGCCGCGCCGCCAGCCCCGCCTGCACCGCCGCGCCCATCGCCACCACATGATCCGGATCGATCGAATACTCGGGAAACCGCTTGAACAGCCGCGTCACCAGCTGGCGCACCGAATGCATCCGCGTCGCCCCGCCCACCGTGATGATCCGGTGCAGGTCGTCCGCCTTCAGGCTCGCGTCCGAAATCGCCCGCTGGATCGGCAGGCGCAGCCGTTTCAGGATCGGATCGGTCAGCTCGTCGAATTTTTCCCGCGTGATGGTCACGCGCCGCGCCTCGCCCTTCAGGGCAAATTCCGCGCTCGCTTCCGGCGCCTCGGTCAGCGCCACCTTCATCCGGTCCGCCAGCGCCCGCAGGCGCGCGCCGTCCTCCCGGCTCACATCCTCCGGCTTGATGCCGATCTGCCGGCCCAGCTCCAGCGCCAGCGTATCGGTAAAGTCCTCCCCGCCGAGGAACGCATCCCCCGCCGAAGCGCGCACTTCCATCACGCCGGAAAACATCTCCAGGATCGACACGTCAAACGTGCCCCCGCCAAGGTCCACCACCAGGAAGGTCGACTCCCCCTGCCGGTCCTGCAGGCCGTAGGCCAGCGCCGCCGCCGTCGGCTCATTGATCAGCCGGTTCACTTTCAGGCCCGCAAATTCCGCCGCCGTGATCGTCGCCTTGCGCTGGATGTCATTGAAATAGGCCGGCACCGAGATCACCGCCTCGTCTACGCCATGCCCAAGGTACGCCTCGGCGTCCGCCCGCAGCGCGCGCAGCACGAAGGAAGACAGCTCCTCGGCCCGGAATGCCTTCTTCCCCAGCTTCATTTCATGATTGGTGCCCATGTAGCGCTTGAAGCGCGCCGCCGTCAGCGCCGGGTGCGTCAGCAGGCGATCTTTCGCCGCCCGGCCCACCAGCAGCGCCCCGTCATCGCCGTAACCGACAGCCGACGGCGTCAGCAGATCGCCGACGCCATTGGGAATCAGCTGAGGCCCGTCATCGGTGAACACGGCAACCAGTGAATTGGTCGTGCCAAGGTCAATACCGATCAGGGTCCGGGCAGGGTCAGTCATGGGGCAGGGAGGCTTTCTGTGGGCAACGGTGGCCCTGAGCCTTAACTTCTCTTTTCGCGGCGTCAAACCGCGCGAGGGCGGTTTCAGCCCTTCAGGACTTCCGCCGGGTCTTCCGGCGAGCTGACCTCCAGCGCGGGATTGCTCCGCGGCGCCTTGCGCAGGTCTTCGCCCGCCACCCGCTCATACAGCTCGTCCCACAGGGCGCCCTGCGACTGGGCCGAGAACATCAGCCCGGCGGTTTCATAGGCGCCCTTGCGCAGGCGCTGCAGCGTGTCTCTCTTCCCGACCAGCGATTCCAGAAGGTCCACCATCTGCACAGCCAGGCTTTCATTGGCGTCGCGGTACTGGTCCGCAAAGGCCTGCGTGCCGCGTTCGAAATAGCCGCGCCGCACCCATTCGCCCACGGGCGTGGTCGGTAGGTCCAAGAGGTAACCGTTGAGGCCCGGTGCCACGACTTCCGGCACCGCGCAGATCGCCGATCCGATCACTGGTGTATGCTCGGCCATCGACTCGATCATCGAATAGCCGAACGTATCGCCCAGCGTTGGCAGCAGCGTGAAGTGCGAGCGCGCCATCAGCGCGCGCACCTCGGCATTGCCGAGGCCGGGCTCGTGATGAATGTTCGGCAGGTCGAGTTTGGCAAAATAGGGGTCGAAAAATCCGGGTTCGGACGGGTCGAACCAGACCTCCTCGCCCGCCATCAGCGACGAGATGATGTTGAACGTCACCGGCAGCTTGCGTTCCAGCGCCATCTCCGCCGCGCGCACGCAAGCCGCGCCGCCCTTGCGCCCGAAATGTCCGCCCACGAAGGTCACCGTCAGGTGCTTGCAATCATCGTCCGCCAGCGGATCTTCCACCGATCCCATGGTCACGTTCGGATGGCGCACCAACAGCTTTGATGCCAGCGCCTCCAGCGCGGGGTCGCCTTCATGTTGGCGCAGGAAATTGCGTTTGGCATAGTGCGACATGCCGATCAGACGCCGGCACCGGTCGCCCTCGATCGCGCCCTGCATGATCTTTATCAGCGGGTGGCCGGGCGTAATGCCATAGGCGCGCGGCAATGAGCTTTCAAACGAGCAGATATAACGCCCGGCGCCGAACGGAATCCGGTTGTGCGCATGCACCAGGTCTTCGCCCTGGAAAGGCGGCAACATCGTGAAGCCGTCCCACTGCGGTTTGATCTTGTTGAACGGTGCAAACTTCGACCGCACGATCTGGTGGCGCGAATGGCGCGGGCTCATGAACGAGGACTGGTACTTGTCCTTGTACACAACGACCTTCAGCGGCGCGTGCACATCATCCGCCTGCGACGTATCCGTCGCACCTGGATCAACCACGTTGTGACTGCTGCCGTCCATGTCGTGAAGCTTCCCCGCTCCCATTAGATCGTTCTGAAGACAGCAAATTTCACGCCATCTGTCAGTCCGCCTGCCAGAATATACTCCGTACAGTGCGACAGTTGCGTTAACTCTGACCCGTTGAAAGGCCATTTTTGGCAAATTTTGAGGCATTTTCGCCTGCTGGCGTATATCCGGCGCGATCCCTGCACGGAGCATCCGTCAGAGGTTGAAGGGTTTCTACCGGGTCCGGACGATCCGGACCGGCCTCCAATTTCACGCAAATTTCAAGCGCATTCGAAGGTGAGACACCTTTCACCGCTTACCGGCGCAGCAGCACCCGCCGCCCTTCATCGCCCGTCAGTTCAAGGGCGCCGTCAGACGTGATCTTCCAGTCCATCTCGCCGCTCAGTGCCGAGACGTATTTCTGCTCCTGGTTCGCCAGCGCCGGCGCCACACAGGCCCGGCGGGTCATGACCAGCGGCGTGAAGGTCAGCTTGCTCCCGTCCACGGAATAGGCGCCGCCGAACGAGTTGCAATTGGTCGAGCCCGACACCCGGCCATCCGTGCCAAAGGTCAGCGTCAGGTTCGAATTGTCGATCACGCCGGTCCGGTTGATATCCTCGACCACCCATTCCGCCCCTGTCAGCAGGGCCGGGTCAGACGGTTCTGCATCCGCCACGATCCGCTCGCCGGTAAAGCTCACGCCGTCCTCGCCCTTCACGGTCAGCAGGTTGCCATCCTGCCGAAGCGTGAGCACAGACACGCCGTCCAGAATGTCCATGAAGGCCTGTTCCTGTTCCATCACACCTTCGCCAATGCACATCATCTTGGTCGAGCCGAGTCCGGCCACAGAGAGGACAGCGGCGTCCTGTTCATAGCCTCCGAAGAAACTGTTGCAGCCGGTTGAGCCGCCCAGCTTGCCGTCCGCGTTGAACTCGAGGACCGGTTCGCGGCCGGAGACGATGGCGGTGCCGCCCATCATCGTCACTTTCCACGCGCTGCCTTCCAGCGCCGGGAACGCCTTTGCGCGCTCGAGGATCACTTCGACTTCGCCCATACCGGTCAGCACCAGTGCGCCGTCCGCTGTCATCGTGACCGGAACCGATTTTTTGAGCGCCGCCATGAGCGCCGCTTCCTGCGCGTTCACGGCTTCGTCGGGACAGGCCATCAGGGTCGTCGTCAGCGGCGCAAAATGAATGGAGTGCGCGCCATGCTTGAAGCTGCCGGTGAATATGTTGCACCCGGCAAAGCCATTGAGCACGCCGCTTTCCTTGAGCTGCAGCGTCAGCGGCTCAGGGCTGACCGCCGGCTCATCCCCGATCGACCGGACCACCCAATCTCCGGGGATCAGGTCGCGGTCGATGCCCGCCGGTTCTGCAGCGGGGGCCGCCGCCACTTTCACCATCACCAGTTCGCCCATCTCGATCGGGCCCGCGCCGCTCTGCTGCGCGCGGTGCACCGTATCCGTCGTCCACAGCAGCGCGCCGTCCGGCCCGTTCACGGTCGCGCGCACCGTATAGGTCATGCGCGGATCCATCGGCACCGTCGGTATCAATGTAAACGTCTGCGGCACGCTCTTGCCGTCCAGCGAGGCTGACCAGGCCGCAATCCGCACCGCCGGCGCATCGGCGCGCGAGGTGTCCGACAGCGTCACGTTCAGCACCGATCCCGTCGGAGGCATCATCCGTTCACGGTAGGTCGCGCTTCCGGTCACGGTCGGCATCGCCGCCTCCGTCAATGTTGCTGCGCCGTCATTGCCCGATGAACCGGGCCAGGCCGTGCACGCTGAAACCCCCGCCAGCGCCACCAGGGAAAAGAGCGGGAAAATGAAGTGCCTGTGACGGATCGGTGTGCTCATGGTCTCAGGTTCCTCATTTTCCCGGCCTTCCCCTTTGGATGTTTCGGGGCGGGGTACGCCTGATGTCTGTTCTAAGCGCTAATGAGGAATTTTTGTGTCGCGTGATTGACAGATCATGGCAGAGGGATAGCTCTGGTTGCAGGGATTGAAACCACCGGGACAGGGCGATGCGGACACAGGCGCAATTCGACCATAAGCGCGGGCTCTGGTTTGCTGCGCTACCGGAAGACCTGCAGGCAGACGTTCTGCGCAGCGCCGTGCGCCTGAAGTTCAAGCGCGGCAAATACCTCTTCCGGCAGGGCGATCCGCCCACCGGCCTTTTCGGTCTCGTCAGCGGCGAAGCCCAGGTCATCGGCACCACGCTCGCCGGTCTCGACATTCTCGTCGCCGTCCACCGCGCCGGCGACTGGACCGGCTTCCTCGCCTGCCTCGACGGCGGCAGCTACACCTTCAACGTTGTCGCCAGCCAGCCCTGCGACGTCCTCCACCTGCCGCTCCCCGCCGTGCGCCGCATCTTCCTCGGCGACGCGGAAAACCTCGCCTGCCTCATCGCCCCCGAACTCGCCACCCAGCGCGCGCTCTATTCGCACATCATCGAACACCTCGCCTTCACGCCGCTCCAGCGCCTCGCGCGCCGCCTCGTCGATCTCGCCTCCAATGTGCAGGGCGAGCGCGTCACCTCGCGCACCATCTCGCCGATCACGCAGGACCAGCTCGCCCTCTCCATCATGGCCTCGCGCCAATGGACCAACCGCCTCCTGCAACACCTTGAAAAAGCCGGCCTGATCGCCCGCGGCCGCAGCCGCATCGACGTGCTCGATCTCCTCCGCCTGACCCAGCTCGCCATCTACGGCGAAGACGGCTTCACAATGCCGGAGATGGAGAGCGCCGAACCCGAGTCCACCTCGCCCTAGCTTTGCCACTTCCGTTTTGGCGGACGGTCCGGCCCGGCCAGCATCCGCCCCAGCGCAATGACCACCACGCCGCCGGCGAGGAATGCACCTGCTAGGCCCGCCACGTTCATCAGGACGCGGGCATAGCCGATCTCGCTGACATCAATGAAGGGATAGGGGTAAAAACCGTCAAAGCCCCCGCGTACCAGCGCATAGAGCGCATAGCCGACCGGGAAGACCAGCATGGCCGGAAGGGCGCTGAAGCTGAGGCCACGCTTATTGTCGAAGAAGACCCAGCCCAGCGCCACAAGAGCGGGTATGGCGGTGTGCAGCAGCTGGTCGGCCGTCAGTTGCAGGCCCATCGGCTCCCAGGTCTCGGCGAGGACCAGGTGGTACACGATGGCAACCACCGCGATGTAGAGCAGCACGGCGGCCCGGGCCTGCGCCGTTGCCACGAAGCGTCCCAGCGCACTGGCGGGCGCAATCGCAGATGCGCTGGCGGTGACGGCGACCAGCACATTTGTCAGGATGGTGAAATAGGCAAGGAACCGCCAGATCGCCCAGACGGGTGATCCGAAGTCGCTGTCGGACAGGAGCAGCCAGAGCTGGATGCCGAGACCGGTCCACGCCGCCAGAGCCGTCAGTACACGGAAAGCCCGCGCCACGGATCAGCCCGCCGCGCTACACGGCTGCGGCATGGCCCGCCCGCGCCCGAAACTCAGGCTGTCTCCGGCCTGTTCCACCAGCATTCTCCCGTTGGAGAACTGGATATTGGCGTCGTCCGCTGTCGCCAGCTTGTCCAGCTTCACGCTGTTGCCATCCGCAAAGGTGACATAGGCCGCGCCCGCCTCCACCGCGATGGTCAGCGCCTCGCCGCCGCAGGTATAAGCCGTGCCTCCCGGCGTAATCATCGGGCGCGGCGCACCGCGCGCGAGGTCTTCGGGATTGTAGAGTTCGATGGTCAGGTCCGAGGTTCCGCCGGAGATATCGATCTCGCCATCCGTCGAGAGCAGGATGGCGTAACCCTCCTGCACCCGCGCGCGCAGCGTGAGCGTGTCCATGATCTCCTGTGGTTGGACGGGGAGCGGAACATGAAAGGCCACTGGCGGGCTCGTCAGGTTCGGGTTGGTGAGGCGGGACAGGCCATTCTCATCCTCGGCCAGTCCGGCGTGCCGGATTTCGACAAGCAGTTCCTTGTTTTCAAGCCCATCGAGCTGGTCTGACCATGTAATCGTTCCGTAGACCATCGTGCCGACAGGTTTCGCGTCCGCGCTCTCCTCGGGCGCCGCAGCCTCCGCCACAACTGCCGTCGGCGCACCCTCAGGCCCCGGGTCCGCCACCGGGCTATCCGCAGGCGGCGAGCAGGCAGCCAGCGCGAGAAGTCCCGCGCTGGCCAGACCGGTGGTGAGGCGCATCATTGCGCGACCGTGATCTCGGTGATCTCGGCCAGTGTTTCGGAACCACACCCGATGATCACGCTTCTATAGCCGGTGGCGAGGGCAGGGGCCTCGTATTTGACGTCTTCGGTGGTCAGCGCCTGCATGGCCATGTCGGTCGGCGCGACCGGGACCAGTTTCAGGCGCAGCGCCGGCATGGCCGAGCGGTCCAGCGGGCCTTCCTGCCATTCGAACGTGTAGCCGCCGGTGCGCACGGTGACCTTGCCGATGACGTGGATGGTCGGCGTAGCGCCGGGGCCCGGCATCTTGTTGATCCAGGCTTCCCAGCCGGAGCTTTCCAGCACATCGCAGGCGTCTGTTTCTTCCACAGGCACAGCCTCCTCGGCGACTTCTTCTTCGATGGTGACGGTTTCCTCGGCGGTTTCCGGGACGGTGACCTCGACCGGCTGTTCGGCGGCGAGATCGGCCGGTTCCGGTGCGGTTTCGGTTGTGCAGGCCGCCAGGGCAAATGCGGAGGCGGCGGCGATCAGGGCAGTGCGCAGTGCAGTCATGGTATTCCCCTTCTGAGTCGAGCGTTCAGACAGCACAGTCTTACCGGAAACTCTGTCAAGTTAATGACAGTCCAGACAGGCGCCTTTATCGGCGCGTTCAAACGCGCTTGTGCAACAGGCCGGCCCAGTGGCCACCGGCGATTCCGCACGGCGAATCCGACGGGACAACCAGCGGGGCTAAAGTGCGCCCCATGACCCACACAGACCCCACCTCCCGACCCTCGCCGCGCCTTCGCCCCGACAGCGACCGCGCAATCCGCCAACTCCGGCTCGTCTGGCTGCTCGGCTGGCGGGTGCCCGACATTGCCACCTGGCTGGGGGTCGCGGCCTCAACCGTGCGGCGGCGCCTGCGCGTGCACGACCTGCGCGGGCCAGAGCAGGCGGGCGAGCAGGACCGACTGGTGGCCGAGGAAGTGCGCGACCGCACCGCTGACGCGCTGATGGCGAGCGATGATCCGCTGGCCAAGGAACTCGTGGCGATCCTCGCCAAACTTCAAGCGGCGCGCCCGAAGGCGGCAGCGCCGGACACGACAAGGGAACAAGATGGAACGCATACGGACGACTGGCGCGATGACTTCGCCGATGAGATCGAACGACTGGTGGCCCTTGACGCAGGACTGGCAGCGTCTGACGACGCACGAGATCCAGACGGGGACCTTCGACAGCCTGAGCAAGTCGAAACAAAGTCTCATCAGACGCCACCCCTTCCTGCTTCACGCCCGCCCTACGCAAGTTCCGCCGCCGGACCTCAGGCGGACATGGTTGCTTTCGGGCGGACGTGGCGCCGGCAAGACGCGGGCGGGCGCGGAATGGGTCCGCTGGGCGGTGTTGCAGGCGGGCTACCGGAGGGTGGCGCTGGTGGCGCCGACCTTCAACGATGTGCGCGAAGTGATGATCGAGGGGCCGAGCGGCCTGATCTGGTCGGCGAGACACGCGGACGACCGGCCGATCTGGCAGCCCTCGCGCCACCGGCTTGAATGGAAGAATGGCGCGGTCGCCTATGGCTTTTCGGCGGAAGACCCGGACAGCCTGCGCGGGCCCCAGTTCGATCTCGCCTGGTGCGACGAGGCGGGCGCCTGGGCGCGCGGCGAGCCGGTCTGGGACAATCTGCAGATGGCGCTCCGCCTCGGCCCGCACCCTCTGGCGATGGTCACGACCACGCCGCGCGCAACGGCATTGATCCGCAGGCTGAAGGCCGACCCGATGGTGGCCCAGACCATCACGCGGATGGCCGACAATGCAGCAAACCTCGCGCCCGGCTTCACCGACATGATGCAGGCCGCCTATGGCGGCACGCAGCTCGGCCGGCAGGAGCTGGACGGCGAGATGATCGACGATCCGGCCGGCGCGATGTTCGACCGTGCACGGATCGATGCGCTGCGCGTGGCTGAGGCGCCGGTCCAGTTCGATGACTGTATTGTTGCGGTCGACCCGTGCGTCACCGCCGGGCCGAAATCGAATGCCTGCGGCATCATCCTGGCGGGCATAAAGGACGGCATCGGCTATGTGCTGGGCGACGCCTCGGCGCCCGGCCTCAAGCCGCTCGACTGGGCCGAGCGCGCCGTGCACCTCGCCGAAATCGGCGGCGCCTCGATGATCCTCGCCGAAGCCAACCAGGGCGGCGACATGGTGCGCGAAGTGATCGCCATGACCGGCACGCAGATGCCCGTGCGCCTCGTCTCCGCCCGCCTCGGCAAACGCGGCCGCGCCCAACCCATCGCCGCCCTCTACCAGCAAGGCCGCGTCCGCCACCACGGCACCTTCCACACCCTGGAAGACCAGATGTGCCGCTTCGGCACCCCGGAGGAGGGCGCCTCCCCGGACCGGGTGGATGCCCTCGTCTGGGCATTGTGGGCGCTGATGGTGGAAGGCAGGGGGCCGAGGGTGCGGGTGGTGGGGTGAATGTGGCGGGCCCTCACCTCCCACGCCTTCGGCGCGGGCCCCTCCTCTCCCGAAGGGAGAGGGGTTTTCACTTCGCCGCCCCAAGCGCCACTTAACCCCTCTCCCTCCGGGAGAGGGGGTATAGTGATGTCGGAAACTAAATCATGACCTCCGCCCTTTCTAGAGATGTGAGTCACTGGCCCTCAACGCATCTTAGAGTTTTGTGAACTGCGACGCCCTACCAGTAGCCACCGATGCGGCAGAGCTATATTGGATCTGAGGCTTCTTCGGTGGCCTTTGAGAGGAGCAGACGCTGGATTCGTATGGCTCCGAATATGTCTTCGTATTTTTTGTTTCTCGGATAATCATCAGGTGGGATTTGGCCGCTGATCGGCTTTTCCCAAAGCGAGTCTGCGTGTTCGATCAACTGCTCTTGAATCAAAAGTAGGTGAAACGCCAGAACACGCCACTTGTCATACTGACCCTGAATTACTGCCATGGAATTCAGCGTCGATTTGTCTTTGTTGGAGTATTTTTCTATTTCTCGGCGCATACCGATTAATTCTTGGCAGACGTTCCGGAAGTCGGAATTCTCATCCTTCTGCAGCTGGATCCCCAATGCCTGCGACTGCGCCATAACGAAGCTGCTGGCCCCTAAGCTCAACCTGTCATTGAACACTGAGTTCAGAAGAGTTGCGGCGGTTGATTTCTTTATCATCCCGGGCGGCTTCATGCTGGTCAGAGTCGTTCGGCTCAAACCCGAGATTCGGGACAAGTACGAAAGACTCATTCCCGTCGCATCCATCAACTGGTAGACATTCAAATGAACCTTATCCGCCATCCAAGCCCCTATTTGAACATTATTGAACATATTTTTTGACAGAGTTTGTTTTAGGATATCAAAAAGCGTTCATTTTTGTCCACTTACTTTTGCGCGATCTCTGATCCTGTGTTCTCCTTCTATTTCGACAACTGTGTTGGAGGATACGGACGATGTCGGAGAACAAGTATCGCGCATTGGTAATCGTGCTGATGACCCTCACGTTGATCGCGACCGTCGTCGCTTGATCCTCAGTTCACGGAACAGATTAGCTCGCTCTATCCATACAAGTCGCTTTGTTTTCTTGGAGCCTGCAGGCGAGCTTTATGATATTCGCGTTGGGCATCGTTCTGTTCATCGGGGCATGCCTCGGTGAATCCGCAGGCTGGAAATCCGCTGCAACCCCAAAAGTGCTTGCCGCTATTTCGACCGGCTCTCGCTAGACGGATTCGCATCTTCTCATTGCACTTCGGACAGCGCTTCGGAGGCTTCAGCCCGTATTTTTCAAATAGCCCTACATGCTTCTCTCGCGCCAACCTACGAACGGCTTCGCGCACTGATCTGGATATGAATAGCATGCTGTCGTTGACAATGACGCGATCTGCCGCGAGCTCATCGGCGGCTTCGGAAACGACCTTAGGCCAAGTGATATCCTTCTGCTTTCTCCCTTCAATCTCACAAAACTTCCTCAGCCCAAGTCGATGTGAAAATGGCTCAAGATAAGTCTTGGTTTCGTCGTGACGCGCTTTCCTTCCGGCCTTATATGCCGGATCCTTCTCAATCCGAATTCGCTTTGTGATGCTCATGATACAAGTTCCTTATGCTGATAAGTTGATACTGCTTTCGAATCTTCTGACGCCTCCCCAAACTCCCCCACCTTGTTCGCTTCCTTCCCGATCAACTCGACGCCGGTCGCAACCATGTGCCGCCGCCGCGTAAGGCCGCGATCCCAAGGCGCCCCATTCTCAAACTTGTCCTCCGCACTCAGATGAAATGTTACGAGCGCTTCGGCATATGTCTTGAGAGCATCAATGGGCACGGGCTCGCCAGTTTCGCGATCAAAAGCCTGCTGCGCAGCCAAAGCTGCGTCGCGTTCGAATGGAGCAATAGGTTTCGGAGCTTTGACCTTTGTCGGTCTGCCTCGTTTGATCTCTGATAAGATCACCGGCTCTTCTGGTGATGCCCAGAGACCGGTACGCGCCGACGGCGCAACCATAAACCCAAATGGCTTTACCTGTTCGCAGATCGGCTTGGCTTCATTGTATCGGCCCATCCACTTCAGAAGGGCGGGGCTGGTAGCGCCATAGCGCCGAAGTGCGGGCAGCTGCAAAGCCGGATGCCAATCCAAAGCTACTTGCTCAGGATGTCCGGCAAGCGCAGCAGAAATCACCTGATGCCAATAATCATGCTGCCAAAGGCTCACGCCTATTTCTGCCAGTTTATATCGGGGATTTGGAATTAGTTCTGAGCGGGTTGCCTCAGAATACGGAGCCATAAAGGCCCCAATACCGTGCGCAGACGCCTTCCGAAGCACCGGAGAATTATCTTTGTCCAGATTAAATAGCGCATATCGCTTCGCCGAAATCGCGAAACAATAAAGCGGCTCAATATCTCCGGCCAAATTGTAATTCGTATCTTCGATTTTGAGGATCGATCCGGGTTTCCGATACGGATTGAGCGGTAGGAACCAATCAATCACGCGCTGACACCGGGAATAGAACTCCCCGACTTCCATGCCTTCGGGCTTCGCCATCGCAATGCTGTCTGTATCGCAGAAAGCCCAGCCCAACCCTTGATCTTCTGCAAGACGTTCGGCGGCTGCCAGCATCAAGCGGGCCGCGCCCGTGATCAGCGCGGCAAGCAGCGGGTAGAAGTAGCGCCCAGGATCTTCAAGCGCGGTCGACTGGATCTGGTGCGCGGCCCCGTCCGCATCATAGAGTGTCAGGGCTTCCGGCTTTGGCGCGTCATCCCGGTTCATCTCGACAAAGATGCCGTAGCAGGTCGCGTTGGCGATGATCTTGATCTGCTGCTGCAGCGGGTCCTTTCGGTCTTTCGCCTCATCACGCAGATCGATCAGCCGGGTGAACATGTCCTCGTGCTTCGGATCGATCCGGTATTCTTCGCGGCCAAACAGATTGATGGGTTGCAGCCCGTCTTGGACCGGTCCCGGCTCATAGCGCACCGCTTCAAGTATGCGCGGCGTGCATCCTGTGAGGATCTTCGAGACAAGCACATCGGCGAGCGTAAACCAGAGAGGCTTGGCGGACGTAAGATGGTTGAGCCCGATGGTCAGGTTGTCCTTGTTGGGGTCGTACTGTTTTGAGTATTTCGTTCGAACCGGCAGGACATCCTCGTCCGGACAAAGCCGTACAAGCGTTGTGAGCTTGGCCCACGTCTCCCGCTTCTGCAGGTCTTGGATCTCGAAAGCTTCGAGAAACGCGCGGGCCTCTCCCGTCGCATCCCACTGGGTGTAACCGTCCGCAATCACGAACCGGTTGAGATCCATCAGCGCGTTGACGGTTGGGTACATCGATTTGAAATCGCAATAGAGAACTTGCGTGATCTCCCGGCGGATGCGCACCTCTGCCCTGCCGCCAAAGTAGGTCGACATGATCCGCCCAAAGTCCGCGCGTTCGCCTTCCGGCTGGGTGCTGAGCAGGGGAGCGATCCCCATCTGCTTCAGATAGGCTTTGCCTATGCTAGCCTCAGACAGGATCCTGTGCAGCGGCGTGGTCAGGCCGTGGCCTTGGTACATGCGCCTTAGCTCGGAGTAGCACTCCCAGGTCGATTGAACGTCTGCGCATGCATAATCGATGTAGGCTTCCGTCAGCGGGCCGCCGTGCTCGTCCGCCGTCCGTTTTTGAGTCGGCACCTTCAGAAACTCAGCGAGGCTCTTCAGAGAATGCTTTCGGCTGGTAAGGGCCATTGCAATGGTCTTCACATCGAAGAAGTATCCGCGATTATGCTCTTCGCGGAAATCCCGATTGCGCATGCCAGAGCCGCTCATCTGCTTGCCGGGCTTGGCAAAGTCGATCAGAGCGGCGATCGCGCTGAGGTGCTTCACCCGAATGTGGGGCTCTGACTTGTACGGCGACATCGAAAACGAGAAACCGCCGCGAAAACTGCCGCGAGCTTCACTGTGCGACCTAGCAATGCGAGCAATGTCGAAGGGCAGGTTGAACCCAACAATAGCGGCATTGCCCCGGTATCCGGCTTGCAGCATGATTGAAGTCCGGAACTTGTCGACTGACATGAGTTCTAGTTTGCGTGCACTCGCGTATTTGGCGAGCACATCCCGGTCATTCTGGGGAATCTCATCCGCATGGAACAGCACCGTTCGGGCGAGTTTTTCGCCTTTGCGGATCTGGCAGACTCCGAAGCGCAGGCTCTGCGCCGCGTCGGTAGTGGTTTCTGTATCGAAGATGAGCGTAAGCGGCGAAGGCTCATCAAGGACTTCAGCGCGCGGCTTGCGCGCGAGGGGCTGTTTGCCTGGCTGCTCTGTATAGGCCCGGACGTAGATCGGCGTTTCGAAAGCATCGCTCATTGGCCCGCCTCCCCTTGATAGGGACGCACATGCTCAGCTTGCTGCAGTAGCCATCGACCGAACTCGGCAATGGTTTCAGCAATGCGCAAGAGCCATTCAGACATGGCCAGTAGGTAGCGCCCGATCATTTCCATCTGCGGGTTCTGCGTCACCGGCGCGTAGGGATGATCCTTTTCAGGATCGCTCATCTCGCGGTGGCAGTTGCTGCAAAGCACGGCGGCATCATCATGAAACTTGCGCGGGGCTATGTGCGCAAGTTCCATCGCGGCGGGATGTTTTGAGTAGCCGCAATGCAGGCAGATCGGATTGCGGGTTCTGAGCCTGCGATAATCTTTCTCGCGGCGTAGTTCTTCAGCGGTCAGAATGTCAGTCATGGGGATGTCCTTTCAGGTTTGAATGATCTGGTAGATCTCGTGGAATTCGGGCTCGTCCTTCAGCGCGTAGGAAATGAGCGCGTTGGGATCGGTCTCGAAGGGGTGGAAGCGGCCTTGGGTGTCTTTGACGCCTTGGCCCCGAAAGGGTTCGAGCGCGCTCAGGTCCTGGCTGCGGAGGAACTGACCAATAGCGTTGTGGTAGCTGCCGACGCGGCTGGCTTCATCGAAGCCGGGGACAACAACCGGCTTCGTGCGTGCCTGTTTGATCATGGGTACTTGGCGAGGGCGTTTGTCGGCAATGACCCAGCTTGCGCCCTTCTTCGTGGCAAGGCTCTGTGAGACTAGGTACCGTCTCAAGCGCTCGGGAGAGACGCGGGCATCCCGCGCGGCTTGGGTCAGGCTCTCGCCGCGGTTCATGGCGAGGATCGCGGCTTCGAGTGCGGGATCAG
This sequence comes from Hyphomonas sp., assembly GCA_040223555.1. Taxonomy (GTDB): domain Bacteria; phylum Pseudomonadota; class Alphaproteobacteria; order Caulobacterales; family Hyphomonadaceae; genus Hyphomonas. The sequence continues at coordinate 320,637 of JAVKGA010000009.1, forward strand.
TTGGCGGCTTACGATTGGGCCTGTCCGGCTTGTAGGAGGCTGCGCGCTCTTTAGCTTTCGGATGACCGCGCGCTTGGGAACGGCTAAGGCCGCGTGCGGCGCCGCGCGCAACGCGGCGCGCGTACTCTGCTTTGTAGTCACGCTGGCGGGCCAAGGCGTTGTTCCTGTCATGCGGCCCGCAGAATCACGGGCTGCAGCGACAGAAGCTGCCTATTATTCCTCCGTACAAAGACCTATAAAGTGAGGACGATTTATAGGATTAATAGGCGACTACCGCTTTGTTTGTTTTCGGAATAGCGTTTCGTACTTTTCGATGGTTTTCTCGGAGAAACCGTCCGCGCGCTGGGGGTCAATTCGATATTCTTGCTTGATACGCGCATAGTAACTTCTGCGGCGTTCCGCTTTCGCAACCGCAACCCACCAATTTGGGTTCTGGCTCAATTGATGCTCGATTGCGGCGAAAATCATATCTCGCTGAGAAGGCCGCCCGGCTGTTGCGCGTGTCTGAGTCTCAAGTGACTTACTCTCTCCCGCTGCGGATGGAATCTCACTTTCCGTACTGGTAGAGGCCGAAGCTTGAGCGGCGATCACTCTCAGCCAGTCGAAGCGCCGATACCCATCATGGATGTCGTCTGCTTCTGTTACCTGATCAACGCCAAGCCAGAATGAAGACGGCACAAGTGCGAGTTCGAACGATCCGCCTGATATGTGTTCCCGCCCAATAGCCTCCAGGTCGCCAGTCACTAAGTGTTCGTGCAAAGTCTGCTGTGCTGAGTTCCGTGCAGAAATCTTCAGATTCATGCTCCGAAGCGACCGATTTACTGAAAGAAGGGTTTCGTCAAAAGCGGTCTGCGGGGCCGAACCCGATATCAAGTCATTCATTGGCTCAAGGGCCGCGATGCCTAACTCCAAGTCTTTCGATAACTGGCGGAAATACGTGCCCCAAGGCACCGCATTTTTCCAGATTTTATTTAGATTTTCAGTCATTTCGAGTAGTCTGCTAATTATATTTCACGGAACTATTTCCGGGCGGGAAAATGCTAATTCAGACCCAAATCGAAAAAGTTAATTCGGACGACTGGGCGGAGCGCTGCCGCTATTGGGAAATAGCATCCGACGCCATTAAACCCGCCAGAAAGCGCCGGGAAAAACTATCGGCTCCCCTGATAATAACCGGCTACGGTTTTGTGATCAGCGTAGATAAAAAGCGGCTGATAATTCGCGGCGGAATTACGCACTACCCGCAGAAAGTATCTGAGCAAGTATTATACAAAGGTTCGCTCGACCTGCCACCGCGTATCGTCATTGTCGACGGCAAAGGCACTATTTCCGTCGATGCGCTCGACTGGATTTCTGAGCAGGGCATTGCCCTTATTCGGATCAAGTATGATGGCACATCAGCAATCATCATGAGCCCTAACGGCTTCGCGGCAGATCCCCACAAGGTCGCGTGGCAATACGCGACGCGCAGCGATCCGGCAGCCAAGCTGGCGTTCGCTGCGAAGGTGACGCGCGAAAAGCTGCTTGCAAGTATCGAGACGCTCGAAAAGTTCGTTCCGGCGTCGAAGTCCCAAGAGCAGGCGATCAATGCCGCGCAAGGGTGCCTGGATTTTATCAAACGCGGAGAGGCCGACACAGCATCAAAGCTGTTGGGGCAGGAAGGCAAAGCTGCGAGTTTCTATTGGCGGGCTTGGCAGGGCGTTGGCATGAAATGGCGGGCAACGTCACGGCATCCGATTCCGGACGAATGGTGCACCTACCTTTCGCGGTCATCGATCATCACGGGTGTGAAACCGAAAAACTGGAATGCTGCGCACCCGATCAACGCGATGCTGAACTATGCCTATGCCGCGCTGCTCACTAAAATGAAGATCGAAGCCATTTGCGATGGCTACGATCCGATGATCGGCATTCTGCATGATCAGCGGCACAAGGAAAAAGAGGTCACCGCGTCATTTGCGCTGGATCTTATGGAGCCGCATCGGCCTGTTGTGGATCGGGGAATACTGAAGCTTGTTGCGGAGCATACGTTCTCTGGGGCGGATTTTGATTTGCAGAGTAATGGGGTGGTGCGGATCAACCCTCAGTTCGCGAAATACTTCGTCGATATACTGTCAAAGTGGAATTATTAGTCAGCAGACATACAAAAACACTAGTCGGTCTCGACCCAAGATGCGGGGACTAGCGCATTTGATCCGCGCCACTCTTCGATGATTGCAGACTCAAACCATTCGTCATCTAGATGGGCGTGGTCCAGTACTATCAATTGGAAGCCTTTCCCTATTTCCGAAGATACATTCGACATCGTCTCGAACAGATTCCTTACAGCTCGTCGATCTTCATCCAAAAGTTTGTCTACGCGCCCATCATTGTCGGCTTCCGGAGGGTAGTGAGCCTGCGTAGGTTGATCAAATATCAGAAAGCCCGGAACTGGTCGGTTTTGATTGCGAAACCAATGGTGCAACGCGAGAAGTGTCGCCACGTGATAGCCGACCCAATTCTCACCACTACCCATACGATTGAGCTGCACCGGCCCTGTGTTTGTGTCAGCGATGACAGTTAACTTCTTTATGTCTAGTCGGATACGACCGCCGGTGTGCTCCAAATTGAGATCATCAGCGTACTCAGTCATCTTGTCCGAAATTAGGTTCAAGATCGACTGAACGCGATCAACAACCTCGTCATTGTTGACGCGCTCTGCAAGAACAGTGACCTTTCGGGATGCATCCTCAATAAGGCTCTCAATGTCTTGAGTTTCTCTCGACAACGAAGTTTGCTCTACGAAAGCGCTGATCCTGCCAATCACTCGAGCTCTATCGATTGCTTGGTCGCGGAGCGAGCGAGATTTTTCGTCATCAATGTATGCACGATCAAGGGCTCTTTGAGCTTCGAGCATGCTGCTCTGAATTTCCAGTCGCCTTTCATTCAAGTCGCTCAGGCGGCTCTGCAAATGAGGGCTTTCACCGACAACGGCTTCCAATTGTCGTTCGAGTTGCCCAAGCGAGCTTGCAAGATCTCTCGCCGCCGGAACGGGAACATCCAACTCGCTCGCGCAAAGGGGGCAGATTCGATCATTTTCTGCCTCGCCTTTGTAGAGCGATAGAGTCGCAAGGCGGTCTCGTTGTTCCGTCACCTCTTTGGTGAAAGCAGATTGTTCAGAAAAGAAGTGGCGGGTAGCGTGAATATCGTTCTGAACATCCGACAACAATCCGCGAAGTGTTTGAAGTTCGTTTCTCAAACTAGCTATTATGCTGTCAGGCTCTGACACCATTGGGTCTGAGATCGCCTCAGTGTTTGAAACCTCGATCAATTTCGAAAGTGCTGCTTGAGAACTGCTTGGTTCGAAGCCTTCCTCAATTAGACGGGCGCGCTTTGCGTCGGCGATGAAGCGCCGCGCATAGACAAGAGCCCGCTGGGTACTCGCAAACAGAGCGTCTCGTTGAGCCTCCAGGGATTTCAGCTCTGCCTGGGCCGCATCAAGCTCGCGTTGCCGAAGAAAATGTTCTTGATCAATGGCGCCCAAGAAATAAGGCAAAGTGTCCTTTATCGCCTGAGGGATGAACGGATCTCCTTGCCGGTGGAATAGCCGCTCCCGGCTAGCAATTTCATCCTGCTTTTGAAAGCACAGGAACAATGCGTGGCTAATGTTGGCTTTGAGCGGCCTGCGAGTTCCCGTATCTGGCCGATGCTCATTTTCAGCAATGCCAGCAAATCTTGTGACTAGTTTCTCCAGTTCATTCACCGGAATGTTCGGTCGAAGTTCCGGGTAGTTTGGCAACTCCTCGACCGAGTCTCGACGGATAAAGACATCAGGATCAGAATTTCTATTTCTTGGCGGGTTTCGTCGGGCAATAAATAGCTGATCATCGCCATTTTTTAGTGCTATTCCGAACCAAGAAACAAATTGCCGAATGACTCCATCTGCGACGTAACACTCGCCTCGCCCTAAACAGTAGTCGATTATATCAATGATCGACGACTTCCCTGTTTTGGACCTCCCGGTAATTATGTTAAGTCCGTGCTCGTGGAAATCCACCGTTCGCATTTCGCCGTCGTGCGAGTAAATAATCAGCTTGCTGATGATCATGCTCACGGTCGCACACCTAGAGAAGTAAGGATTGTTTGCTCTGATCCAGCTGCGGCGAACCATTTTCCAGTCATTCGAACCGACCGCACCGTATCGCGCAAATCAGTGGTAACGGTGTTTAGGTGGCTCTCTGAGAAGGACGCTTTCTTGGTTCCACATTTCAACATTCCGTCTTCAATTTGAATCGCTTGGCGGGCAGCGGCATAAAGCAGCCCCTCCTTAAGATACGGTACCAAGTATCGAGCACGATCTGCATAGCCAACAAGAGCCTCGGGTGTTCGCTCCAGCCATGAATAGAGGCCGGTTCGAACAGAATTTGGAAGCAATCGCCGACAGTCAGGGTATAGCGCCAGCGGCATTGCACAGAAGGGCAGGACGTACTTAGATGGGGCTTGGTTTGCAGCGCTGTAGGATTTTACAAACTCGTAGAGTAGCGCGCCCATATAAGCGGGGTTGAAATGAAAAGCTTCTTCCTGAGTTCTTTGCGTCCACGGTAAAAGCTTCACGACTAATCTTCCTCGGTAATAGCTAGCTTGGTCTGGTAGTCAGGGTGCCAACCAATTTTCGCAAGGTCCGACAATATTTGAAATGAGCCGCTTGCTAACCAGCGCTCATCGCGGCCTCGGAAAGCTCGGTTATATCTCAAAGACCATCTCAAAAGTTCACGACCTTTGATGCTCTTGGTCTCCTCACTCCCATCTTTGGTATCTTCGCAGAGTGCTGCATATTCGTGGCCCCAGTCCTCGGAAAGGCAGCGATCATATCGTTCAGTTTCACCATCAAGCAGCAGATTTTCGCGAGCCCACCGAGAGCGCTGCGTGTATGCTCGATAGTAATCCCGAATAGCTGCGTCTCTAGTAGCGCTGGAAACTTCTACGAATGTCAGTTGGCGGACAAATATGCGTTCGTCTCCTAATGCGGGTCCTGATGTCATTGCGTCAATTTCTTCGTCGAGCGGCAGACTACCGAACTTAAACCCTTCCGATAACTCAAAAACCTTCTTCTCAATGGTGTTCAGCGGGATGGAGTTTGATGCCGCGCCGGTAAGCGCTTGAATAACCCTGTCGAACCACCAACCCTCAAGATAGGACACCAGCGTTGATGCGTTTCCGGATGCCGCGAAGTGCAGCAGATCTTCTATGTCCGCTTTGACGTCGAGTATGTCCGGCGCCGCGTCAAATACCCATATGCTCGAAATCAAAAGGGTGCGCTGAGCACTTGATAGCGCCATGAATTTTTTTCGGCTCTCCGCCGTTGCTTTACTAGTGGATGAGGTTGCGACTGCTTCTAATTTCGTCAGCGCAATCGCTTCATTCCGCTCCCCGACGCTTTCGCGAAGTTGATAGAGTGCGCTATCTTCTTTCGCCGTCGATGTTGTCAACAAAACAAACTTGATGTCGGCGGCGGCATTTGGATCAGCATTGAATCGATCAATCCAAATGTTCAAAGTTTTCCATAGGTCGGTGCTGAAATCTCCCACGTCCCCAGGAGTGCAGTGATGCTTTGTCTGGATAAGCTCAACGGCCACGTTGTTCTCTTCAAGCGACACATCGTCGAATTTCTCGATGGAAATCGAGAGGCTCGGCGTTTTTTTGGATGCTTGAAGCGCACGAAGAAGGGCGTATCGCCCCTGATACAGGTAACCCAAATATGGTTCAGCGGCAGAATACTTATCGGTCAACACCCCCCCCTAAGGTACAGAGATTCAATGAGCTTGCTCTATCGTTAGTTGAGTTCGTTCACTTTGGCCAGTCAACCGCGAATGGACGAAAAGTCAAAGTGATTGTCGGTTCGAATCGAGGGTGCGCAACATTTCGAACCGTCCGTTTCAGCCGGTATCGAATGACGGTTGCGATTGTTTCTTCGCCTTCCCTTTTCGCAGCGTGAAGACTCCTACCCGTGAGAACGCAGATTCTTTTTGGTTGGATATCACTATACCCCCTCCCTCCGGGAGAGGAGGGGCCCATTGCGAAGCAATGGGAGGTGAGGGGCTTTATCACCTCGCTCCAATTGACTTCCCCGCCAACCCGCGCCAATGGGTGCCATGTCGAAACATACCACACCGAAGGCTGTCGTGGATGCGCTGGAAGCGCTCTATGCCGAAGCCGTTTCCGCCCTTTCCGATGCTCTCAACACGTTCCTGCGCGACGGGACCCCGCCCGATGGCGAGGCCCGGGCCGGCGGGGCGTTCTGCTATCCGCAGATCCGCCTCGTCTATGACCCCGATGGGCCGCCGCCGCCGATTTCGCGTGCCTTTGGCAAGATGAGCGAGGCCGGCATCTATATCACCACGGTGACGCGGCCGGACTTTTTCCGGGCCTATCTGATCGAGCAGCTGACGCCGCTGATGCGCGACTATGACGTGGACGTGACGGTCGAGCGTTCGAATTCCGAGATTCCGTATGCCTATGTGTGGGACCCCTCGCAGGCGGCCGGCCTGGAAGAGATCGCGCCGGCGGAACTGGTGCGCTGGTTCCCGTCGCCCGACCTGACGCTGATTGGCGACGAAGTGGCCGACGGCGAGCCCTACGCAGCCGGCAGCGAGCGGCCACTGGCCCTGTTTGATGCGCAGCGGGTGGATTTCTCGCTGAAGCGTCTGCAGCATTATACCGGCACGCCGGTCGATCATTTTCAGCATTATGTTCTGTTCACGAACTATCACCGCTATGTCGATGCGTTCTGTGACTGGGCGCTGACGCAGCTGGACGGCAAGTCGCGCTATACATCGCTGTCCGTGCCCGGAGGGCTGGATATTTCCGAGCCGACCGAGACGAGCCGGGCCGAGATTGACGCCTCGCCCTGGCGGCGCTTCCAGATGCCGGCCTATCACCTGCGCGCCGAAGGCGGCGCGGGCATCACGCTGGTGAATATCGGGGTGGGCCCGTCGAACGCCAAGACGATCACGGACCATCTTGCGGTGCTGCGCCCGCAGGTCTGGATCATGGTCGGCCATTGCGGGGGCCTGCGCCATTCGCAGACGATTGGCGACTATGTTCTGGCGCACGCCTACCTGCGCGAAGATCATGTTCTGGACGCGGTGTTGCCGCCGGAGATTCCGGTGCCGCCGATTGCGGAGGTTCAGGTGGCGCTGCAGGAAGCGGCGGCGAGGGTGACCGGGGAGAAGGGCGAAGCGCTGAAAAAGCGGCTGCGCACGGGCACGGTGGTGACCACGGACGATCGCAACTGGGAGCTGCGCTTTTCGGATACCGCGCGCCGGTTCAACAAGAGCCGGGCCGTGGCGATCGACATGGAAAGCGCGACGATTGCGGCGAACGGCTACCGGCTGCGGGTGCCGTATGGCACGCTGCTCTGCGTCTCGGACAAGCCGCTGCACGGCGAGATCAAGCTGCCGGGCGCGGCGAACCGTTTCTACGAGCGGGCAATCAGCGAACACATCCGTATCGGGATCGAAACGCTTGAGGCGCTGGCCGCCGATGGCGGCGCCGCCGTGCACAGCCGCAAGCTGCGCGCGTTCGACGAGCCGCCGTTCCGGTGAGCGCAGCGCCGATCGACTGGGCCGCGCTGAAGGCGGCGGCGCTGGCGGCCCGGGCACGGGCCTATGCGCCGTACTCGGAGTATAAGGTCGGCGCGGCGCTGCTGGCGGAAAGCGGCGAAGTGTTCCCCGGCTGCAATGTCGAGAACGCGACCTTCGGGGCGACCTGCTGCGCCGAGCGCACCGCCGTGTTCTCGGCTGTGGCCGCGGGGCAGACGGCGTTCCGGGCGATTGCGGTGGCCACGGCGGGACCGGGCGCCGGCACGCCGTGCGGCATCTGCCGGCAGGTGCTGGCGGAATTTGGCGGCGATATAGAAGTGCTTTGCTTCACGCCGGAAGGGGCCGAGCAGAAATATCTGTTGTCGGAGCTTTTGCCGTTTGCGTTCAAGCTGAAATGAGAGCGCCGTCCTGCATCCTGGCAGGTCTGCTCAGCCTGCTGACGGCCTGTGCCACGGCGCCGGATGTGCTCGACGAGGCGGCGATCATTGCCGAGGCCGAGGCGGCGGATATCGCTGCAATGCGGGCGCAGAGCGCGGGCGATCTGGAGACGTTCGGCAATTACCTCTCCGAGGATTATGCCTATATCGACATATCGGGAAACCGGGTCGGCAAGGCACAGGTCCTTGCGCGGCGCAGCGAGGACAAGCGCGCGGTGATTTCCGAGACGCCGAGCGAGGACGAGGCGATCGTGCTGGCCCCGAATGTCGTGATGTTCCGGGGGCGGACGGATACGCTGGCGAGCTATTATGGCGGGCTGCCCCGGCCGGGATCCGGGCGCTGGTCCGTTGTCTGGCGCAAGGAGGCCGATGGCCAATGGCGCATGGTGGCGGCCCAGACGACCGACCGGATCAAGCGGGAGTATCCGGTGAAAGTGCGCGCCGAGGTGGCGGCTGATGTGCTGGACTATTACGCCGGCAGCTACGCGCTTGAGGCGCATGCGCCGCTGGTTCTGGTGCTGCGCGCGGAGGGCGGGCGGCTGCTGGCGTCCATCGATGATCAGTTCGCGGACATGGAATTCTTCCCGGAATCGGAGACGCGCTTCTTCGCGACCGCGCGGCCCTTCGAGCTGGTGCTGGCGGAGGATGCCTGTTCTCTGGTGCTCGTGACATTCGGCGCCGAGACAAACGGCAAACGGATCGTTGACTGAGCGCGGCCCAGGCCTCCTAGTTTCCGAATTGCCAGGTGGCGGCGACTTTGAAGTTGCGCGCGGGTTCGGAGACGCCGGCGAAGACGCGCTCATAGTCTTCATCGAAGACGTTATCGACGCCGATGTCGAAACGCACGCCGGGGGTGAAGGCGGGCGACCAGCTGGAATAGAGATCGACGACGGTGTAGCTGTCGCGCGCATCGGCGAGGACGAAGCCGCCGGCGCCGTCGGAATCGCGGCGGACATAGTCGCCGGCATACTGGATGCGGGTGCCGAAACGGGCTTTCCATTGGGGCACCTTGAGGCCGAGATTGAGCGCGATCCGGTCCGGCGTCAGGGCGCCGAGATCTGATCCGTCTGCGGTATTTGTGCCCTCGATGCTGGAGAAGCTGATGCGGGCGAAGGCGCGGTCTGCGTTATAAGCGAGTTCGCCTTCCCAGCCTTCGAGTTTTGCTGCGTCCACGTTCGAGGATTCCGACGTGCCGGCGGTGCAGGGCGCGAAGGGCGGCGCGAAGCAGGTGGGGTCATAGGCGAAGTTGACGGCGAGGTTGATCAGGTTTGTCACATCGCTTTCGAAATAGCTGACCTTGGCCTGCAGGCGGTCATTGGAGGTGATCAGTGAACGGAAGTCCACGCCCGCGCCGAACTCGGTGGTTTCGGTGTTTTCGGGGACGAGGTCCGGGTTCGGGATGAAGTTGTTGTTGACGAAGACGAAGCTGCCGGCGCCGGGATCGAAGAGGATCGGGTGGGGCACGGCGAAGTGGACGCCGTCGAGGTAAAGCTCGTTGATCGAGGGGGCGCGGAAGCCTTCGGAATAGGAGCCGAAGACGCGAAACCATTCGACCGGGCCATAGCTGGCGGCGAAGCGGGGGGAGATGGCGTCGTCGGAATTGCCTTGGCCAGGGGCGATGTCGGAGGAATTCTCGAACTCGTCATAACGCACACCGGGGATGAGCAGGAATTCGCCAATGCCGGTGTCGAGCGTGGTTTCGAGCTGGGCGAAGAGGCCGGTGAACTCGCTCTTCCCGTTCGGGACGCCGCCGCGAATGCCGCCGGTGGCCGTGGAGTCTGTGCCGACCTGTTCGTCCTTGTACCAATCACCGCCGATTGTGAACACCGTGTCAGCGGCGCCAAGCGTGAAGCGGGAGGCGTTGCGGGCGCTGAAGCCGGTCGTCTCGATTTCGCGCAAGGTGGTGCGCGGGACGGTGGCGTCGTATTCGTCCACATCGCTGGTGGTCTGATAGGCGGTGAGGGAGAGGTCGATCAGCGGATTGGCGGCGGGGGCGAAGTCGAGGCCGGCGCGGAAGGTATCGGAGGTGATGTCCTTCTCGACGTCGGGATCGGCGACGGAGCTGCCGGTGCCCTGACCATTGTTCGGCTCGATGGCGGTGTTGGTGAAGCGCTGCCAGCTGGCGCTGAGGGAGAGCGCGTCGGTGACGGCGTAGGTGCCTTTCAGGAGCGCGGTCTGGATGTCATCGTCGGAGGGGAGTGTGGCGCCGGAGCCGAGCTCGATATCGCCGGACTGGCGCAGGCCGAAACTGGCGACGCCGTCGAAATTTCCGGTGCGCGTGAAGGCGGTGACGGAGCCGAGCCCTTCCTCATTCGCGCTCTGGTATCCGGCGCGCAGGCGCATACCCCAGGTCTGGCCGTCTTCGAGGAGATCTTCCGCATCGACGCTTTCGAAGGCGAGGACGCCGCCGACGGCGCCTGATCCGTACAGGGACGATGCCGGGCCGCGCACGACTTCCGCCGAGCCGATGAGGGCGGGGTCGATGAAGAAGCGGCCGTCATGGGCGGAGGTGAAACTCTGGCGCGCGCCGTCGAGCAGAACGAGCACGTTCTGGCCGGAGAGGCCGCGAATCGAAGGCAGTTCGCCGGTGCGGCGCGGGCCGCCGGCAAAGTCGAGGCCGGGCACGTCGCGCAGGGCATCCGACATGGTGGAGGGGGCGAAGGTGTCGAAGTCTTCCTGGCCGATGACGGTGACCTGGCCGGGATAATCGAAGACGGGGATGGGGTTGGATGTGCCGTAGACGGTGACCGTTTCCTCGCGGCGTTCGGCGTCTTCGGCGGAGGCGGCCTCCTGTGCAGCCGACGCACCGGCGAAGGACAGGGCGGTGGTGGCCACGAGCATTGTCCGGAGGGCGGTGGTTCGTTTCTGGGTCATCGGGCAGGCCTTTGTATTGCGATTGAGAATTATTCGCAGCGTTTGCCAGACCGAAGATGATATTGCAAGTCATTCGCAATCATTCTATGGAGGCGGTGACTTGTGAGCCGCGCTTGCGCCCAACTCGAGGATAAAATCATGAGAAATTCTGCCCGACTGGCACTTGCCGCCTCATTTGGAGGCTTCATTCTGGCCGCGTGTGCCAGTGCGCCGCAGCCGGTGGCGACGCCGGTGGCCGCCGTGCCGGTGGCCGAGGCGCCCGTGGACGCGGCGAAATTTGAAACGGACCGGCAGGCGATCCTCGCGATGGCAGGGGATTATCAGGTCGGGTTCGACTTCCTCGAGACGGTTTCGTTCGTGGACGGATATGAGCTGGCGCCGCAGACGCTGACCAGCGCGCAGGAATGGGTGCGGGTGATTGAGGACACGGGCGAGTTCATCAGCCTGCAGCATATTCTCCTGATCGACATGGGCGAGGAGACGATGGCGCTGAAACACTGGCGGCAGGACTGGCAGTATGAGCCGGCGGATGTGCTGACCTTCATCGGCGGGAACGCCTGGGAGATGCGGGATGTTCCGGATACGGAGCGTTCGGGAAAGTGGTCGCAGAGCGTGTATCAGGTGGACGATTCGCCGCGCTATGGCGCGGTCGGCGCATGGTCGCACGCGAACGGGATCTCGCAATGGCAGCCGCCATCGGCATGGCGCCCGCTGCCGCGCCGGGACATGACGAAGCGGACGGATTATCACGCAGTGGACGCGGTGAACCGGCATGCGATCACGCCGTTCGGCTGGGTGCATGAGCAGGACAATTCGAAATTGGTGCTGAAGGGCGATCCGCAGGTGCTGGTGCGCGAGGTGGGCCTGAACATCTATACGAAGACGACGGATTTCGACGCGGCAACGGTCGATGCGTACTGGTCCGCGACATCGGCCTATTGGGCCGAGGTGCGGCGCATGTGGGAAGGGCTGGAAGAGGGCGGCGCGCCGTTCGGCCTGACGCTGAAGGGCGAGCCGGAGGCGCTGTATATGCCGGTGATGGAATTTGCCGAGGCCTACAAGGCCGGCGACATGACGCTGTCCGAAGCGACGGAGGCGGCCTGGGCGACGATCGACGAATTCACGACGACGGAATTGCCGGAACTGCAGGACCGTTTGCGCTAGGCGACTTGCCAGCGGCGGCTGGCCGCCGAGGACGTGGCGCCTGCCGGATGGCCGGCACTGCAATGGGCGACCTGATGTCCAACTAGCGGGCACGTTTCAGCCGTGCGCGAAACTATCGGATTGCGCGCTTCCCTCCTGCGCATGTTTCACATAACGTCGCCCGGAAACTTAGCCGGAGTGGGACTATGGCCAAGGATAACAGGGCAATAGGGACTAAGGGGGATGGCAGCGAGGGGTTCGACTGGAAGTCGATCCTGGTGAGGGCGCCGCAGCCTCCGACATTGATCGAACTTCTGCCGCATAATGGTTCGCCGGTGGTCAAACGCCGGATCGAGGCCAATGCGGATGTCTATCTCAGCATCAGTGTCCTGTCCTTCTACCATCCTGAAGCGCGCAAGGGGATCACCAAGCAGGTGCCGCTGATCTTCGCGGATGCGAACTGGCGCCGGCCGACGGAAGATGACCTGCCGCAGGTGGCGGTGATGGGGCCGAACCCGGAAGCGCATCCGAACATGGCCCGGCATGGCAATTATGCCTTTGGCGGGCGCACCTTCTTCGGCCCGGCGCGGTTTGACGGATCGGTTGATTTCAATATCGGCCTGCACCTGTTCAAGTCGAATGCCGTCGGGCGCAAGCTGGTGGATGTTGCCAAGATGAGCAGCAGCATCCTGACACAGGCGGAAATCTTCGTGCTGAAGCCTGTGGTCGACGTGGCGCTGGATGCGCTGAAGGGCCTGTTGCCGGACAAGAAGACGCCGTGGGTGGTCGGGGTGATCCGCAGCCTGGCGACAGGCGGGGTGCAATCCTTCGAGACCGGGACATGGGCGGCCATCGCAGCGGGCGGCGCTGATCCGGGTGCGGTCTATCTGGACCGGCATGACAACCTGCTGCGCGATGGCAAGGGCAAGCCGGTGCAGCGACCGTACATCGTGTATTCTGTGGATGCGACGGAGACCAATCCCGACCGGCTGAGGATCGGCGGTATTCCGAATGCGCAGAAACGACTGCGCAAGGCGCACGCAATGGAAGAGGAGGTGTCCGACGAGATGCTGGAGCGGCTGTTCCGGCGCTTTTGCAATGAGGTGGATCTTTCAGATGAGCTGACGAAGCGCGACCGCGACGAAATCATCGCCGATGCGAAAGTGAAATTCGCGCGGATGATGGAGCGCCGGGCCGCGTTTTCCTTCGCGGACGATGACGGGCTGTTTCCGGCGAAGGCTGCGTCTCCGGCGGCGGTGTCGGCGGAACGTGCGGGGCTGAGCGAGGCGGAAGCTGCGAGCGATGTGAACACGGCGATTGCCGGATCGCTGGAGGCGCTGGCCAATCCGGAAGGCAAGGTGGAAGACGAGGGCATGGCCGAACTGGTCAGCCAACTGCAAACGGCAGTGGCTGATTATGCCGCGCTGGTGCGCAGCAACCCGGACGACTATCGCAGCCAGGTGAAGGAGCTCATCGGAAAGCTCCGCAAACGGAGGGAGTTCAAGGCCATCCTGGAGCTGGCGACACGGGTGCATGAAGGCGGGGTTGATATCGGCTGGCTGAACTATTTCGGTGCGGCGGCAGATATTGAACTGAACGGCGCGCCGAGCCTTGAGGAACTGGCGCTGGCGGAAAAGGGCGGGCAGGTGCCGGCGATGGTCGGCGAAGCTTTCCTGGCCAAGGCCATCGAACTGTCCGGCAAGGATTTCGAGAATGACCCCGGACTGCTCTCAGACTGCCTCGGCCTGCAGGGGCGTATCTGGAAACAGCGGGCCGTGCGTGCAAATCCGTATGACGAGGCGACGCGGGTCGCGTTTGAAAGGGCGTATTCCTATTATTCGCAAGGCATTGCGGCGACAAAGCTGTCGGCTGATCCGGACCCTGAGTTCCATCAGGTCAACCTGCTCGCGCTGATGCACGCCGCCGACAAGTGGGGCATTGCGCTCGGCAAGAAGGCGGAAGGTACGCGGTGGGCACAGGCGATCCTGAGATCGATGAAGAAGGGTGACAGGACAAAGCCCTGGCACTTTTCCAATGCGGGGGATGCTGCGCTTTATCTCGGCCGGGAGCCGGAAGCAGAAGCCTTCTACAATGATTTTATCAAGGCCTCTTCGGATAATCCGTTTGCGGTCAATGCCACGCGCCGTCAACTGGTCGAAATGTGGGGCGTTGACCCGCGCGGGAACACGGGACTGTCGGATATCGTGCGAAGGATGATGCACTTGTCCTTGCGGTCGAATGCGTCCGTGTCGCTGACGCTGGATGAAGTTGAGGCATTTACGAGCATTTCCGAGGCTGAGCTTGACCGGCTGGAGGCGACGTTCAATGGTCCGCCGGCTGTTCCGGCCAAGGTTATCCGCAAGGTGCTGCAACTGTCGCAGAGTGTGGGCAGCGTGCGCCGGCCGAACGGCGATCCGGTGGGCACGGGTTTCCTGCTGCATGGCCGGCATGTACATCCGGACCTGGTGCACGAGTTCGTTTTCATCACCAATGACCATGTTGTGTGTGATGCGCGGGACTATACCCTGGGCTCGAAGGCCAACAGGCTGAATGTCACCTCGAAAGAAGCCCGGATCTGCTTTGAGGACTTCATGCCGGAGCGGACCTTTCAGGTGAAGGAAGTGTTCTGGCGCTCGGATGTGAGCGTGCACGACTGTGCGATCCTACGGCTATTTGCTCCGCCCAAGGAGGTTCCAGCCGAGTTCGAGATTGCCAAGGGCCTGCCGCCGCGCTGGAAGACGGTGTCCGGGCGCAATGACCCGAGCGACGAGCGTGTGGCGCCGCGCGTGTTCGTGATCGGGCATCCGGCCGGGCGCGGGCTCGAGATCACGTTCGAGAAGAACTACATGGTCGATCACGAGCTGAAGGATGCGGATGCGGAGCCGACCCCCAAGCCGGTGAGGATCCATTACCGGGCGCCGACCGAGGACGGCAATTCCGGCAGCCCGGTACTGAGCGCCAAGACGCAGATGCTGATCGGGCTGCACCATGCGCGGGCGACGTCGCCGCTGGGCGGGGCGTCGATGGGGCAGGCTGGTAGCTATGAAGCGAACGAAGGCAACTGGATCCAGGCGATCCTGGCGGCAGTGAAGGCGGAAAAGCCGAGTTCGACCCCGGCGGCAAGTGGCGGCGGCGCGGCAGAACCGGCCAAGGCCGCGGCGCCTGCCGCACCCGTAGCGGCGCCGGTTGTTGCGGAAAAGGCCGCTCCGGCGCCCGTGGTGGAGGAAGCGCTGGCGCCGCTTGAGGCGATGGACGAAGGCGACATTGCTTTTTTCGAGAACATGGAGGGGCTTCCGGAGCCGGGTGACCCTGATTATGTCGAGGGTGGGATCAGCCATCTCGAAGCTGCGGGAAAGGCGACCTCAACTTTCCCGCGTATAAAGCCGACGCCCAAGGCGGCGTGGCCGGCACTGGCGGATCATCCGGATACGAAGCATCTTGCGCACCTGCCGATCAATCTCAACAATGGCATGAGTTTCCAGATCAGCGGCGCGGTGCTGCGCCATGCGCTGGCCTTTTCGGCGACACCGGTCGGGGTGAACTGGAGCCGGAAGGTATTGTTCGGGATTCGGGGGGCGACACCGAAACAGGCGCCGGGCCTTCAGCAGGCACCGCAGTTTGCCGATGGCCTGATGCTGACCGAAGTTGAGCCGAACCATGTGGATTATCTTTGCACGATGGGCGTGTGGGACCGGGATACGGACCAGGTCTGGGTCTGTCCGGGATCAACCGTGCCTGCCATCGGCTATATCTGGCATTCGACGCATGAGCCCGCGCCGGGAGAGATGGGGCGCGGCAGCAACATGCTGGCGCCGGGAGTCTATACGCATACCGTGGGCACGCACCGCGACGGGTATGACGGGCGCCAGCCCGGGGCATTCCGGCAGAAGTCGAAGATGTGTGTGATGCGGCTTGCCAGTCCGGAACTATGCTTCCGGAGCGGCAATGTGTCGTGGGACACGGAGACGGATCTTCGCAAGGTGAAGGTCTGCGACAATATCCATGCCGGACTTGTGGCGAAACCGAGCTGGGTGGCGAAGCACTATTCTGCGGGCTGCCAGGTTGTCCAGGGCACGGTGGGCGGCGCGGCGCGCAATGAGATGAAAGGGCATTGGGCGAACTTCCGGGTCGCGGCGGGGCTTGCTCCGTCACCGGATGTCTCCCTGGTGCCGCCGGGAGCCAATCAGCGCTCCGTCAAGACTTCCGAGGACGGACGGGACTATACCTATGTGCTGCTGCCTGCACGTGAAGTGCGCCTTGCCGGCGAGCACAGGGATGCCGCCGCAGACGACCTGCGCTTCGTGAAGCTGCGCCGGGGCAGCCAGGGCGACATGGTGAAGGCATTGCAGGCAAATCTCGGCCTGACGGAAGACGGGGATTTCGGTTTCCTGACGCAGCGCGCGCTGATTGCGAAGCAGAAAGAGCTGACGGGCGAAGCCGACGGTGTGGTGACAGCGGCCAATGCGGCCGTGTTTGGTCTCGCCTGAGGCCTTGAAGGAGGAGGGGGAGCATGCCCTTTATTGATACATCGGCCGACCTTTCGGGGTTGGAAGCCGTCGCGGCGGATGACCTCGAAGCGGTGCGCCGCACGACGCATGTCGGCAAGGACGAGGCGCGCCGATACCTGGTCGCGGTGGCGATCCTGTCGGACATGGAAAAGCATGGGCGTACCCTGGCGGTGGTCACACGGCCTTATGCCTATGTGCATCCGATCTACGGCGTAGACGTGCGCATTGAGGTGCCGCTGGGTTTCGTGACCGATTTTGCGTCCATTCCGTCGCTGCTGCACATCTTTGTTCAACCGTTCGGGCGGCATGCACCGGCAGCGGTGCTGCACGATTATCTCTATGCGCTGGGCCAGAAGAAGGCGCGGAACCTGGCGGACCGGCTGTTCCTGCATGCGATGCGGGAGGCGGGGGTGCCGTATTGGCGGCGCTCGATCATGTACCGGATGGTGCGTTTGTTTGGCGGCGGCGGATATGGCCTGCAGACCGACTGGCGATTCTGCAATCCCGAATCCGGTGAGGTAGCGGACGCACCCTACGGTGCGTCAGATATTGCCTGGGCGCCGGCCAAGCCGAAGAAAGGCAAGTAGGCACTGCCCCGCCTGCGGACAGAGGGTCTGCAAGCGGAGCAGCCCGGGTTGGGTCAGCCGCAGCCGAGCGTTGTGCCGTCGCGCGGCGTGAAGACGATTGTGCGGATCGGTGCGCCTTCGGTCTGGCTGTCGAAATAGACGGTGGCGTCGTACTTGTCAGCGGGGCCGTAGGTGAGGCGCTGTTTCAGATAATCTGCGCCCATCCGGATCAGCCAGTCCGGGAGCGAGCTTTCCAGCGCAACTTCGCAGGCCTTTATCTGGCCGCCGGAATTGCGAACCTGCGCCAGCCAGAACACGAGACGCGGGCTGTCGGCGGCGGGCATGACCTGTGCGGCGATTTCCTCGAGCGGCAGCTTGATGGTGTCCGGGACCGTGACCGTGACCTTGTTGAGTTCGGCGGCCAGCGAGGAACTGAGCTGAAGATCGAAGGCATCGGTCTCTGCATAGTCAACATTCATGCGGGGGGCCGGCTTGTTGGCGATTGTCTGCACGAGATCCGTGCCGGCGCAGATCATGTTGGTGCTGGTGCCCGGACTGGTGCCGCAGCTACCCGGAATGTCGAACAGCAAGGCGCCGGCATTGGGCACCGTGCCACAGGACGCGAGCAAGGCCGTGCCCGCAGCGAAGACTAGTCCCCTGAACAGCATGTGATCTCTCCCTCCATGCAATGCATCCGGGCAGGATCGTCCGGGTGCAGATTTTATGAGGGCTGCGCAGGCCGCTTCAGGCGGCGCGGACGTATTGAAAGCACTTGTCCCGAGCGCGTCCCCTCCCCGGGATCATGGATACGCCAGCGCCAGTGAAAAGTCGACGGGATTCCGGACGGGCTGAAGCGCCGGTCAGGCCAGCGCGCGGGCGAGGGCGATGATCAGGGCGTCCTTGCGGCGTTCCCAGTCGGGCAGGTCGTCATAGGGGACCATCAGCGGGTGCGTTTTGGCCTCTGCATCCTTGACGGGGCCGTACTGCCAGCCGGCCTGCCGTTTCTTGTCGAGCCAGTTTTCGTGCTGGCTGCGCCCGCTGGGGGCGTCGCTTTCGAGCGCATGGCGTACGCTGTCGCGGGTCGAGTCGTGCATCCAGGGCTCGGCCTCGTACCAGGGCGGGATGTCATACTGGCCATGCGCAGCGGCCCAGGCCCGGAGCGCTTCATGGACGGTGCGGGCTATGGCGTCGAGCTGGTCGGGCGGCAGGGTCATAGGGGGAGTGTCAGGGGAATGGGGACGAGTGGCAAGGGGGAAGAGTTGCCCCGGCGTGACACCGGATTGTCACTGGACGCGCGGGCGGGTGCGATTTACCTCCCCTGACATGACACAGACACGACCGCGCCTGCTGGGCTATGAGACGATCCGCAATTTCCGGGATTTCGGCGGCTATGACAGCCGGTATGGCGGACGGGTGCGGATGGGCCGGCTGTACCGGTCCGGCCACCATGCCGAGGCGAGCGATGCGGACCTGGCGCTGATGGGCGGGCTGGGCATCCATGTGCAGGCGGACCTGCGCCGGCCGGACGAACGCGAGAAGCAGAAGAGCCGGTTTGTTGCGCCGGTGACGATCACCCATGATGGCGGGCGCGAGAGCGAGGCGCCGCATATGCGGTTCCTGACGCGCGTGACCGTGGACGCCGAGGCGGCGGATGAGTGGATGAGCGAGTATTATGAGCTGGCGCCGTTCAAGGCGCACCATCAGGCGATGTTCCGCGACTGGTTCGTGCAACTGGCCGAAGCGCCGGGCGAGACGGCGGGGCTGGTGAACTGCGCGGCGGGCAAGGACCGCACGGGCATCCTGTGCGCGCTGACGCATCATGTGCTGGGCGTGGGCGAGGCGGATATTCGTGCCGATTATGACCTGACGAACCAAGCGGTCGACATCGACAACCGGCTGCCGGAGGCGGCGGCGTATTTCAACCAGATGATCGGCAAGGACCATCCGGCGGACGTGTACCGGCCGTTCATGGGCGTGCGGCTGAAATATCTCGACCGGGCGTATGGCGCGATCAATGCGAAGGCGGGCTCGGTGGACGGCTACCTGACCGATGTGCTGGGCGTGGATGCGGCGCTGCAGGATGAGCTGCGGGCGAAGCTGATCGAGGAGTAGGGGCGGGGCATTTGCTGCGTAAATCCCAGGATGATGACCGGTTGTCCTTGTGAATGAACACTAAAGCCACTGCGCAGAACGGGCAAAAGCCGCCGCGCCTCCAGCCTGCAAATCCTGAAAAAACGTCCTAAGCGCCCGCAACCTTCAGCGCCGCGTGCCCGGCATCATTCGCCGGCGCTTCCGCCACGTCCCACAGCGCGCGAAAGGCCAGGCCCGCCATCTGCGCCGCCGGCGCTCCGCCGCCGGTCATCGACAGCTTACCCTCGTCAAAATCCGCCGAAGACCAGGCCTTCAGCTTCTTGCCGGTCCAGACGGCCACGCGGCCAAAGTTCACCTGTTCGGCAATCTCGCCCTGCTCCGGCACATTGACCACGCGCACGGTCCGGCGCGCCGTCTCGGCGCCGTAGACCTCGGCCACCGCCGAGAGCACATCCGTGCTGCTCAGCTTGGTGAAAATCGCTTCAAACCCAACGCCCTGCGCTTCAAACTCCGGCAGGCGCGCCAGCATTTCGCGGGCCACTTTCGTGTCCGGGCTGCGGGCAATCAGCTGCACCTTGCGCTCGTCCGGATGGCGCGCCGCGCGGGCGGCCTCACCGATCTGGCCGATCACTTCGGGAACGGAGGGAAGCTGGGTCATCGTATCTGCCTCGTATCCGGGCAGCCCAAGCCTTCTGCGGCCGCCAGCGGTTCAACGGCGACCTTGGTGAGATTTCGCTAAGGCGGCGTTAACGATCCCGGCCCGCGAGACCTGCATTTCCCGGTGCCTATGCCCCTTTGGGGGGATGCCCGCTTTCGCCCGGATTCGTAGATTCGCGGCCAGACTGAAACCCAACCACCGGGAACAACACTATGCGCCTTCTTGCCCTCGCCACTGCCACGCTTTTCTTCGGCTGCCTCGCCCTCTCCGCCAGCGCCCAGACCGAATCCGAGCCCGCCTGCAATGCCGGCGACGCCGAAGCCTGCTTCTACACCGGCGCTGAATACGCCCAGGGCATCGGCGTCCCCGAAGACAAGCAGAAAGCCGTCACCTTCTTTCTCAAGGCCTGCGATGGCGGCATCCCCGATGGCTGCTCCACCTCCGGCGTCCTCATCCGCGCAGGCGAAGGCAATCTCGAGAAAAACGTCGTCAGAGGCGTCGAATACCAGGAACGCGCCTGCGCCATGGGCCATGTCGATGGCTGCGAATGGGCGCTCGGCAACCGCATCAGCGCGACCTCCGAAGCCTACGATCTCAAGAAAGCCATCTCCACCGCCAAGGCCGGCTGCGAAGCGGGCGTTGAGAAAGCCTGCAGCTGGGGCCGCAACTGGAGCTGGGATGGCAGCAAGGGCAAATACCCTGACATGATCAACATGGTCGACGCCGGCTGGTTCGCCGAACGCGATTGCGCCAAGGACGACATCATGGGCTGCTACATCGCCGAGCGTGCCTATGCCGATCCGGAGTCCGCCGCTTTCGACGCCACCAAGGGCCTTAAATACTCCCTCATCAACTGCAACGAAAAAGCCAATGAAGGCAGCTGCCGCAATGTCGGCGGTGTGTATCTCGATATCGGCGAAGAAAAGCTGGGTACGGAATATATGCGCAAGGCGTGCGGCATGGGCCACGAGAAAGCCTGCGACATCGCCGCCGACTGGGAACGTTACCTCGCCGAAGTCGCCGCCCGCGACGCCCGCATCGCCGCGCGCGACAAGACCATCAACGATCTCATCTCCGCCGGGCGCTATGGAGACGCCGTCTCCGCCGCCCTGCACCAGATCGGCACCAAGGAACATGCCGAGAAAGCCGCCCTCGCTGCCCGGTCCGCCGGCGCGATGGGCCAGGTCCAGACCGCTGACCTCTACGCGCTTGCCCTGTGGTTCCCGTCGGGCACCGTCCGCGCCGCAGCTGACGCCGAAATGTCCGCACGCGGAACAGGTCTCGAAGGCACCTTCGGCACAGGCACCAACGCACCCGGCATGGCCGATGCCCGCTGGAAAGACCTCTACGGCTCGCCCGCCCCGCGCTATACGTCCGGCACGTCCTCGCCCAGCACGCCGCAATCATCGGTGCTCAGCGCGTCAGACGCCGCCGCCCAGACCCGGGAGAAATACCGCTACGCCCACTGCACCATGGCGGGTAGCAACCCCAACGCCAAAGTCTGCCAGTAAGGCAGACCGCACGCCCGGCCCGGAATCGCCACGCGCCATTCCGGGCAACGGCCTGCCTTGCGCCGCTCAGGCGTCCCCGCGCGGCCCGTAGGGGTAGCTCTTGTCGAATAGCTCTTCGTCGCCGTCCTTGCCCGCCTCAGCCTCTGGTGTCTCAGCTGCCTCATCCTCGGCGCCCGGCATGTTCGGCACCATCGCCTGCAGCACCATCTGCTCGAACGCGCCCGGCAGGAAACGGTAGGCCACGAAATTCGCCCGCGAGACAGGGAACTTCAACGGCAGCGGCGAGGCCGCCACTGGCTCGCGGTCCTCCTCATACGGCGCAGCGGCGTCCGCATCATTGTCTGCCTCCAGCACTTTTACCAACCGGCTGCCGGACGCTGCCAGCTGCCGCTCGATCGTCGCCGACGACACACTCGCCCGCTTGATCAGCTTGCCCGCCTGCCAGGCGATGCGCAGCGTGTTGAGGATCTGCGTCTCCTGCTCATCCGCCAGCTTCCCGCGCACCGGCAAGGCCAGATACACCTCGTCATAGTGCGTGAAGATGTAAGGCCGCAAGAATGCAAAGTCAGGATTCTCCTGAACATCATGCGCGCCCTGCACCAGCGCCAGCGGGCGTTCCTTCTCGCCGCGCAGGTCGCGCATCATCCGCGCAAAGGCCGCAAACTTCTGCGCCGGCTGGCTCCACAGCGCGGAGAGGAACAGCAGCGAGTCGATCACGATGGCGAGCCCCAGCGGCAACGCATCATCGCGCCGCAGGCCCTGCTGCGCTTCCACGAGGTTCTTCACCTGCGCGCTGGAGAGGTCCTCTCCGCCCGGTCCTTCCGTCCGTGTACCGAGCGCTTCGGCAATCGCCTCACGGCGCACCGCTTCCTCGCGCTCCGTTTCAGTCTGCGTCTCCGGCCCGTCGAACACCGCACGCACCGGCGTCATCAGCGTGAACCAGAACCGGTCCAGCGCCTCGCGCGTCGCTTGCGCGCCGGCATAGGAGTTGAGTTCCGAAATCGGCAGCACCGGCAGCGCCGCCAGGTCCGCCGCCACGCCGTTCAGCTGGCTCGCAATCGTCGTGTTATAGCATTTGAACCGCGCGCCCGTGCCCGCTTCCACGCGCGTCAGCGACGGGTTGGAATACTCGCCCGCCCAGGTGCGCAGGTCGCCGATATAGTTCTGAACGCTCTGGCTCGTCGCCAGCGCCTCCAGCGTCGCGCCCGCCTTGTTGGCCGCGCCCGCGGCCGTGCGGAACACCGCTTCACGCTCCACCGGCGTCACTTCTGCGGCGGTCTTCGCGCCCATCGCGCGAACGCTCTCGATGGAGGTGCGCACCGTTTCCGCCTCGCCGCGCACGCTGGCAATCTGCGGCGTCAGCGCCATCACCAGCGCGTTGATCTCGCCCGCCCGCGCCGCCAGGTGGCGCGTCCTCGGCCCGTCGCCGCCGCCGGACACCTCGCCGCATTGGTTGCCGCTCGCCCGCTCCGCCACGGAAAGTGCGTTGAAGTTCGTGTTCAGCGTCGCCAGCGTTGTCAGGGTCGCCGCCATCTGGGTATCGGCCACGGTAATCTCCCGGTCGAACACGGTCAGGTAGCGCTCGGCATCGCCCACCGCCTGCGAGCGCGCTTCCAATTGCGTCCAGTAGAACGCAAAGCCAAAGCTCACCGAAATCAGCAGCGTAACCACATAAGTCGAGACCAGCGACACGCGCGGCCAGAAGTCCCTCCCTGAACGGAACATCTCGCTGACGGCATAGGCCATGATCACCGTTGTCGCGAAGATGAACAGGAACACGCCCGCCACGCCGAGAATGCCGAAACTGTTATCGCCCGACTGCAAGACCTGCAGCATGCCCGTATAGGTGCCGATGAACGAGATCGTCACGAACACCGCCAGGCAGAAAATCGGTACCGAGGCAAAGATCGGCAGCGCCTTGGTCGCCGCCGCCATCCGGCTCATCTGCCGCGCCGTTGCATCCGCCACCGCGCCTGCCGAAGACGCAAACCGTGATCCTCCGTTCCCGGAGGTTTCTGTTTCATCGCCGCGGCCTTGCCATGGAAACTTCAAGGGACATCCTCCAGCAGGTCACGCAGCAACACATCGGCCAGCGGCGACAACACACCGCCGCCGAGGTCACTTGCAAAAGCGCCGCGCGTTGAGCCGGCGCCAAGCGAAATCACATACGAATAGGCGCGCCCATCCGCGAACTCGACCCCGCCTGCGATCCAGAGGTCGGACTCGTTATAATTCCCGCCGGGCCCCGCCGAAACCGATCCCGTCTTGGCAATGTGCAGCGCCACGTCTTCCCGTGCGTCCGCGCACCAGCTGCTCAACCGGCGCAGCGTGCCATTCTTCGTGTCGCACACCGGCTGGCTCAGCACCGCACGCAGGAAGCGCGCCTGTTCTTCGCCGGCTCCCGGCCCGGCCGGCAAGGCATTCCGCATGGCCGTCTCCTGCCGGAAGCTGACATCGCCGTCGTCCGAAGTTTCCACCAGCTGGTAGCTATCGACGAAATAGGGCTGCACTACGGCATCCGTTTTCCCGCGCGCAGCCGACAGCGCCGTCGCCGCCAGCCAGTGCACCGCGCGCGGGCGCCCGGCAAACCGCCCCAGCGCCAGGTTCGTCGCCACAGGCGTCTGCCGATGGCGCTCCGGCAGGTAAAAACCCAGCGAATCCATCAGCTCCAGCGTGCGTTGCAGCGTCGTGCCCTCGCCCAGCACCCGTACCACCGCCGGATTGAGCGACGACCCGAACGCCCGCTTCAGGCTCACGCGCGCCGGCGTCGCCCCAACGGCCGAGCCCGCGCAGCGCTGCTGCAGGCCGTCCATGCAGGCATTGCTCACCGTCTTGTCCGGATTGCGCGCCCCGCCCTCGGCAATCAGCAGCGCCGCCGCCAGCTTCGCCACCGATCCGATGGGCCGCGTCTCGAGGGACTTGTCATAAGGCCCGCGGCCAAAGCCCCGCACCATCAGGCGCGTGTTGCCATAGCCCGAATAGGCCGTGGTCGCGGAGGAATTGTAATAGCGCACGATCCGGCCCGTCTCATCCGCTGCCGCGATCACCAGCGGCGTATCACCTTCCTTGATGCTGAGGCTGCCGCGCTCATTGATCACCCGCTGCGGCAGCGCGCCCACCCGGTAGCGCCCGGTCTTGTCCAGGTCCTCGCCCAGCGTCATCGCCGCCTCGCGCGCCCGCGCCCGGAACTCGGAGTTCAGCGCCACGTCCAGCGTGACTTTCACTTCGCGCACCTTTCCGCGCCAGGGGTGCGACCCCTGCAGCCGCGTCGGCTGGCGCTTCGCCGGTTTCAGCGCAACTGCCTTGGTCGCCTGCGCCACCGGTGCAAACAGGTCGGTCAGCTCCGCCACCACTTCGCGCTGAACATTCGGCGCCAGTTCCTTGCCCAGCCGCATCGGCGCCACCAGCGGCACCTCCGCCGTCCAGCCTTCGGTCCGCAGCACCGAAAGCAAATCCGGATCCGTCGTCCCGACATTCGCGGGCTTCCGCAGCTCGGCCAACCGCGCCCGCGTCGCAAAGCGCAGCGCCTTGCTCTGGATCACCCGCGTGCCGTCTGCCAGCCGCGCATTCTCGCTTGCGCACAGCATCGCTCGCTTGCGGCTCTTGTCCTCGTCCACACCGATCAGGTCGTACAGAATCTCCGCCCGCGCTTCCTCGCTCGCCGGCCAGGCAATCGGCCGGCGCACCGCCGCCGCCAGCACCAGCTGCTCCGCCGGGTCCAGTTCCTCGGCCCGTTTGCCAAACAGGAACTGCCCCGCCGCATACACGCCGTAAATGCTGCCCTGTTCATCGCCGCCGCCCTGCACCAGCGGGATATGCTGCGAGAACCAGCGGGCCAGCCCCGCCGTGTCGCCATTCTTCACGAGATACCGGTTCAGCACCGGCGCCTCGGTCAGCTCATTCGCCTTGCGCACCAGCGGGTTCGAATTGCGCGAATGCATCTTCCACATCGAGCGCGCCAGCTGCATCTCGATGGTCGACCCGCCGCGCGAGGAAATCGGCAGCCGCGCCAGGTGCAGCGCGTCCACGCCAAACCGGTTGCGCCATTCGCCCCGGTGCCGGTCTTCCGTATAGACCACGCACCGCCAGAAAAAGACCGGCGCCACCGCCACCTGCACCGCCTTATGATCCGGCGACGTCCCCAGCGGGCTCAGGTCCGAAACGCCAAACTCGCCCAGATGGTCATTCTCGGTCTCCGGATGCACGATCCCGAAATACCGCCCCTCGCTGTCATACAGCGCCACCGCCCGCGCCCGCATGTCGAGAAACTGGAAGGCCTGCCAGCGCGTCTTGCCGTCCAGCAGCAGCAGGCCGTTCAGCCAGCCAAACCAGAGCAGCAGGATGAAATAGATGATGGCGCCCATCAGCAGCACGACGCCGAAAGTGCGCCGCTGCCCGCCCTGCAACAGCAGCGCGGGCGCACGCGTCGTCCAGCGCGCCAGTCCGATCCCGAAATCGCGCGTAGCCTCAAGGATCCTGGCGAAGAATCGCAACAGCGTCCGCTTTCCTTCTGGCACCAACCTGAACGAAAACATTAACGGACATGAACAGCGTGTGAAGCAGGCAGACGCAGACGGAGGCCCGCACGTTCAGGTTGGAGTCCTAAGCCCCCACGTTGACATCCCGGCGGACGCCGGATTGACAAGGTGAGTGTTGGGATTTTTCCAGCGGAGGAACTCAGCCTGTGCGGAAGGATTTTCGGCCGAAGTAGGGATTGGGCGCGGACGGCGGGGACGGAGGGGGATCGTCGGTGACGGTTTCGGTTTCTGCGTCCGTCGTTGTTTCCGGGGCGGCCTCGATCTCGGTTTCCGGTTCTTCCGTAGGCGGATCGGCGGCTGGGGTGAGCAGGGTGCGGACATGGGCGATGGCGGCGCCGGCGGTGGAAACTTCGAGGTCGGGGACCGATTTGTCGAGGCGTTTGGCGAGCAGTTTTGCCTGGTAGGGCGTCAGCGATTTGAGCTGGGCTTCGAAAATGTCTTCGCCGGCGGTGGCGCGCAGGGCATTGAGGCTGTCGGTCGTCTGGCCGGCAGAGATCAGCAGTTTCTTGACGATGAGGCCGGCCGCGGCGGCCCAGTCCTTGTCGGCGACGCCCTTGAAGTCGCCGCTGGCATTGACCAGCGCCTGAACGGCCTCGAAACCGGAAGGGGCGCCCGAAGGGCTCACGCAAGCTTCTCCCGGACTTCGCCGAGCAGTTTCTCAATGATGGTGAGCGCGTCGCCCGGCCATTTGGCCTGCAGGGTCGGATCCGGCCCGAGTTCGATCGGGTTGGTGGCGAAACCGGCCTTCAGGGGGATAACAGTGTCGAACATCGCGAACTCGGTTTCCTTGGCGCCGGCGGCGTCGCGCATGGCGCCGAGAACGACCTGCTGGTGCGAGGTGTTGTCGAAGCGTGTCGCGAGCACGACCGGAAGCGTGTCGATATCCCGGTTACGCAGATTCTTCATGATGTCACCCGTGAAGAGGTCGAGACCGAGGGTGGACATGAAATCCGGGATGGTGGGCACGACGATCAGGTGGCTGGCGGCGAGGACGGTTTCGGTCATCACCGAGATGCCGGGCGGGCAATCGAACAGGATGACGTCATAGTCGACCTTCAGCAGGTTCAGGTCGTCGCGCAGGCGCTTGCCGACCTGGTTCTGCAGGGCCTCCATAGAGTAGCCCTTCTTCGTCAGATCGAAGATCAACTCGCGCTCGGTTTTCCGCAGACGCGGCGAGGAGGGGATGAGGTCGAGCGCGAGTGCCTTGCCCTTGAAGGAGACGTCGCTGGCATCGGTGACGATGAACTCGGACAAGCGGCGCTGTTCACCGCCGGAAAAGTTTTCCAACAGCCAGTCGGAGATCGTCGCGTAGTCATTGATGGCCTGGAACAGGTGTTCGTCGCCGGCATGACCGAAGATCAGCAGCGAGGCGTTGGCCTGCGTATCAAGGTCGATCACGAGGGTCTTCAGACCAGCAGCGGCGAATGCTTCGGCGAGGCTGACACAGGTCGTTGTCTTGCCGACTCCGCCTTTGGAGTTGGCAATGGAAATAATGCGGGCCGACATGGAGTTTCTCTCTTTCGGTCTAGTCCGATCTTGCCTGCGCGTGATGGCAGATTTAGGCGCACAAGAAAACACTTATGCCTACAAAAACGCAGTAGTCGTGGATAAAAAATCCCTAACGATTCAATGCATCGGAAAATACTTTCTGAAATCCGGGCCCTGCGATTCCGACGGGGTATCCGGCGGGGTTAAATTTGCGGCCGTTGAAACAGCCGCAGTGAGCACACCCCGACATGAAATGGACCTGGCCTTTTGGAAATGACACGCGTGATGCCAAGGCGGCGTTCCCGCTGGCGTTGCTCAGCGAGCCACGTGCGGCGAACTGGGGCGCGCGCGATTCGGGCGCGCTGATCCGTGACGGATATCTGCGCAATGCGGTCGCGTATCGCTGCGTGCGGATGGTGGCGGAGGCGGCGGCGTCGATTCCGCTGAAGATGGCGCACGACGGCGCAGGCGCGCTGTTGCGCCGCCCCGGGCCGGACATGGCGCCGGCGGGATTCCTGGAAGCGGTGTTTTCCGAATTGCTGCTTAGCGGCAATGCGTTTGTGGAGGCGGTGCGCCTGCCGGGTGAGAGCGCTATCGCGGCGCTGTTCCCGCTGCGCAGCGGAGCCGTGCGGCCGGTGACGGATGTGCGCGGCTGGGTTGAGGCGTGGGCAATCCGAGGACGCAAGGGCGAGGAGCGGCTGGTGCGCCGCGACGCCGAGGGCTGGTGTCCGGTGCTGCAGGTGAAACTTTTCAATCCGGTGGATGAGCTGATGGGCCTGCCGCCCCTGGCGGCGGCGCGCCGGGCGCTGGACCTGCATAATGCGAGCGCGGACTGGGCGAAATCGCTGATTGATAACGCGGCGAAGCCTTCGGGCGCGCTGGTCTATGGCGGGGGCGGGCGGATGCCGCCGGACCAGTTTGACCGGCTGAAGGAAGAACTGGAGGCGAGCTTTTCAGGCGCGGCGAATGCCGGGCGGCCGCTGCTGCTGGAGGGCGGGCTGGAATGGCAGGCGCTGTCGCTGTCGCCGGCGGAGATGGACTTTCAGGCGACGCGGGCGGCGGCAGCGCGGGAGATTGCGCTGGCGATTGGCGTGCCGCCGATGCTGCTGGGGATTCCGGGCGATAATACGTACGCGAACTACCGCGAGGCGAACCTCGCCTTCTGGCGGGTGACGGTGCTGCCGCTGGCGGCGCGGGTGGCCGAGGCCTTGTCGCGCTGGCTGGATGGCGGGTTTGGCGCGGAGGTCGAGGTGAGCCTTGATCTTGACCGCGTGCCGGCGCTGGCGGGCGAGCGCGAGGCGCTGTGGGGGCGGCTGGAGGACGCGACGTTCCTCACGCGGGACGAGAAGCGCCGGATTGCGGGGCTGGACCCATGAGCTTTGACCGCAGGCTGACGATTGGCGTGATCCTCGCCGTGGCCGTGCAATCGGCCGGTGTGCTGCTCTGGGCCGGGGCGGCGGCGGAGCGGGTCTCGACGCTGGAGGACCAGATGCGGGCGGCGCAGCCGGTGGCTGAGCGGCTGGCAAGGGTGGAAGCCGAGCTTGGCGTGATGCGCACGCAGCTCGACCGGATCGAGCGGAATCTGGAGCAGCGCGATGCGCCCTGAGCCGGTGTTGATCGAGGGCTATGCGAGCGTGTTCGGCAAGCCGGACATGAGCGGCGATGTCGTGCGGGCCGGGGCGTTTGCCCGCAGCCTGGCGCGGCGGCCGGAGGTGCCTTTCCTGCTGGCGCACCGGGACGGGGCGCGTGCGGGGCGATGGGTGCGCGCCGCGGAGGATGGCTATGGCCTCTTCGTCCGGGGACTGATCGAGGGCGAGGCCGGCATCGGCCTTGTGAGGGCGGGCGCACGGGGATTGTCCATCGGATTTTTCCCGCGCGTCTGGAGCCCGCGCACGGCCGGCGGGCGCGACCTGATCGAGGTCGATCTCGTGGAAATCTCGCTGGTGAGCGAGCCGATGCAGCGCGCCGCGCTGTTTCAGGTGATGGGCGCCAGCGCGGTGCGTGCGGCGTGAAGAAAGGGTCAGAAAAGGAGACAAGATGACCAAGGAAACCAAGGCCGTGAAGGCCGACGCGAGCGAAACGCTCGCCGTGTTCGAAAGCTACCGGCAGGCGAATGATACGCGCCTGGCCGAGATCGAGAAGAAGGGCGCCAGCGATCCGTTGACGGATGAACGCCTCGCGCGGATTGATCGCAGGCTGGAGGCGCTGAGCCTCAAGATGGTGCGGCCGGAGGCGTCGGCTGCGGCGGATGTCGAGACGGACGAGCGCCGCGAGGCCTGGACGCGGTACCTGCGGACGGGCGACGAGAGCGGCGTGGCGCGGCTGGACGTGAAATCGCTGAACACCGGCACGGGCAGCGAGGGCGGGCATGTGGCGCCGCCGGAACTGGACCGGCTGATCGAAGCGCGGCTGCTGGCGGCGAGCCCGATGCGGCAGATCGCAACGGTGCGGCAGACGTCTGTGGGCGTCTACCGCAAACCGGTCGGCCTTGGCGCGGCGGCGGCCTGGGTAGGCGAGGAAGCGGCACGACCGGAGACGGCGGTGACGGGGCTGGACCTTCTCACGTTCCCGGCAGGCGAGCTTTACGCCATGCCGGCGGCGACGCAGACACTGCTTGAAGATGCGTATGCGGACATTGACGCCTGGCTGGCGGACGAGGTGGAGACCGCGTTTGCGGCGCAGGAGTCGGCGGCTTTTGTTACGGGCAATGGCACGGCGAAGCCAAAGGGCTTCCTCGACTATACGATCGTGGCGGAAAGCTCGCATGTTTGGGGTCAGGTCGGCTTTGTGCCGGGCGATTTCACGGATGAAGATGCGGCCGATCAGCTGATCGATCTGGTCTATGCGCCGAAAAGCCAGTTCCGCACCAATGCCCGTTTCGTGATGAACCGGCGCACGGTGTCGGCCGTCCGCAAGCTGAAGGATTCGGATGGGCGCTATGTCTGGCAGCCAGGGACAGGTGGGGAGGCGGCGACGCTGCTCGGCTATCCCGTCACCGAGGTCGAGGACATGCCGGATATCGGCACGGGCAATTCGGCCATCGCCTTCGGCGACTTCCGCCGCTTCTACCTGATCACCGACCGGCAGGGCGCGCGTGTGCTGCGTGATCCGTTCTCGGCCAAACCCTACGTGCTGTTCTACACGACCAAACGTGTGGGCGGCGGCGTTCAGAACTTCGATGCCGTCAAGGTCATGAAGTTCTGATTTCTCCCAGCAAACCAGAAGGAAACACAACCATGATCGAGAGTGTGATCATTGCGATCATCAAGCAGGCGGCGGCGCTGACGCAGCCGCAGCAGGATGATTTCACCACCAAGGTTGCCGAGGCGATTGCCTCGCTGATCCGTGGCACAGAAACGGGCATCGACAATGAACTGGTGCGAACGGTGGGCCTGCCGATGGGCGGTGACATCATCGTGAAGCTGCGGGACATGATCTGATCCCGGACGGGCCGCCCTGACCTCTGGCAGGGCCGGGGCGGCCCAACTCTTCCCTATAAGGACAATTAAAAATGACAGACCTGACGGTGATATCACCGCCAGCGGGGGAGCCTTTGACTCTCGCGGCGGCGAAAGACTTCCTGCGCCTTGGCACCGAAGCCGAGGACGCGCTGGTGACGGAGCTGATCCGGGCCGGGCGGGCGCATGTGGAGGCGGCGAGCGGGCTCGCGCTGGTCACGCGTACGCTGAAGCGGCGCTGGACGGCCTGGCCGCATGGGCTGATGCGCGGCGGCGTGAAACTGCGGCCCGGGCCGGCGCAGGCGCTGGTGTCGGTGGTGCGGGTGGACGCGGAGGGTGGAGAGGAATTGTTGACCGAGCGCTTTCAGCTGCAGGGCGGAAAGCTCCGCCTGCGGCCGATTGCGGGGCTGCCTGTCGTGCCGCTGGGCGGGGCCATCGAGGTGACGTTCGAGACAGGGTTCGGCGATGCCGGCGATGTGCCGGAAGACCTGGTGCACGGCGTGAAGCTTTGGGTGCAGGCGGCGTATCTGGCGAATGGCGAGCGCGGCAGCGTACCGGACGGGGTGGCGGCGGTGATTGCCGCGCGCCGGGAGGTGCGGCTGTGAGTGCGGAGGGACAGGTGCAGGACGCGCTGCTCAGTGTGCTGAGGGCGGACGCGGGCGTGGCTGAGATTTTCGGACCGCGCATCTATGACGATGAGAGCGAGGCGCCGGCCTTTCCGTTTGTGCGGTTGGAGCGGCATGAATGCCGGCCCGTGGGCGCCTCGCTGGGCGAGGCGAGCGAGCATGTTTTTACGCTGGCGGTCTCGTCGCGCGATGGCGGATTGCGGGAGGCGCGCGGCGCGCTGGCGGCGCTGCGAAGCGCGGTAGACGCTGCGACGTGGAGCTTGCCGGAGGGCCGGGTGGCACTGGCCCTGACGACCTATAGCGACGCGATGCGCCAGGCTGACCGGCGCGCCTTTCGCGGGATCATCCGGTTCCGGATCATTACAGAGGAGGCAGTCTGATGGGCACGCAGCGCGGGCGGGACATCCTGCTCAAGATTTCGGATGGCGAGGCGGGCTTCGTCACGCTGGCGGGCGTGCGGACGAGCCGCATCGAGCTGCGCAGCGCGCAGGTGGATGCCACCGGCGCCGACAGCCCGGAGGCCTGGCGCGAATTGCTGGCGGGTGCGGGCACCAAGGCGGCGCGGGTGAGCGGGCGGGGTGTGTTCCGGGACGCGGCATCTGACGCGCGGATGCGGGCCGTGTTCTTTGCGGGGGAGACGCCGAACTGGCAGCTGATCCTGCCGGACTTTGGCGTGCTGACCGGCGCGTTCCAGATTTCCGAGCTGAGCTGGAGCGGCGCGCATGACGGGGAGGCGGAGTTTTCCGTGACGCTGGAAAGCGCCGGGCTGCTGGCCTTCGAGGTGCTGCCATGAACGGCGCGCGCGGAGAGACCATGCTGCTGGTCGGCGGCGCACCGAAGCGGCTGTGCCCGACGCTGGGCGCGCTGGCGGAGATCGAGACAGCGCTCGGCTGTGTACGGATCAGTGAGCTGGAGACGCGGTTGCGCGCTCTGAGTGCGACGGACCTGATGCACGTCCTGGCGGCGCTTTTGCGGGGCGGTGGCGAGACGGAAGTGGCGGGCGCGATCGCGGCCGTGGAGATTGCGCCCGGAGAGGCGATGCGCGCGGTGGCAGAGGCGTTCCGGCTGGGGCTGGGCAGCTGATGCTGCCGTGGGGTGAAATGCTGCGCGCAGCCATGGCAGCGGGGATTGGGGCGAAGGCGTTCTGGCAGCTGAGCCTGCGGGAATGGCGCTGGATTGCGTCTGCGGGCGCAGGGCCGGGGCGGCGCGCGCTGGATGAGATGATGGCGCGCTTTCCGGATGAGAAGGAGACAGGGATATGACGGACACGGATTATGGATTGCAGGGTGCCTCGCGGGCGCTGGGCGAGTTGGCGAGCGGGCCGGCGCGGCAGGCGGCGGACGCGCTGGCGGAGGCATTCGGACAGGCAGGTGAGCAGATCACACTATCGCTCGGACAGGCGGCGCGGTCGGGTGAGTTGGATTTCCAGAGAATGGCGGAGTCGATCCTGCGGGATGTGGCACGTGTGGCTGCGGAGGCGTTGATCCTGCGCGGCACGCCGGGGAATTCCGTATCGGCGAGTTTCAATTTTGCGCCGGGTGCGGATGAACGCAGTGCGCTGGGGCAGAGCGGCGCGGTCGCGGCCTTGCTGGCGCGGCTGGTTCAAGGTGGAGGGCGCTTCTTGTGAGGCTGGCATTGTTTCATGAGGTGAGCCTGCCGATGCCTTTGGCGCTGGCGGCAAGTGGTGGGCCGGAGCGGCGTGTCGAGGTCGTGCCGCTCGCGAATGGCGGTGAGGCGCGCAATGCAGTTTGGTCGGGCTCACGGCGACGCTGGGAAATCGGCAGCACGGTCACGCGGCTCGATGCCTTGCAGGGGTTGATTGCATTCTTTGAGGCGCGGGGTGGGCGGCTGCATGGTTTCCGGTTTCGGGACCGGCTGGACGACCGCTCCGGTGTGACGGGCACGGACGTTTCACCAGTCGATCAGACTATTGGAATGGGCGATGGAGAGACGACGAGCTTCGCGCTCGTCAAGGCGTATGGCGACTGGCAGCGCCGGATATGGAAGCCGGTGGCGGGTAGCGTGCGCGTTGCGGTGGACGGAGTTGAAGTTGCGGCGAGCGAGGATCCGGTGACGGGCATTGTGACGCTCGCGGAGCCGCCGGCTGAGGGGGCCGCGGTGACAGCCGGATACCTGTTTGACTGCCCTGTGCGGTTCGATGTCGACCGGCTCGATGTCAATCTTGAAGCCTTTGGCGCGGGCAGGGTGATCCGTGTACCGCTTGTCGAGCTGATCGGGTGAGCCATGAAAGTGATTGATCCCGAGTTCGCTGCTACGCTTGCAGCTGGCGTTACGACAACCTGTCTCTGCTGGACGCTGATGCGTGTGGATAATGCCGTGCTGGCGGTTACAGAGCATGACCGTCCGTTGACGGTTGAAGGGCTTGTCTACCAGCCGGGCGGATCGCTGGAGGGGCTGCGGTTCTCCTCGGCCTCTTCGCTGGCACCGGGGCAGGCGGAGGCGCGGGGGGCCTTGTCGCATGACGGCATTTCGGAATGCGATCTTGAGGCGGGGCTTTGGGATGGCGCGCGCATTGACGTGATCCGGGCTGACTGGAAAACGCCGGCGCATTTCGTGCACGTCTGGAGTGGGCGGCTGTCACGCGTGCGGCGCAGCGTTGCTGGCTTCCAAGCCGAACTTGTCTCGCTGAAGGCGGATCTCGAGCGGCCGGTGGGGCGGATGTATACAAGGCGGTGCGACGCGACTTTTGGGGACGTGCGCTGCGGCGCGGATGCGTCGGCATTTCCGGGCCAGAGCTGTGATCACCGGTTTGAAACCTGCCGGGACGTATTTGCGAACGCGGAGAACTTTCGCGGGTTTCCGCATCTTCCGGGTACGGAGGCGCTGGTGGCGGGACCGGCGGCAATCGGAAACACGGGTGGCCGCCGATGACGCGGGAGGACCTTGTCAGAGAAGCGCGCAGCTGGATCGGCACGCCATACTGTCATCAGGCAAGCGTAAAGGGCGCGGGGTGTGATTGCCTCGGCCTTGTGCGCGGCGTGTGGCGCGCGGTACTCGGGCCCGAGCCCGAACGCGCGCCGCCCTACACGCCGGATTGGGCGGAAGCATTGGGCGAAGAGACTTTGCTTCACGCTGCGCGGCGGCACCTGCGCGAAGTTCCTGTCGGAGCAGCTGCGCCGGGCGCCGTTCTGATCTTCCGTATGGGGATGGGTGTGCCGGCCAAGCATTGCGGCGTGATGTCGGCGCCGGGCGCACTGATCCATGCCTATTGGGGACGTGCCGTGGCTGAGACGCGGCTAAGCCCGTGGTGGACCCGCCGGATCGTGGCGGCATTTGAATTTCCCGGACTGGAGGATTGAGATATGGCGCAGATAATTCTGTCTGAAGCGGGCGCGGCGCTGGGGCGAACGCTGCTGCCGCAAGGCTTGTCGGTGCTCGGAAGATCGCTGACCGGCGCAGCGCTTGGCCGGGCGGCAGGTGGGTTGGCGGGACAGGTGATCGACGGCTATTTCGCGGCGCCGGCGCAGGGGCCGCGCGTGAAGGCGCTGCATGTGATGGGCGCAGCCGAGGGCGACGGGGTCGCCTCGGTGTATGGCCGGATGCGGGTAGGGGGTGAACTGATATGGGCTTCCCGCTTCAAGGAAATCCGGACGACGGAGCGCGCCGGCAAGGGCGGTCCGCGGATTGAACACTCGCGGTATTCGGTGAGTCTGGCTGTCGCGCTTGGCGAGGGGCCGGTGGCGCGGATTGTGCGCGCCTGGGCGAATGGCGAGCCATTTGATCTGTCCGGCGTGCTTCACCGGATGTATCCGGGTACGGAGGAGCAGGAAGCCGACCCGCTGATCGAGATGATCGAGGATGCAGCGCCGGCCTATCGCGGGCTTGCGTATTTGGTGTTTGAGGATTTGCCGCTGGAGCAGTTCGGCAACAGGTTGCCGCAACTGTCGTTCGAAGTGCTGAGGGCGCCAGGGGATCCGGATGCAGCGAGTCTTGGCGCGGTGGTGACCGGGGTGAACATCATCCCGGCTTCGGGCGAGTTCGTCTATGCGACCAGTATTGTGCGTGACGTCGTCCGGCCTGGTGTCGAGAAAGCGCTGAATGTGCATTCGGGAGAAATGCGTGCGGATTTCCTCGTTTCGCTCGACCAGTTGCGCAGTGATCTGCCGCGTTTGGCGCACGTGGCGCTGACCTGTGGCTGGTTCGGATCGAGTATCGCGGCGGAGTCTTGCCTTATCCGGCCGGGCGTCGAGACGCGCACCCGCGTGACGCGTCCTCTGGACTGGAGTGTGGCGGGCGAAACCCGGGCGGATGCCTACCTTGTGTCGCAGGACGGGAGCGGCCGGCCCAACTATGGCGGCACGCCGTCGGATGCGTCGATGATCGAAGCCATCCGTGAGCTGAAGACGCGCGGCTATCTTGTGACGCTGACACCGTTCCTGTTCGTGGATGCAACGGAGTTTCCTTGGCGCGGGCGGATCACAGTCGGGGCAGATGGGACAACGAGTGCGCGCGACGAGATCGACGCGTTTGTGCACAGGGAAGAAGGCTATCGCCGCTTCATCCTGCATCACGCGCAGTTGGCGGCGGAGGCGGGCGGGGTCGAGGCGTTCCTGATCGGCAGCGAGATGCGCGGGTTGACGCGTGTCCGGGATGAGACGGGGGCGTTTCCTTTTGTCGAAGCGTTGTGCGGGCTGGCGGAAGAGGTGAAAGCGTTACTGCCCGGGGCGAAGGTATCCTACGCAGCGGACTGGACCGAGTATGGCGCCTATGTGCCGGGCGATGAGAGCGGTGATGTGCTGTTTCCGCTCGACGCGCTTTGGGCGCATCCGGATGTGGATTTTGTCGGGATCGACTGGTATCCGCCGATGGGTGACTGGCGCGGCGGCGCGGAGCATGCGGATGCGACGGGATTCGCAGCAGCGGATGATCCGGACTACCTGGCGAGCCAGATCGAGGGCGGCGAGGCGTTTGACTGGTATTATGCGGATGATGCGGCGCGGGACGCGCAGATCCGTACACCAATCATCGATACCGCGCATGGCGAGAATTGGGTTTTCCGGGCGAAGGATATCGCGGGTTGGTCTGGCGCGCCGCACTATCCGCGTCCGGATGGTGTGCGGGCCGGTTTGCCAACGGGCTGGACACCGAATGCGAAGCCGATCCGGCTTTCCGAGATCGGCTTTGCGGCGGTGGACATGGCGGGCAATGCACCGAACCTGTTCTTCGACCCGAAAAGCAGCGAAAGCGGATTGCCGCCCTATTCGACCGGGGCGCGCGATGACGTGATGCAGGCGCGCCTGCTGGCGTCTGTGTTGCCGCACTTCGAGACGAGCGACGCCGTGGATTCCGTGCATGTCTGGGCCTGGGATGCGCGGCCGTTTCCGGCCTGGCCGTTGCGGGAGGAAGTGTGGGGCGATGGGGCGAACTGGTCGCGGGGGCATTGGCTGAACGGACGAACCGGGGCGGCGCCACTGGCGCAGGTCGTGGCGGACATTTGCGCGGCCGGCGGCGTTGAAGATGTGGATACGGGCGCGCTGGACGGGCTCGTTGAAGGCTATGTGCTGGAGGGCGTGTCTTCGGTGCGGGCGGCGCTGGAGCCGTTGGCTACGGCCTTTGGTTTTGAGGCGGTCGAGCGGAGCGGCGGGCTTGTGTTCCGCATGACGGACGACACCGGCGTGATCGCGATTCCGGACGCGTTTCTGGGCGAGTCCGGCATCGTGCGGACACGGCAGTTGATGGACAAGGCGCCGGAGCGCCTGCGCCTCGCGTGCATTGATCCGGACAAGGACTATGGGCCCATGGTCGCTGAGGCACGGCGCGGCGAGGGAGACGCGCGGCTGGTGGCGGATGTCAGCCTTCCGCTGGCGCCGTCGCGTCCACGCGCGGACGCGCTGGCGGCGCATCTGCTGGGTCAGGCCGCGCGGACGGGATCAGCTGACGTGTCGGCCGGACCCGCCTTGGCCGCGCTGGAGGCAGGTGACCGGATATCGCTGGCAGACGCGTCCGAATGGCAGGTCGTTTCGATCACCGATGAAGGCGCAACCCGGCGCCTGATGCTTGCGGAAGCGGCAACGACCCTTGATCGGTTGCGGGCGGTGGAGCCGGGCGGCGCTGCGTCGGACGCGGCAGTGTTTCCGGAAATTGATCTCGTGGTGATGGACGCGGCAGGCCTGTCCGGCCTCGCTGGAGACGGGCCACTTGTCGCGGCGTTCTCTGATCCCTGGCCGGGTGAGGTTGCTGTGTTGGCAGGCGTGTCACCGGATGGGCTGAGCGTGCGGGCGCGTCTGGAGCGACCGGCAGTGATCGGGCGTCTCGCGGCGCCCGTGGAGGCCGGGCCGTTGGGGCGTTGGGATCATGCGGCACGGATCGAGGTGAGCGGGCTGGCAGATGCGCTGGTGAGCTTGTCTGAGGAAGCTTTACTCGCAGGCGGCAACGCGGCGCTGCTCGA
Source organism: Hyphomonas sp. (assembly GCA_040223555.1). GTDB lineage: Bacteria > Pseudomonadota > Alphaproteobacteria > Caulobacterales > Hyphomonadaceae > Hyphomonas. The sequence goes on from JAVKGA010000009.1 coordinate 358,524, forward strand.
AACAGAGACAGGGTGGGAGCTGATCCAGTTTCGCAGCGCAGAGCTGACGGGGCCCGGTGCGTGGCGCCTGACGGGCCTGCTGCGCGGGCAGGACGGTACGCCAAGCGGGGCGGCAGCTATAGGTGCCCGGTTCGTATTGCTGGACGGCGCGGTGAGGCGGGGCGAGGTCGCGCCAATGGAGGCGGGTGTTGACCTGCTCTGGCGCGGACAGGGCAGCGCAGATGCGCAGGTGGTCCGGTTTGAACGGCGCGAAGCGCTGCCCTGGCAGCCGTGCCACCTGCGTGTGCGGGCGGGGCAGGCGAGCTGGCTGCGCCGGGGCCGGGACATCGCCGATAGCTGGACATTCCCCGAGGCACCGAATGTTGGCCGGTTCGCTGTGGAATTCGACTTGGGTGCCGGGTTTGTGGGCTGGATCGAGACGAGTGAGGCAGCCTGCGATGTGCCTTCGGGCACGCTGGCGCTCCGGGTGGCCGAGATCGGGCCGGACGGCCGCACAGGGGAATGGCTTTCAATCGGCCCCGGATCACCTTACCTGTAAGGAATCCAGTGAGATTGCGGCAAGGAGCCCGGTATTGGCGCTCGATCCTTATTCAGTTCTGGGCGTCCCCCGGTCAGCCAGCGCAGCTGATATCAAGAAGGCTTACCGGACCAAGGTAAAAGCCCTTCACCCGGACCAGCACCCGAATGACGCCCAGAAAGCGGACGAGTTCAAGCGCGTCTCCGTCGCCTATGATATTCTCGGCGACACCGAGAAGAAGGCCCGGTTTGACCGCGGCGAGATCGACGGCGAAGGCAACCCGCGCGGGTTTGCCGGCGGCGGTTATCCCGGTGGAGGCTATCCGGGCGGTGGCTATCCCGGCGGCGGTGCCGGCGGGCGATGGGAAGGCGGGCCGAGCGCGCAGGGCGATCCGTTCGAAGACATCCTCTCCGGCATGTTCGGCGGCGGTGCCAAGCGGCGCAATCCGGGTCCGCAAAAAGGCCGGGATGTCCGCTACCGGGTAGAGATTTCCTTCGAGGATGCGGTGACCGGCGCGCGCCGGCGCATGTCGATGGCCGATGGCAGCGCGCTCGACGTCAACATTCCGGCCGGCATAACCAGCGGCCAGATGCTGCGCCTGAAGAGTCAGGGCCAGCCGTCCGCCTATGGCGGCGCGCCGGGCGATGCCTTGCTGGAAGTTGAAGTGCTGCCAAGTTCGATCTGGACCCGGGACGGCCGCGATCTGCGCATGACGCAGAGTGCTGACCTGAAAACCGCTATTCTGGGCGGCACGATTGAAGTGCGCACGCCGTCAGGGCCGGTATCGGTCAAGATTCCTCCGGGCACGAATACCGGCGCGCAGCTGCGACTCAAGGGCAAGGGCGTTCAGTCCAGTCCTCCTGGCGACCTCTATGTCCGCATCGAGATCATGCTCAGCGATCCGAAGGATGACGGCCTGAAGCGTTGGGCAGAAGGGCGTTAGCTCCACACACTGACGGATATGTGCTAGTCTGTCGCCTTAGTAAGCAAAGGGCGGTCGTCCTGGCTCGCCCGGTGATGGGGACGCACCAAAATGAAAACCAGATATCTTTTCGCAGCAGTCAGCCTGATTGCACTCGCCGGCTGTCATTCAGTCGTGAGCCCGACCAGTCAAATACAAGAACAGACGCTGGCAGAACGGGCCGGTGCGCCGCTGTTCGAGGGCATGGGCACTTTCCATCGCGAGATCACAACCTCCAGTCCCGATGCGCAGAAGTATTTCGACCAGGGCATGGTGCTGGCGTTCGGTTTCAACCACGCGGAAAGCATCCGGTCGTTCCGGGCGGCCCAGAAGCTCGATCCGGCCTGTGCCATGTGCTATTGGGGCGAGGCGCTGGCGACCGGGCCGAACATCAACGTCACCAGCAAAGGCAAGGCGGTGATGTCGCCGGATGACCGTGCGGCGGCCTACAAGGCCATCAAGCGCGCGATGGCGCTGAAGGCGAACGCAACGCCGGCAGAGCAGGCACTGATCGAGGCGCTTGAGACGCGCTATAGCGCCGACTTCGAAGCGGCCCGCGAGCCTCAGGATCTTGCCTATGCCGAAGCGATGGGCGCCTATGTTGCGGCACATCCACTCGATGACGATGCCGCGGCCATGTATGCCGAAGCCTGGATGAACACGATGCCGTGGAACTATTGGTCCGCAGACGGAGAACCGAAGCCGGACACGGTAAAAGTCATCACGGCGCTTGAGACGATTCTTGAACGCTCGCCGGATCATCCGCTGGCACTGCACCTTTATCTACACGCGGTTGAAGCCTCAGCCGACCCGGGACGTGCGGAAGATGAAGCAGATCGTCTGTACACGCTGGTGCCGGGTTCCGGCCATCTCGTGCACATGCCGGCGCATATCTTCTGGCGGGTCGGGCGGTATGAGGATGCTGGGCAGGCAAACATTCAGGCGGCAAAGGTAGACGAAGACTATATCGCCCAGTGCAATGCGCAGGGCTTCTATCCAGCGCTTTACTATCCCCACAACGTGCACTTCCTCTGGGCAGCGGCAAGCATGTCGGGCCAAAGTGCGCTGGCGCTCGAGACCGCTCAAAAGCTGGCCGACAATGTTCGGATTGAGCAGATAGAGCAGTTTCCGACGATCGAGTTCTTCAAGACCGTGCCGATGCTGGCGCATGTCCAGTTTGCCAAATGGACAGACATCCTCGCTATGGACGCCCCGCCGGCGAACCTCGATTACTCCAATGCCATCTGGCACTACGCGCGCGGCGTAGCGCTGGCGCGCTCGGGTGAGCCGGAGCTTGCCGAGGCCGAGCAAGCTGAGTTGGCGAAGGTCAAGGACACGGTCCAGATCCAGTTCATGGATACCAACGATTATCCGGCCAGCCTGCTTCTGAACATCGCGGACAATCTGCTGCTCGGGGAGATCGCCAATGCCAAAGGCGATTTCGACACGTCCATCTCGTTGTTCGAGGAAGCGGTCAGCCTGCAGGACTCGCTGCCCTATACCGAGCCTCCATTCTGGTATTACCCCACGCGCCAATCGCTCGGGGAAGCCTTGATGAAGGCCGAACGCTACACGGACGCAGAAGCCGTCTATCGCCGGGACCTTGAGCTGTATCCTCACAATGGCTGGTCAATGGCCGGGCTTGCCGGCGCGCTCACGCTGCAGGGCAAGACCGAGGAGGCCATGCACCTCCAGCACCACTTCGAGAAGGTCTGGGAAAATGCGGACATCGACATCACGGCCTCGCGGCTCTGATCAGCGGGTAGAGCGCGATTCGCGGTAACCATCCTGTCGGGTGGACAAAAACGGCGCGCGGGAAGACGCCTGCGCGCCGGCGGGCGGCGGGTTGCGCTGCGTGAGCGATTTATGTAATTGAATTCATAGGATTTATTGGGGCGGCCGGACGGTAGGCCGGTGGTGATGGCTATTCGTCCGCAAGCTGACTGCAGTTGAACTGCGCCATTCACTTAACGTTCAGAGCCTTCCCAGCATATGGAGCCTCATGAAACGCACGTTCGCTCTCCTTGCCGCTCTCGGCCTGATGCTCGCCCCCGCCGCCCTCGCGGACGGCAATGGTAAGGGCAAGGATCGTGATCGGGGCGAGGTCTCGGAGTGGACCTATGGCCAGCTGACCCAGGGTCAGGAGCAGGGCTGGGGCAACTCGTTCTCGCCCGGCCAGGCCCGCGAAGCCGTCAAGGAAGGCCGCACGGTTCCGCTCAGCAAGATCTTCCAGTCGCTGAAACGCGAATATGGCGGCTACCAGCTTGGCGCCGATCTCTATTCCCAGGAATCCGGCGGCGCGGTTTACGAAATCGATTGGCTGACCGATGACGGACGCAAAGTTCATGTTACGGTTGACGCGCAGACGGGCGCCATCATCGAACGTCGTGGCGGCTAAAGCTGCACGGAAAGAGAAAAAGGCGATAACCAATGAGAATCCTTGTCGTAGAAGATGATGCAGATCTGCGCCGCCAGTTGGCGGATGCACTGTCCCAGGCGGGCTATGCAGTGGACCTCGCCGCTGACGGTGAAGACGGCCAGTTCCTGGGCGAGACCGAGCCGTACGACGCGGTGATCCTCGACCTCGGCCTGCCGAAGATTGACGGTGTCAGCGTTCTCAAGAGCTGGCGCAAGGAAGGCAAGGCTTTTCCGGTGCTGATCCTGACCGCCCGCGACCAGTGGAGCGAGAAGGTGGCCGGGTTCGATGCCGGCGCTGACGACTACCTGACAAAGCCCTTCATCACCGAAGAATTGCTGGCCCGCCTGCGCGCACTTCTGCGCCGCGCCACCGGGCATTCGGCGGCAACGCTGGAGGCCGGCAAGCTGATGGTGGATACGCGCGCCGCTCGCGCGACGGTGAACGGCGAGCCGATCAAGCTGACGGCGCACGAGTATCGCGTACTGTCTTACCTGATGCACCATCAGGGCCGGGTCGTGCCCCGTACGGAGCTGGTCGAGCATATCTACGATCAGGATTTCGACCGCGATTCGAACACGATCGAGGTCTTCATCGGACGTCTGCGCCGCAAGATCGGCCAGGACCGGATCCAGACCGAACGGGGCCTCGGCTACCGCCTGATCGTGCCGGACGAAGAGACCCGCGTTGCAGGCTGACGCGAATAGAGGCTAAACCGCCTCGATGAGCGATGCCGCAGACCTTCCGCAGAAGAGCCTGATTGACCGCTGGTCCAGCGTGTCGCTGGCCCGGCGCATCACAATTGCGGCGGCCATCTGGGGCCTGTTCGTGCTGATCGGCGGCGCGCTCGCGCTGTCTGCGGTGTACCGCGCGCAAACCATCGCGCTGGTGGAGCAGGATCTTCAGGAAACGCTGATCTCCCTGTCGCGTGAACTGACCCGCGAGGATGCCTTCCTGGCTGACGGCCGGATCACTAATACCGACCGCGATATTTTCCCCAGCGATGCGCGCTTCCAGACCCAGTATTCCGGGCAATACTGGGCCGTGGTCGGCTTGAACCCCGACATGAGTATTGCCGGTGATTTCCGTTCCAAGAGCCTGTGGGATGCGGATGTGCCCGTTACACAGGAGTTGATTGCGCGTGCTGCGGCGCAGCCGGGGGTGACACAGTTCGGCAACTATAATGGCCCGGCCGACCAGCGCTCGCGCGTGGCGGTGCAGGCGATTGTTCTCGAAAACCGCCCGACGCCTTTGATTTTCCTCGCGGCATCCGACCGCACGCCGAACGACAACGCCGCCACCCAGTTTCGCAATCTGCTGCTGGGAACCATGATCGCGCTCTTCAGCGGCGTCTTTGCCGCGATGGTACTCGGCATCCGCTATTCGCTGACGCCGCTCACGCGCCTGCAGGCAGATATCGTGCGCGTGCGGGAAGGCGAGGAACAGAAGCTCGGCGGCGACTATCCGTCGGAGGTCCGTCCGTTGACGGAAGAGCTGAACAAGCTGATCGAACATAACCGGGATGTGGTTGAACGCGCACGCACCCATGTGGGCAATCTTGCGCATGCGCTGAAAACCCCGCTTGCCGTTCTGAAGAACGAAGCCGCAGGCCAGACCCAGCTTGATGATGTCGTGCGCCGTCAGGCCGATGCGATGCAGACGAATGTCGAACACTATCTCAAGCGCGCCCGGATGGCGGCGCGGGCCGAAACCATCGGTGCCCGGACGGACATCCGCCCGGTGGTCGACGGGCTTGCCCGCCTCCTGAACCGGCTGTTCGATGCAAAGGGCATAGAGGTGACGGTCGAGGGCAGCACGTCCGCAATTTTCCGCGGTGAGCAGCAGGACTTTGAGGAGATGATCGGAAACCTCATGGAGAATGCCTGCAAATGGGCGGCAACAGAGGTAGTCGTCACCGTCACGGACAGCCCGCAGGCGCTCACCATCGATGTCGAGGATGATGGCAATGGCCTCACTGAAGAAGAACGTGCAGACGCAATGAAGCGCGGCGTGCGTCTGGATGAAACCACGCCCGGCACAGGGCTGGGTCTGTCGATTGTCAAGGAACTGGCGGAGTTGCATAAGGGCCAGCTTGAACTTGGCGTGGCTGCATCGGGCGGCCTGCGCGCAACACTCCGGTTTCCGCGCCCATGACTGCTTTGCCCTTGTTGCGCACGAATATGCTCATTCTGGGCGCCTGCATCGTGCTTGGCGTGGCGGGCTATGTCGCGGTGGGCAGGCCGGGCATGGGCGATGAGCCGATGCGCGCCCGGCAGGCAGCCCTGTCGGCGAAAATCGTCAACGATCCGCAATCCCTGTCACCGGCAGAAACCCTGTCACGCCTGGAGCAGGCGGTGAAAGAACGCCCGGACGAGCCGGAGCCACATTATTTCATCGGCGAGATGCTACGCGCGCAGGGGCGTTCGGCGGACGCGCTGCGGGCCTATCAGTCGGCGCTTCGGCGGGATGACGACTTCGTTCCTGCGCTGGTTGCGCTTGCAGATGTCCTGGTCGAACTGGACGACGGCGCGGTAAGCCCGGATGCAACACGCCTCTATGGCAAGGCATACGCGCTGGATGAAACCCAGGTTCGGGCGGGCATGTGGGCTGCCATGGGCGCCGCGCAGGCCGGCGACCAGGCGACGGCAGAACAGGCAATGCGCTACATCTTTGCCCGGCTTCCGGAAGATGACCCACGCCGCGAGCGCCTGCAGGTGATGATCGACGCGATTGGCGAGGGCGAGTCCGCCGCGCCGCCGCAATAGGGCTGCATCTGCCGCACTCCCCAAAGCCGCCGCCCGCGCCTATACCACTTCCCATGCGCGCCCGGACCCGACGCCTCTACACCTTTGCCATCGCCGCCTTGCTGGTGATCGCCGCCGTTGTGCTGGCTTTCTTCGCGCTGCGTGAGAATGCCAACCTCTTCTACACACCGGAAATCCTTGCGGAAAAAGGCTATCCGGCCGAGGGGCGTGAGGTGAAGGTCGGCGGCTGGGTCGAACCGGGCTCGCTGGCCTATTCAGATGGTGGCGCGACCATGCAGTTTACCGTCATCGATAACAGCCCGGCCACGATCACCGTGCGCTTTACGGGCGTAGCGCCGGACCTGTTCCGCGAGGGGCAGGGCGTCGTCGCCAACGGATCGTTCGGGCCGGATGGCACCTTCACGGCCCGGCAATTGCTGGCAAAGCATGACGAGAATTACCAGCCGCGCGAGCTGAAGCCGCTTGAGGCGGGCGGATGATCGAGTTCGGCCATTTCGCGGCCTTCCTTGTGCTCGCCCTCTCGCTGGCACAGGGCGTGCTTGGCCTGCGCGGTGAGCGCCGGCTGGCAGGGCATATTGCCATCGCCGCTTTCGGCCTGATGTCACTTTCCTTCCTCACACTGATCAATGCCTTCGTGACGTCAGACTTCTCGGTCGCGCTCGTCGCCAACAATTCCCACACGCTGAAGCCGATGGCATACAAGATCGCCGGCGCGTGGGGCAACCATGAAGGCTCGATGGCGCTCTGGTGCCTGGTGACGATCGGCTTCGGCGCAGCGGCGGCGGCGTTGATGCGAACGGGGCGCGACGTCTTCGAAGCGCGGGCACTCGGCATTCAAGGCCTGCTCGCGACCGGCGCGCTGGCCTACCTCTTGTTCGCGTCTTCGCCCTACCTGCGGCTGGACCCAGCGCCCTTTCAAGGCGCCGGACTCAACCCGCTCCTGCAAGACCCCGCGCTCGCGATCCATCCGCCGATGCTCTATCTCGGCTATGTCGGCTATTCCTTTGTCTTCGCGCTGGCGGCGGCCGGCCTGATGGAAGGGCGCATTGACCGCGTCTGGGCGAAGGAGGCCCGCATCTGGTCGCTGGCCGCTTTTGTGCCGCTGACCCTCGGCATCGCACTGGGCTCTTACTGGGCCTACTACGAACTCGGCTGGGGCGGGTGGTGGTTCTGGGATCCGGTCGAGAATGCCTCGCTGATGCCCTGGCTGATCGGCGCGGCTTTGCTTCACTCCGTTGTTGTCACCGAAAAGCGTGAAGGCTTCGCGGCCTGGACCGCGCTGCTCGCGGTTCTCGCGTTCCTGTTCTCGATCCTTGGCGCGTTTCTTGTTCGCTCCGGCGTGCTCACATCCGTGCATGCGTTCGCGGTTGATCCCGAGCGCGGCACGCTCCTGCTGATGGGCCTGCTGGTGTACGGCAGCTTTGCGCTCGGGCTGTTTGCGCTACGCGCGCCGAAGCTTGAAGGCGGCAAGGCGTGGACGCTGGTCAGCCGCGAAGGCGCGCTGATGGCGAACAATGTCGTGCTGATCGTCGCCGCGCTGACGGTCCTGCTCGGCACCTTGTTCCCGCTGATTGCAGAAGCCTTTGGCCGCACGGTTTCCGTGGGCGAGCCCTACTTCAACCTGACCTTCGTGCCGATCCTCGCGCTGATCCTGATCCTGTTGCCCATCGTGCAGGCCTGGGCGTGGGGCAAGGCGGATGTCAAAGGCTGGCTGCGCTGGGCCGGCGGCGGCGCAGCATTGGTTCTTGCTTTCGTGCTGCTCGGGATTGGCCCGTTGGACATACCCGTCGGCGCAGCTTTCGGTCTCGCGGTCGGCGTCTGGCTTGTCTTTGGCGCGGCCTGGGAGTTGAAGCGCCGCGCGATCACGCCGGGCCGTGTGTTCAAATTGCCCCGCCGCGTCTGGTCGATGACGCTGGCGCATATCGGCGTCGGCCTGTTCGTGATTGGGGCAGTTGTTGAAACGACGGGGCGCTACGAAGCCACACTTGCATTGCCACAAGGCGGTACAGGCGAAGTGGCCGGATGGGTGCTGACCCTGGATGAAGTGCGCGCGATCGAAGGCCCGAACTGGTATGCCGACCGCGCCGTACTGACCGCGCGCAAGGGCGGCCAGCGGGCAATCCTCGAACCCATGAAGCGGTTCTATCCCGCCGCCATGATGCCAACGACTGAAACCGCCATCCACAAGACCGGCACCGGGGACCTTTACGCGGCGTTGGGCGAAGCGCGCGACGTGGACGGCGAAACACGCTGGGTGTTCCGGGTCTACTTCAATCCGATGGTGGACCTGCTCTATCTCGGGGTCGTGCTGATCGGTCTCGGCGGACTGCTCGGCCTCTGGCCGTCGTCGCGCCAGGTCAAGCCCGCGGAAGCCTGAGCGTCGCGCGCAGACCGGGCATTTCATCCGGCCCGGCGCCGTCTGCCAAAACCAGTTCGCCGCCGTGAAGATCCGCCACAGACTGAACCAGTGACAGGCCAAGGCCGGAGCCCGGTTGTGTGCGGGCCGAATCCATCCTGTGGAAACGGGTGATCACCTTTGCGCGCTCGTCCGGCGGTATGCCGGGCCCGGTGTCCAGCACGGTGAGATCAATCATCGCCTCCGGCCCCCGCGTGACGCTCAGCGAGATCGAGCCCCCCTGCGGGGTGTATTTGATGGCATTGTCGATGAGATTGGAAATTGCCTGCCCGATCAGTTCCCGGTCGCCCAGCACGAGCTGGTTCTTGGTGATCTGGCTCCGGAATTTAAGGCCGCCTTCTTCGCAGGCGGGGTCAAACAGTTCGGCAAGTTCGTCGGCGACTTCGCTCAGGTCCATCCGTACACGGAGGCCTTCCGTGCCGGCATCCAACCGGGCAAGGCGCAGAATGGCGTTGAACGTGTCGAGGACGCGGTCCACTTCTTCGACCGTTTCGCCCAGCGTGTTGCTGGCGTCTTCTTCAGACATGGGTTTTGCCAGCGCAATCTCGAGCTTGTTACGCATGCGTGTGAGCGGTGAGCGCAGGTCGTGGGCGATGGCATTGCCGGTATTCTGCGAGGCTTCGACCAGTTTGCCGATCTGGTCGAGCATGGCGTTGATGCGCTGGGCGAGACGGTCGAACTCGTCGCCCGTCCCGCGCACCGGAACGCGCCGGCTGAGCTCGCCGCCGATTACCGCTTCGGCTGTCTTGGCAAGTTCTTCTGCGCGCCGGGCCGCGCCGCGCGTGATCAGCACACCGCCGAACAGAGACAGGATCAGCGCAACCGGGGCGGCAACGAGAATGGCGCTCTGGATCCTGTCCACGATCACGGTCTGCTGCGCCGTGTCGAACGCCACCATCAGCGCGCCGCCATTGTCGCGCAGGCGAACAATCCGCCCGGCTGCCGGCCGCAGGACTTTCGAATTATCCGGCTGCGGAAGTTCGAAATCGAAATAGACGGTTTTCATGCCTGACTCAGGCGGGTCATCCGGCAGGCGCGGAAAGTGTCCCGCAATCTTCCGGCCGGATGTGTCTTCAAGATAATAATAGAAGGGCGAGCCCGACAGCGTCATGCGCTCGAAGACGGACTGGCTGAGGCGTTCCATCCCGCCGGTATAGTAGGCGTTGGCGAGCTGTTCGAACTCGACCGTAATGCGCCGCTCGGACTCGACGCGGATGTAATAGACCGTCGAGTAGTAGAGATAGGTGAGCAGGGCGCCCGAGAAGGCAGCGATCATCAGGCTGTAGAGGAGCGCCAGCTTGAACGTCGTCGTGCGCACGAAGACCGGCATGGCCTTGCGCACGCGCTCCGGGATCGGCAGCCGGAGATCGTCAGGGAATCGGGGGATACGCCCGGCAATCTTGCCGGGCAGCTTGGCCATATGCTCAAGAGTGAGCCAGGCTGGCCGAAGGTTGGGCAGCTTCATGGGCGCCTAGGTGCCAGCCCCCACTGGCCCCGTCCAGAGCCCCGGGCGTTTAATTTGCGCCATCTGACCGCCGGATTTTTCGTCAGGGCAAGGCGCCGTCCGCAGAGCGGGCCGAGGCCCGGTCAAGGGCGGCAACGCGGCCATGGCGGAAAAGACGGTGGCCCGGAGGTTGGCCCTTGCTGCGGCGGAGGTTTGGCTGTCTCGAACGCCCTGGCGGCGTTGCGATCCTCGCCTGATGATCACATCAGGCTCCGGTCGCGCCTGGCCAGACCGCCCGATACAGCCATCAGATGACGCAAATTAAACGCCCGGGGCTCTAACCCTGCAGTCTGTAACCTGCGCCGCGGACCGTCTGCAGCAACGGCTCCGGGAAGTCCTTGTCGATCTTGGCGCGCAGGCGCGAGACGTGCACGTCGATGACATTGGTTTGCGGATCGAAATTATAGTCCCAGACCTTTTCCAGCAGCATCGTGCGGGTCACGACCTGGCCGGCATGGCGCATCAGGTATTCCAGCAGGCGAAATTCGCGTGGCTGGAGATCGATCTTCTTGCCGGCCCGGGTCACTTTCCGGGTCAGCAGGTTCATTTCAAGATCACTGGCCTTGAGGACGGTGACCTGCGGCTCGGCCGAGGTGCGCCGGCCAAGGGCTTCGACCCGGGCGGCGAGTTCGGCCGGGACGAACGGCTTGCCGAGATAATCCTCGGCGCCGGCCTTGAGGCCCTGAACCTTGTTCTGGACATCGCCGAGCGCCGAGAGGAACAGGGCCGGCGTTGTGCCGCCCGCATCACGGAATTCCCGGATGAGCGTCAGCCCGTCCTTTTCCGGCAACATCCGGTCAACCACGAGGGCGTCGAACTCTGCCGCGCGGGCGCGCGTCAGACCCTCTTCGCCGTCATAGGCACGCTCGACCTCATGGCCGGCGTCCACGAGGACCTTCTCGATGAAATTGGACATCTCGCGATCATCTTCGATGACGAGGACCTTGAGGGAACGATGGTGAAGTGTATCCGCCATCTGGGGCTCCATAAGCATGGGGTTACTCGGGTATGTCGATAGTGCTGTAATTCGTGACCTGCCCGAAGCGCAGGGCGAGCAGAACCTTCGAACGGTTTGCCGCTTTCGCTTCGGAAATTGCCCGCTCGAAAGCTTCAACTGTGGGCACAGGCCGGCCATTGGCTTCAAGGATCACGATGCCGGGTTCCAGGCGCGCTTTCTCGAAGATGCCGTCTTTAACCACTTCGCTGATCTCCAGCCCCGTGTCACCGACGCGAAGGCCAAGGCGCTCGCGCGTGGTTTCATCCATCGGGACCAGGCGGACGCCGAAGTCGGGCAGCAGTTTGCCGGGAAGCGAAGACGGGGCGCCAGGGTCAGCCTGGTTGCCGCCGCCGGCTGCCGGGTTCAGCGCGTTCAGGTCTGCCGGGCGCTCGCCAATCGTCACATTGATCGATTGCGGTTTGCCGTCACGCAGGATGTCGAATTCGTTCTGCGTATTGGCAATCAGCTTGGCGACAAGACGCGTCGTCGATGTCGAGTCGGTGACCTTGGTGCCGTTGACCGACAGGATGATGTCGTTGCGTTTCAGGCCGGCCCGTTCAGCCGGGCTGCCGGTGGTGACATCCGCGATCAGGGCGCCTTTGACGTTTTCGATGCCGAGGGCTTCGGCGAATTCCGGTGTCAGGTCTCCGATCTGAACGCCGAGCCAGCCGCGCGAGACGCGTCCTTTCTGGATCAGCGTGTCGGTGACTTCCTTGGCGAGCTCGGCGGGGATGGCAAAACCGATGCCGACCGAGCCGCCGGTGGGCGACAGGATCTGCGAGTTCACGCCGATCACATTGCCCATGAGGTCAAAGGTCGGGCCGCCGGAGTTGCCGCGGTTGATCGGCGCATCGATCTGCAGGAAGTCCGTATAGGGGCTGCCGGCGCCAAGTTCGCGACCATCGGCCGAAAGAATGCCGGCTGTGGCGGTGCCGCCGAGGCCGAACGGGTTACCGAGTGCGACGACCCAGTCACCTTTGCGGATCTCTTTCGAGGAGCCGAATTTCACGTAAGGGTAAGAACCGGCTTCCTTGATGCGGACAACCGCGAGGTCGGTCAGCGGATCGGTGCCGACGAGTTCCGCGTCAAGTTCGCGCCCGTCGCTCAATACGACCTGGATCTGGGTGGCGCGGTCGATCACGTGATTATTGGTCACGACGAGACCATCCTGCGAAATCAGGAAGCCTGAGCCGAGCGAACGGGCCTCGCGTGTGCGCGGTGATTCCTGTTCCTGCTGCTGGCGGCGCTGTTCGAAGAAGTCTTCAAGACCCGGCATGCCGCGGAACTGTTCGAAGAACTCATTCATGTCGCCGAGGCTGCTCAGTTCCTGCGTCGAGACGACGTTGACCGACACGACAGCCGGTTCAACCTTCTCGATCAGGTCCGCAAAGCTCAGTGGAGCGCCGGGCGGGGGCTGGATGGCAATCGGTTGTGCACCAGCCTCCGGCGCGAGCATTTTTGGAACAGCGACGGCGGATCCCATGATCAGTGCGCCAAACGCGGCTGCCGTAAGCGTCTGGGCCGAAACCCGAAAATTGCTCATTAATCGCTCCAGAGAATTGAAAGTACCGCCGTTTCCAGCGACCAGATGAACATAAACATGCCACACGTAATGTGGTCATTAAAAGACAGTTAGGTGATTTCCGCAGAAATGGAACGGCGCGGCCAGGACGGGATCAGGCGTCTTCAGCCTCAATTTCAGGCGCTCGCTGGCCCGATTTGCGCGCCAGCCACAGGCCGGCCAGGCTGCCGGCCATCAAAAGTGCGAAGGGCAGGCCCCACAGCAACCAGCCTGACGGGCCGTCAGCCGCCGGGCGGAACAGCACGAATTCACCGTACCGGTCGACGAACCAGTCCCGCACTTCCGTATCCGTCGCCCCTTCCGCAACCATTTCCCGGATACGAACCCGCATGTCTTCCGCGATGGCGGCCGAGGATTGGGAGACCGGCTCGTTCTCGCAGGCCACACAGCGGATTTCCCGCATCAGCATCTGGGCCCGCGCTTCCGCGTCCGGGTCGGCAAGGGGCGCTTCGGAGAGGAAGGCGATAAAGGCGGCGGCCAGCAGGATCTTCATTCCGGGAAGCTAGCAAACACCGCCCCGTCATGGAACCGAGGTAATTGCATGTGGTCTTCGCAGGCAGGATCGGGCGAGGCAAAAGCTGGCGCCCGGCTTATGCAACAAAATCCACCGCCTCCCGGAATAAAATCCGTAGACGTATCAGGCGTCTGAAAGATTCTCGCAGGAAACTTACGCCACCCCCCTCCGCGCGGTGTTATACTCAACCTCAAAGCCAAGGGTCCCACCTGGTAGGTCGGATAGAGGCCAAAGGCCGAAATCCGACAATCCCGAGAGAGGACGAGAAACCAACGATACAGAGTGATAAAAAATGAGACTGGCTGAGAGAAAATCGAAACGGGGAATACAAAGCCTGCAACAGGATGAGGCCATCTGGCGACGACAGGAGAGGATCTGCGCCTACAAAAAAACGGGCTGAGGCAAACTAAAACCCATCCGCGCCAAGGCGTTAGGGTATAGACCGCCAACCCTTGTGCAACATACCTCACGCGTCTTCCGGCGGTTCCGACTGGAGTGTGGCGTCGAGCAGGTCCAACAGCCGGGCTTCAGCGTCCTGCACGACACCGTCGGCGTTCGCGATACGGCGCAGCACGGTCTTGAGGTTTTCGATCCCGGTGTCCGTCAGCAGCTTGTTTGCGAACGAGACCATCTTGTCGAGCGACGGGATCTGCTCGGGCATACGGCACCGTTCGCGGAAGGCTTCGCGGTCGAAATTTCCGAAGAGTTCTATGGCGCGCGCTTCTGCTTCGAGGATTTCGCGGTCATCCACGGTGCCATCGACCGTGACCATCAACGCCAGGAAATCGATCAGCAGGACAAGGAAAAGCTCATCCACGGATCGCTCGCCGTCTTCCTCAGTCGGCCAGAGTTCCGAGAACAGGTGATACTGAAGCGCCGTCAGGTCTTCCTCAAGCGCGACCATGGTGTCGAGACCATCCGTAACCTTGGGAGCGTCGAAGAAGCGGTGCAGCAGGACATCTTCGGAACATATTTCGCCAAGGCTCAGCCCAAGGGCTTCCAGCCGATCTTCCGTAGGCGGATGGGTGTCGACGGGATGGGGTACACTGTCGCCCAGAGCAAACTGGAGCAGGGGAGCGATTCGCGCGCGGTCGACATCAAGGCGCACGCTTTCCGAGAAGCTGCGCACGACATTGCGTGAGAAACGGCCTTTCATGCCGCGCTCGACAAGCGACTGCATCTGCTCGTTCCAGATCGACCCGAGCAGCGATGACTTGAGCAGTGAATAGGCGATATCTTCCGGCGAGGAGACCTTGGCGCCATGCTGGTCTGCCCGGTGCTCACGCGCCCGGCCGATCCGGCGTTCGACTACAGAGAAGGCATAGATCAGGTCATCGATCAGCAACTTTGCCGGCATCGACAGAAACCGCGTGAGAGGGCGATCCTTCGCCGCGAAGACATCGCTGGCCTTGGCAAGCCCCATATAGACCGGCGCAAAGCGCATTGTGTAATTCGTGTCACCGCCCGTGAAATGCCCAAGCTCGTGGCCGATCACCGCCTTCAGTTCGCCTTCCGTGAAATGGCTCATCAGCGGCAATGACAGGTGCAGCGTCTGGCCTTTGAGGGGGCTTTTGCCATACGGGGTGAAGAGAGGGGCGGTGGTCGCAAAGAATGTCGGTTGCAGGCCGATGACGACATTGTCCGGCATTTTCGCGCTGAGCTTCTTGGCGATGTCGCGCACGACGAGGCCAAGCCGGGGATACTCGTAGAAGGTCACAGGCCGCGCCGCGACAAAGCTCTGTGGCCGCGAGAAGAACACCGCAAGGCCGCGCAGGATCGCGTAGGCTGCGCCCAGCAGAACGGCAGCGATGACGACCAGCAGGAATCCGCTGGTGATGTCGAACCAGTGCTGCAGGACAAGATAGGTGGCCCCGCCGAAGATGCCGGCATGTACCAGAGAGATGAGGCCAACCACGGCCGTGACGGCCAGCGCGTAAGGCCAGAAGCCGAGGGAGAGAATCGTCCGGTGCGAGCCGAGCAGGGTCGCCACCAGACGCGACAGCGGCACGATCCCGAATGACAGGACCAGCACACCGGCGGAGGCCACAGCGAGCCAGCCGAATGGTGTCTCGCTGCCACAGGCTTCCATGCCGGGGCTGCGGACCACCTCGCCGGCGCAGGCCATCAGCGCGGCGCTGGCGGGGCCCAGCTCTTCCAGGCTGATCTCCGTTCCGCCCCAGAACCGCGCAAGTGCCACGCCAAGTCCCAATACCGGAATGACGGTCAAAACCGCGATCAGGCGTAGAATTCGCAGCATGACATGTCCCCTTGTCCGCCCCTGTGCAGGCCCTAAGCGAACCGTCGAAATCGGCTCCTGTCAACGCTTCTCGCTTGCCCGAAGGGCAGGGCGGTGTGGGAGGGATGGGGATTTGTCCCGCGCTGCCACCTCGGCTAAGCGTCGGAAATGCTGACGATCCGCCCGCTCGCCTCCGACCCTGACGCCGCGCTCGCCCTGGCAGAGCCCCACGCGCCGTACCTGCGCCGCCTGCGCGAGCGGGGCACAGGTATGCGGTTCGACGACGCACTCGCCGCGGCCGTTTCCCTCGGCGCAGACACCCCCATCGCCGATGCGATGGAGACCCTGCGCGCAGCAAAGCGAATGGTTCATCTGTCCCTGGCGGGTGATGACCTGTCCGGGCGCCGCGATGTGATGGATGTCACACGCAGCCTGACCGAATTTGCGGGCGAAAGCCTTGAAGCTGCCTTTCGCGTTGCCCTGGCGAGCCGTGGGCTCAAAGGCGACGGCCTGTTTGCCATCGCGCTCGGCAAGATGGGCGCTTTCGAACTCAACTATTCCAGCGATATCGACATCTGCGTGTTCTATGAGCGCGGCCGGTTCGATGGGGGGGAGCGCGATGCGGGTGACGCGGCGCAGCGTGTGGCGCGCGATGTCGTGCGCATCCTCGATGAGATTACCGCAGGCGGCTATGTGTTCCGCACCGACCTGCGCCTGCGTCCGGATCCCAGCTCGACCCCGCTGGCCGTGTCGACCGACATGGCCGAACTCTATTATGAGAGCGTCGGCCAGAATTGGGAGCGCATGGTCTGGATCAAGGGCCGGCCAGCGGCAGGCGACTTGGACACCGCCGCAAGGTTCCTCACGAGCATGGAGCCTTATGTCTGGCGCCGCAATCTCGACTACTGGGCCATCGGCGACATCCAGGCCATCAAGCGGATGATCAACACCAAGGTCGGTGCGGATGAGTTTGCGGCGGCCTCGCCGGATGTGAAACTTTCTCCCGGCGGCATCCGCGAAATCGAATTCTTCGTTCAGACCCAACAGCTGATCCTCGGCGGCCGGGACATTGCCTTGCGAGACAATTCCACGCTCGGTGCGCTGGCCGCCCTGCGCGCCGCCGATGTCGTTTCCGAACGATCCGCGACAACTCTGCAGGCTGCTTACAAAGCCCTGCGCAATGTCGAACACCGCATCCAGATGCGCAATGACGAACAGACCCACACTGTTCCAGCCGACCCGGCAGAACGCGAAAGCCTTGCCTACCTTTGTGGCTATGGCGCGCTGGCAGACTTTGACGGCGACCTGCTTGAAACGCGCCGGCAGGTTCAGGCGGCATATGATGCGCTGTTCGCGCAGGAAAGCCGCGCAATTGAATCTCACCCTTTGGGAAACCTAGTCTTCACCGGCGTCGATGATGATCCGGGTACGGTTAAAACGCTTGCCGGACTCGGTTTCTCGGATCCCGCCTCCGCCATTGATAGAATCCGCAACTGGCACCGGGGGCAGGTGCCAGCGACGCGCACCGTACGTGGGCGCGAGCTTCTCACATCCCTCCTGCCGGGCATGCTGCAGTCGATGGGCGAAACGGGCGAGCCCGACGAGGCCTTCCTTTGGTTCTCACGGTTCTTCGAAGGCCTGTCATCGGGCGTGCAAACCCTGTCCATGCTGCTCGCCCGGCCTGATCTCCTCTCAGACCTCATTGCCACGCTTGCGCTTGCGCCGCGCCTGGCCCGCATCCTCGCGCGCCGGCCGGATCTGCTCGAAGCGCTCCTGTCGAATGCCATCCCCACCGCGCCGGACCCGGCACGCGACGTGACGTTCGATGCTGCGCTGGATGACTGGCGGCGCTATCACCGCGAACAGCAATTCCTCACAGGCCACCGCCTGCTGCATGGCCTGATCGCGTCTGACGAAGCCGCCAAGGTCTGGACCCGGCTCGCCGATGACACGATCCGCTTCATGGCGGCGGTCGGCGAGAAGGAAACGATCCGGCGGTACAAGGACGTGCCCGGCAAGTGGGCCGTTTTCGGCATGGGCAAGCTGGGCGGCGAGGAGCTCACCACCGGATCAGACCTCGACCTGATCGTCATCTACGAAGCCGATAAAGAAGACGCACAGACCTGGTTCACACGTTTCACGCAGCGCCTCATCACGGGCCTGACAGCGCCCACGGCCGAAGGCGAACTCTACGAGGTCGACATGCGCCTGCGCCCTTCCGGCCGGGCCGGGCCGGTGGCGGTCAGCCTTGGCGCCTTCAGGCACTATCAGGCTGAAGAGGCCTGGACATGGGAGCATATGGCTCTGACGCGGCTGCGCTTCATTTGCGGCGATGCCGGTCTGGGCGAACGCGTGCAGCAGATTGCCGTGGACGCCATCTGCGACCGCGCACGCAGTCCGCGCCGCAAGCAGATACCGACAGACGTGTCCGAGATGCGCCAGACGCTCTACCGCGAAAAGCCCGGGCACGGACTATGGGATCTGAAATCTGCAAGTGGGGGCCTCATCGACATCGAGTTCATGGCGCAGCAGGACATGTTGCTCCGGGCCCGGCGGGACCTTGTGCGCGCGAACACGGCGCACGCTTTGTCAGGGCTGGCAGATGCAGACGGGGAAGAGAGCGAGGACTGGTGCTTCCTGCGCGCCGCGCTGAACCTGCTTTCTGCGTTGCAGCAATTACAACGCCTCGCCCTTGGCAGCGGCCCGCAGGAACGTCCGCTGCCGGAAGGCCTCAAGAAGCGCCTGTGCCGCGCGGCTGGCGAAGACGAGTTTGAGGGGCTGGAAGACCGCCTGACAGCCGTAAAAGCCCGTGTTCACGCGCTGGCCTGCGAAAAACTGCACCTGCCGGCGACGGAATCCTGACGACCCCGCGTTTCATCAACGCTGGGATCATTAAGGAGATCACTCATGAAGAAATTCACGCTCGCAGCTGCCTCGGCGCTGACACTCGCGCTGGCTGTGCCGATGGTTGCACAGGCTGGTGGTCACCGGGGCGGCGGCGCCCATTTTGACAAGATCGACACGAATTCAGACGGCGTTGTCACGCGCGTAGAAGCCGAAACAGCTGCTCTGGCCGTCTTCACCGGTTCTGACGCCGATGCAGACGGCTTCGTCACGCAAGACGAACTGAAAGCCGGCCACGAAGCCAAGCGCGCCGAAATGAAGGCCAAGTGGGCCGAGAAGATGGAAGGCAAGGAGCCCCGCAAACCTCGCGGCGAGCCTGACCCTGCCAAGATGGAAGCCCGCAAGGCCAAGATGGCTGAAAAGGCCGCCGAACGCTTTGCTGCTGCCGATACCGATAGCGACGGCAAATGGAGCCAGTCGGAGTTCCTGACACAGCACCTCGCGCGCTTCGAAAAGCTCGATACGGACAGCGATGGCAATATCACCGCTGCCGAGCGCGACGCGGCGAAAGCCAAGATGAAGGAGCGCCGCGGCAAATGGCGGGACAAGCCGGCCGAACAGTAAGAACCCCTGAGCCGGGCTGGAGCCATGAGATGCCAATTGCAAACCCCCTGCGATTGCCATTCGGGTCTCCGGCCCGGAATCGGGTAGAGACTGCTGCGTGGCCTTCACGTCTGACCTTGACCAGATCACGCGTGCCGCAGCGGGAGACCCGTCTGCGGTGCGCGCCCTTGTCAATCGCCACAGCGCCGGAATCCTCAGTCTTGCCACCCGGATGCTGTCCGACCGTGCGGAGGCCGAAGACGTGACCCAGGAAACATTCCTTCGTGCCTGGAAGGCGCTGCCGGGGTGGGAGCCCCGCGCCAAGTTCTCGACCTGGCTGCACCGGGTCGCCCTGAACCTCTGCTACGACCGCCTGCGCAAGCGCAAGGAGTCGCTGCCCGGCGAGTTGCCGGACATGGCCGACACGCGCCTCGCCCCGCACGACGCGCTCGACCAGTCGCAGCGTGTGCTCGCCATCGAGGACGCCATCGGCGCCTTGCCCGAAAGACAAAGCGCCGCCTTGACCCTCTGCGCCCTGCAGGGACACTCGCAGGCCGAAGCGGCCGAGATTCTGGACGTCAGTGTCGAAGCCCTTGAAAGCCTTCTCGCCCGCGCGCGGCGTACCTTGCGCGCACAATTGCTGGAAGGGAGAACCAGCGCATGACCGAAGATCGACTGATTGAACTGATTGAAGCCTGGGGCGCTGATCCCGCCTGCTTCCCCGAAGCGGAACAGGCTGAGGCGCGGGCACTGCTCGCGGCCCGCCCTGAACGCTTTGCAGCGGCCATCAAGGCGGCCCATGTGCTCGACGCTGCGCTGGCGGACATGCCGGAGGTCCTGCCTTCGGCGGCGCTGACCGAAGCGCTGATCGCGTCTGCCCCGAAGGCGGCCGCGCCGCGCGGGCGTGCCCGCTTTCCCTGGGCCGCGCCCTGGGCGCCGGCCAGCGGCTTTGCCGCGCTGGCGGCGGGCCTGTTCATGGGCGTGATGGTGGCCCCGGTCGCCAGCGCAACCAGCGACACGAGCGAAGTTGAAACGGTGATTGAACACGCGCTTGGGTTTGATCCGGCGGCGTTCACAGAGGAACTGGGCGAATGAGTGAACCGCAGGTCCGGCGCTTTCCTTTCTGGCTGACATTGTCCGTACTCGGCAATCTCGTCCTGCTCGGGCTGATCGCCGGTATTTTCCTGAATGCGTCGCCCCGGTTTGACAAGGGCAGGGATCGCGGTGGCGAGGCCCCGCGCATCGAACTGACCGATGCGGAACGCGACGGCGTGCGCAAGCTGATGCGCGAAAGCTTCGAAGCCGGACGAGAGGCCATGGCCGTGCGCCGCGAAGCCGAACGCGAACTTGCCGACGTGCTGCGTGCGGAAGTCTATGACGATGCCGCCGCCCGCGCCGCGCTCGCCCGGCTGCGGGAAGCAGATCGCGTGGCGCGGGAAACCGTCGGCAATCATATGTTTGACGGTCTGGCCGAGCTTTCGCCGGATCAGCGCGCGCTGGTGTCGAAGATCATGTCCGGTAACCTGGAAAAGCGCGGCAAGCGGGGCGAACGCATCGAGAAGTTCAAGGAGCGACGCGATAGTGCCCCTCCATCGGATGGTCCGGACAAGCCTTAGCCTTTCGACTTGTGCGCCAGCCGTCCGGCGTTGGCTTCCCAGTTCTGTCCGTCGAAGGGCGACACAGTCACGTCCAGCACGGCCCAGTCGTCCAGGCACCGCCAGGTCACAGCGACGCCGTCCGGGTTGGACCGGGGGATGTAAAAACTCTTGATGCCGCAGGTCTTGCAGAACAGGTGTTTCGCGCGTGCGGTGTTGAACGTGTATTCCGCCAGATTGTCCGCGCCCTGAACAATCCGGAACCGGCTCGACGGCACGATCACATGGATGTTCCCGCTCATCGCGCACATCGAACAATTGCAGTCTTCGACCTCGAAGGCGTCAGGTAATTGCACTTCAAATCGCACGGCGCCGCAATGGCATCCGCCTGCACGCCAGCGCATCTCTTCTGTCATCCGCCCACCCATTCCGGCGGTTTCCGGTGCGCCCAGGGCGCAGCCCGTTCCAGCTGTCCGGCGAGGCTCAACAGCAGGCCTTCCTGGCCATAGCGCGCGCCAAACATCATGCCAATGGGCAGCCCGCCGGGCGCCGTCGCCGTCGGCGCTGTCCAGTGCAGCGGCACCGACATCGCCGGCGCGCCCATCTGGTTGAACACCGCGCAGTGCGGCGCAAAGCCTGCGATAGCTTCGCCCATCTTCTGCGGGTCCGCCGTCAGTGCCATTGTGCCCAGCAAGTCCGGCGCGCGGTGCAGCGTAGGCGACAAGGTCAGGTCGAAATCTCCGGCGTCGAGGAAGTGCTCATACTGGATGGCTGCCGCGATGAACGCATTGTTGGCCTTGGCGAGTTCCGCCATCGGCACAGTGCGGCCCAGATGAACCATTCCCGCCGTCACCGGTTCGATTTCATCATTTCCGACCGGCCGACCGCGAGCTTCGCCATGCTCGTCCAGCTGCGCAGCAATATTGGCGGCAATCGTGAACAGCGCCGCCTTGCCGAGAACTTCACCGTTCAGGATCGGCCCCGCCTCAACCACGACATGCCCGAGGGATTCGAGCAGCTTTGCGGTTGCGGCGAGCCCCGCGTCTGCATCGGCGTCCGGCATCGTCCCATTCGGCGCCTTGCGCCACAGGGCAATGCGCAATCGCTTTGGGTCACGGTCCAGCTCCGACAGGTAAGGCCGCGCCGGAGGCGTCGCGATATAGCGGCTGCCGGTTTCCGGGCCGTGCGTCAGGTCCAGCAGGGCGGCGCTGTCGCGTACCGTGCGGCTCACAACATGTACCGTAGACAGACCATTCCAGCCTTCCGTCCGCGCCGGGCCCATGGGCGTGCGCCCGCGCGAGGGTTTCAGGCCGAACACGCCGCAACACGCCGCCGGAATGCGGATCGATCCACCGCCATCACTGGCATGTGCCACCGGCAGCACGCCAGAGGCGACCGCTGCCGCCGCGCCGCCCGATGAGCCACCGGCTATGCGCGTGCGGTCCCACGGATTGCGCGTCTGGCCATACAGTGTCGACTCGGTCGTCAGCGTCAGGCCAAACTCCGGCGTAGTCGTCGAGCCGAAGAAGACGAGGCCTGCTTCGCGATAGCGTTTCGTCAGCGTCGTGTCATCCGCCGCGACCGTTCCCTTGTACGCCACGCTTCCGCCCGTCAGCGGCGCGCCTTTGACGCCGACGGCCAGATCCTTGGTGACAAACGGCACGCCGGAATAGGGGCCGTCCGCTAGGCCGCCCGCAATCTGCTCTCGCGCCAGATCGGGAAAGAGCGCCGCAAAACAGTTTATCCGTTCCTGCGCTTTTTCGGCGCGTGCCAGTGCCGTATCGAGCAGTTCGGCCGGAGAGGCTTTCTTGTCCCGCACCAGAGCCGAAAGCCCGAGGCCGTCCAGTGAATCATAGTCGGTGGCCAAGATGAAACCCTCCCAATAGGCGCGCCGCTATCCGGCATCATCTTCCGCCAGCTTCGCATCCATCTCTTCATCCGACCAGCCGAAATGGTGGCCGAGTTCATGGATGAAGACATGGCGGACCAGTTCCTCAATCGTCACATCTCCGCGCTGGGCCCATTCGAACAGGATGGGCAGGCGGTAGAGATAGATCAGCGGCCGCTCTATAGTGGGCTGCGTCACGCTTTCGATGGTCAGCGGCACGCCGACATAGAGCCCGGTCAGCTCCAGCGAGTCATCAATTTCCATCTCGTCGAGAATCTCGTCCTCGGCATAGTCCATCACGAGGATGCGCACATCGCCGGCTGCTTTGCGCATGAATTCCGGCAGCCCGGCAAAGCAGGTCTCCGCGCAGGCCAGCATCTCGTCGACACCGGGCGCGGTCAGTGCAAAAGCGCTCACTCGAGCACAACCGCCGTGCCGGACACGGCCACCATCATCATCGAGCCATTCTGCCCGATCACGCCATAGTCGAACTTGATCGCGATGACGGCATTGGCGCCAAGCTTTTCGGCTTCTTCAACCATTTCCTGAAGCGCATCATTGCGTGTCTCGCGCAGCGTACTCTCATAAGATTCCGAACGCCCGCCGACGAGGTTCGTAAATCCCGCCAGGATATCCTTGCCAAGGTGCGCCCCGATGACGACCTCACCGCAGACAACACCCTTGTAGGCTGCAACCTTGCGGCCTTCGATGGAGGAGGTGGTGGAGAGGATCATGAGCGTTTGTCCTTATTCCGCTGCCGTCAGGGCCGGATCCGTCTTGCCGTCCAGCAATTCGAGCATGCGAATCGCGCTGTCGGCAATCACGGTGCCCGGCGGGAAGATGGCGGCGGCGCCGGCGGTGCGCAAGGCGTCGAAATCTTGTGGCGGGATGACCCCGCCCACGATGATCCGCGCGTTCGCCGCGCCTTCATTGCCGAGCGCACGTTTGAGTTCCGGCACCAGCGTCAGGTGGCCCGCCGCCAGCGACGAGGCCGCCACGATGTCCACGTCTGCCTTGCGTGCATCCGCGGCGGCTTCCTCCGGCGTCTGGAACAGCGGGCCGATCTCGACATCCCAGCCAAGGTCCATCAGCGCCGAGGCGACAACTTTCTGCCCACGATCATGCCCGTCCTGACCCATCTTCGCGATATAGATCTTCGGCTTGCGGCCGTGTGTCTTCAGGTAGTTCCCGGCAAGTTCCTTGGCGTGTTCCGCCTTGTCATTGCCCTTCACGCCGCCGCCATAGACGCCCTTGATCGAGCGGATCACCGCGCTGTGCCGCCCCTGGCTGCGCTCCACCGCTTCGGAAATCTCGCCCACAGTCGCCTTGGCGCGCGCGGCGGCGACGGCCAGTTCCAGCAGATTGCCTTTGCCGCTCGCCGCCGCGTCCGCAATCGCATCAAGCTTGGCCTCGACCTCCGCGCCATTGCGCTCCGCCTTCAGCCGCGCAAGCTTCTCCAGCTGCATCCGGCGCACGGCCGCATTGTCGACCTTCAGTACCGGGACATCTTCGTCCTCATCCAGCAGGAACTTATTCACGCCCACCACAGTCTGCGTGCCGGAGTCGATGCGCGCCTGCGTGTTCGCGGCGGCCTCCTCGATGCGCAGCTTCGGCAATCCTTGCTCAATTGCCTTCGCCATGCCGCCCATCGCTTCGACTTCGGCAATATGTTTCAGCGCTTTTTCCGCAAGGTCATGCGTCAGGCGTTCGACATAATAGCTGCCGCCGAACAGGTCGATGGACTGGCAGGCGCCCGCTTCCTGTTGCAGCAGGATCTGCGTATTGCGCGCGATGCGCGCCGAGAAATCCGTCGGCAGGGCCAGCGCTTCATCGAAGCTGTTGGTATGCAGGCTCTGCGTCTGCCCGCCCGCCGCTGCGATGCCTTCGAGGCAGGTGCGGATCACGTTATTGTAGACGTCCTGTGCGGTGAGACTCCAGCCGGACGTCTGGGAATGTGTCCGCAGGCTGAGGGATTTTTTAGACTTCGGCGCAAAATTCTCCTGCACCAGCTTCGCCCAGATCAGGCGCGCCGCGCGCATCTTGGCGACTTCCATGAACGTGTTCATGCCAATCGCCCAGAAGAAGGACAGCCGCGGCGCAAAAGCATCGACATCAAGGCCGGCGGCGACGCCCGCGCGGATATATTCGATGCCGTCCGCCAGCGTATAGGCCAGCTCAAGGTCCGCCGTCGCGCCCGCTTCCTGCATGTGATAGCCGGAAATCGAGATCGAATTATATTTCGGCATCTTCTGTGAGGTGTAGGCGAAGATATCCGAAATGATCCGCATGCTGGGTTTCGGCGGATAGATATAGGTGTTGCGCACCATGAACTCTTTCAGAATATCATTCTGAATCGTTCCGGCCAGTTTCTCCGGCGGCACACCCTGTTCCTCGGCCGCCGCAATATACAGCGCCAGGATCGGCAGCACCGCGCCGTTCATCGTCATCGACACCGACATCTGGTCCAGCGGAATGCCGGAAAATAGCGTGCGCATGTCATAGATGGAATCAATCGCCACGCCCGCCATGCCGACATCGCCGGAAACGCGCACGTGATCGGAATCATAGCCCCGGTGCGTTGCCAGATCGAATGCAACCGACAGGCCTTTCTGACCAGCGGCCAGGTTGCGCCGGTAGAAAGCGTTGGAATCTTCCGCTGTGGAAAAGCCCGCATACTGACGGATCGTCCAGGGCTGGTTCGTATACATGGTCGGGTAGGGGCCGCGTCCGAACGGCGTGAGCCCCGGATAGTCATCCACGAAATCAAGGCCCGCGCGATCCGCCGCCGTGTAAGCGGTCTTCACCGCGATGCCCTCCGGCGTGGCCCAGGGGTCGCCAAGCTTTGGCTTGCCAATTTTTGCAGCCGGAGTCTCAAGCGCAAGTTTCGTGAAGTCAGGAAACTGGGTCACTTCGATGTCTCCAACGTTCTGTGGCAGGTCCAAGTTGCGCCATCTTCTTCGACAATCAGTTCAGTGGTCGTGAGGGATCGGATGCGGGAAGTGGTGGAAACATTCTCATCGTTGATTGGCGTTACAAATTCAGAAGCAAATTTAATGCGTTCCTCCTCACTCATGAAGTCAAATCCAATCGATGGGAGGGGGCTGGCGGTGACGCGGCCTATTATATACTCGACCGTGTCAGCCTTGATTTCGTATTTGCCCGACGAGGTTGCGACCCATCTGATCTGGTCTGTTTCATGTTCTAAAATGACTGTGCCGAGGCCAGTCGCTTCATATTCGCCGGAGGTGCCATAGTAGGTGTGTCCTACCATCAAGCTTCGAGAGCCTTCGTGTTCACGCTCCATACTGCAAGCCCATAAACCAGCAATTTCCCGCGCAGCTGGGGCAGCATTTACCGAAGGCGTGCAAGCCATCATCAATAAAGACATGCAGAATGAGCCTGTCGCAAAAGCCTTCACTGGGAAACCCCCATCTCTGCTTGCGCCAGTGTTAGCAGGTGTATCACATCGGCGCCGGCAAAGATGTTTGCATCGATGCCATCGCCTTCGAACTTGCCCGCCAGCCAGACGCGCTGCGCGCCGGCTTTTTTCAGCGCTTCGGCGGCGCCCGCCGCTTCGGACTCGTACATCTTGTCGGTGCTGCACAGCACGGCGATCCGGCAGCCAGATGCCTTGAACGCCGCTGCCAGTTCCACCACCGTCTTCGGCGGCACGGGTGGCTCCTTCGAGACGATCCCGCCAGCTGCAAAGAAGTTGCGCGCAAAGTCTGCCCGCGCCGTGAATTCCGCGAGGCTGCCCAGCGTCGCCAGAAACACCGCAGGCGGACGATCCGCCTTGGCCGCCACATCACGTAGCGCTTCGAAAGGCGCCGCCAGCCGCATCGGAACCAGCGCATCCGCCACGGCATCGGCGCCCGTCTTGGGCGCATCCGGCACGAAGGTCTTCAGCGCCGCATCGGACACCGCGCGCGCTTTCGGCCGCGCAACCTCGGCGACCGGCGCGCCGATTTCCTCGAGCAGTGGATACTCGCTCACGCCCGTGATCGGAATCTTCCGCTTCGCAATATCCTTCGCTCGCGCCTCGCGCACCTTCGCCACGCGTGCCTGGAACGCACCGGTCATCAGCGACGCGCCAAACCCACCTTCGCGCTCGATCTGCTGGAACTCGGCCCATGCCGCCTTCGCCAGATCATCCGCCAGCGTCTCAGTGAACCAGGCGCCGCCGGTCGCATCCGCCACCCGGCCGAGCTGGCTTTCTTCCATCGCGATGATCTGCGTGTTGCGCGCAATCCGGCGGCCGAGTTCTTCCGGCAGGCCGAGCGGTTCGTTGAAAGCGCGCACGGTCACGATGTCCGCGCCGCCGACGGCGCCCGCAAAAGCGGCGCAGGTGCCGCGCAGCATGTTCGTCCACGGATCATATTTCGTCAGCATCCGCGCCGATGTGATCGCCTGCAACCTCATCGGCGCCGCGTCCAGCCCCAGCGCGTCCAGGCAGCGCGCCCACAGGCGCCGCGCCGCGCGCAGCTTGGCAATGCCGACGCCGTAATTCGCGTCCAGCGCCACGGCGAAGACAATCTTCGCGCCGAAAGTTTTGCTATCCAGCCGCCGCAGCGTGTCGATGGCCGACGCGATCAGCGCGCCCAGCTCCTGCGCCTCCGAACCGCCCGCCTCGTGCACGAGCGCACCGTCGCTTCGGAGCAGGTTTGCCTCTGGAAATGTTTTCGCCAATGATCCGCACAAGGCGCCAGTCTCTGCGAACGCGGCGTCCAGTCCGCCTTCGATCCGGCCCGTGCGCGCGAGGGCGCCAAGCGGGTTCAGGTTGAAGTCGAGCTTGAGTTTCTTCGCGTCGGCTTGGTTCAGTGCCCACTCGGCCAGCAGCGCCGCCTCCCGCGCACCGGTGCCGGAAACACAGTCCAGCGCCACCGCCGCCATCGAGGTATCCACGCCCGCAAGCGCCGTGGCGAAATCCGCCGCCGTGCACAGCTGCGCGCCGTCGGCGCCGCTGGCATCCACACGCAGCTCAATCGAGGCAACGCCGCGCTCAAGGTCGCGCAGGATTTCGGTGTTGGTTTCGGCCGGCGAAGGGTGCGCGAAAGATTGGCGGATATCCCAGGGCAGCCACTTGTCTGGCGCGGCGGTCGGCCCACGCAGGTAAGGCGCTTCGCCCGGCACGCCGAGCGGATCGCCTGCTGCCGCAAAGTCGCTCTCGCGATACAGCGGCTTGATGCCGATGCCGTCGGCCGTCTTGCGAACCAGCGTGTCGACCGGCTTGCCCTTCAAGGCCTTTTCGACCTCGCGCAGCCAGTCGGCTTCGGTGGCTTCGGGAAATGCGGAACTGAAGGGGAGGATGTCGTCTGCCATGTCCCGGATTTAGGGCTATCCGCCCCGCTTTGTGAACCGTTTCCTTTACGATACCGCGACATCAGGACAGGCGGCTTGACACGGGTCTCCAGTTTTGCGATTGAGAATTATTCGCAAAACTGGAGACCAAGCCATGCGCCCGGCCCGTCGTGTTGATGCTGAACCTTTCCGCAACTCCCTGCCGGGAAGGGATGAAGCATCAGAATCGACCGGTAATTGCCAGTCCTGTCCTTTCGCGCCCGCCCCGCCGCTGCATGTCGTTTCCTCCCCGGCAGTCATGGCAGGTCCGCTAGGCGACTGGATAGACTCTCAGGCGAATGTGCTTGGTCTCTGGCTGGACCGGCTGATCGAAGCCGGCGATCCGGCCGATCTGGTCTCCATGGTCCACCGTCAGCAGGCCTGGCTGCAATTGATGCGCGATCACCTCGGACACGGCTGAATCGCCCGCTGGCACTGCGTTGCGGTCTTCTCCACCTGCGTGAATCGGGTGGCAAATTCAATTTGAACCATGTTCTATACCTGAACTTCAGTGTTCCCGCTTACGAGAACACGGTGTTTCGCGGTGTCCTGGCGTTTGTCGCCGGTCTGAGCCGCTAACAACAGGTGAACCCGAATGTCTGACACGTCCTCGAATGCCTCCAAGCGCGCCAAGGCCGCCGCCGACAAGACAACGCGCGAGCTGGAAGCCCGTCTCGAATCCCTGCGCGCCGATATGGACGACATCATGAAGTCGCTCGCCGGCAAGGTGGACCAGAAACTCGACGCCGCCGCCGACGCCCTCTCGGACGATCCGGCAGAATCCCTGCTCGACGACCTTCGCGATACGCTGTCCCAGCTCAAGCGTTACTCCAACAATGCAGAGCAGACGGTTGTCGACAATACGCGCGACCATCCGTTCCAGTCGCTGATGATCGCCTTTGGTGTCGGTTTCCTCGTCTCCCTGTTCCTGCGCCGCTGATCCGGACGCTGCCCGTGCTCTCTTTGCTGTCCACCCTCCTGTCGCTGACGAACGTCAACGTGGGTGCCGCCGTGTCACGCGGTGCGAGCGGTTTCGGCTATATGTTCATTGCCATCCTGCTGCTGCTCACGGCCTATCTTCTGGGCATCGGCGCGCTGGCAGTCTTCCTCGCCGAACGGCTCAGCCTCTGGGCGGCGCTCGCGGTCATCGCTGGCGGTCTTGTTATTGCGGCGGGGCTCATCCTGTGGCGTGCTTCGGTCAAGTCCAAAGAGGCAAAAGAGCAATTGCAGGCCTCGTCCTCCGCGCGCAAGGCGGCCGGGCTTGGCGCCCTCACGGCGCTTGGTGCCGGCGCCTCCGGACGCTCCTTGATCCTGGCCGCGCTCGCTGGCCTGCTGGCCAATGAACTCCTGTCGACGCGCAACAAGTCAAAAGACTAGAAATCCTTTCCTGACCTCGCATTTCCGGCCCGACTCGGGCTGTGATACCGTCTGGCAAACGCCGGAGGATGAGACATGGCCAGGATGATCGTTGATGTGCCCGGCACAGGTCCGATTGACCTCAACAAGGTCATCAGGCTCCTGCCGCAGGTGCAGGGCTGGAACTTCTTCCGCATGACAACCCAGCAGCGCTATATCCTTGGCATCGTCCAGGCCTGGCCGCGCCTGCTCGAACTCGGCCTCGATACGCCGCTGCGCATGGGGCATTTCCTCGGTCAGGGCCTCGTTGAGACCGGCTGGCTGCGCTACGCCTCGGAAGACCTGCACTACAGTGCCAAAGGCCTGATCGCGACCTTCAGCGTCTACAAGAACAATCCCGCATTGGCGGCCCAGCATGCAAAGAAGCCTGAGCTGATTGCCGAAACCGTCTATGGCGGACGCGCGAGAGACCTCGGCAATACCGAGCCCGGCGACGGATACAAATACCGGGGCCGCGGTTTCATCCAGCTCACGGGCCGTGCGAACTACACGCAGATGGCCGACCTGACCGGCATGCCGCTGGTGGACGATCCCGACTATATCAGCCGCGATCTTGAGAAATCCGTCGAGGCCGCCGCGATGTACTGGAAGGCCAACAATATCAACAGATGGGCCGACCAGAATGACGCGGTGAAGGTTTCGCGCGCCGTCAATCGCGGCAATGCCGACTCAGCGAAACTGGCCAACCATGAAGCCGAGCGTATTTTCTGGACCAACAAGGCCCTCGAACTCACACTCGCGCCCGGCATCGCCGCGCCCGATGCGCCCTTGCCGGATACACCGCCGCCGCCTCCGGGTACGCCGTCGCTGAAGCCACTGCAGGTCGGCAACCGCGGCGACCGTGTCCGGCAGCTCCAGTCCAGTCTCGAAGCGCTCGGCTATGTCACCGGCGGTATTGACGGCATCTATGGCGGCGGCACCCGCCGCGCCGTGGTTGCCTTCCAGCATGAAGAAGGTCTGCCCGTCACCGGTATCGCTGACGCTGTCACACTCGGCGCAATCGAAACCGCCTTGCAGTCCGGCGGCGGAATGAGCGAGACCATCGACTCAAGCGATCCGCGTTCCTTCGGTCCGCCGGCCTGACAAGCCGGGGCTTGTCGATCGGCCCGCCTGAGCCTTTAGTCTGCGCCAACAAGACAGACCGGAGGAAACAAGGACATGAGACTCAAGACACCGCGCATCGCACCGCTTGCGGACGCAGATATGAACGCCGATCACCGCGAGGCGCTCGCCGCCCAGTTCGGACGCGGCAATGTCTACAACATCTTCCGCACGCTCGCCCGCGCGCCGGAGGCGTACAGGGGGTTCATGCGCTGGGGCGGATACATCCTTTCGGACAAGAACAGCCTTGCCCCGCGCGAGCGCGAGATCGTCATCCTGCGTACCGGCTATAACTGGAAGTCGGGCTATGAATGGGCCCAGCATGTGCGCATCGGCAAACAGTGCGGCCTGACCGACACCGAGATCGAAGCGATCAAGGAAGGCCCGCTTTCGCCTGACTGGTCGCCCATCGACAGCGCCATGATCCGCGCCACCGACGAACTCACCAGCGACGGCTTCATCACCGACCGCACATGGGGCGAACTCTCTTCGCTCACCGAGAAACAGCGCATGGATCTCGTCATGACCGTCGGCCAATACACGCAGGTTTCGATGATGCTGAACTCGTTCGGCGTGCAGCTCGACGATGACCTGACGCTCGATCCGGATCTCGCGAAGTGAGCGCGGCGCCTGTGACCGGGCGCCTTGCCGGCAAGATCGCCATCGTCAGCGGGGCCGGGCAGGCGCCCGGAGACACGATCGGCAACGGCAAGGCCATCGCCCTCCTGTTTGCGCGCGCAGGCGCAAAGGTCCTGTGCATCGACCGCGACGAAGAACGCGGCCAGCTGACTGTCGACGAGATCCGCGCCGAAGGCGGCGCCGCACAACTGTGCGTGGCCGACATCTCCCGTCCGGAATTTGTCGATGCCATAGTGGCGTCCTGTATCGACGGGCTCGGTCCGCCGGACATTCTTGTCAACAATGTCGGCATCGGCGGCGGCGGTGACGGCCCGCCCCACAAGCTGACGGAGGAAGCCTTCGACCGCACGATGCGCGTCAATCTGAAAGGCGCCTGGCTTCTGACCAAAGCCGTCATGCCCGGCATGCTCGCGCGCAACTCCGGCGCGATCGTCAACATCTCCTCACTCGCCTCCATCGCAGGCGGTTTCCAGATGGCCTACGAAGTCTCCAAGGCTGGCCTCAACCGGATGACCCTCAGCGTCGCCATGTCCGGCGCCTCGCGCGGGGTGCGCTGCAACGCCATCACGCCCGGCCTGATGGACACGCCCATGGCCATCGGCGGCATCGCCAAGGCGCGCGGCATACCGGAGGACGACCTGCGCGTCGAACGCGCCACCCGCGTTCCGATGGGCTTCATGGGCACAGGCTGGGACACGGCCTATGCCGCGCTCTTCCTCGCCAGCGACGAGGCGCGCTTCATCACCGGCGCCATCCTCCCGGTAGACGGCGGCGGCAGCGCGCGGATCGGGTAGCCTTGGTTCCCTTGGCGTAAAGGGTTGCCGCCGGCGCGCGGGACGCTACATTCAGGCTCAATGTAAACACTGTTCACTTTGACCCGAGGTTAGATCATGTCCGTGCCGCCCATCCTGCAGAACCTGCGCATCCCGGTGATCGCCTCGCCGCTCTTTATCATCTCGAACCCGGATCTCGTGATCGCGCAGTGCAAAGCCGGCGTCGTCGGCAGTTTCCCTGCGCTGAACGCGCGCCCCGGCCCGGTGCTGCATGAATGGCTGGACCGTATCACGACCGAACTCGCCGAGTATGATGCGAAGAATCCGGATCGCCCCTCGGCGCCCTACGCGGTCAACCAGATCGTCCACAAGACCAACAACCGGCTCGATCATGACATCGAAGCCTGTGTGAAATTCAAGGTGCCGCTGGTCATCACCTCGCTCGGTGCCCGCAAGGACGTGAATGACGCAATCCATTCCTATGGTGGCATCGTCATGCACGACGTGATCGACACCTTCTTCGCGAAGAAAGCCCTCGAAAAGGGCGCCGACGGCCTGATCGCGGTCGCAACCGGCGCAGGCGGCCATGCTGGCGTGCTGTCGCCCATCGCGCTGATCCAGGAAATCCGCGAATTCTTCGACGGCCCGCTCGCGCTCTCCGGCTCCATTGCCACCGGCGGCGCCGTCGCCGCTTCGCTCGCGATGGGCGCAGACTTCGGATACATCGGCTCGGCCTTCATCTCCTGCGACGAAGCCAACGCCGTCGAGGGCTACAAGAACGCCATCGTCGATTACGGCGCCGAAGACATTCTCTACTCGAACCTCTTCACCGGCGTGCACGGCAACTACCTGCGCCCCTCGGTCATCGCGGCGGGCCTCGACCCCGACAACCTGCCGGAAAGCGACCCCTCAAAAATGAATTTCGGCTCCGGCGGCAATACCGACGCCAAGGCCTGGAAAGACATCTGGGGCTGCGGGCAGGGCATCGGCGCCATCAAGTCGCGCATGCCGACACAGGTCTATGTCGACCAGCTCGTGCGCGAATACGAAGACGCCCGGGCTGCGTTGATGAAGGGCCAGGCCTTCACACGGAAACAGCCTGCAACCGTCTAAGGCTCTCCAATCATGTCATCTCGGCGTTCGCCGGGATGACATATTGAGGGCGCAGAGCCCCCGAATTTAGTCTGATAAGTTTCACCTTATCCCACAAAATCGACCCCATTCGGCGCTGGCCCGCAAAAAAGTTTGCGCGACCTGGTTCAGAAATATCCTCATATTTTCAGATGCTTGTGTTTCCCGTTTCCGCAGCGCACACGCATAATCTGCACTTTTCCACAGCTTGCGAATCCGACGGGATATCTGCCCGGCGTATTCTCCCGGAATGCTGATTGCTTCGTACAGGGACTTTTCAATGGCCGGCTGGAACTGGCCTCACTTCCGTCCGGAAGAGCTGGCCTGCAAGTGCCGTTCGCGCGGGTGTCGCGGCGAATACTGGCACGATCCGGTCTTCCTTGATGCGCTGGAGGCCCTGCGCGCCCTTGTCGGCAAACCCTTGCGGATCAATTCCGGCCATCGCTGCAGCCTGCGCAACGTCCTGGTCGGCGGCGCCGCGCGCTCGCGTCACCGGCGCATCGCCGTGGACATTTCCCTGCTGCGCCATGATCGCCATGCCGTGCTGGCAGCCGCACTCGACTGCGGCTTCACCGGCATAGGCCGTGGACGGACATATATTCATCTTGACCGGCGGCCGATTGCCGCCACCTGGACCTACCCCGGAGCGGCAAGCGCATGGCTGATATAATCGGACTGGCCGCAAGCGCGGCAGGCGGCGGCGTCTTCGGCCTTTTGGGAACAGTGATCGGGCGGATCGCGGGCTTCTTCGAGCGCCGTCAGGAAAACGTGCAGGAGCGGGCACGCTGGACACACGAGGCGGCAGTCATTGAACTTCAGATGAAAGTGCGGGCATCTGAACTCGCGGGGCAGGAAAGCCTCGCGCAAACGTCGGGAGCCTGGGAAGGGCTCGCGGCATCGATGGCGGCGGAAGCCTCCATCGGCGAGAGCTACCGGTGGGTGAATGCAGTCCGGGCCCTGACAAGGCCGCTGCTGACCCTGCTGCTCTGGCTCATCACGGGGCTTGTCTATCTCGGAGCGGCGGCCGAGGCGAAGTCAGGCATCGTGGAGACGACCACCTTCGCGGCAACGGCGGCCACCCTCTGGTGGTTCGGCGACCGGGGAAACCGGCGAGAGGTGCGTTGAGCTTTGCCTGAGTAATGCTAGGCTTTCTTCCTGCTAAGGGAGGAAGCCATGAGTGCTTCGGCAAAAACGGACCTGTCGAAACTGGGCGCGCTGGACACCGCTGAGGCGGTGCGCAGCGGGCAAATCTCAGCCCTGGAAGCGTGCGATGCAGCCATCGCGCGCATAGAGGCGCTGGACAAAACGCTGAACGCCGTCGTCGTGCGCGATTTCGAGCGGGCAAGGGCCACGGCGCGGCGCATCGACCAGACGAAAACGAAAGACGATCCCCGCCGGCTTCTGGGCGTGCCGATCACCCTCAAGGAATCCAACGATGTCGAAGGCCTGCCCTCGACCTGGGGCTTCGAGCCCTTCGCCAATGTCGATGCAACCCGCGACGCCGTCCCGGTCCAGCGCCTGAAGGCAGAAGGCGTCGTCATCCTCGGCAAGACCAACGTGCCCGTCGCGCTGGGAGACTGGCAATCCGAAAACCCGGTCTATGGCCGCACGCTGAACCCGTTCGACAAGACCCGCTCCCCCGGCGGCTCGTCCGGCGGGGCCGCTGCCGCGCTTGCTTCCGGCATGGTGCCGCTGGAGATCGGCTCCGATATCGGCGGCTCGATCCGTATCCCGTCGCACATGTGCGGCGTCTTCGGCCACAAGCCGACCTATGGCATCGTGCCTCTGCGCGGCCATGGCTTTCCGGGTACGGACGGGCTGGATGTACCGCTCGCCGTCGTTGGACCGATGGCGCGGAATGTGGCTGACCTCGTCGCCGCGCTCGACATCATCGCCGGCCCCGAAACACCGGGCTTCAAACTCGATCTCCCGCCGGCGCGTCACAAGACGCTGAAGGATTTTCGCGTCCGCGTGATCCGTGAAATGCCGGGCGTTCCTATCGATGCAGATACCGCCGAAGCGCTCAAGGCCCTCACCTCGAAGCTGGACGATGCCGGTGTGGATGTCTCGGGCTCGCACGAAGGCTATCCGGACCTCGCCCGCATGATGGAAGCCTATACCCGTATGCTGATGACCGTGATCTCGCGTGGCACACCGGAAGCGGCCCCGATCAACGCCCATGACTGGATGAACCTGCAGGACGAACAGCTCGCCATCACCCGGCAATGGACGAAGGTGTTCAGCGACACGGATATCCTCATCTCGCCGATCTTCTCGACGCCGGCTTTCGTCTACATGGAAGAGCCCGACTGGTCGAAGCGCCAGCTGCCGATTGACGGCGCGCTCCATCCCTATGGCAGCCAGCTGTCATGGGCCGGTGTCGCCACCTATGCCGGTCTGCCGGCAACAGCGGTTCCGGTCGCCCGGACCAAGGCTGGCCTGCCCATCGGTTTCCAGATGATGGGCGCGCCCTTTGGCGACCGTACTACGCTCTTTTTCGCTGCCTGCCTTGAAGCGGCAGGTATGACAGCTCCTGTGGGGAAATAGGACAATGCCGGATTCAGAAACAGTTGCGCGCTATACAGCCCGCGTTCTCAATGGAGACCATGCGGCAGGCATCGAAGATTGGTACACGGAAGATGCCACCATGCAGGAGAACCAGGGCGAGCCACGGCGCGGACGCGATATCCTGGTCGA
Source organism: Hyphomonas sp. (assembly GCA_040223555.1). Lineage (GTDB taxonomy): Bacteria > Pseudomonadota > Alphaproteobacteria > Caulobacterales > Hyphomonadaceae > Hyphomonas. Next base: position 394,456 of record JAVKGA010000009.1, read on the forward strand.
ACAGGAGCGCGATACGCTCTACCGCATGGAGAAGGTCGAAACGGAACTTCTCGCGCCGCCTCTAATTGATGGCGATACGGTTGTCATCCGCTGGCGGTTCACCTTCTATCCGAAGGCGGGCGGGCGCCGGCAGATGGAAGAAGTCACCTGGCAGACATGGCGCGGCGACAAGATTGCAGCCGAAACCTTCTTCTATGACCCGGCGCAGCTGAAGGCCTGACCCTCCATGAGCGCACCTGATTTCATCCTCGTCATTGACGAGGGCACAACGTCCACGCGGGCCATCGTTTACGACCGGCACTTCAACGAGGTCGCCCTCGCGCAGGAAGAGGTGGCGCTGCAATATCCCGCCGATGGCTGGGTGGAACAGAAAGGCGAGGAGATCTGGTCGCGCACATTGTCCGTCTGCCGCGCCGTCATCGCCAAGGCGGGCGGCGCCGACCGGATCGCCGGCATCGGCATCACCAACCAGCGCGAAACCACACTCGTCTGGGAACGGACGACCGGCAAGCCGATCGCGCCTGCCATCATCTGGCAGGACCGCCGCACGGCCTCGGTATGCGAGACGCTCAAGGCCAAAGGCCATGAGGTACAGGCGCAGGACGAAACCGGTCTGCTGCTCGACCCGTATTTCTCCGGCACGAAAATCGGCTGGGTCCTAGACAATGTGGCCGGTGCCCGCGCGCGCGCCGAAGCCGGCGAGCTCGCCTTTGGCACCATCGACGCTTTCCTCCTCTGGCGCCTGACGGGCGGCAAGCTTCACGCGACCGATGTGACGAATGCCTCGCGCACGCTGCTCTACACGCTCGGCCTCGGGCGCCGGGGCGGGTGGAGCGCAGGCATGGGCGAGATGCTCGGCGTGCCGTCATCGATGCTGCCGGAGGTGAAACCCAGCGCAGCGGATTACGGTGTGACAGACGCCGCGCTGTTCGGCCGCGCGATCCCGGTTTGCTCCGTACTCGGAGACCAGCAGTCTGCGCTGGTCGGTCAGGGCTGCCTGATGCCGGGGCAGGCAAAGATCACGTTTGGTACCGGCGCCTTCCTCGTCGCGAACACGGGCGATGTTCGCCCAGCCTCGCAAAACCGTCTGCTGGGGACCGTCGGCTATTCGCTTCCGGGCGCGGCGGCAATGGCGTTGGAAGGGTCCATCTTCAATGCCGGCACGGTCATCAAATGGCTGCGCGACGACCTCAAACTCATTCAGAGTGCGGAGGAAAGCGCGAAGGCTGCTGCCAGCCTGCCGGACAATGGCGGGGTCTATATGGTGCCCGCCTTCACCGGCCTCGGCGCGCCGCACTGGAACGCCGAAGCGCGCGGCGTCATCGCCGGTCTCACCCGCGCAGCTACCGGCGCCCATCTCGTTCGCGCCGGCCTTGAATCGGTCGCTTACCAGACCCACGACCTCTTGGCCGCATTCGCCGGCGACGGCGCGGCGATTGCCGAACTGCGCGTCGATGGCGGCATGGTGGCGAATGACTGGCTGATGCAATTCCTGGCAGACATCTGCTCGCTGCGCGTCTTGCGGCCGGACTACCGCGAAATGACCGCGCTCGGCGCGGCCGCGGCCGCCGCCATGCAGCTTGGCTGGATCACGGTCTCCGACTGGGCCGCCCGCGATGTGCCGGGCACACGGTTCGACCCGAAGATGACAGCGATAGACCGCCTGGCGCTGCTGAAAGGCTGGAATGCGGCGCTGGGGCGGGCGTTGTAGCAATGGCGACCGGGAACCGGCGCGACGCGAACCCTGCAGCGAATGGTGCCACCTGACAGATTTGAACTGTCGACCTCGTCATTACCAATGACGCGCTCTACCCCTGAGCTAAGGCGGCATTGCCGGTTCGGTCCCGGGGCTTTAGCCTAAGCCTTCTCCCGTGAAAAGACCGTTTATCCGCTCAATATGACCCAGAAGCCCCCGACTTCCGAACAGGCCGAACGCGCTGCCCGCCGGGCTGAGGCGCTGAGGGCCAACCTGAAACGCCGGAAAGCCGCGTCCCGCAAGGATTCCGGGCCACCGGCAAATCCGCCAGACAAGCCATGAGCCTGTCTAAGCTCGGCTCTCAGGCACTGAAGCGTTCGCCTCACGCCGCCCTGGCCGAGGCGCTGCAGGGCCCGCCGGTTCAGGACATGTCGATTCCCTTTTTCGGCAAGCTGTCGGCGACCGTCAGCCACGCCGCGAGCCAGGAGCTGCTGAAGGATACGGAGAATTTCGTCGTGGATGCCCGCCATGCCGGGTACAAATCGGCGTTCGGTATGCCATTCCTGCCGAAATCGCTGAAAGTCCTGTCGGCGAACGTACTGACAATGGACGATCCTGACCATCGCCGGCTGCGCAAGCTGGTCGATGGGCCATTCCGCCGGGCGGCGGTGGAGGATCTGCACGGCAATATCTCGGCGCAGGTCACTCGGCTGCTGGACGAAATGGAAGCGGCCGGTCAGCGCGATATCGTGGCCGGCCTGTTCCGGCCGCTGCCCTTGCAGGTGATTTGCGACATGCTGGGCCTCGGCGAGAATCGCCAGCACCTGTTTGCCCTGTTCAACGGAATCGCCGCTGGCAGCACGACCATGGGCATGATCCGGGCTTTCCTGCAGATCGGACCGGTGCAGCAATTCTTCCGCGAGGAGTTTGCCCGCGTGCGGGCCGAGCCGCGCCCCGGCCTGATCACCGAACTGGTCCATGCCGAAGCGGACGGCGACCGGATGAGCGAGGAGGAACTGCTCGCCATGGTGTTCGTGCTGTTTGCGGCTGGACACGAGACGACGACGCACCTGATGTCCTGCGGCCTCTATACCCTGTTCACCGAGCCCGGCGCGATGGAGGCCGCCCGGGCTGCGGACAATGACGCGATGGGCGTGATCGTGGATGAAATGATGCGCTTCGGCGGACCGGTGCAGCTGACCAAGCCGCGCTTCGCGAAGGCGGACATGGAGTTTCACGGCAAGGCGCTGAAGCGCGGCGACAAGGTCATGGCGCTGCTGGCGGCGGGAAATCTTGATCCGGCCGTGTTCGACAGTCCGCTGGTGTTCGATCCGGCCCGGCGCCCGAACCGCCACCTTGGCTGGGGCGGCGGGCCGCATATCTGCCTCGGGCTGCATCTGGCCCGGATGGAGTCGGAGATCGCGTTCCAGCAGATACTGGCGAGGTATCCGCGCCTTGAACCCGCTGTGCCTGTAGAGCGCCTGAAATGGACCGCGCGCACCGGCCTGCGCGGGGTGACATCGCTGCCGTTGAGTTTCTAAAGTCAGGGCGTCCAGATGATCGGCGGGCGGTCACGCGGTTTCCCGGGCGGTGTGCCTTCCGGATAGCCCAGCGTGAACGCGGCGAAAGGTTCCTGCGTATCGGGAATGGTCAGCTCGGCCCGGGTCAGCGGATCGCGCAGCCACAGCATCGCCGAGCCGATCCAGCAGGTGCCAAGACCGCGCGCTTCGGCGGAGATCATGAGGTTCTGCCCGGCGCGGTTACAGTCCTGCACGGCCTGTCCGAGTTCGTCCGGAGCGGCGCAGACGACGATCACCACCGGTGCATCGAAGAAGACCGAAAAGTCTTTCCGGTCGAGCCAGTCATAGCCGGGGCCGGGCGGGCGGTGCGCGCGGGCATAGGCAAGGGCCTGCATGCCGGCGAGCGCGACCTTGTCGGCGCCTTCGAGGATGACGAAGGTGAAAGGCGTCTCGCCGCTGCTCGGCGGGGTAGGGGCCTGGGCAGCGTCCCAGACGATCTCTTCGATCACATGCCGGTCAACCGACCGGGCCTGATAGGCCCGGACCGAGCGGCGGTTATGAATGGCGTCAACCGTATGCATCGGCAAACCCGTTCGGCGTTGGCCTCAGACTAGGCTGATGCGAACCGTGAGTCAGCCCTTGTTAGTCGCGGATCTCCCAGTTCGAATCGTACATGTTCGGGTTCCGCTTCTCGACCCGGATCTGATAGGCACCAAGTTCACTGGGCGCGCTGCTATTGCGTTGGTCTGGCAGGATGCGGACTGAAAATGCGCCGTCCTGAACGGATTGCCACCCCTCCGTGCGAAAGGTTTCGGATTCGGCCGTCCGGTCCCGCGACGAAAAATGCGTGTAGTCGGCGGGGGCGCCGTCACAGCCGTCGGCGCCGGAATAGAAATAGAGAACCGGCATGAAGGTCGGGCTGGTCGCGATGACCAGGTATTTGTCCGTCGGCCGGCGCTTGCCGCTATAGGGGTAGGCGTCCACGACAAAACAGTCGGTGAAGTAGCCAGTGGAAATGGGCTCGTCCGAACTTGTCAGCTCGCCGTCCAGCGTGCCGCCGGGTTTGACCGTGGGCATTGCCTGGGCCATCGCAGCGAGCGGGAGACCGAGGCAGAACGAGGCAGCGACGAATAGGCGAAGGCTCATGATAACTCCCGGTTTTTCCTGCGGTTTAGCTGATCAGCCTAAGTTCAGCAGGCCCAATTCGCAAGTTGACGCATCCCGCGGCGGGCCGATCAGGCGAAAAACCTGAAGCGACGCACATTCCGGCCCTGACAAAGCCGCGAAGCACAGTATATCTCGCGCCCATGGACAGACTTCACATCACGGGCGGCACACCGCTCAATGGCCGCATTCCCGTTTCCGGCGCCAAGAACTCGGCGCTGAAACTCATGGTCGCCTGCCTGCTGACAGATCAGCCGGTGGAACTGACCAATATGCCGAACCTGGCGGACACGCGCTTCCTTGCCCAGCTGCTGGAGACGCTGGGCGTCGAGGTTTACTGGCCGAAGGGCTCGTCGACCTGCCACATGAATGCGGCAGAGCTGAAATCCACCATCGCGCCCTATGAACAGGTGCGGAAGATGCGGGCGAGCTTCAATGTGCTAGGTCCGCTGATTGCGCGTTCCGGTCATGCGACGGTTTCCTTGCCGGGCGGCTGCGCGATTGGTGCACGTCCGGTGGACCTGCACCTTCAGGCGCTGGAAGCGATGGGCGCAGACCTTCGGGTCGAGGGCGGTTATGTGAAAGCTGCGGCGATACACGGCCTGAAAGGCGCGCATATCAACTTCTCGACCGTTTCAGTGGGCGCAACCGAGCATGCGATGCTGACCGCGACGCTGGCCAAGGGCGAGACGATCCTCGAGAACGCCGCGCGTGAGCCGGAGATCGAAGACCTCGCCAATTGCCTCAACACGATGGGTGCGAAAATCACCGGCGCCGGCACGTCGATCATCCGCATTCAGGGCGTCGAAGCGCTGAAAGGCACGACCTATCCGGTGATGCCGGACCGGATCGAAGCGGGCACGTTCGCGATGGCGGCGGCGGCGGCGGGCGGTGACGTGACGCTGGACGGATGCCCGGTGGCAGATCTTGGCGCCCTGATCGGCAAGCTGCGCGAAGCGGGCGTGACGGTGGACGCCGACGAAGGCGCCTCGACGCTGCGCATTCGCCGAAATGGCTCGGCGCTGAAAGCGGTCAGTCTTTCTACTCAGCCGCACCCCGGTTTCCCGACCGACCTGCAGGCGCAGTTCATGGCGCTGATGTGCACGGCGCAAGGCACCAGCATCATCCGCGAGACGATCTTCGAAAACCGTTTCATGCACGCCCCGGAACTTTCGCGCCTCGGCGCGGACATAACGGTGCGCGGGCAGGAAGCGGTCGTGAAGGGAGTCGATCACCTCACCGCCGCGCCGGTTATGGCGACCGACTTGCGAGCGTCTGTTTCACTGGTCATCGCCGGCCTCGCGGCGCAGGGCGAGACGGTTGTGAACCGGATTTACCATCTCGATCGGGGCTTTGAGCGCCTCGAAGCGAAACTTGGGGCTTGCGGAGCGAAGATCGAACGCCGATCTGGCGAAGACGAGTAGACTCGCAGACGGAACTATTTGGGCGAATGACTGGGGCTTCCGATGAAACGAATTGAACTGCTTGCTGCACCAATATTGGCGCTGGTGGTGGCGTGCTCTGAATCTCCCAGCATCAAGCCAGAAGTGAATCCGTCCGAAAGTGTTGCCACTCCTGCAGTTGCTCTCGATGCCGCATCGGATGAGACAGCGAATGATCTAGATGCATTTACTGATGAAGTTGTGTTGCCTGAGTATTCCATAATCGACCGTGCTGCGTCGCCGCCTCAGAAACTCGCAATTGATATCCGATTGCCCAAGAAGGTCAGCGAGCAAGAACTGGCTACGATCGCCCGACATTTGAAAAATCAAGAAGTATCCGATTTTGATCGGATATTTATTCTCTACTATTTGCCTGAAATGCAGGTGGGAGCCGGTGCTTGGGCCTCAAGCCATTTCGATCCGGAACTAGAAGTAAAGATTTTGGGACTTTCCCAGGATCAAGAGTCCGAAGCGGTGGAGAGCGTCGAGGCCGTCCCGAACAAAATCGGGATGTGGTTAGATGACCGGCCTTACGTTGGAGCGACCAACGTGTTGTACGAGGAAGACGGCGCCATAAAGCTGAAAGTCACATACAAGGACGGCAGCGGATCGGATGCGACCATGGTCGAATCAGTTGACGCGCGGGGCCGGAAGTTTGTCGATCAAGAAGGCAACGACTTTGGTGAGTATTATCTGCTAGATGCCAGTGGTGGCCTGTCCGTGTATGACAACGACGGTCTGATACTGCGTATGAAAAAGAAGAGCTAATTCTGGGCCATCAGCTTACTGATGCGCTTGTGCGGCAACGAGTTCCTTTATGACAGATCCAAAACCGCTGCGCCTTTTCACGGAAGAGGCTGAAGACCTGAAGATCATCGCAGCGGCCGTTCAGGACGCGGTGGTGAAGGCGGGCAACCTGAAATACGAGCAGAAGCAGCGCCGCTTCGGGCTCGAACTCAATCGCTATCGCTGGGAAACGGCGCCAACCCGCAAGGGCGAGCCGGGCGAGCGCGTGCGTTCGCTGCTGGCGTTTGACGGCGTGCTCAGCGTGAAGACGCGGGCCGTGACCAAGACGGACCCGGAACTGATCCTCTCGCTGCTGAGCGTCGAGTTCACACCGGACGCCGAGCCGCCGGGCGGCAAGGTGACCCTGCTGTTTGCGGGCGATGGCGAGATCGTGCTGACAGTCGAGGCGCTGGATGCCTCGCTGATCGACAGCGATTATGTCTGGCCAACCCGGCATGTGCCGAGCCATGAGCGGCGCAGGCGCTAGGTTTCAACCGGACTTCGAGTGACACACGGCCTGCAGCTTGTTGCCGTCCGGGTCTCGCACATAGGCACCGTAATAGTTCGGATGGTAGTGCGGCCTCGGGCCGGGCGGGCCTTCATCGGCGCCACCATGGGCGAGCGCGGCGGCATGGAATGCGTCCACTGCGGCCCGGTCGGCTGCCAGGAAGGCGACATGGGTGCCGTTGCCATTTGTGGCCGGCTTGCCATCAAAGGCCGGCCCGATGAAGATTTTCGGGCCAGTCGGCAGGCCATAGGCGACGCCGCCCTCATACTCGAACATCAAGGGCAGGCTGAGCGCGCGCGAAACAGCCTCCCAGAACGGTTTGGCGCGGGCCCAGTCATTTGTGCCGAGCGTGACATGGCTGAACATGGCAGGGTTCCTCCTGTGCCGGTTCGTCCGCAACCCTAATCCCGAAGGACAATCCCTGCCAAGCGGGATGGCGCGTCAGTCAGCGCAGGCGCAGATTGCCCCGCCGAAACGGTCCGGGCCATAGCCGGCGATTTCCTCAGGCGCGGGGCAGGCGATCTGGTCGCGCGGCGTATAGCGGATGTCGATGCCGGCTTCGCGGATGGCATGGATGCGGGACTGGATCATGTCCGGATAGATACAAAAGGGCTGGTCTGCCTCTTTCATCGCATTGATCTGTGTGCTGACTTCAATGCTGCGATTGGCGGTCAGCCAGAAACTGACGGCGCCCGTGAGGGCTCCGTTGAAGAGGAGGATGGATGCGATGACGGCGCCGAAAATGCGCATGGGCATGCGCTCGGTGGTGATCGCGGCAGCGGCAATGGCGAGCGGCACGAACCAGAACTGCGGAACGTAGCGCGCCCACCAGTTCTGCGGCATCAGGACGACCGACACCAGCATCGCCAACGCGATCAGCAGCAGGCCTTGCGTCACGGGGTTGCGCGCGGCGGAGCGGAAGTAGATCAAGACTGCGCAGATCGCGGACAGGATGATGGCACCGGAAAAGAACGGCCCGAACCCAGCCAGCCGGACATCCACACCGCCGGACATGCGCAGTTCCGGCACCGAGATCGTGAAGGGGATCTTGAGATGCGCCACGGTCTCGTAGCCTGCATGGCTTTGCGAGAAGAGTGAGAAGAAAAAGCGCTCGACCGGGGACATGTCTTTCACGACTTCCGGCGTGTTCGTGTATTCGCCGCCCTGCATGATGTCGATGGCTTCGGCGCCCATCAGCGGGTGGAAGACATGGCCGTGGTCGAGGACGTTCTGCATGTAGGGCGACCAGCCGAGAACCACGATGGCGGCGAAGGCGGTGGCAAGAAGGCCGGCGCCAAGGCGGATGGCGCTGCCTTGGCCCTGCGCCCGCCAGGCGGCAATGCAGGCGAAGGCACACAGGATGACGAAGATCGGGATCGCCGAGAACTTCAAATTCAGTGCAAGGATGATCGCCGCAGCGGCGATGACGGCGGCGAGCCTGTCATCGTTGCGGATCCACGCAACCATCGACGCCGTGAAGACAAGCATGAGCAGGCCGAGAGCGCCGTCGTTCATGGTGGTGAACAGCTGGCCGAGGACAACCGGGCTTGCGATAGCGGCGGCCGACAGGAAGACGGCAAATAGCGCGGAAAATCCGCACCGCATCAGCGTGCCCGTGGCCAGGAGGCCTGCGCCGAAGAGGATCAGGAAGTTCAGCGGCTTTGCGGCCGTCAGCGGGAGACCGGCGGCGAGGAGGTTGGCAGAGAAAACCGTTCCGCTGCGCGGATAGTGGATGGACCACAGGGAAATCGCGTCACCGATGACCGGAGGTTGAGTGTCGCCTCGGAGCGGGTTCCAGCCTTCTGCCAGGGCGTAGATCGCCTGGAAATGGTAATGCTGCCCGTCGATCGACGTGTCGTAGAGAAGCCAGGAAATGAGGAAGGCAAGCGCGCCAAGCAGGAGCGAGGCGAGAAGCGCAAGGCGGGACTTGCCCGGCAGGAAGACACGCGGAAGATAGAGCGCCCCTGCGGCTGACGTACACAGAATAAACCACGCCGCAGGAAAGGACAGAGATGCACCGGCGGTGAACCAGAGGGCGCTCAGGATGAAGGTGAACGTGGGGAACAAGATCAGCGGCGCGCCGAGGGCCCACAGGAGCGCCGACTGCTGCGACCGGGCGTCGTCAGTTTCATAGGTAAACGCGGTCTGGAACAGGCGGTCGATCATCGTACCTGCGAGTAAGCAATTGCGGGGCCAGCCTGCATGCCGGCTGTGCTCAGCCGACCAGAACGATACACGCGAAACACCCATCCACCCCACAATGCAGGTCCAGTTAAAAGCTTTTCATGGGGGTAGGGTGCAGTCAACTTGTGCGACTGACTTGCCGCCGGCCCTCGGTCAGGTGGCCGGATTTTGACGAGTCGATGAAAATGCCCGTCCTGTAATATGTCCGGAGCGAAAAATGCCCGCCGGACGATAATCAGGTTGGCAAAGGCACCCGGGCTGGGGCACTCTGCCGGGCGTGGGGAGCATCAGGTATGTTGGCACGGATATCAACGGTTGCGGTGAGTCGGCTGTCCGCATTTTTCAGTGGGTCGCCGAAGACAGCTGCCGTGTTGGCGCTGGGCCTTTGGCTGGCTGTCGTGTTGACCATTCATATCGTGCTGGCGCGGCTTGGACTGCAAACCGGCGTATGGTTCCTGCAGGGGTTCCTCTTCGGCCCAGTGTTCGAAAGTGGAGATTCCTGGAACGTCATGAGGCTGGCCCGTGACTGGTTGCAAGCGCATCCGGATGCTGATGGCGAACTTTATCGCGAGATTTTCTTCGAGCAGAAAACCAAGTTCCAGTATGCGCCAACGAGCCTGCTCCCGTTCGATGCGCTCGCCCTGATAGGTTTGGAGCCGACGAACTCGCTGCTCAACGGCGTGAACCGAGCCGCTCTCCTGATAACCGCATTGGCGATGGGCGTATTGGCTTGGTTGCTGCCAGAGCGTTTAGCTCCTGGTCCGCTTGACGCAGACGCCCGGCGCGCCAGGTTGCTGCTCGCCCTGGCAGCGCCTGCGGCGACACTGCTGTTCTTTCCTTTGCTCTATGCATACATAATCGGCCAGCTTCAGGTTTGGATCAGTGCATTATTCGTAGTCGCCTGCATTGGCTGGGTAATCGATCGCCGAGCGCTGGCAGGCGTATTGATTGGATTGGTCTGTCTGCTCAAGCCGCAGTTCGGTCTTTTCGCGCTATGGGGGCTCTTGAGACGGGAGTGGAACTTTACAATCGCGCTCTGTGTCACGGGTGCCGTTGGCCTGGCCCTATCTGTGATGATCTATGGCTTCGGCAACCATCTCGCCTATCTGGAGGTTTTATCCTACCTCTCCAGTCACGGCGAAGCCTTCTGGGCCAATCAGTCTGCGAACGGCCTGCTGCAGCGCATCTTTGAAAATGGCGAGAACCGTGTCTTTGATCCCCACGGCTTCCCGCCGTTTCATCCGGGCGTTTATGTCGGAACTTTGCTGGTCACCCTAACCATGCTGTCTGGCGTTTTTCTGACGCGGCGCGGCGATGGTAAACTCGCTCCGGCATATGACTTCCTACTGGCGGCGCTGGCATTTACAGCAGCCTCTCCCATTGCATGGGAGCATCATTACGGCGTGCTTATGCCCATCTTTGCGTTTCTGGCAGCCGGCTGGGTCTACTCGGAGGCGCGCCCGGCCTACACTTGGCAACTTGCGTTGATTGGAGCCGCCTTTGTGCTGTCCGCCGCGCCGCTCGGGGTATTGGGTATGGTGTCGGGCGTGTTGCAGATTGCACAGTCCTGCCTTTATTTTGCGGCGCTAGTTGTATTGGCGGCGGTGTGGCGGTTGACCCAGGACTCTTGGAACCTCAGGTTACCCTGGACGGTCAATTGATGCAGTCGCTCATATGGAATACCGGCCAGTTCATTGTCGTTTCAATCTCAATCGCACTCGTCCTCCTACTTGATCGACGAGTTTCGTCACGCGTTTTTTGGCTTTGCATAACAGCTCTTGCCGCAATGTTGGGCGCTGTTGGTTTTGCGATTTCAGATCCCGCGCGGAAGCTTGAAGATTTCCGGCTCGCTTATTGGGAAGCGGGTGCGGCAGTCTGGAAGGGATCCGAGAGTTTCGGAGAAGTCTATGCGCGCGGCACGGACGGGTTCGTTAACATTCCCGTCGTCGGCTTCTTGTTTGCACCATTTGGCCTTTTGGACGCTCATACGGCCGCTATTGCGTTTACACTCCTTGGCTTAGCAGCCACTGTCTGGGCCTGGAGAATGCTCTGTGTTCAGTTTTCTTTGCCACGACGGTACGCTGCCCTACTCGCAATCGCATTCGCTGTCTTCGGACCGCTGCTTTATTCTCTGAGCGAAGGCAACCTTTCGCATTTCCTGTTGCTGGGTCTTTCAGGTGCGCTGCTATGTTTTGCCTCTGGTCGTCATGTTGCCGCCGGAGCGATCTTTGGTCTTATCGCGGTACTCAAACCTTCTCTCGGCCTGATCGGCATCTACTTTCTCTGTCGTGGACAATGGCGAGTCGTTGCCGGAGGCGCGGCAGTTTGTGCCGGCACCGCCTTGTCCTCTCTGGCCCTGTTCGGCTGGAGCTTGAACCATCTCTGGTATGAGCAGGCTGTGGCGCCTTTTGCCGCCGGACCAGTGCCGGGATTCAATGCCCAGTCCATTCCGGCGTTTGTGGCGCGGTTCGAAACCGGGATTGCCGGGCTTACGGATTGGTTGCCTCATGCTCTATCGGCAACCGGCCGGATATGGGCGATCATGCTGTGCGGCCTTACCGTGGTGGCACTCCTGGCGACCTGCTTCCGGCGCCCGTCTGGCTGGCCGGAGTCGAAGGTGATTGAGCTTGAAACCCTGATGGTCGTCACGGTTTCCTGCTTAGTGAGTTCCCTTACCTGGTCTCACTATTACTTGTGGCTGCTGCCGGCTTTTGTATGGGCGTGGCAATACGGGAGAGGCCGAGAACGCGTGGCCGTGCTAATTGCCTTTGTCCTTTGCGCGCCGCTGGAATTTATCAGCTGGCCCATGATGGCAGGACATTTTTCGCTCGCCACAAACTTTCTTTCTTCGCACCTCGTGATTGGAGGTTTGTTGCTGTACGGAGTCTTGTTGCGTCAGCGCTTAAGGGCTTAAAGATGCTTGGTGCGCGATGTCCCCGCAACCAAAATAAATGCCTTGTTGGACGAATATCCTGCGAGATCCGCGGTGATATACCCAGTATGGTGTCCGGCTGATGGATCAATATTTGCACTGATTGGTTCAGTAGTCGCCGGTGAGGTTAACTGTGCCAAATGGGGACGAAACCCTTTTAGAACAGCGAGTCCGCTGGTTGGGGGGATGGTTGAGGGCTTTGGATTGTGACTGGGATACAGGTAAATTCGGTGCCCCATTCTAGGCTGCGGGCGGCGCTCTTAGCTTGGGGGTTGTTTCGCGTTCCCGCTATTCTGCTTATGCTTTTTCTGTTCAGGGATTCCATCTCAGAGCTACCTCTGTTCGATGGCGTATCGGTTACACTCCGAATCATAGACTTGTTTAGCCTGACGGTATCCAGAAGTTTCCTCTTTGCCGCCCTGGTGCTGTTTTTTGGATTACTCGTTTTTGTTTCTCTGCGCGTCCATTTGGTCCCGGGTTATGTCTTTTTGGTTGGGGCAACAGCGTTCTTGGCCGCGATTCTGTTCAGATTGACTGATACGACCTTGTCGCATGCCATTATCCCCATTGTGATTGGTGCGACTAATTTCCTCCCAGACGAGACTTTGAGGCGCCGGACCAACTGGCTGGGTATGTCGCTAGCCGTTGGCGCTACTGAGGGCCTGATTGTCCGTCGCCACTTAACCTGGCTTGGCGAACTTGCAAATTTGAAGAGTGCTTTCCAGCAGACAATCAAGTGTCTCGGCTGGGTCTTCGCTGTCGTCCTGCTGAGCGCGAGCATTGCCGTACTTGTGAAGGGAGAGCGGCTCGTTCCAATCGAACAGGCGCTGCGAATGCCGAAATCTGCGGATATCTTGATGCGTGCTGATATAAACGGCTTGGTGATTGATACAGACAAACGCCGACTTTATGCCACGGGGCACGGTTTGGACAGAATCCACCAATTCGATCTTGACAACCTTGATGCTCGTCCTCGTGTCTCGACGGTTGCGAGCGGAGGCGCTCAAGGTATTTTTCTCGATACAATCCATAGCGAACTTATAGTCTTCAATGGTCAGCACAAGGAGTTGCTATTCATTGATGCGGATACGCTGAAGCTGAATCGAAAGGTCGCAGTTCCCCAACTTTCTTCAGGAGATCCGTGGGTCACCTTCGATCCTGTTTCGGAGACCATTGCGTTGGTATCCGAGGCAGATTTAGACGATGGCACTGCTTTCCTGTTGCTTGACCATGTTAGCGGCAAGGTCATCGACACCCGCGATCTTGATGCGGGAAATCTTCTTAAGCATCCAGAAAAGCCGTGGCTCTATCTAAGCTTTTTCCGCCGCAATCCGGAGATCCTGATATACGATTTGGCTGCCCGCGAGATCGTTGGCAGAGCTGCTGCTCCTGCTCGAATTGATAGGATGGTGCTGATCGAATCCACAAATGAGCTGCTGGTAACTTCGCCGGTCAACTCGGAAATTCTCCGGCTCGATGCCGACACGCTCGCAGCAAAAGGTGCCCTGAAAGGACCTTTCGGTGTTCGTACACTGGCTTTCGATCCGGATAGGGAAATCCTGTTCGCGGGTAGTTTCGTTACAGGCCAGATCATTACTATTGATCTGAGAACGTCTCGCACGACCGGTACAGTTTATCTTGGGCCATGGCTTCGTACAATTGTGGTGGATGCTGAAAAGGGAACTGCTTATCTGTCTTCCAACGGCGCTTTGTACGGGTGGAAATATGACTGAAGTCACGAACTCTGTTCCATCGGTCACCACTCTTGAGGCGCTGCCAGATGCGGCCGCTGCCAGCGTTTGGTCAGGGCATATCGGTGCGCTCGATGGCATACGTGGCCTCGGCGTCATCCTTGTCCTTTTATACCACTATGGCGCCAGCGCGAGCGTCTTTGGTTTGGAGAGCGTACTGTTCCGCGTGACAGGGATCGGTTGGTCGGGTGTAGATCTGTTCTTTGTTTTGTCTGGTTTTCTGATAACAGGGATCCTGTACGACTCGAAGGGCAAGAAACAATACTTCAGGAACTTTTACGCTCGCCGTACACTGAGGATATTTCCACTTTACTATTTTGCAGCATTAGCTGTGATCACCCTAAATGTGATCTGGAGTCATGATTTGCTCGGGGGCGCCAACCCTCTTTGGACCCTCTTGTATGTAGGTAATTTTCAAATGGCGGTGCAAGGGGGCGGAAGCGTCCTTGATCACTTTTGGTCGTTGGCAATTGAGGAGCAGTTCTATCTGCTATGGCCACTGGTTGTACTCTCACTATCGCGCAAAAAACTGATGGCGGTAGCCGTCACCATGATAATTCTCGCGCCAATCATGAGAACTATTCTGGTCTTAAATGATGTATCGAATCTGGCTGTATACGTTCTAACACCCCTGCGCATGGACGGCCTTGCCATGGGGGCTCTCATTGCCCTGGCAGTCCGTGGACCTCGAGGTATCAGTCCTCTGGTGCCTTGGGCATGGGGACTTGGTATCGCTGCAGCGACGACTTTCATTATCATCGTTGCGATTAGACGAGATCTTTCGAATTCAGATCCCGTTGTCCTGACCGTTGGAATTTCGTTGCTGACAATAGCTTATGCGAGCGTCCTTGTACTATCTCTCACGTTCCGGCCCTTAAGTGTGGTCATGGAACAGCCTTTTATGCGGTGGTTTGGAAAATACAGCTATGGCCTGTATGTATGGCATCCAATTGTCAACATGATCCTTTTGCATTCTCCGCTTACGGAACGCTTTGGCGAAATTACGGCATGGAAGGCCGTTGCGCTGCTTGTTGTGGCGTTCACGGTCAGTGTGCTGACGGCGTTAGCGAGTTACAAGTTTCTGGAGTCACCCCTCCTAAGACTGAAGAGCCGCTTTCATTAGAGCCTGATCCAGTCAAGGGAACTGTTGAATCGCTCACGCTCTTCGTTGCGTGGTCCCGCTCGCTTGGTGGAATCCCGTTCAGCTTGCGCCGCCCAGTGATGCGGTGCACAAGGCGTGCATTCAATCTTGCCGGAAATCGAGACGACCGCCGCCCACTGCGACGGGTTCTTCCCGCGATGCTCTATCACCATCCGAACGGCTCGCTCACGCGCCTCTGGCGAGTAAGGAGATTTTTACTTCATGTCGGTCATAGGTCCACTTTATAAAAGAAAATGGCCTCCGGCAAACCCGGCGCGGTTGAGCAACACTCAAACTGACCTGCAACTGCAAGGACCGACTTGCTCGTCGCAATGCCCCGCATTTTTCGGGACGGGATATCCTTCGAAATCAAAGTCGCCATCTCCGGCACCTACCGAACTGTGAGTCACAGTTCGGATGAAACAGGAATCATTTTTGATCAAATTAATCCGCCTGCCGCTCAAAATGCGTATGAATTCACGATCGCACCACCGACAAAGTTCCGCCTGCCACTGTTAACGTTGCGCGAACGCAGTGGCGTAATGCGTCATACCGGCATGCGCCAACAGCTCATCGCTCATCAAAATCGACTGCAACAAAGAAAGGTCCTCACTGCTCTCATCAAAGTGCGCGATCACATCATTGAGGGCGAGATTGTACAACGCGCCTCCTGTCGGAATGACCACGGCATTTGGAAACATTTTTTTTACTGACGAGACTATTCGGTCGCTGTCAGCTGCTTCTGTTGGATCGTCCTTGATCATCGACTCCACGGTGGGCCGCCTGATCTCAATGGGCAGTTTTTGGGAAAGGTCTGCGGGATTGTACAGGAAGCGGTCGGGCAGGAGTGAGCGAACTCGTGTGGCGTGCGAAAGATTTTCATCTGACCATTGGAAACGCGACGGGCCAACGAAGTCGTCCATCACAAACCAGCCGCCAGGAACAAGATGCTCCCTGCTCCATGCAATGGCTGCTTCGACATCTAGCATGTGATGTAGGGCGTTGTTCCAGTACACTAGTTCATACGATCCAAGCTTCTTATCAAAGGCGTTCTCTGTAAAAAAGCTTACGCGGTCGCTTACGGCCTGCTGGTGGGCAAGACGCTTGCCCTGATCCACACGGGTTGGCGAAATTTCATACAGATCAAAATGCTTGACCAGTCCGGTGTTGATAAGTTGCAGTTCTTTTGCGCCGGCCCCGCAACCTATCGATATTGCTCGATCAAAACCGTTTGGGGCGATTTCTTCAATACGCTTGTTCAGGCCCATCCACGGACCTTGCAAAGCTGTTCCGCAAACGACTTTGTTCAAGTGTGCCAGTATCGTCGGCGACTGCCACCATCGAAGTTTGCCGGGTTGAATTGGCCGGGACCAGCGTTCAGCGGCGGCCTGGATTCTGCTATCCATGTGAAGGCTCTGGCTTGCGCCATGCAAATATAGTGTGGCCAGAAGGTCGCGCGAGTGTCTCTGCAGGAATGCCCCAAGTTTCAAGCTCATGCGGAAAAAACAGGCCTTGCAGATCAAGCAGGCCAGTTGCGATTCCACCAGCGCGGAAAAACTCCATAAAGTCGTCGCCAAACAAACGGACGTGATCATTCTGACCAAATCGGCGCTTTTTCTCATCGGGTGAAATTTCTGACAGATCTTCCTCGCTTTTCCGGCCCGGGAATAGAGGGATGGAGATCAGGTGATACCCACCAGGCTTAAGGAGGCGGTTCAGCTTTTGGATAACTTGAGGCACCGAACAGCATACGTGTTCCAGAACATGATTGTGCATAATTACATCGAGTGAGTTGTCGTCGAAGGGCAACCGATCTTCGCAAAGGTCAACTCGAATAATCGGGCCGGCACTTGCATTGAAATTTTGCGGGCTGAAGTCGCCTGCAACCAAGCTCTCCCCGATGATACGCCGACCGTAAGAAAGCATAAAAGGCTCAGGCGCTAGGTTGAGAAAGTTCACACCCGGTCGAAGCAGTCCCAATCTCGATGCAACCATCCAAACTAGGCGCCCGCGTTCAAGTGAACCGCATTTCGCGCAATAGGCATGGGGTCGGGTGTTGAACTCGGACAGACTTGTGGAAAAGCAAATCGGACAAACGGTTGTGGTCATTGTGACATCCCTAAGCGAGGAATCTATATCTTCAGCGTGCTGATCTCTTTCGCTTGCCATTCACGGAGAACTGCAAAATGTGGTTTGCGGTCCGGTAAGGTGAGGCTGACATTGTTCCAGCCAAACCTGGTATTTAGCTTCATGTTTACTCCAGGGTATTTTGAGAAATACGCTGCGAGCGCTTTATAGTATATATCGTGATGGCTGATATCGGCGAGAATGAGCTTGTTCATTCCGCAAAGAATCGGCACGAACGTCGGATTTTGCATAAGGAAGGTCATGGCTATGCCCTCCTGAACGCCAGGCCAAAATGGATTGTTATAGTCATCAATGATAATCAAGCCGCCCGGAACTGTAAGCTCCTGGGCAATGTCAAAGTCGTGCCGAACGTGTGCCACAGTATGTCCGCCATCCACACTGAACAGTGAAAAACGTCCGTGACGGTCGCGGACGCGGTCAATGTCCCATTGGCGCATCATCAGGCTGTCGCCTTGAATGATTTCAATTTGTGCCGGATCTACGGAGTAGTGCGCTGCATTCGTCAGAAACTGCTGCTTTGCACCTCTTCCGGAATTATCGATATTGAATTCCTGATTGTCGAACAGGTCCATCGCAACGGCTTTTGGCGTATCTGATTTCAGGGCCTGCAAGCCGAAGAGGAAGCGACCATGATGGACGCCAATCTCGGCCACCCCTCCGGTTATGCCTCTGAGCCGCTGTATTGCATCGAGAAACCCCAGCACTTCCCATATCGGTTCGGCGACCCACCCCTCAACCTTGTGAAATCCATCGATTAGGTAGTTTTCCAATTCCTTTAGCATTGACGTGGTTTGCCCCTATCTTGCGCATCTAGTGTATTGTTTGAGCTTGCAGCGAACTTTTTAGCCTAGATCAAATGAGTGCTCGTCCAACTATGCCCCGCTTCCCATCCCGGGCGGCGCGCGCGAACAAGTCAAGAAATTCTTTTTCTCGATCAGGCGCGAGCTTCCGTATGACTTGCATCCAAGCTTCGCGAAACTCCGTCAGCTTTTGATCGCGTTCTTCCGCTGCCGCCGGAGCATATCTTTGACCAAAAATATATGCATTGCGGACAAAGTAATAACAATACGCCTTGGTCGGTAAGCCACTTTCTTCTGATCGTTTCCAGTGAGTCAGATGAATGTCCGGAAACAACAGCGGCCTAACTCCAAGCCCGCGCGCTCGCATGAACCAGTCTGTTTCTTCAAAATACAGGAAGTATTCTTCTGGAATATAGCCGATCTTGCCGAGGACCGATGTGCGACCGAAGATATTTGCACCTGTAAGATAGTCGCATTCAAACGCTTCAGTTGGAACGTCTTTCAGTGTTTGGCCAATGAGGCGATGGGTGGAGAACCCGCCGTTCTCAAGAGACACGTCCCCACCCCCGAACCAGATTTTCTCTGGCTCATTTCCGAAAGTCACGATGGACCCAAACAAACTATACTCGCGCGAGGCTGTAACTTTTTCGACGAGGATTTTATAGTATCCCTTGGGAATGATCACGTCTGGGTTGAGTATCCAGAAATACGAACAGCCTGCATCTTGGCAAAGTCGAAGTCCAATATTGTTTCCAGCGGCATACCCTATGTTGTCTTCATTCTGAACCACAGTGACTTCCGGGAACCTGTCCGCGATAGCTAGAGCATCGTTGATGCTGTCAGAATTCGACAGGACTAGAATGGCCAAATCGTCCGCATTTTGATTAATTAGAGATCGAACGCAATTAATTGTATCCGCTAAATTCTTGTAGTGCAGTACGATGGCCCCGCAGGTTGCACCTTTCAGAGACCGTGTGCCAGTTCGAAGCGTTATACGCCGCAAATCCGACCCTATCTTCAGATGTAGTTCTTTGCCGAGCAAGGGGGCTTCTGCCTGGCGGCGTAGTTTGTTGCTGGAGCTTTCCCAAGAGTAGAGTTCTGCAGTTTGGCGGGCCGAGCGAGACAAATCGGCATGAAGCTCCGGCTTGCTCAGGAACCGACGAAGGCTGCCTTCCAGGCTGCCCGGAACTGTGCGGTCGTAAAGCAGTCCATTAGTGCCATCTTCGATAATGCTGCCAAGCAGGCCGATGTTGGGCGCAATTGGCGGTGCAGCGAAAGACAATGCAAGATAAATAGAACCAGAGGTCAGGACGGACTGATAAGGCAGCACAGCAGCGTCCGCTGCCCTAAGATAGTATTGCACATCTTCATCTCGAACATAAGCCGGATGAAGGATGGCGCGAGGCAGGTGTTGCAAACGGCGTTGCAATTCCTCGACACTTATCTGCAAGGGCTTGCCTGCAAGCACTAGCCAGCAATCATCTCTGTCCGCAGCAACTTTTTCATAGGCGACAATGAGGTCTTCGAGGCCTTTGTAGGGACGAAGTTGCCCAAGTATCGTAAATACCTTGGCGTTCATCGGAATGCCCAAATGCGTACGCGCTTCGGCTTTGCTTACTATGTCCGGAAGTGTGCCAATATAATTGCCATGCTCTGCGACCAACACCTTCTCAGGCGGAATCCGGAAGTACTCATCAACAATACTGACAGTGTCTGCGTGGTGCACATGTACCGTATCTGCCAGATCGCTTAGCGCGCGAAGAAGGCGCAACTCGCAGTCTCGGTAACGCCCCTCGTGAGAAAGTGTATTGTGGATCGTCCAGAATATGCGGCCGCCAAGTTGGACGAAGCGAGATGCCTGTTGAATAAACCGGTCAACGCGGGCGGAAGCTGTCTTCTCGTCAGGCGCTGCTGCGAATATCGGTGCTACCCAGTGCAAGTGAAAGACGACGTGTGCCCGTCGTTCCTGCAGAAGCAGGGCAAGGCAGTCCTCTATTGAGCCGGACTTAAGATCCAGTCCCTCAAATGCCGAGTAGATAAGGTTCTGATACGCATTGTTTGATGTGTAATCAGGGTAGTATCGCACGGCAACTTGATGTGTTTTTTTTTCGAGAGACGGTCGTTTGCGGATGGTATCCCACGCGGCAACGTCTTCGTTGTTATGCCCGTTCGGCAGACTGTTGTGCTTAGCGCGAATGAGATTCTCGTATACTTTGATTTCGCCGTTTACATACTGCGTTCGGCTGATTCTTTCGCCTTGAGCGCCATTATAATAGTCTGCGCCAATAAAGGGGGCGAACGAAACTCGACCTGATGCGGCGACCCGCAACAAAAAGTCCCAATCAACCAAGCGCTTCAGTCGCTCATCAAACCGGATTTCGGGCGCATTTACGGCGTCCAGCCGGTGAGCAAACGTGTTCAGATCAATATAGTTGGCGTTAAAGCACTCCCGCCACGAGAACGGATCCCCACGATAGTATTGGAGCGTGTCGTTATCACCAATAACTCGCAGGCCTGCGTAGGCAGCTGAAAGTTGACCCGTCTCCATAAAGACGATCATGTTGCGAAGATAATCAGATCGCCATGTATTGTCGCTGTCTAGATAGAAAACGTACGGGGCCGTAGCGAGCGCGATGCCGCAATTCCTGGCTGCCGAAACGCCCAGATTTGTTTGGCGTACATACAAGATGCGGTTGTCGTTCCTGTAGGCGTTCATGACCTCGAATGTGTTGTCGCTGCTGCCGTCATCGATGACAATAAGCTGGAAGTTCCGATGGGTTTGTGCGGTCACTGAATCAATCGCGGCCTTGAGCGTTGAGGCCCTGTTGAAGGTCGGCATGACAATTGTAGCCGGAATTGCGTCAAACTTTGCCTTAGGCGCGACGTTCAGGTCGGAAATATCAGCCTTGAAGGCATTCTCGCGGTCCTGATCCCAATCGATGAATTCTCGCTTTAATTGAGCGGGGTAGGTGGTGGAGAATGTTTCGGCACTTCCACCACGGCTGGCCAAAAAGGCAGGTTTGAGTTCACAGACTTTGCGATCATCGGAATCGGGAGCAATCGGAATGCTCGAGTAGCCTCGCTTCTTCGCGATCAGCAGAAACAGCCGCTCGACAGCATGTGCGAGCGTATTGTTTATCTGGCCAACTTCTTCCGGGAAACTATCAAAGGAAAGGTCAGACTGTAGCAGTGGGGCAATTGCTTGTGGGCGAAACCAAAACATTGAGCCAGCAGGAAAATCATTTGTCCAACGATCAGCTTCCTCGAGCGCGAGGCCCAGTTTTCGCATTAGCTCCTTGGCTGTATCGAAGTTACCAGCCCAGTGCATGTGCCGCTCAATCGGCGGGAATGGTGGAGGGTAAGCCGCGCCGAGACTTGTCTCCTCAGCAAACCTGTTCACTATGCTTTCGACATATCCGGGAGAATGCAGCAAGTGTTGCATCAAGAATGGAAACCAGCCTTCGGTTTCATCCGAGTGCGGACTCTTTTTGGAGTGAATATGAAGGCAAACATCGTATCTCATCACCTCGCTGCCGAACGTAACGAGAAGCGGCGCAATGTCCCGCCCCCTGTTCCTTACGACACGCGCATCCAATGCATTGAGATTTTCGATTCCATTGAATGCCGGGCCAAATTGATTGCGCTTCCATTCCTCATCGGTTGAGAGAAGGAGATCAAATTTGTAGGGTATGTTCTGCAACCACCTTCTAATCTCAGAGTTCATGTCGGGGTAGAACAGGTGCGCCATGACGCAAATTCTGAGAGGTGACTTGCCCTGCCGTTGGAGTGCCCCTGAAGGAAGAATGGCCGGTTGAGTAAGATTCCGCGGCGGTTGTGTGAGCAAGCCCGCTGACCGCCCTTCAAGAAGATAGTGAGCAAGTGGAGATTCGTTTGGGGCAAGACGTGCTTGGCTGCGATAGTATCCGGTTGAAAACCAAGCCGAAGGATCGCGATTTTCCCGCTCACCGTAAAGTACATAATGTTCAAGAGGACTAAGCCGGGCGCCGACTACCGAGGGATATGCACGAAGGTACCATTCCGGATCGAACATCGAGTTCGGTGAATAATTCGCAGCGCAGCCGACCCTGAGGTAGTGCTTGAGTGGATTTTCGCCGGATTTCATAACCAATGGGTATTTTGCAAGATACCATTCAGAATCAAACAAGGGATGCGGTTGGCGTGGCTCCAAGTGTCCTCTAAGCAAATAGTGCACAAGTGGGTCAAGACCGGCGTCAGCGGCATCCGGATTGCGCGCGAGATACCAGGATCTGTCAAACAGCGGGTGTGGCTGCGCTCCGGTCGTTGCAGCATTCTTCATATAGTGAATCAGAGGGTTTGAGGCCGAGTCCGGATATCGTTTTGCGTACCATGCAGCGTCAAAAACCGGGTTGGGCTGCAACAGCGAAGCAGCACCAATTTCTAGGTAGTGGATGAGCGGGTTGGTGCCATTGGCGTTCGAATAGGTTTCGCAGTACCATCTTGCATCGAACAAAGGATGCGGGCTGCGCAATTCGGCGGCACCGTTTTGCAAGTAGTGCGTAAGCGGATCGATCTTGGCTGCCCTGACATCTGGATTGTGTTCGAGATAGTGGGCAGTGTCGAACAATGGATGGGGTGTGCGATTTTCGCGCCATCCGATTTCCGCATAATGTGTGAGCGGATTAATTCCAGAAAGTTCGATGTCGGTGTATTGACCAAAATACCATTCCGTATCGAATAAGGGGTTTGGATTGCGCCCTTCCGCCCATCCAACAGACATAAAGTGGTCTGCTGCAGAAAATTGGGAATCTGCCACATCAGGGTATGCATTGAGATACCACTGCTCATCAATGAGTCGCGCCACACTGGGCGGACACGCCCGGTTGGTGTTTAATGCGCTGCGCAGCAAGTTTTGCAATGTTTGTGCCCCTTATTGCTTCATAGAGGCCCGTACGACCCTGGCAGCGAAGATCAGCTGATACCTTTTCTCAGCAAACGGATAAGAACCAGCTTTGGGTAGGTCAACAGTGCGCGAAGCATGCGCAAAGGCTTTGTGATCTTCCATGAAGTACTTGACCTAAATGAATGCACTTCGTGCCTCAAAAGTCGCAATTCCTTCGTCCTTTCTGCAAATTCGGTACGTAGGGCAGAATGACTTTCAACGGCGGCACTTGCGCGTTTTTGAGCGTCGGAAACTGCTTCCTGCTTACTCTGGAGCACCTCTTCAGCGTTTCGGAGGGCCGCTTTGGTTCGCTCCAGGTCAGAGGTGGTCATTTTGAGCGCAGTTTGGTGTTGGTTGATGGCATGATCGAGTTCTTGCTCCCGCTTTGCACCTTGTTGGGCTAGGCGTTCAAGTGCGGCATCACGCTCGACAATGCCGGCTTGCATTTCGGCCAGCGCTCGGGACTGGCGCTCATGCTGTGCCGCTGAATCTTCAAGCTGCTGCCGTGATTGAGTCTGAAGGGTTTCTAATTTGCTGCTAACTATGAGCAACTCGCCGCGCACTTGTTGTAATGCTTTGACTTTGTCAGCGAGATCACCTCGCAATCTCTGCATGTGCTCGTCGGCGGACAGGAGTTGCTGCGTTTGTTCGGCTAACTTGGTTTCCGTAGCCTTGATCTGTCGATGCATTTCTGCGGCTTGTTCGCGGAGAGCCTCCTCCGCAGCCTCGAGAGAAGAAACACGCTGTTCGCTTTCAACAATCTTCGCATTCAACTGCTCAGTTGACTCAGCGAGTTCGATGCGGGCGCGTTCACATCCAGCGACGCGTGCTTTCAGCTGGTCGCCCAGTTGGAGAAGCGGTTGGCTGGCTAATAAGTATTGCTCAATCCTGGATTTCAGTTTTGCTGGAAATTCTAACTCCGTATTGCTGTTGGCCCAGTTCTGCAAAACGGCGTAAAGTTCAGCGACAGCTGCGGGGACAATTTCGGATCGCTTTAGTTCATTGCTCGATATCCGGTTGTGGCGGAGATCGCGAGAAATGAAATCGCCAGCATACTCAAGTAGTTGGGGGCTGGATGGCGATGGAAAGGTTAGACTAAGCGCGGTAGCAATACGTGCGAGCTGAGTGGCGGGGTCGTCAACTAGCTGTTCAAAAGCTACGCAAACACGGTTTTTGTCGCTGGAGTTTTCAATTGCAGCCCAGTTGTACTTTAGCCACAACATCAATCCATGCGTGGTATCAATCTTGTCGCGTTTGCTAAGGGACTCAGCGACTTCAAGTGGATTGCGTAGGCTGACGATGTAGTTGTCCTCAATTTCGAGGTCCTCAAAGACGCACTTCCAGAATGGTAGCAGTATTGATGTCCGGGGATCTTTGAATCCGAAAATTGGCGAAGACGATAGCCTGAGTTCGATCAGGGCAGATGCTTCTCGGCGCTCGGCAAAAAATGCGTGCTCGCTCAAGGATCTCGTCTCTACCGGAGACATCCGATCCCAAGCGTTTCCAACTTTAGAAAGTAGGCGCTGGTTCAGGCGATAGACATCCATGTCCTCCCAGAAGCCCTTGTCATTGTCATTAACTGCGGGTGGCATAAGATTCGCGCCCAGGTCCACAGACAGCGCCTTCAGGCCGCGGGCGATGGCACTGGTGCCGCTCCTGTGCATTCCGAGGACAACGACGATACGCTTCTTGCTCATCTTATTCCGCTTTTGGTTACTGGCCGTATACGCCGCAGGCCGTCTGGATGGGCAACAGATTCTCCTGTTCGGGGAACCGGCGCCTGATGAAAGAGCCGGCGAAATCGCAGCCAAGAGGGCCAAGTGCGCCCTCATTCTGCATAGACGGTTGGGCTAACTATTCAGTTTATCATACCCTCAAAATTCAACCGACATTCGAAAGTGTGGATTCAAAGCCGTTCGCGACGAGGAATTCGAAATACGTGGCGGCGTTGATTTTTCGGGCCTTGCGGAAGGCTTCAAAATCCGCCGACTGAAACATCTTCCGGATGCCTTCATCGCTCAGCGAGCCCTCCTCGGGGGCGGTGCTGGGAAGCTTGGCAAACTCTGCCACTTCCTGCGTTCGGCTATCGTGACAGACCAGCATGGCGGGCACACCGGAGTTCAACGCCATTATGGTGGCGTGTAGTCGTGTACCAAATACGCGACCATAGCTAAGCATCGCGGCAGACCAGCGTGAGACGTCAAAAAAGACACGCGCGTGCTTCGCGATGTACGCTTCAAGTTCAGCCTGATTTGAAGCGCCGTAGATCTGTAGCATCAGCCCCATCGTTTCCGGGGTGATGTCCGGTTTTTCCGCTGAAGGCACCATCATGCTGATCTCTTCCGGCTCGGACTGCATCAGCAGGTCGGTCGCTGTCGCAAAGGCCAGTTGGAAGATGTCCCGGTGGACCGAAGGTGTTTCTGCAAACGGCCGGTGGCTGGCATAGTAGCGCGTGGAATGGAGCAGCAGCGGGCCATCACTGTTGCGCGCCGTCGCGGCAAGAAGTTTGTCTGCGCCCGGTCTGAACTCCTGGTAAAGCGAAGGGCATCCGGTGACGGTGACATTGGTGATGCCATATTTTTCCAGCACTGCCTTTGTGTAATTGCCGCGGACAGACACAGACTTGGACCGTTCAGCAACTGCCCGTACCAGCCGGACAGTCCCCTCGGGCACGTCGATCTCATGCGAGTAGGAGCCATCCTGTGCGCCGAGGCCAATCATGACAACCGGGATGTCGAGCTGTTCGACTCGGTTGGCGAGGTCCGAAAAATCGACACTGGAGCTGAACCAATTTGCTGCGGGGATCACCACGGCACTCAGTGACTTGTTCAGTTTTTCAGGATTGAATTTGAACCCCACGGCCTGTTTCGCGCCGTCTATCTGTTCCCAGACGGCGTTGGTGAACAACATGTTGCCGGTGTTGTAGCCTGCTGCGGCCATCAATGTAGCAAAGGGGAGTGAAACCGCCGGTTTTTGCGAACGGGGTATTGATACCAGACCCGTGGGCTTCATCATTTTTCCTTTGTGAACAATGCTTTGGCCCTGTGCGTTGTTTAGCCATGACTCTTAGTTTGTTTGCGCGACCGTCGGTGCTCCAGTAGGTCGAACATGCAACAAGCCATAGCTACTTTCCCCGCTTAGCGGCAGGAAACGCGTTGGCAAGCATTCTCGACCGGACTAGGCAAATTTATGGCATCACACTTTGAATTTCGGCATCAGGGCTACTGCGATATTTGCGATGCAAAGGTGGAATTTTTCGCGGACCAACGCTGGTTTCGCGACTATCTTGTTTGCCCTTTGTGCAAGTCAGTGCCGCGCGAGCGGGCTTTGATGCAGGTCCTCAAGCGCTATTATCCAGACTACCAGCAGAAACGCATCCACGAGTCGTCGCCAGGCGGGCGCGGCGTGTCTGTCAGGCTGGGCCGGGAGTGCAAACACTATTCCTACAGTCACTATTTCCCCGACACGCCGCCGGGCACGATAAATACGGCATACAAGGCGCGCTGCGAATCCCTGGAAGCACTGACGTTTCCGAATGGTGCTTTCGACCTGATCATAACGCAGGATGTGATGGAGCACGTGCTGGATCCCGAAGCGGCCTTCCGGGAAATCGGCAGGGTGCTGCGTCCCGGCGGTGCCCATATTTTCACAGTCCCGCTGGTCCGCAAGACGGAGGCATCCCGACCCCGAGCCCAGCGGCTGTCGGAAGGGACCATCGATTACCTACTTCCGGCCGAGTACCACGGCAATCCTGTAGATAACAAAGGCTCACTGGTTACGATGGACTGGGGGTATGACATTGTGACCGCGATCCAGACTGCCTCTGGAATGTCTAGCCAGATCATTTACACCGACGACCTCGACCGCGGGATCCGGGCCGAATTCATTGATGTCGTTGTGAGTTTTCGCCGCTGACCTGACGACAAGTGTCGATTAAGACGCAGGACACCTGCTCGACACCGGTTGAGTGTCGGCCCACAAAGTTGAACAAGATATCCAAAGCGTAGTCTCAGGGGAATATGTTTGACATACGCCGTTTACACAGCGGTCGGGGGGCGGTCCAACCTGCTGGTTGGCCTCACCGACCTTCTGCGCGGCTTGTCAAAAACAAGGCTTTGGCTCGCCTTTGCGGCAGATGAAGTGCAGCAACGCTACCGGCGCAGCCGATTGGGGCTGGCCTGGATTGTCGTCTCCTACCTGCTGTTTGTAGCGGCCATTGCGATCTTTTTTGGTGGTTTTTCGACGAAGAACGCCCGTGAGTTCACAGCCTACGTTGCGGTAAACTATGCGCTTTTCAGCTTCCTTGTTGCCAACATTACGGACGGCTGTGCGGTGTTTCGTGTAAGCAAGACCTGGATTGCCAGCATGTCACTACCGCATTCGATCCATGTGCTGAAAAGCACGGCGAGGTCACTGTTCGTCTTCTCGATCAGTACGATCGTAGCCTTGATCGTCCTGCTTGCGACGGGCCACCTGATGACGCCGGACTCCTGGATGGCGCTGCCAGCCTTTCTGGTACTCCTGGTCAATGCTGTGTTCGTTCAGACCTGGCTCGGTTATCTCACGGCGCGGTTCCGGGATCTTGAGCATCTGATGCAGTCGCTTACGCGAATCCTGTTCTTCACGACGCCTATCTTGTGGGTCCGGGCCGAGCAGCCTGAAGGTAGCCTTCGCCGGATAATCGCCGATTTCAATCCGCTGACTCACGCCCTGGAAATCGTTTCCGCGCCACTATTCGGACACGCCGTCGACCCATTCAGCTGGAAGGTGATCGCAATCGTTACCGGCCTGAACTTCTTTTTCATGATGGTGGTGTCGTACGTGTCTCATCGTCGTCTGCCTTACTGGTTGTAGATTATGTCACAAATCGCAGATCCCAAACGATTCGGATTGCTGCAGCGAAAGCAGCAAAAGAAGGTCCAGCCGCCGGCTTCCGTTGTGGTCGATCGCGTCGGCGTGACCTTTCCAGTTCGGCAAAGTGTGGACCGGGAAGGGGATCAGGAAAGTTCGACCCGGATGATCTGGGATGCCAAAGGCCGTTTGCGCGGCGTGCGGGCGATTGAGGACATTTCTTTCAGGCTCAACGAAGGAGACCGTCTCGCGATTGTCGGCAAGAACGGCTCCGGCAAGACGACGCTGCTGCAGGTGCTGGCGGGCATCCTGGCACCGGAAACAGGACAGATGAAAGTCTTCGGGCGGATCACCAGCCTTATCAATATCAATCTCGGCACCCAGCCCGAGGCGACAGGGCATCGCAACATAACACTCCGCGGTCTCGCGGCAGGATACAGCCATAAGGAAATCGAGCAGAAACGCGCGGAGATCTCTGAGTTTTCCGAACTCGGCGAGTTTCTCAGCATGCCGCTGGAGACTTACTCTGCGGGTATGCGCATGCGCCTCGTATTCTCAATTGCCACGGCTTTTGATCCCGAAATACTCATCCTCGACGAGTGGCTGAGTGCGGGCGATGCGGCCTTCAAAGAAAAGGCCACGCGCAGGATGAATGCCTTTGTCGAGAAGGCGGGCATACTTATCCTCGCTTCGCATAGCCGGAAGCTGATCTTGGACAATTGTGACACGGCACTCTGGATCGACGAGGGCCGCATCCGCGCGTTCGGTGCTGCGCTCGACATTGTGAACGAGTATGAGGCAGCCCAGAGGCAGCCTGCTCCAGTCTCCGCTGTACCGGAACTGCGAATCGCAACCCAAAGCTGAATGGCGCCCCTTGGCAGGGGCCGCATGACTGACAAGTAATGCTCCTGAGCGCACCTGTGGTTGGCAGCCTCGGAACAGGGTGGTATGCGGGCGTGGAAGCGGCTCAAAGCGAGAAATTTATGAAGGTTATTGTTACCGGCGGGGCAGGTTTCATTGGTTCGGCGGTTGTGCGCGCCGCCTCTGCGGACCCGTCAAACGAGGTTTTTGTCATCGACAAGATGACCTATGCCGCGACGCGGGGCAGCATTGCCGGCGCCGAAGCGACCGGTCGTGTGCATCTCCATGTTGAAGACATCTGCAACGCAGAGCGGATGAACCGGCTCATCGGCGAAATACGTCCCGATGTAATTCTTCACCTCGCCGCCGAGAGCCATGTCGACCGCTCGATTTCCGGACCGCGCGATTTTGTCGAAACCAATGTGCTCGGCACTTACAATCTGCTGGAGGCTGCGCGGGCCTACTGGTCAGGCCTGACGGGCGCCGCGAAGGATACATTCCGCTTTCTACATGTCTCCACCGATGAAGTGTACGGATCATTGGGTGCAGACGGCCTCTTCCATGAAGACACGCCGTATGATCCGTCCTCGCCCTATTCGGCGTCCAAGGCGGCGTCTGACCATCTCGCGAAGGCCTGGTATCGCACCTATGGCCTGCCGGTCGTCGTCTCCAACTGTTCCAACAATTACGGGCCGTATCACTTCCCGGAAAAGCTGATCCCGCTGGTCACGCTGAACGCGCTCGAAGGCAAACCGCTGCCCGTCTATGGCAAGGGCGACAATATCCGGGACTGGCTGTTTGTCGAAGACCATGCCCGCGCCCTCATCCTGATCGCGCTCAAGGGCCGCCTCGGTGAAACCTACAATGTCGGCGGCCGCAATGAGCGCACCAACCTGCAGGTTGTCGAAGCCATCTGTGACACGCTTGATCGCCTCATGCCGGCTAACCGTCCGCGCCGCGAGCTGATCACTTTCGTGGCGGATCGTCCGGGTCATGATCATCGCTATGCGATTGATGCATCCAAGCTAGAGGACGAACTCGGCTGGCGCGCGCAGGAGAATTTCGAATCAGGTCTTGAAAAGACAATTACCTGGTATCTGGAAAATGAAGACTGGTGGCGTCCGTTGCGCAAATCTGTCTATTCCGGTGAGCGTCTCGGGCTTCCCGCGACGGTCAAGGCCTGATCCGCCGTTCAGCGCGAGACCCACATGCAGAAGATCAAAGTCCTGGTGGCCGGTGGAAGCGGGCAGGTGGCGCGTGCGCTCGTTGATACGGCGCCTGCTGCGTTTGCTGAAGTTGTCTCGCTCGGGCGCCCGCAACTCGACCTGACGGACCCCGCTTCTGTCTCGGCGGCTATCGCCTCGGTCTCGCCGGATCTCGTCATCAATGCCGCCGCCTACACGGCCGTCGACCAGGCCGAAAGCGAGGAAGGCGCCGCTCACGCGCTCAACGCAGACGGCGCCGCCACCCTAGCCGAAGCTGCAGCAAAAACAGGTGCCCCCATCCTGCACCTCTCCACCGACTATGTCTTCGCCGGCGACAAGGCCGCGCCCTATGTCGAAACCGACCCCGTGGGGCCCAACGGCGCCTATGGCCGCTCGAAGCTGGCGGGCGAACAGGCGGTTGCAGCGGCAAACCCGCACCATCTCATCCTGCGCACGGCCTGGGTCTACAGCCCCTTCGGAAAGAACTTCGTCAAGACGATGCTGCGTTTTGCGGAAACGCGCGACGAAATGAACGTCGTGCATGACCAGCGCGGCAACCCGACAAGCGCCCACGATATCGCTGCCGCCCTGTGGCAAATCGGCCAACGAATCACCGCTCAGCCAGACGTTTTGGCAGCCGGCGTCTACCACATGACCGCCAGCGGCGAGGCAAGCTGGGCCGAGTTTGCCGAGGAAATCTTCCGCGTCAGCGCCGAAACCGGCGGCCCCTCTGCACGCGTAAACCGCATCACGACGGCAGAGTATCCGACCCCGGCCCGGCGCCCCCCCAACTCACGCCTCGACAGCGGCAAACTTGCCCGCGAGACCGGCATAATCCTGCCGCATTGGCAGGCAAGTACGCGGGCCTGCGTCGAAGCGCTCGTCAGAAGTAAAGGGTATGCAGCATGAAGGGTATCATCCTCGCCGGCGGCAAGGGCACGCGCCTCTACCCGATCACGCGCGGCGTCTCGAAACAGCTGTTGCCGGTCTATGACAAGCCGATGATATTCCACCCGATCACGACGCTGATGCTGGCGGGTATACGCGATATCCTGATCATCACGATGCCGGACTCCGTCGAGGCGTATAAACGCCTGCTGGGCACCGGTGCTGATTGGGGCATGAACTTCGAATACGCCGTCCAGCCCGAAGCCAACGGTCTTGCCGAGGCGTTCATCATCGGCGCCGACTTCGTGCGCGGCGGGCCGAGCGCCCTCGCGCTGGGTGACAATATGTTCTACGGCGCCGGCCTGCGCGGCGACCTGCAGAAAGCCGGAGGCCTGAAGGCCGGCGCCGAAGTCTTTGCCTTCCAGGTCCAGAACCCGCGCGAGTTCGGCATCGTCGAAATCGACTCCAAAGGCGTCGCGCTCTCGATCGAGGAAAAGCCCGAAAAGCCGAAAAGCAATTGGGCGGTCACGGGCCTCTATTTCTACGACGAAGACGTGGTTGACATCGCCAGGGCGGTCAAACCGTCCGCACGCGGAGAAATAGAGATCACCAGCATCAATGACACCTACCTCAAGGCCGGCAAGCTGCGCGTCAGCCGGCTTGCGCGTGGCACGGCCTGGCTGGATGCTGGCACGTTCGATGGCCTGATCCAGGCCTCGCAATTCGTGCAGACCATCGAGAAACGTCAGGGGTTGAAAATCGCCTGTCCGGAAGAAGTGGCGTGGCGCTGTGGCTTCATTGATGACACGCAGCTGGACCGTCTCGCGCAAGGCTACAAGAACGAGTACGGCGACTATCTGCGCAGCGTGCTGGCCATGCCGCACGACTGAGCCCCGCGCTCAGACCGCGGGCCTCACATGCGCGCGCCGCTGGCTCATCCTCCAGGGATTCCACGCCATTGAGCGTACAGGCGCGCCGCGCTGTTTCACCCGCCAGTCCGGAGACGTCCGCAGCTGCGCGGCGCCGCGAACGCCGTCCCAGATGCCCCGCATCATCGGTAAAAAGCGCGGCGTAAAACTGTTGCGCGCCAGCACATAGAGCGTCAGCGCAACGTGGCCTGGCAGGGTCAGCGCCATCAGGCCCGGCGGCATGTTCTTCACATAGGTCCATATCCGGTTGCGGGTGCCGTGATAGGTCGTGAACTCGCTGTCGCGTCCGGTCGTCCCGCTGCCGGCATGCTCGATGACGGCGTCCGGGACAAAATAGCAGTCTTCGCCCATCAGCTGCAGGCGGAAGCCGAGATCGACATCCTCGCAATAGCAATAGAAGCGCTCGTCAAATCCGCCGAGCGACCGGTAGAGGGCGGCGTCATACACCGCGCTCGCGCCGCAGGCGCTGAAACAATAGCCGGGCCCCGGCAATTCACGCGAGGGCCGGCCAAACCCGCCGCGCCAGGGAAAGCCGAACAGAAGGTAAGCATCGCCCGCCCCGTCCAGCGTGCCCGGATCATCCATCAGCAGCTGCGCTGAGGCGAAGGTCCGTACACTGTCATGCGTGTCGATGGCCCGTTTCAGCGCCGCCAGCCAGTCCGGCGCCGCCCGCGCGTCCGGGTTCAGCAACGCCAGCCACCGGCCGGTCGCTTTCTCCGCCGCGAGATTGTTCCC
Source organism: Hyphomonas sp. (assembly GCA_040223555.1). GTDB lineage: Bacteria > Pseudomonadota > Alphaproteobacteria > Caulobacterales > Hyphomonadaceae > Hyphomonas. Next base: position 426,918 of record JAVKGA010000009.1, read on the forward strand.
GCGCGCGAAGCCGTGGTTCTCCGTCTCGGCCATCAGCGTGAAGCCGGGCAGGCCGGCCGTGTCGAGCGCGCTCGCAGAGCCGTCCGTGGAGGCATTGTCGACCACGATCACCTCAAAGCTGCGACAGGTCTGCGCCTTCAGCGAGTCGATCGCGCCCTGCAGGTAGGCGCCGCCATTGTAGTTGACGATGAGTACGGAAAACTCAGGCGGTCCGGACAAGTCTCGTGCTCCTGAAAATCAGCCTGCTGCTTACGGCGCTGCGCTGCCTGAAGGCAAGGCCGGGATGCGGCAGGCGCACATAAATGTGAGCGCTGCCATCGGAAAACTTTACATACCGCGCCTTTACGGCTCGCCCCTTGCAGGGCAAAAGGCCCTTGCAGTCCACCGCTGCGACCCCATATTCTCACCGTGAGCAAAAGTGCTCATGTCCTACACCGGAGTATGCCTCCCTTGTTGCTCACGATGTTGAAGGCCAAGCTTCACTCGGCCACAGTCACCCAATGCGACCTGCATTACGAAGGTTCGGTCTCGATTGACCAGGACCTACTCGACGCATCCGGCATCCTGCCACATGAAAAGGTGGATATCTGGAACGTCACCAACGGTGCCCGTATCCAGACTTACGCCCTTGAAGCTCCGCGCGGCTCACGCACCATCGGCGTCAACGGCGCCGCGGCCCGCCACTTCGCGGTCGGCGACACGGTCATCATCGCGGCCTTCTGCGGCATCGAAGCCGAAAAAGCCCGCCAGCACGCGCCGACAGTCGTACTCCTGAGCGAAGGCAACACGATCAAGCTTCCGTCCTGAGTTCCGGGCGTCCGGAACAGGCTACGGCGATGATGTAATCGCCGGGTCCGGTTCTTCCAGTTCCAGCCAGTCCCGTGTGGGCAGGCCGAGTGTCAGGTCCAGGAACATCGGCGCGATCCGCCCCATCCGTCTCGAGCGTGCATTCGCCAGCACGACGATGCCGACATTGCGGGCCGGCAGGAACATGATCTGCGCGCCATACCCGTCCACCGAACCGCCATGCGAGACCACGGTCTGGCCTGCGTATTCGTAGACCCGCCAGCCATATCCATAGTGCGACGCGCTGAGGGCTGGCAGGGCGGCCCGCATGCGCCGCGTTTCGGACGGGGTGGCCACCTGCGGTGTGTGGATCAGGTCCAGAACGCCGGGAGACAGGACGTCCGGTGCATTGCCAAGCTGCGCCTTCAGCCATTGCGCCATGTCGGTAATGGAAGCGTTCACCCCGCCGGCGGCCGGCGTGGCATAGTAGGGCGCCTTTACGTCGATCCGCGTCCAGGGATGGGCTGGCAGTGCGGGGTCTCTCTGGGTTTTGCGTGTGTGAGGCCGGGCCCAGTTGCCGCTCAGCATCAAGGCGTCCCGGCCATATGACGCGGTCAACATGCCGAGCGGTTTGAAGATCCGCTCTGAGACAAGGTGGGTGAAGGTGTCGCCATAGGCATTGGCAACGGCTCGGCCAGCCAGGTCATAGGTCACGTTCTGGTAGGCGTAGCAGTCGGCCGGCGGACAGATCGGCTTCACCTTGCGATACTGGGGCAGGATAGCGAGCGGCGAGATGCCAGCCTCCAGCAGGTTGTCATAGGCGTTCGGTGGCAGTCCCGTCCGGTGGCTGAGCAGATGTGCCAGCGTCAGCGACCTTTCGCCGGTCCCCGGCAGCGCCAGTTCCGGCGCAAATCCGGTCGCCGGTGTATCCAACGTCAGCTTGCCTTCAGAAACCGCGATACCGGCCATCGTGGAGGCAAATCCCTTGGACAGGGAGGCGATGCGAAACAGTGTATCTTCCGTAACGGGCGCGCCGCTGCCGATTTCGGTTTCGCCATAGGTGCGCACGAACGTCACCTCGCCATTGCGCACCACAGCCACGGCCAGGCCCACGAAATCGCCGGTCTTCATGGCGCGCTGCAGACTCTCCTCCAGCCGCATGAGATGCACGTCGGCAACGACTTGCGGCGAAGCAAAAGGCGCAAGCGCCGCGCGCTGCAGGCCGTCCGCGCTGGCCGGCGCGAAAATGCCTGAAGCCCCGGCGGCCAGGAACGCAGCAACAGACCTGAACGTTCGAAATACCATTCGCATTGGCTCCGAATGCAAACTGCGCTTAAAAGTCCGCCAGGATCATCCTGCCCGTTTTGCGTGACTCTACCGTTACGAACAATCACCTGATTGCACGCAACCGGCAACCGGGTCAGACAGTCGTCGCCGTGCTCGCGCTGATATCCGCCATCACGCCCGCAATAATCTCGAACGACTGTTTGCGCTTCTGCTGGTCGTACATGTCCGACACCACCATCAACTCGTCTGCCTGCGTACGTTCCAGCAGCGCCTCGATGCCCTTGCGCACGGTGCCTGCATTGCCGATAATGCTGAAGTTCAGCATCGCCGACGCCTGCGCGCGTTCCGCCGGGCTCCAGTACGTGTCGATGTCGTCGATCGGTGGCTGCGTCAGCTTGCGTGTCCCGCGCACAAGGTTCGCGAAGGACATCTGTTGCGACGTCGCAAGATATTTTGCTTCGTCGTCCGTCTCCGCCGCAATGATGTTCACACCGATCAGCGCATAAGGTTTCGCCTGTTGCTGGGAGGGCCTGAACTGTGTGCGATAGATCGCCAGCGCCTGATCCAGCATCTGCGGCGCAAAATGCGAGGCAAAGCCGAACGGGAATCCATACGCCGCCGCCATCTGCGCGCCATAAAGGCTCGATCCGAGAATCCAGAGCGGCACATTCGAATTTGATCCGGGTACGGCTTCTATCCGCTGCCCTTCGGAGACAGGGCCAAGCCAGGCCTGCAGCTCCAGAACATCCTGCTGGAAATTCTCCGCGCTCATCGCATCGCGCCGCAGCGCCCGCAGCGTCAACTGGTCGGTGCCCGGCGCGCGGCCAAGGCCAAGGTCGATCCGCCCCGGATACAGCGCGTCCAGCGTGCCGAACTGTTCCGCGATGATATAAGGCGCATGGTTCGGCAGCATGATGCCGCCGGCGCCGACCCGGATCGTCTTCGTGCCCGCCGCAATATGGCTGATCACCAGCGATGTCGCCGCCGTCGTGACCGCCGCCATGTTATGATGCTCCGCCACCCAGAACCGCTTGTAGCCCAGCCCCTCGGCATGTTGCGCCAGGCTGCGGGCCGCGTTCAGCGCATCCGCACGGGTAAACCCCTCCCGCACGCGCCCAAGTTCAAGAATCGAGAGTTCTGCCAAGGCGTCAGTCTCCTGTCTGTCCAGCCCAGACAGATAAGAGTTCTTTTGCCTCAGCAAGGGCTTTTGGTGCAACTAAATCGCTACTTGTCCTTGCAGGCCTCGATGATTTCTTCCTGCGTCAGCCCAAGAACCCTAGAGGCTTGGATGCAGACGCACTGATCACTCTCGTCGGTTGGCAGGCAGGAGAGTTGCATTTGAAACTCAGACTTATCACTTTTGATCGGTTGAGGACTGGCGGTCGCTTCAATCACACCATCTCTCGTGTTAATCGCCGTCCCCGTCCTAACCCCTACGCTTGATCGGGTCAAAATTCTTAGGCGCTCTAAACTGCTGTCAGGATGTGCCACAGTCTCTTCAAGTTGTGCTCCGTCAAGCGGCTCAGTTGGTTGCGTGTCTTCGGGATTTGTCTGTTCTATATCGGACTCGAGCGCCATCGAGTCGTCAGCGGGCTGGTCGCGTACAAAGGAATCGGGCTGAGATTCTGACTCCTGTTCCTGGCCCAAAGCCGGCAAGGAAAGACAGAACCCCGTCCAAATCACGATCACGGCAATGCGGGTAGCGAGTAAAGCCAAACTCTTCATGATGGTCCTCCTGCGCTGTCGGAGCGCACGGTCTTTAGCCGAAACTTAATCTCCTACTTGTCTTTGCAGGCCTTGATTGTCTCTTCGTCCGACATTCCGAAGATCTTGGACGCTCGTACGCATGAGCATCGCGGGCTTTCGTCAGTTTTGGAGCAATTGAACAACGCACCGGACTCTGTGCCAGACGCTCCTGAACCCGAGCCGGTCCCGACGGACGGTACAATCGTTGTCGGCGTCCTGATCCCGATAAGCGGACCGCTGCCGGTACCCGTGTTGATGCCCGTTACGCAGTTCACGCACTCCTTCAGCCTGTCCAGGAGGTCCGACAGGCCGTCCGCGCCGGGCTCCAACACGCCGCCCGTGTTTATCCCGGTTGCCGGCTTGAGGGGGCCAAACTCCAGTCCATTCAGCGGATCGCTTTCGAACATGTCATAGGCTTCTGTAAGGGCCGGATTGCTTTCGAGCGACAGGGTCGAGTCTGCGGGCAGACTAAGCGTCAACGTCTCGGACTGGATGCTTTGCTCCAGGCCTTGACCCACAGCCGGTACTGATAAGCAGAGACCGGCCGACAAAAAGATCCCGGCGACGCGTGTTGCGAGCAAAGACAATTTCTTCATGGCAGGTCTCCTGAGCGATCAGTGGTTGGGGGTCATTCTTCAGGCACGCACTCGGTTGTCATCCACGCGATGTTTGAGCCTTCCTCACGGGCGAACTCGAACAGTTTGGCGACGCTGGCCTGACATGACGCTTCGAGATTCTGCCCATTCTGTCCGTTCGCAAGCGAGGCCTCTACGCGCACGGTGATTTGCGATTGCGCATCCTGCTCATACAATTCGCCCAGCTTGACGATGAAATTCATCCACAGCAAGGGCTCCATGGGCTGGAACAGGATCTCCTTCGATCCGGCATGGTCCAGTGAAAACGGCCCCGCGCCCGAAACGCGGTCGATATAATCCGTGGGGTCATCATCGCCGTCGGTAAAGTGCAGCCATCGGTACTCGACCGGCTCTGACCCGGGAAACTCCAGATAGGCCGTCGCGTTGGTTATCGAAACGGGAGTATCTGGCTGCTTGTCCGGTGCAAACTCAAGGACCATGATCATCCACATCCTCGATCTTAGGCGCGCGCCAATTTCTTCCGTAGGCGGAAGGGATGGCCGAAGGTCTACACCCGGACCGGTCGTCATCGTCCAGACGGCAGGTGTGGGCGGAAGAACCAGATGACGTATCTGCGGTATGAACATGGTCGAGGCAACGGCGCCGACCAGAATGGCCGCGGCAATACTCACCAGGGGTGCCGTCATATCCTGACGCGCCTTGTATCCGATCTGCTTCGTCAGGGCGGGGGGCGGGTTCTTGCCCGCGATGATGGCGCGTAAACCCGTCACCAGCATCTGGAACCGGTCGTCAGATTTGTCGCCCTGCCATTTCGTCAGTTGTGCGCCCTGATGCTCGCCGAAGAACAGTGGCGGATCGCAAGGTTCGATATAGGCCTGAACGAGGCGACCGGCTGACCGTGCCCGCCGCGCTTCCTCGCGCACGTTTTCACTGGCCACAGCGGCCGGCGACCAGCAGACGCAAACAACTTTCGCTTCCGCAAGCGCGGCCTCGATGGATTCCGACCAGGGCTCGCCCATCCGGATATCCTGATCCCACCAGACGTTCAGTCCCTCGGCGCGCAGCGCCTTCAGCAAGACCCGCACCCGGTTCCTGTCCAGGCTCGAGTAGGAAATGAAAACCGAGTCCACCGCCGCGCATGCCTCCCCACGCTTAGGTTACCATGGAGACTCAGGCCTGTCAGTCCTTGCTTTGACCGCCTAGAACCCCGCCGGCTTTGCCAGTCCCTTTGACGACAGGCAGATCGCCTTGAACCGCGCGCCCATTTCTGCCGGGTCGATCAGCTTCTTCGCGGCGTCGAACACGTCTCCGGCATCATCCGGATTGGCCGCGACCAGCTGGTTGATCCGCGCCTGCGCGCCGAGGCCGAGCAGGAACATGCCCTGCGGCGTCGGCCCGGCCACATCAAGGCCCGCCGCGCCTGCGAGCCGCGCCAACCGCCCGAAATCCACATCCACCGTCAGGTCGCACAGGCCCGGCGCTTCCAGCGGCGAGACCTGTTTGCCTTCTCGGTAGGCGCGCAGCGTATCGCCGGGCGCCCGGTCATCCGGGCCATAGTCGATGAACAACGCCCGCACAGGCGCCTTGCGTGACACGACATCCGCCACCACGAGGTCCAGCCCCGTCTGCACTTCCACCACATCGCCGCTGAACGCCGCGCCGTGCGGCGGGCGCGGCTCGTCCGCTGCCAGCCCGAAGGCCAGCTTGCCCTCGGCCAGCCCGACCACGCATTCGCGCCAGGTGCCCTCCGCCTTGCGGAACTGGCGCGCGGGCAGGCAGTCGAGATATTCGTTCGCCACAATCAGCGCGGGCCCGTCCGGCACTTCCGCCAGCCGCGCCACGATGGCCGGGCTGGACGGTGCAAACAGCTCGCCCAGCGCCGCCGCCAGCACCGGGCTTGGCTCGACAAACACCAGCCGCATCGCCGCCAGGAAGTCTTCGCCGCCAATCGCGCCCGCCACCCGCAGCGCGTCCAGCATCAGCTGCCCGCGTCCCGGTCCGATCTCGACCAGCTGGAACGCTTCCGGCGTGCCGAGCGCCCGCCATTCATGCACCAGCCACACGCCGATCAGCTCGCCGAACACCTGGCTCGTTTCTGGCGCCGTGGTGAAGTCGCGCCCGATGCCGGGCCGCGCAGCGTAATACCCGGCCTGCGGGTCGTGCAGCGCCAGTTGCATATAGGTCGAAAGGGGGATCGGACCGCCTGTTTCGATCAGGCGTACCAGCCGGTCTTCTATGCTCATCAATTCGTTCCGGAGCGCCTTATCGCGCCTTTGCGGGCACCAGATAAGCGCCTCCGAAGATCGCGGCCAGCAGGATCAGCACCCAGGACGCCACGGAATGGAAATCATGCGGCAGCTGGTTGCTGTAGAACCAGTGCAGCCCGGCATGGGCCACCGCAAACACGCACAAGCCATAGCGCAGCGATGCGCGGTGCGAGACTTCGGCGAGCAGGACAAGGATCAGCGCAATCGGCGCCTGCGCCCAGATGAACACCTGAGGGTCCATCGACCCGCCCGAAATCTGGAACGGACTGTTGAGGAGCACGGGCAAGAGAACGGAATCGATTTCATGCGTGATCAGGCACGCGGCAGTGAGCCGGTATAGGCTGTCGGATCGCATTTTGCGTTGCCTCCCCAGGAACGCGTGAACTTTCTGATTCCGTAAATCTACCTATTTTTGGAATCTTATACCGCGAGTCTCGGCTTTTTCAACGCATTCCAGATCAACCATGCCCCACCGATCCACATCGGGGTCGACAGGATCATGCCCATCGTCAGCCATTCCGGCAGTCCGCTGACAAAAGAGTCGGGTTCGCGGAAGTTCTCGGCGACCGAGCGGCCCACCCCGTACATGATCAGGAACAGGCCCGCGACGAGCCCCGGCCGCTTCAGCGCGCCGAACTTCCAGATCAGGATCGACAGCACGATCAGCGGCAGCCAGCCTTCCAGCACCGACTCGTAAAGCTGGCTCGGATGCCGGGCGAGTTCGGTGCCCGTGTAGACCCATTGATCGGTCGCCCAGTTGAACGCCGGCGGCGTCGAACCCTGCACATAGCCTTCCGGGAAGACCATGCCGACTGAAGCGTCCGTCGGGCGCCCGTACAGTTCGGCATTGGTGAAGTTCGCGATCCGCACGAGACCGATGCCAATCGGCGCCGTGACACCGGCAATGTCGCCCACCGAAAGCAGGTTCACGCCCCGCTTCGCCGCAAACCACCACAGCACCGCCGTCACGCCGAGAATGCCGCCATGGAAGGCCATGCCGCCGTCCCAGATGCGAATGACCGTCAGAGGGTCGGCTGCCAGCACATCCATCTGATAGGGCACCATATAGAACAGGACATACCCGATCCGGCCGCCGATGATGATGCCGATGATGATCCAGAACATCAGGTCGTCAAACCCGTCCTGCGTCAGCGGCGCCTTGCCCCCGAACAGGTTCTCGCGCTTCAGGAGCTGCGTGCCATACCACCAGGCCCCGCCGATGCCGGCGATATAGCCGAGCGCGTACCAGCGCAGGTGGAACTCGCCAAGGCCGATGAAGCCAAAATCGATGGAAAACAGGGCCGGGCGCCATTCGGGGAAGGTGAGGGCGGCCTGGTTAAGGTAAACGCCCAGCGTCATCAGCAGTTCAGTCATGCGGCGTCTTTTCCCTGTCTGGCGGGCGTCCTATCTGTTAGGGCACCGGCATTCCCGGCGCGAAGGAGTAGCCGCATGGCAGGCACAAATCCACTGCTCGATGACATTGCAAGCCTGATGACCGGCGCGCTCGGCGCTGCACGCACAGCAGGCGAAGAGGCCAAGACCGCCGCGCAGGCCCGCGTGCGCGCGCTGATTGCCGATATGGACCTCGCCGGGCGCGATGAGGTCGAGGCCCTGAAAGCCATCGCCACGGCGGCGCTGGACCGGGTCGAGACGCTCGAGGCCCGCATCGCGGCGCTTGAGGCGGCGCAGGGGAAATCCCCGACTTCGTGAACGCTCACTGTTGAAGCAGATAGACAAGCGTGTGTCTGGCCGGTTTGGTCGGAGGTGGATTTGTCACACGAATCCCGCACCAACTCAGGAATAGCGAAGGGGAGGCGCCCGAATGAGCCTTGAACTCGAACAGAGCCCGGACTTTGACATCGACCCGCTCGATCTCGTCGAGGTGGTCCTAGAGGCCGCTGGCTGGCCCTATGAGCGCGACGAGGAGGGCACCCTTCAGGTCGTCGCCGAGACGCGCTGGGGCGACATGGGCGCCTTGTTCGCCTATCGCCCGGAGCCTTCAGCCATCCACTTCTCACTGACGCTGGACGTCAAGGCGATGGCCGCCAAGCGCAGCGCCATTGCCGAACTCGTGATGCTCGCCAACGAACGCCTCTGGGTTGGCCACTTCGATTTCTGGTCGGACGACGGCGTCATCATCTTCCGCTACACTTTCCCGATGGAAGACCGCGAGGAAGTCAGCCAGGGCGAAGTGCGCGCTGTCATTGGCGCCGCCGTAGCCGCCGCAGACCGGTTCATGCCGGCCTTCAACTTCCTCGTCTGGGCCGGCAAGTCGCCGCGCGAAGCCATCGACGCGGTGATGTTCGAAACCCACGGCGAAGCCTGAGCCATCATGGCAACCGCGCCGTCCCTTGTCCTGGTCGGTGCCGGCCGCATGGGCACCGCCCTCGCGCGCGGCTGGATCGCGGCGAGCACAAAGCACACGATTGCCATCGCAGAGCCGGCCCCGTCTGACGAAATCGCCGGCTGGGCTGGCGAAGGCAAAGTCTCCCTGGCCCCCGCGCCCGGCCCTGCCAGCGTCCTCGTCCTCGCCGTCAAGCCGCAACAGTTTGCAAAAGTCGCGGAGACCGCGCGCGCGTTCGTGGGCCCGAAAACCCTCGTCCTGTCGATCATGGCCGGCGTGCGCATTGCGCAGATCTCGCAGCGCCTTGCCGCGACCCGCATCATCCGCGCCATGCCCAACACGCCGGGCGCCATAGGCAAGGGCATCACCGTCTTTGCCGCCGCACCGGGGCTGGCTGCCGCCGACAGCAAGGCTGCCAGCGCCTTGCTTGCGCCGCTCGGCGACGTGCACGGCCCGGTCGACGAGTCCCTGATGTCCGCCGTCACGGCTCTCTCGGGCAGCGGCCCGGCCTATCTGTTTCTGCTCGCCGAGACGATGGCGGAAGCCGGTGAGTCCGAAGGCCTGCCGCGCGCGCTGGCCCAGAAGCTTGCCCGGCGCACTGTCGAAGGCGCCGCCGCGCTGATGGCGTCCAGCGGCGCCGACCCCGAATCACTGCGCCGCGCGGTCACTTCCCCCGGCGGCACCACCCAGGCAGCCCTTGACATCCTGATGGACACAGGTGGGATGCCCCGGTTGATGAGAGACGCCCTCAGGGCCGCCGCCGCGCGCGACCGGACCCTGTCAAAAGAGGCGGACTAACCCGGGAGGCTTGGCCCTTGGCCAGCGCTGAGAAGACCATCGAGAAAGGCCTGAAGGCCGCCCTTGAGCTGGCCGCGACGCGCGCCTGGGCAGATATTCCGTTGGCGGACATTGCCGCGAAAGCCAAACTTCAGCTGTCAGACTTCCACGGCATCGCCTCGCGCGAGGATCTCGTCGAAGCGCTCGACGGTTTTTTCGACAAGGCCATGTCCGCAGACGGCGTGCCGGAAGAGACCTCTGCCCGCGAGCGCCTGTTCGATGTCATCATGCTGCGCTTCGAAGCAATGGAGCCCCACCGCGCGGGCCTTACCACCATTCTCAAATTCCGCGAAACTTCGCTGACCCATCTCGTGAACCTGCCCGCCCATCGCCATGCCACCGCCGCCTGGGCGCTCGCCTCGGCGGGGCTCGACGGCGACAGCGGCGCGCCCGCCAGCCTGAAACGCATCGCCATCGCCTTCGTCATTGCACAGACGGAACGCGCCTGGCGCAAGGAGACCAGCGGCGACTTCGCGCTGACCATGGCGGCGCTCGACAAGGGTCTGCGCCGCGCCGAAGAACGCCTCGGCCAGTTCCGCAAGTTCACGGGACGGCGCACGACACCTGATCCCAAACCAGAAGAGACCAATTCATGAGCCGTCCGGGACTCGACACGAACCCCCTCGAACTCGGGCCAGACTGGTTCAACCAGTTGTTCGGCGAAATCGGAATCGACGGCGAGGTGCGCAGCCTGACCTCCAAGTCCATCGGCACCGGCCAGATCGGCGAGAATGTCCGCTTCGTCTTTGACTATGCAAGGGCAGGGGCGAACGCGCCGAAAACACTGGTCGGCAAGTTTCCCTCCGCCAGCGAAGCCAGCATCATGACGGCGAAATTGCTGAACCATTACAAGCGCGAAGTGATGTTCTACCGCACTTTCCCGAAAGTTGCGGGCCGCATCACACCGGATGCTCTCTATACGGATTACGACCCGGAAACGAATCGCTTCGCCCTGATCATGGAAGACATGGCGCCGTCGGTGCAGGGCGATCAGCTGCGAGGTTGCGGCCCGATGGAGGCGCGCCTTGCGATGCACGCCGCTGCCGCCCTTCACGCGGCCCATTGGGAAGATCCCACGCTGGACCAGCATGACTGGTTGCAGGGCACTACCAGCGCACCACCACCGGCGCTGACTTCGGAAATGGTTGCGGGCCTATGGGGTGGCTTCAAGGATCGCTACGCTGCGCAATTGACCGCGGACCTGATCGAAGTCGGGGACGCTTATGCGGCAAGCCTGCCAAAATGGGGCGAAGCCTATCAGGGGCCTTTCGCGCTGACGCATTCGGACTACCGTCTCGACAACATGCTGTTCGGCCCGCCGGGCGCGAAGAAGCCGCTCGCCGTCGTCGACTGGCAGACGCCGGGCAAGGGCGCGCCTGCCAATGACGTTGCCTATTTCATCGGCGCCGGCCTGACGCGAGAAGATCGCCCGAAACATGAGATGGAGCTGCTGCGCTACTACCACAACTGCCTTCAGGCCGAGGGTATCAAGACCTATAGCTTCGACGATCTCTATACGCACTATCGCTGGTTTGCCTTCTACGGAATCTCGGTCGCCTTTGCCGCCGCGATGCTGGTCAAGCAAACCGAACGCGGCGACGAAATGTTCCTGACCATGCTGCGCCGCCATTGCGCGCAGGTGCGCGACAATGACAGTCTCACGCTTCTCAAGACGCTGATCTGAGCGCGCAGTCTTTCCGAAAAAAAGTAAGCACACGGATTAAATACGCGGCCACAGGCCGTGTCGCGCGGCGCCAAATCTGCGGGCGAAAGCGTGCCCGGGAATCACTATCCTGCGATTTTGCCCCACTTTTAAAGGCTTTTGGCAACAGTTCTGCGCCACTTGCGTAAGTCGCAAAGCAAAGATATGCGATCCCGCTCTTCAAGAATTACGCGTAACGTTCAGCTCAAAGCAGGCAAAAGACCCCGTTTCAGGCTGCTTCCCACTCCCAACCTTTCAGAAGGAAAATGACATGGCCGTTAAACCAAAAGCCGCTGCCAAAGCCCCGGCGAAAAAAGCTCCCGTCAAAAAAGCCCCTGTGAAAAAAGCACCGGTTGCCAAAGTCGCAGCCAGGAAAGCTCCGGCTGCAAAGGCCGCTCCGAAAGCAGCTGCGCCTGAGGTCATGACCGTCAAGCACCTCGCCGCCGAGCTTTCCGAAGCCCACGCGATGCCGAAGAAGCAAGCTGAAGCGGTCGTCACCGACTTCATCGACCGCATGGGCGGCTACCTGAAAAAAGGCAAGAAGCTGCGCATCACCGGCCTCGGCATCCTCCAGGTCCGCAAGCGTCCGGCCCGCAATGGCCGCAACCCGGCCACCGGCGAAGCCATCAAGATCAAGGCTTCCAAGAAAGTTGCCTTCCGTCCTTCGAAAGACCTCAAAGACCGCGTGCTTTAGTCTTCGACTGACCCCAGAATCCAGACGCCCGGCCAGCGAAAGCTCGGCCGGGCGTTTTTTTGCGTCATGGCCCGGCGGGCGCCGCCGTAAACGCCTCCTCCGACAATATGCCCCTGCAGGGCGAAAGCAGCTTGCCGGGATCATCGGGATCAACCGGCTGGCCTTCCAGCACCGGATAGATCGCTATATCCGCCCGCGTAAAGGCCAGCGGCGCATTCGCCTTCCACAACATCTCGCAGGCCTGCCTCACCTGCGTCTCCGCATCCGCCAGCAGGAAGTCCGGCATCGCCCAGATCTTGGCGGTGCCATCATCAGACCCTGTGACGATCCATTGTCCGTCCGGCGAGAAGGTGGCGGAGTTGACTTCGGCATCATGGCCTTCGAGCGTACGCACGGCATCGCCGGTTTCGGCATTCCAGATCCGGGCGGTGTAGTCGTATGATCCCGTAACGATCCATTGCCCGTCCGGCGAGAAGGCGGCGGAGGTGACATAGCTGTCATGGCCTTCGAGCGTGCGCACGGCGTCGCCGGTTTCGGCATTCCAGATCCGGGCGGTGTTGTCGTATGACCCTGTGACGATCCATTTACTGTCCGGCGAGAAGGCGACGGAGGTGACAATGTTGTCATGGCCTTCGAGCGTACGCACGGCCTCGCCGGTTTCGGCATTCCATATCCGGGCGCTGTTGTCCTGGGACCCTGTGACGATCCATTTACTGTCCGGCGAGAAGGCGGCGGAGGTGACATAGTCGTTATGGCCTTTGAGGGTGCGTACGGTCTCGCCTGTTGCAGCATTCCAGATCCGGGCGGTGTAGTCTTCAGAACCTGTCGCGATCCGTTGCCCGTCCGGCGAGAAAGCGGCGAAGTTGACCGGCTGGTCATAGTTTTCGAGCGTACGCACGGCATCGCCGGTTTCGGCATTCCAGATCCGGGCGGTGCTGTCGTATGATGCCGTGACGATCCATTGCCCGTCCGGCGAGAAAGCGGCGGAGGTGACAGTGCCGTCATGGCCTTCGAGCGTGCGCACGGTATCGCCGGTTTCGGCATTCCAGATCCGGGCGGTGTTGTCGAATGATCCCGTGACGATCCAGTTTCCGTCCGGAGAGAAGACGGCGGAGGTGACCATCCTGTCATGGCCTTCGAGCGCACGCACGGCGTCGCCGGTTTTGGCATTCCAGATCCGGGCGGTGTTGTCCCAAGACCCCGTAACGATCCATTGCCCGTCCGGCGAGAAAGCGGCGGAGGTGACAGTGTCGTCATGGCCTTCGATCACGTGCTTCACGCGATTGTTTTCATGCGCGGCCTGCAGGCGTGCCTGCGCAAACGCGTACCCGTCCTTCGGCGCGAATTTTTCAGGCACCACTGCTGCTGTGTTTCGCGCCAGCGGATCGGCTTGCAGTCCCATCAGCAGGGACCTGGTGTGATCACCTTGTTCGCCCTCGTAAATCGCCTCCGACTCCCGCGCGAGAATGGCCGACGATTGCGCCAGTGCCAGCGCTGTCTGCTGCTGCGCTGCCTCTGTTTGCCGCAATGCCAGCCAGCCGAGCCCGAGCGCCGCGACGAGAAATACCGCCGCCACGCCCGCGCCGATGAAACCCGTTCGCCGGACCGCCCGCGCCTGGCTCAGGGCTTTCGACGTCTGCCGGCGTTCATGCGCCTCGCTCGCCGCAAGGAAGCGCGAGACGACTTCCGGAATCTCGTGCCCGTCCGGCGCGGCGCGCGCCCAGGCGATCGCTTCGGACAGAACGTCCGCCCGCAGAAGATGCGGGCTGTCTTCGCCGGCGCCGCGCCCGGCCCATTTCACGGCCTGCGCCTGCAGATCGGTCATCTGGCGCAGCCAGCCCAGATCAGTGCGCAGCGCTTCACTCAGATCGTAAAAGCCCCGTGTCTGGCTTGACCCCGGCAGGGCAGGATTGGCCCAGCAGGAGATCCAGTTGATGCCCGCCAGCTGCACTGGCGGCGCGAGCCCCGGCGCGGTCGGGCCGAGTGTCACCACCAGCATCCGCTTGCCATGGCGGGCCGCCTCCTCAACTTCCCACTTGCAGATCGGCGAGGCGGCGGAGGTGTCCGACAGCACGAACACAACCGTGTCGCAGGCCAGGATCAGGTCGCCGAGGCGTTTTTTCCAGTCTTCCCCGGCATCGATGCCGTGACGGTCGATCAGCGGCTCGAACCCGGAATGGGAGAGAAACAGCTCCAGTTCGTCGGCGAAGTGAACCTCGCTGCGCGAATAGGAGATGAACACCTTCAGCCCCGCCTCGGCCTTATCGGCGTTCACCGGCTTTGCTGTTGCCTTCTTTGCCATCACGTCCCCCCGTAATGTTTCTCTCATACGTTACGCGCCGGACACACAATCGCCAAGCTGGCTCACCTTTCGGCCGTTCCGCCGGAAGCGCCCGATTCTTGGCACGAATGCCCCGCCACAGGCAGGATTTGGCCCCATTCGGCGCGATTGTCCCGGCCCGGAACAGGTTTGCAAACAGCCTCCTAACGCCCGGGGCCAAACTCATCTTTCAAGGCAAGTTCGAGCTTAAATCGCCTCGTGTAGGGTCCGGTCTATCGCTCTCGCAGAAGCGGGGTGAAACGCATAGGACCTTGAAGTGGTTTTGAACATGAACATGCAGAATGCACGCCCGACGAGCATCAAGGGCCCGGATGGCCAGACGCTCACGCTCGCTGACTTGCCGTCGCCCGGCATTTCCCGCTGGGTCACCCGCCGCAAGGCGGAAGTGGTTGCCGCCGTCCAGGGCGGTCTCCTGACCCGTGAAAACGCCTGCGAACGCTACAATCTGACCGACGAAGAGTTCGAAGGTTGGGAGCGTCTCTATGCCCGTCACGGTGCAAAAGGCCTCCGCACGACCCGCCTGCAGCAATATCGCCGTTAAGACGGCGTTTGCCTTGTTAAACCTGCCTTAAGGCAGGCCTTCTAGCCTTCCGGGAATCTGCCGGCCTTTTGGCCGGCCCCGGAGGGCGCGATGGCATTTGGCAAGGCTGCAGAACCGGCAACGGGCGGATTGGTCCGTCCGCTCGCCCTGCTGGTCTGCGCGCTGGCCCTCGTCCTGCTCGCCTGGCGTGGATCTGCGCTGCTGACAGGTCCGGGCGCTCCGGTCTCCGCGAGCCCCGCCGAAGCGGCGCTTTCCGACATCATTTCCCCCATCGCCGGTCCCGGCCTGTCGCGCCTGAGCGTGGCGTACAATGCCGAGGGTGGCCGCACCGTTCTGATCCTGCTGGATGACACGGCGGTTGACCGCATTCCCGACCTCCAGCGCATTGCGCCGATTGCGGCCGGGATCCTGCCGGAGCAGGGCGACCGGCTGATGATCGAAACCGTGGCCTTTGCCGGCGGACTGCCCGGACGGCCGGATGCGGCGGCCTGGACCGAGCTGGTGGGCCTTGGCCTGCTCGTGCTTGCCGGCGGCGCGTTGGCGTTCCTGTCCGGGAAAGCGGCGCCCGCTGCGACGCCTGTCACACAAATTCTGCCGGCCTCTGAGCCCGTCATCGAACGCCCCCGCGCGTTGCGGCCTGTGCCCGCCGCGCCGAATACGGCGGTTGATCTTGCCCGGCGCGATCCGGCGCGGGCGGCAGCGGTTGTGCGCGGCTGGATGACGTCTCGGGATGAAACCGCATGAGCGCACTGGCAAAACCTTCACACGCCATGGCGCCGGGCCTTGCCCGTTCGGCAAGGCTGATGCGCGCGCTTGGCGCCGATGCGGCGGCGGTCTGGGCGGAGCTTGAGCCGCAGGAAGCCGAAGCGCTGAGCGCGGCGATGGAGCGGCTCAGCGATGACCCGGCGGGCGAGGCCGAAGCGCTGCGCCAGTTCACGCAGGTCCAGCGCGCAACCAGCGGCGCCGGTGTCTGGGCGGAACTCTCCGCGCTCGACACGTCCGTGCTGGCGGCGATGATGCGGCATGAGCGCGCGCAGGTTGTCGCGCTGATCCTGTCCCGGCTGACCGGGGATGCAGCCGCGCGTCTGCTGCGGGTTTTGCCGCCGTCGCTGTCGATCGAAGCGATGCAGCGCCTTTTGCATCTCGGCGAGGTCCACCCTGCAGCAATGGCCGGCCTTGAGCAGCACCTGAAAGGCCGCGTGGCCACGATGGCGCGCGAAGGCGGGCAGGCGGGCATCGAGCGCATTGCAAAAATCTTTGACCGACTTGATCCGCGCGCCGGAACGATGTTCCTGACGGCGCTGGAGAATGCCGAACCGGGTTCGGGCGCAAAAGTCCGTTCACTGATGTTCACGTTTGACGACCTCGGGGCGCTGGACGCCGGCGGCATGCAGACACTGCTGGCCTCTGTGGACCGGGCGATACTCGTGGTTGCGCTGAAAGGTGCGAAGCCGGCGACGGCATCCGCCTTCTTCGCCAACATGACGCAGCGTGCTGGCGACCTGCTGCGCGAGGAGATTGCCGCGCTGGGCGCGGTCCGGCGCAGCGAGATCGAAGTGGCGCGCGGCGAGCTGGTCGAACTGGCGCGCCAGCTGATCGGGCGCGGCGAAATCCATGCCGGCAAGGCGCCGGATGAAGACGAGCTGATCGAATGAGTGTGCGCGCCGTGAAATCCGTTTCGGCGTTTGACTTCCGCCCGGACTTTGGTCCGCAGCCGGAGGAGCGGGTTGAAGATCCCGCGCGGGTGAGCTTTACTGGCGAGGAAGTCGCCGGACTGATCGCGCAGGTGCGCGCTGAAACGCTGGCCGAAGTGGCCCGCGTGAAAACCGACTCCGAAAGCGAGCGGCTTGCGGCCGTCACCGCCGAACTGGCGCAGGCGCTGGATGAAATTTCGCAGGTGATGCGCCTGATCGAGGCCGCCCAATACCATGCCACCACCGAGGCGCGCCTGCGCAGCCTCATCGAGGGCGCTGCCGCCCGGATCACGCGCGGACAGGGCGACCTGTTTGCCGGGACTGGACACGGCGCCCCGGCTTCGTCCACGGAAGGACAGACATGACCGAACCTGAAAATCCGGCTTTCCAGAAAATGCTGATGGATGTGCCCGTGCGCGTCGAAGTCGTGCTGGGCGAGATGCGCCTGACGATGGAAGAGCTGATGGCGCTGACGCCCGGCGAAGTGCTGACGATGGAAAAACAGACCGGCGAGCCTGTGGATATCTACGTGTCCGGCCGGCTGGTTGCGCGCGGCAAACTGGTCGTAGCCGACGGGGAACTGGGCGTCACGCTGACCGAGATCGTGGACGCGCGCGCCATTCATTGAGCGGCTGTAAATTAGTTTCATCTGGAACCAATTCGCTATCCGGCCTATATTGAGGGCATGGACACAGCCTTTGCAAAGAATCGCTACCACGGCGCGCCGCGCGCGGCGGACTATACCATTGACCAGGCTTGGGAAACTTACAGCGCCGCCGAGCATGACCGGTGGGACCGGCTGTTCCGGCGCCAGCGGGAGATAACCCGGGGCCGGGCGTGCCAGACCGCCATCGATGCGATGAGCGCGCTGGAATTGTCGCCGTCGGGCATTCCGCATATGGGGCGCCTTTCCGACAGGCTGGAAGCGATGACGGGGTGGCGGATCGTGCCGGTGGCCGAGCTTGTGCCGGATGATGTGTTCTTCAACCACCTTGCCAATCGCCGCTTTCCGGCGGGCGCCTTCATTCGTCCGGAGGCGGAGTTTGATTACCTGCAGGAGCCGGATGTCTTCCACGACATCTTCGGCCATGTGCCGCTGCTGGCGAACCCGGTCTTTGCGGACTTCATGGAGGCCTATGGCAAGGGCGGCCAGCGCGCGATGAGCCTTGGCCAGTTGCACAATCTCGGGCGGCTTTACTGGTACACAGTGGAGTTCGGCCTGATCCGCGAAGCCGGGGACTTGCGCATTTACGGCGCGGGGATTCTCTCCAGCCCACACGAGACGGTGTTCGCGCTGGAAGATGCGAGCCCGAACCGGATCGGGTTTGACCTGAAACGCCTTATGCGGACGAAATATATCATCGACGATTTCCAGCAGAGTTATTTCGTGATCGACAGTTTCGAGGCGCTGCTGGAGGCCTGCTACCAGGACTTCGGGAACGTCTATGCCGAGGTGAAGGGGCTCCCGGACTTCGAGGCGCAGGATGTGGCGCCGGGGGATGATGTGATCTCGCGCGGGACGCTGGATTATTTTCGCGCGGGCGGGCGTAAGGGCTGAGGGCTGCGATCGCGTCCGGACGCGGGTTTGCCCGGCCGGTTTTATGATTTGAGTTCGATTTAACGTGCGCTCAATGTAGGGCGGGATGAAATCCCGCCGGGTGAGCCGCGAGGGTGGATGGCTACGAGGAATCGAATTGCGGTGGGGTCAGAGCCCCCTCCGTCTGGCCGCTTTGCGGCCAGCCACCTCCGCCCGCTGCGCGGGGGAGGATAAAGGCGCACAGCGCCGCAAGGAATTCAACAGGCACATCGCTCGACCAGACCGGATCACTCCAGTGCGGTTTGGTCAGCGCGAGTGGGTTTTGCTTTTCCGCCTCGATCTTGTCGCCGCAGTGGACGATGCGCACGCCGCCCCACCAGGTGATGGCGAGGAGGACGGAGGTGAGCTTTTCCTTCTGCAGGAAGATCCAGGCGCGTTTCAGCTGCCAGTAGAGCACCGGCCAGAAGAATGGATGCACGGCGTCGAAGTAACGCCGGAAGGCTGGATAGTTCCGGATGCTGAGGAAATCGGACATGAGCGGGAGTATACTTCCGTCACATGTCCCGTCGGATTCGTTTCGAGCAAAAAAGTTTTATTCGCTGCAAATACAAGGCTTGGTGCGCCGAAAGCGGCCGAAACTTGTGGGACAAGCGCAAACTTGTCAGACGTGTTCAATACGCGGCGGCGACGCGGGTGAGTTCGTGGCGCAGGGATTTGCCGTCGGTGGTGAGGTGGGTGTCGACTTCGTCATGGGTGCGGCGCCAGACCGGGACGGCGGCTTTCAGGAGCTTGCGGCCGGCATCGGTGAGGTAGAGGCGGCGGGAGCGGCGATCCTCCGCATCCGGAACGATTTCGACGAGGCCGCGGCGTTCCAGCGGCTTCAGGTTGGCGGTCAGCGTGGTGCGGTCCATCGCGAGGAAGGCGGCGGCGTCTCCGAGGCGGGGGGCGTCCGGGCGGTTCAGCGACATCATCAGCGAATACTGACCGTGGCTGATGCCGAACGGGGCGAGGGCCGTGTCGAAGCGGCGCGCGAGGGCGCGGGCGGCGCGGTGGACATTCAGGCACAGGCAGCGCCCGTAGACTTCCTGCGTGACGCTGAGGGGGAGATCAGATCTCATGAACTATTATGTATGTTGACATCAACGTATTGGTCAACGAGAAAACACAGGCAAGACGAAAAGGGGAAGACCGATGCCGGAAGTGACGGCTTATACTTGGGTGCCGGATTTTGCGCAGGGCTTCGTGCGCGACCTGCGGGTGCGCTGGGCGCTGGAAGAGGCGGGCGCTGCCTATAGCGAGCACCTGATCGACCATGAGGAAAAATTGCAGCCGGCCCACCTGCGGCGCCAGCCCTTTGCGCAGGTGCCGGCCTACCGGGACGGGCCGGTCGACATGTTCGAGTCGGGCGCAATCGTGCTGCGGATTGCGGAAGGCTCCGAGGCGCTGATGCCGAAGGATGAGGCTGGACGGGCGCGGACGCAGAGCTGGATTTTCGCGGCGATGAATTCGGTCGAGCCCTTCGTGATGAATGTGCGCACAGCGGAACTGTTTTGGGCGGACGAGCCCTGGGCGGCGGACTTTGGCCGCAAGGCAGGCGAGGGGCTGAAGCAGCGCCTGGGCCGGTTGTCGGACTGGCTGGGCGATAAGGAATTCCTTGAAGACCGGTTCACGGCGGGCGACCTGATGATGGCCTGCGTGCTGCGCGAAGTGGCGGGCTCCGAATACCTCGCGCCGTTTCCGGAACTGGAGGCGTATTGCGCGCGTTGCGTGGACAGGCCCGCGTTCAAGCGGGCGCTGGCGGCGCAGCTGAAGGTGTTTGCCGCGCATGAGCCGGCCTGAGCCGAACGGAGATATCTGATGGGATTGCTCGAGAAGAAAGTGCGCACCTGCCTCTGGTTCCAGAAGGGCGGCGTGGAGGCGGCGGAGTTCTATGTGTCGCTGCTGCCGGACAGCCGGATCGACGGCGTGATGGATCATGGCCAGCCGGCCGACCCGATGGTGGTGGAATACACGCTGGCGGGTGCGCCGATGATGCACCTTACGGCTGGGCCGCATTATACGCTGACGCCGGCAGCCTCGATCAGTGTGCTGACGAAGGATCAGGCGGAGACGGACCGGCTGTGGAGCGCGCTGCTGGACGGCGGCGGCGAAGAGAGCATGTGCGGCTGGCTGGCGGACAAGTATGGCGTGTCCTGGCAGATCATCCCGGAGAAGCTGATCGAATTGCAGCGCGGGCCGGACGCAGCGGCGGCGGGCCGTGTGCGCGACGCGATGATGAAGATGCGCAAGATTGATATTGCCGCGTTGGAGGCGGCATTTGCAGGCTGAAGGAGACAGACATGGCCAAGGCAAGAAAACCCGTGGCGGAGATTGCTGCCGAGATGGGAATGGCGCTGCTGACGCCGCATATCAGCTGCAAGGATTGCGCGAAGGCGATGGATTTCTACAAGGCCGCGTTCGGCGCCGAGGAAGTGATGCGCCTGCCGGGGCCGGACGGGCGGCTGATGCATGCCTCGATGCGGATCAATGGCGCGATGCTGCTGATGAATGATGCGTTCCCGGAATATGGCGGGCATTCGCCGGAAAGTCTTGGCGGCACGCCGGTGACGCTGCACCTGATGGTGGATGATGCGGACGCGGTCGCGGCGAAGGCCGTGGCGGCGGGCGCGACCGTGGTGATGGAGGTGGCGGACCAGTTCTGGGGCGACCGGTACGGCGTGGTGAAAGACCCGTTCGGCCATCACTGGTCGATTGCGACACCGGCCTGGCCGCTGAAAACGGAAGAAGATCTGCAAGCGGCGGGCAAGTCCGCCATGGGTATGAGCTGAAGGAAGACCGAGATGACTTATGTGGATGGATTTGTGCTGGCGGTGCCGGATGCGAACAAGGAAGCCTACCGGAAGATGGCGTCGGATGCGTCGGTGATCTTCAAGAAGCATGGCGCGATCGGCTTCGTGGAATGCTGGGGCGAGGACGTGCCGCAGGGCAAGACGAACTGTTTCAATTCGGCGGTGATGAAGAAAGACGGCGAGACCGTGATGTTCTCCTGGGTCATCTGGCCGGACAGGGCAGCGCGGGACGCGGGCAATGCCGGGATGATAGCCGATCCGGACATGGCGATGCCGGAAGGCGGTATGCCGTTTGATGGTATGCGGATGATCTATGGCGGGTTTGAGCATCTGCTGGGCGATGCGTTGGCCGCGCCGGGGGTGATTGATGGCACGGTCCTGCCGGTGCCGGCGGACAAGCGGGCGGCGTACACGGCGGCGGCCGAGAAGATGGCGGACATGTTCATGGAGTATGGCGCGGTATCGGTGGTGGACGCCTGGAGCGATGATGTGCCGGAAGGCAAGGTCAACTCGTTCCACACGGCCGTGCTGAAGAAGCCGGATGAGGATATCGTGTTTTCCTGGATCAACTGGAAGGATGCGGCGACGCGCGATGCGGCCTGGGAGAAGATCACGGCTGATCCGCGGATGGCGGAGTTCAATCCGGGTACGGTCAGCGCCGATATGGGCCGCATGATCTACGGCACGTTCAAGCCCATCGTCGTGGCCTGACACCGGCGCCGCGCCGCGGGGGTGCGGCAAACCAGCCATGTGAATGAGAGTGAGTTGCAACTGGTCAGCAGACCTGATAGCCGCGATTGAGAAACATTCGCAAATCAGGTCCAGTGTATCATGTTCATTCGCAAACGTGCCGCCGCGGCGCGATACCCCGCTCTTTCCGTTCGGCTTCTGGGATGTGCGGCGACACTGACGGCGGGGGTCGCCTTCGGCCTTCCGGCGTCGGCGGATGAGGCGATCGACCCGCTGAAGCGGCAGGAAACCGTGTATGTGTATGGCACCAGCACGGGCTATGCCGAGGATACGTCGCGGGGCGCCACGAAGACGGATACCCCGATTGTCGAGATCCCCCAGGCGGTGACGGTCATCACCGGGGACCTGATGCGCGACCAGGCCATGACGGGTGTCGGCGAAGCGCTTCGCTTTGTGCCGGGCGTGACCGTGGCGCAGGGCGAAGGCCACCGCGATGCGCCCGTACTGCGCGGCAATACCACGACGGCAGACTTCTTCGTCGATGGCGTGCGCGATGACCTGCAATACTACCGGGACGTCTACAACACGGACCGGATTGAAGTGCTCAAGGGTCCGTCAGGCCTCGTGTTCGGGCGTGGAACCGGCGGCGGCGTGATCAACCGGGTGTCGAAACAGGCGGACGGGGAGCGCACCCGCGCGGCGACGCTGGGCATCGGCTCATTCGGGTTCGGGCGGGCCAGCATCGACATCGGCGATGAGATTTCGGGCGGTACGGACGCGCGGTTCAACGCGATGTACGAGCAGGCCGACAGTTACCGGGAGGGTGTGTCCGGGGAACGCTACGGACTGGCGCCGAGCCTTGCCGTGGGCCTGGGCCCCCGGACGGCGCTGCGGATTTCGGCCGAGCATTTCTCCGACGAACGGGTGACCGACCGCGGCGTACCGTCGATCAACGGGCGGCCATTCGAGGGATCCGAGAAAGCGTTCTTCGGCAATCCGGACCTCAGCAACAGTGATGTTGCGGTCAATTCGGTGACGGCGGTGCTGGAGCACGAAATCTCGGATTCGCTGACCCTGAGGTCCACCGTTCTCTATGGAGACTATGACAAGTTCTACGAGAACATCTTTGCCGCGAGCGCCGTGGACGCCGCGACCGGCACGCTGCAGCTGGCGGCGTACAATTCGGCGACGACCCGCCAGAACCTGATCGGGCAGGCGGACCTCATCTGGAAAGGCGAGTTTGCCGGCCTTGAGCATACCTTCCTGGTCGGCGTGGAAGCCGGATCGCAGGAAAGCGAGAATTTGCGGATTGAAGGCCAGTTTCCGGCGGCCGGCGGGCTGGAGCGCCTCACTGCATCGGTCAACGACCGGGGGCAGGATGCGGTGGCCGTGTTTGGCCGCGTCTCGCGCGACAACCAGAATGACCTGAACCTGCTGGCTGCCTATGTGCAGGACCAGGTGAAGCTGACCGAGCGGTTGCAGCTGATTGCGGGCGCCCGGTTTGACCGGTTCGATTTCAAGTTCGACAACCGGGTCGGGGCAGATGCGGCGCGTACGGATGAATTCGTGTCTCCGCGCCTGGGCCTGGTTTACGAACCGGCTGAAGACCTGGCCGTGTATGCCAGCTGGGCCAGATCCTACCTGCCGCAGACCGGCGAGCAGTTTTCCAGCCTGACCCCCGCCACGTCGGGGTTCGATCCTGAAGAGTTCGAGAACACCGAGATCGGCGTCAAATGGCAGCCTTCGGGCGAGTTGCTGCTGACGGCGGCGCTGTTCCGGCTGGATCGCACAAACTCGCTGGCCCCCGGCCCGGTTGCGGGCATTTCCGTTCTGACCGGCGCGCAGCGCAGCGAAGGGCTTGAACTGTCGCTGCAGGGCGAGATCGTCGAGGGATGGGACGTGGCAGCCGCGTATGCATGGCAGTCGGCCGAAATCACGGAGACGACGAGTTCGGCGCCGGCGGGCCGTGAGGTGCCGCTGGTTCCGGAGCAAAGCGCCAGCGTCTGGAACAAGATCCGCACGACCGACCGGCTTGATCTCGGGCTGGGCCTCGTCTGGCAGGATGCGCGCTATGCCACGATTTCGAATGCGGTGGTCCTGCCATCCTTCACGCGACTGGACGCGGCTGTGTATTATCAGATGTCGGACGATCTCACCTTGCAGGTGAATGTCGAGAACCTGACCGGTGAAGTGTATGCCGTCAGCGCACACAACGACAACAACATCATGCTGTCAGCGCCGCTTACGGCAAAGGTGACCCTGAGCGCCCGCTTCTAGAGCGGCCTGAATACAGCGACTTCCGACGGCCCGGGGCGAGCCCCGGGCCGTTTACGTTTTGCTGTCCGGAAAGGCCTCAGGCAGGCAGGCGGCGCGGCCTGATCTCGTGCTCGGCGCCGTATTCCTGAACGAGCAGACTCAGGAGACGCAGGGATTCCGATACGTCGTGGCGGCGCGCAGCTTCGATCAGGGCGCTGACCTGTTTTTCGAGCAGGTCGCCGATTGGCGCGTGGTTCCTGACCCGGTTGACGCCGGCGACGGTGGTGGGTTCGAGGGCTTCGTGCGGGTAGGTCAGCTCTTCGTGGCGTTTCTCGCCCTTACGCATGCCCATCGTCGTGATTTCGATGTCCACGCCGGGCACCTTGCCCTTCAGGCGGATCATGGTTTCGGCGAGCTGGCGGATGGCGACGGGCTCGCCCATGTCGAGCACGAAAAGCTCCGCATCCTGACTGTCACCCTGCAGGGCCGCCGCCTGGAGAACCAGAGCGGTCGCTTCCTCGATGGTCATGAAGTAGCGGGTTGCTTCCGGGTCGGTGATGGTCACGGGACCGCCCGCCGAGATCTGGCTCTCGAACAGGGGCACAACCGAACCGGATGAGCCCAGCACGTTGCCGAAACGGACCATTGCACCGGCCATGCCGGCTTCATCGATGATGCGGCTGATGGCGAGTTCGGCGAGGCGTTTTGTGGCGCCCATCACGTTGTCGGGTGCGACGGCCTTGTCGGTGGAGATGAACACAAAGCGGCTGGCGCCGGAGGCAGCGGCGGCGCGGGCCACGGCGATGGCGCCGCCGACATTGGTGAGGATCGCTTCGCAGATATTCTCTTCCATCAGCGGCACATGCTTGAGCGCGGCGGCGTGGATGACGATGTCCGGTTTCGCGGCGGAGAAGATGGCGGTCATGCGGGCAATGTCGCGCACGTCGCCGAGATGCGAGGCGAGGGGCAGGCCGGGATGCAGGGCGCTGAGATGGTGGTCGATCTGGTAGAGATTGAACTCGGACGATTCGACAATCGAGAGGGCCGCGGGCGACTGGCGGGCGACCTGGCGGGCGAGTTCCGAACCGATGGAGCCGCCGCCGCCGGTGACCAGCACCTTGGAGCCGGAAATCAGTTCGCGCACGGGGCGCAGATCCAGCGAGCGCTCGGCCCGGGCGAGCAGGTCTGCCGCGCGGACGGGTTCGAGGGTCTGGGCGGCTTCATTGTGGCCGAGTGCCATGATCTTAGCGCCGTGGCCGGAGGCGATCTCGAGGATTTCGTTCATCGTGTCCCGGTTTCGGGCAGGACCGGTGACGGCGACCCAGGGGGCGTCGCCGTAGCGCAGGGCCAGAACGTCGATGACTTCACCGAGGCTGTTGAGGCTGCCCATGATCGGCAGGCCGCGAACGGCGCGCCCGGGCTGGCTGGCATCGACCTCGATCAGGCCGAGTACACGGACCGTGGAGCCGGTGGCCGAGGATTCGAGACGGCGAAGGACGTCGATCCAGCTGGAAGGGTCGCCCACCAGCAGGACGGCCTGGCCTTGGGCGGGCAGGCGCTGGAAGATCTGGAGGGGGGCGTTTGTGGACCGGTAGCGGGCGACCATGCGGCCCGTGAAGAGGGCGGCGATCCATAGGCCTGTCGAGACGAGGAGGACGGGCAGGGGATCGGTCAGCCGGCCGTTCAGGGCCACCATGACCGGCAGGTAGATGAAAACCGAGAGCGCAATGCCCTGAATGATCTTGATCGTGTCCGGGGCGCCGATATGGCGCCAGACCTGGCGGTGGACACCGCCGAGTACGAGGCCGGAGGCGGCCGACAGCATGAAGGCGGTTGAGGCGAGAACCCAGCCCTTGACGGGAAAGCTTGTGACCAGCGGGTCGGAGTAGAGCATCACCAGATGGGCGAGGGTCATCGCGAGGCCAGCCATGGCCACGTCGAACGAGAGCGTGAGGGCCATTGCGCGCCGTGCGGCGTCTTTGGGTGTCACGGCCTCTACTCCTTCTACTGAATTCGTCGAAACGATTCTCATGCTTAGTGCCACCGAAGTGCACCGGCGAAAACCCCGTTCTCATTGCTAAACTGTAATCCCATGCGGGAAAGCGTAAAGTCTGTGCAGGACCGGCACACTGGCCTGCGGTATCACCTCGAACGGGGGGGTGGTGGGCCCGGCAGGACTTGAACCTGCGACCAAACCGTTATGAGCGGTCCGCTCTAACCAACTGAGCTACAGGCCCCCTGTGCTGGTCGTTTAGGCGCCGCAGGGACGCCTTGCAACGGCCTTGTTCCGCCCTGAAGAGAGGCGTACCGAATTCTGCAAGTCCAAAGGGAGAACCAGATGACCCGTCCAGCCATAGCGATGATTGCCGTACTTTTTTCCGTGGTGCCTGTTGCTTGTGCACAGATGCCGCTTTCCGCCTCAGCCGCCCCAATGACAGCGAGCCCAGCCATGACCCAGGTGGTGCATCCCAACTCGATCCAGCCGGAAACAACCTTGCAGATCAACGCGGAAGCCAAGATCAACCGGGCGCCGGACATTGCGCATATCACGGCCGGCGTGACCGAAGAGCGCGCGACGGCCAGCGAGGCCATGTCGGCGCAGGCGGCCGCTATGAACGGCGTCTTCTCCGCGCTTGAAGCTGCAGGCATTGCAGCTCGGGACATGCAGACCTCGGGTCTGAGCCTCTATCCGCGCTATGACTATCTGGAAGTGAAGCAGCGCGATGGCAGCGCGCGCGGCGAGCAGAAACTGGCCGGCTATGTGGCGACCAACAATATCACGGCGCGCGTCCGCAATCTCGATACGCTGGGCGCGACGATCGACAGCCTGGTGAAGGCGGGTGGCAACACATTCTCTGGTGTCACCTTCTCCATCGAAGATGACAAGGAGATCAAGAATGAGGCCCGCGCCAAGGCCATGAAGGACGCCATTGCCAAGGCAGAGCTTTATGCAGCGGCGGCGGGCCTGAAAGTCGCGCGGATCGTCTCGATCAGCGAAGGCTACGAGTATTCGCCGCAGCCGCAGATGATGGCGCGTGCGGAAATGGCGATGGATAGCGGCGCGCCGACGCCGGTTGCCGCCGGTGAAGTCGGCGTGACGGCAAGTGTCAGCGTTCTGTTCGAGCTGACGAAGTAGGCCTTAGAGGTAGCCTTCGGCCAGAAGGTCTTTCATGTCGACGAGGCCGAGCGGTTTGCCGGTCTCGTCGACCACGAAAGCGTTCGAGATACGGTTCTCGCTGAGCCGTTTGATGATGAACTGCATGCGCTCGTCGGGATCAATCGTGTGCGGTGAGCGGGTCATGATCCCGGCGGCGGGGGCGCCGGTCTTGCCTGCGAGCATGGCGCGGCGCAGGTCGCCGTCGGTGACCATACCGATGAGGGCGCCTTTGGCGTCGAGAACGCCGACACAGCCCTTACGGCCTTCGGACACGGCGAAGACGACGGCTTCGAAAGCGGCGTCGCTGGTAATCAGGGGCAACGGCTCTTTCCGTTCCCGGACATAATCCCCTGCCGTCTGCAGCGAGCGGCCCAGCTTGCCGCCGGGATGGCGTGAGCCGAATTCCTCGCGCGAAAAGCCGCGGCGCGACATCAGCACGATGGTCAGCGCGTCGCCGAGGGCGAGGGCCATGGTGGTGGACGAGGTCGGGGCCAGGCCGTTGGGGCAGGCTTCAGGGACTGTCGGCATTTCCAGCACGACGGTCGCGTAACGGCCGAGTGTCGAATCGCTGGCGCGGGTCATGGCGATGAGCGGGATCTCGTTGCCCTTGCAGTAGCGCAGCAGGTCCACGAGTTCGCGGCTTTCGCCGGAATAGGAGATCGCGATCACAACCGAGCCCGGCATCAGCATGCCGAGGTCGCCATGGCTGGCTTCGGTCGGGTGGATGAAGAAGGCGGGCGTGCCGGTCGAGGCGAGGCTGGCGGCAATCTTCTGGCCGATATGGCCGGACTTGCCGACGCCGGCGACCACGACATGCCGGTCGGTCGACAGGATCAGTTCGACGGCTTCGAGCAGGGAGTGGCCCAACGAGGCTTCAAGTTTCTCCAGCGCGTCACGCTCGATGCGCACGACGCTGCGGGCGAGGTTCAGGTCTGAGTTTGCGCTCACGGTAGATCAACTCCGGGCTGGTTCGAGGCAGCGAGCGGGGTTGTGCGGGAGCCGGGCGGCTTCGGCAAGCCCCCCGGCCATGTGACGGATCAGCGGCGGGTCTGGCGCAGGGTGTAGGCGGCGACTTCAGCGGCTGCTGCGGCGCGTTCGGTCTGGCGCGCTACATAGTCCGAGACAGAAAGCCCGGCTGCCTTGGCAGCCTGTTCCGTCTGGCGCGCTTCATATTCGCTGACCGAGAAGCTGGCGCCGGGGGCTGGCAGGGCTGGAGACGGCTGAACGTCAGCGACGTCATCGGCGCCATCGCCTTCGACAATCATCATGTCTTCGGTGATGTCTTCTTCGGTTGTGTCAGCGAGTGCGAGATTGATGGGCTCGGCGTTGTAACTGCTGAGCGGCTTGCCGTTCAGCATGGGCTCGGCGGCATCGTTCGGGTTCTTGGGTGTCTGGACGGCAGCGAAGATGGCGCTGGTGCCGCGCAGCTGAGGCGAGCTTGGGTCGGCCGGGCCGCTGTACGTGGCGAAGGCGGCTTCAACCAACGCTTCGACATGTTCGTTGCGGGATTTCGCGGTGGCGCCGCCCAGCATGACGGCGATCACGCGGTGACCGTCGCGCTCGGCGGCCGTCATCAGGTTAAAGCCGGAGGCGCGGGTGTAGCCGGTCTTGATGCCATCCACGCCCTCGACCTTGCCGACGAGTTCGTTGTGGTTCTTGTAGACCATCCGGCCCCAGTCGAACTTCTTCTCTTCGAAGTAGTGATAATACTGGCCGTGCTGCTCGATGAGCGCGTCGGCGAGCAGGGCGAGGTCATAGGCGGTCGAGGTCTGCGCGGTGTTCGGCAGGCCCGAGGCGTTCTTGAAGGTTGTGTTCTCGAGGCCGAGGTCGCGGGCTTTCTCGGTCATTTTGACCGCGAACTTGCGCTCGGTTCCGCCGAGGTGTTCGGCGATGACGACAGCGACATCGTTGGCGGACTTGGTGACGAGGGCGAGGATCGCATCCTCGACCCGGATCTTGGCACCAGCCTTCAGCCTGAGATTCGACGGCGGCTGGGCGGCCGCGTTGCGCGAGACGGTCATCTTGTCGTTGAGGCTGACCTCGCCGGCATTGATCGCATCAAACAGGAGATAGAGCGTCATCACCTTTGTGAGCGAGGCGGGATAACGCGGATCATCGGCGTTGCGGGAGTGAAGAATTTCGTTGGTGTCGGCATCCATCACCAGGGCGGCATATTTCTCAGCCACCGCAGACGGGGCGAGAACTGCAGCGCCGGAGCCGACAGCCAGTGTCATCACCGCAGCGCGACACACGAATAGGTTGAGTAGCGCTTTCAAGGGCAACCTCCGATACGCAAAAACCCCGGTCTCCCAGTGTAAACCTAGATTCGGTCAAACCCGTTGACCACCCCTTAACACAGCCGATCCAGTCACAGATTTGTAACCGTGCGAGATGAATGCAAACGGAACGCCAATTGCTTAATGTTGCAGCGCACAAAATTTATTGCATGTGCGAGCAAGGTGTGTTATCCACAGCACACCCTACAAACAGAAGGACTCTCTCAATGGCCAAGACCCCTTCCAAAGCCCCAGCAGCAGCGACCCGCGCCAAAGCGGAAGCGCGCCCGAACGCGGCAACCACGAAACAGATCGAAGCCGGCATGGACCAGCTTAACGATTTCACCAGCAAGTTCACCGGCATGGCCGAAGGCGGCGTCAAAGCCCTGACCGACAGCGCCGCAGCGTCGGGCGAAGTGCTCCGCGAGATCGGCAACCGCAACGTCAACTTCATGACCCAGGCGATGGAACAGGGCGTTGAGCTGGGCCAGACGCTCGCCAATGTCCGCGACCCGCGCGAGATGTTCGAGCTTCAGTCGAGCTTCGCCAAGTCGATGTTCTCGGCCTACACGACCGAGCTTTCGGCCCAGACCGAGCTTTGCCTGGCGGCCTGGCGCAATGCCGCGAAGCCTTACATGGCCTCGTTCGCGAAATAAGTTTCCAGGCTGGAAGTGCCCCACGCCTTCCGGTTACGAGTGTAGAGTTTGAGGGTCGGACCTGATTGGTCCGGCCCTTTTTCGTTTCTGCGCGGGTTCGCTGGCGCTTGCGACTCAGGCGCATCCGCCACACAATGCGGACTGGCGATGCGGGCGGGATACAGGCGATGACGAATCGCGACCGGCAAGGGTTGGACCTGACAGGCGCATCGGGGCGTGCTGCGGACCTGTTTGATACGTCCGTGACGCGCTTTGCGCGGTTTTGCGGTGATCCGCTTGAGCCGCTGCGGGAGGCGCTGTCCGATTCCCCGGAATTTCCGATGGCGCTGATCGCCAAGGCGTGGATCTACGCGATGTCGACCGAGCCGCAGGCAACGGCCGAGGCGCGCCGGATGGTCGAAGAGGCCGCCGAGATGGATCTGGGCCCGCGGGAGGAAAGCCACCTCAAGGCCCTGAAACTGGCCGCGGCGACCGAGTGGACGGCCGCTTCGCGGGCACTGGACCTGCACAATGCGGCCTATCCCTGTGACCTGATCGGTCTGCTGGCGGGGCATCAGGCGGATTTCCTGACCGCCAATGCCCGCAATATGCGTGACCGGATCGCACGGGTCCTGCCGGCCTGGGACGGGGTGCCGGGCCGTTCGCACCTGCTCGGCATGCTCGCCTTCGGCCTTGAAGAGATGGGCGATTATCACCGGGCGGAAATGGCCGGGATGAAAGCACTGGAAGTCGATGCGGATGACAGCTGGGCGCATCACGCGGTGACGCATGTGCTGGAGATGACCGGCCGCGCGGCGGAAGGGCGCGATTTCATGCGCAAGCGCCGGGCGCACTGGGCGCAGCCGGAGAACTTCCTGAAGATCCATAACTGGTGGCACCTGGCGCTGTTCCATCTCGACCTTGGCGATGCGGACGCGGCGCTCGGGCTGTACGATGACGAAGTGCGCGGCGAAGCGACGACTGTGGCGCAGAGCCTGGTGGATGCCTCGGCGCTGTTGTGGCGGCTGCACATTCTGGGCGTGGATGTGGGCGAGCGCTGGGAGGAGCTGGCCGATACCTGGACGCAGCATGCCGATGGGCGCTGCTATCCCTTCAACGATGTGCATGCGGCGATGGCCTATGTCGGGGCCGGGCGGCGCAGCGATGCGACGGATCTGGTCAAGATCGCCCATGAGGGCGACATGCACCATGAAATGAACCGCTGGATGCGCGATACCGGCACGCCGATCATCGACGGCCTGCTGCTTTTTGACCGCGGGGAATACCAGTCGGCCATTGAACCCTTGCTGGCGGCACGCCAGATATCGGGCTCGTTCGGGGGCAGCCATGCCCAACGCGACGTGATCGACTGGACGCTGACCGAGGCAGCCATCCGGGGAAAGATCACACCTGTCGCCCGGGCGCTTGTCCAGGAACGCCTCGCGCTACGCCCCGAAAGCCGCGTCAACCTTGCCTTCGCACGCCGCGCCGGATTGCGACCCCATTGATATCAGGCACCCCAGAGAGGGGATTTCCTGATTTCATCACGTCGCGTCAGGCGCCTCGAATTCGAGCAAAGCTGTGTTCAGGCGCCAATTGCATCTTCAATCTCGAGCAGGAACGTATATCTTGTCAGTTATGAGCAGCGTTTTTAACCCGATCCGGATGGCGGGTCCCCCGACGCCCGGCAACCCCGGGACTGGAGCGCCGGGCGATGGGGATAGCGATGGGACAAGTTTTGACCTCGCCACCGAGACCCGTATCCGCACCAAGAAGCCGTCGCTTTACCGCGTCCTGCTGCTCAATGACGACTACACACCTATGGAATTCGTGGTGTTCATCCTTGAGCGTTTCTTCAATCGCTCGCGCGAGCAGGCCACGCGGATCATGCTGCACGTCCACCAGAAGGGTGTGGGTCTTTGCGGGGTCTATACATACGAGGTTGCCGAGACGAAGGTAGCCCAGGTGCTGGACCTTGCCCGGCGACATGAACATCCTCTCCAGTGTGTGATGGAGAAAGAAGACTAGACTACCCATATGAAGAATACCGACGCCTCCTGAAACACGACCTTACGAAAAGGTGCACTCCTTGCCCCGTCTCTCTACCTCTCTCGAAACGGCTCTTGAAAAGGCACTCTCGCTCGCGTCTGAACGTGATCATGAGTACGCCACACTGGAGCACCTGCTGCTGGCCCTGACAGAGGACGAGCACGCCCGCGACGTGATGGGCGCCTGCAAGGTCAATATCGACGAGCTTCGCGCCGACCTGACGCGCTATATCGACGAGGAGCTTTCGAGCCTGATCGTCGATGGCAGCGACGGCCGCGTGCAACCGACGGCAGCCTTCCAGCGTGTTGTGCAGCGCGCGATCCTGCATGTCGAAAGCTCGGGCCGCGAAGAAGTGACCGGGGCCAACGTGCTGGTGTCGATCTTCTCCGAGCGTGAAAGCCATGCCGCCTACTTCCTGCAGGAGCAGGACATGACGCGGTATGACGCGGTGAACTACATTTCTCACGGCGTGGCGAAACAGCCGGGCATGTCGCGCCCGTCGACGCCGCGCGGTGCGGACTCTTCTGAAGAGGAACCCGTCAAGCAGGGGCATGAATCGCTCGACACCTATTGCGTGAACCTCAATGCGCGCGCCCGGGCCGGCAAGATCGACCCGCTGATCGGCCGCGACATGGAAGTGAACCGCTGCATCGAGGTGCTCTGCCGGCGCAACAAGAACAACCCGATCCTCGTGGGCGATCCCGGTGTGGGCAAGACGGCGATTGCCGAAGGCCTGGCCAAGCGGATCGTTGACGGCGAAGCACCGGAAATCCTGGATGATGCGATCATCTGGTCGCTCGACATGGGCGCGCTGCTGGCGGGCACCCGCTATCGCGGCGACTTCGAGGAACGCCTGAAGTCGGTGATGAAGGAACTCGAGCAGCAGGAAAAAGCGATCCTGTTCATCGACGAGATTCACACGATCATCGGCGCGGGCGCGACAAGCGGCGGCGCGATGGATGCGTCGAACCTGCTGAAGCCGGCGCTTCAGTCCGGCGGCCTGCGCTGCATGGGCTCGACGACGTTCAAGGAATACAAACAGCACTTCGAGAAGGACCGCGCGCTTTCCCGCCGGTTCCGTAAGATCGATGTGGTGGAGCCAACGGTGCCGGACACGATCAAGATCCTGACGGGTCTGAAGTCGAAGTTCGAGGACTTCCACGGACTGAAATACACCAACGACGCCATCAAGGCCGCCGTCGAGCTGTCGGACCGTTACATCACGGACCGCAAACTGCCGGACAAGGCCATCGACGTGATCGATGAGGCGGGCGCCGCGCAATGGCTGCTGCCCGCGTCGAAGCGGAAGAAGCAGGTCGGCATCCGCGATATCGAAGCCGTCGTCGCCAAGATTGCGCGCATTCCGCCCAAGCAGGTCACGTCCGATGATGCGGCCTCGCTGAAATCGCTGGAAGGCGATCTGAAGCGTGTCGTGTTCGGCCAGGATGAAGCCATCGTGGCGCTGTCGGCCACCATCAAGCTGGCGCGCGCCGGCCTACGGGAGCCAAACAAGCCGATCGGCTCCTACCTCTTCACCGGCCCGACCGGTGTGGGCAAGACCGAAGTGGCCAAGCAGCTGGCGTCCATCATGGGCGTCGAGATGCTGCGCTTCGACATGTCGGAATACATGGAGCGTCATACCGTCAGCCGTCTGATCGGCGCCCCTCCGGGCTATGTCGGGTATGATGAAGGTGGTCTGCTCACGGACGGTGTGGACCAGCATCCGCATTGCGTGCTGCTGCTCGACGAAATCGAGAAGGCCCACCCGGACCTGTTCAACATCCTCCTGCAGGTGATGGACAATGGCGCGCTGACGGATGCCAACGGTCGCAAGGTCGACTTCCGGAACGTGATCCTGATCATGACCACCAACGCGGGTGCGTCGGACGCCGCGAAGAACTCCATCGGCTTCGGCCGCGGCAAGAAGGACGAGGAAGCGGACGAAGCGCTGAAACGCCTGTTCACGCCGGAATTCCGCAACCGTCTTGATGCGACGATCACCTTCGGCGGCCTGACGCCGGAGATCATCGACCGCGTGGTCGAGAAGTTCATCCTGCAGCTGGAAATCCAGCTGGAAGATCGCAACGTCACGATCGAAGTGTCGAAGCCGGCCCGCGACTGGCTCGCCAAGCGCGGCTTCGACGCCGACATGGGCGCACGGCCGCTGGCCCGGACGATCCAGGAATACGTCAAGAAGCCGATGGCAGAGGAGCTGCTGTTCGGCAAGCTCCAGAAGGGCGGCATCGTGAAGATCGGCCTCGATTCGAAAGCCGACGAGCTGACCTTCAAATATATCGCGGAGCCCGCGAAGAAGAAGAAGGCAACCAAGGACGAGGCCGAAGAGCCGGCGACCTGATCGTTTTCCGGTGAAGAGACTTGAAAAGGGCCGCTTTCACAGCGGCCCTTTTTGTTGGTGGATCAGCCGATTGCGGACAGCGCCGACCAGTCCGCAGCGCGGAGCGCGGCCGACACGAGCACAATCAGAGCGACGAACGAGATCGTCCAGACAAGGCCGCGCAGGTTCGGAACGCCGAATGCATAGAGGGGCACGTAGATGATGCGCGCGCCGGCGAAGACGAGCGCCGAGATTTGCGTCATCTGGGTCGAATGGCCCATGAGCGCGAGGATTATGACGACGCCCAGGAAGAAAGGCAGCGTTTCGTGCAGGTTTCGCAAGGCGCGGGTGAGGCGGCCAAGGAGGACGGAGTCCGGTTGCGTTGGCGCGGTATCCTGCGCCGTGTTGGCATAGACGACGCCGTGCACGCGGCGGAATTCGCTTGCCTGCAGGAAGACCTGCACCAGGCCCAATGCGATGACGACCAGCGCCGCCAGTAATTCGATAGTCATGAAACCTCCCCGGTCTGATTATTGTGCCGGGATGATGGGCCGGCGAGGCGAGCCTGTCAAAGCGACCTTGGCGGGCTGACGCACGGGAAGCCCTCCCCAACGGGCCCAAAACAGCTAACGTTCCGGCAAAAGAAGTCCGGGAGGAAATCAGGATGGCTGGCAGTGTTCAGGGCAAGTGCGACCCGAAATTCGCGAAAGTGAAGGAGGAGCTGGAGCGCAATTTTGCGCAGCGCGGCGAAGTTGGCGCGTCCGTATGCCTTTCGGTGAACGGCGAGACGGCCGTGGACCTCTGGGGCGGCATGGCGAACCCGGAGACAGGTGATCCGTGGCAGGAGGATACGATCTCGATCGTGTTCTCGTGCACGAAAGCGGCTGTTGCCCTGTGCGCGCATATCCTGATCGACCGGGGCCAGCTGAACCCGGATGCGCTGGTGAAGGAATACTGGCCTGAGTTTGCGAAGAAGGGCAAAGAGACAACCACGGTCCAGATGATGCTGAACCATCAGAGCGCGCTGCCGAGCCTGCGCGATCCGGTGAAACCGGGCGGGTTTGCCGACTGGGATTACATGACAGGCCGGATGGCGGACGAAGAGGCCTTCTGGGAAGTCGGCACCCGCAACGGCTATCACATGATCAATTTTGGCTGGACGGTGGGCGAGCTGGTACGGCGGGTCTCGGGCAAATCGCTGGGCACATTCTTCCGTGAGGAAGTGGCGGAGAAGACCGGCGCAAAGTTCTGGATCGGATTGCCGGAGAGCGAGAAGGTGCACATTGCGCCGATCCGGCCATATGTGCCGCAGCCAACCGATCAGCCTACGGAATTTACGATCAAGCTCGTGAGCGACCCGGAGTCGGTTCAGCACAAGTCATTCATGAATACAGGCGGGTGGGATTTCAACACACGGGCCAATCAGACCGCCGAGATCGGCGGCGGCGGCGGGCTATCGAATGCGCGCGGGCAGGTGGCGATGTACACTCCTCTGGCGACTAACAACGGCAAGCTCGTCTCGGACGACCGGCTGGCGGCAATGTCGCGCGTGACGGCGGCGACGCAGCGCGACTTCACGCTGCTGATCCCGACCCGGTTTGCGTCGGGTTTCATGAAGTCGATGGACAATCGCGGCGGTGGGTTCGGGCCCAGCACGAGCGCCATTCTTGGCGAGACGGCGTTCGGCCATGTCGGCGCGGGTGGCTCGATTGGGTTCGCAGACCCGGCGTGCGGACTCGCGTTCAGCTATACGATGAACCAGATGGGCAATGGCCTGCTGCTCAACGACCGCTGCCAGAGCCTGATCGATGCGGCCTACACCGCGCTGGGCTACCGGACGAACGCGCCGGGGGCGTGGGTGCGGTAGGCGCCAAAGCTTCAGCCGTCGTTGTTCTCGTCTGATTCGCCAAAGCCGGCGGCCTGGGCATTGCCGGTCAACGCACGCTGCGGGGCGCCGTCCTGGTCGTCCGGTGCGGGGCGGGCGAGAATTTCCGGTGGATCCAGCTGCTGCAGATAAACAGTCTGGCTCGGGAAGGCGAAGCCGGTTCCGGCACGTTCGATGATGTTCATCACCTCGTGCGCAAATTCTTCCTTGATCTCGAGCCATTCGCCCCAGTCGGTTGTGTTGGTGAACGTGTAGATCAGGTAGTCGATCGAACTGGCGTTGAACTGGTCGACGCGCACGAAGAGCGCGGCTTCTGGCGGCTTTGCGAAGCGCGGGTCGGCTAGCAGCCAAGCTTCAATCTCATCGCGGATCGTTTTCAGCTGATCAACCGTGGTGCTGTATTCGACACCGACGGCCCATTTGATTCGCCGGTGGGTCATGCGCGAAAAGTTGGTAACAGCGGCGTCCGATAGGGCGCTGTTCGGTACATAGACGGGGCTTTTGTCAAAACGGCGAATGAGCGTGGAGCGGAAGTTGATCTTCTCGACGGTGCCTTCGACAACGCCGTCAACCTTGATCCATTCTCCCGGCACGAACCGCTTTTCTGAAATGACGAGAAGGCCGGAGATGAGGTTCTTGAACAGGTCCTGCGCGCCGAGGCCGATGGCGATGCCAAACACGCCAAGGCCGGCCAGAAGCGGCGCGACGGCGATGCCCCATTGGTCAGCAACCGCGCCGATACCGAGGACGATCAGGATGAACTGCAGCGCCTTCACCATCCAGTCGACGGCGGCGGGCGAGAGCGCGGCGCGCAATCGCACAAAGGTATATTCGAAGGCATGCACGGCGCGCGAGAGGCTCCAGAACATGGCGAGCGTGAAGGCTGACTTCAGGATGCGGTTTGCAAATACTTCCGCGTCGCCGGAAATATTGATTACCTGCAGCGCGAAGTAAAAACCTATGATCACCGGGATGATGCGTAGCGGCGTCGCAATCGATTTCATGAGTGCGTCATCGACGCCGGACTTCGTGCCGGAGACCAGACGCATCGTCCATCCGACCAGCCGCCGGGCCAGCAAGTTGCGGACGATCAGGGCAATCATGATGATGCCAACGGCCACAATTATCTGGCCATAGGTGAATCCATAAGCGCCTTCGCTCCAGATGGATGCGAGATAGGTGTATGCATCTTTCGCCCAATCAGGTGAATTTCGACCAAGCCATGCCGACGAGCGCTCCATGGGGGCGTTGATTTCCATGTGACTTTTCCTTGCATCTGGCTTTGTGCGAGAGGCGCACTTAGTCAGCATGCACGGGAATTAAAGTGTCATTGCGTCACATGGCCTTCCGCCGGCTCCCGGTGCAGGGGCGCCTGGCTGAATAAAAACGTCAGTATACGGAAATATAAACTTCCTTCAGCGCGCTGCGTCAGCCCTTGACGAAGCGAAGCTCGCCAGGCGGAAGGTCGTCGAGTTTCCATTCGCCGACCTGAACGCGCACGAGGCGTAGGGTCGGGTGGCCGACAGCGGCGGTCATGCGGCGGACCTGGCGGTTGCGGCCTTCGGTGATCTGCAGCTCAATCCAGCTGTCGGGTACGGTCTTGCGGAAACGGATCGGTGGATCGCGGGGCCAGAGGTTTTCCGGCTCGGGCAGGGCGCGCACCTTGGCGGGGCGGGTCATTCCGTCCTTGAGTTCCACGCCGGTGGCGAGGGCATTTAGCGCGGCCTCGTCGGGGATGCCCTCGACCTGCGCCCAGTAGGTTTTTGCAAGGCTGTGTTTCGGGTCGCTGATGCGGGCCTGCAGCGGGCCGCTGTCGGTGAGCACGATCAGGCCTTCGGAATCATAGTCGAGCCGGCCCGCCGGATAGACGTTCGGGACGGGCACGAACTCTTTCAGCGTGCGCTTGCCGCTGCCTTCATCCGTGAACTGGGAGAGCACGTTGAAGGGTTTGTTGAAGAGGATGATTTTCAGCGGACGGCCTCGTGGAGGGTCTTGAGAGTGGCGAGCAGGTTCTCGGCAGCGGAAAGGGGCAGGCAGCTTGGACCGTCGCAGAGGGCCTTGTCCGGGTCGGTGTGGAATTCGAGGAAGACACCGTCTGCGCCGGCGGCCACGGCCGACTTTGCGATGATGGCAACACCGTCGCGGCGTCCACCGGTCGAGGCACCACCCGTACGCGGATCAGCGCCAGGGAGCTGGACAGCATGGGTCGCGTCGATGGTGACCGGGCAGCCGAGCTTTTTCATCTCGGGGATCGCCAGCATGTCGACGATCAGGTTGTTGTAGCCGAAGCTGACACCGCGTTCGCACATGATGACGCCCACGTCGGGGGCGACTTCGCCGATCTTGGAGATGATGTTGCGGGCATCCCAGGGCGCCATGAACTGCGCCTTCTTGGCCTGGATCAGGGCGCCATGCTTGGCGGCGGCCTGAGCGGTCGCGATGACCAGATCGGTCTGGCGTACGAGGAAGGCGGGCAGCTGCAGGATGTCGGCGACTTCGGCGACCGCTTCGGCCTGTTCAGGGCCGTGCAGGTCCGTGACGACCGGGGCACCTAGCTTGGACTTGACGCTGGCGAGGGTTTTCAGGCCGGCCTCAATGCCGGGGCCGCGATAGGACTTGATCGAGGAGCGGTTGGCCTTGTCGAAGCTGGCCTTGAAGGCGTAGGGCAGGCCGAGGCTGGCGCAAATGCGCTTCAGCTCGGTGCCGACTTCCAGGGCCAGGCCTTCATCTTCCAGCACGTTCAGGCCGGCCAGAATGGCGAGGGGCTTTCCGGTGCCAATGGTCCAGCCGGTGGCCTTGTGGGTAACGACGCTCATTTGGGGCTCCCTGATGTCTCCGGCTGCCATAGCGGAAAACCCGCCCGGCGCGAAACCCCGCTGAACACTGGCCCGGAATCAAAGGAGCCGCCCTTGTCGAAGGGCGGCTCCCGTGAGCCCATGGGGCACGTCAGATCGCGGCGCGTTTCATCGCCGTACCTGGGTCTCTAGGTTCTGATCAGAGGCTGCTCCAGCCAGACACCATAGGACTCAGACCTGCCGGCCTCACCTGGTTTCTCACTCGACATGGATCACCTCCTTTCATGCGTGCATCAGGCACGTACTTTCGTCCCGAACTGCCGGGACACTTCAGAGCTAATCATGATTTGCGCCAAAGTGAAGTTAACATCGTGGTGATTGCGGTACGGATTGTACCGAATGCACAAAAAATTACCCGGGCGCCGTTTTCGGGCAGCCCGGGCTGAGTGAGCCTCAAAAGGGGTACAAAGAGGCGTTTCAGGTCAATCCGTTACGAGGGCGCCGACGACCAGGCCAAGAATGGCGCCGGTCGCGACAGAGGCGAGGATGGCATCGCCGCGGTCATGGTCGCGGACCCAGTGATAGCCGTGCGGCGGGGCGTAGAGACCATAATTGGCATAGTCGTTGATGTAGACCGTGCGGCGCGGGCCATAGCTGTAATAGTTGCCGACGGCGTAGCGCGGCGTGTAGCCGGAGTAATAGTACGGGCCGTAGGAGCGGCCATAGCTGACCGTTACCGAGCTGCGTGGGTAGTAGCTTGGGCGATGGACGACGACCGGGCGATGGCGGTGGGAGTCGTAGTAATGGTCGCGGCGGTGATCCTTGCGATAATCGCGGCGGTCATCGCGGCGATAGTCACGGCGGTGATCCCTGCGGTCGTCGCGGCGAGAATCACGGTGGTCATCCCGGCGGTCATAGCCGCCGCGGCGGTCATCGCCTCGGCCGCCGCGGTCGCGGTCTGCCTGGGCAACAGGGGCGAGAACGAGGCTGGCAGCCATGGCTGCAGCCACGAAACGGGTCAGGGATTTGATCAGGGACATCGTAAACACGGGCCTTTCTGGATCGTAAGCACTTGGTACCGGTGCGCGAACTGGACTCAGGGCGCAAACACCGGTTTCTGTGGGCAAATGTCTGCCTCCCCGTCTGAACTTTGGCTGAACAGGTCCTTCAGGTTTCTCCGATGAGCGAATTTGGCGATCTGCGTGTATCTGACGGAATCACGCTGCCTGAATGGGAAATCAGCGAGGCATTCGTGCGCGCGTCCGGCCCGGGCGGGCAGAATGTGAACAAGGTTTCATCCGCAGTGCAGCTGACCTGGCAGGTGGCGGCTTCGTCCCTGCCGGCAGCGATCAAGGAGCGGTTCCAGAAGCTCTATGCCAGCCGGATCACGGCGGATGGCCGCCTCATCCTTGAGGCGAGCGAACACCGCAGCCAGCTGCAGAACCGCCAGGCGGCGCGGGCGCGGCTGGCCGAGATGATCCTGAAAGCGTCGGTGGCGCCGAAACGGCGGATCAAGACCAAGCCGACGGCGGGCAGTGTGCGCCGGCGGATCGCGTCCAAGAAGAAGCGCGGCGAGGTGAAAGCGCTGCGCGGCGGCGTGGGCGACGACGACTAGCTTTTCAGCGCGGCTTCGATGGCCGCTTCGATCTTCGGAAGGTTTGCGCCTTCGATGTGATTGTCGCCGATGAAGAAGCCCGGCGTGCCGGTAACCACGAGCGATTCGCCCAGCGCTTTCATGTCGGCGAGCTGTTTCTTTACAGGCGCCGATTTCATATCGGCCCGCATCTTGGCGACATTGATTCCGGCGGCCTGGGCCACGGCGTCGATGTTCGCCTCGGTGAGGTCGTCATTGGACTTGATGTTCATCAGGCCCATGTGCATTTCGAGATACTTGCCTTGCTTGCCGGCGGCGAGGGCGGCGAGGGCAGCCGTTTCGCTGACGCCGCCGAAGATCGGTAATTCCTTGAACACAACGCGGACCTGGCCGTCATATTCTTCAGGAAGGTCGCGGACCCAGTCGACGGAGCGCTTGCAGTATCCGCACCGGTAATCAAAGAACTCGACAACCGTGACCTTGGCGTCGTCCGGACCAATCGCATAGTCGCCGGCATGGGCGTAGAGCCGGTCGGCATTCGCGGCGATGGCGGCCTTGGCGGCTGCGGCCTGCGCGACCTTTTCCTTCTCAGACAGGGCAATCAGCGCTTCCTCGATGATTTCCGGATTTTCGATGATGTAGTCGCGGACAATCTTTTCGATTTCGGACTTGCTGGCAGCGCCGGCGCTGGGCTGGGCGCAGGCTGGCAGCAGGGCCAGCGCGGTGGCAGCGAGCAGCAGGGAGGGCTTACGGAGGATGGGCGTCATAAGGCGTCGGTCCTGTTGATGAATCTGGCGGAACTATAGGCATGGGCGCTCGCCCGTCCACCCATCCTCACACAAGCGTTACCGCCGGTTTCCAGCCGAAAAATCCCCGAACGGCATTGCCCGGTCCCGGGTTTCCAGTGACAGGTTGGATCCCCGGCGATACCGGTCATAGAAGACCCGGTTGTCCGGATTGCTGGGGTCGGTGATCAGAATGATGTCGTCGGCGCGCCGGTAATTGTTCGAGGACTTGTCCATCTGCTGCGCCGCGCGGCGGGCGAAGGCGTTGGCGCGTACGATATCGCCGACCCAGTAGGCGGATTCGGCGGTCGCGAGCTGGGCCTCGGCGCGGCGGTCCTGTTTCTCGAGCGTGATGGCCAGCTGCGCCCAGGCGAAGGCATTGTCCGGCTCGGCAATCAGGGCATCGCGCAGGGCTGTCTCGGCGGTTGCGGAATCGCCCTCTTCATTGCGGGCATTCAGCGAGCGGGCATAGTTGATCAGGAACAGCGGCTGGCCGGGCATGAGTTCGAGCGACCGGGCGTGCGGCTCAACCGACTCGGCTGCGCGCCCGCTTTCAAACAGGATCTGCCCTTTCAGTTCCTGGAAGTACGGGTTCTCGGGATCTTCAGCGACCAGCGTTTCGATTTCCGTCAACGCGGGCTGGATGTCCGATGAGCGGTAAGACGAGATCGCGCGAGCATAGCGAGCCGGCGCGCTCGTATCGCTGGCGGGATAGTCCCGGCGCACTTTCAGCGGCGAGTCGAGAAAGCCTACGAGCTTGGCCCGCATCATTTCGTATTGTTCCTGCTCATGCTCCGTAGGCTGAACATCCATCAGGCCGGTCGCTTCGGCCAGGCTGCGTACCGTACGGATACGGTCTGATGCCAAGGGGTGAGAGCGGAAATAAGGATAGCGTTTTGCGTCCGAGAGCACTTCCTGGTAGCGGAATTTCTCGAAGAACTCGACGATGCCGGCGGGCGACTGGCCGAGCGTCGACAGGTATTTGACGGCGGCGGCATCTGCGGAGGATTCTTCGGCTCGGGTGTGGATGTAAAAGTTGAGGGCGGCGAACTGGCCGGAGCTGCCGATCAGCGCGGCGCCGGCGCCTGCTTCGCCTGCCGCGATGGCGAGGATGCCGAGGCCGATGGAGACCAGCGCGGGGCGCATTGCGATCTCA
Organism: Hyphomonas sp.; assembly: GCA_040223555.1. Classification (GTDB taxonomy): domain Bacteria; phylum Pseudomonadota; class Alphaproteobacteria; order Caulobacterales; family Hyphomonadaceae; genus Hyphomonas. Next base: position 469,752 of record JAVKGA010000009.1, read on the forward strand.
CCGGCGCGCAGGCGTGCGACCGTGTGGCCGCAAGCGATGTGGCAGATCTCGTGACCGATGACGCCTTTGATTTGGCCCGGCGTCTCGGCCTCGATCAGGAGGCCCGTGTGAAGATGGATCCGCTGGCCGTTGGCGACGAAGGCGTTCAGGCTGGGGTCGTTGATGATGAAGATTTCGACGTCCTGCGGGACGAGACCGGCGACTTCCAGAATCGGATCGGTCCACTCACGCAGGGTCACTTCGATTTCCGCGTCCCGGATCAGGCCCTGCGCCGAAGCGCCAAGCGCCATCAGCGCGGACGCGGCAATCGCGGCAGCTGTCCGGAAGAGTGATGCGGCCATTCGGGGAAACTCCCATTCCATCAGGCACTCAGCCTAGGTGCTATTGCCGGCAAAAGCGAGGCTGCGCCGCACCGGTTACTGAAATGTCAGGTTCATTCTGACGCGAATGTGAACGTCAGGGCCGGGTCGAGCCGGACACCGGTTTCGGTGCCTGTCCGCGGCGCTGCCTCATGCGAAACAAGGGACTGCAGGGTGAAGCCCGGCCCCTCGAGGGCGAGGCGCACCAGCGGGCCGGTGAGGCGGCGGCTGGTAACCCTGACACGGACCGGCGCCTGAGCGTCGAGCAACACACCTTCCGGGCGCACGCCAATCTCCGGTCCGTGCAGTGTGCGCCATTCTGCGGGAACAGCCGTGCCCGAGAGGACGTTCACACTGCCCAGCGCCCGCGCCGCCGCGAGGCTCGACGGGCGGCGATAGACATCGTCCGCCGCGCCGCATTGCAGCAGTCGGCCGTGACTGAGGATGGCGATACTGTCGGCATTCTCCAGCGCCTCTGCGGGATCGTGCGTGACCATGAGCGCGGGAATATTGGCGGCGCGGACGGCGGACAGGGCGGCCTCGCGCACGCTGCCGCTGAGGGCAGGATCGAGGCCGGAGAAGGGTTCGTCCATCAGGATCGCGTCCGGTTCCGGGGCGAGCGCCCGCGCAATCGCCACGCGCTGCTGCTCACCGCCGGAGAGTTCATGTGGATAGGCTTCCGCCCGGTCCGAGAGGCCGAGCATTCCGATCCAATGCTGAATGCGCTGGGCCGCGATGTCGCGTGGCAGATGCTTTAGGCCGAAGCCGACATTCCGGGCCGCGGTCAGGTGCGGGAACAAAGCGAAGTCCTGGAAGATGAGACCGATGCGGCGTTTCTCGGGCGCAAGGGTTCGTCCGGGTTCGGACAATGTATGATTGCCGAGCTGGATAGTGCCGGCGTCGACCGGTTCAAGTCCGGCAATGAGACGCAGCAGCGTGGATTTTCCGGCACCGGAGCCGCCGAGCAGGGCTGTAATCTCGCCGGGTTTCAGAGACAGCGTGACACCGTCGACTACGGCGCGGTCTGCGTAACGGCGTGTAACGCCGGTCAGGTCCAGATTTGCCGTCATGCAGGACCTCCCGGGCGCGCGCGGGAGATCTGCCATGACAGGAGGATCACGGGAAGCAGGCCGGCCATGGTAATCATCAGTGCAGGCAGGGCGGCGGCCGCAAGGCGCTCGTCACTGGCATAGGCATAGGCGCGCACGGCCAGCGTGTCCCAGTTGAAGGGGCGCAGCATCAGGGTGGCGGGCAGTTCTTTCAGGGCCTCGACAAAGAGGACGAGGGCGGCGGCGGCGGCGCCGGACATCGCGACGGGCAGGTCTACGGCGAAGGTGCGCCGGAATGGGGATGCGCCGAGGCTCTGGGCGGCGTGGCCGATGGATTTCGGCGCGCGGGCGAGCGCGGCGGCCATCGGCTCGGTGCCTGCTGCGGTGAAGCGTACGGCATAGACCCAGGCCAGCGCGACAAGGCCGATACTGCCGGACAGGGTGACCGGCAGGACGCTGATCGCGGCCAGCGCGCCGAGCGCGAGGACAGCGCCGGGGATGGCATAGCCGGATGACGCAGCGATGCGCGCGAATGTGGCGAGTGGTCCTTTCGCGCGGATGGAAAGCGCGATGATCAGGGCAAGGATGAATGCGAAAGCGGCGCCTGCGCCGGCGAGCATCACCGAGTTTGCGAGCGCGTCCCAGACCCGCGTGCCCTGGCCTCCGGCTTCAAGGCTGCGCCAGACGAGGCGGCCAACCGGCAGGACGAATGCGAGCGTGAATAGTGTCGTGCAGAGCGCGGTCGCGCCCATCCCGGCGGTCCGGCCGAGGTCGACACGCGGAATCTGCCGCCAGCGGGTAGAGCTTTGCTGGGTGCCCGCCCGGCCGCGCGCCTGACGCTCTACAATAACGAAGGTGAGGATCAGCGCGAGCAGTACGAAGGCAAGGCGTGCGGCGGCGGCGGGTTCGCCGAAACTTTTCCAGGCCCGCACGATGCCGAAGGTCAGGGTCGGCACACCGAGGAATTCCGCGGCGCCATAATCTGCAGCCGCTTCCATCAGCACCAACGCGAGGCCGGCGGCGATGGCGGGCCGGGCAGCGGGCAGGGCCACAGACCAGAAGGTGCGGCTGGCACTGGCGCCGAGGCTGCGCGCGGCCTCCATGGTGCAGACAGACTGCGAGATGAAGGCGGCGCGGGCGGTCAGGTAGACATAGGGATAGAGCGTGCAGGCCAGTACGAAAGCGAGGCCGGGCAGGGAGCTGATATCCGGAAACCAGTAGTCGCGCGCCGACCAGCCGGTGGCATCGCGAAGCGCCGCTTGTAGTGGCCCGGCGACGCCTGCGAGGTCTGCCCAAGCATAGGCCAGCACGTATCCGGGCGCTGCCAGTGGCAGGACGAGCAACCATTCAAACAGGCCGCGTCCCGGAAAGCGGAACATCGTGACCAGCCAGGCCGTCGGCACCCCCATCAGCAGGGCAAGCCCTGCCGTGATCACCAGCACGCACAGGGTGCCGATCAGGTAGCGCAGGAGCAATGTCTCGCGGATATGTGTCCACGCTGCGCCGCTGCCATCGGCCAGTCCGGAGACCAGCACGATGACAACCGGCAAGGCGATGACGAGCCCGGCGAGCAGGACCGGGATCTGGCGAAAGGCCGGAGCGGAAAAGGCAGACGCCTTCAGTTCCATCCGGCGCGGTCAAAGATCGACTGGGCTTCGGGCTGGTAGGCGCCGAGTTCCGACAGCGGATAGTCGCTTTGCTTGAACTCCGGCAGCTTTTCCAGACCCGCCGGAAGCGGGACACCGGCCACGATCGGAAACTCTTTAGTTTCCATGGTCAGCATTTCCTGGCCCTCGGGTGAGGCGAGGAACTCGATGAACTGGATGGCGAGCTCCGGCGATTTCGAAGTGGATGTCACAGCGGCGCCCGTGATGTTGACGTGCGTGCCAGTGCCCGCCTGGTCCGGGAAGGAAATGAGCGTCTTGGCGGCAGCCAGACGTTCTTCGGTGGTGCCCTCAGCGAGGCGCACCCAGTAATAGTGGTTGACGACCGCGACGGCGCACTGACCGGCGGCAACGGCCTGGATTTGCGCGGTGTCGCCGCCCTCGGGCGGGCGGGCGAAATTGCTGGCGACGCCTTTGGCCCATTCCTCGGCGGCGGTGCTGCCGATCCGGCCAATGATCTCGCCCAGCAGAGACAGGTTGTAGACGTTGGTGCTCGAGCGCACGCAGAGTTCGCCCTTCAGACGGTCATCGGCGAGGTCTGCATAGGTGTCGACCTCTTCGAGCGGGAGGAGTTGCGGATCATAAACGATCACGCGCGCGCGTTTCGCCAGGCCAAACCAGTGGCCGTCTTTCTCGCGCAGCTGTTCCGGGATGGCGGCATCCAGCACGTCAGACTGCACGCCTTGCGTCAGGCCCTCGATCTGGAAGCGGAAAAGCGCGCCGGCGTCTGACACGATGACGAGGTCAGCCGGGCTCTGCGCGCCCTCGGCCTTCATGGTTTCCAGCAGTTCCGGGGCGCCGGATTCGCGCACGTTCACCTTGATTCCAGTGTCAGCCTCGAATTTCGCGTAAATTTCCTTGTCCGAATCGTAGTGGCGCGCGGAATAGATGTTGAGAACCTGGCCATTGCCGGAAGCGTCATCGGCGGCAGCTGCCTCGGTGGCGGGTGTCTCGGAAGCCGGTTGGCCGCAGGCAACCAGCATGGCGAGTGACAGGGCGGCGACTGAAATTCTGAGCATCTTGGAGTCCTTGGTCATTCAGGGTGATCCCAAACACATATGAGAATGAATCGCAACAAGTGGATGTCGCGACTTTTTCACCACACCTGTCACGCGAACTTGCCTGTTTCTTGCACAAGCCGGTTCGCCCGGCGAGCGAGGCGTGCCAGCATGATATATTGCAGGTGCGAAATAGATTTTGTTTGCTCGGGTAGTCTGTTAGGCTTTTGTTAACTTGGGGGAGTGGGGCGATGACTGACATTGTTCTGGATGTGCGGCTGGGTAGCGATGACGAGGATGCGCGCCTTTCGGCTGCGATCGATTCGTTCGTTTCGATGCATGAATCCGGCTTTCGCGGTGACGCGTTCGACCTCGACATGATGGTGCGGACTGTTTTCGGCCCGGGCGGTGAACGCCTGAAGCAGATCATTTTCCAGCAGCACGAGCTGGCCGACGCCTTCAATTCCTTCTGGGCGGCCTTTCGCGGCCTGCACTGAACATTCGCCCAGTTGAATGTCGCCTGCCGGGCTTCTAGACCCGGCCAGAGGCGTGTTCTGAATGGCACTTTTACAATCTTCACCCCGGATCGGCATTATCGGCGCCGGCATCATCGGCCTGTCGGCAGCCTACGAGCTGGCGGTGCATCGCGGCGCGCGCGTGACGATATTTGACGTGGGCGCCCCCGGGCGCGGCGCGAGTTGGGCCGCCGCCGGCATGCTTGCGCCTGCCTTCGAGGCCGCTGCCGATGGACGTGTGCATCCAGGTCTGTTCGATCTCTGCCTTGCCAGCGCCCGGCTCTGGCCGGAGTTCGCAGCCGGTCTCGCAGACCGGTCTGGCCTGCCGGTTGGGTTCGATCCGGCGGCGTCCCTGGCCGTCGCGCTGGACGCCGACGAGGCGCAGAAGCTGGCGCGGATCGCGGGGCGGCTGGCTGAGGCCAATGTCGCGCACACGCGCCTGACGCCAACAGACGTGCGCACGCTTGAGCCCGCCATCAGCGATCAGGCCGTTGCGGGCATGGAATTGCCGACCGATTTCCGCGTCCACAACCGGCTGACGGTCGAGGCCTTGCTCGCGGTGCTGAGAGCGCATCCGAAGGTCGCGTTTGTGTCTGGTCCGGCGCCGCTGAAGTCTGAGGGCGGACGGGTGGTGCTGAAAGGTCATGACGCAGTTCTCGCGGCGGCGGGCTGGCAAACCGCGTCCATCAAGGTTGAAGAACACGGCCAGCTTTTCAGCCTCGTGAACTGGGATGTCGGCCTCGACGATATTGATTGCCATGGCGGACAGATTCTTTCGGTTGCGGCGGTTGAAGGCGCGCCAAAGCGCGTGGTCCGTTCGGGGCATGTCTACCTGGTGCCGCGCGCGGGAGAGATCGTCATCGGCGCGACCGTCGAACCTGACCGCATTCTTGACGCACCGGAACCGCAAGTGATCGAAACGCTCCGCCTTGAGGGCGTGCGCCTGTGTCCGGAATTGGCGGAGGCGCCGGTCACGGAGAGCTGGGCAGGCGTGCGTCCCGGCACGCCGGACGAGGCGCCCTTCATCTGCGAGACCGTCACGCCGGGACTGTTCGTGGCGACGGGGCATTACCGCAACGGCATCCTGCTGGCGCCGGTCACGGCACGGATGATCGCGGACATAATTTTTGGTGTGGGGGCGCGTGACATTTCCGGAGCATTCTCGACGCGGCGCGCCTATGCCGCGACGGCCTGACGCTGGACGGAGCTGATGCGGCGCCCTAAGTCTGCGCGCATCAGGGAGACGAGACACAATGCACACAATCCAGCCGATGACCGAAGACCAGGCCGCGATCCGCGATGCGGTCTCGAAGACGCTGGAGCCCTTCGACGATGCCTACTGGCTGAAGACGGACGAAACGGGGGAGTGGCCGGAAGAGTTCTGCGCGGCGATGGCCAAGGGCGGCTGGATGGGTATTGCCTTCCCGGAAGAATATGGCGGCGCGGGCCTTGGCCTGACCGAAGCGGCGATCATGATGCAGACGGTGACGCGCACGGGCGCGGGTTTCTCCGGAGCCTCGGCGATCCATCTCAACATCTTCGGACCCAAGCCGCTGGAGAAGTTCGGAACACATGAGCAGAAGCAGGAAAACCTGCCGAAGATCATCTCCGGCCAGGAGAAGATGTGCTTTGCGGTTACGGAGCCGAACTCGGGCCTCGATACGTCCAGCCTCGAGACCAAAGCCGAGCGCACGAATACGGGGTACACGATCAATGGACGCAAGATCTGGACGACGGGCGCGCAGCGGGCTGACAAGATCCTGATCATTGCGCGGACCACGCCAAAGGATCAATGCTCCAAGCCTCACCTCGGCCTGTCGCTGTTCTATACCGATTTCAACCGTGAACGGATCGAAGCGCACCCGATCCCCAAGATGGGCCGCAAGGCGGTGGAGTGCAACGCGCTGTTCATCGACAATCTCGAGATACCGAAGGAACACCTGATCGGTGAGGAAGGCGCGGGCTTCAAATACCTGCTGCAGGGGCTTAACCCTGAGCGGGTATTGTTTGCCGTCGAGTCCGTGGGGCTCGGGTTCGCGGCTTTGGAACGCGCGGCGGAATATGCCAAGGAACGTGTCGTTTTCGGCCGTCCGATTGGCCAGAACCAGGGCATCCAGCATCCGCTGGCCCGTTCGTGGGCGGAGCTTTCGGCGGCTGAGCTGCTCGCCTACAAGGCTGCCGCGCTTTACGATGCCGGGCAGGACTGCGGCGCAGAGGCCAATGCTGCGAAGTATCTTGGCACCGAAGCTGGGTTCACAGCCTGCGAGACCGCCGTGCTGACGCATGGCGGCATGGGCTATGCCCGCGAATACCATGTCGAGCGCATGATGCGCGAAGCCATGCTCGCCCGTATCGCGCCGGTCAGCCGCGAGATGATCCTGAACTTCATCGCCGAACGCGTGCTGGGCCTGCCGAAGAGCTACTGATGCGGTTAGATTCCACCGGCGCCCTTCATCAGTTCAAAGAATTCTTCCTTGCTGTTGGTGCGCGGGTAGGGCGTGGCCGGAACCGGTACGCCGAGGAAAGCGCACAGCGGCGCCCAACCATCCTTTGCCTGGTGCACGAGCAACCGGCTCGCCGGAATTTCGGATTTCACCGCAGCTTCCTGCGCATGAAAGGCGGCGATGACAGACTCCTTGTCGCGCGCGGTCCCCAGGCTCCGGTCGATGACTTTTGTGACCATCCTGAACCACTCGACCGCCCCCGGCGGCCAGTGTTCGGGAACGGACAGGGTCGACAGGATCGTCTGCGAAATGCTGTCATACCAGCTCTCGGCGGAGCGCGAGGAGAGGATGATCTTGGCTTCGGGATAGGCCAGCGCGAGTTCCCGCCAGAAGGCGGCAGTCGGCCAATCGACGGCTGAATTGTAGCCTTTGTAGATCGCAGCAAAGTCCGGCTCGCCCGCCACGGCTGCGTTCCACAAAGGCACCTGGACGGCGGCGTTGTCGATCACTTCCTTCATGTGGTGGCATGGGCCAAACTCGATTTCCTCAAGCGCGAGCTTGAGCGACATTGTGCCTGTACGACCGAAGCCGGCGCTGAAAACCTTGATTGTCATCCTGTCCCCCATTGGCGCGTGTGATGCGCACTGGAGCCAGTTCTAGCAGAAGTCAGGCGAATGACTATCGCTTGCCGAAGAAACGGATCGCGCCGAACAGGCCCGCAATCGCCGAACCCAGGCCGCCAAGCAGGACGAAGAGCGGGTTGGCCTGGTCCGCAAACGCGATGGCGCGGTTCAGCCCCGACACCTTGACCGTCACCGTATCGCGATAGGTGCGCAGCGGGGTCACTGAGTCGGAGTCGATCGCAAAGATCTCGAAAGTCAGGTCATGGTCGCCGGCGTTGAGCGGGGTGACCGACCAGCGCCAGGTATTCTCCGTCAACGGAGAGAGCAGCTGTGTGGGCGGCGAGGTTTGCGCGATGTCGAAACCAGCGCCTGAGAGGCGCACTTCGACGCGCTCGGAGACTTTCGCTTCGCCTTCCTCGACTACGCCGCGACCGGGCAGGGCGTCGGCTGCTGTCGTATCGCCCGTCGCATCAATGGCGAAAGTCACGTTGAACGCGCGTTTGTATTCTGCCGTGGGCGGCGTCTCATGGGCAACCGGCACGGTCTTCAGCGTGTCTTCAAAGGAAGGCTTGGGGGGCGCGGCCATGAAAACTTCGGGTGACACGTCACCGGCTTCTGCGGCCGCCATAGGAGCCTCTTCCATCTGGGTCTGGAAATTGAAGCCCATCTCCTCCTCGGAGAGGGCGGGCTCACTGGCGATTGCGACATCCGGGTCAGCACTTTCCGGTGCGGCGCTGCGGGTTTCGGGGGCGCTCTTGGCCGCCGGCGGCTCTGCGACGACTTCCGGTGGCGCCATATCACGTTCGGCCTCGGCGACGGCCATTTCAAGCATTTCTTCTTCAGCCGCGGCCGCCTCGACGGCCGCGCTTTCATAGGCTGCAGACTCTTGCGGGGCGTACTGTTCCAGCATCGCCGCGCCGCCGATGCCCGCGACGACAAGTCCTGCAATCAGGAACAGAATGGACAGGATGCGTAGCATGTCGTGGTCTCCCCAAAGATTTAGAATACACTAGCAGACGTTCAGGCCGCCGGAAAACGGCCCCGGCAGGCTTCATAGAACGCAATTGCGGCAGCATTTGACACATTCAGGCTTTCCATCTCTGCCGCGATGGGAATGCGGGCGAGTTCCGCGCAGGCCTTGGCCACCGCGGGACGCAGGCCTGGCCCCTCGGCACCAAGCACGATGGCGATCTTTGCGGCGCCCTTCACCGCGAGGTCCAACAGACGCTGGCTCTCGCCGGCAAGGCCGACGGTATGGAAACCCGCTTCACCCAGTTGTTCCAGCGCCCGGGCAATGTTCACGGTGCGCACTTCGGTGACTGTTTCGACCGCTCCGGCGGCGCTTTTTGCAACGACACCGGTGATCGGCGGGGCATTCCGACTTTGCAGGACAATGCCGGTAAAGCCAAAAGCGGCGGCAGACCGGATGATGGCGCCAAGATTATGCGGGTCTGACACCTGATCGAGTACGGCAATCCGGGTGGCGCCCTCGGCGATCAGGTCTTCCAGCGCCACGGCTTCCAGCGGCTCGGCCTTGATGGCGATCCCCTGATGTACGGCGCCTGGGGGCAGGCGCTGGTCCAGTTCCTTGCCAGTGACGATCTGCGGCTTGACCGCCGCGTTGCCGAGACGCTCGGCCGCGTTCTCGGTGGCGAGGAATTGCAGGAACTGGCGATCCGGGTTGGCGAGGGCGGCAAGCACGGCATGCGTACCCCACAACCAGACCGGGCCCCCCTCTTTTTCCCGCTCCTGCCGGGGAAAACCGGGGGCTTGAGAGCGTCCGCCAGGAGGGCCCGGGGGCCTGCTGGCCGGGCGTTTTGTATGGTTGCGCGCCATGAGGTTCATCCTTATAAGGCCGCTTCCGGCGTGGATCGGGGGCTCTTGAAACAGTCCTTTTGAAGCGGCGGCGCGGCGGCGTCAAACGGCGTTGGCGCGGGTCCCGTGGAGGGATGGGAGAGTGGTTAAATCCACCAGACTGTAAATCTGGCCGCCTAGCGTACGCTGGTTCGAATCCAGCTCCCTCCACCACCCCGCCAACGCCGCGCGCTTCCACGGCCCTGACGGGCGGGTATAGCATAATGGTAATGCACTAGCCTTCCAAGCTAGCTATCTCGGTTCGATCCCGTGTACCCGCTCCATCCGGCGCCGCCCATTTTCCTCCTCGACGCCGCAGGGTCCCTGTGCATTATCCAGAAGGTTGACGTAATCCGTTCGGGGGTAACGCAATGCTGAAATGGTTTGGCGCATTCAGCCGGGAGCGCGCTGCGCGCACGCCGGGCGAAGCTATCCGCAATCCTGACTACCCCGTGGACTGGTGCGTTGCCGCGCTCCTGTACTGCAGCGTCTACGCCGACAACGCGGCGGCCTATGAGGAAGAACTGGAGTTTGATGCGCTGCTGACGCGGGCGCGCAGCTTCGAGTCGATCCACCCGGACTTCGTGTCACGATATATTGCGAACTTCACGGACATCCTGAAGGACCATGACACGGTTCTTCCGCTTGCCGACATCGCCCTGCAGAACATGCCCGCCGATCCGGAGATTTCTGCAGCGGTCTTTGCCCAGTGTGCGGATGTGATGTTCGCGGACAGCAAGCTGGTTGAGAACGAGCTTGCGTTTCTCGATCACCTCGCGGCGGGACTGAACCTTCCTGAAGATACGAAGGAAGAGATTCTTCAGGTCATCAAATGGAAGCACGCCTACGGTTGCTGAAGGTAAGGGGACAAGCGATGGAGCAGAACTGGAGCGCAGCGAGATGTCATTACGTGGTCTATTTCACCGCCATGTATTGCGACGAGGATGTGGCGCCGCAGGAACAGGCGGCGTTTGAAGCGCTGGTCCGGCGTGTGCCGTGTATCCGGGAGCTTTCAGACGAGACCATCGAAAATTTCAAAAAACGGACCCAGTGGGCCTGCGATGCCGGGCTGCTTGATGAAGAATTGGAACGGGCGCTGTCCGGCCTGAATGCAGACACAGTGACCGGATTGTCGATCTACGCCAACTGCGCCGACATCATCCGCGCCGACCGGAAGATCCGCTCCAGCGAAGTGCGGTTCATGGACAAGGTGTCGAAGGCGCTCGGCATTCCGGAAATGCAGCGCGCTCTCATAGAAAAGGTGATGGACGCGAAGAACCGGCACTGACGTGCGATCCCTGTGGATCGCGGCGCAGGGCCCGTCACTTCGTTTTGATGTCTGTTCGATCTGTATAAGGAATAATGTTACCGGCTCGCCGGCTTCCATATCACAGTATCGGAGTCACTGTATGCAGCAGGCTCCGGCGTGGCAGGCGTGACAGCGACCGAAGGGCCTTTGCGCAGTGTTTTGGCCGACCAGCGTTCGGTCATCCATTCGTAGCAAGGGCGCTCGATCTTGAAGTGCAGAACAGTTGCGAGTGCGATCGAGAGGGCGAAAGCAACCAGCAGCCCTGCATAATAATTGCCCGCCCAGAGCGGAACTTCCATTATGAACTTAATGACAAGCATGTGGACCATGTAGAGCGAAAACGAAATGCCGGCGAGGAACCGGAAGCGTACCATGATGGGCATCCAGAAGGGGCCTGGGTTTGCCATAGCCAGGATGAGCAAGGCATACATCGGCAGGAACAGCAGATCGGTATTTACTGATCGGACCGGCACGAACAGGGAAACAAAAAAGGCCGCCAGCAACGCGCCGACGATCATCGTGCGAAGCGGCGATGTGCGCTCAAACCAGGACCTGTGGGCGATGAAAAACCTGTAGGCCAGAATCCCCATCGTCAACGTAAGAGTTCCGCGGAGCAGGCCTGTGTTGAGGCCGCCGTGAACGTTCTCTACAAAGGTGTCGAGATCATCGACCGTGAAGAAAAGGATCGTAGCACTTGCGATGCACATCCCCGCAAGGACCAGGCTGTTCAAGCGCTTGTTGGGTATCGCGAGGACCAAAGCGGCTACGACCAGGTTTGTGACAAACTCAACCGACAGTGACCAAGACGGAAAGTTGATCATGACCATGAGACTGTGCCCGATCCCCACATTGTGGATCATGAAGGCGTTCAGCACCAATCCCCTTTTGTAGAGCGGGTCACCCGCAAGGATCATCAATAGGGCCATGGCGGCAAGCATGACCATGTGCACGGGCCAGAGCCGGAAAACGCGTTTCTTGGTGAACTCCCAGAAATTGAAGTTTGGCCGGTCATAGAAGGCATGGGCCAGGACAAAGCCTGAAAGCAGAAAAAAAACATCGACAAGTAGATAAAGACTCGTGTGCCAGAGATAGCTTTCCTCATAGGGCCGGGTCATGAGTGTGTAGTGGCCATAGACGACGAGCGGAGCGCCGATCCCCCGCAGGGCATCAAGGCCTTCAAACCTCAATCCCAGAGAGGTTTCTCGCGGCGGCTGTGTGTGTAGAGCGCCCCCAGACAGATATCTTGTTCTATCCATGATATTTTTCCGAGTTGGTTTTTATCCCCTCGGTTGAGCAAAAAATGTATGCCGTCGAGGTGAGGGGCCGGAACTTCGTGGAAGGTCCCCGGAATGCTGCTATCGCGCTGATAAATTGTTCTGGCAGCCATAGGTTTCCGGCTGCGCAAGCCTGGCACACCGCAGGAACGCCAAGCCGCCGCTCAACAGGCGAGTGAGTTTTACGAAAGCGTCAGACAGTTGCGCTTATGCGCGGTTCAGGCTTGTCTGCGCGCGATGCCAATTGCGTCCGGAACCCTGCATGCTCGCACCGATACTTGAAAGCTCGGCCTTCCAGATCGGCTTCGTGCTGGTTCTGGTGGTCATCGTGTTTTTCGGCTTTGTCCGCGAGAAGATCCCCTCCGATGTCGTGGCCCTGCTGGCGATGGGCGCACTGATGCTCACCGGCATCCTGTCGGTAAATGATACATTGTCGGTTTTTTCCAACGCTGCGCCGATCACCATCGCAGCAATGTTCGTCCTTTCGGCTGCGCTGGAGCGGACGGGCGTGATCGATTGGGTCGGCCGGTACGTGGCCCGTCTTGCTCAGAACGGGTCACCGGCGCTCGCGGTCATTGCGATGATGGCCGGCGTGGTACTCCTGTCGGCTTTCATCAACAACACACCGGTCGTCATCATCCTGATCCCGGTCGCGATACGCCTGGCACGGTCGATCAATGTGGCGCCGTCAAAACTGCTGATCCCGCTCTCCTTCGCCGCCATCTTCGGCGGAACGACTACTTTGATCGGCACCTCCACCAACATTCTCGTGGATGGCGTCGCGCAACGGGAGGGCATGCCGGCTTTCGGCATGTTCGAAATCTCGATGGCGGGCCTGATGTTCGCCGGGGTTGGCATTCTCTATGTTTCGATCCTCGGCCCCTTCCTGCTGCCGAAGCGGGAGACGCTGTCCTCGATGCTGCCGGACAACAAGGAACGCCGCTTCGTCGCGCAGATCCTGATCCCGCTTCAGTCAGATCTCGTTGGAAAGAAGATCGCCGAAACCGGCTTCACGGCCGAGAAGGGCTTCACGGTCATCGACGTGTTCCGGGAGAGCCTGTCGCTGCGCAACAATCTCAAAGACATCGTGCTTCAGCCCGGTGACCGGATGGTGCTGCGTTCGCCGGTCTCCGAAATGCTGACGCTGAAGGAAGCGGGTAATGTGGCCATCGGCGCGCAGGCCAATTCGCCCGCCTCGTTCGAACCTGTCCAGACGCTTGAAACCGTGGTCATGGAAGGCGTCATTGGTCCCCAGTCGCGCCTGGTGGGCCGCCGGCTTGCCGGCCTTGGCCTCGCGCGTCTCTATGGTGTGTATGTTTTGGCGATCCATCGCCGCGGCGAGAACATGGCGCGCCAGATTGACGAGCTGCGGTTCGAAGTGGGTGATACCGTCCTGATAGAAGGCCCGCCGCGCGGTATGCGCGAGATGTTTGAGGACGGCGTCCTCAACAACCTCACGGAAAGCACCGAACGCGCCATTCGCCGCGACAAGGCGCCGATCGCGATCGGTGCGGTCATGCTGGTCATGGGGCTCGCCGCCATCGAGCTGATGCCGATTGCCGGCCTTGCCATCATTGCGGCCACGGCCGTGGTGGCGTTCGGCTGCCTCGACCACCAGGAAGCCTATCAGTCGATCCGCTGGGACATCCTCATGCTCATCTTCGGCATGCTGGGCCTGGGGATCGCCATGGAGAAAACCGGAGCGGCGGAACTGGTCGTCAGCTTCCTGTCCGGCTTGTCCTCGGGTATGGGCCCGCTGGCGCTGCTCGTGATCGTCTATGCTTTCACGTCTCTGGTCACCGAGATCATGAGCAACAATGCGGCGGCGATCCTCATCACGCCGCTGGCCATCGGTCTGGCGAACCAGATCGGTGTTGATCCGCGCGCCTTCATCGTGGCTGTGATGTTTGCCGCCAGTGCGAGCTTCGCGACCCCAATCGGCTACCAGACCAATACGCTGGTCTACCGCGCCGGGGGCTACAAATTCCTGGATTTCGTCAAGTTCGGCGCGCCGCTGAACCTGATCTTTGTGGTGGTTGCAGCGTTCGTGATTCCGATCTTCTGGCCGCTGGTTCCTGTAGCGCCTTAAGGACTTGCCGGATTTTCGAGCAGTGTTCCGGTGCCTTTGCCCGGAGACAGGGCAGGGATTGGGCCACTGTACCTCCTTGGAGAAGGCCGTTGAGCCTTCGTGAATCCCGCGTAAGGTGGGCGTCATGGGAGAAACTCCAACGTTTTTCAATGAGATGGACGGCAATGGCGAACGTCCTCGTGCGCCGTATGCCAGCTATTGCGATTGGTTCGAGGGCGAGCCGCCGGATCGGCTGCGCCGCAAGGCGCGGGACGCCGAGACCTTTTTCCGGCGCACAGGCATCACGTTCAACGTTTATGGCGAGAGCGATGCTGATGAGCGGCTGATCCCGTTCGACATCGTTCCGCGCATAATCGCCGCCAAGGAATGGGCCCGGCTGACCCGAGGCATCGAGCAGCGGGTACGGGCGATCAACGCCTTCCTGCATGACATCTACCACCGGCAGGAGATCATCCGCGCCGGCCGCGTTCCGGCTGAACTTATCGCCAACAATGATGCCTTCTTGCCGAAGATGCTGGGCGTTTCGCCCCCCGGAGGCGTCTACACGCACATCGTGGGTGTCGATCTCGTCCGGACGGCCGAGAATGAGTTCTTCGTGCTGGAAGACAATGCCCGTACACCGTCCGGTGTCTCCTACATGCTGGAGAACCGGGAAACGATGCTGCAGATGTTTCCGGAGCTGTTCACCAAGATTCGTGTCAGGCCGGTTAGTGATTATCCGAAGATGCTGCGCCGGTCGCTGGCCGGTTGCGCGCCGCCTGCGTGCAAGGGGCGTCCGGTGGTGGCCGTGCTGACACCCGGTATCCACAACTCGGCATACTACGAGCATGCCTTCCTGGCCGACCAGATGGGCGCTGAACTTGTCGAGGGTCATGACCTCCGCGTCGTCGATGGGCGGATCGCGATGCGCACTACGCTCGGCTATACACCGATCGATGTTCTCTATCGCCGCGTCGATGATGATTATCTTGATCCGCTGAATTTTCGTCCAGATTCCTTCCTTGGCGTGCCGGGCATTCTCGATGTCTATCGCTCTGGCGGTATCACGATTGCCAACGCGCCCGGCACGGGCATCGCCGACGACAAGGCGATCTACTCCTACATGCCCGACATCGTGCAGTTCTATACCGGGGAAAAGCCGATCCTGAAGAACGTCCCGACCTGGCGGTGTTCGGAAGCCTCCTCGCTCGCCTATGTTCTAGAGCATCTGAATGAGCTCGTTGTGAAAGAAGTCCACGGCTCGGGCGGCTATGGCATGCTGGTCGGTCCGGCAGCCTCAAGGAAGGAAATCGAAGCTTTCCGTGCCAAGCTGACAGCCAAGCCGGGCAACTATATCGCCCAGCCGACCCTGGCATTATCGACCGTGCCGATCCTGACCCGGGCAGGCCTTGCGCCGCGCCATGTCGACCTGCGTCCCTACGTTCTGATGTCGCCGGACGGGATCGAAATCACGCCGGGCGGCCTGACCCGTGTTGCGCTTAAGAAGGGCTCGCTGGTGGTCAATTCGAGCCAGGGCGGCGGCACCAAAGACACCTGGGTTCTGGAGGACTAGGCGCAATGCTGGGCAAGACCGCAGGCGGCCTGTTTTGGATGTATCGCTACCTTGAGCGCGCGGAGAACACCGCACGTCTCGCTGATGCGGGTTTCCGCATCGCAATGACCCGGTCAGACCAGGCCGACGACGAGTGGGCCTCGATCATCGACACAGCGTCTGCCCGCAGGATATTCCTGGAATCCGGAGGTGCGTTCGACGGCCCCAGCGTCATCAACTTCCTGCTGCGAGACCCCGCCAACCCGTCTAGTGTGCTCTCGGTAATTGAAGGCGCCCGGAATAACGCCCGCCTTGTGCGTACCGCGTTGACGCGGGAAGTCTGGGAAGCGGTCAACGAGACCTGGATTACACTCAAGGCCGCGTTGGCGAGGCCAATTCGCGAAACGGACTTGCCAGACGTTCTGGCACTCATACGCAAGCAAAGCTCGCTCGTGCGAGGCGCAACCGTCGGCACCATGCTGCGCAACGACATCTACAATTTTACGCGCGCGGGCACCTTCATCGAGCGCGCCGACAACATCGCGCGCATACTCGACGTGAAATACTATGTGCTGCTGCCCTCCGTGCAATTGGTCGGGTCGACACTGGATAACGTGCAGTGGGAGACAATCCTGCGCGCCGCGTCCGCGGAGCGGTCGTTCCGCTGGCTGCATGGCGGCGAGGCCCGCCCGATGACCATTGCTGATTTCCTGATACTTGACCGGCGCCTGCCTCGGTCGCTCCTTTACTGCATGCGCAAGATTTCGGGAAACCTAGGCCATCTGTGCACGGATTATAATGTACGTCGGTCGAGCCTCGATTTCGCAATCGGGCTTCGTGACCAGCTTGAGGAATCAAACATCGAACAGATCATGGAACGCGGCCTGCACCAGTTCCTGAAAGAATTCATACGGTCCAACAATATCCTCGCCGGTCATGTCGAGGAAGATTTCCGCTTCAACAAGTAAGGGGAGATCCATGCGCCTTAAGATCAATCACTCGTCTCATTACACCTACAACAGCCCGGTCTCGTATGGCCTGCTGCAGCTGCGGCAGACTCCCAAAACCCGAGTCGGGCAACAGATCATTCGATGGGATCTCAAGATCGAAGGCGGCAAGATCGAAGCAGAGTATGAAGACCACAATGCCAACTGGGTTCAGCTGGTCAGCCTTGATGAAGGCGCCGAGCAGCTGATCATTTCCAGTGAAGGCGAAGTGGAGGTTGAAGACCGGTCCGGGGTGATCGGAACCCATGGCGGTTTCACTCCGCTCTGGCTGTTCCACCGCACGACGCCGCTGACCCGGCCCGGGCCGCTCCTGCGCAAACTGGCAAAGGCATCGCCGGATGCATCCGAAGGCGACATCTCGCGCCTGCATGCGATTGCCGAACAGGTGCGCCAGGCCATCCGCTATGAACCGGGCTGGACGGACGCCGATACGCGGGCGGAAGATGCGCTTGAAGCTGGCCACGGGGTTTGCCAGGACCATGCACATGTGTTCATCGCGGCCGCGCGCCTGCTTGGCTACCCGGCGCGTTATGCGGGCGGCTACCTGATGATGAACGACCGGATCCAGCAGGATGCGGGCCATGCCTGGGCTGAAGTGCATGTCCAGCGCCTCGGCTGGGTAGGCTTTGACATCTCCAACGCGATCTCGCCGGACGCCCGCTATGTTCGCGTAGCGACAGGTCTTGACTACCGCGAAGCGGCGCCTGTTTCTGGCATGCGGTTCGGCGCATCCAGCGAATCACTGGATGTGTCGATCCAGGTCCAGCAACAATAAGAAAGCCGCTGACGGTTCCTTTCCATGACTTACTGCATCGGACTCAAGCTCAATCGCGGCCTGGTTTTCATGTCGGACACGCGCACCAATGCGGGCGTCGACAATGTTTCGCGTTTTCGCAAACAGTTCACCTGGTCGGTGCCGGGCGAGCGCGCGCTCGTGCTGATGACGGCCGGAAATCTCGCCACCACACAGGCTGTCGTCAGCCTGCTGGAAGAGCGCACCAAGGCGCCGTCCGAGCGCCGCCCCTCCATCCTTGAACTGCCGACAATGTTCCAGATCGCCCGGCATGTCGGCGACACATTGCGCGATGTGATCCAGTCCAATTCGCCCACCGGGCAAAAAGCGGATTCTGCCTTCAATTCCACCATCATACTGGGCGGCCAGGTGAAGGGCATGGAACCGCGCATGTTCCTGATCTACCCGGAAGGCAATTTCATCGAAGCCAGCGACGACACGCCGTTCTTCCAGATCGGCGAGACGAAATATGGCCGGCCCATCCTCGTGCGGGCCTATGACCCGGCCATGTCGTTCGAAGATGCGGCGAAGCTGATGCTGGTGTCCTTCGACTCCACCATAAAGGCGAACCTGTCCGTCGGCATGCCGCTTGATCTGCAGACCATCGATACAAACAGCTATCGTCTGGGCCAGTCGAAACGCATCGAGAGCGATGATCCCTTTTACCAGTCGATATCGACGGGCTGGGGCGAGGCGCTGAAAAAAGCGTTCGAGTCCCTCCCGCCGTTCACATTCTGAAGCTGGCTGACGCGGGCGCCTGCGACCGTGACCCTCAGGCCACAGCCCGGGGCAGGATGCAGCCGCTGCGGTTGCCTCGCCCGTCGCAGGCGGCCATATGGCTTGCGATGAATCGAGGCAAGGGAAAATTCACATGAAAAACAGAGTTTTGGCCGGCGTTGCCCTGGCTGCATCCCTCACGGGCACAGCGGCGGCAGAAACCCCGGTCTGGTCCGGTGAAGGCTCGTTCGGAGCCGGGTTCAACACCGGCAACACGGAAACCAGTGACCTCGGCCTTGGCCTCAAACTCGCCCGCGACTCGGGCGACTGGAAAGTCAGCCTCGAAGCGCTGGCTGACTATGCCGAGACTGACGGGCTGGAAACCAAGAACCGCGCTTTTATTTCCGGTCAGCTCGACCGCGATTTCAGCGACCGCACCTATGGCTTCGGGCGCGTCTCCCATGAGCGCGACGAGTTTTCAGGCTTCGAAAGTCGTACCTTTGTTGGTGCGGGTCTCGGTTATCGCATCCTCACGGGCGAACAGGCGACCTGGTCCATCGAAGGTGGCCCCGGTCTCAAGATCGATGAAGTTCGGGACACTGTCTTGCCGGGCCCGGTCATCGTTACCGGAGAAACCGAGGAGAGCTTCTCGGCCATCGGTGCGTCTAAATTCGCCTATGACTTCAATGAGAATGTGAAGCTCACCAACGACTCCAACGTTCTCTACGCCGAAACCTCGACCCAACTCGGCAACTCGCTCGCCATCACGGCGGCGCTGACCGGTGCGCTCTCGGCGCGCTTCTCGGTCGATGTTCGATATGACACGGATCCGCCGTTGGGTTTCGAGCAGACAGACACGGCCACGCGGGTCTCGCTGGTCTATGCGTTCGGCAGCTAAGCTGGCGGGCTGAACACGATCGCCGCGTTTCCGAAAGGCGCGCGGTATCTTGTCAGCCGCTCTGCGGAAATCGTCCGTAGACCCATCACCGGTTCCATCACGACGAACGTGTCGCCTTCGTATCCGGCGATGATGACATAGTGGTTGAGCATGGCGCGGTTGAGGCGTTCTGACAGCCAGGCTGTGCGCGAGGTAACAAACTCGGCCGGCAGGCCCAGCACGGGCACATTGGTACCAGGCAGTTGCCAGGGTTGCACGTAGACGGACGGAACTTCTACCGGAACCATAACGGGACGGCCGGCTTCCAGTTCGGCGAGCAGGCCTTCTGCGGGCAGGCGAACGGCGCTGGCCAGCAAGTCGTTGGCCTTCGCGAGCGCCATCACTTCAGCCATCGAGTATCCATCGGGCGCCGCCGGTGGATCCGCCGCGAACAGAGCCGCGCCGCTGACTTTGCCGCCGCTCTTCCAGTAATTGATCACACTGGCCAAGGCGTGGGCGCCGCACGCGGCGCCGTCCTGCTGTTGGTCATGCGTCACCGGCAGGAGAAGTGTTGCCGGCGGATCCACCTTCGCATCAAACAGTTCGAAACTGTTCTGCCCGGTGCCTGCTGCAAAGGCCGACGGGTCCGGAACAGGATGTATGGCGCAGGCACTCAGTGCGAGTGCCAGCGCCACACAAATCGATGGTCGTTTCATTCAGATCGCGGAGGCCACCACGACGACAATGGCGACAAGGCCGATAAGAGCCAGAATGTTCGTGTTCGACATGCCGGCATTATACGCTTCGGCTTCTTCTGGCGTCAGCAGCTGAACGGCGTAGCCCTGTTCCTGATAGGCGCGCACGGTCGCAGCGTCGGCTTCGGACAGGCCGTAGCGCTGCAGTTCATCCGTGCTGAAACTTTGTGCTTCGACACTTCGGAACTGGGATACGGGGGCTTCAGCGAAAGCAGCTGGGGCAGCGAGTCCGGTCAGCGCGATGCTCATGACCAGTGCGGCGGGGATTTGGAGTTTCATTGGTAATCCTCTGCGGTTGTTGAAGACAAGGCAGTGCGGAGGAGCTGCAAACTCAGTAAAAGCATGCAGCGCCGAAGTGTATCGTCTCAGTAATTGCGCCGGGGTCAAGTCGAGAATTGACGCTGGTCGCTAGTGGAGTCGGCCATTCCGATATGGTAAACAGAGTCTTTACAAACGGAGCGCTGGCCACCTACAGTTCACCAGTAACGGAAATCTAAGCTTGGGGGACAAAAGCTTTGCTGAACGATACGAAGCGGGGAAAAATTCTGGGTGCACTCAGTGCATTGGCACTGACTGGCCTGTATGGTCAGGCCGCGCACGCGCAGTTTGCGGTCAAGAAGTGCACTGAGATTACAGCGCCTAGCGGATCGGACGCTCAAATCGCGCAGATTTGCGGCAGCGTTACCGATCCTGTGGTTGCCGAAGATATGGACGGCGCCGAGCGGGGCTATGCCTTTTTTCACGCTGCGAATGCACAGGCGCGGCTGAACAATCCTGTTGCCGCTGCAGATCTGGTGACGCGGTCCTACTCAAACCTGACAGATGCCTCACCAAGTCTGGCGCTTGCTCCCATCAAGGAAAGACCCAGAAGCAAGAAAAAAGCCAAAGTCTGGGATGACAAAAACGCGGAAAAAAGCGCGTTCAAGTTTAACCGGACAATGCTGAAGGCGCGGAGCCTGCAGACCTTGGCAAGCCGTTTTGCCAGTGGCCAGATCGGCACGAGCGATACGACTCAATGTTCTGACGAAGCCAGCTGTATCGACAGTGCCATAAATTTCCTGGCTGGCCAGGAAGCGGTGCTGACGCCCTTCAAGGTTCCTGCATCGGCCAAGGAAGGCCCGCAGGTCGACGCGTTCAATTTCCTGAAAGCTGAACTTATCGAAGCCCGCAATCGCGGCTCCGACAGGGCCAATGCCCTTGCCGCCTACAAAGTGGTGATGGACGGCAACAGCGGAAGCCCTGAAGAAAGCAAGGCAAGAGCCAAAATCGAAGTGCTCGGCATCGAGCTTGGAAACGCCGCCCGCGTGTCCACATCCGGTCCGGTTTCCGAACAAGCCTTGTCGGATGCGGTCGGGTTCTATGAAAAGGCCCTTGCCGCCAATCCTGCCAGCTTGCCGGCCCTGTTGGGCAAAGGCAGCGCAAATCTGGAGCGGGCATCGCTCAGCAACGTTTCCGATGCAAGCCGGCGTGCCTATTACGGCGAAGCGGTTACAACCTTCGATACGGCCTCCAGGTCAGTACCGGCAGGAGGCGTTGGCTACGGCGCGGCCTCATATGAGCTCGGCAACGCAAAAACGGCATGGGCCAATTACCTTGAGAATCTTCCCCCGAGGACGGAGACAGATAGAGTCAAGCTGGCCGCTCTGCGCAAAGAAGCTGTGACGAACTATGAGGCCGCCGTGGCTGCCAGCCCGGCCGAAGCGCCCTATCTTCGCGGACTGGCCACGGCCTACAATGCCAACGGTGAAAAGCCGAAGGCCGTCGTGGCCTATCGCAAGGCGATTGCCGCATTGCTTGGTAGTTCAGCTGGCGCTGCATGGGACGTGCCGTCCAACGAAACGGATCGCAAGGCGTTTGCAACGCGTGTGTCCAGCCTCCCGAAACCAGACCAGAAGTTCATTTCGAGCGCTCTGCTTGATCTGGGGGCTACGACAGGCGAGACGGCAGACATCCTCCTGGCCGCAAAACTGGCAGACAGCACATCCGTGAAGCCCGCTCTGAAGCTGGCCGAGCTGTATGCCAAGTCAAACGCGTCTGCCGCAAGACAGGAGATCGCTTACGTCCTCGCAAAGTCCGAGCAATCGCCCGGTATCGTACGTGACGGTATGGAAGAAGACCGCGCTGCGGCCTACTTCCTGCGAAGCGAGCTGGGTGCGCGGCCGACGCCAACCGCCGAAGCGATCAACGATGCGGATAATGCGCTCAAAATCCAGCCATCTAATCCCGGCTATGCAAACTGGGCCTGCGTCGTCAGGATCCTTGCAGGTGGTGATTATGTCAGAGGCACGAATATCAGCAGCGGCTGTGTCGGCCTTATCGGAGATGAGCGTGAAGTTCTGAGGGGCATGTTCCTGCTGCGTGTCGCTGCTTTGGCGCCAGCCAGCCAGAAACAAGCCTATCGCAATCAGGCACAGACGGTGTTCGGCCAGGGCAATACACGGCTTGGTGCGAATGCGGACTACCGGGCCAAGACAGGCGACTTTCCATGGTGGACCCAGGGTAAAGAAGCAACCAAGCTGCGTGCATTGTTGCTCTATGGAGAAGCCGCTGCCATCACCTGTGCAGGTGCGCCTTGGAACCCTGACTTTACACCCGCAGAACGTGACCTCGCGGCATCGTTCTTCATCTGGCACAATGCCAATGCCTGCTGATCACAATCTTTTTTGCACTATGGAGACCTCGCACAAATGACGATTATGTATCCCGGAGATTCCCAGCCGGAACGTGTGCCTGCGGTTTTCGACGACCGTGTGATTTTTGGCTATCCGGATCGCGCGGCCCCCCCGCCGCCGCCGCCGCGTAGGGGCGGCGGCGGAATGCTCGCAGCGCTTATCATGTTTGGGGTGATGCTCGTTCCGGTTGCAATTCTCAGCGCGCTGGTTTGGAACCTCAACAATAAGATCGAACAAGGCGATCAGGAAGACGTGCAAAAGTTCCAAGCTGATATCGACAAATTGACACTCGAAAACGGGCAGTTGGCAGCGGCCGTCGTAGATCGAGACAAGACGATTAAGATGCAGAAAGATGCGCTGATCGCCAACGAACGCCTGATGGAAGCTTACAACCCGACCGTTCGCGAACTGATTCAGGAACGCCAGACACGTGTGGACGGGATCGGCAATTTGCTTTCATCCGGAGATGATGGAGTCGCTCAGTTGCCGCCAGAACTTCGCAACATGCCGCCTTGGTCAACAGAAGCTGTGTCGATCCTGACGATTCACAATGATGCATTGAAAAAGTACGAGGATGACCTTCGCAAGAAGCTCAATCAGCCTCCGGCACAGCCAATCCCTAGAGGCGTGATCGGTGCAGGCGCGACTGATACGCCCTGATTGATTGCAGCTGAAACACTACGAGCCGGAGTTCCGGCACATTGGAGAAACTGAATGACCGACTTCCAGGTAATTTTTAAGCCGACCGAGCCTGAGCAGAAGCCGCCTGACATCGATCTGATGGCGCAGGAGTTTCAGACCAGCGACTGGTCGATCCACGAAGCCTACATGTGCCTCATCCTCTGTGCGGCCTATGCGGACCATCAGCTCGCTGAGGAAGAAAAGCAGGAGATCGCGGCGCTTGTGAAACGCTCGCGCACGATGAAACGACTGACGGGGGCCGAACTTGCCAACGTCAATCAGTCGGTTGTCTCCCGTCTGCGGGAGCGCAAGGATGCGCTCCAGGAGGCCTGCGTGGCGCTGCCGGGTGACATGCGCCCATCTGTCTTCGCCCATTGCGTGGATATCGTGCTTGCCGATGGCCAGCTGCTTCCGGCAGAGGCCACCTTCCTCAATGACATCACACGGATGATGGCGCTGGATGCAAACCAGGCGCTGGAAATCAAGCGTGTCGTCATGACCAAGAACCGGTACTGACCATGATCCGGGTGGGGCACGTTTCAGATATTCCTTTCCTGAAAGCGCCGAAGCCCTTTCATTCAGCGACCCTGTCCGGAGATCCGGGCGGGGTCGTTTTGCCAACTTTCCTCAAGGGAGGTCAGGCATGCTGAACGACATCGAGCCCGAAGACGTCTATCTCATCTCCCGCATCCTCGAAAAGGAGAAGGTCAGCCACAAGCGGATCAGCATGGTCTGCTTCCTGCTGTTCCTAATCAGTTTCGGCATACTGATCAGCGCGCTCTGCTTCTTTGCCTATACCATCAGTGTCTCGGGTTCCTCACAGCTCCTTGATTCTTCGCTCGGCCTGGTTCAGGTGATCGCCACACTCGCCGCCATGATGATCGGATCCTTCGTCAGCTGGTGCGCGGCGCGGACTTGCGTCAATTCGATTGAGCGCTCCCTGCTTGCGGCCGAAGCGGGCCGGTTCAAACTGTTCACCGGCTTCGTACGCGACCTTGAATGCACCAGCAAGAAGAAGCGGAGCGTTCTCATCGACGTAGCGAGTTCAATGTTCACATGACAGAAAATGTCAATTCTCCCGGCGAGCGGGATGACGTCCTTGTGGAGCTGATTTCACGCGAGCAGCGTGGAATGCGCCGCGTACTCATGGCTGGGATGGGCGCCGTCCTCCTGATGATCGCCATGTCCGGCGCGCTTGCCTTTTACTACTATGAGTACGCTCAGAAGATTGCAGCCGATATTAAATTGCAGGAGAAAGTGCAGGAGCAGACGTCTTTGCAACTTGCAAACCAGGGCTTCGTTACGCGGCGTCTGGTCGATGAGTCCCTCAATCGGCTCTCAGACGTTGATGCGTTCAATCGCGGCTTTTATGAGGAAGTTCGCCTGCTCACCAATGACCGTTTGGTGCCGGCCACTTTCGAGGAAGCCCTCGCCGTTGCCGAGACTTTCCTGCAACGCGGCGCCCGCAGCTTCGCCGCAGAGGGCGCCATTGAAAGCCAGGTCGCTGGATCCGCCAAAGACGCTCCGGCAGATTTTTTCATGGGTGTTGCCGCGTTGCAAAAGTGGGCGCGCAATGGGAGTGCGATTGATGAGAAGGCCACAGGTTTGCCGCCTGAACTTGCAGAGGCTGAAGCCCAGTTTCTGCGCGCCGCTGTGGATCCACGCCTCACGCAGCTGGCAAGTCTCGGCCTCGCCAACATCTATTATATTGACGCGTCTTCACCGCGCCTGAGCTACAGCGTCGAAGGCTGCGAGAAAGTTTTTGAGAAGCTCGACGCTGCTGGCGGCGACCAACAGATCGGGCCGCAGCCGCTCTACTGGCGCAGCCAGTGTTTCCGCAAGCTGGGCCGCACCAGTGAGGCGCTGGGAACTTACAGCCTGGCGCTGCGCAAAAGCCTCGATGAAAACTCTGTCGGCACGGACACGCTGAATGCGCGCAGAAGTGAACTTACCTTGCAGATGAACGCCTTTCACGGCCTCGGGACGGTCATAATTGCCACAGGCGACCTGACCAATGTTTCGGGGCTCGAGAATGCCGAGCGCGCTTGCAAGCCGCAAGAGTTTGAAAAGCACCCGCCCGGCACGCGCCTTGCCTATGCCTGTCTCATGCGCGCGATCAATTTGCGCAAGGAAAGCCTGGGTCAGACGGAAAACCAGGTGAGCGGTTCAGGCGAGAACCTGAGTTTCGTGCATCTCAGGGACGGCAACGCCGACAAGGCCTTCAAGAACGCCAGCGACGTGCACAAGACTGGATACTTTGCCTGGAATGAATTGATGCTGGCCCTGACGGCAGATCGCGTCGACGAAGAGGAAGTGGCGGCTGAAGCACGCCAGATTGTGGCGATGTATGAGCCGAGACAGTTCAATCTGTGCGAACTGCGCGCGCTGCTCAGCGAGACAGACTATGTTGCCGCTGTGGCGATCGTCGGCGAAGGCCGCAAAGACTTCGAAGCGCCGGTCTGCGGCGGCACCTGAAAGCCTAAACTCTGAAATGCTTCGACAGCTTAAGGCCCTGGCCCTGATAGTTTGAACCATTCCCGCCATACAACGAAGCGGGCTTGCCGGTCATCGCTTCGTAGATCAGTTTGGCCACCGGTTGGCCGTGCTCGAGAATGAACGGCACATCGCGTGAGCGGACTTCCAGCACGGCCCGGCTGCCGGCCTTGTTGGTGCCGAAACCGGGATCAAAGAAGCCGGCATAATGCGCCCGAAACTCGCCTAGCTCGGGCGCGATGGGCGCCATCTCGGCGGCCTCGTCCGGCGCCACTTTCACGGTCTCGCGGCTGACGAGAATGTAGAATTCCTCGGGGTTCAGCACGATCCGGCCATCCTTCGGGTAGACCGGCTCCCAGAACTGGCTGGCGTCATGAGCGCCAATTCCGCGCAGGTCCACGACGCCGGAATGCGGCTTGGCGCGATACCCGGCAGGTTGGCCCGCGGCCGGCTCAAGGTCAATTGAGACAACCTTCTCCTTAAGCGTTTCCGGCTTCTTCCGCTTGAAACGAATCTGCGCCAGCCGGTCGCCGGGGCGCACCATGACGGGGAATGTTCGCGGGCTCACTTCAAGGTAAAGCGGCCCGGAATATCCGGTCGGCACTTCGTCAAAGGCCTTTCCGCGATTCGTGACGAGCCGTGTGAACACGTCGATCCGCCCGGTGGAGCTTTTGGGATTGGCCCGCGCAGCAAGGCCCGGCGGCAGGCGCAGGGATTCTTGCAGCGGCACGAGATAGACGCAACCCGTCTCCAGCACCGCGCCTTTGTCCGTCAGGTCGATCCGGTGCAGGCGGATGCCCGGATCCTGCAACAGGTCGGCTACATTGCGGTCCTTGCCGGGCAGGAAGCTTGCGCGTAGGCGGTAGGCATCCTCCGCCAGACGCAGGTCGAGGCTGGCCGGCTGCACCTGTCCCGGCTCCAGCGCCAACGTGCTGCGTATGGCGCCGGAAGCCGCCAGCGCCATAATTTCGCTATCGGGGAGCACCCCCGCCGAATCCGCCATCACTTGCACCCCATGGGTCATCAGGCATAAGTCCCTCTCCCGGAAACACAAGGACGAGCGCTGACATGGCTGACGCACCCGGCGGAGACGACCCTCAACAGGGGCCAAAAGGCTGGAAACCCGCAACCCAGGCGGTTCGCGGCGGCCTGATGCGCTCGCAGTTTGGCGAGATATCCGAGGCGATCTTCCTCACCTCGGGCTATGCCTACGATTCGGCCGAGCAGGCCGAAGCCCGCATGGCCGGACGCGAAGAAGGCTTTGTCTATTCCCGCTATGGCAGCCCGACGGCCGAGATGCTGCAGCAGCGCCTCTGCCTGATCGAGGGCGCCGAGGCCTGCCGCGTCACCGGCTCCGGCATGGGCGCCATCTCCTCGGCGATCCTGGCCCCGCTGAAGGCTGGCGACCGTGTTGTGGCCTCTGCCGCCCTGTTCGGTTCCTGCCGCTGGATCCTGACCAACCAGATGCCGAAATTCGGCATCGAGTCAGTCTTCGTGGACGGCGCCGACATGGCCGCCTGGGAGAGCGAAATCGCCAAGGGTTGCCAGCTTGTGCTGATCGAGACACCGGCAAATCCATTACTCGACGGCGTGGACATCGCCGCCGTGGCGAAGCTCTGCAAGAAGGCCGGCGCATTGCTCGTTGTTGACAACGTGTTCGCAACGCCCGTGCTGCAACGTCCTTTCGAACTCGGCGCGGACGTCGTCGCTTATTCGGCCACCAAGCATATGGACGGGCAGGGCCGCGTGCTCGCGGGCGCCATCCTCTGCAATGAAAAGCTGATGACCGAAACCTACGATCCCTGGCTGCGCCATGTCGGCCCGGCCTGTTCGCCGTTCAATGCCTGGGTCGTGCTCAAGGGTCTCGAGACCATGCAGCTGCGCGTCGAAGCGCAAAGCCGCACGGCGGCGCGACTCGCCGACGAGATCGCAAACCACCCCGCCGTGAACGCCGTGCGCTATCCTCACCGTACAGATCACCCACATTACGAAATTCATAAGAAGCAGATGCGCTCCGGCGGAACGCTCATCGCGATCTCGCTTAAGGGCGGTCAGGCAGAGGCGTTTAGGTTCCTCAACGGGCTGAAAATTGCCGATATCTGCAACAATCTGGGGGACACCAAGACGCTCGCCTGCCATCCCTCGACGACCACCCACCGGGCCCTCTCGGACGCAGAACAGGCCGCCATGGGGCTCGACCGCAGCTGGGTGCGCGTGTCGGTCGGGCTTGAGGATGGCGACGATCTGAGCGCAGACTTTCTTGGCGCACTTAACGCGCTGTGAAGAGTTGGACTCCAAGCGTCTGTAGATGGCCCGCCGCCCTGCGCCCCCTCAGTATGAAGCTGTAACGGATGGGGTCCGGATCCGCGTCCGCGCGCGCTTCCTGCATGACGAGTCCGAGCCCGGCCGCTACCGTTTCATGTGGCAGTACACGGTCGACGTAGAGAACGAGAGCGACCGGACCTGGACCATCGCGCGCCGCCATTGGCAGATCGTGGACGCTGCGGGCCGCCTGCAGGCTGTGGATGGCGAGGGCGTGATCGGCCAGACGCCCACCCTCGGCCCGGGCGAGCGTTTCAATTACACATCCGGCGCGCCGCTGGCGACACCGTCGGGCATCATGTCCGGCACGTATGATCTTGTGGGGGAGAACGGCGAGGAGATGGTCGCGGTTATCCCGACCTTCTCCCTCGACAGTCCCTACGATACGTCCCGGCCGAGCTGAGCCTTACTGATAGGCGCTCGGGATGCCGGGCAGCGGCTCGCCCATTTCCATGACGCGGAAGTTCAGCGAGATGAAATCCCGCGTGAACAGGAGTTGCAGGTCGCCCGGGGCCAGCACGCCTTGCCAGGCTTCCAGCTGCTCCGGACCGCTCTCGGCGAACAGCACCGTTGCACCGGCATGATCGACGAGGATCGCACCATAGTCCTGAAGCGCGCGGGCGACGACTTTTGCACCGGGCGACAGCTTCGTGTTGTCGATGTCAAAGTCGGGATCAAGCTGGATGCGGGCGCCGACAGGCAGGCCCACAAGGCGTTCTTCGGTTGCACCGCCGGCTTCCAGCGCAAGGCTTGCGGGGGGCAGGAACTTGCCCGTGCGGACCTGCGGATAGGCAAAGGCTAGCGCATGGTCGATCCGGCCGGCTTTGACCTCATCGACACGGATCAGGCCTGCCATCAGAGGAATTCCGGACGGGCGCACGCCTGCCGAAAGCTCGCCGCGTTCTGCTTGCATCCAGGGCTTGGGCACGCCGGTCCCGTTCAGGTCCACGACCTCGCCGAATCCGGAAATCCATGCGCCTTCCGGTGTCTTGGCAAGCTGGCGAATGTCCCAGGCCAGATTGCGGACGGGGTCGACCATCGTGAAATAGTAGCTTTCGGAGGCAGGCGTTTCCGGCGGCAGGGCATCTTCCGGCATCGGAATTTGTGCACCGGGCTCGAAACCTGCGCCATGCTGGCCGGGATAAAGCGAGCGCATCCGCGTCTTCGGGGCCAATGCGGAATCGAAGTATTTAACCATGACCGACCATTCGGGCATGTTGATGTAGAGCGCACCGCCCGCGCCGACATCGGCGATCAGAACGTCCGAATTCGGATCAATCGCTGGGTTCGCGGCAATCCGGGTGTTCCACGGGCTGTCATCTGAGAACGGACGCCAGACGGCGGGCTTTTCCCATGCCGATCCGGCCTCCTGGACACTGCCCGTCTGGGCGCATCCGGCCATCAGGGCGCCGAGCGCGGCGGCAACGGGAAGGGAAT
This sequence comes from Hyphomonas sp., assembly GCA_040223555.1. GTDB lineage: Bacteria > Pseudomonadota > Alphaproteobacteria > Caulobacterales > Hyphomonadaceae > Hyphomonas. The sequence continues at coordinate 499,215 of JAVKGA010000009.1, forward strand.
GGCGTAACATGGCTAACGTCTCCGAACACAGGTTTGGCACAACCAGTGCAAAATACCTGCCGCTCGCCTGAAATGCGAATCTCCCACAAAAAGAAGGCCGTGGCAGTTTCCTGCCACGGCCAGTCCCGTCGAGGAAACGGTGGTCTAGTAACGGTAGCTCAGTGTCATTCCATAGGTGCGCGGTTTGCCGGCGAAGCGAAGGATGACGTTCGCGTTCGAGGTGATCTGCTGCCAGTAATACTCATCCGTGAGGTTCTGGCCCCAGACCGACAGGTCCCACTTGTCATTGATCGAATAGATGCCGATCGACCCGTTCAGGATGCCATAGGCGTCAATGTCATAGTTCGAGTCATTCGGATCACCGGCTGTCGAGTCGCTCTGCCAGCGACCGGACAGCGAGCCCCGCAGGCCCAGGTCATTGGTCAGCGGACGATCATACAGCAGCGCAAGGCTGGCCGATGTTTCCGGGCTGTAGAGCAGCGGATTACCGGCATTGCTGGTCGGCAGGCCGAAGGCATCCGAGGTGTCGAATTCCTTGATCTCGGTCTGCAACAGCGTCAGGCCGCCGATGGCGGTCAGGTTCTCGTTGACCAGCCAGGTGACTTCCGCGTCGAGGCCGTAAGCTTCCGATTTCGGAATGTTTTGCAGGCGCGACAGTGCCCGGTAGATCGGGTCCGGGAAGAAGGCAGCCGCCTGCTTGTCGGTATAGTCATAGAAGAACAGTGAAGCGTTGGTCTGGAGGCGCTGGTTGAAGAACTGCGCCTTGATGCCGGCTTCGTAAGCCAGCAGGTCTTCCTGCGTCGCCGGGGCGTTCTGCTCGGATTTCGATGCAGCGTTCACCGGCGTCGAAGCCGATTTGTAGCCCTGAGTGACTGACGCAAACAGCAGCATGTTGTCGCGCGGCGTCCAGTTACCGACGATCCGCCAGCTGACATTGTCCTCGTCCGTATCAGACTCGACCGGGCCGAAGGCGTTGGTGGCAAGATCGTAGGTGTTGCACGCATTCTCTTCCAGTGCGGCGGGCGGAACCGGCAGGCCGTAGAGCAGAGAGAAGAAGACGCGGTTGAACACGTTGACGTTCGGCTGCATCGAGCCGTTCACGTCGCCCGAACAGCCGGCATATTCCTGGCTGTCCTGCGTGTAGCGAATGCCTGTGGTCAGCGAGAACTCCGGCGAGATTTCCCAGTCGGCATTGGCAAAGATGCTTGCCGTCGTCGATTCGAAATCGCCCGTGTCGTAATAGGTCTGGAACGAGTTCAGAAGGTCCGCCGCCGTGTACGGAAGGCCGGTTTCCGGATCGACGTTGACCCCAGAAACAAGGCCCGAGATCGCCGAAGGAAAGCCGAGCAGTGTCGGATCAACGGTCAGCAGGTAGGCGGCTGTCGAGACAAAGTTCGAGTTGGCATTGTCGCGCAGCATGGTGCGGTTGCCGTCGGTCGTTGTGTCCTTGCCATAATAGGCGCCGACCAGCCAGTTGGCCCGTCCGGTCTCGCCTTCAAGACGCAGCTCTTGGCTAAACGACTCGATCTCGCCATCGATATCCTGAAGCAGGATTTGGTAGGGAACACCCGACCAGTCGAGCACGGCTTCGCGTTCCAGCTTGTTGAAGCCGGTCAGTGAAACCAGTTGCAGATCATTGTCGAACAGGTAATTCACGCCGATCCGCACCGCGCTGAAGGATGAATCCTCCTGATGCGGACCATCAATGCCTTCACCGGCGCCGATGTCCGCCGAACGCAGCGCATACGGCGCCCAGTCGGCCTGTTCGGCGCTCGTCGGGAAATTGTTCTGCAGGTAGTTCAGGAGGCCCGGCTGCAGGAAGCCGGAGGCCGAGGCGGGGCCTGTCGTGCCCGGAACGATGAAGAACGGGTCGGTGTTCGGCGTCAGGCCGATGCCCTGTCCGGCAACCGTGTCGGACTTGTTGGTCCAGCCGTTATAGGAAAGGTTGATGTCGAGCTTTTCGGTCGGCTGCATCGCCAACGAGGCACGGTAACCGAGCTTGTCGACGGTGCCGCGATCCTCGTTCGGACGCGTCACGGATTTCTGCCAGCCCTCATCGCTGTTTTCGCTGCGGATGGCGAAGCGCGCCTGGATATTCTCGGCGATCGGCAGGTTGACCATGCCTTCGAGGTTCCAGGTGTCGTAGTTGCCGAGGGTCGCCGATGCGCTCGCTTCGTATTCGTCCGTCGGCTTGTTGGTCACCACGTTGACGAGGCCGGCGGTCGTGTTGCGGCCGAACAGCGTGCCTTGTGGCCCTTTCAGTACTTCCACGCGGGACACGTCGAATACCGGGCCGGAGTTCATGAACGGGTAGGGATAGGCCACCTCGTCCACATATGTCCCGACCGTCGAAGTGGCCGAAAGGTTGATCGTGTTGAAGCCGATGCCGCGCAGCGTATAGGTCGGCACGCCCTGATAGGACTGAGACACGGTAAAGCCGGGCACCACCATCTGCAGGTCTTCGACACTGTCGATGTTGAGCTGTTTCAGCGTGTCCTCGCCGAACGCCTGGATTGCCATCGGAACGTCCTGCGCCGACTCTTCGCGGCGCTGGGCGGTCACCACAATGGAGCCGAGCTTCAGGTCGCTGGCTTCTTCCGTCGCGGCCGGAGTGTCGGCTTCGGTTGCATCCTGTGCGAAGGCCGGAGCCTGCGCCGCAAGAGCAATCGCCGACACGCTGGCAGCAAGAATCGTACGGGTAGTTTTGGTCGACTTCATCATGTTCCTCCCGGGGAATGCGCTATGGCTATTTTAACGGGAGAATGACGGCAGCCGCCCGGAACGAACAAGCTATCGAAACTGATAGTGTGACGCAGCGTCTACAGGCCGAGAACGGCCTTCGCCATGATGTTTCGCTGCACCTCGTTCGAGCCGCCATAGATCGAGCCGGCCCGGTTGTTCAGGTAACGCGCCATCCCGGTCACCAGTGCGTCCGGTCCAATCACATCTTCATTCGCGCCGGGTTGCCAGGCGGCTGGCTGGTGCACGCCCGCATGGCCGCCCAGCGCTTCGATCCCCACCGTGTCGATCGCCTGCATCAATTCCGTGCGCTGCACCTTCAGCATCGAGGCCGCAGGCCCGGGCGGCTGGCCGCTTGTCAGGTCTGACAGCACACGCTGCTCGGTCGTCTTGATCGCCTGCACGCGCATGGCCAGTTCGCCGACGCGCCGGATCAGCCCCGCATCAGACGCTGCGTCCGCATAGACAAACCGTTCCAGGCGCGCGAGCCCGGCCTCGAGGCCCGCCGAGGATCCGCCCCCGCGCTCGAATTCCAGCAGGTATTTCGCCACCGTCCAGCCGTCATTCTCCCGGCCGAGGCGCCCGCTTTTCGGCACGCGCACATCGTCGAAGAACACCTGGTTCAGCTCATGCTCGCCCGCCAGCGAGATGATCGGGTCCACCTTGATGCCCGGCGTGTGCATGTCGAGCAGCAGGAAGGTAATGCCCATCTGCGGCTTGGCTTCGGTGTCCGTCCGTACAAGGCAGAACATCTTGTTCGCGTGATGGGCGTGCGTGGTCCAGATCTTGGTGCCGTTCAGCACATAATCATCACCGTCACTCACTGCGCGCAGTTGCAGCGAGGCAAGGTCAGACCCCGATCCCGGCTCCGAATAGCCCTGGCACCAATAGTCGTCGCCCGCCAGCAAGCGGGGCAGGTAGTGCGCCTTCTGCTCCGGCGTGCCGTAGCCAATGATGCACGGCCCGACCATGCCGAGGCCCATCGGCGCCACCCCCGGCGCCCCCGCCATCGCGCACTCGGACGCCCAGATATAGCGCTGCATCTCGTCCCAGCCTGTACCGCCATATTCCTTTGGCCAGTGCGGTGCGACCCAGCCTTTCTTATGCAGGATGCGCTGCCACGGCAGGGTATATTCCGGCTCGATGAACACGCTGGTGGCCAGTCTGCCGGCTGCCGCAAGGTCAGGTGTCAGGTTCTCGCGCAGGAACGCTCGCACTTCGCTGCGGAACGCAATATCCTCTGGTGTGAGGTCAAGGTTCATTGTCTGGTTTCTCCCCGCGCGGTTCTTATTGCCTTCAAGAAGCCGGGCCGCGCCCCCATCTGCAAGCTGACAGAAATGATAGGGCGCGCCAATAACCATGACGTCAGGCAGCGAAAACGAAGACCCTCCCCTGATCATGGCCTACGCGCGCGCGATCGACCGGATCGGCCGCGAGATCGGGCTTCCGTATATCGCTGTCAGCGCCGATATCAGCAACCCCGCCCCGATGCTCGGGCCGGATGGCCGTCCGCTCGCGGAAACACTCTTCCGCTGGGTCAATCCCGATTTCGCCTATTGGAAAGACCGCTCCTTCGCCCTGCGCGCCGGCCTGCTGAGCGTCGTGCGCGTCTGCGGCGAGCCTTTCTTCTACAGCCGCGGCAAGTTGCAAAGCTGGCGCAGCGTTCGTGCGCTGGAAGATGCAAACATGCATCTCGATCCCGCGTCCTATGACCGCCATGGAATTGCGGCGGCCATCATCTGCCCGATCCATTCGCCGCTTGGCATCATCGGCGCCGTCGTCTGGGCGACTGGTGAAACAGGCGTAGATGTTGAGGGCATCTTCCGCGCGCGCGCACCGGATATGTTCCTGCTTGCCCTGAGATTCCTGTCTGCCTATCTCGACCAGGGCCAGCCTCCAGGCCAGGGCGAAGCGGTCGAGTTTACCCGCCGCGAAAACCAGTGCCTGAAATGGGCCGCCGCCGGAAAGACCGACAGCGAAGTCGCCACGATCATGAATGTCTCCGTGCCGACCGTGCGCTTCCACATGACCAATGCCAGCCGCAAGCTCGGCGTCTCCGGCCGCTCGCACACCATCCGCCTCGCCACCACGCTCGGCTATATCGGGCCCACCTGATAAGGGTTACGCTGCCGTTTGATTTGAACAGGCTGGCGTAAAGGTTTCGCAATCGGGCCGTGGAAATTATGGGCTGCCGGAAAACCAAGCCCGCTTCGCCCGCCAGCAATGCCTTGCTAACCATACTGGTCCAACCGCCTGCCGGAGAGTCCGCATGGCCTTCACCTCGGAAACGCTCCCGGACCACCTCATCGGCGGTATCGATGCGGGCGGCACCACATTCAAATGCGCCCTCGCGGATGCCACGGGCCATCTCGTTGACACACGCCGCGTGACCGTCACCACGCCGGAAGACACAATCGGCGCCTGCCTCGGCTTCTTCCGCGAAACCCTGCAGCTGCGCGGCCAGAAACTCGCCGGCCTTGGCATCGCCAGCTTTGGCCCCGTCGTCATCGATCCGCTCTCGCCGGACTATGGCATGCTGCTCGCCACCCCCAAGCCTGGCTGGTCGGGCACCCGCCTGACACAGCGCTTCTTCGCCGGCCTCAGCGTGCCGGTTGTTCTGGATACGGACGTTAACGGCGCCCTGACCGCAGAGCTGGAACTCGGCGCCGCCAGGGGCGTCAGCAGCGCCGCCTATGTCACCGTCGGAACCGGCATCGGCGCGGCCCTTTACGGCCCCGGCGGTTTCCTGTCGAAGCCCACCCACCCGGAATTCGGCCACATCCGCGTCGAGCGCCATCCGCTCGACCGGGACTTTCCCGGCACTTGTTCCTTCCACGGCGCCTGCCTCGAAGGCCTGGCCAGCGCCGCTGCCCTGACGCGCCGCTACGGCGACCCCTCCATGCTGCCGGCCGACCACCCCGCCTGGGAAATCGAGGCCTTCTACCTTGCCCAGGCCTGCCTCGCTTTGACGTTAACGGCCCGGCCTGAGCGCATCCTTCTCGGCGGCGGCGTCATGCTCGCCGAGGGCCTGATGCCCAAGGTCCGCGCTGCCTTTGGCCGCCTGCTGAATGGCTATCTGGAGCTTTCGGACGGCGATATCGAAACCCTGATCCAGCGCCCCGCTCTTGGCGATGATGCCGGTATGATCGGCGCCATCACGCTGGCCCGCCACGCCATGAATGATGGCAACTGGGCCGCCTAGCGCGCGAAACAAGGCACAGACCAAGTGAAAACAAGCCATTGGCGTCCCGGCGCTTGGCGCTGCACCTTGCCCGGATTAACATCTGCCTAGGTTAATTTTGCTAAGTTCGGTCGGGCCAGTGGCACAAGGTTTGCTTTTGTCCGCTGGCCTGCTGCGTTCCCGCCGGACGCGGCTGAACAGGTCTGACCGAAAGCCTAGATATGACTGAACTCTCCCTGATCGTGCCCATGTACAATGAGGAAGGCGTCTGCGCGAAGTTCTTCGAGGCGGTCATCCCGATCATCGAGCCGCTCGTCGCCTCGTATGAAATCATCTGTGTCGATGATGGCAGCCGCGACAATACAGTTGCGATCCTGAAATCCCTCCGCGAGAAAAACCCGAACATCAAGATCCTCTGCCTGTCGCGCAATTTCGGCAAGGAAGCCGCGCTGACAGCCGGCATCGACCATGCCATCGGCCGCGCCGTGATACCCATCGACGCAGACCTGCAGGACCCGCCGGAACTGATCGCCGACATGCTGGCCCAATGGCGCGCCGGCGCACAGGTCGTTCTCGCCCGCCGCGCCGACCGGGCCTCTGACAGCTATCTCAAGCGCACCACATCGTCACTTTTCTACGGAATTTTCTCGAAACTTGCGAAGCCGGGCATTCCGTCAAATGTCGGTGACTTCCGCCTGATGGACCGGGTCGTGGTCGACGCGCTGAAGCAGCTCGACGAGCGCTCGCGGTTCATGAAGGGCCTCTTCGCCTGGGTCGGCTATCGCCAGGTCATCGTTGAGTACACCCGCGCGCCGCGCGCTGCGGGCGAGACCAAGTTCAACTACTGGAAGCTCTGGAACTTCAGCCTTGAAGGCATCACCTCCTTCAGCTCTCTGCCGCTGAAGATCTGGTCCTATTTCGGCGTGATCGTCAGTGTGCTGGCATTGATGTACATCATCTACCTTGTCGCCAAGACGCTGATCACCGGCGTCGACACGCCGGGCTACGCCTCGCTGATGAGCGTCCAGCTTTTCTTCAACGGCATCCTGCTGATCAGCCTTGGCGCCATCGGCGAATACGTCTCGCGCATCTTCATCGAGACCAAGCGCCGCCCGATCTACCTGCTCAACGAGACCGAAGGCTTTGGTGCAAAAATGCCCGCGCCCGTCTCCATCCCTTCGTCCGGCAGCCAGACCCCGGCCAGCCCGGAATGAAGCGCAACCTGTATGAAGTCGCGCTGTTCGCCTGCGTCGGCCTCGCGGCGTCCGTGGTGCACTTCCTCGTCGCCGTCGGCGGAATCGAAAAACTGTCACTACCGGCCTGGCAGGCCAACATATTGGCCTTTCTCTGCGCCCTGCCGGTCAGCTATTTCGGCCACGCCCTGCTGACCTTTTCGGCAAAACACTACAACCGCGCGACCCGCGTCTCCGTCCAGACCCTGCAGAAGTTCACGCTGACGGCCGTCGGCGGCTTCGCGCTGAACCAGCTCTGCGTCATCATCTTCATATCCTGGCTTGGCCTGCCGCACCGCCCGGTCATGTTCGCCATCGTCTTCGGCGTCGCGGGCTTCCTCTTCCTCGCCAGCAAGTTCTGGGCCTTCCGGGGCAACAAGGACGCGGCCCCAGCACCGCCGGAAACAGGCAACCCTTAACCCGAAGCACTCGCAGGAAGGGCTGGAGCGGGTGAAGGGAATCGAACCCTCGTTGTCAGCTTGGGAAGCTGCTGCTCTACCATTGAGCTACACCCGCGATCCCCCGTTATTTGAGCCGGAACGGTCTCTCGCGCAAGAGCCGCCAATCCGGACTGGCGCAGCGGCTTTCCCCCGTGTAAAGGGCGCCCCATGAACCACTTTCTCATCGTCGCCGCAGGCGGGGCCATTGGCGCGGCGCTGCGCCATGGCGCCGGGCTCCTCAGCCTGCGCCACCTCCCGGCCAACTGGCCCTGGGCCACCTTTTCGGTGAACCTCATCGGCGGCTTCGCCATGGGGCTCGTCGCTGGCTGGTTCGCGTACAAGGCGACTGGCGGCGGCGAAGATCTGCGCCTTTTCCTCGCCACCGGCCTGCTCGGCGGTTTCACCACATTCTCGGCCTTCTCGCTGGAAACGCTGAATCTCCTGCGCACCGGCGAGACCGGTAAGGCGCTCGCCTACGCCGCCACCTCGGTCATCTTCAGCGTCGCCGCCTTGGCCGTCGGCCTCATGCTTGCCCGGAGGGTCTTCGCATGAGCGGACAGATCATTACCGAAACCGTCTCCCACCAGGAGGCCGGCGCGCGCCTCGATCGCTGGATCAAGCGCCGCGTGCAGCTGACGCAAGGCCAGATCGAGAAGATGCTGCGCACTGGCCAGATCCGCGTCAACGGCGCCCGCGCCAAGGCCAACCAGCGCCTCGACGCCGGCAATGAAGTCCGCCTGCCGATCTTCAGCACAGAGACGATGGCGCCCAAGGCCCACCACGAAGCGCGGGCCAGCGCCGAAGACAAGGAATTCCTTGAGTCCCTCATTATTTATGATGACGGAGACATGATGGCCCTCAACAAGCCCGCCGGCATCGCCGTGCAGGGCGGCTCGGGGCAGGGCCGGCATATCGACGGCCTCCTGATGGGCGTCTATGCCGAAGAAGAACACCGCCCGGTGCTCGTCCACCGGCTCGACAAGGACACTTCCGGCGTCCTGCTGATTGCCAAACATCCGCGCGCCGCGCACCAGCTGGCAGAAATGTTCCGCGGCCGCGATATGGATAAGGTCTACTGGGCTGTCACTGTCGGCGTGCCCAATCCGCCGATGGGCCAGATCCGCTGCTGGATGATCAAGGGCATTCCGGATGCGGACGAGCCGTCGGGCTATCGTCCCTACGATCCGAAGTCCACCGCCAAGCGCCGCGATGTAGACCGTGAGCGGATGATCCGCTCAGCGCAGGGCGTCGAAGGCGCCCGCCACGCGATTACCGATTACAATGTCATCTCCCATGCCGGCATGAAGGCCGCTTGGGTCGCCCTGCGCCCCGAAACCGGCCGCATGCACCAGTTGCGCTTTCACATGCTCGAGATGAACACGTCGATCCTCGGCGACTACAAATACCAGTCGCGCCGTGAAGTTCCGCAAGGCCTTGCCGAAGGAATGCACCTGCATGCCCGCGCCCTGATCATCCCGCGCGAGCACGGCAAGCCGATCACCATCGTCGCGCCGCTCCCCACCCACATGAAGGAAACCTTCGCGACGCTCGGCTTCCTCGAAAGCGAAGCCGGCAAGGACCCGCTGGCGCCGTTCATCTGATGACAGAATTACGCCTCGCCATCTGGGATGTTGACGGAACCCTCGTCGACTCGCGCAAGGTCATCCAGGACTGTATGGAAATTTCCTTCCGTCAGACCGGTCTTCCACCCCCGGATTATGACGCGACCCGCCGCGTCATCGGCATCAGCCTCGTCGAGGCACTGACCATTCTCGCGCCGCCGGACATTGACGCGGCCCGTCTCGACCTTCTCGTTGGGCACTACAAGAACGCCTTCACCATCCAGCGCGCTGCGCCGGATCATCACGAGCCGATGTATGACGGCGCCCTCGATCTGCTCACACAGCTCAAGGACGACGGCTGGCTGCTCGCCATCGCGACCGGCAAGACCCATCGCGGCCTTGACGGCCTGTTCGCCAAAAATCCGATCAGATCGATGTTCGACACCATCTGGTGCGCCGATGACGGCCCCGGGAAACCCAATCCGTTCATGGTGGAGCAGGCGATGCGCGCCCTCGGCTGCGCCCCGTCCGGCTCCCTGATGATCGGCGATGCCATTCACGACATGGCCATGAGCCGCGCTGCAGGCGTCGTCCCCCTAGGAGTCAGCTGGGGCTTCGGTCTTGCGGAAGAACTCGAAGCCGCCGGCGCGCACGAAGTCCACCATGACTTCCGTACCCTGACGGAGAGCCTCACTGCTCTCACGTTGGCCTAACTCTTTGTAGGGCGGGATTTATCCCGCCGTGTACCTTAGCGGATGTCAAATCATCCGAAACAGCTTCTCCGCCGTCCCGCCCAGTATCATCTGCGCGTTCTCTACGCTGGTCGCATCGAACACAGACTGAATGGCGCCGCGCGTATAACCGAAGGTGCTTTCCTGGTGCGGATAGTCCGATGACCACATGACCCTGTCCGCCCCGATCCGGTGCAGCAGTTCCAGCCCTGCGGGGTCGGTCATGAAGGTCGCGTAGCAGTGGTTATACCAATACCAGCTCGGCGGGTGCGCCAGCTTGGGGTTCACCATCGTGGGGAAGTGCGTGTAAATCATGTCGGCGTCATGGATCATGCTTGCCACCCAGGAAATGCCAGCCTCGACAAACACCACCTTCAATGCCGGGAATCGGTCGAACACGCCAGCAAAGGTCAGCATGCCCCAGTTCTGACGGAACCCACCCATCTGTGTCAGGACGAATGTGCCCGTTGCGCCCGGCGCCGCTGTCGGAATATTCTCGCCGATATGGAAGCAGAGCGGGATGCCGCTATCGGCAATCGCCTCCCAGAGAACATCCATTTTCGGATCGTTGTAGAGGATCGGCTCGCCGTCCAGATCCTTGCGCGGATTAATCGGCACCATCAGGCACCGTGCGCCCAGTTCCTTGCACCTGGCAACACTCTCGCGCGCTTCCGGCATGTGCCAGTAATTCGGCACCATCACCGGGAAGAGCCGCCCTTGGCCCTTCGCGCACTGCTCCGCAATCGATTCATTGTACGCGCTGAAAATCTCCGCGCGCATTTCCATGTCGGTCATCATGTAGAGGCCGAACAGGCGCTGCGGGAAGATCAGCTCCTTGTCGACACCTTCCGTATCCAGATCTTTCAGCCGCGCCCCGATATCCGTCAGCCCCGGATGGCATTCCATGGCCTCGCACAGCGGCATGATCTCGCGCTCCCGCATCATCGCTTTGCCGCCGATGGTGAAGTGCCAGCCGCCATCACGGAATTCCATGCGCGGGGCCTTGTCTTTCAGGTGCGCGGGAAAGCGGTCGATCCAGCAATCGGTTTCCAGCATGTGGCTGTCGGCGGAAATGATGGTCGTGCCCGCTGGCCAGTCGCGCGACTTCGCCTGCGCCGTGCGCTGCGGCGAAACCGGCTGCGCTGCCTGTCCGGGCACTTCCAGCACGAATGCGCCGGGTCTCAGGCCATCGTCCGCCATAGCAAAGCTCCTGTCGTCACTCGCTCTTCGAAACGAGACGAAGGATACCATCACATAGGCAACGGCCAATGCTGTCGCAGGGTCAATTCGGGCGCTTAACTGTGGTGCAGTGCAAAATGCCTAACCCGCCAGCCCCGCAAACCAAGTGCCCAGCGCGGCCGCTTCCACGCGTTTCGCCTCGGTCGCGGCGGTCGCTTCCTCGTCCTCGCCCCAGCGCGCGGCCTGCCAGGCTTCGTCCAGGCGCGACATCTCGAACGCTTCATTCGCCGGCAACACGCCTTCGCATACCGCCATCGCCAACAGCGCCGATCCGTACAGCCCGCACGCGTACACCAGCCCCGTCAGCCGGAAATCATCCAGGCTCAGGGCATAGTCCCGCGCCGCGTCCAGTGAAGCGCCCGGCTGCTCCGCTGCGCGCACGCCTTCCGTGGTCACCAGGATCACCTCCAGCGCATCTGCCGCCCAGTCGCGCACCGGCGCCCAATGGCCTTCCTCCAGCGCGATCAGCTCCTCCGGCTCTTCCGCGATGTGGCAGATCAGATCGGTCTCGCAATAGCGTGCCACTTCGTCGGCCAGTGCCTCGCGCGTCTCCGGCGCCCGGTCGATGGCCACATTGGCGAGGCGCGTCAGGTGCAGCGCCAGAAGGTCGATATGCTCTTCCTGCGCGTTCCATTCCTCAGCCAGCGCCTCTGCCAGCCCGCGTGTCGGCAAGGCCAAGGCCTCCCGCGCCGGTGTCTTGATGGTGCGCCCGTCGAGGGCCACGGTCCAGGCATCGCCCAGCCTTTCGGCGGCGGCCTGAGTGTAGAAACGTTTGGGTCTTGGGTCTGCGGGACTTGTCATCCGCCCCACTTAGGACGGCGCAGGCGCGGCGCCAAGCCTTACCCGATCGCCGGGGCGGGCGCGCGTGCCGCCACAGGGTCCGGCGCGGTCAGGCGCAGCATGTCCACGATCTTGCGCGTGTCCGGATCCAGCAGCACAAGCGTCTGGCCAAACCGCATGGTCCGCAGGCCGGTTTCCTTCAGGTCGGAATCCACGATGATGCGGAACTCGGCCGCGAGCATGGGCACATCCGCCGCCAGCGTCATCCCCGGCTGCATGCCCACTTCCAGCGGCGAGGGCTCAAAACACAGCTTGTGCTGCTCCAGCCCGACCGCGCAAGGCCGCTCGTCCAGCATGAAGCCCCGGTCAAAGCGGTCAAAATCGGCCTGCGTAAAGCTGCGCACGCCCACCGGCGTTACGGCGGCGGCGTCCGCGTCCGTCGGCTGTGTCGCCACGAAAGCGCCCAGTGCAAACAGGGCAATGCCGGCGACGGCCATTTCAAATTTGAGGGTCTGCATTGCCGGCGGGGTCCGAATATCCAGGATTGAAATGAAGCTTCTGAAAGCCGCGCACGCATGCGCCCAGCCTGGCTAACGAACCGTAAACGGGCGCATTACATCGGAGCGAGGTCTTCTGCTTCAACGACCAGACCGCCCAATGGTTCCATCGGCACGATCAGGGTGTCCGGCTTCTGCCGGGTAACAGGGGCAGGGAAAGGCGCATCGAGTGCACCTTCGGCCACCAAGAGGGCGGCAAGCATCGAGGCAAAGCAGAAGGGGGTCATCAGGCGGGTTGCCATGTTCGTTCTCCATTAGTGAACAAACGATCACTCACATTGCAATGTGGCGAAAATGCGGCAATGCAAGCAAATGCTCACTAATTTTGGAAAAGCTAGAACTGGAAGTAGATGAACGGGCGATAGCCCAGCGGGACGAAGGCCAGCGCCAGCGCCGCCAGCGCGCCGGTCGCCATCGCGAACGTGTTAGGCGGCAACGCTGCCAGCCGCTCACCAAGCTTCACGCGGTTCGCCATCACATGCAGCGCGCCGAGCCCGATGATCAGTGGCCAGACGATTGCGGGCAGCGTACCAATCCCGTTCGACTGCAAGGTCAGGTAGACCTGCGCGATCTCGAGCGACTCAGGCAGTGTCCGTGCGCGGAAGAAGATCCATGCGAGGTGCACCCAGTAGACCGTCAGCGCGGTGCCCAGCACAGCGCCCATCCAGCCCATGGCCGGCACGCGCGTGCAGACAAGCTTGTTCCAGGTCCGCTCCACCATCAGCGCGAGGCCGTGCAGGAAGCCCCAGATCACGAAGTTGAACGACGCCCCATGCCATAGGCCGCCGAGAACCATCGTCGTCATCAGGTTCACATCGCGGCGCATTTCGCCGTGCCGGTTGCCGCCGAGCGGAATGTAGAGGTAATCGCGCAGCCAGCTCGACAGCGAGATATGCCAGCGCCGCCAGAAGTCCTGGATGTTGGCAGAGAGATATGGCGAATCGAAGTTCGCCATGAACTTGTAGCCGAGCAGGCCGGCGCAGCCGATGGCCATGTCCGAATAGCCGGAGAAATCGCAATAGATCTGGATGCCATAGAGCAGCACGCCGGCGACCACGCTGGCCGCCGAATAGGCGCCCGGGTCCGAGAAGATCACGTCCACATAGGGCGCGATATTGTCCGAGATACAGGCCTTCTTGAAGAAGCCGACGAGGAACAGCGCCACGCTTGCGCGCACGCTCACATCGGCCCAGCGCCGGGCCGTGTCCATCTGCGGAATGAAGTCCGCCGCCCGCACGATCGGGCCCGCGACCAGTTGCGGGAAGAAAGCGATGTAGAAAGCGACGTCCAGGAAGCTGCGCTTGGCCGCAATCGCATTGCGGTGCACATCGACCATATAGCTGATGGCCTGGAAGGTGTAGAAACTGATGCCCACCGGCAGGATCAGGTTCAGCGTCACATGCCCCGCGCTGAGGCCCATCAGGCCCGCAAAGTCAGCGAACGTGTCGGCGAAGAAGTTGAAATACTTGAACACGCCGAGGATGCCCAGCGCACCCGCAATGCCGAGCCCCAGTGCCCATTTGCGCTCGCGCGCTTCGGGCGGATATCTGCCGGCGGCCGCGCCGACGAGCCAGCTGATCACTGTGATCAGCAGGATCAGGCCAAGGAAGCGCCAGTCCCAGACTCCATAGAAGAAATAGGACGCCGCCGTCAGGACGCGCTTGCGGGACTCGTTGCCGCGCAGCATCCAGACCAGTCCGAAGACGGCCGCAAAGAACAGGAAGAAGCGCAGCTCAACGAACAGCATCGGTCATGCCTCCGTCGGTGCGTTTCAGGCTGCGGCAAAGGTCCGCGCCGACACGCGCGCTCAGCCGCTCGGCGCCAGCCGGCAGCAGATGGCTGAAATCATGCCACTGGTCCCGCTTGAACAAGTCCGGATACAGATCAGGCTGGTTGTAATTAAGCACGCTCATGTCCGGCGCAATCTCTGCGACGGCGGCGCCAATGCGCGGCGTGCGGTCCAGTTCGATCAGTTCCGGCGACACATAGAACGTAGCCTCGATTCCCCGCGCCTCAATGGCGCGCAGGCGCTCCACGAGATAGTCTGCGCGGGCGGTGACTGCCTCGTCGCTGGGCGCGCCATACCGGGCCATCGCCGCCGTGAAGCCGTCGGGATTGGCCAGGAACTCGGCGCGCCGTGCCCTGATATTATCGGTCTGGATCGTGCCCAGCGGCTCGTAGCCATCCATGTCCAAGTAGTCAGCTGTCGAGGTCCATGTGTATGCAGGCGGAAATGCCAGCGCGGCGCCCAGCCCGGCACCCGACAGGTCAAATCCGGCGCCATAGACAAATATCCCGGTACGGAAGATCCGCTTGGGCAAGGATTCCGGATAGCTGGCGATATTGCCCAGCGCGCCGCGCCAATAGGCCGGAGCGTGGAACCAGCGCGAGCGCGTATTCGTCGTGTCTGCCATCGTGTGCGCCTGGGGCAGCGGATCTTCCAGCACGACCGTGCGCAGGTCCCCGCCGGGCGCTGACAGAACCTCATCGACCAGCCAGTCCAGCTCTGCGCCGTTCAGGCCGTAGACGCCAAAGTTGAACGCGCGCACGTCCGGGCAACCCTCAGCCGCGGCCGAAGCCGCCACCGTGACCGGGTCGATATGGTAAAAGGTGCGCGATGTGCCGATGAAGAGCGTGTCATAATTTGCGGCATTCTCCCGCCAGAAGGCCAACTTGTCGCTGAGCACGGTCATATGCGGCATGGGTGTCGCCGCCCGCAAACCCTGCGACAGCAGCGCGGCGCATATGGTAAACGTGCCGGCAAACAGTGCGGCTGGAAGAAAGCGGGACAGGGAAGCCATGATCGCTGCTTTGCAGGTTGCATACCATGCCGGAGACGCGAATCACCCGGCGGGCTGGAGGGCCACCACCCGGTAATCCGCGGCCTTCAGGGCGTCAATCAGCAGGCGAGTGCGCTGGTCCGAAGACCGGAAGGGATCATGCAGCAGGACGATACCCTTTCGCCCGTTGGCTTCGAGCCGGTTGAGGATTTCCTGCACGGAGGCACCAGGCGAAATATTCAGCCAGTCGCGGCCATCCACAGTCACCGTGACATCCAGGTAGCCCGCCTCCCGCACCGCCTCCGACAGCGCCGGAGAGGTGTCGATATAGGGGAAGCGAAACATCATCACCGGCCGGCCGGTTGCCGCCTCAATGGCCGCTGCGCCCTGATCGATATCCGCCACAGCTGCCTCGACAGAGGACTCCGTCAGGCGGGCATGGTTCCAGCTATGCGCGCCCAGCGAATGCCCGCGCGCCGCGATCTCGCGCACCATCCCCGGGTTCGCCGCCGCCTGCGTCCCGAGAAGGAAGAAGGTCGCCTGTACGCATTCCCGGTCCAGCAGGTCGAGCACGCGCCGTGTGCGCGAGGGGTGAGGGCCATCATCGAACGTGATCACCACTTCGCCGCGCGCCAGCAGGTCAGGCACCGGGCCGGCATCAAGGCCGACTGTCTGGATGCGCGAGGTGCCAAGCGCCGACGGGCCGCACGGCCCCGGCGGGCCCCGGTCATGCGAACACGCCGCCAGCATAACCAGGCCGAGCGCTGCGATTGCCGTCCGGATGCCCATCATTGTCCCAATCCACCTGTCCCCCGAGCGACGTTTAGGGGCTCCGGCCCGCCCTGCCAAGGTGAACCGGGCCGGAACCGGGGATGAACGCGCGCTTCAGCCCCCGTTTTGATCAACAGGCGTAATCGTGCCCCCATGATGAAACCCATCAGAACTCTAGGAGCCGCCGTCGTTGCGCTTGCTGCGCCGGCGCTTCTCACCCTCCCGGCCCAGGCCGATACGCGCGGCGCGCTGGCCCAGGTGGAAACCCGGATCGGCGACAATACCACGCTGACGCTGTCCCTTGGCGGCTCCACCTACGATGCCTCCTACCGCTCGCGGGGATCGGACTATCGCCGGGGCCTTAACCAATGGGGCCAGACGGACCGTGAGGTCCGCGACCTGACCCGCGACGCCCTGCAGGCCTGCCGTCAGGCGGTCCGCACCGAGGGCCGCCGCATGGGCTACCGCGACATCGACTTCGATGACGACCAGCGCGTGCGCCAGACCGGTCGCTACGGCTTCTACGTCACCTTCGACGAGGTCGAGTTCGAAGGCCGCAAACGGGACCGCGAATCCCGCGTCACCTGCGACGTACGCCGTGGCTATGTGGAGAGTGTCTCCGGCATCCCGCGCCCACATCCCGGCAAAGGCTACAAACGCGGCTGGTAACCCAGCGTAAACCCTGAAGCCCTCAACCGCGCCCCGGACCGAACATCCGGGGCGCACCCGATTTTGTGTCGCGCCTCCTCCGCTTGCCAAGGTGGCTGGAGCGGGTAATCAGTCTTCCCGGCAGATTTGACACACTTTTCGACAGGAGCGCCGGGGCATGAAAGACGTGATCGAGGCACTGGAAGCCAAACGCGAAGCGGCGCGCTTGGGCGGCGGCACGAAGCGGATTGAGGCCCAGCACGCCAAGGGCAAGCTGACAGCCCGCGAGCGCGTTGCCGTCCTCCTCGATGAAGGTAGCTTCGAGGAATACGACATGTTCGTCGAGCACCGCTGCGCCGATTTCGACATGCAGGACCAGAAAATCCCCGGCGACGGCGTCGTCACCGGGCAAGGCACCATCAATGGGCGCCTCGTCTATGTCTTCTCGAAAGATTTCACCGTCTTCGGCGGCTCGCTCAGCCGCGCCCATGCCGAGAAGATCGTCAAGGTCCAGCAGATGGCCGTGCGCAATGGCGCGCCCGTCATCGGGCTGTTTGACGCCGGCGGCGCGCGCATCCAGGAAGGCGTGGACTCGCTTGCGGGGTATGCGGACATTTTCATGGAGAACGTGCTCTCCTCCGGCGTCATCCCGCAGATCTCCGTCATCATGGGCCCCTGCGCCGGCGGCGACGTCTACTCGCCTGCGATGACCGACTTCATCTTTATGGTGAAGGACACGTCCTACATGTACGTCACCGGCCCGGACGTGGTGAAAACCGTCACCAATGAGGAGGTCACTCACGAGACCCTCGGCGGCGCCTCGGTGCACGCGAAGAAATCCGGCGTCGTGGACGGCGCCTTCGAGAATGATATCGAAGCGCTGATCCAGATGCGCCGCCTGATCGATTTCCTGCCCGCCTCAAACCGCGACTCGGTGCCGGTGCGTCCGGTGCATGATGTGTTCGACCGCGCCGAAGACAGCCTCGACACGCTGATCCCACCGAACCCGAACACGCCCTATGACATGAAGGAACTAATCACCAAAGTTGTCGATGAGGGAGACTTCTTCGAGATCAGCCCAGGGTTCGGCGGCAACGTCATCTGCGGCTTCGGCCGCATCGAAGGCGCGACCGTCGGCGTGGTCGCCAACCAGCCGATGACGCTCGCCGGCGTGCTCGACATCGACGCCTCTCGCAAGGCCGCCCGCTTCGTGCGCTTCTGCGACTGTTTCAACATTCCGCTCGTCACCTTCGTGGACGTGCCGGGCTTCATGCCCGGCACCAAGCAGGAATATGGCGGCCTCATCAAACACGGCGCCAAGCTGCTCTTCGCCTATGCCGAGGCCACCGTCCCGAAAGTCACCGTCATTACACGGAAGGCTTATGGCGGCGCCTATGACGTGATGAGCTCCAAACACCTGCGCGGCGACGTGAACTATGCCTGGCCCACCGCCGAGATCGCCGTGATGGGCGCCAAGGGCGCGGTCGAGATCATCTTCCGCAAGGAAGCGGGAGACCCGGAAAAACTCGCCGCCCGCACCAGGGAATACGAGGAAAACTTTGCCAACCCATACGTGGCCGCGAAGAAGGGCTATATTGACGACATCATCATGCCCCACAACACAAGACGCCGCATCGCCCGGTCGCTCCGTACCCTGAAGAACAAGAAGCTTACCAACCCCTGGAAGAAGCACGATAACATTCCGCTTTAGAATTGGGAGGAAGAAGTGAGTGAAGACGAGTTTGAGATCAGTGCTGGAGCGGAAGGTGGAAAACTTTCCGTCAAAGGCGATGTGGCAGCTCGCTGGGGCAACACGTTTGCTGATGCTATCAGTCCGTTCACCAATGCCCTTGGGGCACTCGGAGATGTTATTCACGCATTTCGTACAGAGAATGCAATTCGAGCGCTCAGCAAAGCGCAAGAAATTGCCCGAGATAAAGGAATCAACCTACAGCCCGTTCCGCCAAAATTCTTGGTCAAGTGGGTCGAATGTGTTTCGCTGGAGGAGCCTAGTTCTGACGATTCGGACTTAGCTAATTTATGGGCTGGGTTACTCGTCTCAGCGGCACAGGGTCTTAAGCCGGGACATCACTATTTCAGGCGTATACTCGAAGACCTGACATTCGAACATTATCAATTCTTGAAGCATTTTTTCGGTGGCGAAGATGGGAGTTCTTTCACTGCCGAAAAGTATGCGACTTGCATAAGGAGGTTCAAAGACTTCTTTCCTGAATTGGAGAAAGTCATGCCAATCGAAAGTCGGGACAGGGATGGTGTTCTAGCGCAAATCAATGCGCTCAACGGAACAGGTCTGCAGGTTCGTTCTGCTGTCGCGCACAAGGGCTCGGGTGGTATTAATTTGCCAATTGGAGAGGAACAATTTTGGTCTGCGACCGCTCATGAGTTGATAGCGTATGAGCCAAAGCATATCCCAACGATGCTCAAAGAGCTCGGAATCCTTTCGAAAACTACTGAACAGTTTGCATTTAAGGCTCCAGAATTGTTGGCGGATTTCGTCGGGCAATTTCCGCCAGATAACTACATCGTTGTCAAAGTTGAGGCCTACCATTTGACATTGTTAGGGCGGGATTTTTTGCTTGCTTGTATGGGTGAAACTCAAAAGCAAGTGTAAGCTTCAGACCTTCTTGCAAATCTTTGGGCAGATAATTTTGTGGCCTTGCGACAGTGCGGACGTACGTTTTTTGGTGTTGACTGTGTGTCGACTACAACTCGCACCGTGCAACTTCCCACCCCCGCCTCAATGTGCCACCAATGCCGTCAACACGCGCCGCATCAGCGGCGAGGGCAGGGAAGGATTCCATCATGCTGAACCGGTTTGGCTCCACGGCGCTGGCGGCGCTGTTCGTTCTGGGCGCCTGCGCGCATGAGGCCGAGGTGCCGGCGGCACAGCTCGCCCCAGCCGCGCCCGCCGCGACCACCGAAACCTTCTCCATCCGCCTCAACGATACGACGCTCGGCCAGCTCGTCGCGACGACGACCAGCGACACGGTCAAGGTCGATTACGAATACCGCAACAATGGCCGCGGCCCGACGCTCGCCGAGACGATCACGCTCGGCGCAGATGGCCTTCCCACAGGCTGGACCATCGATGGCGCGACCACCTTCGGCAATGAGATCCACGAGATCTTCGCCCTCGACGGCGCCGCCGCCAGCTGGACCGACACGACCGGTTCGTCCACAGCCGCGATGACCGAGCGGACGCTCTACGTGCCGCAGAATGCCTCGCCCTATGCGCTCGCGGTCTATTCGGCCGCGCTGCTCGCCGATGCGGATCGCACGCTGCCGGCCTGGCCGGCAGGCGCCCTGTCGATGGACCCCCTCGGCAAGGTCAGCCTCGACGGCGCGGGCGGCCCGGTGGACGCGACCGCCTATGCCCTCGTCGGCGATGATACGGACCCGAGCTATTTCCTCCTCGACGCCGAAGGCGACCTGTTCGCCCTGATGTCACCCCGCTTCGTCATCGTGCGCGAAGGCTATGAGGCGACCGACACTGAGCTGAAGGCACTCGCAACCCGTCTGTCCACGGAACGTCTCGAGACGATCCAGGCCGAGACGGCAAACCGGTTCGATGCGCCGCTGGCGATCACCAATGTCCGCGTCTTCGATCCGAAAGCCAAGGCGATGAGCGCGCCCTCGACCGTCACTGTCGAGAACGGCCTGATCACGTCCGTCACTGCCGGCGCGGCGGACACATCCGGCGCCTATGTCGTGGACGGGCAGGGCGGCTCGCTCATCCCCGGCCTGATCGAAATGCACGGCCATGTGGGCCAGGACGGCGCCCTGAAGAACATCGCCGCCGGGGTCACGCTGATGCGCGACATGGGCAATGACAATGCGGTGCTTAGTGAGCTGATCAAGAAGATCGACGCAGGCACGCTCGCCGGCCCCCGCGTCGTGCGCTCCGGTTTCATCGAGGGCAAGAGCCCGTTCAGTTCCAACAATGGCATCCTCGTCAACAGCGAGGAAGAAGCCCTCGCTGCCGTCGACTGGTATGCCGATCAGGGCGATTTCTGGCAGATCAAGATCTACAACTCGATGACGCCCGCCTGGGTGCCCGCGATGGTGGCGCGCGCGCAGGAACGCGGCCTGCGCGTTTCCGGCCACGTGCCCGCCTTCACCAATGCCGACGCTATGCTCGAAGCCGGCTATGACGAACTCACCCATATCAACCAGCTGATGCTCGGCTGGGTCCTGGCCGCCGACGAAGACACCCGCACGCTTCTGCGCCTCACCGCGCTGCAGCGCCTGCCGAAAGTTGACCTCGACGGCGAAGCCGTCACCCGCACGCTGGACCTGATGGTGGAGAACGGTGTCGCGGTGGACCCGACCTATGCCATCCACGAAGCCCTGCTCCTCTCACGCAATGGCGAAACACAAGCCGGCATGGCCGACTATGTCGACCACATGCCGGTCGCCGTGCAGCGTTCGGCCAAGGCTGCCTGGTCTGCGATCAATACGCCGGAAGAGGACGCCGCCTACAAGGGCGCCTTCGACCAGATCACCGGCACGATCCGGCGCATGAAGGATCGCGGCGTCTTCATCGTCATGGGCACCGACCTCGGCGGCGCGCTGACCCTGCACCGGGAGCTGGAGCTCTACCAGAATGTCGGCTTCACCCCGGCTGAAATCCTGACGCGGGCCACCTTCGAACAGGCCGACTATCTGGGCCTCGGCGCCGAACTCGGCTCAATCGAGCCGGGCAAGAAGGCGGACTTCTTCCTCGTGCCGGGAAACCCGGTCGAGGACCTGAAGGCGATCAAGACCATCCGCCTCGTCTCGAAAGGCGACACGGTCTATTTCCCGAGCGAAATCTATCCCTATTTCGGGATCAAGCCGTTCACCGACGTGCCAACCGTTACGCCGCCGCAGGAATAGCGCCGCCCTCGACGGAGGCCCTTTCCGGGGCCTCCCGTTTGCTCTACCTTGTTAGCGCAAACATTCTGCCCGACAGACCGGCTTCAGCCGGCGGGGCAGGTGAGGGAGGACAATATGGACTTTTCCAAACGCGACCGGCTGCGCCTGCTCGGCGGCGCTGCGGCGCTCGGCCTCGGTGCCTGCGGCGGTGGCGGCGGGGGCGGTTCATCGCCTTCGCCCCTTCCACCTCCACCTCCACCGCCTCCGCCACCGCCGCCTCCACCCCCACCACCGCCGCCGCCGGGGCTAACGCTGCGGGGGGTCTATGACGCAAGCTTCCCAGTCGGCGCCGCCATCCAGCGCAGCCAGATCAGCTCGGCGACGTCAGACCGCACGATCCTCGAGGCGCAGTTCTCGTCGATCACCGCCGAATACGAGATGAAGCCGGACATCATCGCGCCCACCCAGGGCAGCTATAACTGGGCGCCTGCCGATGCGCTGGTCAGCTGGGCCGAGGCAAACGGCATCGCCTTGCGCGGCCATGCGCTGCTCTGGCACCAGACGACCCCGGCCTGGTTTCTCACCGGCTCGCGCGATGACATTCGCACCAAGCTGCAGCAATACGTCACCGATGTCGTGACGCGCTATGCCGGGCGCATCTATGCCTGGGATGTCGTCAACGAAGTCGCCAGCGACACGGCCGGAGGCACGGCGCCTTATCGCAACTCCAACTGGTTTCAGGCGGTAGGCGATGCAGAGTTTATCGACTGGGCCTTCGAAGCGGCCCGGGCGGCGGACCCCGCCTGCAAGCTCTTCATCAATGACTATAATACCGAGCTCGCCGGCAAGCGCGGGCGCTATCTCGAGATCATCGAAGACCTACTGGCGCGCGGCATTCCACTGGACGGCGTCGGCCACCAGTTCCACCTGCAGATCAATGCCAATCCAGCGGACTCGCTCGCGGCTATCGATGCGGTGGACGCGCTCGGCGCCGGCCTCGAAAACCATGCCACCGAAATCGACGTCTCGGTTTATTCCGACCCCGGAGAATGTTACAATGGCGGCGTCAATTGCGCGCCGTCTTATGGTTCGCAGGCGAGCAACGTGCCCGCCAGCGTCTATGCCGCGCAGGCGCAGATCTATCGCAGCCTGTTCAACGGTTTCGTCCAGCGCCCGAGCGTGACCTCGGTCACGGTCTGGGGCGTCAATGACGGCCAGTCCTGGCTAAACAATTTCCCGGTCACGCGCCGCAACTATCCGCTGCTGTTCGATCCGGACGGCGAGATCAAGGCGGCGTTCCGGGCTGTGACCGATCCGGATTACGTGATCTGACCGGCGGTCAGCTCTTCATTAGCTTGCCCATCGCCTCTGCGGCGCGCAGGGCATAGGGCGCGGCCGCCGGGAAGACGTGCGGCACCGAGAAATAGATGTGCACCATGCCATCGGCGACCATCAGCTGCGTGTTCACGCCGGCCATTTTTAGGTGCTGCGCCATCTCCACGCCCTCATCATGCAACACGTCGATCTCGGCGGGCGCAATGATTGTCGGCGGCAGGCCGGAGACATCCGCGCCGAGGAAATTCAACGCCGGGTCGCTCGGGTCGGCGGGGTCCTGGAAATAGGCGGCGGTGAAGCCGTCCATCGTTTCGGTGCCGAGCAGGCTGTTATTGCGGCGCTCACGGCCTGCGGCGACTTCCTCCGTGAGCGGAGGGCCGAACACGACGGCGGGAACGATGGCCAACAGGGCCTTGAGTTTCGGGCCGCCTTCCTTCTTGGCGCGCAGGGCGCAATAGATGACGAGATGGCCGCCGGCGCTGTCTCCGGCCAGGCCGATGCGGGCCGGATCGCCGCCGATCTCGCCGGCATGCTCCGCCATCCAGCGCAGCGCGGCAAACGAGTCATCATGCGCGGCGGGGTAGGGATGTTCCGGACCGAGACGATAGTCCACGGCGGTCACGATACAGCCCGTCTCGCGGCAGAGCAGGCGGCATTGCGCGTCATGGGTTTCAAGGTCGCCCATCACGAAGCCGCCGCCATGGAAATGCACAATCACCGGATGTGGGCCTTTGCCCGCCGGAATATAGTGGCGCACCTTCAAGGAGCCGGCCGGGGTCTGCAGGATAGCGTCGGTGATGTCGCCCACTTCGATCTCGGGCGCCGCCGGTTGCAGCGCGCGGTACATCGCGCGGGTCTCGCCGATGGTGGGCGGGGTTTCCGGCACCACGGCAAACTGTTCCAGCAATGGCGCGAAGTCCGGATGAAGGCGTTTCAGGATGGTCGGGTCCGGCATGAAGTTTCTCCCTGGGCGGCGCGCGGCCTTGTTTATGGGCGCAGGCTGACCTCATGCCCCGGGGGCATGCAAGTCAAAGTTGGGGCCAGGCGCCGCGGGCCTGCTATTCCAGATTGCTCAACCTGCAATCAATTGTGTGATTGCGTGCCAAATGTGAGGCCTGAAGGCCACAGTGGGCTGCTGAGATGCAGGAAACATCTGGCAGACCTCGCGCCGAATCGTATGTTGGTTTAAGGGGCCGCAAAACTATAGATTGATCCGGGGGGACGAGATGGCTGAACCAGATATCCAGGATACGCCGGAGCCGGAATCCGAGCTCGGTCCGTATGCGAACCAACTGGACCAGGTCGGCAATCGCAAGCGCATCCTGCGTCTCTGGCAGACCGGCTATCTGCCGCGTCTGGGCAAGCATGTGCAGTTTATGCAGTTCGGCAAGGACGGGCTTCGTCCGCTGATCTGGCTCCACTCGATTGAATACCCGATGTCGCCGCCGTGGGGCATGTGTGTCGATGCTGCCGACAAGGGATTCAGCATTGTGTCGGTGCGCCGCCCCGGCTTCGGCGAGACAAGCGCGGCGGCCTCTGCCGATGAGGAAGCCGCGCTGCTGGAAGCCTTCATTCTGGAGGCCGGCTTCGAGAATGCCGTGCTGCTGGCCGAGGGCACGTCGCGGCCGGCGGCGCTGAAGCTGGCGCAGCGCTGCGACCGGATTGCCTTCACGGTGCTGGCGCGCCCTGCCTATTCGTCTGAAGGCTTCGGCGACATCGAGCCCTGGTTTCGCGACCTGATCCTGCAGACGCTGCAGACCAAACCGGGCGCCAGCCTGTCGATGGCGGCATTGACGCATCTGGCGCGCCAGTCTGGCCACGCCTCGCTGTATGAGGGCTTCCTCAAGATCGGAACGGACACGATGTTCGTGCGCAGCCATGCGCGTGACCTGGCCGAAGCCTGGGACTGTTTCCGTGCGATCAAGACCGACACGTTCCGGCGGGACATGAAGGCGCTGGAGCCCGATCCGTCGCTGACACCCGGCGCGCTGGCCGGACTGCCGGCGCTCGCGGTGATCGGGATCGAGACGCCGGAAGTCTGGCGTAACGGCTTCGAGAAAAGGTCAGCGGAACTGGGCATCCGCACGGCCTTCCTGCCGAGCGGGAGCCTGTTTGCGCTCTACCAGAATCCGGACGCCCTGCTGGATCTGATCTCGGCGCATTGCTGAGACGGCCCCAAACTACTTGCTTTCGACACAGGCGTTAGCAAAGGCTTACCGTGCAAGATTCCGGATCGCTGTGTCCTTACGGATACAGCGCCGGCTTAAGCCCATGAAAATGCACGGATTGCGCGCTGCCGGGGCACATTACAATTTGCTCAGTTAACGAACATTACGATTTTGGCAGGAGACGTTTACGTTCAGACTCTGTCAAGTCTCGGCGCTCACGCTCTGCATAAGGCCTGATGGGAGGCCAGTTGTTAACGGCACAAGGACTGACGATGAGCAAGAAAACTGTGCGCTGGGGCACGGACATCGGATGCCCGAAGCGGATTGTTCCGCTCCAGGGCCGAAACGAATTGTCTGATCACGGACTGAGAGGCAAGCGCGCCAAGGGCGAGCTGGGCCTCAGCCGGGGCATGACCCGCAAGGAGGCGCGGCGCGATGCGGCCGACGCCCTGCCATCCTCCGAGGCGATGACGCAGGACCAGTGGAGCGAGCGCGAACAGCTGATCGCCGAGCGGGCCGAGGAAGTGCGCCGGGGCACGACGACCTGGATGTCGACGACGGCAGCGGGCGTGCGCAACTATATCCATGACACCGCGCCGGCGGACATTCACGCCGACCAGCTGCGCGAGGCGATCAAGGCGGAAGAACACGAGTACCGCCATTACGAAACCGACGATTCCAACGAAGCGAAAGAGCGCCATTCGGCGGCCATTATCGAGCTGCAGGCGTTCAAGGAACGCCACGGGCCGAGCATCGGCCAGCGCACGCCGGACATCAAGAAGAACGTGGAACAGGCGATTGCCATTCTCGTGTTCATCATGCTGGTCGAGGGCGCGTTCAACGCGCTGCTGTTCAAGGACGCGCAGAGCGCCGGCCTTCTGGGCGGCTTGCTGGTCGCCTTTGGCGTTTCGGCCGTGAACGTCCTTTTCGGCGTCGTCGCAGGCTTTTTCGGGCTGCGCTACCTGAACCATCCGGCGATGCCGGCGAAGGTGATGGGCGGCGTGATTGCGAGTATCTGTATCCTGACGGGCATCTTCCTCAACTTCTTCGTGGCGCATTTCCGCGACGCGGTGGAGACCGGGCTGGTGGTGGCCGAAGCAGAATGGCGCCTTGGCGAGTTTTCGATGTTCGAAATCCCGCCGGGGCTCGTTGTGCGAGACATGTTCCCGAACATTATCGGCTTCGACAGTTTTGTGGCGCTGGCCCTGCTCATCCTTGGACTGACGATCCATGCACTCGCCGTCTATGAAGGCTATGACCGGATCTCGGATCCCTATCCGGGCTATGGCCGCGTGTGGCGCAAGGAGCGCAAGGCGTATGAGCATCGCCAGCAATTGCGCGAGGATTTGCGCGGCGACCTGTCGAGCTATTTCTCCAACAGCCGGATGTGGTTCGAAACGCAGCTGTCGCGCCATGCGGCGGCGAAGCGGGAGATCGAGAAGGCGATGAACGTGCTGGAATCGCGGCGTGATATTGCCGTGTCGATTGCCGCTAAGGCGGCAGATCAGGAGCGCGGGCTGAAAGTCGCTTACAGACAGGCGCACCGGCGCATGCGCAATTCCTTGCGCGACAAGCTGGGTGAGCAGGCGGCTTGTCCGGCTTACTTTGACGAGATCATTACGCCGCAATTGCCGCCCTTCGACTATGCCAAGGAACGGGCGCAGGCGAATGCGGCGATCAAGGTGATCGACCAGAACGTGATGGCGCTGAACCTGACGCGCGAATGGCTGGAGACGCATATCCAGCAGGTGCAGCAGGGGCTGTCGTCGATCGAAAAAAAGGTGGCTGACGAAATCAGCCGGGTGCGGGATGCCAAGGCATCCGGCGATGCCAAGAAGGCGGGCTAGACCATGCCGCGACGCAGAGAGAGAGGCCCCTGGTTCTGGCGCAGCGCGATTGCGCTGATGCTGACCTCCGTGTTCGGACTGTTTGCGGCGGCGGCGATCCACCAGCCGCCGGGAACGGACGAGGAGACGGGTTGCCGGCTGGACCGGGAAGACCCGGCCCATACGATCGTGCTGGTCGACCAGTCCGATCCGTTCAATGCGACCGATCTCGACTGGGTGCGCAGCCTGCTGGACGGGGAAGCGCGTGGGCTGGAGCGGTATGGGCGCATCACGCTGGTCGTGCCGAATTCGGCCTCGCCGTATGATCCGGTGCAGGTGTTCACGGGCTGCTCGCCGGGCAGTGCAGCGGAGGCCAATCCGATTTTCCAGAACCCGAAAATGATCGAGCAGGCCTGGGAGCGGAAGTTTCACAAGCCGCTGATGGCGCGAGCTGATGAGGCGCTGAGTGACACGGTGGCGCCAAGCTCGCCGCTGATGGAGGCGATGTATACGCTCGCGGACCGGCCGGACTTCCAGGACCATGTGCCGGTGCGCCGGCTGATCCTCGTGTCCGACCTGATGCAGCATTCGCCGGGCTTCTCCATGTACAAGAGCGGCGCGGATTCCGATGCCTGGGCGGAGTCGGACATTGCCGACATGCGGGCCGGGCTGGACTCTGTGCAGGTCGTCGCGCGGATCGTGCCGCGGCAGGTCTATGCCTTGCCGCTGGGCGATGTGAAGGCGTTCTGGAAGGACTGGTTCTATGCCACCGGGGCGGATTACGGGTCGGTGACTTAGGGCAAGCCCCTCACCTCCCACGACCTTCGGTCGCGGGTCCCTCCTCTCCCCATGGGAGAGGGGTAAGAGGCGGCGCGCCAGCCCCTCTCCCTCCGGGAGATGAGGGGCTTTTGCCTGGGAAATTTTCTGTCTGAACATGCGCGCATTATACCTCCGCTCACGGAGGGGTGGCGCAAGTTTTGGCGGATTATTTTATAAGCGCTTGATCCGGGTTGATTTTATTTTTTTAGGGGGTGCGTTTTCGTAGGCATAAGTCCGGGCCTCTGCGCTCGCCCAATCTCGCCAGACTGCTTCATCCGCATGCGATCAATGCACTTTGAAGGGCGATTTCTTCTCATCCATTCTCATTGATTCTCATTTTTTATCATCCAGTGACGGTTGGCTATCGGCCTCGCGCAGGGACGTCCGGGCCTGCGGCGAGACCGGGATGACGACATATGGGGCGGCTCAGACGGAAAGGAAGAGGGTCAGTCCTTCGGCTTCTTTATGACTTTGCGCATCAGGCCTTCCTGGGCGACGGAGGCGACGAGGCGGCCTTCGGCGTCGAAGATCTTGCCGCGGTTGAAACTGCGTCCGCCGCCGGCATAGGGGCTGTCCATAGAATAGAGGTGCCAGTCGTCGAACTTCAGCGGGGCGTGGAACCACATGGCGTGGTCGAGGCTGGCAGACATCAGGTCGCCGGTCATCCAGGAGACGCCGTGCGGGCGGTTGCCGGTGCCGAGGAGTGCCATGTCGGACGCGTAGGCAAGGATGCAGTGATGCAGCCAGGGCGCCTCGTCGATGGGGCGGGCGACGCGGAACCAGAGGTCCTGTGTATCGCTGGCGAAGGCGGGGCGGGTCGGGTGGAGCGGATCGATTTCGCGCATCTCGATGGGACGTGGGCGGAGGAAATGGCCGCGATGGCGCTCGGGCAGTTTCTCGGCAAAGCGCTTGCGCCATTCGCTGCGGTCTTCGACTTCTTCCGGGCCGATGACTTCGGGCATCTCGTGCTGGTGGTGCCAGCCGTCTTCCTTGACGTGGAAGCTGGCGGCGAGGTTGAAGATCTGCTTGCCGTGCTGGATGGCGACGACGCGGCGGGTGGTGAAGCTGCCGCCATCGCGGGAATGGTCGACCTGGTAGATGATCGGCACTTTCGGATCGCCCGGGCGGATGAAATATCCGTGGAGGGAATGGCAGGTGCGGTCGTCCGGAACGGTGCGATAGGCGGCGACGAGCGCCTGCGCGATGACCTGGCCGCCGAAGACGCGCTGGCTTTCTTCCTCGTCCGGGCTCTGGCCCCGGAAGAGGTCGAGTTCGAGACGCTCGATGTCGAGCAGGGTGAGCAGGTCGCCTACGGGATCGGTCGCCATTGCGCGGTTCCTCTTTTATGTTTGTGCGGCGCAGCAATATGCCGTCACGCCGGGTAAAGCAACTCCCGTATCCTGCCGGTTTTCTTTGACATCGTGCGCGAAACGCCTTTGTCTTGTTGCATTCGAAATCCGTTTTTCCAACGACCCTCCAATGCCCGAGGCGCCGACCATGAACCCTATCGCGATACTCGCGCGCGAATTCAGATTTTTCCAGGATGCACAACTGCTGAAGAAGTGGACGGGCGATATCTCGCCGGACTCCGATTTCCTCGTGGCGGATGATTTTGAGCGGGCCGTGGATGCGCATTCGGCCAATATCGCGTTCCGGTTCGAGGGCAAATCGACGACGTATGCGGAGTTTGACGCGCTGGCCAGCCGGTTTGCCAACTGGGCACTGGCGCAGGGCCTGAAGGCGGGCGACTGTATCGCGCTGGATATGGAGAACCGGCCGGAATACGTTGCGGCCTGGGCGGGCTTTGCGAAGATCGGGGTCGTCACGGCACTGATCAATCACAATCTGGAAGGCGAGGCGCTGGCGCACTGCGTGAACATTGCGGATGCCAGGCTGATCGTGACCGGGGCCGAGCAGGACGAGGCGATCCGCGGGGCCGTGAGCCTGATCAAGGGTGAGCCGAAAGTGTGGACGCTGGGCGGCAAGCTGGGCGCGGACCTCGGCGGCGCGCTGGAGGCGTTCTCGGACAAGCGGCCGGACCGCAAACACCGCGCCGGCCTGCTGGGCAAGGACATGTGCCTCTATGTCTATACGTCGGGCACGACCGGTCTGCCGAAGGCAGCGAAGCTGACACAGGCGCGCACTGAAGGCATGATGCGCAGCTTCATCGCGCCGTGCCGGATCACGCCGAAGGACAAGGTGTATATCACACTGCCGTTGTACCATGGCACGGGGGGACTCTGCGGCGTTGGCCAGGCGCTGATGACCGGGGCGACGGCGATCGTGCGGCGCAAATTCTCGGCCAGCGCGTTCTGGGACGAGGCGACGGAAGAGGGCGCGACTGCTATCGTTTATATCGGCGAACTGTGCCGCTACCTGCTGAACACGCCGCCGCATCCGAAGGAGCGGGCGCACCGTATACGGACGGGTTTCGGAAACGGCCTTCGCCCGGAAGTGTGGCAGGCCTTCCTCGACCGGTTCAACATTCCGCACCTGTGCGAGTTCTATGGCTCGACGGAGGGAAATGTCAGCTTCCTGAACTTTGATGGCAAGGTGGGCGCCGTGGGGCGCATTCCGGGCTGGCTGAAATCGCAGTTCAAGCATATCGCGTTCGTCAAGTTCGACATCGAAAACGAACATCCCGTGCGCGGGCCGGACGGGCTGTGCATCCGGGCGGATGTGGACGAGCCGGGCGAGGCGCTGGGGCTGATCGGCGACGATGTGCGCCAGCGGTTCGAAGGCTATAACGACCCCAAGGCAACCGAGAAGAAGCTGCTGCGCGACGTGTTCGAGAAGGGCGACCTGTGGTTCCGCACAGGCGACCTCCTGAGCATGGACAAGGACGGCTATATCTATTTCGTCGACCGGATCGGGGACACGTTCCGCTGGAAAGGCGAGAATGTGTCGACCAATGAAGTGGGCGAGGCGCTGTCGCGCGTGGACGGCATCAAGACGGCCAACGTGTATGGCGTGCCTGTTCCGGGTACGGACGGTAAGGCCGGTATGGCGGCGATCACGACCGAGGGCGAGGTGGATTTCGCCGCGCTGTACGGCGCGTTGTCGGCGAAGCTGCCGAGCTATGCCGTGCCGATTTTCATCCGTGTGCAGCCGGAAGCGGAGACGACGGGCACGTTCAAGTATCGCAAGGTCGAACTGGTGGCGGACGGGTTCGACCCGGACAAGGTGGACGAACCGATCTGGATGCTGGACCCGGAAGAGGCGCGCTATGTGCCGATGACGCAGGGGCGGTATGACAAGCTGGTGTCGGGCGGGTTCAAGTTTTAGGTCTTGAGGGGTAAAGCTCCGTAGACCCCTGCGAAGGCAGGGGTCCAGGTAATGGAATATGCACTTGAGCTGTCTGGGTCCCTGCCTTCGCAGGGACCTGCGGAGAGGAGGTGCTCAGAGGCAGAATGCACCGCAGATGCCTGCGCAGGCAGGCATCCAGTGAAGCGGCAGGAAGGGTTTCTGGTGCGCTGGGTTCCTGCCTTCGCAGGAATCTGCGGAGAGGATGGGAACAGATATGTCGTTCTATGTCTACATCCTTGCCAGCAAACGGAATGGAACGTTGTACACGGGGCACACGGATGATCTTGCAGCGCGTGTGTGGGCTCACAAGGAAGGCTTGGGGGCAGTATTCACCCGGAAGTATGGCGTCGGGATGCTGGTCTGGTACGAGCCGCACGATACGCGGGAGAGTGCAAAGTGGCGCGAATACAGGATCAAAGCCTGGAAGCGTGACTGGAAGTTGCGGATGATCGAGCGGACAAATCCGGAATGGAATGATCTTTATCTCACGCTTAACCAGTAACGCAGACATCTCCGAAGGCCCCTGCGCTAGGCAGGGGTCCAGATGAGGAAAAAGTCTTTCTGAGTTGTCTGGGTCCCTGCCTTCGCAGGGACCTGCGGAGAGGGGGGCTATTGAGATGGAGGGTTTGGCGACCCCGGCAGGATTTGAACCTGCGACCACTCGCTTAGAAGGCGAGCGCTCTATCCAGCTGAGCTACGGAGTCGTGGGTTGGCACTAGCGCGGGGCGCCTCAGTGTGTCCACGGCTGTTTGCGCGAGGCCGAGAAGTTTTCCGAATAGGATTTGACGAGGCGCTTGCGTTCTTTCGTCTCTTCGACCGTGAATTTCAGGCCTTCGCGCTCGGCATAGGCGATGGCCTGCTCGCGCGTGTCGAAGTGGAGGCGGACCTGGCCGGACATGTCGTCGATGCCGGTCCAGCCCATGAGGGGATCTGTGCGGCGTCTGGCGTTCGGTGTCACAAACTCAAGTACCCAATCCTTCGTGTTGCCACGCCCTGATTGCATTGCACTTTTTGCCGGTTTGTAGATCCGCGCTTCCATGGTCCCGCCGCTTTTCAAACGCCCGTGAGAGTTTTGGTCGGAGCGAGAGGATTCGAACCTCCGACCCTCTGGTCCCAAACCAGATGCGCTACCAGACTGCGCTACGCTCCGGAGTCCCGGTGTAATGAGTGGCGGCGTGGGTGCAAGGCCTTTTTGCTGTGCACAAAAAGTTGTGGCGCTGCCACCCAGACAGCGCCACCAGGCCTTTGTGCAATTCGAGCCAGAATCCGGGCACCTGTTGGGGCAGGTGTGGTCCCGAAGTCCCCCTGACTGTTCAAATGTCGCGCACGTCCCGTGAGTGGGAGTTAAACTTTGTAGACCTAAGACGTCTTGACATTTCCGGCCAACGCTTCAGTCAATTTGGGCCAAACTTTGGCACGCCGCGTCATTCGCGCGAGGCGTGGCCGGCGCTTCAGGCGCCGCCGTATGGTTAACAGTGACTGGATCTTCCGCGTGACGACAGTTTCCACCGCCTACCTGACCAGTATTCTCGACGCGGCCATCGCGCTGGGGGCGCCGGCACCGGCGCTCTATGAGATGCTGCCGGGCGGGCGGGCCGGGCTGAACCATCCGGACGCGCGGTTTTCCGGGGAACTGACGGCAGACATTCTGGAGACCGCGGCGAAGCTGACCGGGATCGATTCGATTGCGCTGCGCGTGGGCATGCAGTTCCGTCCGGCGACATTCCTGGATGTCGGCTACGCCCTGGCGGCGGCCTCGACGATCAAGGAAGCGCTGGAAATCAACATGCGCTACCAGCCGCTGACGCAGGAAGTGGCGCGCACGCGGCTAGAAGTGGCCGGCAAGGAAGCGCGGATCATCCTGGATCCGGCGATTGCCGATCCTGAAGGGATGCGCCGGGTGACCGAGGCGATCCTGGCGGGCTATGCCTCGATCGGGCGATGGCTGCTGTGGGACCATGAGCGGCCGGTCGCGGGGGTGCAGTTCCGGCATGCGCGGCCGTGCCAGGAGACATGTGATTTCTACAATTCGCTGTTCGGGGAGGACGTGCAATTTGACGCGCCCGCAGACATGCTGGTGATCGATGCGGGGCTGGTGTCGCGGCCCTTGCCGAATGCCAATCCGGCGCTGGTACAGCTGCTGACCGGGCGACTGAATGCGCGGCTGGCGGCGTACAAGGCGGGCAGCTCGCTGCGGATGCTGGTGATCGCGGGCCTGCACAAACAGATCCGGTCGGGTAAGCCGAAGCTGGACGATACGGCAAAGCTGCTGGGCATGAGTGGGCGCACGTTGCGCCGTCGGCTGCTGGCGGAGGAGCTGACCTATTCGGACCTGCTGGCGACGGCGCGCCAGGAAGCGGCGGAAGTCTATGTGCACGAGGAGAAGCTGACGCTGGCGGAGATCGCGGGGCTGCTGGGGTATAGCGACCAGACGGCGTTCATGCGCGCGTTCAAGACCTGGTTCGGGGAATCGCCGGGGGCGTACCGGGCGAAGTTGCGCAAATCCTAGCGGCCTGTGGATTTTTGCGCGGTGCCTTCGAACAGGGTGCGGATTTCCTCTATCTCGCCCTGCATGTGCTGGCGGAACAGGATCACGCGTTTCGTGCTGCGCAAGTCGCGGTGATAGAGCAGCCATAGTCCGAGCTCGTGCTGTTGCTCAGGTTCACGAAACCGGACGAGCGCCGGATCGCTGTCGCCCATGAAACAGGGCAGGTAGCCAACCCCAAGCCCTTCTTTCAGGGCGGCGGCGGTGAGCGAGGTGTCATCCACGCAGAAGGAATGATCGAGCTGAGGCCGGGCCTCCCTTGTCCAGGTCCTGTGATATTCGCAGCAATCGACGCCGATCCATTTTTCCGTCGCTTTCCCGGAGGCAAGCGCGGCGCAGTAATCGACTGATCCGTATACAGCTGATGCGACCGTTGTCAGGCGCGTGCCGATGAGGGTGTCGTCGGGCGTGTTGGTCTGCCTCAGCGCCACATCGGCGTCGCGTTCGGCCAGGCGGACGGAATCGTTGGTCACCTCCAGGTGCAGGTCGATGTTCGGATGGGCGACGCTGAATCGGGCAAACAGGGGCATCAGTATCGATGAAGCCATGTTGGCGATTGCCGTGACGCGCAGTTCGCCTGACGGATCATCGTTCTGGCCCGAGCTCGCGGCCTCGAATGACAACAGCTCCCGTTCAATCCGGGTGGCGGTGTTTCTCAATTCCTCGCCTGCCTCGGTGAGGACGTAGCCGGTCGCGCTGCGCTCGACCAATGGCGTCGCCAGGTCTTTTTCGAGCGCGTGAATTCGGCGTGAGACCGTGGAGTGCTGGACTCCCAGGCGTTTTGCGGCCGCGCTGAACGAGCCGGCGCGTGCGACGGCAAGAAACAGGCGCGCATCGTCCCATTGCATCCGGTCTGTCCCCCTTGGCGATTTTTGCAAAACCGCTTTCGATTTTTACCAAATTCCCAAGAGCGTGCGGGAATGCGACCCGGATGGCAACTCCAATCCGGGGGCTGGGCGCGGGGAGGCGGACGGCGAAACGCGGCGAAGGCCGCAAGGAAACAGGGACTTTGAAAATGACAGTATCGCTCTACGACCGACTGGGCGGATATGATGCCATCGCAGAATTCGCAGCCACGCTGATCGGGCGT
Organism: Hyphomonas sp.; assembly: GCA_040223555.1. GTDB lineage: Bacteria > Pseudomonadota > Alphaproteobacteria > Caulobacterales > Hyphomonadaceae > Hyphomonas. The sequence goes on from JAVKGA010000009.1 coordinate 533,839, forward strand.
GCACAGGCTGACAGCCAGCTTGCCCGATTCTGGCAGCATCGCAGCGCAGACCGGGGCGCCCGGGATCTGCAGTTGCTGATCGACTATCTCGTGCGGGAGACCGGCGGGCGGATGTACTATACCGGACGCGACATGGCGCTGGCCCATGCCGGCATGGGAATTACCGATGTTGACTGGGCGCGCTTCCTCGAGATTGTCGTGGAGGTGGCCGGTGAACTGGGCGTCGGGGCGCCGGAAGGCGGTGAGGTGATGGCGTTTCTCGGCAGTCTCAAGGCGGACATCGTCACCGCAGGGTGATAGGCAGAGTGACAGTACGATACGCCAAATATGGAAAGACAAATGATGAGTGATGAACCTCAGACATGCGAAGGTGGCTGCACGTGCGGCCGGGTCCGATACCGGGTGTTGTCGAAACCGATGGTCGTGCATTGCTGCCATTGCCGCAATTGCCAGCGCCAGACCGGGGCGGCGTTTGCCCTGAACGCATTGATCGAGGCGGACCGGGTGCAGGTGACGAACGGCGAGGTTGACGTCATCCGGGTCGAGACACCCAGCGGGAATGGGCAGACCATTGCGCGGTGTCCGAAATGCCGGGTCGCGGTGTGGAGCAATTATCACATGGGCGGACTGAGGGAGCGTATTCGATTCATCCGCGTCGGTACGCTGGATAATCCTGACCTGATGCCGCCCGATGTGCACATTTTCACATCGACCAAGCAGCCGTGGGTTCGCTTTCCGGAAGGCGCGCGGACGGCGGAGATATTCTACAAGTACGAGGACACGTGGTCGCCGGACAGCCTGAGCCGGCGGGCCGCTCTGCTCGAGGCGGAAGGGATCGTGCTGCCTTAGCCCGTCCGGTTCATCCGGCGCTCAAGCCGTGTCGAGAACCAGGAGATGATCCGTCTCCAGATTTCATCTTTCAGGACGGCGCCTTCGACGTCGTGGTCTATCGACGGGTTGTCGTTGATCTCGATGATGATGACGCCGTCTTCGGTTTCTTTCAGGTCGACGCCGTAGAGGCCTTCGCCGATCAGCTGGGCGGCGCGGACGGCGACGCTGACGACTTCGGGCGGCGCATCTTCGACCGGCATGGTGGTGAAGCCGCCTTCGGAGGATTTGCCGTCTTCCTTGTATTTCACGGTCTGCCAGTGGCCGCGGGCCATGCGGTATTGGCAGGCATAGAGTGGCTCGCCGTTCAGCACGCCGATGCGCCAGTCGAATTTCGTCGGGCGGAATTCCTGGGCGATGATGAGAGCGGTGTCCTCGAACATTTTCCTGGCGCCGGTCTGCAGGTCATCGAGCGTGTGGGCCTTGACCATGTTGATGCCGAAGCTGCCATCCGGCGTCTTCAGGATGACCGGTGAGCCGAGACGATCGAAGAGCGCGGCAAGGTCTGCCTTCTCGTCAACAATCTCCGTACGCGGAATGGGCAGGCCGGCCTTCTCGAGGATTTCCTTCAGGTAGACCTTGTTGGTGCAGCGGATCATCGAATGGGTGTCATCGATGACCGGCATGCCTTCCTGTTCGGCGCGGCGGGCGAAGCGGTAGGTGAAATTGTCGATGGAGGTGGTGGCGCGGATGAAAAGGGCGTCGAATTCCGCCAGCGACGGCAGGTCGGTCGGCTCGATCAACTCGACCTCGACGCCCATCTTCTCGGCGACATCAGCGAAGCGTTTGAGGGAGGAGGGCTTGGACGGCGCGGTCTTCTCGTTCGGATCGACGAGGACGGCGAGGGCCCATTTGGCCGGCGTGCGCGCCTTCTCACTTTTGACGCGGCCTTTTGTGTAGGCTTCCATCGCGTCGAGGAAGAATTGGCGGCGCTGGTCTTTCAGCTTGTGGGGCGGCATGGCGCGGATGCGGGCGATGCCGTGGGGGGCTTCGGGGTCGAACTCGATTTCGAGGGCGGGCGTGCGGAACCAGTCCATCGCCTCGCGGGCGAGGCTTTCATAGGCCGGGATATCGCAGCGCGAGAAGGCGACGAACAGGGTCTCGACTTTCGGAGCGCCTTTCTCGAGGGCTTCCTGAAGGGTCTCGCCAAGGTCCGGCAGAGCGTGGTTGTAGAGCGACTTCTTGGTCAACTCGACCATCGTCTGCACGGAGGGGGAGACGCGGTGCCCGCGCGCTTCGGCCAGGAGCGAGGCGTAATAGCCACCCGACTGGTAGCCGTAGGAGCGGGCCAGATTCAGGATATAGGGACGGCGCCCGGCGAACAGGGCTGGCTTGGAGATATAGTCCGAGATGCGCAGCACTTTGTGCGGTGTTTCGGCCTGAGATATGTCGCTCGCACTTTCCACGAGCACGACCCAATCGGTCATGAGGCTCCATCTGAGGGCGCGATGAGAACTTTCTCCATCCTGTGCGCCGCTTCTCCGTCCGGATAGTAGGACTCAAGGCGGGCAATTACGCGATAACCGGCGGCGGCGTAAAGGCGGGCGGCTGAACTATTTGTGGAGCGGACCTCAAGGCGCATGGCGCGTGCCCCGCGCTGGCGGGCGTGTTCTTCGCAGGCGGACAACAGGTGCGCGCCGAGACCCTGGCCCCGGGCGGCGGGGTCGACGGAGATGGAATAGAGGCGGGCAAGGTCCGAACCCTGACGGAAAAGTAATACGGCAGAGGCGACGATCTGCCCGCGTGATTCGGCGACGAGGGTGAGAGAGCGCCCGGCGAGGAGGCGGCGCCAGGTGCGCCGGTCGAAACGGTCTTCCGCCGGAAAGCCGGCTTCGAGGGCGACGAGGGCGCCGAGATCTTCCGTCCCCGCTTGGCGGATCAAAGACGCACCATGTCGTCGCGGTGGATGATGGCGGGGCGGCCGCGATAGCCGAGCAGGGCTTCGGCGTCTTCGGTGCGCCGGCCGGCGATGCGGCGGATGTCTTCAGCGCTGTAGGCGGTGACGCCCTTGGCGAGCGTGCGGCCGGAAGCGTCGCGGATGGCGACGGCGGCGCCGCGTTCGAACTGGCCGGTGACGCCGCGCACGCCGACGGCGAGGAGGCTGGCCCCGCCCGCGAGGGCGGTAGCCGCGCCGTCATCGATGGTGATGTCGCCTTCCGGCTGGAGGTGGCCTTCGAGCCAGGCGGCGCGGGCCTTGGCGGGGGAGATGCGGGACGCGATCAGGGTGGCGCGCTCGCCAGCCTCGATGGCACCGAGGGGGCGGGGGCGGTTGCCGAGGGTGATGAGGGTGGAGCAGCCGGCAGCATGGGCGATGCGGGCGGCGGCGAGTTTGGTCGCCATGCCGCCGGAGCCGACACCGGCGGACGCGTTGGCGCCGGTGGCCATGGCGTCGTGCTCGGGCGTGAGGGCTTCGAGGAAGGGAATGTGCGTGGCGCCGGGATTTGTGCGCGGATCGGCGGTGTAGAGGCCGTCAATGTCCGACAGGAGGATCAGCGTGTCGGCGGCCATCATCTGGGCGACACGGGCGGCGAGGCGGTCATTGTCGCCATAGCGGATCTCGTCGGTGGCGACGGTGTCGTTCTCGTTGATGACGGGTAACACGCCGGCTTCGAGCAGGGTTTCGAGCGTGGCGCGGGCGTTCAGCCAGCGGCGGCGGTTTTCGGTGTCGCCGGGGGTGAGCAGGGCCTGGCCGACCGTGACGGCGTGGGGGGCGAAGGCCTCGGCCATGGCGGCCATGAGGCGCGGCTGGCCGATGGCGGCGGCGGCCTGTTTCTGTTCGAGACGGGCCTGATACGGCGCGCCAAGGGCCGCGCGGCCAAGCGCGCCGGCGCCAGACGAGACGAGGATGACTTCCTTGCCGCGCTGGCGCAGCGCCGTGATGTCGGCGGCGAGGGCGGCGAGCCAGTCGCGGCGCGGCGCGCCCGCCTCGGCAATCAGGGCCGAGCCGGTTTTCACGACGATACGTCTGGCAGAGGCGAGGGTGTCAGCAGTCATCGCGCAGGGGGATACACGCCCCGGTGCGCAAAGGCGAGTGGGGACAGGTCAGCTGCTATAGTCGTTGAAGTTGAACCCGGCGGCGATGGCAAAGCCGATGACGACGATGATGAGGCCGCCAACCAGGATTTTCCAGAGGCCGACATGGGTGGCGCTCGTGGCTTCTTCTTCCGTCACAACTTCGTGGTTGTCTTCGCGCATGTTGATCTCCCTTCAGTGAAGTGACGTCTGGTCAAGGATATCACAAGCGGAAGGCGGGAGCTAATCTGGCCGCATGACAATCGGGTGAGCAGGAAAAAGATGAAACTTTACAATACAGCAATGCCGGCGCCGAACCCGCGCCGGGTGCGCATATTCCTGGCGGAAAAGGGCGTGGAGATTGATCTCGTGGACGTCGCGCTGACGAAGGGTGAGCACAAGGGGGCGGAGCATATCGCGCGCAATTCGCTCGGCCAGACGCCGGTGCTGGAGCTGGACGACGGGACGTGCCTGAGCGAGACTGTGGCGATCTGCCGGTATCTTGAGAGCTTGTATCCGGAGCCGGCGATGTTCGGGCGCACCGCGCTGGAAGAGGCGCAGGTGGACATGTGGGTGCGGCGCATCGAGTTTCAGGTGATGGGGCCGGCGGGGAATTTCTGGCGGCACGCGCACCCGTTCACGGCGCGTGTGGTGGTTCCTCAGTACAAGGAGTTTGGCGAGGCGAACCGGGGCGCGTATGAGCGCGCGCTGATGTGGCTGGACGGAGAGCTGGCGAAGGCGCCGTTCATCGCGGGCGAGGTGTTTACGGTCGCGGATATCTGCCTGCTCAGCGCGGTAGATTTCGCCGACTGGATCGGCCTGCCCGTGCCCGAGGCGGCGGGACATGTATGGGACTGGCATGCACGGGTGAGCGGAAGGGCGAGTGCGGGGGCCTAAACCGGGCTCCAGGTGTCGTCTGTGTCCGGATCATCTGAAGGTGCCGGGACCTCTTCGCGGTCGGCGTCGAGGCCGAGGTGGCTGGCGATGGCGTAGAGGGCCGGTTTCACGCCTTCGCCGGAGACGCCGGAGAGGAGGAGGGGTTTGCCCTTGTAGGCTTTCTTCAGCGCCTTGGCCTGTTCGGCGACGAGTTCGGGTGTGAGCGCGTCGATCTTGTTGAGGGCGACGATTTCCGGACGCAGAGCGAGTTCGGGATCATAGGCGGCGAGCTCGTTGCGGATGGTGCGGTAGGCGCCGGCGGGGTCGTCCTGAGTCACGTCGATCAGGTGGAGCAACACCTTGCAGCGTTCGACATGGCCGAGGAAGCGGTGGCCGAGCCCGGCCCCTTCGGCGGCGCCTTCGATGAGGCCCGGAATGTCGGCAAGGACGAATCGGGTGGAGGTGCCGAGATCGACGACGCCGAGGCCGGGGTGAAGCGTCGTGAACGGATAATCCGCGATCTTCGGATGCGCGGCAGTCGAGGCGGCGAGGAACGTGGACTTGCCGGCATTCGGCAGGCCGATCAGGCCGGCATCGGCGATGAGTTTCAGGCGCAGCCAGATCCAGCGTTCTTCGCCGGGTGCGCCGGGGTTGGAGCGGGCGGGGGCCTGGTTGGTGGAGGTCTTGAAGCGCAGGTTGCCCCAGCCGCCATTGCCGCCCTCGGCGAGGAGGACGCGCTGGCCGACTTCGGTCAGGTCGGCGATCATGGTTTCCTGGTCTTCTTCGTAGATCTGGGTGCCGACCGGAACCATCAGGATCGCGTCATCGCCGCCGGCGCCGAAACGGTTGCGGCCCATGCCGTGGCCGCCTTTCTTCGCCTTGAAGTGCTGCTGGTAGCGGAAGTCGATCAGCGTGTTCAGGCCTTCAACGGAGACCGCCCAGACATCGCCGCCGCGCCCACCATCGCCGCCATCCGGGCCGCCATACTCGATGAACTTCTCGCGCCGGAACGAGACCGCGCCGGCCCCGCCGTCGCCGGAGCGGATATAGACTTTGGCTTGGTCAAGGAACTTCATTTTGTGCTCATGGCCCAGAGTGGGGCGTTGGGGAAGGGGGCGGGTGTTGAGGAGAGGGGGCTATAGGTCAGGCGATCCGCGCCATCATGATGTGGTCGGACATTTTCTCCCGGCCTTTGCTGAACATCGGGCTGCGGCCGCAGGGAAGGAAGCCGAGCTTGGTGAGGATGCGTCCCGAGGCGGGGTTGTCGGCGAAGTGGCCGGCGACGAGCGCGCGCGTGTTACGTGTCGCCTCCAGCCATCGGATGAGGCCGGCGCCGGCTTCGGTGCACAGGCCCTTGCCCCAGAATTCCGGCATCAGCCAGTAGCCGATCTCGAAGGGGTCGCAGGTCTCGGCGCGGGTGGCTGAGATGATGCCGCAGAGGCCACCACCCGGCGTGGTGATCGCGTAGAAATGGCCGGTGTCTTCCTCTCGGGCGCGGTCATGGGTGGCGATCCAGGCGAGGGTCTGGGCTTTGGTCTGTGCGGGCGGGATGCTGGCGAGCATCAGGTAGATGCGCGGATCGTTGACCGCCAGCGTGAACGGGCCGCTGTCCTGGGGGGTGACGGGCCGCAACAGCAGCCGCTGGGTCTGTATCTCTGTCTCACTCATGGCCGCCTCTCGGGTATGCCTTGGGTGGGGGAGGTCAAATTAAAAGGGGGAGACAGTGGCCTGCCTCCCCCCGGAAACTGGTCGTCTTCAACAGCGACCCGGCCACTCGTCTGTGCGAGGCCGGGGCTGTCTCCGGCCGTTACTCTGCGGCGTCCGCCATCGGGACGACGTTCACGAATACGCGGCCACCAGACTTGTGCGCGTATTCGACCTTGCCGCCCTTAAGCGCGAAGAGAGTGTGGTCCTTGCCCATGCCGACGCCTTTGCCTGGCCACTTCACCGTGCCGCGCTGGCGCACGATGATCATGCCCGGAACGACGACTTCGCCGCCGTATTTCTTCACGCCGAGATATTTCGGGTTCGAATCGCGACCGTTACGCGACGAGCCGCCTGATTTCTTGTGAGCCATAGTCTGCTCCTCTTGCCTGTCCGTTCAGTGGGACTTTCGTCCCGGGAAATTATGCTTCGGTTGCCGCTTCAGCAGCTTCAGCCTTCGGCGCAGCTTTCTTGCGCGTGGCTTTCTTCTTGTCGCCATCGGCGCTGATCGCCGTGATCTTGATTTCCATCAGGTCCTGACGGTGGCCGATCGTGCGGCGGTAGGTCTGGCGCTGACGTTTCTTGCGGGTGATCAGCTTCGGGCCGCGCACTTCGGACGCGACTTCTGCGGTGACGAGCGCGCCGGCCACAACGGGCGAGCCGATCGTGATGCCGGCGCCTTCGCCGATCATCAGCACCTGGTCGAAGGTGACCGTATCGCCGGCAGCTGCCGACAGCTTTTCAATGACAAGCGTGTCGCCTTCGGACACTTTGTACTGCTTGCCACCTGTCTTGATGACCGCGAACATGGGCGGATCCTTCCGGATAATAGCGTCTAGAAACGGGGAGGCCGCAGTACCCGGAAAGGCGCCGCGACCGAAGCGGGGGGTAAACACCAAAGCGGCGGATGTGTCAAATGCGATCTGCGGTTGGCCGGACTAGGCTGGATAGCCTGTGTATGCAGGGGGTTGAGGCGATTTCCAATCGCCGGAAAAGGCAGATGCCGCGCCTGAAAATCAGGGTTCTTGACTTATTGGTCCAAAATAACTACCTCTGCCGTATGGCCAGACCCCGTGAATTCGACCGTGAGACTGCTTTGGACGCCGCCATTGGCGTGTTCCGGGAGCAGGGCTTTGAAGGCGCATCGACCAGCGACCTGACGCGCGCCATGCAGATCGGCCGGCAGAGCCTCTACGATACGTTCGGCGACAAGTGGGCGCTCTATCAGGCGGCGCTGACGCGCTATAGCAGCCAGGAGAGCGCAGGCCACGAGATGGCGCTGAGCACCGGGCCACGGGCGCTGGACGGGTTGGAGATCCTGCTGGCGCGGGTGCGGGCCAATGCGGCGCAGGCCTGCCTTGGCGTGGGATCGGTGTGTGAGTTCGGCCGGCGGGCGCCGGAACTGACGGCGATCAATGAAGCGGCGGGCCGGCGGCTTCATGCCGCGATCACGGCGCGCGTGCGCGAGGCGCAGGACGAGGGCGATGTGGCCGCTGATCTGGATGCGGACGAAGCGGCGGCTTTCCTGGCAGCGAACATCGCTGCGATCCGGATCGCGGCGCGCGGCGGGGCCGGCGCGGTGCAGTTGCAGGTGCTGGCTGAACTGTCGCTGCGGGCGCTGCGCTCAGGCGCGCAGCAGGAGCGCGGCGCTGGCGGCGTGTAGGCCGGGCGCGGCGACTTCGACGCGGTCGCGGCCGGCATGTTTGGCATTGTAGAGCGCGCGGTCGGCTTCGCCCATCAGGGCGTAGAGCTCCATGCCGGGGGACGCCGCGCACAGGCCGATGCTGACCGTCGGGCGTATGCCGGCGGGCAGGTGGTCTGCGCCGGCCGCGGCGAAGCCTGTGCGCAGCGCCTCGGCAAAGAGACGGGCGGCGGCAAGGTCTGCATTGGGCAGGAGGATGGCGAATTCCTCGCCTCCGATACGGCCGGCAACCATGTCCGGGCTGCGCACGATCGTGGTGAGCTGGCCGAAGATGCGGATCACGCTGTCGCCGACCGGGTGGCCCCAGGTGTCGTTGATGCGTTTGAAATGGTCGAGGTCGGCAATCAGGAAAGCGGCGGGCAGGCCATCGGACTGGCAGCGCGCGAGCGCGTGCGCGGCCTTCGACTCGAAGCCGCGCCGGTTGAGCAGGCCGGAGAGCTTGTCGGTGCTGGCCTCGTGCTTGATCTCGGACACGAGGTCGATGGCGACGGCGACCATCAGATTGACGGCAATCATGATGGAAATCATGGCCTGCGTGAACTGGACCGTGGTCCAGTAGAGCGAGTAACGAAAGCCGGCTTCCTGGCCGAAGCCGCCGGCCAGCCAGAGGATGGCGAGCGGGCGGAAGAGGAAGTTGGCCGCTGCCGCAACGGCGAGCCAGAACAGGAGCTTGTCGACAAGCTGTCGCTTGGGCACCGGCCACATGCAGGCAGCGAGAATGGCGGCCAGGATGCCGAACGTGGTGCTGGCGATCATGATGCGGGCCGTGAGGTCCGGTGCGACGTAGAAGTACCAGAGTATGCCGCCGAGGCCGGCGAGCGAGACGGCGCCAAACAGGATGTGCGGTGGGCGGACCCGGAAGCGCTGAAGGATTGCGGCGGACAGGAGCCAGGCAGACATCAGCAGGAAGGCGTTGGCGATGACGCGCTCGAGACCGGCGGTCATGTGCGGGAGCACGTCCTGGAACAGGAAGCCGAGCGCGTTGCAGGCATAGCCGGCCGCCGCGACAAAAATGTAGGTCTGGCTGCGCTGGTTGACCCAAAGCAGATAGAACGAGGCCGCCAGCAGCGCCCCGATCCCGGGGTTCAGCAGCATGATGAAGATCTGGGCGCTCATGACAGGCTTTTCGCCTTCCGTTTCTTGTGTGTTGCGCCACCTATGACCGGTCTTGGATAAGGGCATGCTTGCGGGTCCGGTCAAATTTGATCGACCGGGGTAACGCAGTGCTGACACCGGATAATCGATTCAGCGGCTTGCGCTGGGCGCCAGACCGGGATAGTTCACCGCCCTTCTAAGACCCCGGCGCGGAGAGGTGGCGGAGTGGTCGATCGCGCCGGTCTCGAAAACCGGTATACTCGCAAGGGTATCGAGGGTTCGAATCCCTCCCTCTCCGCCATAAAATTATAATAAGTGTATGAAAACAAAGGGAATTAGACGATACGTCGAGTTTCCGTCCCCACATTCGCCCCCACACTTCGAGGCGGCTTGGAGCGATTTTCGCCGGTTCTGCGCGTTCGTCAGCGAACTGGGTTGGCAGCTGGAATAGGAAGCCGTGTAGCCTTGCTTCGCCTCGCCCGCTCCAACATCCCCAGCAGCTTCTCAAACTGCCGCGTCAGCCGCTCATCGAGTTGCATCAGCCGGTCCATCCGGTGCGGGTCGAGACTTTCGCCCCAGGCCTGGAGGCGGACAGTCGGCCCGGCCTGAGCGCCCGCAAGGTGTTTGCGAAAGAAGGGAAGCACTTCGGCACTGATGAACCGCTCCAAGCTCTCGCGGTCCTGATTGTACTTCTCTTCGGTCTCACAGGTTTCAAGGAACCACTCGGCGGTTTCCTCCGGCAGGCTCGCCAGCGCCTGAGCGTAGCAATCCTTGGAGCCCGCTTCGAGTAGGCCTTCGGCAGTCTCCGCTTGCTCGACCATGCCAGCCCACATCTGTTCGGTCTCGGCGTCATCTTCATCATCATTCTTGATGGCGCCGGCCGAAGAGATTTCCGGCCGCGTGCCGCCCGACACCGCCAGAGCGCGGCTCGACAGGGCATCCCTGCGTTCTCCACTTGTCCGGCTGTCCAGGCTAGCCATGTGCAACGCGCGCTCGCCGAGCACCAGCCTGCGCCGCCGCCAGTCACACCAGACGATCTGTTCGAGTATGTGCCGTTCGGCCGGACCGCCTGGCGGATATGCGGAGAAGTACTCTTCGCGAAGACAGGCAAAGGCCTCCGCATCTTCCCAAGGCAGAAGTGCGACTTCATACGGCGATGGCGGCAGGGTGATGTCAGCGGAACCGGGCCTTGAGACGGCCGGGCAGGGCTGTTAGCCTTGAAAAATGTCCAAGAACCCCTTCCGCTACTTCAAGACCTCGCCTGAGGTCATCCAGCTTGGCGTACTTATGTATGTCCGATTTCCGCTGTCGCTCCGAAACGTCGAGGACCTTCTGCACGAACGTGGCATAGATGTTTGCCACGAGAGTGTCCGTCTCTGGGTTGATCGCTTCGGAACATACTTTGCAGAGAAGATCCGTAAGCGGAGGTCCGAGGCTATGCGCCGGGTCAAGCAGTGGCGCTGGCACCTGGACGAAGTCTTCGTGAAGATTCGCGGTGAAACGCACTACCTCTGGCGCGCTGTGGATCACGAAGGGGAGGTTCTGGAAGCGTACGTCACCAAGAAGCGGGACAAGGCGGCGGCGCTGAAATTCCTAAGGAAAGCGATGAAGCGCTACGGCAACCCGGAAGTCGTGGTTACGGACAAGTGCCCTTCGTATCGTGCCGCCATGAAGGTGATCGGGAACGAGCGCCGCCAGGAAACGGGACGGCACTTGAACAATCGCGCTGAAAATTCGCACCTGCCTTTCCGAAGACGAGAGCGCGCGATGTCGAGATTCCGGCGCATGCGAAGTCTGCAGAAGTTCGCCTCAGTGCATTCGTCTGTACACAATCATTTCAACCATCAAAGAAATATAGAGAGGAGGGCCAGGTTCAAGTCGCTACGAAACGCCGCTCTTCGCGAATGGCGCGAACTTCTTGTCGCCTAACACCTGCTCATCCGTGAATAACGGAGACGAGTTCGCATTAGCCTGACAGCACCCATCAGCACGCCTAGCTGGATGATCTCGGGCGACGTTTTGAAATTGCGAAAAGGCGACTTGGTCATGATTCTAGGCTACGCCGCCGCAATCACCGCTTCAACCCCGGTTGCCCTGACACTACCCTCTGATGGCATGCCCGCACCCAATAAATGACACAGTACATACCTGGTCACGCTCCCACGCCGCGCCATAAAGACATCACTCGTGCGCTCGGAACTGCCGGGATTGCGTGGTTTGGCACCCGGTGTGTGGATGCGGCTTTGTTGTACATCGTTAAACGGCCAAGTATTGTAGCGGGGCAGATTGCGCCGATAGATGATGCAGAAGGTAATGTCAGAGGAGCCGCGTCTTGAGCCATCAGGGCAGGGCGGCTAGCCTTGTAAAATGAGTCAGAACCCCTTTCGGTATTTCAAGACCTCGCCCTAGATCATCCAGCTTGGGGTGCTGATGTATGTCCGATTAAACTTGCAGTGCCCACTCGCGTTGGATGATTGAATTCGCGCGTTGAAGGTTTGCTGCATTAGTGGAAATCCCGGCTGGGTGGAATGACGCGGACGTTGCGGGGGTGACTTTCACCTGGGGACCAAACGAGAGAGGCTTGGCGCTCTGCGACGGGCCGCGCCACTTCATCGGAACGCGCGAGAATGCTTTTCAGAGGATCGCTCAGCACATCTTCCGAAAGAAGGCTGAGTTCTGCCGTGCAGTCGATCAATTGCTCGGCGACAATATGGGTCACACCCTCCGCGGTCTGAACGCGGCCCTTCACATGAATGATCCGGGATCGCATGACGACGGCGCGAAAGCGTTCCATCACCCGTGGCCAGACGACAAGGTTGGCTATGCCGGTTTCGTCTTCCAGCGTGATGAAGACAACGCCGCTGGCCGTTCCCGGGCGCTGACGCACCAGAACTATGCCGGATGTCTGGACCCGCCGGCCGTTCGGCTGATCTGCCGCTTCCTTCGTGCTCAGGATGCCGCGCTGCGCGTGCAGACTCCGCAGGAAATGCATAGGATGGTTTTTCAGGGAAAGGCGAGTCGTCTGGTAATCCTGGATAACATGTTCCGATGGCGGAATGTCCGGCAAGGCCACGACAGCGTCTTCGCCCTGCTCGGCAAGGCGTGCCGCTGCAAACAGAGGCAGAGCATAGCTCGGCGCTTCGCCTCGTACTTTCCAGAGGGCGTTCCGGCGTGAGAGGCCCATGGAGCAGAAGGCGTCTGCTGCGGCGAGGCGCTCCAGCACACTCCTGGACAGGCCGCTGCGGCGCAGAAGCTCATCCGGTGTTGCGTACCCTTCGCCGCGCCGTTCCATCAGGCGTTCCATGTCGGTTTGTGACAGTCCATCCACCTGCCGGAAGCCGAGGCGCACCGCAAATTTCCTTTCACGGTCTTCCATCGGCTCCAGCGTATTGTCCCAGTCCGAATAGTTCACATCTACAGGACGTACTTCGACGCCATGCTCCTGCGCGTCGCGGACGATCTGTGCCGGCGCGTAGAAACCCATGGGCTGACTGTTCAGAAGCGCGGCGCAGAAAACATCCGGGTGGTGACATTTGATCCACGAGGAAACATAGACGAGCAAGGCAAAGGAGGCCGCATGGCTTTCCGGGAAGCCGTATTCACCGAAGCCTTTAATCTGTTCGAAGCAGCGGCTCGAAAAGGCCGGATCATAGCCGCGCTCGATCATCCGCTGAATGAACATATCCTCATACTTGTGGATCGTGCCGACGTTTCTGAACGTGGCCATGGCGCGGCGCAGGCCATTGGCCTCTTCGGGAGAAAACTTAGCAGCATTGATGGCAATCTGCATCGCCTGTTCCTGGAAGAGTGGTACACCCAGCGTGCGGCTCAGGATGGACTGAAGCTCGTCTGTTGGGCCTTCACCCGGCGCCGGGCTCGGGAAACTTACAGGCTCAATCCCCTTACGTCGGCGCAGATAGGGGTGCACCATATTACCCTGAATGGGGCCGGGGCGAACGATCGCGACTTCGATCACGAGATCATAGAAGTTCTTAGGTTGGAGCCGCGGCAACATCGCCATCTGCGCTCGGCTCTCCACTTGGAACACGCCGAGGCTGTCGGCCTTGCAGAGCATGTCATAGGTAGCCACATCGTCTTGCGGGACGCTTGCAAGACTGTGATGATTCCCCTTGTGACTTGCGAGCATGTCGAAGGCCTTGCGGATACAGGTGAGCATGCCCAAGGCCAGCACATCCACTTTCATGATGCCCAGCGCATCGATATCGTCCTTGTTCCATTCGATGAAGGTGCGTTTCTCCATGACCGCATTGCCGATGGGAACAGTTTCGATCAGAGGCCCGTGTGTAAGGACGAATCCACCGACATGCTGGGAAAGGTGGCGCGGGAAGCCTATCAGTTGGCGGGCGAGCTGCACGGCGCGTCGGATCAACGGATTGGCTGGATCCAGTCCCGCCTCGACGATGCGCTTGTCCGGAAGGCCATCACTCCAGCTTCCCCAGACCCCACTCGCCAGGGCCGAGGAAATCTCCTCGCTGAGGCCGATCGCTTTGCAAACTTCGCGTACGGCCGAGCGTGATCTGTAGCAGATGACCGTTGCCGTCAGTGCGGCCCGGTCGCGGCCATATCGGTCGTATACGTATTGTATAACTTCCTCTCGGCGTTCATGCTCAAAATCTACATCGATGTCTGGTGGCTCCTTTCGTTCCGGCGAGAGAAAGCGTTCGAACAGAAGGCTGGTCAGTGTCGGATCGACGCTGGTGATGCCAAGGCAGTAGCAGACGGCAGAGTTTGCGGCGGAGCCGCGTCCCTGACAGAGGATAGCCTTTTGCCGGGCCCAGGAGACAATATCGTGCACGGTAAGAAAGTAGGGCGCGTAGTTCAGCTGCGCGATGATGCCGAGTTCCTTGCGGATCTGGGTGGCGACCTTGTGAGGGATGCCCTGCGGGTAGCGCCAGGCCGCGCCTTTCAAGGTAAGGTGTTCGAGGTGTGCCTGCGGCGTTGAGTCCGGCGGTACGGGCTCGTCAGGATAGACGTAGGAAAGCTCGTCGAGGCTGAAGGTACAGCGCGCGGCAATTTCCATCGTGCGGGCCAGCGCCGGCTCGGAATCCCGGAACAAACGCGCCATTTCTTCCGGGGGCTTGAGATGCCGTTCGGCATTTGCCTCAAGCCGGTAACCAGCCGAATCGATGGTGCAGTGCTCGCGGATGCAAGTCATCACATCCTGCAACGGGCGCCGTTCGGGGGCGTGGTAGAGTACGTCATTGATCGCCACCAAAGGCGCTCCGGCCGCCGCCGACAGTTCTGCCAGCCGCCCGAGGCGTTCGCGGTTCCGGCCGGAATAGGTAAAGCGCGCGCCAAGATAGACCCGCCCCGGCGCGGTCCTTGCGGCTTGCTTCAGCGTCTCCGAAAATCTAGGCTCGGGCACGTCGGGAGGCAGGACGATCATCACCTGGCCGTCACTGGCGGCGAGGATGTCCGCGAGCTGCATATGGCATTCGCCTTTCGACACGCCCGGCTTCATCTTGCCCTCTGACAAAAGCCGCGAGAGGCGCCCATAGGCGGCGCGGTCCATCGGATAGGTGAGGATTTCAGGCCCGTTCTGTGGGACGAGGCGTGCGCCTACGAGCAGCTTTAGTCCGGCCGCCTTCGCCGCAACATGCGCGCGCACTACGCCGGCCAGCGTGTTGCGATCTGCCACACCGATGGCGGCAAGGCCGAGCATGGCGGCGCGCTGTACCAACTCCTCCGCATGGCTCGCTCCGCGCAGGAATGAGAAGTTCGTCATCACCGCAAGTTCGGCATACCCCGTCACTCAAACAATCCTTGTACGATCCATTCGGGAGCTGTGCCCCGGTCATCTCCATAAAGACCATCGCGGAAGACCCAATAGCGCCGGCCCTCGCTGTCCTCGATCCGGTAATAGTCTCGGGTGCGAGGCGGGTTACCGCGTTCCCCGGGCGCGGGGGGCAGGTAGGTCCACCATTCGGGGGCAATCCGCTCGGGACCATCGGCGCGTACGACCCGGCGCAGATGCCTGCGCCAGATGAATTGCAGCGGCGGGCCGTCCGGCACCTGCGCCATCACCGACACGCGCTCGGGCTGTGCCAGCATCCGGACAGGCCTGGGTCCGGTACGCGGTCGGGGGGACGTGCCGGGTGACTGTCCAATATAGTCGACCTGTCGCTCCGCCTTGTGAGGCAGATGGCTGTCTTCTGGCGTGACGAGCGTCACGGTGCCTTCGCCAAGACGTGCGGTGATCCGATCCGCAAGCACGGTGAGCGCCTCAACGTCAAATTCGCCCCCGGCAAAGTCGCCGGAGAGCGGGCGGCTTCCAGCCTCCATCGGGCCGGTGCGGGCAGCCTCCAGCAGCAGGAGATCAATGCCGAAGCCAGGGTCGATCCGGGCGATCTTCTCCCGGAAAAGGCGCAGCACGTGCTCGGGTGCACGCGCTGGCCGTGCGGCATTGGCGCTGACGGCTGACACGCCGCCATCGGAATGGAAGGCTCGGAAAGTGAAGTTCTGGGCGCCAAGGCCTGCAGCGGAAAGGGAAGCGCACAGTTTTTCTGTCAACTGCTTTAGACCGTCGCTGATACCCTCCAAGCTGGTCAGCGGCTCTGGACAGGGTAGGCGTTCGGCATGTTCCGGCGGTGGCCGGAACGGGACGAAAGGCTCGACCCGGCGCCCCAGCGCCTGATCGAGGCGAAGGCATACTGCATTGGCCGCCTCGCGCGAGTGAAAGCGCCGCGTCAGCGCCTTGCGGTCAATATCGTAGAGCTGGCCGATACGGGTCAGCCCGAAACGGCGTAGCAGCGTCAACGCTTCCGGCGAAAGGCGCAGCGTGGCCATCGGCAGATTCGCCAGGCCGCAGCGTTCTTCGCCGGAGGGGAGAGTTGGATATTCTGCAGTGCTTGTGCCTCTTGCCAGCGCATGGGCCGCCCCCAGTGTTCCTGCAATTGCAATCCGGTGGGTGTAGCTCACCTGCGCAAGGTGGCGAGAGAGCTGAGCGGCCATGGCGACCTCACCGCCGAACAGGTGATCACATCCGGTTGTTTCCAGGACAAGCCCATCCTCGCCATCGAAGGCAACCAGCGGCGAGAAGCGTACCAACCACCCCGCGAGCGCCGTCAGCGCCTTCATGTCGGCAGCGCGATCGATCTCTTCGGAAAGGATGTTCGGCAAAGTGGCCTTTGCGTCTGTGAGGCGCAGACCGGTTTCAATCCTCGCTGCCCGCGCAGGCGCATTCGCCGCGATTACGACCAATCCGTGAGCGGACTTTTCGTACAGGACAAAGGGGGTGGGCTTAACCGATCTTGTGGTGGAGCGGGCGGAGCGCCGGGCGCGGCGCAGCCGGTCCATCGGCCAATCCGGCAACCACACTGAGAGATAGCGTTTCATCGTTCCATTCGAGATCAAAGGCCTTGCCAGTAGAGGCGGGAGTGGTGCGGCAGCGCTCGAGAACAGCCCGCCAGCGGGGGTGGCCTGGAGCATGCTTGTCGAAACGGTTAGACGATGAGGGACGCGGGCCGACGCGCCAGCGTGTGACCGCAGCCGTGGCCCCCTCGCAGGTGTACGGCAACATCAGTACGACCGGTACGCCGTGGCGGCTGGAGGCGAGTGTCAGCCGCCGGGTCGCGGTGAAGTCTGCCCCCTCGATCTCGGCGATCACGAGGCTTGCCGCACCTGAAAGGATCGCCTCCTCGGTGGCCCAGAGCGCTTCGCGCGCGTTGCGAGCCTGCACGTTCAGGCGCAGGGAAGCAGATCCTCCTGCAAGGGCTGCCTCTGGTACCTCTCCTATGTCGCGGAAAATCGAGGCCTGCCGGATCCAGATCCAGGCGCCTTTCGCCTGCTTGCGCATCGCCGCCAGCAGGAAACCGGTCATTGCGGGAGAGTCGCCATAGGAGGCTTCCGCCAGCTCATGCAAGCCGGACTTGCCGAGGCCAAAGGGAAAGTCGGCAGCGCCTACAGACGGCACATGAATGGCGGCGTCGTGTTTCATTGGAATGGGACGAGTTCCCCGCGCCCGAGCACATCGTACTTGGATTTTCCAACATGGCTGTGGATAAGCGCAATTTCACTGACAGGCAGCTTAACTGGAGCAATCGGTTGTTCGGGTACTGTTATGCGATGCCAGACAAGCGTCAGATGTGGGGTAATTGGTCTTGTCCGTGGAGTTTGGAGTCCAGACAGAGCGGTGAACGCCTCTCCTATCTGGCCAACAAGTCTGTTCACTAAGCGCGCAGAGTTCGCATCAGCGACAAGTACCAAAGGTTTTTCTGTTTGTGTGTTTCGAAAGGAAAGTATCCTGCTCAGGACCAGGTCGAACTCCACAAATCGGATCGCACCTCCCACCAACCGAGAGAGTTCCACAATCCGCTGAGGCAAGGAGTCTCCGGCAAACACGCCAAACAAGGTAACATGGAGTCGGGGCGCTGGTATCTGCGTCTTGCGCACGCGATAACGCTGCTTGAGGTTCTCGAACAGGTTCGAGATATCTTCCTCCAGCGGGCTAGGTACCAGAATGGCAAAGAACAGGTTGTGCGCTGGCCGTATTTTCACACACGGCCAGTCGGGACTCAGCTTGTTTGACATCGGTATCTCCAGATCATAGCCAAACCCACCAAGCACACGGATAGGAACAAATCAAGAACAAACTTGGATTTGTTGGCCAGGAGTGTTGACACAGAGTCGAGCTCGAAGCGGTCCGCTCCCCGGGCAAGCCAATGGAAGCGAGCGTAAGCGTGCGCGGTGCTTGCAGGCCGCGCAAGATGGACTCCAACGAGTGCGTTGGCGTGTGGAGGCTTCTGCTGTCGCCTGCTGTGTCGTGATTTGCCGAAACGAGGTGGCGTTAGCCGGTGCCACTTTGTTGGTCGCTGTTCTGAGGGAAGAGGGTGAATGCGTCACTTGAAGCGCAGTTCGGCGCAGGTTCGATTCTATCGCTCAAGCCCGACTGACGCTCCGCTTCGGGTATCAACTGCGCCGGAATGCCGTGCACTTAAGACGCTCGATCTTGTCGTTGCGCGCTGTGGAAGCGTATGCAATTTTTGTTGACGTATGTAGCCATCCGCAGCCTCTTTTTTACGGCCATGCATGTTCATCCAGATAGAGTTCATAGACTGCATCAAGGTCGGCAATACCCTTGGCGAAGGGGTTGTCTGGCGCGCCAGCGACCAGACGGTCTGGTGGACGGACATTCAGGAGTGTCTGCTCTATCGCATGACTTGGCCGGCGTGTGAGGTGCGGTCATTTTCGCTGCCGGAGCGTCTGGGATCGTTTGGGTTGGTTGAGGGCGATGACCAATGGCTTGTTTGTGCGTTTGAAACCGGATTCGCGCTGTTCGAACCGGACTCGGGCGGCATCAGATGGCTGTCGCGCCCGCCGGAACTTCAGGCTTCCAACGTTCGGCTCAATGACGGCAAGGTGGCGCCGGATGGAAGCTTCTGGGCGGGGTCCATGCATGACGGTCGCGGGGAGCTGACGGTCGAGACAGGGTTCTATCGGCTGGCCGGAAACTCCGAGGCGCGACTTGTGATCCCCGGACTGTGTATTCCCAACGGATTGGCCTGGTCGCCGTGCGGCCAGGTGCAATATTATGCGGACACGGTGTCCGGCACGGTCAGCCGCTGCGATGCAGTTGCGGGAATGGCCGGTCCGGTATCGGCTGCTTCCTTCGCGGCGCTGGAGCCGGGGTCTCCTGACGGCGCCGCTGTGGATACGACGGGCCGGTATTGGGCCGCGCTCTGGGACGCGAGCAAGCTGGCGGTGTATTCGCCGGACGGCGCGCTGCTGGAGGAGGTCCCGCTGCCGGTTCCCCGGCCGACCTGTCCGGCGTTTGGCGGCCCTGAGGGGAACATCCTCTTTGTCACTTCGGCCCGGATGGGCCTGAGCCCGGATGAGCTGGACAAGCATCCCCAGTCTGGCGGCTTGTTCATCTTCAGGACGAACGCCTGTGGCGCACCGGGCTATCGATACGTGGCATGATGCTGTCGATAGCCGGCTGAATTGCTACGTGGACGTATCATCCGGGCCGCGACGAAGGTTTCACGCCGAGAACAGCAGATCGCCGCTGAGCAGGCTGTCTGGCATGTCCTGGTAGCAGACCGGGCGGAGGAAGCGGCGGATCGCCATTGTGCCGACAGATGTGGCGCCAAAGTTCGTCGTGGCGGGGTAGGGGCCGGAATGGACCATGGCATCGGCAACTTCGACACCGGTTGGATAGCCATTGAACAGGATTCGGCCGGCGATGCGCTCCAGAGCGGGGAGCAGTTGCTCGGCGGTTTCCTGATCGGACGGGGTCATGTGAATGGTCGTGGTCAGTTGTCCGGCGAGCGATCCGGCGGCGGCGCCCAACGCGTTGGCGTTTGGCACGACGACGATGATCCCCGAAGGTCCGAATACTTCTTCGGCCAGCGCGGGCGTTTTCATCCAGGCATCGAGCGATGTGATGAAGAGTGAGGGGCCGCCATAGCGGCCTTCGGTTTCGATGCTGACGAGGGTTTCAACACCGGGGCTTTGCTGAAGGTGCGCGCAGCCTTTGCGGTAGGACGCGGCAATCGACTCTGTCAGCATGGTCTGGAGCGCGGATGCGTTGAGGGCCGCAATGGCCGCCTCCCGGAACGCGTCCAGGCCTTCGCTTTCGGTCACGAAGACGACGCCGGGATTGGTGCAGAATTGCCCGGCGCCAAGCGTCAGCGAAGCGGCCCAACTGGCGGCGATCTGCGCAGGCTTTTCGCGCAAGGCGCCCGGAAGGACGAAGACCGGATTGATGGAGCCGAACTCGCCATAGAAGGGGATAGGCTCGGGTCTGGCCGCACTCAGATTGTATAGGGAGCGGCCGGCGCGGAGTGAGCCGGTGAAAGCCGCTGCGCGGATGAGCGGATGGCGAACGAGGGCTTCGCCGACGTCATGGGTATTGCCCTGGATGAGACCGAACACGCCCGCAGGCATGTCGCAGGCTTTGATGGCTTCGGAAATGGCACGCGCGACGAGTTCGCCCGTACGCGGATGAGCGGGGTGCGCCTTGACGACGACGGGACAGCCCGCTGCGAGCGCGGAAGCCGTGTCGCCTCCGGCGGTCGAGAAGGCGAGCGGAAAATTGGAGGCGCCGAACACGCCAACGGGCCCGACGGGGCGTTGGATCAGGCGTAGATCGGGGCGGGGCGCGGGCTGGCGGTCCGGCAGGGCGGGCGTGTGGCGGCGGTCGAGATAGTCGCCCGCGCGGATGTGATCCGCAAACAGACGAAGCTGTCCGGTTGTGCGGCCCCGCTCACCATTGAGCCGTGCGGCGGGCAGGCCGGTCTCTGCTGTGCCCGCATGGGTGATCGCTTCGCCGCGGGCCTCGATACAATCCGCGATCTTGTCGAGAAATGCTGCGCGCTGGTCCCGCGAGGTGTTGGAATAGCTCTTGAACGCCTCGTCTGCGGCACGGGCGGCGAGGTCGATCTCGGACGCGCCGCCGCTCGAGACTTCGATTTCCATACCGTCCAGACCCAGGGACTTGTAGCGTTTCTTCGACGCGTGCCATTCGCCTGCGATCAGGTGGCATCCGGTCAAGGCTTCGGTCATGGGGGCTCCTTCGGTCATCGGAAAGGGTTCAGTATAAAGATCATCAGGCGGCGGTGCGGGTGCCAGCTTTCTGTTTGCCAACTCCCTCGCCGAAAGTGTTCAGCCTTTGGAAGCAGACGAAGACCAGGACCAGAATGCCGACGACGATCTTGGTCCACCAACTGTTCAGTGATCCGTTGAACGCGATGTAGGTCTGCACGAGGCCCATGAGCAGAACGCCGCCCAGTGTGCCGATCACGTATCCCGATCCGCCGGTGAGCAAGGTTCCGCCAATCACGACAGCAGCGATGGCGTCAAGTTCGATGCCGACAGCGGCCAGCGCATACCCTGAGGACGTGTAGAAGGAGAACATGATGCCCGCCAGGGCCGCGAGAAACGAGCTCAATGCGTAGATGCCTATCGTGGTCCGGGCGAGCGGCACGGCCATCAACCGAGCCGATTCAGGACTGCCGCCGATGGCATAGACGTAGGTGCCGAAACGCCGATAGTGGGCGAGAACGAGCGCAGCCAACAAGACGATGAGCAGGAGCAGTGCCTGTGAACTTATCAACGCGCCACCGGGAAGGGAGAGCCCGGCGGTATTGAACGTGTCGTAAACCTCATGCTCGATGGGCACCGACCGCTCGCTGACGACGACGGCGAGACCGCGCATCAGGAACATGCCGGCGAGCGTCACGATGAAGGGTTGCAGTTTGTAGTAATGGATGAGGAGGCCCATGCCCCCGCCGAAGATGCAGCCGATGGCGAGGACGAGCGGGAAAACCGTGACCAGGGGCCAGCCCGCCTGAATCAGGACCGCTGTCAGGACGCCGGTGAACGCGATGACCGAGCCGACCGAGAGATCGATGCCGCCGGAGAGGATCACGAAGGTCATCCCGATGGCGGTCACGGCGAGGAAGGCATTGTCCGTAAACAGATTTAGGAAGACGCGCAGACTGCCGAGCCCCTCATACTGGAGGGAGCCGAGCAGGAACAGCGCCGCGAACAAAGCGTAGGTGATGAGGACCGGTGTGTGGCGAGAGTCGATCATGCGGTGAGCCTCGCGCGCAGCGATGCAAGCTGGGCCTGCGCGATGGAAGACTGCAGCAGGAGCACGGCGATGATCACGACCGCCTTGATCACGAGATTGAACTTTGGCGGGATGCCTGAAAGCACGATGGCGGTGTTCAGGGATTGAATGATCAGCGCGCTGATGACGGCAAGTGCGAGCGAGTAGCGCCCGCCCATGAGACTGGCGCCGCCGATGACCACGGCAAGTATAGCGTCGAGTTCAATCCAGAGGCCGACATTGTTGGCGTCCGCGCCCTGAATGTCGGCCGTTGCGACGAGACCGGCCAGCGCCGCGCACAGGCCGGAAATGGCGTAGACGGCGAGTTTGACGGACTTCACGGGAATGCCGACATAATGGCTCGCCGAGGCATTGGCGCCGACGGATTCTATGAACAGCCCCAGTGCCGTCTTGCGTGTCAGCGTCAGAAGACCGGCCAGAAGGAAGGCGACCAGCCAAACGGGTGTCGGCAGGCCGAGGATGTTGCCTACACCGAGAAACGCAAAGGACTCGTTCTGGAAGGTGATGATCTGACCGTCATTGATCAGCTGGGCGACGCCCCGGCCGGCGACCAGAAGGATCAGCGTCGCGACAATTGGCTGAACGCCGAGGCCGGCAACCAGCGTTCCATTCACCAGACCGGCGAACAGGCCCGTGCCGAGTCCGGCGGCAATGATCATCCAGACAGGCAATGCGCCGCCGGAGATTATGTTCGCCGCAACCGCGCCTGCAATTGCCATCACGGCGCCGACCGACAGGTCGATGCCGCCCGTGGCGATGACGAGCGACATGCCGATTGCGATGAGGGCGATGGGCGCGCCCCGGTTCAGGATGTCCACGAGGCCGCCGAGCACCCGGCCGTCTTTTACGGTGAAACAGAAGAAAGCCGGATTGAGCACGACGATTACGGCCCAGATCATGGCGAGTGCCAGGAGCGGCCACAGCATGCGATGGCGTTGAAGCGAGGAGAAGATGGCGCGCAGGTAGGTCATGACGCAATCGCCTGAAGCAGGGCGTCTTCCGTGATGGCATCGCCTTCAAGCTCGGCGATCTGGCGGAAGTCGCGCAGCACGATGATCCTGTGGCTGAAGGCGACCAGCTCTTCGAGCTCGGATGACGTGACGATCAGCGCCATGCCACTATCGCAAAGCTCACGGATGAGGCGCAGGATCTCGGCGTGTGCGCCGATGTCGATTCCGCGTGTAGGTTCGTCGAGCAGCAGTATATCGGGTTTGATCGCCAGCCAGCGCGCCAGAATGACCTTCTGCTGGTTGCCGCCGCTCAACAGTCCGACGGGCTTCTCCGCATCGGGTGTTGCGATCTTGAAATCGGCGATCGCCTGATCGGCAAGGGCGCGTTGTTCGCGCGCGGAAATGGGGCGCCACCAACCTTGCCGGGCCTGCAGTGCAAGGACGATGTTCTCGCGCACGCTCAGTTCACCGATGATGCCGTTTGCCTTGCGGTCCTCGGGGCACAGCGCGATGCCTTCCGCGATGGCGTTTTGCGGGGAGGTGAACCGAACCGGGCGACCGTTCCGCCGTATCTGGCCGCTCGAAAGCCGGTCCAGGCCAAACAGGCCGCGGCAGACTTCAGTGCGGCCCGATCCCAGCAAGCCGGCAAGGCCTATCGCCTCGCCGGAGCGGGCAATCAAGCTGATGTCCTGCACCGAGGCGTCGACGCATGCGGCGTCGACCGACAGCTCGGCATCTTCGGAGTCTGCCGGCGCGCGCCGGGCAGGATTGCCGGTAAGGGTGCCCTGGAGTTCATAGCCCAGCATGTGTTCGATCAGTTTCGGCCAGGGCAGCTTGGCGGTTTCGAATGTTCCGATTTTCCGGCCGTTGCGCAGCACCGTGATACGGTCTGACAGCGCATAGACCTGATCCAGAAAATGCGTGACGAAGACGATCCCTACACCCTCGCCGCGCAAGCTGCGTAGGATATTGAACAGGACTTCGACTTCCGTCTTGTCGAGGCTTGCTGTCGGTTCGTCGAGAACGAGGATTTTTGCGGACTGCGCGACGCCCCGGGCGATGGCGACGAGTTGCTGGACGGCGATGGAGAAGTGACCGAGCGGCTTTGTGACGTCGATGTCGAGCCCGAAACGCTGAAGGATGTTTCGGGCCGCCTCGTTCATCCGTGCCCAGTCGGTCAGTCCAAAGCGCCTCGGCTCGCGGCCCAGAGTCAGGTTTTGCGCGACCGACAGGTTGGGGAGGAGATTGACCTCCTGATAGACCGTGCTGATCCCGGCCGATTGTGCGTCGACGACCGATTTGGGCGACACGACCTCACCCGCCAACCGCATTTCCCCGCCGTCACTTTTGTAGACGCCGGTGAGCACCTTGATGAGGGTCGATTTCCCTGCGCCGTTTTCGCCAAGAAGGGCGTGTATCTCGCCGGACGCCACTTCGAAGTCGACATTGTCGAGCGCCGTCACGCCCGGAAACACTTTCCGGACGCCCGTCAGGGACAGAAGCGGCGCGGGAGGACTCACGGCGTTACGGAACCTCTCCGGCGGTGCGTTTCTGGTATTCCTCGGCGGCTGTTTCCTGCGTGTAGAGATCGCCATTGACCGAAATCAGTTTTGGCACGCTCTCGCCGCGCAGGTGGGCCTCGATGGCGTCGAAGGCTGGCCCGCCCATGTACGGGCTGAGCTCAACAGTCGCGTTCGTGTCACCGTCGGCCATGGCCTTGAAGATGTCGGGCACCGCGTCGACCGACACGATCAGAATGTCGTTACCCGGATCAATACCCGCCTCTTTCATGGCGATGACGGCGCCGAGGGCCATCTCGTCATTGTGGGCCCAGACGGCGCAGATGTCGTCTGGGTTTCCGGCGCGAAGGAATGTGACCATGATTTCCTTTCCGCGTGAGCGCGTGAAGTCGGCTGTCTGGGACATGATGATTTCCGCACCCGGATGACCCGCGATGACTTCATTGAAGCCTGCCATCCGGTCCATCGCGGCGGAGGCGCCGACCGTGCCTTGCAGCTCCACGATGGCGCATTCGCCGCCGGTTTCGTCCATCAACCAAGTGGCCGCCTTGCGTCCTTCTTCGACAAAATCCGAAGCGACACGCGTGAGATAGAGGCTGTCATCATCCAGCGCCATGTTGCGATCAATGATCACGACCGGGATTCCGGCGCGCTGGGCTTCAGTCAGAACGGGCTTCCAGCCTGTTTCCACGACGGGCGCGATGATGATCGCGTCAACACCTTGGGCGATGAAGCTGCGCACGGCGCGGATCTGGTTTTCCTGCTTCTGCTGGGCGTCCGAGAACTTGAGGTCGATGTTCCGGTCTTTGGCTTCTGCCTGCACGGCTTGAGTGAACGACGTACGCCAGCCGCTTTCCGAACCGATCTGCGAGAAGCCCACCGTAATCTGTTCGTCCCCGGAGCTTGCGGGTTCGCCGGAACCGCAGGCGGTGACGAGTAGTGCGCTGGTGAGAAGTGCGAGTATCCGTTTCATGTTTCCTCCCGTTTTATGTTTTCATATCCATCCGCCATCGACGATGTAGGCTTGGGCCGTGCACATTCTTGCATCGTCTGATGCGAGGAACAGTGCCATCGCGCAAATGTCCTGCGGCAGCAGTTCCTGCTTGAGCGATTGTCCGCGCTCGATTTCGCGTTTCACTTCTTCGCCGACCCACAAGGTTCGCTGCTTGGGTGTCATGACCCATCCGGGCACGAGTGTATTGATGCGAATATTGTCGGCGCCAAGATCGCGGGCGAGGCCGCGGGTGAGGCCTTCGATAGCAGCCTTGGAGGTCGTGTACCCGGTCATGCCGCCCTGGCATTCGTACCAGCTCATGGATCCGAAATTGATGATCGATCCGCCGCCTGCCTTGAGCATGTGGGGATGGGCCGCCTGGATGGCGAAAAACACGTGCCGCAAGTTTACAGCTATGCGGTCATCCCAGTTGGATTGCGTGATCTCGCGGAAATCATGGCGCGTATCGTCCGCAGCATTATTGATCAGGATGCTGATCGGTCCGTTGATCTCGCCGGCGTCGGCGATGACCCGATTTAGCTTTTCGATATCCCTCAGATCGCAGTCGAAGAAGGTTGTGTTCGTCTGTTCGGCGAGCGCCGATCCGGATTCTGTATCGCGGTCTGCAAAGCTGACCTTGCACTTTTGTGCCGCGAAAGCGGCTACGAGTTCGGCGCCTATGCCGGTTGCGCCGCCCGTAATGAACACGCTTCGGCCAGAGAGGCTGGGATAGGTGTTTGTAAGGGGCGCTGGCGTAGTCATCCCGAGCTCCGCTCAGTGAGAATGCGGAGGCACATCCGCACCTCGGCAACCAACGAGAAAGTCGAAATCACAGCCTTCGTCGGCCTGAAGGACGTGCCTGCGGTAAAGCCCTTCATATCCGCCGGCGGGCGGTAGCACCTGACCGTCGCGAAGTGCTGAAAGGCGGCTTTCGATCTCGATGTCGGATACTTCCAGATGCAGGCGGCCCGCGCGCGCATTGAGTTCGATCATGTCTCCGTCGCGCACGATGGCCAAGGGGCCCAGTTCGGCAGCTTCCGGCGTCACATGCAGGACGACCGTGCCAAAAGCCGTGCCGCTCATGCGGGCATCGGAGATGCGGACGAGATCGGTGATGCCGCGTTTCAGAAGCTTCGGCGGAAGGCCCATATTGCCGACTTCCGCCATTCCGGGATATCCTTTGGGGCCGCAGTTTCTGAGCACCATGATGCAGGTCTCGTCGATGTCGAGGTCCGGATCGGCGAAACGGGCTTTGTAGTCCTTGAAATTGTCGAAGACGACCGCGCGTCCGCGATGCTGCATCAAGGCCGGTGAGGCGGCTGACACTTTCAGGACGGCGCCGCGCGGCGCCAGATTGCCCCTGAGGATGCAGATACCGCCGCTTTTCACCAGCGGATTTTCGACCGGGCGGATGACTTCATCGTCATGGCAGGGGTCGTCCTGGACATTGCTCCAGATCGACTTGCCATTTGCCGTCAACGCTTCGCGGTTCAGCAGGCCCATTTCCCCGAGGCGCCGCAAGACGGCGGGCAGGCCGCCGGCATAGTAGAACTCCTCCATCAGGAACCGGCCGGAGGGCTGAAGATCGACGAGTGTCGGCACGTCGGCGCCGAGAACCTGCCAGTCATCGAGCGTCAGGTCGACGCCGATCCGCTGGGCAATGGCTTTGAGATGGATCACCGCATTGGTCGAGCCGCCAATGGCGGCGTTGGTGCGAATGGCATTCTCGAAAGCGGCCCGCGTGAGCAGCTTCGAGAGAACGAGCTCTTCGCGCACCATCTCAACCGCGCGCATGCCTGACATGTGGGCGAGGACGTAGCGGCGTGAATCGACGGCCGGGATTGCGGCATTCTCGGGCAGCGTGACGCCGAGGGATTCGGCCATGCAGGCCATCGTCGAGGCGGTGCCCATCGTGTTGCAGGAGCCGGCAGAGCGCGACATGGATTGCTCGGCCGCCATGAACTCGTTCATGTCGATCTGGCCGGCATTCAACTGCTCGTTCATGCGCCAGACGAGCGTTCCGGAACCCACGGGCTTGCCGCGATGGTAGCCGTTCAGCATCGGCCCGCCGCTGACGACGATGGCGGGCACGTCGCAGCTTGCCGCGCCCATCAGCAGCGCCGGCGTGGTCTTGTCGCAACCGACGAGCAGGACGACGCCGTCCACCGGATTGCCGCGAATGGCTTCTTCGACGTCCATGCTCGCCAGATTGCGCGTCATCATGGCCGTGGGGCGAAGATTGGACTCGCCATTGGAGAAGACCGGAAACTCGACCGGGAAGCCGCCCGCTTCATAGACGCCCTGTTTCACGCGGTCTGCGAGGCCGCGTAGATGGGCGTTGCAAGGGGTGAGTTCGGACCAGGTATTGCAGATGCCGATGACCGGTTTGCCGTCAAACTGATGCGCTGGAATCCCCTGATTCTTCATCCAGGACCGGTACATGAAGCCGTTCTTGTCGGCGGTGCCGAACCAGGCCTGCGACCTCAGCTTCTTTTTCTCGCCCGACATCCAGCGCCCCGTACACTGCGTTTGCCAGCCAGTTTGCCTGGCGGCTTGATTTCTGAAATCTGGTCATACAATATGATCTTTAAGCTGCCAACACATTGGTTCTGTCATGTCGCTGAAACCTCGAAATCTCACTGAGCAACTCGTGGAAACGCTCGGGCGCCGCATCATTTCGGGCGACTATCCGGTCGGCAAACGGCTGCCGAGCGAGCAATATTTCGGCGAGGAATTTGACGTCAGCCGCCCGGTGCTCCGCGAGGTGACGAAAGTCCTGATGGCGAAAGGGCTCGTCGAGTCGCGGTCGCGCGTGGGTACCACCGTGAGGACGCGCGAATGCTGGTCCATGCTCGACCCTGACGTCCTTCGCTGGACGATCGAGACGCTACCCGAACAGGAGTTCATAGACTTTCTGTTCGACACGCGGGTGGTGTACGAACCGGGAGCGGCTGCGCTGGCGGCGAAGAACGCCGATGATGATGACCTCGAGCGGATCCGGTCTGCCTATCAGGCGATGGAAGTCGCCGACACAGCGGTCGACCTGCTCGATCCGGACCTCGAGTTCCATCTGGCGATAGTCGACGCCACGAAGAATCCGTTTCTCGCACATATCGGCCGCACGCTTCACAATGCGCTCAGGTTTTCAATCGAGCTGACAAGCCGGCATCCTGAAACGCATGATCTGTCGTTGCCGCGTCACAAGGCGGTCTGCGACGCGATCCTGATGCGCGACAATGCCAAAGCGGCGCAGGCGATGCTCGTCCTGCTCGAAGAGTCGCGGCGCGACTTCAGTGTGGTCGCCAATCTCTATGAAACGAAAATACAGTGAACCTTGTTCAATTCCTCGATGATTCCGGTGTGACGCGCGTTGCGCGCGTAGTGGACGACCAGACTTTGGCGCCGCTGGATGGCGCAATGTCGATGTACGATCTCGTTCAGGACGCACTCAACTCGGGCGTCGGGCTCCAGGACGTCGTTCGCAAGGCTGAGGGGGCTCAGCGTGTTTCGTATGACGGGCTTTGGCGCGAAAGACGCATCCTGTCACCCATAACCCATCCGGATCCAGCGCACATGTTGGTGACAGGCACAGGGCTGACGCATCTCGGCAGCGCGGATACCCGCGACGCCATGCACGCAAAGCTGTCGGCGGCCGGGGATACGCTTACCGATTCGATGAAAATGTTCCGTATGGGGATGGAAGGCGGGAAGCCTGCCGAGGGGCAGGCGGGTGTGCAGCCCGAATGGTTCTTCAAAGGCGATGGCTCAAGTGTTGTGCCGCCGGAAGGCGATCTACTATCGCCCGGATTTGCGCTCGACGGCGGAGAAGAGCCGGAGGTGGCAGGGATCTACGTCATCGCGCCGGATGGCCGCCCGCGCCGCCTCGGGTTCTGCCTGGGAAATGAGTTTTCCGACCACAAGATGGAGCGGATCAACTACCTCTATCTGGCGCACTCCAAACTGCGCCCTTGTTCCATCGGGCCGGAACTGCGGCTCGGCGAATTGCCGGGGACTGTGCTGGGACATTCCAGAATTCTCCGCGACGGGAAAACCTTGTGGGAGAAGTCGTTCTCCAGCGGCGAAGACAATATGAGCCACTCGATTGCGAATCTCGAGGCGCATCACTTCAAATATGCGGGCTTCAGGCGTCCCGGCGATGTGCACGTCCACTTTTTCGGGACGTCCACCTTGAGCTTTTCGGACGGTGTGGAAGCGCAGCCCGGAGACACGTTCGAGATATCTGCAGAGGGCTTTGGAAAGCCGCTTCGAAACCGGATCGTTGTCCCGGCAGCGGAGGCAGATTTTAGCCCATTGCCATTGTGACGGCCCAGGCGGCGCTCTCATGACCGCCTGGTAAAACCAAAAGGGGAGACTTAAAATGATACGGATCGGAATTGCTGCGGCGTTGGCCGCCGCGCTTACAGGCTGCGCAACGGTCAGCGCGCAAACCCGCGTTACGGTGGATGAAACGGCGCCGATCGGAACGATTGCGCCTGAAGTCTATGGCCAGTTTCTGGAACATCTCGGCGCGCAGCCCTATGGCAGCATATGGGTCGGAGAGGACAGTGACATTCCGAACACGGACGGCATCCGGGATGATGTATTCGCCGCGCTTGACGCGCTGGATATTCCGGTCATTCGTTGGCCAGGTGGATGCTATTCGGACCGGTATTACTGGCGCGATGGTATCGGAGAGCGAGCGGTGCGGACGAACGCGGCCTGGGGCGGCACGCTGGAACCCAACACGTTCGGAACCCATGAGTTCTTCAATCTCGCCGAACGGCTTGGCGCCAAGACCTATCTCAACATCAACATTGGCACCGGCACGCCGAAGGACGCCGCCGACTGGCTGGAATACATTACCGCGACAACCGGAGACCGCGCCGCAGAGCG
The DNA here is from genome assembly GCA_040223555.1 of Hyphomonas sp. Lineage (GTDB taxonomy): Bacteria > Pseudomonadota > Alphaproteobacteria > Caulobacterales > Hyphomonadaceae > Hyphomonas. The sequence continues at coordinate 564,065 of JAVKGA010000009.1, forward strand.
CGGAACGAATGGCCGCGCCGAGCCCTGGAAGATCGATTTTCTCGCCATCGGCAACGAGACCTGGGGCTGCGGCGGGCATATCACGGCGGAGACCTATGCCGACATTTACACGCTGTATGCCAGCTTCGCCAAAACCGAGGGCGAACAGCCCACGCGCATCATTTCCGGTTCGCACGACGAAAATATCGAATACTCGGATGAGATTCTGAAACATCCTTACATCGCGGGCCTGTCCGAAGGCATCTCGGTTCACTTCTACACCCTGCCGACCAGCGACTGGAGTGTGAAGGGCGCTGCGGTTGGCTTTCCCGAGGCGGAATGGTTCTCCACTATAGAGCGCGCCATCAGGATGGAAGACGTGGTCACGGAGCAAATTGCCATGTTGGACCGGTACGAGGCGCTGGACGAGGATTTCGGACTCTATGTAGACGAGTGGGGCACATGGTATGATCCGGAGACGGAAGATACACCAGCGCTGTACCAGCAGAACACGATGCGCGACGCCGTCGTGGCGGCGCTCACCCTGAACATCTTTCACGCTCATGCCGACCGTGTGAAGATGACCAACATCGCCCAGATGGTGAACGTGTTGCAGGCGATGATACTGGCCGATGGTCCGGATATGGTGCTGACGCCGACCTACCATGTTTTTGAAATGTTCAAGCCGTTTCAGGGCGCGGAGGCCTTGCCGGTGACGTATGATGCGCCGGCTTACAGTCACGGTGAACGCACGGTGCCGGCCATCAGCGTGTCGGTGGCCCGGACGCCGGACGGCCAACTGATCGTTGCACTGGTCAACGCTGACGCAAACGCATCTCACGCGGTCGATCTTAGCGCGCTGGGCACGGTGGAACTTGAGGGGCGGATTCTCGCGGCGGATACCATGGACGCGCACAATACGTTCACGGACCCGGAAGCCGTGGCACCCACGGCGTTCGCTGTGGATCGGAAGGGACAAGCAGTGATCGCCACTCTGCCACCGCGCTCGGTTGTCGTGCTTGTGGCCAAAAACTGAGCGACCTGCGAAACAAGGAACCATTGTCATGAATTCCAGAACCATTCTCGCCGCCATTTCAGTTGTGATCTTTGCTGCCTTTCCGTCATCGGCCCAGGACGGAACGATGTATCCGATGTCAGCGCCCGATGAACCGGCAGCCATTCCGCTCGGAACAGGGGGCGTCGAAGGTCAGACTGCGGAAGAGTCGTGGTTTCGGCAATGGGGCGATCCCATGGCGCGTAACATTTCGGCGGCGACGCTGACGCCGTTCCTAGCTGATCCGGAAACGGCGAACGGGGCAAGCGTCATTGTCGCGCCCGGCGGCGGTTTCATGTGGCTGTCTATGGGAAATGAAGGCTGGGAAGTCGCTGAAGCGCTCGCCGCAAAGGGCATCAACGCCTTCGTCCTGAAATACCGGCTTCAGCCGACCGCAGACACGCTTGAAGGATTTGAGGAGCAGATGCAGCGCCGGTTCGCCGAGGCAAGCGATGCCGACGATATTGAGGAGGAAACGCCCGCACCGGCACGCCCTCGCTGGGACCTTACGAACCAGCTGCAAGATGCCGAGGCTGCTTATGCGATGATTGTCGCCAATGCCGATCAGTGGGGTGTGGATACAGACCGTATCGGGATGATTGGATTTTCTGCGGGCGCCGGCCTGACAATGCACACCACGCTCAATTCCGAGCCCGTAGACCTCGCTTTTATCGCGCCGATCTATGGCGGCATGGGACCTGTAGAGGTGCCGGAAGATGCGCCGCCGATGTTCGTTGCGATCGCTTCGGATGACTTCCTGTTTGGTGGTGAGATGGGTCTGATCAAGTCATGGTTCGATGCGGGCGTTCCCGTGGAGTTCCATCTCTATCAGAATGGTGGTCATGGCTTCGGGCTTGGAAATCCGGACCGGACCAGCAACATATGGTTCGATGCGTTTATCCACTGGCTTGAGGTGAACGATTTCCTCGAAAGCGGCGAGGCGCCGTAGGAAAACAAGCGAGCACGATGTCCAACGACAGAAGGTGACCAGATGATCGGTTTCAAGCTCCCAGACAGGCTGCTTTCAGCCATTGGATCGGTGATCCTGGGGGTGTTGATCCAGGCGCCCGCCGCCGCGCAGGGCAACCCGCTCACACCCACCGGAAAGTGGTCGGCCAACCAGAGGGGACATGCGCCGCTGCCACCGATGGGATGGAACAGTTGGAATGCTTTCCACTACGACATCGACGAGGAAAAGGTACTCGCCTCGGCGCAGATCATGGTGGATAGCGGGCTTGCAGAGGCCGGCTACCGGTATGTGAATCTGGATGATGGCTGGTGGCTGCAACGGCGCCAGCCCGACGGCCGCATGGTCATTCACACGGAGCGCTTTCCGTCCGCCAAGACCAGCGTGTTGGGCATGACGAGCTTCAAGCCGTTCACCGACCGTATCCACGCGATGGGCCTGAAAGCCGGCATATACTCCGACATGGGCCGCAACACGTGCGGTCAGGCCTACGGGCCGGAAGGATCCAACCAACCGCAAGGCAGCGTGCTCCAGCGGGAAGTGGGCCTCTATGGGCATGTGGATCTGGATATCGAACTTTTCTTCAGGGAATGGGGCTTTGACTATATCAAGGTCGATGGTTGCGGCCTCCGCACATTCGGCGAGGATTTTCCGCGTGTGCAGGCGGGAACGTATCGGGCGTTGCCGCCCCTGATCGATATGAGCTCCGTGGCGCGCACGGACATTGTTGCTGTCCAGAAGCTCTTCACCGAAGTGGCCGATGCGCTCGTGCGTCATAATCCAGACAATGACTTCGTATTTTCCGTCTGCCTGTGGGGCTCGGCCAATGTCCGCGCATGGGCGAAAAATATCGGAAATCTGTCGCGCACCAGCGATGACATCACGCCGTCCTGGAGCCGCCTGCTCACGAACTTCGACACGACCGTGACCCGCGCGCTCTACGCCCAGCCCGGTAGCTGGAACGACCCGGACATGTTGTTTATCGGACAAGGCGGGTTTGACGCAGACCACAAGACCGAGGCGCGGTCACACTTCGCCCTTTGGGCCATCACCAATGCGCCCTTGCTGATTGGATATGACTTGAGGGCCGCCACACCGGAGCAACTCGCGCTGCTTGGCCACCGGGAGATCATCGCGCTCAATCAGGACCCCGCTGGGCACCAGGCGGTCCCGGTCTACCATTCCGGCGACGTTCAGATCCTCGTGAAGACACTGGCTGACGGGAGCAAAGGCGTCGCCGTCTTCAATCGCGGTCTGGCAAGCGTCGATGCGGTCCTGACCGCCGATCACCTCAAGATGCAATCCGGCGAGCCCGTTGCGATGGTCAATCTCTGGACCGGGGAGGAGTCCAGCTTCATGGGCGAAACGACACTGAAAGTCGCCCCACGCGAAACGCTCGTCTTCCGCGCGCAAGGCCAGCGCGCCTTGCCGGAGGGCATGTACCTGTCCGAACTTCCAGGCAGCATAAACGTTGCGGAAGACGGCGTTGAGCACCCGGCGCATGACCCAACAATCCACCGCAACGTTCTTCCGTGGACGGGCACCCGCGGTGTGGGTGAAATGCCGAGCTATGCCGGCTGGGGCGGCGCGCAGGCCGACCGGTCGCCCTTCAATGAGCCGCTCCGCCTGGACGGACAGATCCATCAAAACGGAATCGGAATTCTCGCAAATTCAAGACTGGAAGTCCGGAATTCGGATTTCAATGCTTTCACAGCGCAGGTTGGCATTGATGACACGGCGGCCTTGCGGGATCAGGAGGTCACTTTCGCGGTGTACGGCGACGGCAAACTCCTTGCCGAAACGCGCTTTGTGCCGGCCGCTTCCGGCTCCTTCGATATCGAGGCGAATATTGAAGGCGTGGAAATCATCGAGCTTGTTGTGCGGGCAAACGGCCAGCCCGGGTTCGAACTTCCCGTGGTTTGGGGCAATGCCAGGATGATCAAGTAAAGGAAGCATGATCTGAGGCCGGTTCGCCTTGATCTGATGGGCACCGCTACCCACCGCAAGAAGCTGCGCCGCAGCACGGTACTCTCAGGTATCAAACCCGAGCATCTGAAGGGAATCCGGACACGGATTTCGTCAGGGCGAGGAGTTACATGCCGCGCACACTACGTCATCTTCCTGCCCGCGAGTTTAGCGGGCAGGTCGCATCAAACGGTTGGCGTCTGGGTTCCACGTCTTCGCGAGGTTCAAGGCCGGACTGGTATTCCCCCGCGCGACCCAGCTGTCTGGATCACGCGCCGACGATTTCAGGCAATGCCTTGCAGAACCGCTCCACGTCTTCGATCTTGCCAGTCGATACCCGGGTCCATCCACTATAATCCATGTACTGACCGCGCACCGAAATAAGCTTCGCGCTCATGGCTTTCTGGACGTCGTTGGCTTCCTTGCCGGATTTGAAGTAGACGAAGTTGGTCTGCGAGTTGAGCCGTTCCAGTCCAAGCGTGTCGAGCGTTGCATTTATCATCTGGCGCGCCTCGACGATCTTTCCTTTGGAGTAAGAGAGAAAAGACTCGTCGTTGTAGCTGCCAAGGGCGGCAGCGATCGACAGGGAAGGTGACCAGGACATCGCCGTGCTTCTGATTTTTTCCGCCGTCTCGACCGACGATATCGAGTAACCGACGCGCACGCCGGCCATGCCATAAATCTTGGAGAATGTCCTTGCCACGATCACATCGTGACCCTGATTGATCAAAGGTATGCAGGTGTTGCCTTCGGGATCGTCGGCGAGTTCCATATAGGCCTCATCGACCAGTACCGTTGTCATCTTCGACATGCGAATGACGGCTGCCTTCATTGTCGCGGGATCCGAAACAAGGCCAGTCGGATTGTTAGGGTTGCACAGTTGCACGAGACCTGTTTCCGGCGCCACCGCGGCTTCGATGGCTACCAGGTCCACGCTCATGTCTGCGGCGAGGGGCACGCGCGTGATGCTGGCCAGTCCGAGATTGGCGGCATAGAGCGCGGTTGTGTCCCAGAACAACCTTGGGGCTACGATCGGTCCCTTTCGGCCGCAGATCAAGGCAATGGCACTGAGCACTTCGCCGGAGCCTGTAGTGACGACGACTTGCTCCGGTGAGACGCCGTTCTTCTCGGCAATCATCCCCATAAGCATCATGGTCGCTTCAGGCGACGAATAATAAGCGCCTTTGTCGGCGGCGTAGCCGATCATCTTGATTGCTGACGGAGCCGGGCCATAAGGGTTTTCATTGCGTGAAAGCAATGCAACGCCCTCTTTCGGGCCCAGCAGATATGGATCGGTCAAGCCAGGCGGGAATGCGCCGGAGGATTCCGCGACCGCCGCCGGACCCTTGGTTGCGCAAGCTGTCATCGACGCAACCGATGCGCCAACAGCGCCGCTCAGCATCATTCTTCTCGAAAGGTCAAAAGCCATCATTGTTTCTCCGGGTTGGGTCAAAGGTTGTTGTAAGAGCAGTTGCAAGACGCCCGATCAGGGCGGTTAGGAAAACGAATGCCAGAGCACCATGCCCGACGTGATCACGAGGTAGACCCCAAACACACGCTTGAGCGCGGATGCGTCGAGCGCATGAGCGGCGCGGGCTCCCAGCGGAGCAGTCAGGAAAGACATTGTCGTAATCGCCAGAACCGCGATGATATTGACGTAGCCTATCGAGCCTGCCGGCAGGTTGGGCTCGTTGAGCCCCAGCAAGGCAAAGCCTACTGCTCCGGGAACGGCAATGATCACTCCAAACCCGGCCGCTGTTGCGATCGCCTGGTGGATCGTGCGACCGCACATTGTCATCGTCAGGATAGCGATCGTGCCGCCGCCGATACCGAGTAATGCTGAAAAACCGCCAAGGAATGTCGCAATAAACGCCAGCGCAATACCGGCGGGCATGACATCGGATACTTTGACATTCTTCAAAACCGGCAAGATGAAATGCAAGCCGAGCAGGAATACGCCCGCGGAGAAGGTCCATTTGAGCGATCGCCCATCGAGAAACTGGGCAAGGAATATCCCGCCACCAACTCCCAGAACAAGCCAGGGAGTCCAGTCCCTGATAACCCCGAAGTCGACAGCGCCATGCTGATTGTGTGCGTAGACGGATCGCATGGATGTCACGATGATTGATGCAAGTGACGTTCCGATTGCGACGTGGGGAATGATGTCCCTGCTGACGTCGAAATAGGTGAAAACGCCGAGCAAGGCAGGGACCACGACAAATCCGCCGCCTATCCCGAACAGGCCTGCAAGAAAACCAGCCACAAGACCTGCCAGCATCAGAACGCCAACCAGTTCCAACAGCTGTAAATCACTCGCCGCTATGCCGAACATCGGTCGATCCAACGTCCAAACTTTCTGAGGAAGGTCACCGACAGCTGAAGGGGGGGCTGCATAGGCTGCCCCCCCATATTTCCTGTTCGCACCTGGCATTTTTGCGTTGCAGGAACTGTCATCAGAAGGACTTGACCGCTTTCACGTAAAGGAACCCGCCCTGCCAGTCGACGATGGAGTCAGACCGGTAAATGCGACCATTGCTCGTTTCGGCCAAAGCCGGGTCACCTTCGTCCGGGTACTGATCGAATATGTTGCGGGCTCCAATCATGAGCCGGGTTGAGTCGTTGTATTCGTAGCCGAGCTCGAAATCGAACAACACTTCGGAACCAAGTTCTTGCCTGATGAGACCACCTGTGCAGCTAAAGCCGTCTGGAGCAGTGGCGGCGAGGCATTGGGAAGGCGTGTAGCTTCCATAATAGTTTGCGCGACCCATCAATGAGTAGGGGCCAATATTGTGCATCGCCGACAACGTTGCGCGCGTTTCGGGCTGGCCATTCTCGAAGTCGTAAACATCTTCTTCAAGGAAAAGGCCGGCGATTTTCACCTCCTCGATCGAGAACTTGTTGTGGTTGGCACTGAAGGTGAAGAGAGTTTCACCGGCATCGCCCCAGTCAACACCGTAGGTTGCCACCAGATCGATACCCTGGGTCTTGGAGTCAAACGCATTCTGGAAAAACTGCACGGCGCCGATTGTATCTGCTCCGGGCACGTTGGCTGCAATCAGCTGCGCTCGGATTGCATCTGTCACCGTGATCGAGCGCGAAGCGTAAAATTGGTCTGCAATGTCAATCTGGTAGAGATCGACGGTGACATTGAGCGCCCCGAACGTGCCCGTCGCGCCGATCGAATAGTTGGTGGACTCTTCAGGTTTGAGCGGCGTTGCGCCGAGGAAGATCGACACGGGATTTGATGCCGGGAACAACCCTGACGCAACCGGCTCGCCTGCCGGGAACCGGGTTGAAACGTTTGTCGTGGCCAGCTGACCCGGTGTCGGAGCCCTGAAGCCTGTGCCCACGGAACCACGAAGGTTGATGCTCGGTGTTACAGTCCAGCGAGCGGCCACTTTTCCGTCGGTAGTGCTGCCGAAGTCCGGAAAATCTTCGTATCGCCCAGATACCTGGACGAACAGGTTCTCCAGAACATCGGTAGAAAGCTCAGTATAGAGACCATAACTTTCGCGGTTGAAGGCACCGACATAGTCGGGAGAGTAGCCCGGAAACCCGTTGGCGCCGACGCCGTTGACTGTGTAAACGGGATCTGACGCGTTGGCGCAGTTGAGTGTTGAGCCATTCGCGATGACTGCTGCTCCGGCTGCCGTGGGCGCAGTTCCATCACAAAAATCGAAGGGATCAGCGAATGCAAAAGGACCTGCAATATAAGACGCTTCATCCCCGGCAATCAGCTCATAGCCCTCATCCATGTATTGCGCTCCAAACGCAATGCTGAGGGGAGAGGTGAATGCAGCGATGTCATAGTCGTAGACAAAGTCTGCGTTGAGCGAAAACTCGTCCGAAACAAGATCACCCGGGTGAAAGACTTCGGGTGAAGCATTGCCGAGAGAAGGGTTTACTGTCTCATCAAGTTTGTACTTGATCTCATCGCGGCCGTAACGGGCCGAGACATCATACGTGAATGCCGGGGTGAAGTTGCCCTTCAAGCCGCCGACAGCCGAGTAGTCCAGCACGTTTCCGAAGAAGCGCGGCGTGAATCCTGCCGGATAGCGTTGGCTGAACTGGAACGTCGAACCATCCTGCAAACGGATGAACGGCGCGTTCAGTGAGTTGGTGGGAAAGCGGTAGTTGAAATCACCTGCTGCTTCAGAATTGGAAAAGTTGGCAAAGCCGTACAGCTCCATTCCGTTGTCGAAAGTGTAGCCGGCATTTACGAATGAGCGGAATGCGCTGGTCTCTGGTTGGCCCCACAGCTGGACGTTGGACGTATCGAAGTCTTCGCCCGAACCAAACAGGTAGCGAACATCCGGGTTTGCCGCGACGTAGTCATCGACATCGAATGAACTTTGCTCGCTTTCCCATTGCTTGCCACGGTTGGTGCCTTGCGCCGAACTTGCCTCAAGACTGACGTTCACGAAACCGGATTTGCCCAAGGGCAGGCCCAGGTTTGCGGAAACGACAAGGTCTTCACCATCGCCCTCATAGTAAGTGCCGGCCTGGAATGAAAGTTCACCGCCATCAGGTGCGTCTTTGAGGATGAAGTTGATGACCCCCGCAATAGCGTCAGAACCATACTGAGCTCCGGCGCCGTCCCGCAGGACTTCGATGGATTTAATGGCGCTGGCCGGGATGGTCGCAACGTCCGGTCCCTGGGTTCCGGATCCTCCGATGCCGACGAGCGCAGCTCGGTGACGTCGCTTCGAGTTTACAAGAACGAGGGTCTTGTCGGAAGCGAGACCGCGAAGCGCTGCTGGCCGGATGAACGTTGCCCCGTCGGAAATGGGCTGGCGAGACACAGTGTAGGACGGCACGAGCGTGCGCAGCACATCCTGGGTGTCAACAAAGGACACATCATCAATCGCCGCCTCGTCGAATACATCAATGGGAACGGGTGAGTCTGCGACGGTTCTTGGCTTTCCGCGTGAACCTGTAACCGTAATTGTTTGCTGAACCGAAACGGCGTCATCCTCTGCTTGAGCAGTTGCTTGCGGACACATTGCGACCGCGACAACCGCGGACGACAAGAGACAATTGATGAATTTACGACGCATAACGCACCCCTGTGAAATCTCGAGCCCCGAGACCAGCTGAAGACAAATCCGCAACACTACTGCGGCATGATCCCGTTTCAGCCGCTGCCTGGCGGCAAAGCGGTTTCGATTCGGACTGTTTTTTAGAGACCCGTCTTTGGGCTGATGAACTGGGTGAGTACCCGCTCTCGGCGCCCGTCATTGTGCGCCATTGAGGTCCGCCGCTGGACTTCCAACCAACCATCCGCGCGACCGGCGCAGCTACGCCAGTGTTTTTATTTGTTCACAATCTGAGATGATCTGCAGCGCGCGCATTTTGGGCAGCGCACTGATGGGTTGCGTAATTTAGTGCCAACTGGCGGCGCCGGGAGCAGAGAAGTGGCCCTACGGCCACAGGTCCAGTGAGGTCAGGAGTGACGCCGCGACATCCTTGATCGGCTTGCCTTGCTTCATGGCGATTGCGCGCAGGCTGCGATAGGCTTCGTCTTCGGTAAGGTTTCGGCGTGACATCAGAATGCCCTTAGCCTGCTCGATGAGTTTGCGCGCAGCGAGGTTTTCCCTTGTCCTGTCAAGCTCGTCTTGAAGCGACTTCTGGATCAAGAAGCGCTCAATCGCGATTTCAACAACCGGCCGGATCCGGGCGGGTGCGGATCCGTCGACGACAAAAGCACTGGCGCCGCTCCGGACGACTTCGCGAGCTAGACTATCTGGATCCTTCTCGACGAAGACCACAATGGGCTGTGGACGGATGGCAAGATATCGCTCGACGTCTGCGATGACGCTCCTGCGAGCCATTGAGCGGTCAATTATAACCGCATCGGCGTTGTCTTTGCGGAATGGACTTAGACCGCCGGTGCTGTGGATTACCTCGTCTCCGGGCAGTCCCGCGTAAATCCTCTGAAACGCTTCATTGGTTTCAGCGTCGACAATTACTGCGAGACCCGCCTGACTGTCAGGTTGCATGTGGTATATTGGCGCTTCTGGGTTGCTGACGATTTGCGCTTAGGTGGTTGGCTCTGGGTTTCATCAAGTATCACCAACTGTTTGCCCGCTGCCGGAAGCTCGATTTTCCCGACTCGCAAATATCAAGTCACATCAGGGCTATTGCTGGGGGCGTCGGCGGGTAGTGGCAATCCCGGGCAGATGGCCGGGGCCGGTATGGCCCTGTATTGATCAAAACTTGGACAGGAATGCTGCAGTTGCGAGCCAAATTTGATGTGTACCCACAGATCGTTCCGTTTTGCGCAGGGGCACTCCGTATCAATTTGGGAGGTCTTCTGGTGTCCGGTCTGGACGCTTGGCCGGGGGGTGAGCAAGAAACCGGTTCGCTAGGGCACGAAAGAACACGCCAAATACCGAAATTGTGTTGGCGGCTTTATCAGGCATTTGCGATTACACGGGCCGATGGTTCCTGCCTGATCTGAGCGAGCGGCCCTGATTGTGAAGTATTTGGAGAATCCAGATTTTGCAGATGTCCGTTCCATAAATATCATCAGTGTGCGGTCATTCAATTCAAAGAGATGTATTGAAGCGAAACGAGGCTCAAGTTGTTGAAGAACGCAGAAATTTGCGTTTTATCGACAGTGAGGCTGTGCCTGTCTTCGTGGCAAATCCTGATTCGCCGTCCTGAAAGGTCTTGCGGGGGTTGTGCAATGAAACTCGGCCCTTAAGCTTTGTTGAAAGCAGGAGCGCCGATGGGTAGACTTGTCGCAATTTCAAATCGAACGGCAGCAGATCCAGGCGGCAAGGCCGGGGGATTGGCGGTTGCTGTGTGGGATGCATTGAAAGTATCGGGAGGGCTCTGGGCCGGGTGGAGCGGCGAAATACTGGCTTCGAATCCGTCGGTGCGGCGAGAAAGTTCAGAGGATGGCGTATCCTTCCTTCTGATGGATCTGACCGAAGACGAGTACGAAGGATACTATCTGGAATTCTCGAACAGCGCGCTGTGGCCCGTCTTTCATCACAGGGTCGATCTCGCCGTTTTCGAACACGATGCGTTCGAGGCCTATGTCGCTGTAAATGATCGATTGGCCGGACTCGTTGCTGCAGAGCTTCAGTCGACCGATATCGTCTGGGCGCATGATTATCACTTCCTGCCGATGGCGCAGTCCTTGAGGCGTGCCGGGTGGCAAGGGCGGACTGGCTTTTTTCTCCACATACCTTTTCCGACGCCAGATATATTCCGGGCCTTACCTGAACACGCCTGGCTTGCGCGTGCTCTGTGCGCGTACGACCTAATTGGTTTTCAATCTGAATCAGACCGGTCGAACTTTGCGCGCTATCTTGTCGATAGCTGTGACGCCGAAGCCGAGGCGGCGCCGATCTATTCGGTGTTCGGACGAAAAGTTCATCTGGGAGTCTATCCGATCGGCATTGATGCTGTGGGATTCGAGGAGGCTGCCGAAAGTCCGGAAGCAAAGCGGGCCGCTGGTCTTATCGGGAAGTTCCTTGATGGCCGGCTGCTGATCATCGGTGTAGACCGGATGGATTATTCGAAAGGCCTCCCGCAGCGCTTTGAAGCGGTGGGGGAACTGTTCGATAATTATCCGGAACTTCACGGCAAAGTGTCCGTTACACAGATAGCCACGCCGTCTCGGACCAAGGTGGAAGAATATCGCGAACTTCGTAGAGAGCTGAACCAGCTCGCTGGCCAGATCAACGGCGACTATGGCGACCTGGATTGGATTCCGCTACGCTATCTGGCGCGTGCCTATTCGCGCGAGGAGCTGGCTGGCCTGTTCCGGATTGCCCGTGTCGGACTTGTGACCCCGTTGCGGGATGGCATGAACCTTGTCGCCAAGGAGTATGTCATGGCGCAGGATCCAGAAGATCCTGGCGTCCTCATCCTTTCGGAATTTGCGGGCGCGGCGGAACAGCTTAGCGCGGCACTTATCGTCAATCCGCATGACCGTCGGACACTATCCGAAACTATCCATCAGGCGCTGACCATGCCGCTGGAGGAGCGCAAGGCGCGCTGGAAAAGTCTGAGGGATATCGTGGTCAAACAGGACGTCGCCTGGTGGCGGGAATGTTTCTTGTCGGACCTAACCAAGGTGTCCTGAAGTTACGCTCTTGCAAACCCGTCGCACAAATTCCGGTACCAATGAATATCACGAACCTTCATTCGCGACATGCTCTCTTCCTGGATTACGACGGGACGCTCGCACCAATTCAGGAAAATCCGGATACTGTGTTCATGTCCGATTATAAGATTGATATTCTCCTGAAGACTGAACAGCGGATGGGCGGTGCACTAGCCGTGATAAGCGGGCGGGATGTTCGGGATCTGGCGCTGCGAGTCCCGGACCGGATATGGCGCGCCGGTGGTCATGGAGCCGATATTTGCCCGCCCGGCCAGATGCCGCCGGAGGATTCGCAGCCGGCGCCGGAAGCGCTGGTTCAGGCTGCTGAAGCGCTATGCCGAAAATTTTATGGCGTTCGTCTTGAGAAAAAAGGACCGGTTCTAGCGCTGCATTACAGGTTAAACCCAAATGTGGGTGACGTTCTGGCCCAAGCGGTCGGCGCACTGCTGTCCGGACAGGAGACCTATTGTTTGCAGGCTGGAAAGATGGTGTTGGAGCTTCGGCCATTTGGAGTTCACAAAGGCATGGCTGTTCGTGGGCTGATGAAACAAGCGCCCTTCCTGGACCGTGTGCCGGTCATGGTCGGCGATGACACGACAGATGAGGATGCAATGGCGGTCTGCCTTGAAATGGGAGGTGTGGCCATTCGTGTGGGTGATGGCGCAAGCATCGCGCCGTTGAGGCTCTCGGACAGTCATGCGGTTTGGAGATGGCTGAGTGAGGCATTGGAATGAGTAGTCTGGAGCTTGGAATCATTGGAAATGGCACGATAGCTGCGCTTGTTAGCAAGCAGGGTGAAATCAACTGGCTCTGCTTGCCGCGACTCGACGGTGAACCGGTATTCAATAGTTTGCTTGGCGGAGGAGGGCGTTTCTCGGTTGAACTGACCGGGAAATATTCGGAATCGCATTCCTATGATCGCAACACGGCGATCCTGCAAACACTGTTGGAAGCCGAAGATGGCTCAGCCATCCGCATAACTGATTTTGCGCCTCGATTTACAGACCGTGGCCGGATGTTTCGGCCGGCCTCGCTTGTGCGCCGAATTACGCCTGTTCGGGGCATGCCGAAAGTGCGGCTGGTTCTGGCAGGATCTACGGGACGCGGATCAAAGCTTATGCAAGTTCGCCGAGGGGTTTCGCACATACGCTTCCTGGATGACGAAGCCGGTTTTCGGGTGACCACGGATGCACCGATTGCCTATATTGAACAGTGCGCTGAATTCGTGCTCGACGGGGAAATGAATTTCATCCTCGGACCGGATGAATCCCTCACGGATACGCCGGCGAATCTCGCCGCTGACTGGCAAATCAGAACAACAGAGCATTGGCGGGATTGGTCGCGGCGTCTCGCGACCCCTCCGGAATGGCAGGCCGCAGTGATCCGGGCGGCGATTACGTTGAAGCTGTGTGTGTACGAAGAAACAGGGGGAATTGTCGCAGCGCTGACGACCAGCATTCCAGAGCATGCCGGCTCCACTCGCAATTGGGATTACAGGTTTTGCTGGCTGCGGGATGCATACTTTACGGTAACGGCTTTAAACCGGTTGTCTGCCATGGGTACTCTTGAGCGCTACCTCGCCTTCCTGCGCAATACTGTTGCCCGAACGCGCGGCGGTCATATCCAGCCGGTTTACGGGATCGCCCTCGAGGAAATACTTACGGAGGATATACCCGGGCATTTGCCAGGCTACCGGGGAATGGGACCCGTCCGGTTTGGAAATCAGGCTGCGGAGCATATTCAGCATGATGTGTACGGACACGTTGTGCTGGGGGCCGCTCAGGCCTTTATGGATGAGCGACTTCACAATAAGGCAGGCACATTAGAATTTGAGCAATTTGAAGCTGTGGGTGAGCGGGCATTCGCGGTCTACCGTACGCCGGATGCAGGCATCTGGGAGTATCGCGGGCGTGAGGCCGTGCATACCTCATCCGCTATCATGTGCTGGGCCGCATGTGATCGGCTGGCGCGCATTGCGGCCGCGCTCGGCCTTGAAGAGCGGCGCGCACATTGGACGATGCGTGCGGCGATCATGCGTGAGGATATTCTCGCTGCGGCCTGGAGCGAATCCCGGCTTGCATTCACCGGATCGTTTGGCGGTGAGGCGCTTGATGCCTCCGTTCTTCTTATGGGCGAAATCGGCTTCATAGATCCGATGGACCCGCGATTCATTGCAACTGTCGAGCGCATCGATGAGGAGCTGCGCGATGGGCATCATGTCTACCGTTACCGGGTGGCCGATGATTTCGGGTTGCCTAAAACAGCGTTCACAGCCTGCACCTTCTGGTATATCGACGCCTTGGTACGTATCGGCCAGAAAGAGAAGGCGCGGGAAATGTTCGAATCCGTTCTATCGAGGCGGACGCGGCTTGGTCTGTTGTCGGAGGATGTCGACACGCAAAGCGGTGAGCTATGGGGCAACTTTCCACAAACCTACTCTATGGTCGGCATCATCAATTCGGCGGCGCGGTTGAGCAAAGCGTGGGATGACGTTGCCTGAGCCAGGGTCTCAATATCGACGATCAGGCTCCATTAAACTCATGGCAGAGAATTGCCTACGTTTTGCGAGACAAGGCTGCTAAACGGATCTGGTCGGAAAGACTGGCGCGAACGATGAACCAGCTGATTTCTCTTGCGTCGCAGACGCTCGACCACCTGCCGGAAGGGGCGAGGCTCGCTTGGCATAGACACCGCGCACCGTATGTGGCCGTTGTTCTTCGAGGAAACCTTGAGGAGGTTGGTGAGCAAGGCCGGCGAAACCTTGGGCCGGGCTCGGTTATTGTTCATGATCCCTTCGAAGCGCACAGCGATCGGGTGATCGGAGCTGGTGTTGATATCCTGAATATTGCCCTGGACCGTGAAGGCGTGCTTCCTGCCCGTGCATCGGTGCTGAAAGATATCGATGGCTTGGTGCGGATCGTTGAATTTGATCCCAAGCATGTTCTCGAATGGATTGCACCGCGGCTTGAGAACGCGCCGTGCGAAATCCTCGAATGGCCAGACCAGCTTGCCAGAGACATGCTTCACGACACGGGATTGAATCTCCGGCAGTGGGCGGATCATACCGGTTTGCGTGTAGAAACGATCTCGCGTGGATTCCGGAATGCGTTTGGCCTTTCGCCCAAGCAGTTTCGGGCCAGCGTGAGAGCACGAAAGGCGTGGAAAGCGATTGTGAACTGCGAGGCATCGCTGAGCGACATTGCCTATTCCTCGGGCTTTTCAGATCAGGCCCATATGAGCAGAGCGGTGAAGCAGTTGACCGGATATCCTCCGGGTCATTGGGGCGGGTCAACTGGATTCAAGACACCGGCCGCCTCCAGGGTAAGTCTGACGAGCTGATCCGGTCGTTGCCAGCACCCGCGGAGACTTGTGCATGCCATCGAAGAAAGAACAGCCAGGAAGAGTCCGGGTAACCGGGATCGGCGGTGTCTTTTTCCGCGCACAGAACCCGGAAAAACTCGAAGCCTGGTATAGCGAAAATCTCGGCATTCCTGATCCTGCGAAAACCTATGATGACCCACCCTGGCGTCAGCAGGAAGGCTCAACCGTATTCCAGCCATTCAAGTCTGACACACAGTATTTTGGAGACGCTTCAAAAAGCTGGATGCTGAACTTCCGCGTAGAAGATCTGGACGCAATGGTGGCCTGGTTGCTGGCCAATGGGATTCGCGTGGAGGTCGATCCCGAGATCTATCCCAACGGCCGTTTTGCGCGACTTCTTGATCCTGAGGGAAATCCCATCCAGCTCTGGGAGCCGGGTGGAACTGATCCGCATTGATAGTTCTCCCGCCTGACCATCTCCTCATAATTTCAATCAAGAGGGCCAATCGTGAGATCCATCTGGAAAATAACGGCTCTGATTGTAATTCTTGGCGTGGTTTGGGGAGGATGGCAGTTCTTCCATCCTCCCATGCCTCCGCTTCGTGAACCGTACACGGAGGCTCAGGAGCCGATCGATTCCCGGACGGGCTTGTATCTCGCAGATGATAGCGGCGAGCATAGTCTGGTCGTCCCCGCACTGACGAGCGGATTTTATGCCATGCCGGTCGATCGATGGGGGCCGCACGAAAAGCTTTCCGGTGAGCAGTTGCAAGAAAGAAACTTACTCCGGCTTGAGTCCCAGCCTTACGATATCAGGGAAATCCAGATTGAGCAGGATGTGCCCTTGGCTGCATGGCTGTTTGAACCGGCCAGAGATGCAAAAGGCGGGCTTCTGATCCTGCATGGCGCAGGCGACTCTAGCCGCGCCAACAGCTGGTATGTCTACCTTGCGCACACACTCGCAAGCGCAGGATATGTGGTTGTTCTGCCTGACAAAAGAGGATCCGGCCGCTCCGGTGGCGACTGGCGATCAGAACCGCTCACCCGGCTTGCGCAGGATGGCGCAGCCTGGTTGCAGAAACTGCGGGTGGAAGTACCGGGATTGGCGAAATATGGCCTGATCGGTATCAGCCAGGGCGGCACGATTGCGCCGGAAGCGGCCCGGCTTTCAGACGCAGATTTTGCTTTCGCCGAAAGCGCGGTAGCGCTTCCCTTGAAGGCGCAGCTTCCAGTGGAAGTGGGTAACGATATCGCGAGTGCGAACGCACCCAAACTGCTGAGACCATTCCTGACCTGGATTTATACGGCCCGCGCGACCAACAGGTACCGCCAGTTCTGGAAGCATAACAGCGACTACGACATGGTCACCGAGTGGGAGAAGTGGGGCGGCCCGTTCTTTGTCGCTTACGGCGAACGGGACGAGTTCCAGTTTGTGCCCGTAGAGGCCTCTGTGCAGCGCCTGGCAAAGTCTCATCCTGACGACCCCAATATTCGGTGGCGCGTCTATGACCGGGTGAGCCACAGCCTGACCTATCAGGAAGGTCCTGCCGAAGGACAATTTCATGCGCAGCACCTCGCAGACACGCTGCGTTGGCTTGAGACTTATCAAGTTCCAGACCTTGTCCCCGATGGCACCGAAGATGGAAAATAACTATTCGCCGTTGCGTACTGCGACTGCTGTTGCAGGGTAGTCGACCCAGATGCCATCCGTGCCGGCCGCGATGAGCGCTTCCAGTTCGGCGCGGGCGTCCTTGTAGCCTTCGAGGGGGCTGTCATCGCGCACCGTATAAGCATGCACCAGCAGTCCGCGTTCGTGGGCGCGCTGGACAAAGTCGGTCACGGTGCCGTCCTTGTTGAGGATGAAGGATTTCTCTGCGCCGACGCCGGTGGTCGTCATATCCTCAAGCTTATACTCGAGACCGAGCAGCCTGTTGTAGGGAGGGCCGACCATGTTCTGGATAACCGGCAGGTCGCTCTTTTCGCTGAAGGCAGCCAGGAAGCGCGGCTCAAAGCACTGGATGAAGACCGGGATGCCGGCGTCCTCAAGTCCCTTGGCCTTCATTGCGTTGATGATCGGGTCGACCATGTCGAGGCCGACCGAAGCGTAGTAGCTTGGCCATTTTGCTTCGACGTGAAGACCGACCTTGCCGCCGTCCTTTGTGGCGGCCAGGGCGATGTCCATCACTTCGTCGAAGGTCAGGATTTCGAGCTGGTCGTTGAATTCCATGCTCCGGGACGGGAATTGCTGGCGGGCTTTCAGCGTCTTGATTTCTGCAAGCGTGAAATCATCCGCCCACCAATCGTCCATTTCACCCATCGGCGTCGCCCGGACTTTTTTGCGGTCGGCGAACTCGGGATGGTCGGCGACATTTGTGGTCGCCGACAGGTAGGCGTCGTGCCGGGCGATGAGCACGCCGTCTTTGGTCATCACGAGGTCAGGCTCGATGAAGTCTGCGCCTTGGGCGATTGCCGTTTCATAGGCAAGCGCCGTGTGCTCAGGATAGAGACCGCTGGCACCACGGTGAGCGATGATAATCGGCCGTTCACCCGAGAGCGTCTTGTATTCAACGGCTTCTTTTGTTGCCGGGGCGAGCGATGTTGTTGCAGCGTCCGGTGCAGCTGCGCAGGCGCCAAGCATCAGGGCCGCGAAAGTGATGAAATGTTTCATATGTATACGTCCTTTCGGGATCGCGGCAGGATCAGAACTTGATATATGCGCCAGCTTTCAGGATCTGCGGTCTCCCGCGAATGATGGTGTGCAGGCCAAAGGCGCCGCCGGTGTTGCCGACATCGATCAGGTATTCTTCATCCAGAAGGTTCTCGCCTGAGGCAAACACGCCCCAGCGGTCATCTGCGCTGTCAAAGGCAACGCGCAGGTTGGCCAGGCCATAAGCACCTTGCTCTTCGACCACGGGCGTGCCGTCCGGATAGGTCTCCCGGACACGGATGAACCCACCATTGCCATCGGCCGCATAGTCAAAGCCGTTATCGTCCTCGAAAAATTGCTGGCCTTTCCAGATATAGCTCGGCGTGATCGAAAGCGTGCCGGCTGCTGCCACGTCAAACGTGAAGTCAGCGGCCAGTGAGAAGCTCTGCTCCGGGCTCATCCGGAAGCGGTTGCCCGCAAATTGCAGCGCGTTTCCGTTGCTGTCCTCGTCATCATATTCAGAGAAGTTGTAGGCATAGGTGCCGAGTAGGCGGACATTGTCCGTCACAAGCGCCTGGCCATCGAACTCAACGCCGTACTGCGTCGCGTTACCCGAGTTTTCGACAAGGAACACACCGTTGATCGGATCAAAGCGGCTGGTCTGAAAGTTTTCGTACTGGCCATAATAGACCGAGCTGGTCATCTGCAAGCGGTCATCGACGAAACGGCCAAACATGCCAGCCTCGATATTGTCCAGCGTCTCTGCGTCGACAACGGAGACGTTCGTGCCGGAAATCGACAGCGTTTCCGGGCGCCGGCCGCGGCCATAGGAGAGCCAGGTGTTGATATTGTCGGAGACGCGATAGGCGGCGTTCAGACGCCAGGTGAAGGCGCCGTCCGGCTCGGCCGAGGCCTCGACCGGGTTACCGATTGTGGCGGCGTTGATGAGGAAGCCGGGTGCGAAGGTCACACCGTTGAGCCCGCCGCCAAGTGCGGGGTTGCCCCGCAGAAGTTCGCCAACACTGGAGGCTTCCAGTTCGTTGACGGTGTAGCGCAGGCCGCCGGTCACGGAGAGGCGGTCGGTCAGATCATAGGTCACGTCACCGAAGAGGTCATAGCTTGTGCGGGCATCCGTCGTTCTGGACTGTTCGGCATGAGCCGAGTTCAACGGGATCAGCGCGCCCTGGGTCAGCAGGCCCACCACCGAATACTGGAACGGCGTTTCGAAGCTGCCGATGTTTTCGGCGCCCGGAATGCCTTGCATCATAAGCAGCCCCCGGATCTGTGCGACCGTTGCACCGGCGCCGGCAGCGATCTGCGGCAGGAACAGCGATTGTGCATAGGCTTCGTCGGTCGAGAAGGTCAGCGAGTCGCGGGTTTCATAGTCGAAATAGTTGCCGCCGAAGAAGCCCGTCAGCTTGCCGCCATTGTCGTAGTTTAGGCGAAGTTCCTGCGTGAAGGCGTCGCCTTCGCGGGCCTGGTAGAATTGAAGCAGGTTAAAGGCCGCGCCGTCAGAATCCCAGGCCTCGTTGGACGAGAGATCGCGGTAGTCGGTCAGCGAGGTCAGCGTCCAGGCATTGTTCAGGTTGAATTCGAGGTTGGCCGTGGTGGCAAAAATCTCGCGATCATTGCCCAGCTTGTCGCGAACCTGATCGGCGTTGATGTTCATGGCCGTCGGGCCGTAGGGGTCCACGACGCCGTTCACCGGGAAGAAGCCTGACGTGAACTGGGTGCCGGTGGAGTCGTCATCCTGATAGTTGACGAACACGTCGGCAGTGATCGCCGGGGTTGGCTCCCAGTGGATGGCGCCGCGAACGGCGGTCGTGTCCTGGCCCATAAGGTCCGGCGAGTTGGCCGTGTTCGGAACATAACCGTCGACGTTCTTGATCTGGCCGGCGATCCGAACCGCGAGGGTGTCGCTCACAGCTGCGTTATAGAAGCCTTCGCCGCGGATGAAGCTGTAGTCTCCGCCTTCAACCATCAGCTTGCCGGAGTTGCCATCGGTCGAGGCACGGTTCTGGATATAGTTGATCCCGCCGATCAGGGCGCCTTGACCGAACAGGGTTGCCTGCGGCCCCTTCACCACCTCAACGCGCTCGATATCATAGATGGCGATGCTGGTGGCATAGCCGGGCGTACCGATGGAAATGCCGTTCTGGAAAATCGCAACACGCGGCGCGCCGCCATCCGCAACAACACCACGCAGCGAATAGGTCGGCGCGTTGAGGCTCTGCGCCTGGACCTGGAGCCCGGGGATGAAGTTGGCGAGGTCTTCGATGTCGTCTGCGCCGAGTTTGTCGATGAGATCCTGGCTTGTGACCGAGATATTGATCGGAACATCAATCAGGCTTTGTTCCTGCTTTTGAGTCGTCACAGTGATGACTTCAAGCCGGCGGGAATCTTCAGACTCGGATGTCTGGGCGATTGCCGACAGATGCGCAGACGAGCTGATCGCTGCGATGGCCGTTGCAGAAAGAACGCGAAACTTCATCGTGAACCCCATGATGCTGCGGCGCACAACTGCGCCTGTGGGGCGTTGCGTATGTCGGCGGGTTCGCGCCTTCAAACCAAGGTTTTATGAAGCTAATCCACCGAAAATATGAAAAGATACAGCATCTTGTATGCCTCGTCCGGTCGACTTGAAATGCCGCTTCGGGAAGTAGCAAATGCGCCGGAATCTGCCCTTCGGATGGGCGTGCGAGACACGAGCCCGCGCATTTTTTGCGCAGGGTTCTGAGGCGAAGTTTTCGCAAAGACCAGACTGGCATGACCCGTTACGGCGACTTTGCGCGCCTAATCTGATAAGTTTGCTTCAGTCGAATGGACGCGATTCAGTCTGTTCACGCACCCTGGGAGAATTCTGACATGGTTCGCTTGCTCATTTTCGCACCCTTGCTGGTCCTGCCGATCCTGCTCTACGCGCTTGTCGCGATGACGGCGGGCGGTGACGGCGCGCATGTGCGGCTACAATCGGTATTGTTTGGCATGCCGATGCTGTCAGGTGGCCGGTGGATTTTCACTCTGGGAGATTTGATCCTGCTGGTCGGACTGTTCACCTTGTTTGTCGAAATCCTGAAGGCGGCCCGCACCAAAAGTGATGCCGTCGTCAATCATTCCTTTTCGATGATCCTGCTGGTTGCCGCAGTGATCCTCTTCCTGATTGTGCCGGGATTTGGCACATCGGTCTTCTTTCTGATCATGATCATGTGCCTTCTGGATGTCATCGCCGGCCCCATTGTGAGCATTGTAGCGGCGCGGAGAGACTTCGGTGTCAGCGGAGACGTCGGGGGCTAGCCCGGACAGTTTGCGTCAAGAAGCGCCTTCAGGCCCGTGCGGTCAGGTACGAATTCCGGATTTGCCAATCTGGCGCCTACGTCGAATGTGGCGCGCACTTGCCGTTCAAGTTCGCAGGACCAGTCAGTGCTGCCCGCAGCCTGGTCGATTTCGGCAGCTTGAGCAGCAACGTGCAGCAGGTTCGCTTCGAAGAATTCATTGCCAGGTAGCTCAACCAAAAGCTCGACAAGCAACCGTGCGGCTTCGTTGACGGCTGTGCGGGCGGCATCGGTATTTCCGAGTGCAGCCTGCGCCGTCGCGCGCTTTTGCAGCATGGCGGACAGGCCTTCCGGCCCACCGGCATCATCAGGGTTTGCCAGCATGATCTTCTCGGCAATATCCACGGCCTCGTCCGCCGAGGCGGCGCTCGCTTCGAGGTCTCCCGCGAGCCGCGCCGCCGTTGCGCGCTCGCCGAGCGCGTGCATGAGCTGGGTCCGGTGATAGTAATTGTCAGGTGTATCGATGAGCGCTTGCTTGCGGAATGCAATCGCGTGATCCAGCGGTTCGAGCGCGTCAGCGCCTCTGTCCATTTGTATAAGGACGGTTGCATGCTGCATGGCCATATAAGCCGCCATTTCTTCGCCGCCACCCATACGCTCGGACATTTCAGGGGTCATCTCGGCACGCCATTGCGTAACCCTTGTGATGGCCTCTTCTGAATTGTTTTCATGTTCGAGAATCTGGAGCAGGTCTGTGCGGGCACTCCACAGATGGCGCAGAAGTTTCTGCTCGTTTTCATCCTGCAGGACGATGCCGGCTTCGGCGATATCAAACGCGCGCTGGTTGTGAAGGCGTGCGGTGGCCAGGTCGCGTGTGTGATAGACATGCTGCATGGTCAGCATGCGTTCCACCATGATCAACTCGGCTGCGGCAACCGTATCACTCGGATTGCGTGCCATCACTTCTTCCAGCGCAGTCTCGGCATCGGTAAAAAGCTGTCTTGAAAGATCGTTCTCGCCCAGATTTGCGATGCCGATGCCGCCGTACAGATCGGCCAGACGTGATGTGATGATCCCGACTTCGAGAAGTACGTCATCGGGCGCTTTGTCGTCCAGCTGCAGGCTGGTGACGTAATCGCGCACGACATTCGCGAGGGCCTCCCGGGTCTCCAGCGAGCCGGAAATCTTGTCTGCCTTGTCATAGACATCGAAGACAAGCGTCCGGCTGAGTTCGCGCGCTTCGGCGAAGCGTGCATTTGCGAGCGTAAGCGCGGATTCGGCGCGGTTGTACTGGAGAACCGTCGCCGCAAGCGCCGTCGACAGGCCCACGATAACGGCCGCAACCGCAACGGCGGAAACTTTGTGTCTTCCGAGGAACTTTCCGACTTGATAGCCAGCACCGCCTTCGTAGGCCGATACCGGGTGACCTGACCGCTGGCTTCGCAGGTCTTCATCGAGAGCATCGGCGGAAGGATACCGGTCTGCCGGATCAGGTGCGCAGGCACAGCTGATGATGGCCGCAAGTTCAGGCCCGCGCTCTTCGGGCTTTGTCATGTCTTCCAGCAGTTTTCCAAGCGAGAAGATGTCCGACAGCGTAGTTGCGACATCTCCGTTGTGGCGCTCAGGCGCGGCATACCCCGGCGTGTAGCTGAGACTCTTCTTTCCGCTTGAGCTTTGCGCGCGGCCTGCGCTCGTCAGGTCGTGCCGCTCTGGTGGCCTCGATATTCCGAAGTCGATAAGTTTGACTTCGCCGTCGCGGTTCACCAGCACGTTGGACGGCGTGATATCCCGGTGGATGATCAGGTTCTGGTGGGCAAACTGGACAGCCGCACACAGCCTGGAGAACAGGTCGAGGCGGGTGTCCAGAGATGCGCGCGTCTGCTCGGCCCATTGCAGCACAGGTAGTCCGTCCACGAACTCCATGATCATGAAGGGGGAGCCATCATCCATTTCGCCGCCATCATAGAGACGAGCGATGTTCGGGTGATTGAGCGCCGCAAGGATTTGCCGCTCGCGCTGGAAACGCTCAATCAGTGCTTCGGACAAGACGCCCGGACGTATGACCTTGATGGCAACGGTCTGATTGAAGTTCCCGGCAATCCGTTCGGCTTTGTAGACGGCGCCCATACCGCCCTGTCCGATCGTCCCGACAATCTTGTAGGCACCAATCCGCTCGGGCACGGGAGCTTCTGATGCATCATGCCCGGCGCCGCCGGTTCTGAGGGCCTCGGGGTAAGCGCTTTCGATCTTCAGCAGTGAAAGAACACGGCGTTCCAGCGCAGTGTCATCGCCGCATTGCGCCCGCACCCAATCCTCGCGTTCAGCGGAAGGAATGTCGAGTGCACGCGAAAGCAATTCCAACGCAGCGCGTTCAGTCGAACCGGTTGTCATCCTGCCTCGCTTCATTCACGCAATCGAGCAACCAGGCCCGTGCCACACGCCAGTTGCGCTTGACTGTCGCTTCCGAGACGCCGCGCACTTCAGCGATCTCTTCAAGTGTCATGCCGCCGAAATACCTCAGCTCAACGATTTCGGCCTTGTCCTGATCGATCACACTCAGGCGGATCAGAGCTTTCTCCAGAACGTCCATGTCCATGCGGTCCGAGTGACCATCGGACAATCGCGAGACGAGGGTCACCTTATGATGGTGGCGCTTGTCGGACCGTTTCTTGCGCGCATGGTCTATGAGGACGCGCCGCATGGCGCGGGCCGCGAGCGCCAGGAAATGCACTTTGTCCACCCACTCGATCTGGTTCACCCGCATCAGGCGAATAACTGCCTCATTAACCAGGTCGCTCGTTGAGAGCGAAAGGTTGCGTTCGGCCCGGATCAGCCCGGCAGAGATTTGCCTGAGTTCGGAATAGAGCTGCGTGAACAACTTGTCGCGCGCTTCCAGATCGCCGGCGCGCCAGCCATCAAGCAGCTCCTTTGCCGTGCCGTCATCAGGTTGTGCCATGTCGTCCTCCCGAAGGGAGCGTGTCGCAAAAACCCATCTTCGACAAGACTTTAAGGCGGCTCAAAAAAATAATCCCGATGGGTGACCGGAAATCCCGGTTTCCCACGCCTCTTGATACAGGACCGATAATGGGGAGCCGCCGGCCATGGAACAAACTCTCGAAAGTATCCCGCCCGAGGCGTGGCCAATCATCGACCTGCTGTTCAACATCACGATGGCAGCAGCCGGTATCTGGCTGGCCGTCACGGCATTTGTGATCTGGCGGCGGCGCGCGTCGAACCTGACACCGGTCAATGCTGCGGAAAAGAACCGTAAAGCTCAACCCGACTTTCTGAGGGTGGACCAGAAGGCACGGGAAGAGGCGATCGAGCGCGGGGACGCTTTTGAAAAGGTGCTCGATCGGCGCGATGCTGCTGAAGAGGCAGCATCGCGTCTGCGGCCCGCCAGGAAGGCTCAGAAAGTTGCCAGCCTGGCGGCGCTCATCATGGCCGTATTCAGCATCATGTCGGTGGTCACATCATCTGTGTTCACAGTGACGAACGCGGGAAATCTCGCAGGTGATTTTGCGACATGGGAGCGCGCGCGGGCGATCATAAGCGAGCACCCGATCGCGTTCACGCTGTGTGTGCTGATCATCCTGGCCCGAATTTACACATACTTCTTCCCCGCCAAAAAGGAGGGCTGATCAATGGCCTCGATGCCGCTTGTACTGACCGATCCGAACCTGCTCGCCGAGTTTGTTCGCGAATCCGAATTCAAAACCTTCTTCGAGAAGCGTTACGCAACGCCGCCCGATATTGCCGCCCTCCTGTTCCGCAACGGCCAGCTGATCGACACCTACAAGGGCGCGCATTTTTCGGTTGGCGGGATTGCCACGGCCATCAAGGGTGTCGCGGGCGGATCCACCCATATCGCGATCATGCTCGCAGATCTGAAGCCCTTCCAGGTGCAATTGCCAATCCGCGCATTGTCGCGCGACAGTGTTGAGATCGCGGGCCTCGTGACCCTTGAGTTGCAACTGAACCCGGACAAACCGTCAAATATTCTCGGGCTTATGGGCGGCGTTGCGCGCCAGAACACCACTTCGGAGGACACGGCGCAGGAACTTCCCGGCCGCAAGGCATTGTCGCGGATCGATGTCCTCGACAGAATCGCGCCGCACTTCACTGACCGGGTTGTTGAAGCCGTCGTCGGTCGGATGGATGCGGCCGATATCCGCGGCGAAACCGGCCTGCAGGACAAGATCCAGGCCGACATGATGCGCGAAGCGGAACGTGTCTGCGGAGACCTCGGCGTCATCGTCCGGGCGGCATCGGTCGAGTGGGCCATGAACGCTGTCGAGCGTGAAGGATTGGAAAGAGCGCAGGCCGAACGTCAACAGGAAGCACTCGACTATCAGCTGGGAATCCTCAAGCGCGAAGTCGGCCGCCAGTCTGACGCCGCACAGGTCAAGATCGAAGCCTCCACCAGTCTCGAGAAACTCCAGAGCGCCAGCGACGAGGAGTTGTCGCACATGGTGCTGGGCAGCGAAGTGCGCTTCCTTGATGCGCGCGAGGCAGTTACGCGCCGGCACGAGATGGAAGCGCTGGCGCACGAAATCGAGGTGCTGCGCACGGAACGTGCTGCAAAGATGGAGAACGAACTCGCAGATGCGGGCCATCTCATCGACCTGACTTCCCATGCTGCGCGCCTGCGCAATACAGAACGTGAAATCGAGATCCTCGACGGACAGCACGTCCAGGAACTCAAGAAGATGGGCATCCTCACAGATCAGGACTTGCGTGACCGCGCTCAGCGAATGGAGCTTGAGATTGCCCGCATAGCTCAGGAGCAGTCGTCAAGTAATCTCAGGACATTGATGGACCTCGAAGGTACATCAGCGGATCGTGACGCCGATCGCGATATCAGGACCGCAAAGTCTGGCACTGACAACGATATTGCTCGCATGAAGGCTGAGGCGGAAGCCCGGACTGCTCAGCTTATGGCGGGCGCCAATATGTCACCGGAGCAAATCCTAGCAATCAATGCCGGTCTTTCCCCGCATGTGGCGGAAGTCCTCAAAGAGCAGGCACGCGCACGCGCCGGGGCGAACGAGGACTCCATGTCGATCATGCGTGAGCTGATCAAGGGCGCTTCCGATGAGCGTTCCGAAAGTCGGGCGCATGAACTGGACATCCTGAAAGCCGGCATGGCAGGCGCGACGGGTGTAGCGCATGGCGCGGGCGGCAAGCCGGGTTCATCCTCTGCTGGTGGACCGAGCGATGACGCGGCGAAGGTTGAGTGTCCGGAATGCGGACGCGCTCTGGCCGCGAAGGCAAACTTCTGCACGGGCTGCGGCCACAAGATGCGGACCTGAGCCAGCATGGCTGTTTCCTCGCCTTCCGGTCATGTTCCTGCGCGGACGCAGGCAGAGTGCTGCTATACGTCCGCGCTCGACAAGGATGCAACTTTCTGCGGCGAGTGCGGCAAACCCCTGATCCGCTGCATGGCGGTCGAGGAATGCGGTGGGCTGCTGGATGATCATGGCCTCTGTACGGTCTGCGTTGCACCTTACATGCAGATTGACGCTGGCGCCCTGACGGCCGCCAAAGTCGGTGGCGCAGTTGCGCTACCTATATCCGTCGCAAACCTGTCAGCCGTAGGCCGGCCGCTTTTCGTCACGGGATTGTGGAGCCGGGAAGCCTCCGGGACGTGGAAGGCCGAAGAGATTGGCTGGGAGCGGCTCGCGGCAGGTGAAACGCGGCCGATATCCATCGTCGCTGATGAGATCGAAAAAGCGGGCGCGCACAGCCTTCAGATCATGATCGGGCTGTCGAGCAGATGGCGCTGGCGCCAGGAAAACTTCGCCTTCGTGGCTCAGGTCACCCTGATGGTCGAAGATCCGTCTGCTGAGAAAGGCCCTGTGGTCAACATCGGTGGCCAAAGCGCTGGTCATGGCAACACAGTTTATATCTCCGGGAAAGGCGAAACCAAGCCTGGCCGGGAGACGACCATTGAGGCCAGCCGCCTGACCCTGGTGCGGGCCGAACGTGAAGAGCGGCGCCTTGGTTTGCGGGGCATTGATGCTGGCAGCTGGGTGCCGCGGCACGCAGAGTTTACCTGGCAGGGATTCGCGAAAGGTGATGCCCCGCACAATGGGCCCATCCTCGCGCCTGACGGCGTGCTGGCGGCAGGACGCAGTCGAACCAGGCTTCAGGACGGGGAAGGCGATGTCCGCCTTCTGGTGGACAATCCCAGTGGCGGTATCGACGAAGCCATTAGCCGAACGATCTCACGCCGCCATTTCGAACTCTACATCGAATCTGACCGCCTCATGCTTCGCGTCAACGGAAGCCGCGGCATTCGGGTAAACGGCAATGCGCTTGGTGAGGGCAAGGTTGTCCAGCTCTCTGACGGAGATGCTGTTGCGCCACTGGTTTCCGCAGATCAGCGCCTGACGCTGAAATTCTCACTTCAATCCGAACACGGAAGTGTTCGGCGGATCGTCGTACAGCGCGTCGCATCTTG
This sequence comes from Hyphomonas sp., assembly GCA_040223555.1. Taxonomy (GTDB): domain Bacteria; phylum Pseudomonadota; class Alphaproteobacteria; order Caulobacterales; family Hyphomonadaceae; genus Hyphomonas. The sequence continues at coordinate 591,852 of JAVKGA010000009.1, forward strand.
AACGAAACAGGTATCTGACATGGCCAAATGTAGACATTGCAGCGCACAAATGAGCCAGGGCGATCGCTATTGCCCGTCATGCGGCGCTGACAATCAGGAAACCCGTTTCGCTGACATGAGAACGATCGGAGAACTTGAAACGCTTGACGATACGTCTACCCGTGGGGGCTCAAAAAACACAGTGCCCACATTGGAGCCTGGAACTGTTTTTTCAGGCCGCTACACGATCGAAAGTGTTGTTGGAAAAGGCGGCATGGGGATCGTGTACCGCGCGCATGACAAGCTTGCGGAAAAAGCCGTCGCACTGAAACTGATCCGGACGGAGCGTCTGAGCGGTCCGGGCGCGGTCAAGCAGCTGATCTCTGAAGGCCTGACGGCCCGGGATATTCGCCATCAGAATGTCGTGGCAGTCTACGATGTGGGCGAGGCCGAAGGGCAGCCCTTTGTGTCGATGGAGTTCCTGGACGGACAATCGCTGCGGGACTGGCACCGCGGAAAGATCCGTCAACGGCAGGATGTTCCCTTGCGTGTTGCCGCGCGGATCGTCGCGGAGATCCTGGACGGCTTGTCTGCAGCGCATGCGGCCGGTGTGATCCACCGCGACCTCAAGCCGGAAAACATCATGCTGTCTGCGGAACCATCCGAGACGTCTGCACCCCTTAAAATCCTGGACTTCGGCATCGCTTGCGTCGCGGGCGTATCAATGGACAGTGGCACCAGAGGGATTGGAACGCCGGATTACATGGCGCCCGAGCAAAAGATGAACGCAGATTCTGCGGGACCTGCTGCCGACCTCTACTCGCTTTCAAAGATTTTCTACGAATTACTCATGGAAGTGTTGCCCAGTGGTTTCTGGCAGCCGCCTTCAGGTGGACGATCTGATGTGCCTGCAGGGATTGATACCCTCATCAGCCGTGGCCTGTCCGACCGGCCTCCGAGCCGGCAACAGACCGCGAAAGAGTATCGAACTGAACTCGTGAATGCCGTCAATCTGGCTGGAGGCGGATCCAAAAAGCCTGACAAACCGACACCTCTGCCGTCGATAGATCCAAAAATCCGCAAATGGGTAGGGATCGGTTCAGGTGGATTGCTTGCCATAGTTCTTTTAGGTGCCATCTGGCCGAATGGTGGCGGTGGTGGTGATGATGGTAACGACTGGGGCGGCAGCGGAATCCAGAGTCTCAGCGGCGAGTGGAACGACGGGAACGGCTCGATCCTCGATGTTGATGTCAGCCACAATGGCCGGTTCTCCGGGGACGGAATGAATCCCTACGGCTACACCGTCCAGATCAGCGGGCAATTCAATGGAACCACCGGAGATTATACAATCACCGTGCCGCAAGCCGGAATGGCCTATGTTGGGACGGCCAGGTGGGATCAGGGTTGCCACGTCGATTTCCAGACGCGCGATGCCAACAACAACGTCATCGAGCAGGGGCGTATGCACGTCAATCATGAGCCCGGTGCGCCGTGCTCATGACCATGCCAGCCCGCCACATGTCTCAACCGAATTTCGTATCCTTGAAATGCCAACCCGCCGCGAATCCTAAAAGGGGAAACTAATGTCTGGAAAATGGTCCGAGTTCAGCCTGAAAGGCTGCCGCTTCGAGGAACGCCCGTCGGCTGCGCCGACCCTGACGGCACCGAGCATTCGCCTTCCCGACAGGGTTGACCTGCGTATTCACTGCTCTCCGATCGAGAACCAGCTGAAGACCAATTCCTGCGTGGCGAATGCAGTCATCGGCGCATTGGAATTCCACCATCTCAAGGCCGGCCGTGCGCTGACTGACCTGTCGCGCCTGTTCGTCTACTACAATGCCCGTCACCTGTCAGACTCCGCGCATCAGGATGGGGGCAGCTTCATCCACCACGGCATGGCCGCCGTCCTCGCGCATGGTGCTTGCGAGGCCAGGTTTTGGCCCTTCGTTGAAGAGAATGTTCTGACCAAGCCGACAGATGACTGCTACAAGAATGCTTCAAGCTATGAAGCCGTCCAGTATGCCCGTGCACCGCGCGGTGTTCAGGCGTTGACCGCCATAGCGCAAGGGCTTCCGATTGTTTTCGGAATATTTGTACCCGGAGAGTATTATCAGGTTGCGGCCGAGACCGGCCGTATGCCGAAACCCGATCAGGTTGTGACCGAGCAGCCACCATCGGGTCACGCGATGCTTATCGTGGGGTATGACATGACCGACCGGGCGTATCTTGTTCGCAACAGCTGGGGGCCAGGTTGGGCAGATCATGGCTATTGCTGGATCCCGTTCGAGACCATGGATGCATGGTCGCGCGATGAAGACTTCTGGACAATCGGCGCCATTGAGGATGCGGCAGGTTTCCAACTGGCAGGGCCAAGCCTGAGCGCGTCGATGAAGGGTATTGGCGTCTCCGACGACATCATCGAAGCCCGCGCGGCAAAAATGGAATCGCTCCGCTCAGGCCTGCGACAGAAACTTTCGGGCGACCTGGAAGCCGCCAAACGCGATTTCCGCAGTCGCCTTCGCGACAAATCGTAGTCTCTATAAAACGCTCCGCTGGCGGACATGCTCGGGGTTGATGTCCGTCAGCGTGGCACAATCCATGAGACCCATGGTAATCTCGAGCGAAGCGCGCGCAGGAAATGCGCCACTCCCAGCGCCCCTGCGACACTGAGTGCGTGGGCGTGGGGCCTCCGATCATCACGGCCTGTGCGGTTTGATTGCAGTTGAGAACGGATCCTTGGAGGGCCTGAAAAAGGGCCACACCAAGGGAACGGCAGTTGCTTGGCTGAAGAACACTTGCCCTACAATATTGGCATGTTGAGAATTATTATTGGCTCCTGGCTAAACATCAAAATCCCAAAAACCATTCTCACTCGCAAAAATCAGCAGCCTGCAAATGAGAATGACTTGCAAATGAAACTGAAGTGAGGCACTTGCAGCCTTCACGTTTGGACATTCGGGCGCTGCTGGTTGTGAAATTTCGTTTTGCCTCTGCCAGGTCTGACAAGCAGGTTCCGGAAAGCCCCCAGCCCGGCTTTTTTGACAAGCTGTCGACCATTGGATTCTGGAAGCGTCAGGCGCGGACTTGGCACTGGATGTCGGGCGCGATTTGCCTGCTCGGCATGCTGCTCTTTGCGTTGACAGGCATCACGCTGAACCACGCCCGCGACATCGAAGCTTCCCCGCGCATTACTGAGCATGAGTTTGTTCTCAGCGAGGACGCGCTAGAGCATATCGGACCAGATATCGAGTTCGCGGACGGTGCCACTGTGCCCGGCGAAGTCGCCCGCGCGGTCCGTCATGAGACCGGCGCCCGCATCAGCGGTGTGGCCGGTGAGTGGACCGACCTGGACGTATATATCAGTCTTCCGCGCCCTGGCGGGGACGCATGGATGACCATCGACCGGACGAGCGGCGACGTGCTTTATGAAGTCACGGATCGCGGCGCCGTATCCTATCTGAACGATCTCCATAAAGGTCGCAACACGGGTGCGGCTTGGTCTTTCTTCCTGGATGTGTTTGCCGTTGCCTGCATGGTCTTCTGCCTGAGCGGGCTGTGGCTGCTGCAGATCCACTCGATGCGTCGCGGTTCGACCTGGCCGCTCGTGGCATCGGGGATTGGTATCCCGGTTCTTCTTCTCCTATTCTTCGTCCATCTGTGAGGTACTCCGTATGCGTGCAATACTGACTGTCGCTGGCTTGTCATTGATATCAGGGCAGGCGCTAGCCGACACGATTGAAGTCGAAGTCGATATTCCGCGCATGAGCGTCGCCGAGTATCATCGGCCCTATGTGGCCATCTGGATTGCCAATCCTGACAATTCCGTGGTGTCCAACATCGCCGTCTGGTACCAACAGGGCGAGACGGGTGAAGGCAAGGGTGAAACCTGGCTCAAGGATATCCGCCAATGGTGGCGCCGTACCGGACGCGAGCTGGCGATGCCGGTGGATGGCATCTCTGGTCCGACCAAAGCGCCCGGTACGCATGAAATTGTGCTGGCCACAGATTCCGGTCCCTTCGCAAACCTGAAAGCAGGCCAATACCAGCTGGTCGTTGAGGCCTCGCGTGAAGTCGGGGGCCGCGAACTCGTCAGCTTGCCTTTCATCTGGCCACTCAAGGCTGCGCCGGAAAGCCAGAGCGGTGAGCGTGAGCTAGGCAAGGTCACGCTTCGTCTCGCCGATTGATTTCAAATCCATACGACCCCCTGAAACAGGAGTTTTCGATGAAACCCACCTTCTTCAAATCCTGCGCTGTTGCGCTCGCGGCCTTGTCGCTCGCCGGCAACGCCTTTGCGCACCGCGCCTGGATACTGCCTTCGTCTTTCACGCTCTCGGGAGAGAACCAATGGGTGACCGTTGACGGCGCCATATCCAATAACCTGTTCTACCCCAATCACGTTGCCATGCGCCTGGACTCTCTTTCGATCACGGCGCCGGATGGCACTGCCGTAGAGGCGGAGAACACCGTCACCGGAAAATACCGCTCCGCTTTCGATGTAAAGCTCGAAAAGGAAGGCACCTATCGCATCTCTTTAGGCGGCGACGGATACAATGCCAGCTGGGAAGAAAACGGCGAGCGCAAGCGCTGGCGCGGCAATGCCGAAACGCTGAAAACAGACGGCATCGAAGCAAAATCCGGTGTCGAGATTTCCCGCAGCGTCCGCCGCATCGAAACCTTCGTGACGCTGGGATCGCCTACGACGGCAGTCTTTGCAACCGAAGGAACCGGTCTCGAACTGAAACCCGTCACCCACCCGAACGATGTGTTTGCAGGCGAAAACGTCAGCTTCCAGTTCCTTCAGGATGGTAAGCCGGCCGCCGGTGTCGAAGTTGACATCATTCGCGGCAATGACCGCTACCGGAATGCTGAAAACGGCCTGAAACTCACCACGGATGCAGATGGCGTTATCACCTTCACGCCTGACGAAGCGGGGCCATACTGGCTGAGCGCAGAATCCTCCGGCCAGAGCTCCCTCAACGGCAAGGAAATCAACCTCCGCAACAGCTATGTTGCGACCTTTGAGGCCCTGCCTCTTTGACGGAAGTCCATCTTCTCATACCTGACAACTGCGGCCGCGGTGCCATCACACCGCGGCCGGAAGCTTTTCTGGACCTGCGCCTTGCCGGTGAAACGATGGGGACGAACTGGTCGGCGCGTTGGTTTTCGCCCTTGAGCGTACGTGAGGGTGATGTTGCAGCTGCGCTGGAACACAGTTTCACGACCGTGATTGCGTCGATGAGCACATGGCAGGCAGAGTCGCTCATCTCTCGCTATAATGATCTTCCGCCTGGTCAAACAATAGAAATAGATGCTCCGTTTGCGGAAGTGATGGCCCACGCGCTTGATATCGCCCGCAGGAGCAAGGGCGCCTTTGATCCATGCCTCGGAAGAGAAGTAAGGCGGCGCGGCTTCGGACCATCTGTTTTGGAGAAGCATAGGCAATCCTTTTACGGCGAATCTGCCTGGTGCCAGATCTTGCCTGCATCGTCGGTTTTGATGCAGCCCGGCGGCGTGGTCCTTGAGCTTTCAGCGATCGCCAAGGGCTACGCGGTAGACCAGATGGCCCGCACGCTTGAAACTTTCGGCGTGACCCAGTTCCTCGTCGAGATCGGCGGAGAGTTCGTGGCGCGCGGTGTGCGCTCAGATGGCATGCCATGGTGGGTGGATATTGAAAATCCGTACCCGGGCGGTGCGCCATGGCGCGTAGCGCTCGTCGGGAAGGCGCTTGCGACGTCGGGTGACTACCGCCAGCGCCGCCAGGAGGGCAGCGAGACAGTGTCCCACATCGTGCCGGCCGCAGGCCGCGCAAACGATGGTGGAGATCTCGCCAGTGTCAGCGTAATTCATCCGCAATGTGCGATCGCCGACGGCTGGGCCACGGCGCTGTTCGCCGCCGGTGACAGGGACGGTCTGGCCATGGCGGACGCTGAAGGTTTGGCAGCCCTGTTCCAGTACCGCAACGCGCCGCCGCGTCTTTCCGCAGAGATGCAGAAGTTCGCCGGCTAGCCGCTATTCGGTGTTCGAGGCAGGCTTGAACGTCCGGTCCTGACGGTAGGTCGCTGGCCAGTCCTCGGGCGGCGGCGGCAATTGCCGGCTATCCGTTTCGCGCGCAGCCGTAAAGTTCGGCCGCGCTTCCTGAGAGCGGACCTGCTCCAGCCAGAATACGCCGTCGAGGTCGCCGCTGTTCCCGCGCGTTGAGACAAGGTCGAGGTCGCCGTCAGAATCGAGATCGATGGGCACGAAGGCATCATTCATGTCGCGCACACGCCTGGAGATGTCGTGCCGCCTCCACTCTTTGTCCGTATTCGGATGACCCGGATTTTCGAACCATGCGATACGCCCGACCGTATCAGAGGCGATTGCACCCGGATCATCCTGAAGCCTCGGCGCGCCAGAATAGGCGCCTGCAAGTATGTTGAGCCCGGAATATCCGCCCGCGACCACGTCAAGATCCCCGTCGCTGTCAATGTCGGCCATCCTGATTCCGGCGATCCAGTCGGGCATGACGTGCCCGATACGGTTCAGCGTCCACGGATCATCAAGGCTGGCTGGTTGCTGCAGCCAGACGAGGCCGAAGTGCGGCAGCATGCCCGGCGCCGCCTCATGCGCATTCACCACAAGGTCGAGGCGCCCGTCGCCATCAAGATCGGCGAACTCAGACTGGAATGCATTCGCAAGGCCTCTCCAACCTTCCGGCGGCTCGAAGCCGGCCTTTATCTGAATTTTGTGTTCGGTGATTTCCAGTGTTTCATCCGGAAGCGTGGCATTGTTCTCAAGAAGAAACATGACCTCTTCATTCCGCGAAGCGGCCAGAACGTCGAGATCGCCGTCGCCGTCAATGTCGACGGGCATGGCGGTATTCGCGATTCCCTTGCGCAGCAGGATCTGCTCGCGCCATGAGGCCTGCTCCAGCGGCGTGCCATCAATCAGGAAAAGGGATGTGCTGCTTGCAATCCCGTCGGCGACAGCCGGATCGATGATATCCGCGGCGCCCTTGTTGGCAGCCGTAATGTCAAGCGCGCCATCTCCATTCATATCCGCCATGAACACACGCAGCCAGGAACCCCTGTTCTGTGTAATCTCAGGAATGATGGAGTCCCATTGTGTTGTCCGTATATCCGTACCCGGATTTTCGAAATAGATCAGGTGCGCATCCTCGCACGCGGCAATTATGTCCAGCCAGCCATCCTGATTGAGATCGCCAATCGCAACGTCCTCGACTGCCGCTGCGCCCGCGCCATGCGTCAGCGTGACCAGTGTCCACTCGCGCGGATCCTGCCCCCCGAAGGCGATGCGGATATGGCCGGAATCTTCATGCACGGAAATAATGTCTGGGAAGCCGTCCCGGTCGAGATCGCCGATGACCAGACCATCACCGCCCCGGATCGCCACGCCGCCATTGACGTCTTCTGCATCGATCAGGTGCTCGCGCCAGCTGATAAAGGCTCCGTTCGGCGCGCGTGCTTCCGTCAGCATATCCGCGAGCGGCATATCCACAGCCGGAATTTCAGGACTTGCCGGGCGCATCGCGCATCCGGATAGGACTGCCGCGACGGCAACGCCAGCAACACGCTGCGAAAGTATTGTCGGATAAATGCGCATGGTGTTTCCTCTTTACGTGCAATGCCGCTTGGAACTTTTTGTGGTCGTGCGCCCCCGCTGAACCACACTGTTTCACGCGATAAATGTCTCGAGACCAGCCTGAAATGTGCCCGCACTGCCTGAAATACTACCCTGCGGCCTTGTGCAACCTTCCAGAAACGGGCTTTGACTTGAGATAAGTTGAGATTCGCCAATCTTGTTAGGGCGTATCAGCCGGAGGCAATATGACGATCGACCAAGCGAGGCGCCCAAAGGGGACCAAGAAGGCCGAGCAGCGCGCCGAGATGATGGGGCAGATTCTCGATGCGGCGGAGTACCTGTTCTCGATTCATGGTCTCTATGGCACGACTCTGAAGGACGTCGCCAAGCGTGTCGGCGTGCATCACAGTCTGATGAATTACTATTTTACGGACAAACGGCAGCTGTTCGATGAAGTCTTCAATCGCCGGGCGGAAGTGACCCGGTCTCTGCGTATGAAGGCGCTGGACGAATACGAAGCCGCTTGTGGTGACAATCCGACAGTTGAAGGCGCGCTGCGGGCGTTCCTGGATACTGACCTCGATCTCTATATCGAAGGCGGGGAAGGGTGGAAAAACTTCGCTGCCCTGGGCGCGCAAGTGTCGAACTCACAATTGGGCGCGGAACTTTTTGATGAGCATTTCGACCAGCTCGTGCTGCGCCTGATCGGTATCCTTAAGCGCGCCCTACCGGAATGCAGCGATGCCGATATCTTCTGGGGCTACCATTTCGTCTCGGGCGGCCTGATGCTGACCCTCGCGCGCACGGGCCGTATTGACCGGCTCTCAGACGGCGCTTGCAAATCGGATGACTTCGCTGCTGTGAAGGACCGTATGGCCCGCTTCATGGCGGCTGGAATCATCGAAATCTGCAAGGGCACACCGGCGAAAAAAAGCTAGCCCCACAGATCGTTTGCAGCGCAGCGATTCGAAGCTGGCTGCGCTGACCCTGGCGACGCATGGAAAGAAATTGTCGGCTCAGGAGCTTTGTCCAACAGATGTTGAGCAGTGCGAGTCTTGCCGAGTATCAGCCGTAACTTCCTGTTTTAAATATAAAAAATGAAATCCTCGCGGAGGAGGGCCGGTTGCTTTTCAACGTCCGGAAATAATACTCACTCGCACGATAGTGAATCTTGACAGGCTCCCAAATTTGGCAGATCAAAGTCTCCAGCGCTCTACAAAGAGATGGCGCATATGGGAGGAAATCATGAAATCCAGAATTCTCGCATCCGCGAGCGCCGCAGTCCTGTTGTCGACTTTTGTCGGGGCAGTAGCGAGCGCTCAAGAAACATCGCAGGAAGATCAGGCCGCGCCGGCAAGCACCTCAGAAGGCGGCGAAGAAGTTCGCAGTCTGGACAAGGTCATCGTCACATCGACCCGCCGCGAGGAAAGCCTGCAGGATGTGCCGCTCGCCGTAACGGCTTACCAGCAGGAAGCCCTCAGCGAGAAAGGCATCGTCAGCTACGAAGGCCTCGCGCGCGAAACGCCCGGCATTATCCTCAACCAGCCGACTGCGAACTTCAACACGATCACGACGCGCGGTATCGCCACGAACGGTTACGGCGCCAACCTGCAGGCTTCTACGGCCATCTACATCAACGAGCTGCCGATCTCGAGCAACGGCAACTCGACCATCCTCGATCCGACCCTGTTCGATGTGGAGCGCGTTGAAATTCTGCGCGGTCCGCAAGGCACGTTGTTCGGGGCGAACTCACTGGCAGGCGCCGTCCGTATCCTGACGAAAGCGCCAAATCCGAACAAATTTGAAGTTGGCGGCCTGGTCGATTTCGGTCTCACCGACGGAGACGCGCTGCGTCAGCGCTATAACGGCATGGTCAACGTTCCGCTGGTCAAAGACCAGTTGGCTCTCCGGTTGGTTGGCTTTTACCGCGATGAAGATGGCTGGGTCGATAACGTCGGTACAGGCATTGAAGGCGCAAACTCCCTCGAGTCCGTCGGAGGTCGCGCGCATCTGCTCTGGGAGCCCACGAGCAATTTCGACATGGGACTGCTCATCATCCACGAGGACAACAAGCCCGCCGACTCGGCCCTTACAAACCCGGCACGGGGAGAATACGTTCGCTTCACAGAGCGTCCGGATCTCTTCCAATCCAATTTCACAAGCTACAATCTGACGGTCAATTATGATCTGGATTGGGCAAACTTCACCAGCTCTTCGACCTACTCGAACATCGATGGCAAATTCATCGTCGACCTTGCTGGCACGTTTGCGCAGACTATTCCCTTTGCATTGGATGCAGTTGGGTACGATGAGAACTTTGTCCAGGAAGCCCGTCTCTCTTCCGCAGACGGCGGCAATTGGGACTGGATCGTCGGCGGATTTTACTTCAACAAGCGCCGCGACATTGACTACGACTATCGTTCGTCGATTGAATTCCTGAACGCCCGCGGTCTGACGGGGCTTCCGAACGAATATTATCAGAGCTTCAGCGGATATTTCGATCAGATCGAGTCGGCAGCGTTCGGCGAATTGACGTACCGCTTCTCAGATCAGCTCTGGGCGACCGGTGGTCTGCGCTACACTGAAACTTCGGTGCAGGCCTTCACGAATGGCGGGGGATATAACTCCAACTATCTCGGCGTCGCGCTGGGTGGTTTCACCAATATTCCGCTCACGGTGGTTCCGGTTGTGGCCGCCGAAGGGCTCAAGGTTGAAGCAGACAACGTCTCCTACAAAGCAAGCGTTTCGTATAAGCCGATCGAGAACCTGACAACTTACGCATCGATCTCTACCGGTTTCCGTTCGCCTGTCGCCAACGCTCGCGCTGGCGCGGTCAGCCTCGTCGATCCGACCGATATCGTCATTCCGAATGGCGCAAAATCTGATGGACTGACCAATTATGAACTCGGCCTCAAGGGCGTCTTCATGAACGGCAAGCTGACCTCCAACCTCGCAGCCTACTACATCGTCTGGGAAGATATCCAGGTTCAGGCGAACCGGCTGTCGGACCAGGTTCAGTTCGCGACAAACATCGGGGAAGCGGTGAGCCAGGGCCTCGAGTTTGAAGTCGGCATGTATCCCGGCAGCGGTGTCAGCCTGTTCCTCAACGGGTCGCTCAGCGACACGGAAATTACCGAGCTGTCGCCTGCCGAGGCGGCGATTTCCGGTGCCGAGCTGGGGCTGCAACTTGCCATGCCTTCCTTCCAGGGTGCAGCGACGGCGCGTTATGACTTTGACGTCAGTGACATGGACGCCTTCGTCTCCGGCACGGCCGCCTATGTCGGTGACTTCCCGGGCATGTTCCCGAACGTACCTGGACGGCCGACTTTGCCTGCGCCGACGTTCGACTTCACTGACGCGTATACGGTCGTGAACCTGCAGGCCGGACTGTCGAAGGATAACTGGAAGCTGGTTGGCTATGTCGAGAACCTGTTCGACGACAGTTCGATCACCTACGTTCACCCCGAGTCCTTTGTTGATGCGCGCTACGCACGCCTGCGTCCGCAGACGGTCGGTGTTCGTCTGAGCGTGGATTACTGATCTGTGTCCGCCTCTGACAGTACGGCGCAACCTGCGTCCTCCCGCGCAGACGCCGTTCCGCCGGCCGCACAATATGTGCGGCCGGATGGGCGGGCCTGGTTCGTTCTGGCGATCCTCTGTTTCGTCTATGTCCTGAACTTCCTCGACCGGCAGATCATCTCGATCCTCGCCAAGCCGATCCAGGATGAACTCGGCATCACGGATGGCCAGCTGGGACGTATCACGGGTCTCTATTTCGCAGTCTTCTACTGCGTTCTCGGCATTCCTGTTGCCTGGCTCGCAGACCGTACCAACCGGGTTAAAGTTCTCTCCGTCGCTTGCGCTCTCTGGAGTGCCGCGACACTCGCATGCGGTCTCGCGCGCAACTATCCGCAACTCGTCGTGGCCCGCATGGCCGTCGGCGTCGGCGAAGCGGGCGGTGTGCCCCCATCCTACGCCATCATCTCGGACTACTTCCCGCCCGGTCGGCGGGGCGCTGCCCTCGCCTTGTTCAATTTTGGACCGCCGATCGGCATGGCGCTGGGTGTTGCGTTCGGGGCCTCCATGGCTGCGGCCTTCAGCTGGCGCACAGCATTTATCGCGCTCGGAGCCGTCGGAATCGTAACGGCATTGCTCGTTTACTTCTTCGTGCCGGAGCCCAAGCGGGGAGGGCTCGACAAGCCGAACGCAGACGTGGTCGTCGATCCGGTAACCGGGGTCGCGCCAAGAGGCGGGTTCTGGGCCACCGTCAAAATGTTCTTTACACGGCCGGTCCTGCTGCTTGTCTCGCTGGCGAGCGGCGCCATCCAGTTCGTCACGTACGCCACGCTGAACTTCACCACGCTTTTCCTGATGCGGGAGAAGGGGATGACGCTCGAAGAGTTGGCGGTCTATTACGCACTACTCCTCGGCATCGGTATCAGTGCCGGAATGTATGCCTCTGGCTGGTTGGTTGACCGTTTCGGACGCAATTCGAAAGTGGCCTATGCGCTCGTGCCGGCCTTCGGCCTGGCCGCCGCCATACCGTTCTTCATCGGGTTCGTCTGGGCGCCCACCTGGCCGCTCGCCTTGCTGTTCCTGATCGGGCCGACTTTCTTCAACTACTTCTATCTCTCGCCCGCCGTCACGCTGGTGCAGGAAGAAGTTCGTCCGGACCAGCGGGTGCTGGCCGGCGCGCTGTTGCTCCTGGTCATGAACCTCATCGGCCTCGGCCTTGGACCGACCTGGCTCGGCGCGATCAGCGACGTATTCCGTGAAACGAACCCGGAAAACTCACTCCAGCTCGCCTTCTATACACTCACGCCATTCTACGTGCTGGCTGTGATCCTGTTCTTCTTCCTGGCACGTGCGATCCGCAAGGAAGAAGCTGAACGGAGCAAGACACTATGATCCGTGTTGGAAACCTGCTCGCTGGCCTGTCACTGGCACTGCTCGCATCCTGCGCTACGGCTCCCGTGATCGACGGCGTCGCCTCGAGCAAGGATGGAATGTTCGAAGGACATGTCATTGATGGCGTGAATGTCTTCAAAGGCATTCCGTATGCGGAAGCCCCGGTTGGGGACCTGCGTTGGAGGCCACCTGTCCCGAAAGCCGCACCGGCTGAAACATTCCGGGCGACCCAGTTCGGTCCGGCCTGCATTCAACCGCGTCCGAGAAGTGAGAGCATCTATGCCAACCCTCCGGAACGCATCAGCGAAGATTGCCTATTCCTGAACATCTGGGCGCCGCCGGAAGCCAAAGACGCACCCGTTTTCGTCTGGATCCATGGCGGCAGCCTGACCGCCGGCTATTCGCACGAACCGGTCTATGACGGCAGCAAGTTCGCGGAGGAAGGCTTGATTGTTGTTTCAATCAACTACCGCCTCGGTGTGCTTGGCTATCTCGCGCACCCTGAGCTGAGCGCAGAATCCCCGGACGACATCTCAGGCAATTACGGTCTGCTTGACCAGATCGAAGCGCTTAGCTGGGTCCAGAAAAACATTGCCGCATTCGGCGGTGATCCGGCCAACGTCACGGTTGCCGGCGAGTCCGCCGGCGCGCTCAGCGTACTCTACCTGATGGCATCGCCGAATGCGCGCGGCCTGTTTCAGAAGGCGGTTCTCCAGAGCAGCTACATGGTCTCCATGCCAGCATTGAAGACGCCGCAGAACGGACACTTCGCCGGCGAAGCCATCGGCCTCTACGTTGCCGGCGCAACCGGCGCAGCTGATCTGGCCGGCCTTCGCGCCATGGACGCTGAAAAGCTGACTGTGGATGCGGCCATGGCCGCCTTCATGCCGCTCGGCACTGTCGATGGCAAAGTCCTTCCGCGCCAACTGATCGAAACCTTCGATGTCGGAGAGCAGGCGCCCGTTCCCGTCATCGCCGGCTTCAACAGCGGTGAAATCCGCTCGCTTCGCTTCCTGATGCCGCCGGTTCCGAGAAATGCCGCGACCTATGAAAACGAAATCCGCGAACGTTACGATGATCTGGCGGACGCCTTCCTGAAGATCTATCCTTCTGATGATCTTGAGGAAGCCGTGCTCGCGGCGCCTCGGGACTCTCTCTATGGCTGGACCGCGAACCGCCTGGTCCGCGACCAGACCGCTCTCGGACAGGCTTCGTTCCTCTATTATTTCGATCACACCTATCCGGCCGCGGACAAACTCGACATGCGCGGTTTCCATGCGGCCGAGTTGCCCTACGTGTTTGGCACCGCTGACCGGACGCCGCCCTTTTGGCCTGGAGTTCCGGATACGAGCGCCGAGCAGAATCTCGCATTTGCGATGAGCGGCTATTGGGCTTCATTCGCGCATTCAGGTGTGCCGTCGGCAGAAGGCGCCGCCAACTGGAAAGCGTTTGGCGCGGACAAACCAGTCCTTGTGATCGACGGCGCTCCCCGCAGCGAAACGAACATTCTTCCCGGCATGTTCGCGCTGCACGACGAGACCGTATGCCGCCGGCGCGCCGACGGCACGCAGCAATGGAACTGGAATACGGGCATCGTCGCTCCGAAGCTTCCGCCTGCAATTGAAGGCTGCTCATGACTGATGGTGAGATTCAGGATTATGCCCTGACGCTCGACAAATTCCTGACCCATGCAGCAAAATGGCATCCGGGTGCGGAAGTTGTAACAGCGCCGTCTACGGACGGAATGGCAAATGACCGTATCGGCTATGCTGCATTGGCCTTGCGCAGCCGTGCCGTGTCGGCAGCGCTGCAGCGGCTGGGCATTTCGAAAGGCGATCGCGTCGCCACGCTCGCCTGGAACACGCGCGCGCATGTCGAAGCCTGGTATGGCATCATGGGCATGGGCGCCGTGTGCCACACCCTGAATCCGCGCCTGACGACAGCCCAGGTTGCCGAGATGGTCTCGCGCTCTCAGGCGAAAATCCTCATCGCTGACGCTGATCTGCTGCCAGCCGCGCGCAGTATCGCCTACGCAGCGCGCAGCATTGAACGCATCCTCGTGATCAACGCCGGCAAGTCTGGCCCGGAACAACTGCCCGGGCCGATCGAAGTGTCGGATTTCGATTCCCTGCTGATCCGCGCAGCCGATGATGAAACGGAATGGGGCGCGTTTGACGAAACCACGCCTGCAGGCTTGTGCTTCACTTCCGGCACAACCGGTGCACCGAAAGGCGTTACCTACACACACCGTTCCAACTATCTCCATACACTGCGCGTCCTGCAGGCCGACGTCATGGCGATCTCGGCAGCCGACAGCATCCTGGCCGTCGTGCCGATGTTCCACGCCAATGCCTGGGGCCTGCCGTTCGCCGCGCCGGCCGTCGGCGCCAAGCTCGTGCTGCCTGGCCGAAACAGCGACGGCGCCAGCCTCGCGCGCCTCATCGCTGGCGAACACGTAACGATCGGCGTCGGCGTGCCGACCGTCTGGCTCGGCCTTCTCGATCATCTGGAGGAGACAGGCGAAGTCCTGCCATCCTTGAAACGCATCATCGTCGGTGGCTCTCCTATGCCGCCCGCGTTGATGGAGCGGATCGAACAGCGCCTCGGCGTGACTGTCCAGACAAGCTGGGGCATGACCGAGCTGTCGCCCTTAGGCACGATCACGCCCGCATGGGCAGCCGAGCGTCCTGCAGAATTTTCCGGTTCACCCACCGTGGGGGTCGATCTCCTGCTGGTCGATGCCGAAGGTAATCCGCTTGCGGAGCAACGCGGAGAAGAGGGGCATCTTCGCGTGCGCGGCGCGGCAATAGTCGAGCGCTATTTCGGCGCTGAAGAAACCGCCGTGGACGCCGATGGCTGGTTTTCCACGGGAGACCTCGCGCGCATCGACGCCTCCGGCCGCCTTGCGATCACCGGGCGGGCGAAAGACCTGATCAAGTCCGGCGGTGAATGGATCAACCCCGCCGAAATCGAAGCCATCGTCAGTGCCCTGCCGGAAGTGTCGCTGGTTGCTGTCATCGGCCGCATCCACCCGAAATGGGGAGAGCGTCCGCACCTCTTCGTCGAAATCCGCCCCGGCAGCGAGATCAGCGATGAAGCGCTTCTGGCGCCGCTCCGCGAGCGCGTGGCCACATGGTGGATCCCGGACACGATCAAGCGTCTTGCCGCGATGCCGCTGGCCGCGACCGGCAAGATCGACAAGCAATACCTCCGGCGCACCTTCAGCGAAGAGCTGGCCCATCCCGAAGGTGGGGCATCCTGAATTGGCCGGTCGCCCAAACCCGGCCCGGAAAGCTCCGAAGGCGGAGCAACGTGCAGAGACGACGGAACAGATCCTCAACGAGGCTGAGCGCCTCTTTGCCATGCACGGATTTCACGGCGTCACGTTGAAAGATGTCGCGCGCGCCGCCGGCGTGCATCACACGCTGCTGAACTATTACTTCGACGACAAGCAAAAGCTGCTTGATGAAGTCTTCGCCCGGCGCGCAGTCGTCACGCGGGCGCTGCGTCTGAAGTCGCTGGAGGCCTACGAGAGGGCCGTCGGAGACAATGTCACCGTGGAAGGCGCCCTGCATGCCTTTCTGGATGTAGACCTCGATCTCTATAATCAGGGCGATGCCCACTGGAAGAATTTTGGCGCGCTCGTAGGGCTGGTCGCAAACACTCCGGAATGGGGCGCCAGCCTTATGACGGAGCATTTCGACGACCTCGTTCTCCGGCTGATCCGTATTCTGAAAAAAGCCCTGCCGGACAGCACCGATGCAGACATCTTCTGGGGCTATCATTTCGTCAGCGGCGCCCTCCTGCTCACGCTTGCGCGAACGGGCCGCATTGACCGTCTGTCAGGCGGCATCTGTCAGTCTGACGACTTTGAGGCCATCAAGGCCCGCATGGCCACCTTCATGGCTGCCGGTCTGCACGAGATCTGCGGCCCGGCGCCCGTAGCCGCATAAAACTCAGGCCAGGACCAGCCCGCCAAGCCAGACAGCATATCCGCCAAGTGCGATCCAGGGCCCGAAGGCGACGGCGCTCTGGCCAGCAAGCGCCTCCTTGCGGATAGCTGACTGCACGACCACCGCCAGTATCGCGCTCAGCGAGGCCACCAGCAGCACTGCCGGAAGGCCCATCCATCCGGTCCACATGCCGATGGCGCCGAGCAGTTTCGCATCTCCGCGTCCAAGCCCGTCGCGTCCCCGCACCCGCCTGTAGAAAACCTCAAGCCCCCACAGCACGCCATAGCCCGCAAGCGCCCCGATCGCATGCTGCATCCAGTTCTCAGGCTGCAGAAGAGTCACCATCAGAGCGCCCAGTCCGAACACAACCGCGTTCAGCAGGTCCGGCAACAGGAATGTGCGCAGGTCAATGTTGGCCAGCGCGAGCAACAGCCCGGCCAGCAGCACCGAAAACACAATCAGCTCTCCGCCCGGTGCCAGCCCCGCTGCCGCAAAGCCCACCGCACCGATGACAGCGCTCACCAGGGCCGAGGTCTGCCCAATGGACCAGCCGGGCCGACGCGCATATCGGGCAGCGCCGGCATCAATCGCGATCCCGGCCACGCCGCCGGCAACAAGCAGAAGAGGAAAAATCAGGGTCATGTCAGCCCGCGCCTTATGAGGCTGCCCGTGCGCCTTGTCACCCAGCCCGGGCGAGGCGCGCCGGAAACCTTTTGTGAACCATGCGGCCTCACATGATACCTTCCCGGGAAATTGCCCGTCTTGCCGTCATCCAGAGGAAATCTTGCGTATGCCCGCCGCTCCTGTTTCGATTGCCCGCCTCATCGCCCGCGAACTGAATGTCGAGGAAAAACAGGTCACTGCGGCGATAGACCTGATCGGGGAGGGCGCCACCGTCCCGTTCATCGCGCGCTACCGCAAGGAGCGCACCGGCGGGCTTGATGACACGCAGCTACGCCACCTCGCGGCCCGCCTGACTTATCTGACGGACCTGAATAGCCGCCGCGATACGGTGCTGAAGTCCATCCGCGAGCAGGGCAAGCTGACCCCCGCGCTCGAAGCTCAGATCAACGCCGCCGAAACCAAAGTGGCGCTGGAAGATCTCTACGCGCCCTTCAAGCAGAAGCGCCGCACCAAGGCGACCATCGCCCGTGAAGCCGGTCTCGCCCCACTGGCCGAAGACCTTCTGGCCAATCCGAACCTGACCCCGGCGGAGATCGCGAAAAAATTCATCTCGAAGAAGACGGGCATCACGACCATAGAAGAGGCGCTCGAAGGCGCGCGCCATATCGTTGTGGAAATTCTCGCCGAGACGCCGGCCATCGTCGGCGCCGTGCGCGAGAAGATGTGGACCGAAGGCAAGGTCCGCTCAACCGTGGCCAAAGGCAAGGCGGAAACCGGCGCCAAGTTCTCTGACTATTTCGATTTCGACCAACCGATCGAAGCGCTGCCGTCGCACCGTCTGCTGGCGCTCCTGCGCGGCGAGAACGAAGGCATCCTGAAGCTCAATCTCGATATTCCGCATACGGACAAGGCTCGCCACCCGGCCGTCGCCACCGTCATGTCGAAAGGCGGCATTGCCCGCAAGGGTCGCCCGGCAGATGACTGGCTTGCCGAAACCGCCGAGATCGCCTGGAAAACGCGCCTCGCGCCATCCTGCACCAATGATCTCTTCGCGCGCGTCAAGGAACGCGCCGACGCCGAAGCCATCAAGGTCTTCGCCACCAACGTCAAATCGCTCTTGTTGGCCGCGCCGGCGGGCCCGAAAACCGTGATGGGCATTGATCCCGGCATCCGCACGGGCTGCAAAGTTGCCGTGGTCGATGCGACCGGCAAGCTGCTCGACACCGCCACGATCTATCCGCACGAACCAAAACGCGACTGGGCAGGCGCCCTTATGACGCTCGCCAAGCTGGCGAAGAAACACAAGGTCCAACTCGTCAGCGTCGGCAATGGCACGGCCAGCCGCGAAACAGACAAGCTCGTCGCTGAAGTCGAAAGCAAGATGCCTGAACTTGGCCTCACCCGCGTGATGGTCTCCGAGGCTGGCGCTTCGGTCTACTCCGCCTCCGAACTCGCCGCGAAAGAATTTCCGGATCTCGACGTCTCCATTCGCGGCGCTGTCTCCATCGCCCGGCGCCTGCAGGATCCGCTGGCGGAGCTCGTGAAGATCGAACCGAAAGCCATCGGCGTCGGCCAGTATCAGCACGATGTCGATCAGAACGCCCTGTCCAGCTCCCTGACGGCCGTTGTCGAAGACTGCGTGAACGCCGTCGGCGTCGACGTGAATACGGCCTCCGCACCGCTCCTCGCGCGCGTCTCGGGTCTCAACGAAACACTGGCCTCGAACATCGTCGCGTTCCGCAATGAGAACGGCGCCTTCAAGTCACGCACCGCCTTGAAGAAGGTGCCGCGCATGGGGCCGAAAGCTTTCGAGCAATCAGCTGGTTTCCTGCGCATCCCCGGTGCGAAGAATCCGCTCGACGGCTCCGGCGTCCACCCGGAGGCCTATTCCGTGGTCGAACGGATTTCCGAGAAAACCGGCCGCGATGTGAAAAGCCTCGTCGGCGACAAGGCCTTCCTCACAAAGCTGAAACCGCGCGAGTTCGCAGACGCGACCTTCGGCGAACCGACCGTGGCCGACATCCTGAAGGAACTTGAAAAACCGGGCCGCGACCCGCGCCCGGAGTTCAAGACGGCCACCTTCAAGGACGGCGTGGAATCCCTCGGCGATCTGAAGCCGGGCATGTCACTGGAAGGCGTTGTCACCAACGTTACCGCCTTCGGCGCCTTCGTCGATATCGGCGTCCATCAGGACGGGCTTGTCCATATCTCGGAACTGTCCGACACGTTCGTGAAAGATCCGAATACGGTCGTTCGGGCTGGCCAGATCGTGCGCGTGCGCGTCAAGGAAGTCGATGTCGCCCGCAAGCGGATCGCGCTCAGCATGAAGTCCGAAAGCGCTGCTACGCCGCGAGGCGCTTCCGCAGGCCGTCGCTGAGCCGCCTTACTTCTTCTTCGGCTTGCTCACAGGTGGCTCGAACGTGTCAGAACACTGCTCAGTCGTGTCACCGGTTGCCTGATAGCTCAGGCAGAAAACGTCCGCAGTCGTACCATTCTTGAAGTTGGGGCGTCCGTGCCAGTCATACTGGGCCGGGCCGCCACTCCAGGCATGCACCATCAGGCGCCCTGGCGTGCGCGGGATCGGATGATCGGCCCATGTCGAGCGGTGGATCATCTTGTCATCGACATACCACCGGATCTCGTTCGGTTCCCACTCGAAGGCATAAAGGTGGGCGGCCTTCGTCGTATCAAAGTCGAGCGGAACATAGATCGAGCCGATGCCGTCATAATTGGCGAAATAGTTCAGGTGCAGCTGGCGCGGATTGCCGCCGAGAAACTCGATATCGATCTCGTCATGGGGGTCGTCGAAATAGGCATCCGTGTGAGTGAACATCGCCGAAACGGTCCCCGACCCCGGCGCCGGGATCATGACGACTTCATAACGGCCAAAGTGGTAGAACCCCCGGCGCTGATACTCGCCACCGGAGATATTCTTGTCACCCAGCCGTTCGCGCCGGACTTCAAGCTTGATACGGTCCTCCAGGAAATGCACCCGCTCCGCCAGCCAGGCGGGATGTGCATCGCTGGGATAGCTGAAATCCGAGATGTACCAGTCCGTGTCGTCGTGCGGACCGCCGAAATGATGGACAAAGGACGGGGCGACCTCGCGCGTCGGCGGCGTGACCGGCGGGGGCGGCTCGGGCTCTGCCTCGACGGCTTCTTCGGCGTCCCGCTGCGGGCCGACCGCATTGGCCAGAAGGCCAATGGTCAGCGCGGCAACCAGCGCAAACGCGCCGACTTTCACAGCCTCGAACGGCTTGACCATACCGGTATTGCGCTTTGCCATATCTACCCTGCGTCCGGGCGAGGGCCCGGGAAATTTTACGTTCCAGTGCCTGTGTCGGAGCGGCTTACTTCGCGCCGTCGGACAGGAGCACGGCCGGAACCGTTTTCAGCATGAGCCAGATGTCGCCAAGGAATGTCCGTGTTTCGACATACTCTTTGTCCATCTCGACACGCTCGGCGTAGGAGACGTTGCTGCGGCCGCTGGTCTGCCAGATGCCGGTCAGGCCGGGACGCACGCTGCAGTAATAAGCGAAGTGCTCGCCATACTTGGTGCGCTCGTAAAGCGGGATCGGGCGCGGGCCGACAATCGACATGTCACCGCGGATGATGTTCAGCAGCTGCGGCAACTCGTCGATCGAGGTCGCGCGGATGAACTTGCCCAACGGTGTCACACGCGGGTCATTGGTCAGCTTGCTGGTCCGTTCCCACTCGAGTTTCGCAGCAGGATCGGAGTCGATCGTGGCTTGCAGGCGCTCGGCTGCGTTCGGAACCATCGAACGCAATTTCAGGCAGTAGAAGGTTTCGCCATTTTGACCATAGCGTGGCTGGGAATAGAGAGCTTTCTTGCCATCCTGCAGGCGGATCAGACCGCCAATCACGAGCAGCAAAGGAGCGACAAAGATGAGTGCGATCGACGCAACCACAATATCAAACATGCGCTTTGGGCTGAGGTCCACACCGTTCGGTGCTTCGTCCCGCTCAACTGTCACATACGCATCGTCGGCCAGACTTCCTGTCTGATCACCGTAGCGGAATTCCATTATAGTCCCCTTAAAACAAACGTTCGGGCTGAGTGCTGGAACCAGCTCTGAGGGCCGCCCCCACGGCGACCTGATCAAAGCCTTCCCTTGTCCTGAACTCAGCTATTGCAAACCCTATACCACTGCTGCGCATGCGAATTAAGGGGAATTTAGAAGATTCTCCTTCGTGGGGAAGTATTCGTTAAATATTACGGCAGTTTTAGCCTAACTGTGAACCAAAGTCGTGCAGCTGGGCTGCAAGTTGACCTTCCGGGCCTGATTCGGTGCCCCGGAATGAGGCGCTTTACATTGCCGAACATGAACAAAAGAAAACCGGGGCGAGCTCGCGCCGCACCCCGGTCATCTGTTTGTTTCGGAAGTTAGAGGATCCGTTCACCAATCCGCAGCGTATCGCCGGGCTTCACGATGGTGGAGGGCGTCAGGTCGTAGGCAATCTCGCGATCCGAATCGATGCTCTTGATATAAACGACGTTCTTCCTCGCCCGGTAGGAGAAGCCGCCGGCAGCGGCGATGGCGTTCTGGACCGTCAGACCGTTCGTGTAGGGATATTCGCCCGGCCGGCCGACTTCGCCCAGGATGTAGAACGGGCGGTAGTTGATTACTTCGGCGCTGATGCGCGGATTGAGGATATAGCCCTCCGAGAGTTTGGCGGCGATCGTCTGTTCGAGTTGAACGGTCGACAGTCCGAGCGCCTCGATCTGGCCGATCAGGGGCAGGGAAATGGCCCCCGTGCCGTCCACTTCGAACTCGCCGGAAAGGTCCGGATGCCCGAACACCGTGACGCGCAACCGGTCGCTCGAGCCCAGCTTGTAGGTTTCTGCGACCTGTGACTGCGTGACCGGCGCGGCTTCACGCGCGCCAGCGGTGGTGCCTCCGGTTCCGCAGGCGGAAAGCAGGACGGTCAGGGTTGCGACACAAAGAATGCTGAATTGACGAAGCGCAGTCATGGCGACGGGAATCTCCGAATTAGATGCAGGGTGCAGCGCCGTTACGGCAGCCTGTATGATGACTCACGTGGTCAGGAAAGCAACATCTGTGCCTGTCAAACGCGCTGCCGTCAGACGTCCGGTCAGGAAAGCCCCGGTATCCAGTCCAATTCTGCGCCCGTCATGATGGACCGCGTCCATCGGCGTATGCCCGTGCACGATCATCTTGGGAAACAGCGTCCGGTCCTCGAGGAACTCGTCACGGATCCACAGCATGTCGCGCGATGACTGGGCTTCCAGCTTCACGCCCGGACGCAGGCCGGCATGCACGAACAGGTAATCGCCCGCGATATGGTAGGCCTTGAGGGACTGGAAGAACGCAAGATGCTCGGCTGGCAGGCGGTTGCGGAACTCGGTCCACACCTTCATCCAGGCATCCTGGGATGCCTTCATCTCGTCATGCGTATTCAGGCTCGCCCGCTGGTTCGGCGGGGCCAGACCATAGGAATAGAGTGTCTCGGCGCCGCCATAGCGGGCCCACTGGTTGCCGAAACTGGCATCATCCAGAAACCGGAGCAGGGCCTCCTCATGATTGCCCATCAGATAGACCGGGTCGAACTTGTCGGCTGCGCCACTGGCGAAGAACTCGATCACGTCCCGCGACTTCAGCCCCCGGTCGATATAGTCCCCAAGGAAAACGACTTGCGGTTTGATTCCTTCCGGCAGGCTTTCGGCGTCTGCCGCGATCTGCTCCATCAACTGGTCAAGCAGGTCCCGGCGTCCGTGAATGTCGCCGACAGCATAAAGGCATACGCCCTCGGGCGCGGCCATTTCGCGCGTGATGGGTACGGGCGGTACGGCAGATACATCGTTGTCAAACTCGCCGTCCGTATCGGCATCGCGGCCAAAGCCACGCCTCAGCCGGGCACGCAAAGCGCTCGCGGTGCGGCCGAAGAAACCCAGCCGGTCGCGCGCAGCAGTTTGCACTCCATCGTTGGTATCAACCATGTCTAGCGTCCCGTCCGCCTGTACCATAGGCATTTTTTGCCCGGAAACCAAGGTTGCCGGGTGCTGTTATTAACGTTTTGGCCATGTCGCTTCACGCAGGAAACCTGCTGCCCAACTCATGTGCATTGTTCCTGCTGCAATTCCTGCAAACAGGCCGCAAATCGACTGGTGCTTGAATGCAACACCAACCGAAGCGAGCACCAGTACGGTTACATATCCCAGCGGAAGAATCAGGGCTGGTAAATACACCAATGAGGCGAGTAGCCCGAAGCCTGAGCCGAGCATCGCAATGACCGGAAGGAGGTGGCGCAGCTTCATCGGCGTGGCGTGCCGGCGGGCATTGCGGGCGCGCCCGGACCCATAGCCGTAATACTGCCGCGCCAGGCCGGACACGTTCCCGCGCGGGATATATCGGATGCGGATATCCGCATCGAGATAGACCCGCCCACCGGCCTTGCCGAGGCGCGCGTCATACTCTGCGTCTTCATTGTGCGAGAAGGTTTCGTCATAGCCGCCGATCCGGCGATACCAGCCGAGGTCGAACCCCGCATGGTGGCCATGATCGACCCAGCCGGACGCCTTGCCCCCCCGATGGGCCGCGCCGCCGGATCCCAGCGGCGTATCCACGATCCAGGCATTGGCCTTCTCGAAACAGGTCTCGCCGACAGCGTCCATCGGGATGACGAGCGACTCCGCGCCGGCATCGAGCAGCGACTGGGCGACATCGAGGATGAAGTTTTCAGGATAGATCGAATGCGCATCACAGCGCACGAGGATGCGTGTCGTCCTGGTCGCCTGCGTTTCGGCGGCCAGGTTCAGCGCAGCCGATTGCAGCCGTTTCGGATTGTGCATGACGCCGAGATTGGGAAACTCGCCCTTCAGCCGCTCGACGATGGCCACCGTGTCATCCTTGCTGCCGCCGTCCGCCACGATCAGGGGCACCTCCCGCAAGCGCGGCGTGCCCGCCATCAGCGAGCGGATGCATGTCTCGATATGGCGCGCTTCATTGAGCGCCGGGATGACCGCCAGGATGGCGGACGGCTCAACCCGGGCTGGTTGGACGGCTGTCAGGGGCATATCGGCTTCAGGCATGTCGGCCTTTGGTTAATTGGTTTGGTCTCTGGCAATGCAGTGCAGCAAAATTCGTTCCAGCGGCGAGTAGGCCCGCCGGTCCCTGCTTCTGTTGGGGATTTCACGCTTAGCACCAGATGATTTGGCCCCATACCCTAGGGGACGGGCTTGCCCGCTCCCGCGGACCACATATTGTGTACCGATAACGATGATTTGGGAGGAATGCGCATGATCGGTGTTGTGGCAAAGCTGAAGATCCAGGACGGCAAGCAGGCCGAGTTCGAACAGGTCGCCAAGGACCTGATGGCCAAGGTTAAGGCCAACGAGCCGGGATGCCTCACCTACCAGCTCTACAAGACCAAGGGCTCGGCCACCGAATACATCTTCATGGAACAATATGCGTCGGCGGACGCGCTGAAGGCGCATGGCCAGACCGAGTATTTCAAGGCGGCCGGGCCCAAGCTCGGCGCCGTGCTCGGCGGCGCGCCAGACATCCAGTATTACGACATCGTGGAATAGGCGGAGCGGCGGCCATGGACCTTTCACTCTCGCCGTCCGACCTCAAATTCCAGAAAGAAGTGCGCGACTGGATCGCCGGGAACTTCGACGAACAGACCCGCGCCAAGATGGCGCTGTCGAAAAACGGCTATATCGACAAGGCCAGCCAGGTCGCCTGGCAGAAGAAGCTCGCCGCCAAAGGCTGGATCGCGCCGAACTGGCCGAAGCAATATGGCGGCCCCGGCCTGTCGACGACCGAGCGCTATATCCTGCATTCCGAACTCTCCGGCGCCGGCACCCCCAACGTCGCCCCGTTCGGCATCTCGATGGTGGCCCCGGTCATCATGGCCTTCGGCAGTGATGAGCAGAAGAAAAAACACCTGCCGCCGATCCTCGCCTCCGAACTCTGGTGGTGCCAGGGCTATTCCGAGCCGGGCTCCGGCTCCGACCTCGCCTCGCTGCAGATGTCCGCCGTGCGCGACGGGGATGACTATATCCTCAACGGCTCGAAAATCTGGACCACGCTCGCCCAATGGGCCGACATGATCTTCTGCCTCGTGCGCACCTCGAAAGAGGGCAAGCCCCAGGAAGGCATCTCCTTCATCGTCTTCCCGATGAACCTGCCCGGCATCACCGTCCGCGCCCTGCCTACGCTGGACGGCCCGCCCGAAGGCGCGCAGGAGATCAACCAGGTCTTCTTCGAAAACGTCCGTGTACCCATCAAGGACGCCCTGATCGGCGAAGAGAACAAAGGCTGGACCTACGCCAAATACCTGCTCGAGTTCGAGCGCGGCAACGCCTACGCCCCCGGCCTGCGCCACATGCTCAGCAAGACGCGCAAGATCGCCGCGAAGGAAATAGATGGCGGAGAGCCCGTCCTCCGCAACCCGGACTTCGCCCGCAAGCTGGCCCTGCTCGAGATGCGTATCGAAACCCTCGATGCCACCGAGCGCCGCGTCCTCTCGGCCCTCTCGGCTGGCCAGAATGTCGGCCCGGAAAGTTCGATGCTGAAATGCGCCGGCTCCGAAGCCCAGCAGGCCATCACCGAACTGACGCTGGAAGCCGTCGGTCTCTACGCCGAGCCGTTCATGCAGAACACGCTGGCGCTTGCCGAGCCCGGCGCAAACATCGACACGCCGACACCGGAATACGCCCTGACGGCCGCGCCCAGCTATTTCAGCTATCGCAAGACGTCGATCTACGCCGGCTCCAACGAGATCCAGCGCAACATCATGGCAAAGGCCGTTCTCGGCCTCTGATCACTGCCCCCTGCCACAAACAAGGACTGCCATGATGACGACAGTGATCGCTGCCAAGCCGAGCCTGTTTACCCGCATTGCCTTCGGCATCGGCGGCGCCGCAGAAGGCATCAAGAACAACGGGTTCGAATACGTCCTTCTCTTCTTCTATTCCAACATCCTCGGCGTCGATGCAGGCCTCGTCGCCATCGTGCTGCTGCTCGCCCTGATCATTGACGCCGTGTCCGACCCCGTCGTCGGCTACTGGTCCGACAACCTCCGCACCAAAATGGGCCGCCGCCACCCCTTCATGTATGCCGCCCTGATCCCGGTCGCGATCACCTATTACTTCGCCTGGAACCCGCCCGCCGGCGTCACCGGCAACGACCTCTTCGTCTGGCTGCTGATCACGACCATCGCCGTGCGCCTGTCCTTCACCTTCTACGACGTGCCCAGCACCGCGCTCGCCGCAGAACTGACACAGGACTACGACGCGCGCACCTCGCTGATGTCGATCCGCTATTTCTTCGGCTGGTTCGGCGGCCTCACCATCCAGATCCTGCTCTTCCGCTACCTGCTCGTGCCCACGGAAGAAGCGCCCATCGGCGTGTTCAACGTCGATGGCTGGAACACCTATGGTCTGGTCGCCTCCATCTGCATCTTCACCGCCGTGCTGATCTGCGCCGCCGGCACACACCGGCATATCCCACACCTCAAAGCGCCGCCGGCCGCGCGCAAGATCACCATGGGAACCGTGTTCCGCGAGATCTTCGAGACGGTTTCCAACCCATCCTTCCGCGCGCTCTTCCTGGCAACCCTGTTCGGCCTCATCGCCAGCGGCATATCCGCAACCCTGAACCAGTACATCAACACGATCTTCTGGGGCTTCGACAACGAGCAGATCGCTGTGATCACGTCGGCCGTCTACATCTCCGCCGTTCTCGCCCTCATCATCGCGCCCATCGTCGGCAAGACCATCGGCAAGAAGCGCGGCGCCATCATCATCGGCGTTCTCGCCTTCACGATTGCGCCGCTTCCGGTCTTCCTGCGCCTGCTCGGCCTGCTGCCGCCGAATGGCACAGAGGCGCTGTTCAACATCATCATCTCAATCACGATTTTCGACCTTGCGCTGATCATCGTCACGCAGATGCTGATGGGCTCCATGGTCGCCGACATCGTGGAAGACAGCGAAATGCAAACCGGCCGCCGCTCGGAAGGCATCTTCTTCGCCGGCATCAGCTTCATCCGGAAACTGTCCCAGGGCGCCGGGGTGATGACCGCCTCGATGGTGCTGGCCGTGGCCGGATTCGCGCAAGGCGGCGGCGGGGCAGGGGCCACCGAAGAGTCGATCCGCGCCCTCGGCTGGGGCTACGGCATCTCGCTGCTCACCGCCTGGAGCCTGATGCTCGTCTGCGTCAGTTTCTACAAGATCAGCCGCGAATCACATGCCGAAAACCTGCGCTCTCTGGGCGAACGGGACGCCGCTGCAGCCCGCGATCCCGCAGGATAACGCAGTCCCGGGTAACTGAATTGTCATGTTGTACGAATTGCGCCGCATTTCAGCCCGCAATAGAGCCATAGTCATGACCGATCCACGCACCATGATTAAACACGTCTCCAAACTGCTCGCCTTCCTGAGCGTGGCCGTACTGATGATGCTGACCGTCGCGCTTGCGCCGATGTTCTCGCAGGCAGAGCGCCAGCCGGAAGAGCTGATCGAGGCGGCGGCCATTGCCGCCCCGGAATCCGAGCCCGAATCCGGAAAAGTCGTCGCCCCTGCGCTGCAGGTTCCCCAGTCACAGGCGCAGATCTATCTCAGCTTCGCCCCGCTGGTGAAGGACGCCTCGCCGGCCGTCGTCAACGTCTACACCGCCAAGACCGTCACCAGCCGCGCCTCCCCGATGGAGCAGCTGCTGTATGGCCTGCCGCCGCAGGGCGCGGTGCAGAACTCGCTCGGCTCCGGCGTCATTGTCGGCAGCGACGGCATCGTCGTCACCAACAATCACGTCATCCAGGGCGCCGACAGTTTCCGCGTCGTGCTCAGCGATCGCCGCGAATACCCGGCTGAACTGCTGCTGGCGGATGAGCGCACCGATCTTGCTGTCCTGAAGATCGACGCCGGCGCCGAGCGCCTTCCGACGCTCTCCTTCGCCGACACCCGCGCCGTACAGGTGGGCGATCTCGTCCTCGCCATCGGCAACCCCTTCGGCGTTGGCCAGACCGTCACCAACGGCATCATCTCCGCCACCGCGCGCACGGATGTCGGCGTGTCCGACTACTCCTTCTTCCTGCAGACCGACGCAGCCGTGAACCCCGGCAACTCGGGCGGCGCGCTGATCAACACCAAAGGCGAGCTCGTCGGCGTCAACACCGCCATCTATTCCCGCTCCGGCGGCTCGGTCGGCATCGGCTTTGCCATCCCGTCCGAAATGGTCAAACGCGTCGTCGACGCGGCCGTCAACGGCGGCACCTTCGTGCGCCCCTGGCTCGGTCTCGCCGCCCAGTCGGTGAACTATGACATCGCCAAGACGCAGGGCCTCGACCGCCCGATCGGCGTCATCGTCACCGAAGTCTTCCCGGACGGTCCGGCCGCGAAAGCCGGCCTGCGCCGCGGTGATCTCGTCACCGCCATCGACGACCGCGAAGTCTTCGACGAAAAAGGCCTGAAATTCCTCGCCGCCGTGCGTAATCCGGGCGAGCAGGCTAAGCTCACCGTGCTGCGCGCCGGTCAGGCCCAGACCATCGCCGTTCAGGTCGAGCCGCCGCCGGGCGCCACCGAAGCCGACGTCGTTCTGCTGTCCGGCGCGTCCATCTTCAACGGCGCCCGCGTCATCGAACTCTCCCCGCGCCTCGCCGAAGAAAACGGGCTTGATCCGTTCTCCAAAGGCTCAGGCATCTATGTCCACTCGGTCACGCGCGGCACCATCTCGCGCAACTATTTCAGGCCGGGAGACATCATCCGCGAGGTGAACGGCAAGAAGACGAAAACCGTCAACGATCTCGAAGGCGTCGTCGCCGAAGGCGGCCGCGACTGGACCATCGAAATCGAACGCAACGGCCGCACCGTCAAAGGCACCGTCCGCACCTGATCGAGGCGCTTTTTTGAGGGATAAGTTTCGCCTTATCCCTCAAAACCGCAGTCCCAAACCCATCCCCTCATGTCATCCCGGCGAAAGCCGGGACCCAGACGCCCTTGGTGTCCTTGAGTTACTGTCTCCCGGCCTTCGCCGGGCTGACAGAACCTGAACTTTTTTGCTCGAAACGAATCCGACGGGACATGTTGCGGAGCTATACTCCCGCTCATGTCCGATTTCCTCAGCATCCGGAACTATCCAGCCTTCCGGCGTTACTTCGACGCCGTGCACCCGCTGTTCTGGCCGGTCCTCTACTGGCAGCTGAAACGCGCCTGGCTTTTCCTGCAAAAGGCAAAGCTCACCAGCGTCCTCCTCGCCATCACCTGGTGGGGCGGCGTGCGCATCGTCCATTGCGGCGACAAGATCGAGACGGAAAAGCAGAACCCACTTTCCCCCACAAAACCCCACTGGAGCGATCCGGTCTGGTCAATGGATGTGCCTGTTACATTCCTCGAGGCACCATGCACCCTCATCCTCCCTCGCTTCAGCGGGGGCTATTCGGGATCAGCGATTGCACAGCAATCGCCCCGGATAGGAATCAATGACTCATTCCCAGACACATCCTTGTTATCTGCCGCTCATCCCGGCGAAAGCCGGGACCCAGACTTGAGGCGCGCAGCAATGCCATCCTCACTGGGCCCCGGCCTGCGCCGGGGTGAGCGGAAGGAGAAAAACGTATCTCAAAAAAACCGGCTAGCCCCCGCTGCGTCCGCACGCCCGTACTAGCGCGCTGTCCGCGCCCATTCGCGCAGGTCCTCGACGTAAATTTCCGGCACTTCCATCGCCGCGAAATGCCCGCCTGCCGGCATCTGCGTCCAGCGGGAAATGTTGTAGACCCGCTCGGCCCAGCTCCTCGGCGGCGCCACGATATAGCGTTCCCCCGGATAGCTCGCGAAGGCAGTTGGCGTGTTGCAGTGCTGGTCACCCGTCAGCTGCGCGCCACCTTCCTGGAACAGGGCATTGTAGTACCAGATGCTCGTCGCAATCGCGTCATTGACGAGGTAGATCATCACGTTCGTCAGCAACTGGTCGCGCGTGTAGACCTCGAACAGATCGCGCTTGCTAAGGTCGGACCAGCCGTGGAATTTCTCGATTATCCACGCCGCCGTGCCCATCGGCGAATCCATCAGCGCCATCGCCAGCGTCTGCGGCTTAGTGGCCTGCTGCATCAGGTAGGCGCCCTCTGCCTGCATCATCATTTGCGAATGTGCGAGCCAGGCTTTTTCATCCGAGGTCTGAGGGGTTGCCTCGGCGGGTCGAAGCGCCATCATGTTGAGATGAATGCCCGTACAGCCGCCACTGCCGGGTCCGTGATTCACGCCCAGCCAGGACGTCACCATCGAGCCCCAGTCACCGCCCTGTGCGAGATAGGCCTCATAGCCGAGAACCTCCCGCATCAGCTTGTCCCATAGCGCCGCCGTCGCGCGCTGGCCGATCGGAGAAGCCGGTTTTCCGGAAAAGCCATAGCCGGGCAGGGACGGTATCACCAGATCGAACGCATCCTCAGCCTTTCCTCCGTGTTCGGACGGAAAGGCCAGCGGCCCGATCGCCTGCCAGAATTCATACACACTGCCCGGCCAGCCATGCGTGATGATCAGCGGCCGCTTGCCTTGCGCCTCGCCGACCACATGCACGAAGTGGATGTCGAGGCCGTCAAAGTTAGCCATGAATTGCGGATACCGGTTCAGCTCCGCCTCGGCGGCACGCCAGTCATACGTCGCCAGCCAGTAGCGCTGCATATCCTGCATCACCGGTGTCGACATGCCATAAGCAAAGCCCTGCTCGTTGGCAGGCGCCGGAAACCACCGGTAAGCCTCCACCCGCGCGCGGATCGCGGCGAGTTTGTCGTCAGGAACGTTGATTGTGAATGGCTTCGGAGCGGTCATGGCGTTTCCTCGTTTTGAGGAAGCTTACAGACGCTGTCATCCCGGACAAGGCGCGACGCGCCGCCGATCCGGGACCTTGTTGATGGCCAGGCGGAGAGAAGGTCCCGGCTCACGCGCTGCGCGCTGGCCGGGATGACAGGCTAAACGGTCAAACCGAGAAACTAGTGCCGCAGCCGCATCCGCTCGTCGCGTTCGGGTTCCTGATCTTAAACGCTGCGCCGATCAGTTCGTTGGCGAAGTCGATTTCCGAGCCCTTGAGGAATTCAAGGCTCATCTCATCGATCAGCACCTTTGCACCATCCAGTTCGACCACGAGGTCATCCGCGTTGGCCGCATCAGCAAAATCAAACTTGTAGGAAAAGCCGGAACAGCCCCCACCTTCGACAGACACACGCAGGAAGGCCGCGCCGTCCTGTTTGGCGAGAATCGCGTTAATCCGCTTCGCAGCCGAGGCTGTCAGGGTCACATCCGGTGTAGAAACGTCGGTCATGGGCAGAACATAAGGACGAAATGGGCCATGGAAAAGAGAGCCTTGTTCGCAACACGGCATGAAGACAGCCGGGGCCGCTTCTTCGAGGAGCCCGGATCGCCCACCCGCACGCCGTTCCAGCGTGACCGGGACCGGATCATCCATGCCACGGCGTTTCGCCGCCTGAAGCAGAAAACACAGGTTTTCGTAGCCCATGAGGGCGACCATTTCCGCACCCGCCTGACCCATTCGCTGGAAGTCGCCCAGATTGCCCGCACCATCGCCCGTTCGCTCGGGCTGGACGAGGACCTCGCCGAAACCCTCGCCCTCTGCCACGATCTCGGCCATCCGCCCTTCGGCCATGCTGGCGAGGACCAGCTGGACGCCTGCATGCAGCCCTATGACGGCTTCGACCATAACGCCCAGTCACTGCGCATCGTCACCCGGCTGGAGCGGCGTTATCCGCAGTTCGATGGCCTGAATCTCACATGGGAAACGCTCGAGGGGCTAGTCAAGCATAACGGCCCGCTGCTCGGGCCAGACACGATGATGAAAGACTTGCCCGCCGCATTCCGGGACTTTCCGCATCTCGAAGCGCTCGAGATCGACCAGTTCGCCGGCCCTGAAGCCCAGGTCGCCGCGCTGTCGGACGACATTGCCTACAACAACCACGACATCGACGACGGCATCGCCGCCGGCCTCTTCACGGTCGAAGACCTGATGCAGCTGCCGGTGGTGGGCGACGTCTTCCGCGGGGTTCGCGTCGAATATCCGGACATTGACGACCGTATGGCCACCTATGAAGCCGTGCGCCGTCTCATCGGCCTGTGGATAGATGACCTCACCGGGGAAACCCGCGCGCGCCTCAAACGCTATAAGCCGAAATCGGCGGCGGATGTCAGGGCAATGGACGTGCCGCTGATTGCCTTCTCGGATGGCATCGGCCCCTCCCAGCGGGCGCTTCGGGCCTTCCTCTATTCGCGGATGTACAAGCATTACCGGGTCAACCGGATGCGCTCCAAGGCCAAACGCGTGCTGGCGGACCTGTTCGAGGTTTTCCTCCAGGAGCCGCAGACTTTGCCGCCGCCCTGGGGCGGTCTCGCAGACCCTGTGGATGAAAGGACGCGGGCCCGGATTGTCTGCGATTATATCGCCGGAATGACCGACACTTTCGCACTGGAAGAGCACCGCCGCCTGTTCGATTCCCGCACGCTCACCTGACCCCGGAATCTCAGTAATCACAGGCCAAAGCGGGTCTCTTCAAGGCTCGTTAAGGAAACCGGCCTAGTTGTTAACTTCACGGATCTGTTCAGGGAGCGCCCCATGGGCCGAGCAAGCTCACAAGGCGAAGACTATTCGCCGTTCGACGATGATTATCGGGGCTTCGATGCACGCGAGGAAGAGACCGCGCGCGGACCGCTGATTCTGACGCTGGCGATCGGCGTGCTGCTGATTTTCGGCGCGGTCGTCTGGAATACCTACCGTCAGGGCGTCCGCCCGGAAGGCGAGGGACTGCCCCGTGTGCTGGCCGAGGATGCGCCGTTCAAGAAAGCACCCGAAGTGGCTGGCGGCGTCGATGTGCCGAATACCGAAATGCGCTTCTTTGACGAGATGGATGCGTCCACCCGCGAACCGGTCCCCGAGCCCGAGCCATCTGTCGTCGAGCTCGCCGGCGCTGGTCCGGTCAGCGATGGTATCCCGACCGATCTTCGCCGCGGGCCGGTTGAGCCCGTCACGGAACTGGGCGCCGAGCCTGCGGCGCCTGCGCCGGCTATGCCGGATCCTGTCGTGACGCTGCCCCAGGCAGAGTCGCTGCCGGTCCAGCCGCAAGGCCCGCGCGTCCGCTTCGCCTTCTCGGCAGGCGGCGATTACCTCGTCCAGATCGCCGCCCTGCGCTCCGAGGAAGCCGCCGAGACCGCCTGGAAGCGCGTGACCGCTTCCGCGCCGGAACTCTACTACGGCGCCACGAAAATCATCCAGCGGGCCGATCTCGGGGCTGAGGGTGTGTTTTACCGGTTGCGCGTCGGGGCCTTTGCCGACAGATCGGAGGCTTCGGCCTTCTGTGACGCGATCAAGGAGGCCGGTGCCAATTGCATCGTGGTGAATGGATAGTGGTCAAAGCCTGTATCCTCAGCGTATCCGGGCCGGAATTGACTTCGGCCGAAGCCGCCCTGTTCCGGGCGGAAAACCCCTGGGGTGTGATCCTCATGGGCCGCTCCTGCGTGAGCCGTATGCAGGTGCGCCGCCTCGTTGCGGACATCTGGGAGGCCACGGGCCGCGAGACGCTGATCTTCATAGACCAGGAAGGCGGCCGCGTAGCGCGCCTGAAAGCGCCGGAATGGCCGCTGTTTCCGCGCGGATCTGACTATGCCGAAATCTATGCGCGCGATCCCGAACTTGGCCGCGAAGCGACCTGGCTCGGCCACCGCCTGATTGCGTCTGAACTCGCGAGCCTGTCGATCCATGCGGACTGCTCGCCAGTCGTCGACCTGCCGGTTCCGGGCGCCCATGACATCATCGGCGACCGCGCCTTCGGCTCTGACCCCGCTGGCATCGCCGACCTCGCCGCCGCTGCGCTTGCGGGCCTTGCCGCCGGCAGCGTTGCGGGAGTCATCAAGCACATCCCCGGCCATGGCCGCGCCTTCGCCGACAGCCACCTCGAGCTGCCGCGCGTGACCGCCGGCCAGAACGAACTCGCCAGCGATTTCGATGCCTTCGCCCGCGTCGCGCAGGCCCCGATGGCGATGACTGCGCATATTTCCTACGATGCCTTCGACGCAGGCAAGGCGGCCACGGTGTCGCGCATCATGATTCAGGACGTCATTCGCGGCCGAATCGGGTTTGATGGTCTCCTGATGACGGATGATCTGGGGATGAAGGCGTTGGGGGGCACTCTGACCGAACGCGCGGATGCCTCCATCGCAGCGGGCTGCGATGTGCTGCTGCATTGCTCGGGCTTCCTGAAAGACCCTGCCGACATCCTCGCCGAGATGACCGAAGTGGCGAAAGCGGCGCCCCTGCTGAAAGGCAAAGCTGAGGAGCGCGCCGATGTGGCCGACGCCATCGCGCGCCGCACCGAAGCCTTCGAGCCGGCCAAAGGCTGGCGCCGGTTCCATGAGCTCTTTCCGCAGACGGGAGCGATGACATGAGCGGTGACGCAATCTCCATTGACGCCCTCTCTGCGGACGTTGCCGACGCTGACGGCGTGAACATCTTCTCGGTGGACCTGCCGGGCTATGAAGGCCCGCTCCACCTGCTGCTCGAACTGGCCCGGCGCCAGAAGGTCAACCTGCTGCAGATCTCGATGCTGCAGCTGGCAGAACAATATATGGGCTTCATCGAGGATGCCCGCGCCAAGCGGATTGATCTGGCGGCGGACTATCTGCTGATGGCCTCCTGGCTCGCCTTCATGAAGTCACGCCTGCTGCTCCCGAAGCCCGAAGCTCTGGACGAAGACGAGCCAACGGGCGAGGAAATGGCCGCGCGGCTGTCTTTCCGCCTGAAGCGTCTCGACGCCATGCGTCAGGCCGTGCGCGAACTCGAAGCCGGCCCGGTGCTGAACAATGTCGTCTTCCTGCGCGGCGCGCCGGTGCAGCCGAAAGTCGTGAAACTCACCGAGTTCACGGCGACCCTTTACGATCTGACCTCCGCCTTCGGAACCATCCGTGACCGGAAGGAAAAGGAAGCGCCGCACCGGATCGAGCAACAGCCCGTGATGGCGCTCGAACAGGCACGCAACACGCTACGCAGCCTGCGCAAACAGCTTGAGAACTGGTCAAGCCTCGACGATATCCGCACGGCCATGTCTGAAAATGCGCCGGAAGTGCCGGGCCGTTCCGTGACGGCCAGCGTCTTCTCGGCCGCCCTCGAATTGACCCGCGATGGCGAGGTCGATATGCGCCAGGACTCGCATTTCGCCCCCATCTACCTCCGCAATGTCGCTCGCGCAGGGGAGGCCCTCGATGCAACCGCTTGAGAATTTAAAGATGACCGAAGACGTGTCCGACGACCGCCGGGATGCCCTGAGCCAGCTATCCGACGCGCAGGCGCGCGCCGAGGTGGACCTGCTGGGTGGCCGTGACGAGGCTTTGGCCGAAGGCGTACGCCGCGCCGAGGCCGTGCTGTTTGCGGCCGGTGAACCTCTGTCTGCGGAGCAAATCTCGGAAATCCTGCCACAGGGCATCGAGGCCGGCGAAGTGCTTATGGCGCTGCGCGCGGTCTATTCGAAACGCGGCGTGAACCTCGTGGAAGTTGCTGGCAAATGGCGTTTCCAGACGGCGCAGGACCTGTCCTACCTTTTCGTCGAAGAACGCCAGGTCCAGCGCAAGCTGGGCCAGGCCGCGCTCGAGACGATGGCGATCATCGCCTATGGCCAGCCCGTGACGCGCGCCGAAATCGAGGCCGTGCGCGGCGTCGCTGTGGCGAAATCGGTGATCGACACGCTGCTGGAAACCGGCTGGGTGCGCGTGCGCGGCCGCCGCAAGACGCCGGGCCTGCCGATCACCTACGGCACGACCGAAAAATTCCTCGAACATTTCGGCCTCGAAAGCCTCGACACGCTGCCCGGCAAGGCCGACCTCGAAGCTGAAGGTCTGCTCACGGACGTTATCCCGTCCGGCCTCCAGATGCCGGATGAGGAGGCGCTCTCCGAGGATGACACGCTGAT
This sequence comes from Hyphomonas sp., assembly GCA_040223555.1. Taxonomy (GTDB): domain Bacteria; phylum Pseudomonadota; class Alphaproteobacteria; order Caulobacterales; family Hyphomonadaceae; genus Hyphomonas. The sequence goes on from JAVKGA010000009.1 coordinate 627,839, forward strand.
CAACGATCTCGGCGGCTTCGAGGATGTGGAAGCCTTCGTGACCGACTTCATGGAAGACGAAGCCGTTGTGCCTGCGCCGGTCGAGCCTGAAGCCGAAACGGCAAACGAGGCGTCCGGGCAAGACGAGGAAGAGGACGAAGGCGTCAGCGTCTTCGCCTATACCCGCGCGCCGAAGCCAGCCGAAGATCCGGAAGCCTTCGACCGCGACACCGTCAAGGCTGCCGTGCTGAAACTGCGCAACGAAACCCGCATGCCGCAACAGCCGATGCATACCTGGCGGGATGACGAATAGGGCCTAGTTTTCAGGCGGCACAAACCGGAACCGCCGTGGCGTATCATAGTCCGCATACAGTTCATCTTCGCGCGCCCCGCCGCCGATATTGTGGATATACATGGCTGCGCCCGTCACGGCATCATGGCCCGAGAAGATCGCGATATGCGGCAGGCGGCCGCCGAGGCGCATCGTGAGCAGGTCGCCTTCCTGCCAATCTTCGGGAGCGGCCGGCGCGGCGCGTTCGTAGCCCTGTCGCTGGAAATAGCGCTCCAGGTTTGGCACGCGCCGGTGGTCGATATTCTTGTCAGCGCGGGTCAGGCCCCATGTCTTCGGATAGCTGGAGAACGCCGTCGTCATGTCATCGTGCACCAGCACCTGAAGATCGACATCGAACGCGTCACGGTAAGCGCGGATCACGACGTCCGTACACACGCCCGTCTCGCGCGGCACGTCGCCGCCCGGATAGTCAAGCGTCACATAGGCCGGATTATAGCCGGTCGTCACGCCGATCTGCTTGCGGGCGGCGCGCACCAGTTTGCGTGTCCAGTCGCTCTCCGCCTCGACCAGTGGCAAGGGTGGCAGCAAGGGCAGCCCGAGGCCCGAAACCAGGAAAGAGCGCCGCGTGAACATGGCGCGATAAGACCGCGCGCTTGCGGCAGGATTTTGTCCGAATTCAGAAGCCTCTGAACTCGGCGATCTCGTCCAGCGGCGCGCGTTCGGCATAGAGCGTGTTGACGGGGTGCGCCTTGTCCGGCTTTCCGACCGAGACGCCGCACCAGATCATCTCCGTGGGGCCGAGGCCGAAATGGGCTTTCAGGGTCGGGCGCAGGATGCCCCAGCATTCCTGCATGCAGGTGCCCCAGCCGCGCTCTTCGGCGAGCAGGCAGAGCGTCTGCAGGTACATGCCGGTATGGCCCCACTGGCCATGGCCCATGCGTTCGTCGATGACGATGAACACCGCCAGCGGCGCGCCGAAGAAACGGAAATTATTGGCGAACCAGGCGATGCGCGCGGCGCGGTCTTCGCGCGGGATGGCGAGCGCTTCGTACATCATCTCGCCCACACGGCGGCGGCGGGATTCGTGCGGCTCCCAGAGGCTCTTCGGATAGATCGGATAATCGGTCGGCTCGCCCGCCGGATTGCCGGCGAGTTTCGCCTGCGCGATCCCGATCAGCTTGTCCTTCTCGGCGCCGGTGACGGCGATGACGCGCCAGGGCTGCGTATTGCCGCCGGACGGCGCGCGCTGCGCTGCGGTGAGCCAGTCGCGCACCTCCGCTTCCGGCAGGGCATCCGGCAGGAAAGCCCGTGTTGAAATCCGCTGCGCAACCGCCTTGGAAACGTCCATGAAAAAACCTTCCGCCATCTCTGACGGAAGGTCTAATCAGATGGGCAAGGCCCGGCCAGCCCTTACTTCGGGTGAAGCACGACCGGCATCCAGGTATAGCCGCGAACGAAGGCGCCGGACGTGAAGGACGGTTCGGCCAGCACTTCGATATGCTCGTAGCGGGCCATCAACTCTTCCCATAGGATTTTCAGTTGCAGCTCGGCGAGACGGTTGCCGACGCAGCGGTGGATGCCGAAGCCGAAGGAGAGGTGCTGACGCGCATTCTTGCGCTCGATGTCGAAGACTTCCGGATCTTCTTTCCAGAAATTCGTGTCGCGGTTGCCCGAGACATACCACATCGCGACCTGCTCGCCCTTCTTGATCGTCTTGCCACGGATCTCCACGTCTTCCAGCGCCGTGCGGCGCATGAAGGAGAGCGGTGTCTGCCAGCGGATCGCTTCCGACACCATGTTCGGGATCAGCGTCTCGTCTTCTTTCAGCTTCGCGTACTGTTCCGGATATTTGTTCAGCGCGTAGACCGAGGCGGTCATCGTGTTGCGGCTCGTGTCATTGCCGCCGACGATCAACAGGATCACGTTGCCGAGCAGTTCCATCGGCGTCATGTTTTTCGTCTTGTCGCCATGCGCGAGCAGGCTGATCAGGTCGCCGCTGTCGGGCGCCGCGCCGCGTTCCTGGAACAGGCCCATGAACGTGGTCAGGCACTGCATCATTTCCTGTTTCCACTGAACCTCGCCGCCGGGGCAGATGTCCGGGTTGTGCATGTTGGTGGCGATGTCGGACCAGCGCGTCAGTTCTCGGCGGCGTTCCTGCGGATAGCCGAACAGGGTCGCCAGCATCATGCCGGTGAGTTCGATCGAGACGCGGTCCACCCAGTCGAACGGCTCGCCGACCGGCAGCCCGTCCAGCACGGCCTGCGTGCGCGAGCGGATCAGCGGCTCGTATTCCTTCAGCATGTTCGGCGCCACCGCCGGCTGAACAGTCTTGCGCTGCTCGGAATGGCGCGGCTCGTCCATGGCGATGAACATCGGCATCTCGAAATCCTCGAGCGGTGGCCCAAGCGTGATGCCGCCGAACTCCCAACTCGAGGAGAAGCGCTTGTGGTCGGTGTCGACCTTCATGATGTCTTCGTACAGCGTGACCGACCAGTAGGGGCCAACGAAACTGTCGGGCGTGTAGTGGACCGGGTCTTCAGCGCGCAGGCGCTCCAGACGGTCCCAGAACTTGCCCTGGCGCCACATTTCGGGGTCCACGACATCCAGCGTCTCGAGGTCGAGTTCCGAGGCGGGTTTCACCTCACCATAGGTCTCGGTGTAGCCGGGATGCATGGGCTCGCGCGGGGTGACCTTCGGGCGCTCGAGCGCGGGGTGGTTCTCGAAGGAGAAGGTGTCGGCTGCCATGAATATTCCTCCGGACTCAGGCCCATCTGCGGGGCGATTGAACGTTCCGGATATTATTTAGCACACCTCGATTCAAAAAACCATGACGCATGCGTCATTTTTATGTGAATGCGGCAATCAGGCCGGCAGGCGCTCGGCCTTTGCTTCTCTCAGGGCTTTCCGGAGCGCCTCGGCGAAGGCCTTGCGCTCGGCTGGCGTCAGGAAGCGACCGATCACCCAGGCCTTCCGGCCATGTTCGATTCGCAGCCAGCTATTGGTCGTCACCGGCTCGTCCAGTTCGACCCGCGCGAAAGCGGACGGCACCTCCGCCTCGCGCACCCGGCCTTTGGCGTCCCTGTGGCTGAGGCGAATGGACCGGGCCGTAACGGTGACATGCGTCTGCACCTCCAGCTTGCGGAAGGACAGGCGGAAGGCGAGCCAGACGGCCACCATGTCGAGCCCGAAAAAGCCGAGGATCGGCACGGCCCCCATCGACCAGAACATCAGGCCCGTCAGGAAGAACACCACGGCCACAATCGCCATGCCGATGGCAAAGCCCCGCTCGCTGAGGGAACGGTTCGGCGTGAGAACGGCGTCGAGGTAGATCGTTTCGGTGGTCTCGGTCATGGCATTTCCATCTAACACACCCTTGCGCCCGAAACAGGGCGCTCTATGCCTCACCCCATGGCGAAAGCAGCGATCCCCAAATCGAAATTCACCCGCGCGAAGGCCGCCGAGCTGTTCGCCGCGCTCGCCGCCGACCGGCCCGACCCGCGCACGGAGCTGGACTTCGTGAATCCCTTCACGCTGGTCGTCGCGGTCGCCCTCTCGGCGCAGGCGACGGACGTGGGCGTCAATAAGGCGACGAAGAAACTGTTCGCCGTCGCCGACACGCCGGAGAAGATGCTGGCACTCGGGGAGGAGGGCGTCGCCGCCCATATCCGCACCATCGGCCTCTGGCGGAACAAGGCGAAGAATGTCATCGCGCTCAGCCGCAAGATCCTCGAGGAGTTCGGCGGCGAAGTTCCCCGCACCCGCGACGAACTCACAACGCTGCCCGGCGTCGGGCGCAAGACCGCGAACGTGGTACTGAACGAAGCCTTCGGCGAGCCGACCATCGCCGTCGACACACACATCTTCCGCGTCTCCAACCGCACCGGCCTCGCCCCCGGCAAGACGCCGGACCAGGTCGAGGCGATCCTCGAACGCATTACGCCGCCCGAATTCAAGAAAGGCGCGCATCACTGGCTGATCCTGCACGGGCGCTATGTCTGCAAGGCCCGCACGCCGGATTGCTGGAATTGCGCTATCTCGCACCTGTGCGCGTTCAAGCCAAAAACACCCGACCCCGCGACGGTGGGAAAGCTCGGGCCGAAGGCGCCGCGCGCAAAGTAAGTTCGGCGTGTTGGCTACTTCCTGACGCTGAAAGGCGTGAAATCGGTTTCGGTATCGAAGACTTCGACGCCTTCAGCCTTCTTCAGGCGTCCCACGACGGCGTAGGTGACCGGGGTCAGGATCACTTCCCAGAGCACTTTCAGCACATAGTTCGTCACCGCGATGGCGATGACCTGTTCTGTCTGCCAGACGCCCAGAAAGGCGAGCGGATAGAAGATGGCGCTGTCCACGGCCTGGCCCACGGCGGTGGAGCCGATGGTGCGCTGCCACAGATGCTTACCCTGCGACAGGACCTTCATCTTGGCCATGACGAAGGCATTGACGAATTCGCCGGCCCAGAAAGCGGTGATCGAGGCGAGTACGATGCGCGGCGTGTTGCCGAACACTTCGATATAGGCGGGCTGACCGGTCCAGCCGTCCGCAGGCGGAAGACTGACCACGACCCAGCTCATCAGAGACATGAAGAGGGCCGCCACCGTGCCGGCCCACACGACCCGCCGGGCGCGGGCATAGCCATAGACCTCGGTGAGGATATCGCCGATCACATAGCTGAGCGGGAAAAACAGCAGGCCCGCGCCGAACACGAAGCCGTAGAGCTGCGCCGGCTTGGCCGCGCCGATCAGGTTCGAGCAGATCAGGATGGTCACGAAAGCCGCCATCACGAATTCGAAATACTTGAAATTCTGGCGCGAAATGTCCGACGTATGGGTGACGGTTGTCAGTTCGGGCTTCATCGTTCGGTCCTGTCAGCTCTGAACTTCGGTCATCTGGTGCCAGCCTTCGCTGAACCCGTAGCGCACCGTGTCGCTGACTCTCGGCGCTGTCCACCCGGCTGCCGCGCCGAGACGGGCCGGGTCGAACGCGGCGACGTGCATCTCGCGCGACAGCGAGCGCAGGGAGAGGTTGGCGCGGGCGCAGACGATGGCGAGGCTTTCCTCTGTGTGGAACACGGCATGCCCGTTGCGGGGCGAGGCATACCACCAATCTGGATCGAGTCGCGCCGGCCTCAAGAGGGTCGAGAAAATAAGCAGTCCGTCCGGTTTCACGAGGCGGGCCATCGCGCCGAACAGCCAGTCCTGATCGGGCACGTGCTCGACGACCTCGAAAGAGGTTACAATGTCGAACTGAGCGTCGGGCAGCGTTTCTTCGCCGTAATAGGGATCAAACGAGCGCGCCGCGATACCGCCTGCCGCGAGCTTGCGGGCCAGCAATCCCTCGCCGCCGCCATAGTCGAGCAGGGACTTGCCGCGCACCAGCGGCAGTAGCCATTCGGCCAGCCTTGCGGGGCGTTCCTCCAGGACGGGCGGATCGCACAGGTGATAATCCGCATTGTAGATTTTCTGCCGGAAGTCTTCATCCGTCCAGGTGTTGAAGGCCTCGAACCAGGCAAAACCGCACGCGGAACATTCGAGCAGGGCGAAACTGCCGACGTCCTCCGGATAGAGCCGGCGGCCTGCGAAATAATCGCCGCAGGACACGTTTGCTTCCTTGGCAAAGACGCGGCGCGCCGCCGATCCGCAAACCCGGCAGGTCATGAGGCGGCCTGCTTCATGAGGCGTATCGAAACCGCATCCGCCATCCGCTGACCAAGTTCAGGACCTTCGATGGGATAGAGATAGGGCTCGATCACTTCGAGTTCCATCAGGAGCAACCCGCCATCCGGTCCGCGCAGCATGTCGACGCGGCCATAGAGCGGGGCTTCGTCCAGCGTTCCGATGATCGCGCGGGCAGCGGCAAGATCGTCCGCAGACGGCGTGATCTTCTCCTCGCGCCCGCCATAGGTGGACTGGATACGGTAATCGCCGGGCTGCGCGCGCTTGATCAGCGCATGGCAGAAACTGCCATCGATGAAGATGAAGGAGAGTTCGCCTTCGGTCTGGATCATCGGCAGGAAAGGCTGCGCCATCATCGGATGCGGCATGTTGGGCACAGGCTCGCCGCGCTTCAGGCGGTGCTGGTCCTTGGCGCCCGCGCCGACCTGCCGCTTGAACACAACATCGTCGCTGCCCAACGTATCAAACGCCGCCTTCACAGCCGCCTCGTCGCACACATCGAGCCACAGGGTCGGGATTAGTTTCGCGCCCTTGGCCTCGAGTTCCCGAAGGTAGGTCTTGCGACCGTTCCATTTCACCAGCGCAGCGCCGTTGTACAGGTTCGTCTGTGTCTCGATCCGCTCCAGCGTCGCGAGGAACTTCTCCAGATGGTCCCAATAGTCCCAGGTCGTGCCGATGATCACCGCCGCATAGCTCGCCCAGTCCGCCTTCGGGTCGTCCCAGGCGATATCCTCCACCCGCATCCCGCGCGCCTCAAACGGGCCGCGCAGGGCGTCCATCATGTTGTCATGCTCGAACGCATCGGTCCGGCGGATCATCGAGCCGGGCAGGGTCACGCGGCTGGCAAGATAGGCGATCTTTTTCATGGTCCGGCGCTCTAGCCGCACGCGGGCCTTGTGTCCACGGCCCGGCTCTGGCAAGGCGCCCGGTTCCAGCAGCGGCAAGGGATCCGGCGGCATGAGCAATGCGAAATATGATGTGGTGGGCCTCGGCAATGCCATCGTGGACGTGCTGGCACCCGCCGACGACGCCTTCCTCGCCCAACACGGTATCGCCAAGGACGCGATGAACCTGATCGAGGAACCGCGCGCCCAGCTGCTGACCGAACTCGCGCAGCGCCCCGTCATTACCTCCGGCGGCTCGGGCGCCAACACGATCGCGGGCCTCGCCAGCTTCGGCGCCTCGGCCGCCTATATCGGCAAGATCGCGGATGACGAACTCGGCCATCAGTTCATGCGCGAAATGATGGCGACCGGCGTGCCATTCCATACGCGCCCGCTGACCGAGGGCCCGGCCACCGCCCGCTCCATCATCTTCGTCACCGATGACGGCCACCGGAGCATGAACACCTTCCTCGGCGCCTCGGTTCTGTTCTCCAAGGCCGATGTCGATGCCGACATGGTCCGTGCCGGGAGCATTCTCTATCTGGAAGGCTATCTCTTCGACAAGGATGAAGCCAAGGCGGCCTTTGTCCACGCCGCCGAAATCGCCAAGGCCGCGGGCCGCAAGGTGTCCATCACTCTGTCGGACAGTTTCTGCGTGGACCGCCACCGCGCCAGCTTCCGCCAGCTGGTGAAGGGCTATGCGGATATCGTGTTCGCCAATGAGGCCGAGCTGAAATCACTTTACGAGACCGAAGACTTCGACGCCGCGCTCAGCGCCTTGCATGCCGAATGCGCCGTCGCCGCCGTGACGCGCAGTGCCAAGGGCTCGGTCGTATTCGGGGATGGCGCGCCCATCCTGGTGCCCGCCGAGCCGGTCGCGAAAGTGATCGACACCACCGGCGCCGGCGACCAGTACGCCGCCGGATTCCTGTTCGGTATCGCACGCGGCCTGCCGCTGGCGACGTGTGCCCGGCTTGGCCATATCGCCGCCGCTGAAGTGATCTCGCACTATGGTCCGCGCCCGGAGCAATCCTACAAGGCGCTGGCGGAGAAGGCGGGCGTGTTCGCTTAGGCCAGCGCCCGCTCCACATAATCCAGCCGGTCATGGCCGAAATACAGCTCCTCGCCGACAAAAAAGCTCGGCGCCCCAAACACACCGCGTTCGATGGCCTCTTCGGTCTGGGCTTTCAGCTTCTCCTTGTTCGCCGGATCGGTCGCCATCGCCGCGATCTTCGCCGCGTCGAACCCATGCTTGTCGCACAGTTTCGCCAGATGCGCCGGATCGCCGAGGTTCAGCGGCTCCGGCACGCTCCAGCTTTCGGTGAAACACGCCTTCGCAAACCGCCGCTGCTCCGCCTTGTCGTCAAACCCGATGGTCGCCCGCAGCGCCGCCAGCGTATTCACCGGGAAGGCCGGGTTCATGTAGAACGGGATGCCCACATGCGCGGCGCAGCGCTGGATATCCCGCGCCATGTATTTGCCCTTCGCCGGCACCGTCCCCGGCGGCTTGTTGCCGGTCGCCTGCATCACGCCGCCGAGGAACATCGGCCGGAACACGGCCTCGGCCCCGGTGCGCTGCTCGATCGCGTCGATCAGGGGCACGGCCAGCGGCGCCGTGGCACTTGCATAATCGAAGAAAAATTCGAAAGTCTTGGCCATGTCAGTCTCCCGTTAAGTTTTGTTTTGGAACTTATGGCAAAGCGGGCTAGAGGTGTCATCCATGAAATGGTCAGAGCTTTCCGATAACTGGTGCCCCGTCGCTCGCACACTCTCCGTGGTCGGAGACCGCTGGACTTTCCTGATCCTGCGGGATTGCTTCCTCGGCAGATCGAAATTCGAGGAGTTCGCCGAGTCGAGCGGCATGACGCGGCACATCCTGGCCGAGCGCCTGAAGCGCCTCGTCGAAGAAGGAGTCCTCGAACGCCGCCTCTATTCCAATGCCCCGAAGCGTTATGATTATGTCCTGACCGAAAAAGGCGAAGAACTCCGCCCGGCCCTGATCGCCATGCGCGCCTGGGGCAAGAAACACATGCCGATCCGGCGAACAGTGTCCGAGAGCTGACAGTTCAGGAAAAAATGAATCGGCGTTAAAGGCTGCACCCTTCCATCCGAACACTGTCGAAAAACCCCCGTATGCGCATCAATTGCTGTCTGCCCATGTCTACGGAAACTGAACTACCTTGGCATGAAACTGCCATAGCACGACCATAGTCGAGCAAATCTTTTAGCGCCTCACCTTCATATTCCGAGCGTTGATCATCCGGCACTTGCGAGATTGTCTCAAGGCCCGCAGTAAAAGCTTGCTGCGCGCGATTTTGAAGTTGCGTTCTTTCGTTTGGTGGGCTTCGCATGGCAACCTGTAGCCAGTACATGCCTTCAAACCAAAGTGCTTGTGCTGCGGTATTCCGGACGCTCATTTCTGCAAGTTGCGCAGCTTGCCTCTCTTTCTCGGCGATGTCCTTAAGCATGACTGCCTCATTAGCCAGGATGAGTGCTTCATTAGCAGCTATTTCAAACCGCTGTTCGTTGACGTTGGCCCGTAGCCATAAGACGGTGGAAGCGACCGCGAGGCCTGCGAACACAATAACGACCATAACGAGCGTCGCAATGGCGCGCCGAGCCCGTTTCCGCTCAACAGAATGCAGCCGTTGTTCAGCTTCATCGCTTCGGGCCAGCAGATCACGCTGCAGCAGGGTTGGTTCTGGCGCAGGTGCCCGCCACGCGGAAAGCCATGCCAACGCTGACGCAAGGTCCTGACCGCGCAGCAAGAGTGACTCGTTGCGATCGCGTGCATCCCAGCGTGTGGCGAGAGTCGCCAGACGGCTGTGTTCGCGGATCCAGGTCAAGTCGACCCGCAATGCGTGCGCGAGTTCGCTCAAAGACTTTGCGTAGGACTGGCCTTCAGTGAAGAAAATGAAATTTCGCTGCTTCAATCGATCAGGCAGGTCTGCTTCCGGAACGTTGGCCAGGACAACAGGGATCACGCGTTTTGAAAGCTCTTCGGCTTTATCGACTTCCCATGAGCATCTGGGCGATTTGGCAGAAGCAGGTGTGATCACGAATACGACCGTGTCGGCCGCTTCAATCAGGCTTTCGAGCCTCGCCTCCCACTCTTCGCCTGCAGCAATGTCGTGCTTGTCGAGATAGGCTTGGAACCCGGCAACCTCCAATCCAAGCATCAGTTCTTCGGCAAATGCGTTTGCATCAGCACGCGCATACGAAATGAAAACGGACATGGATTCTTGTTGGGTCATCGTAAGTCTCTTCCCCACAGACTACGTGAAAGGAGTATTGACCGGAGTGGCTGACCTGCCAAGCCCAAGAAGTTCAGAAACGAAAGCCTAGGCTTTGCGCCCATACGCAACCGTGGCGCAGCCGAAGAACAGCTTCTTCATGTCCGCCTCGAGGCCTTCCGCCTTCAGGAACTCCGTGAACTGACCGGCATTTCCGAAGTTGGTGCTGTATTGTCCGATCATCGAAAAGTCCTGTGCGCCTTTGAGGAACATGCGCTCCACCAGCGGCAACACCTGTTTCAGGTGAAACAGGTAAAGCGGGCGTAGCGGCCAGCCTTTGGGGTCCGAAGCTTCAATCAGGGCAAAGCGCCCGCCGGGCTTCAGCACACGGGCGACAAGCGCAGCAAGGCGCTTGTGCTGGTCCGGGTTGAAGGTTTTCAGACCAAAGGTCGACACAATGAAATCGGCGCTTTCATCCGGCAGCGCACTATTCAACGCGTCATCTTCGATGAAGCTGATCTGGTGGGCGCTGTGGGCGTGCAGCCGTTCGAGGGCGCGTGTGTGCATGCCGGAGGAAATGTCGATGGCGGTGATGGTCGTGATATCCGGCCGGGCTCGGATCAGGTGAGGCCAGACTTCGCCGGTGCCGGCCATCAGGTCATATCCGGCCAACGGCGTTGCACGCGGCAGGTCGAGCAGTTCGACACATTGGCGCCGCCAACGCTCGGTGAAGCCTATCGAGCAGAGATAGCTGAACGCAATGTATTTGTCAGAGCAACGGTCGAACAGGTCTTTGACATAAGCCGGATCGTAGATGTCCTGCGTTACCGGGCCGTCTGTCATCGGATGGTTCCTAAAGAATAAACTTCGACAGGTCCGCGTCGCCTGCCAGCGTGCCGACTTTTTCGTCCACATAGGCCGCCGTGATCGTGAACGTCTCGCCGGCCTTGTCCGGCGCATCGAAACTGATCTCGTCCAGCAGGCGTTCCAACACCGTCTGCAGGCGCCGCGCGCCGATATTCTCGACCGACTTGTTCACCGCTTCGGCCAGGTCGGCCAGCCGATCGATGGCGGCGTCCTCGAACACGAGTGTCACCGTTTCCGCCGCCAGCAGGGCTTCGTATTGCTTGATCAGGCTCGCTTCCGGCTCCACCATGATGCGGCGCAGGTCGTCGCGCGTCAGCGCGTCAAGTTCGACGCGGATCGGCAGGCGGCCCTGCAACTCCGGCAGGAGGTCGGACGGCTTCGAGACATGGAAGGCGCCGGAGGCGATGAAGAGGATGTGATCGGTCTTCACCGCGCCGCGCTTGGTCGAAACGGTCGTGCCCTCGATCAGGGGCAGCAGGTCGCGCTGCACACCTTCGCGGCTGACATCGGCGCCGCCCCGGTCCTTGCGCGCGGCGATCTTGTCGATCTCGTCGAGGAAAACGATGCCGTCTTCTTCCACCGCGCTCAGCGCTTCGCGCACCACCTGTTCCTCATCCACCAACTTGTCGGCCTCTTCGGTCAGCAGCGGCTTGTAGGCCTCCTTCACGGTCGTCCGTACACGTTTGGTCCGGTTGCCCATCGCCTTGCCGAGCATATCGGACAGGTTGATCATGCTCATCGAGCCTTGCTGGCCAGGCAGGTCGAGCATCTGCATCGGATTGCTGCCGGTGTCGGTGAAGTCGATGTCCACTTCCTTGTCGTCGAGTTCGCCGCCGCGCAGCTTGGTGCGGAACACGTCGCGGGTCGAACGCTGTGCCTCGGCGCCGACCAGCGCGTCCAGCAGGCGCTCCTCCGCCTTGTCCTGCGCTGCCTTGCTGACCGAGGCGCGCTTCTGCTCGCGGATCATGCCGACAGCGGCCTCGACGAGATCGCGCACGATCTGCTCGACGTCGCGGCCGACATAGCCAACCTCGGTGAACTTCGTCGCCTCTACCTTCAGGAAAGGCGCGTTCGCCAGCCGGGCGAGGCGGCGGGCGACTTCCGTCTTGCCGACGCCGGTTGGCCCGATCATCAGGATATTCTTCGGTGTGATCTCGCCGCGCAGGTTTTCCGGTGCCTGTTTGCGGCGCCAGCGGTTGCGCAGAGCAATCGCCACGGCGCGCTTGGCGGCGTTTTGGCCAACGATGTGACGGTCAAGTTCGGCAACGATTTCGCGGGGCGTCAGTTGGGACATGGGAGGGGGTCTCAATACGTCTCAGGATGATATTCAGGAGTCCATAAGTCGGGGGTGTCTACAGGCCGATTTATGGACGGTTTCTGGACTGGTTTCACACAGGTTCGGGCGGGAAAATCCGCGCGGCGATGCCGGTCTTCGGAACCCAGCCCAGCACCCACCGCCGCGCCGTGTGCCAGCCCCCGCCGAGCAGGATGACGCCGGTACCGATGAGAAGCGTGGTGGCGATAAAACTCGTCGTGCCGCCACCGCCCACCGCATCGACGACCTGCCCGAGCGCCAGCCAGAAGCTGAACAGGCTGGAGACAACCAGCGCCCGCCGGTTCAGCGCGAGAGACAGAAGGCCAAGCCCGAAGAGGCAGGCCAGCAGGATCATCGCTTCAAACGTGCTGGCGCTGCCGCTTGAGCCCATCACCATGACGCGCAGGCCAAGGATGATCTGCGGCGCGGCCGCCATGTGCAGCCAGAAGGCATTGTCCGACAGGCGCGTGATTCGGCCGGGGTCTTTCTGGTCAAACCAGATCGCCGCGCCAAGCGTGGCGATGCCGATGATGACCGACAACAAGCCCCCGAAGACGAGCCCTGCATTGCCGAAGAAACCGGCAAATGTGTAAGCCGTGGCGGCGGCGCAGGCTGCCATCAGGAACATGCAGAAGGGCAGGCGGAAGCGCAGCCAGGCGATCAGGGCGGCAATGCCGCCGCCGATGAAGGTGCCCATGCCGGTATTGCCCAGCGTGTCCCAGGCCTGCGTGAAGCTGGTGACGGTGCTGGCATTGGCGCCGGTCAGGCCGCTGGCGACCATGCCGAAGGAGAGGCCCGAATACAGCGTGAAGACGGTGATCGCGGCCATGGTGGGCAGCAGCATCCGCCGGCGGCGCCCGAAATACTCGGCCAGCAGCCACATGATGCCGGCCACCGGCATCAGGATGATGGCGCCGAAGGCCCCGGCATTGCCGCCCGTGACCATCGACCAGAATTTCGGGCCAAAGAAGAGACCGGTAATGCCGGTCAGGCCCATGGCCAGGATGACGATGCCGATGGTGATGAAAATGTCGTTGAAATTGTTGAGGAAACGCAGGTTCTCGTCGGCGTTCGGTGAGGCCTGCGTGACCGGATCGGCCCGGTTGGCAAGGAAGGCTTCGAGGCGCGAGCCCTGATCGCGCGTGATGATGCCGGCCTCGACGGCGGCGCGGATGTCGGAACGGTCAAACATCAAGGGTTTCCAGCGTGAAATGGCTGTTGGTGTAAACGCAGATGTCCGCCGCGATCTGCATGGCCTTGCGTCCGATCACTTCGGCGTCCGCCTCGTATTCATAGAGGCCCCGGGCTGCCGCAAGTGCGAAATTGCCGCCGGAACCGACAGCGACGACCGGGAATTCGGGCTCCAGCACATCGCCGGACCCGGTGATCACCAGCGTGCTGGTCTTGTCGCCGACGATCAGCAGGGCTTCGAGTTTCTGAAGGTAGCGCTCGGTGCGCCAGTCTTTCGCCAGTTCCACCGCCGCGCGTTGCAACTGGCCGGGGAAGCGTTCCAGTTTCTGCTCAAGGCGTTCGAACAGGGTGAAGGCGTCCGCCGTGGCGCCCGCGAAGCCGGCGAGAATTTCGCCATTGGCGATTCGGCGCACCTTGCGGGCATTGCCCTTCATGATGGTCGGGCCCATCGAGACCTGGCCGTCGGACATCATCACCAGCTTGCTGCCTTTGCGCACGGCGATGACTGTGGTGCCATGCCACGGGGGGGCGGAATTTTCTTGCGTTGTCATGGGTTTGAAATTGGCGGAGTTGGCCCTGCGGCGCAAGGGATCGCAGCGAGATGTGGAATTGTGACAGTCTTGTCACTGAACTGTCACACACCGCTCCTATGGGAGGCGTGAAGCGGTCACAAGGTTCGACATGTTGCAACAGCTCGGCCAACTGCCCATGGGCTGGCTGCTGATCGCCCTCATCGCGGTCTTCGGCTCGGCGGCCTTTTTCATGGGCCGTGTGCGCGCGGAAAGCCTGCTCGTTGCGACCAATGTGCGGATGCACTCGCGCCCCAACTATCACGGCTACTACGTCGCGATGTGGACAACGGTTCCCATCATCCTGATCGCCATCGCCTACGGAATCTTCGCCGAAGACCTGACGCGGAGCCAGCTGACGCGGGAGCTTCCGTCCTCGTTCGACCAGCTCTCGCAGGCTGAACTGCGCAGCTATCTCGAGTCGGTACGTTTGGCGGCCGGCACGGCGGCGAGCGCCGGGGCGGACCGTGTGTTTCAGGCCATCACCAACCGCTATCTCGAACTGCGCGGCATGGTGAATGCGGCGACGCTGGGCTTGCTGGGCCTGCTCGCGGCGGCGGGGATTTTCTGGGCGCAGAACCGCCTGAAGCCGGACTTCCGCGCGCGGGCGCTGGTCGAAAGCGGCATGGAACTCGTGCTCTTCCTATGCGCCGGTGTGGCGATTGCGACGACGGCCGGGATCGTGCTCTCGCTGCTGTATGAAAGCCTTCAGTTCTTCCAGAAGGTTTCGGCCTGGGACTTTTTGACCGGCACGCGCTGGAATGCGCAGACCGAGGCCGAGTTCGGCGCGCTGCCGCTGTTCTTCGGCACATTCATGATCGCGCTGATCGCCATGCTGGTCGCTGCGCCCATCGGTCTGTTCTCGGCGATCTTCCTGTCGGAATATGCCTCGCCGCGTGCGCGGGCCTGGATCAAGCCGATCCTCGAAATCCTCGCGGGTATCCCGACCGTGGTTTACGGCTTCTTCGCGCTGCTGGTCGTGGCGCCCGCTATTCGCAGCGCCGCAATCTGGGTCAACGAGACCGTCATCCAGCTCGGCCTTGCGAGCGAGCCGATCCTGGCCGCGCAGCCGACGAGCGCACTGGCAGCCGGGCTCGTGATGGGGATCATGGTGATCCCGTTTGTGTCCTCGCTGTCGGACGACGTGATCAACGCCGTGCCGCAGACCCTGCGGGACGCGGCCTATGCGCTGGGTGCAACGAAATCCGAAACCGTGAAACAGGTCGTCGTGCCGGCCGCCCTGCCGGGTATCATCGCGGCGCTGCTACTGGCCGTGTCGCGCGCCATTGGCGAGACGATGATCGTGGTCATGGCGGCGGGCAAGAGCGCGCGCATCTCGATGGACCCGACCTCGGACCTGACGACCATCACGGTGCAGATCGTGTCGCTGATGACCGGCGAGACCGGCTTTGACGATCCGAAGACCCTGTCCGCCTTTGCGCTTGGCCTTGTCCTGTTCATCGTGACCCTCGCGTTCAACGTCGTCGCCCTGCGCGTCGTCAAGAAATACCGTGAAAAATATGACTGATACGGCGCGCCCTTCGACCCCCGCCACCGCAGCGGCAAAACACCTGAAGCGCCGCCGCGCCGCAGACGGCCGCTTCCGCTATTACGGGCTGAGCGCCATCCTCGTGGCGCTCGGCGCGCTGGCCATCCTGGTCTTGACGATAGGTTCGCAGGCCCTTTCGGCGGCGACTTACAATGTCGTGCGCTATGACATCACGCTTGACCCGGCCGTGATTGCACCGGACGGAGCAACCCGTCCCGAGGATATTTCGCGCAATGTCGAGGGCTTCTACAGCCTGGTGCGCGACAACCTTCTGGCCACCTTCCCGGAAGCCCAGGCAGACCGCGAGTCGCGCCGCGAACTGTCCGACTTTGCAACCCGTCTCGCCGTGCTGCCGACGGCGCGGATGGTTGCCCGCAATCCCGAACTTGTCGGCGGGGCGATCACGCTGACGGCGCCGTTGAATGACGACCTCGACCTCTACCTCAAGGGCCAGGGCGTGCGCGAGCGCAAGGTCAAGGCCGGAACGGTTTCCGTGGGGCAGGCCGGCGAAGACGGGCTTTATGCCCTGACGGGCGCAGGTGCCTTTGATCCGCTGCTGGCAGCGCTTGTGGTGGCGACGGACGACCTTGCGGACGATGCCAGCGCGCCGGGTGTCCTGCTGACTGCCGGGGTCTCGACCGGGCGTCTGACGAACATCACCTCCGCCAGTGCCAGGCTGGAATTGCTGACGGGACAGGCGCAGGACTTCGCAAATGCGCGGCCTGTTGCGCGGATCATCGTTTCACCGGAAGCCGAACGGACGGTTTCCGACCACCAGATCGCCTGGACCCTCGCGCTGAAAGCCATGGGCCGGGTTGACCGCGTGCTGCGCACGACGCTGCTGACCAATTCCGACAGTACCTATCCGGAGCTTGCCGGCGGCCTGTCGGCGATTGTCGGCTCGCTGCTGACGATGCTGGTGACGGCGCTGGTGGCCATGCCCATCGGCATCCTCGCAGCGGTCTATCTGGAAGAATTCGCGCCGCGCAACCGGATCACCGAGTTCATCGAAGTGAACATCAACAACCTTGCGGCTGTGCCATCCATCGTGTTCGGCCTGCTCGGCGCGGCGCTGTACATAAACTTTCTGGGCATGCCGCGCTCTGCGCCGCTGGTCGGCGGCCTCGTGCTGGCGTTGATGACGTTCCCGGTGGTGATCATCGCCTCGCGCGCTGCGCTCAAGGCGGTGCCGCCTTCGGTGCGTTCCGGCGCGCTGGCAGTGGGCGCCTCGCAGATGCAGACCGTGTTCCACCATGTTGTCCCGCTGGCAGCGCCGGGCATGCTGACCGGCGCGATCCTTGGCATGGCCCGCGCGCTGGGCGAGACGGCGCCGCTGCTGCTGATCGGCATGGTGGCCTTCGTCGGCGATGTGCCGAAAGGCCCGATGGACGAGTCGACCGTGATGCCGGTGCTGATCTTCAGCTGGTCCAACAATGCCGAACGGGCCTGGGAGCCGCTGACAGCCGCGCTGATTGTCATCCTCCTGGCCTTCCTTTTGCTGATGAATGGCCTCGTGGTATTCCTGCGGCGCAAATACGAACGGAGATGGTGATGGATACGACCCAAGGCGGACCCGTCATGGTGGACGATAGTCTCACGCTGCCGCAGGCCAGCGATGCGGGGCCGCGCATTGATTGTCGGAATATCAAGGTGTTCTACGGCGAGGCGCAGGCGATCCATGATGTGTCGATCTCCTTCCCGGACCGCGCCGTAACGTCGCTGATCGGGCCCTCGGGTTGCGGGAAGTCGACCTTCCTGCGCTGCCTCAACCGGATGAACGACACGATCGAGAATTGCCGCGTCGAAGGCGAGATCCTGATGGATGGCGAGAACATCAACGATGCGGATATCGATCCCGTCTTGCTGCGTTCGCGCGTGGGCATGGTGTTCCAGAAGCCGAACCCGTTCCCGAAATCGATCTATGACAACATCGCTTACGGCCCGCGCATTCACGGGCTGGCGAATGGCCGCGAAGACCTCGACGCGATTGTCGAGAAGAGCCTGCGCCGCGCCGGTCTTTGGGACGAGGTGAAGGACCGCCTGATGGCGCCGGGCACCAGCCTTTCGGGCGGACAGCAACAGCGCCTGTGTATTGCGCGCGCGATTGCGGTGCAGCCGGAAGTGATCCTGATGGATGAGCCCTGCTCGGCGCTGGACCCGATTGCGACGGCGCGGATCGAGGAACTGATCGACGACCTGCGCAGCCGCTACTGTATCGTCATCGTGACGCACTCGATGCAACAGGCCGCGCGCGTGTCCCAGCGCACGGCTTTCTTCCATCTCGGCCATATCGTCGAGCTGGGCGAGACCAACCAGATTTTCACCAACCCGCGCGAGAAGCGCACCGAAGACTACATCACCGGCCGGTACGGCTGAGCGAGGCGACCATGTCTGAACATATTGTTTCTGCGTATTCCGAAGAGCTTGAACGCCTGTCGGCGGAAATCATGAAGATGGGCGGCATCGTGGAAACGATGATTGCCGATGCAAGCCAGGCGCTGAGCGCGAACGACCTTGAACTCGCCAAGGAAGTTGTGACGCGCGATCCGCTGGTGGATGCCATCGAGGCGGACGTGGAGCGCCAGATCGTGTCGATCATCGCGCGCCGCCAGCCGATGGGCCACGACCTCCGGATGATCCTCTCGGCGATGAAGATTTCCAGCGAGCTGGAGCGGATCGGCGACCTGTCCAAGAACATCGCCAAGCGCTCGCAGCGCCTTGATGAGAACGTCAATGCCGAGATGCGCAATGCCATCATTCGCATGTCCCAGCCGGTCGCGCGCCAGCTGAGAGACGTGCTGAACGCCTATGCCGGCGCCAGCTCCGACAAGGCGCTGGCTGTGTGGGGCTCGGACGACGACATCGACAATCACTACAACTCAGTGTTCCGCGAAATGCTGACCTACCTGATCGAAGATCCGCGGCGGATCACGGCAGGTGCGCACATGCTGTTCATGGCGAAGAACCTCGAGCGCATTGGCGACCACTGCACGAACATCGCTGAGTTTGTCTATTACCAGGTCGTCGGTGACTACCTGTCAGAACTTGAACGCCCCAAGCAGAACCAGGTCTGAGAGCAGACTGGCCGTGCCTAGAAATGGAGCCGACCCAATGAAACCTTATGTGCTGATCGCAGAAGACGAAAAAGCCGTTTCGGAACTGCTGCTCTATAATCTCCGCAAGGAGGATTATGATGTGGGCGTTGCCGGAGACGGCGAAGAAACGCTGATCATGATCGACGAGCGCACGCCGGACCTGCTGCTGCTGGACTGGATGCTGCCGAAAGTGAGCGGCATCGAGATCTGCCGGCGTGTGCGCACGGGCGGAGCAAACCCGAACCTGCCGATCATCATGCTGACCGCGCGCGGCGAGGAAAGCGACCGGATCCGCGGACTTGATACGGGTGCGGACGATTACGTCACCAAGCCTTTCTCGACGACCGAGCTGATGGCTCGGGTGCGCGCGGTCCTGCGCCGTATCCGGCCGGGCCTCAAGGAAGACCGGCTGCATGTCGGCGATATCGAGATTGACCGTGTGGCGCACCGCGTGACGCGCAGCGGCGGCGACATTCATCTCGGCCCGACGGAATTCCGCCTGCTGGATTACTTCATGCAGCATCCCGGCCGCGTCTTCTCGCGCGAGCAGTTGCTGGATACGGTCTGGGGCTCGGACGTGTATGTCGAGGCGCGCACGGTGGACGTGCATGTCGGACGCCTGCGCAAGGCGCTGCGCCAGACGGGCGGGGATGACCCGATCCGCACGGTGCGCTCGGCCGGCTACGCGCTGCGCGAGGACTGACGGGCGCCCGTAAGCGCCCGCCAGTGATCGCTCTAGCCGAACACTTCGGCAAGGAACGTTTTCAGATAAGCGAAGCTGCGCCGGTCGGTATCGGCATGATACTGTGTGGCGTCTCCGGTCGCGCCGACGGTGGTGAAGGCGTGCGTGGCGAGGCCGTGGGCATGCAGCTGCCAGTCTGCGCCCGCAAACTCCTTCGTGATGGCGAGCACGTCTTCGGGCGTCGCCATCGGATCGTTCCAGCCATGCTCGATCAACACCTTGGCCTTGATCTTCGGGGCAGGGATGTTCTCGGCCGGACGGAAGAGCCCGTGGAACGAGCCGACGCCCAGCACGTCCATGCCGGCGCGGGCCATGTCGAGCACGCAGAGGCCGCCAAAGCAGAAGCCGATGGCCGCAATCTTCGTTGCGCCCGCATGCGCCTTCGCAGCCGCGATGCCCCCGGCGAGGCGTTTCTGCAGCTCGGCGCGGTCGCCGACCAGCGGATACATCAGGCCTTCATTCTCGGCTTGGGTCGTGCCGCGCTTGCCCTTGCCGTAAACGTCAATCGCGAAGGCGGCGTAGCCGAACTCTTCGGCAATGATTTTCGCCTTCTGTTTCTCGTTGGCCCCGAGGCCGCCCCAAGCATGGCAGATCACCACCAGCGGCGCATTCGCCTTGCCGGCGGCTGGCAGGAAATAGCCCTCATAGGTCTGGCCATCGATCGTGTAGTCCACTGCGCTCATGGGAGGTTCCTCTCAGTTGTTTCTGCAGGGGTGGATAGAGCGCTTACGCCGGGTCATTTCAAGGCTGGCCGCGATTAGTATGCGCTTTCTAGACTTTTTCCCTAGACCGGGCGGCATGAGTTCACCCTCTTCCCGAAAGGAACCCCTCATGGCGAAGAAAACCACCAAGACTACGAAATCGGCCACCCGTGCCAAAGCTGCTGCCGTTGGCAAGCAGGTCGAAGCCCAGTCCACCGAAATGGCCTACAAGATCTGGCTCGCAGGTGTCGGCGCCTACGGCAAAGCCTATGACACCGCTCTTGCCGGTGCGAACGTCGTCAACAAACAGTCTGCGGACGTGTTCGAAGACCTCGTGAAACGCGGTTCGGAAATCGAGCATGATGTGCGCGCCCGCCTTGCTGCGGACGAGCGCGTGACCGGCGCGACCAAGCAAGTCGCCAAGACGCTGGAAAGCGTGCGCGAGATGCAAGTTCAGGCCCGCGACCAGTTCGATGCCCGCCTTGACCGGATGCGCGACCTGCTCGGCGTCAAAGGCCTGTCTTCCGTGCGGGCGAAAGTTGCCCGCCGGATCGACAAGCTGGAAGACGAAGTCGCTTCGGTGACGTCGAAAGCCCGCGCCAAAGTTGCCGATGCTGACCTGAAAGCCCGCCTGTCGCGCCTGACGGCGGAGATCGAAGCGGTTGCCGGCGAAACCGGCGCCGTTGTCGCCAAGACCGCCAAGAAAGCCGCGAGCAAGACGTCGAAAGCCGTGAAGACTGCCTTCGCGGCTTCGGAAGCCCCGGACGACCTGACGCAGGCGACCGGCATTGGCCCGGCGCTGGCGAAAAAACTGAACGCCGAAGGCCTGACGCGCTTTGCGCAGCTGGCCGCGCTCAAGAAGGCTGAGCTTCAGGCGCTCGACACGAAAGTCACCGGCCGCGGCCGTGTTGCAAAAGCAGACTGGGCGAAGCTGGCGAAAGCCGCCGCCTGATCGAATTGAGACAGGGCGGGTCCGTTGGGTCCGCCCTTTCTATTTCGCATCCTTGAAATGCCGGATCATGCGCCCGAGGGCCGCCGGACCTGCATCGCCCATATAGGGCACCATCAGGCACATCACCTGGAACACCGTCTTGTGGATGAGGGCAGGGCCGTCATGGACCTCTTTGGTGAGTGCATCCCCCGCCAGCCAGAATGTCAGCGTGGTGATGATCTGGTCGGTCAGCGGTTCGCGCAGGCGGGCGTCAATCTCAAGAACACCGAGGCGTTCCAGGTCAACCAGGATGCGCGCGATGGTCTGGCGCTTGGCGGCGACCAGGCTGCGGAAGCGGACGGCAAGATCGGGATAGCGGGCGAGCAGGCCCGCAAGGTCGCGGTAGAAGAAGCGGAAATCGTAGATCTCTTCCAGCAGGATGTAGATATAGACCCAGTTGTCCTCGACCGAGGCAAGGCCGCCTTTGGAGCCGCGCAGGATGATGCGCATCTCTTCTTCGAACCGGTCGAACAGGGCGCGGTTGATCGCGTCCTTGCCCTTGAAATGGTAGTAAAGGTTGCCCGGACTGATCTCGAGCGCATTGGCAACATCGACAGACGACAGCGCGCTTTCACCTTCCTCGTTGAAGAGAAGGAGGCTGACTTCAAGTATCCGGTCGCGTGTTTTCATGGCCAATTCGGCAGTTTGACAGGTAAATCTGACTGTGGAACGAATTTTACGAGTAAATTTACCACGGTCTTTTTGCCGGATGGCAAGAGACCGGCATTAGACCGGCCACTGGCAGACCTCTGCCAGGAGAGACCGGCGGCACCTGGGAGGGACTGAAAATGAGCACACCAAAGGACGAAATTGCCCAGAATGCGGCACAAAGCACGACAGCGCTTAACCCGCTGCTGGGCGGCATTAACCGTCAGGAACTGCTGGGCGCGGTCACCATGATGCTCCGCTCGTCGGTGGCCAACCCGGTCACGACCGCCAGGGCCATGCGCAAGATTGCTTCCGAGAACACCCAGATCCTCCTCGGCAAGTCCGAACGGGCGGCCGACAAGAAGGACCGCCGGTTCAAGGACCCGGCCTGGGAGCATAACCCGTTCTACAAACGCGGCATGCAGGCTTTCCTGGCCACCCAAGAACACCTTCACGAGTGGGTCAGCGAGATCAAGATGACCGAACTGGAGCATGCCCGTGCGAAGTTCGTGATGGGCATGATCACTGACGCCATGGCGCCGACCAATACGCTGATCGGCAACCCGGCGGCGACGAAGCGCGTGGTCGATTCCGGCGGCCTGTCGCTGCTGAAGGGCATGAAGAACCTTTATGACGACCTGACCAAGAATGGCGGCCTGCCGGCTCAGGTCGACAAGCGCCCCTTCAAGGTGGGCGAGAATCTTGCGACCTCAAACGGCGCGGTCGTCTGGAAGAACGAGATGCTGGAGCTGATCCAGTATGCTCCGACCACGGAGAAGGTCTACAAGACGCCGATCCTGATCATCCCGCCGCAGATCAACAAGTTCTACGCGATGGACCTGACGCCGATGACGTCGATGGTCCAGTTCCTGCTGGCGATGGAACAGCAGACCTTCGTGATTTCCTGGCGCAATCCGCAGAAGGAGCATCGGGCCTGGGGTCTGACGGATTATATCGACAGCCTCGTGCAGGCGACCGAAGTGATCCGCAAGATCACCAAGTCGCCGAAGCTGAACGTGTCGGGCGCCTGTTCCGGCGGGATCACGACGGCGACATTCGCGAGCATGTTGGCCGCTGCCGGTGACAAGCGGATCAACGCGGTCACCTTCATGGTCTGTGTGCTGAATCCGCAAAAGGAAGACAGCGATATCGGCCAGATCGTTTCTGACGGCAGTCTCGAGATTGCCCGCAAGGCCTCCAAAGCGCGCGGCATCCTGAAAGGTGATGACCTTGCCCGGATGTTTGCCTGGATGCGTCCGAACGATCTGATCTGGAACTATGTCGTCAACAATTACCTGATGGGCGAAGACCCGCCGCCTTATGACGTTCTGTTCTGGAACAATGACACGACGAACCTGCCGGCACAGCTGCACTCGGACTATCTTGATATCGCGCTGCACCAGCCGTTCGACAATCCGGGTACGGTGGAAGTCGCCGGGCACATGGCAGACCTGCGCAAGGTTACGGCGGACGCCTTCGTCGTGGCGGGCCTGACGGATCACATCACGCCCTGGAAAGCCTGCTACCGGACGCCAAGCCTGCTGGGCTCGAAGAATATCGAGTTCGTTCTTTCGTCCAGCGGCCACCTGCAATCGCTGATCAATCCTCCGGGCAACCCGAAGGCCAAGTATTTCCGCAGCACACAGATGAAACCAACGCCGGACGAATGGGCGGCGAGCGCCGAGGAGCATATGGGCTCCTGGTGGCCGCGCTGGGGTGAATGGTTGAAGGAGCGTGCGGGCACGCTTAAGGCTGCGCCGAAGGAAGTCGGCAGCGAAGCCTTCCCGGCAATTTACGCGGCGCCCGGCCGTTACGTGTTCAACGACTAAGGACCGCCGCATGGCCAGCCAGACGCGCATACCGGAAATCATCATGCAGGACGTCGATGGCGTCATGCTGCGCACGGCCTATTGGGCTGCGCCGGACGGTAGCCAAGAAACGCCGCTGCTGTTCTTCAATGGCATCGGCGCCAATCTCGAACTGACCGCCGGTCTGGGCGACATGTTTCCGGACCGTGCGATCCTGACATTCGATGTGCCCGGCGTGGGCCTCAGCCCCGTGACTCAGTGGCCTTACCGACACTGGATGGCGGCGCGCTGGGCCCGCAAGCTGGCGGACCGCTATGACATGGATACCGTCGATGTGATGGGCGTGTCCTGGGGCGGCGCGCTGGCGCAGCAGTTCGCGTTCCAGTATCGCAACCGCGTCGGAAAGCTGATCCTGTGCGCCACCTCATCCGGCATGACAATGATCCCCGGCCGGCCCGCCTCGCTGTCGAAGATGGTCGATACGCGCCGCTATACCGACCCGGAGTTCATGCGCGAGAATTTCGCGAAACTGTATGGCGACATGGCCGACGATTCTGCCGGTAGCCACATCAACAACCTGCTGCCGCCGGACCCGAAGGGCTATCTCTATCAGCTGCTGGCCTTTGCCGGCTGGTCGAGCCTGCCTTTCATCCGTTTCCTGAAGATGCCGACGCTGGTCATGATGGGCGACAAGGACACAATCGTGCCGCTGGTCAACGGTCAGATCCTCAGCTGGGCGCTGCCTCATGCGCGGCTCTATGTCGTCGAAGATGCCGGCCACCTGTTCATCGTCACGCGCGCGCAGGAAACAGCGGACGTGATCAATGACTTCCTGAATGAGCCGGCAGCGACCACGGCCAAGGCCGCCTAGTCGTTCATCAGCCTTTCGGCTTCGGTGCGCACCGCGCCGTAATCGACCTTGCCGGTGCCGAGCACCGGGATTTGCGCAACCTTGAAGACGCGCCGGGGCACCGAGATTTCGGGAATGCCGTGATTTTGCGCCCAGTTCAGGATCGGCGTGCGGGCCGCTTCCGGCGCTTCGCTCAGCAGCACGACCTGCTCGCCCTTCTTGGGGTCGGGCAGTGTCACCGCCGCATGCAGATGGTCCGGCCAGACAGCTGCGGCGCAGTTCTCGACAACCGCCAGCGACACCATCTCGCCGCCGATCTTGGCGAAGCGTTTGACGCGGCCGAGAATGCGGATGAAGCCCTCGTCGTCGATGTCGACGATATCGCCGGTGTCATGCCAGCCACCGGGCAGGCGCTCGATGACGCCGGGATTGGTCGGGCGAAGGTAGCCCATCATGATGTTCGGGCCGCGGATGTGGAAACGTCCGCCATCCGGAATGCCATTCACCGGCACCAGCTTTGATTCCATGCCCGCCATCAGCCGGCCGACGGTGCCCGGCTTGTTGTGTTCCCACTGGTTTGCCGCAACAACAGGCGCAGCCTCCGTGGCGCCGTAGCCCTCAAGGATTTCGATGTTGAACTTGCGGCGCACATAGTCGCGCGTTTCGTCCTTCACGCGCTCCGCGCCGCAGACGGCGAGGCGGATGGAGTCCATGTCGCCTTCGCCGGCCGTGCGGGCATATTGCGAAATGAACGTGTCCGTTGCGAGCAGGATTGTCGCGCCGCTCTCGCGGATGCGCCGGACAATTTCCTTCGGCTGCAGCGGAGAGGGGTGGAAGATGACCTTGATCCCGGCGATCAGCGGCAGCAGGGCGCCGACCGTCAGGCCAAAGCAATGGAAGGTCGGTAGCGGATTGAACACAATGTCCGTGTCCGGACTAAGCCCGATATGCGCGCGGACCTGTTCGATATTCGCCATGATGTTCTCATGGCTGAGCACGACGCCCTTCGGTTCGCCTTCGGTGCCGGAAGTGAACAGGATGACGCCGGGCTGCTTGTAGTTCAGCGCCGCGCCGACAAAGGTCGGCAGGATGGGCCCGGCCAGCGCGGCCAGCTTGTCGCCGATCGACAATTTTTCGCGCACGTCTTCAAGATAGATGATTTCCACCGACTTCTTCAGTTCGGCGATGAGGTCTTCGAGCCCGCCCAGTTCCACAAACTTGTGCGCCGTGATCAGGCGCTTCACCTTGGCGGCGCGCATGGCGGACTTGAGGTTCTTCGAGCCGGCGGTGAAATTCAGCATCGCCGGGACGCGGCCATAGGCCGTCAGAGCAAAGAAACCGATCACCGCGCCGGCGCCGGTCGGCAGCATCACGCCGACTGATTCTCCGCGCTTCGTACCCTTCTTCAGGGCCGAGCCGAGGCCAAAGACCGCCCGGATGATTTCCTTATAGGTGAGGATGCGTTCGTCGCCGTCGACCAGTACGGCCTTGCCCGCGCCCAGCTCCCGGGAGGCCCGCAGGAGGCCGGTAAACAGGTTGATGCGGGTGCGTTCCGGCTTGAACGCCAGCGGTGCCGGCACGAGCGGCTGGAGGGATTGCTGCATGGGTTAGGCCCTGACTCGTTTCTTCCCAGACGTGTTTTGTGTAACATTCTGTCATCTAGCGTCATGCAAGCAAGCAATATTGCAAGTCTGCATACGCAGCCTGCATGCATAGGCGCTTGCTGAATCGCCCGCCGGGCGCCATTTTGGCTTGGATGGCAAACCTCATAGACCTGAAATCAAACACCCCCCGTCCGCGCCACCCCGAGAAACAGGGGCGGCCGGATACACCTCTGGTGCGAAAACCGGACTGGATTCGCGTCAAGGCGCCCACCTCCAAGGGCTATGCGGAAACCCGCGAGATCGTGAAATCCAAAGGCCTGGTCACGGTCTGTGAGGAGGCGGGCTGTCCTAATATCGGCGAGTGCTGGGACAAGAAGCACGCCACGATGATGATTCTGGGCGAGATCTGCACCCGCGCCTGTTCTTTCTGCAACGTGGCGACGGGCAAGCCGAAACCGGGCGTTGACGGTGATGAGCCGCGCCGGGTGGGCGAGGCGGTGGCCGAGATGGGGCTGAACCATGTGGTCATCACCTCGGTTGACCGCGACGACCTCGAAGACGGCGGCGCGATGCATTTCGTGCATACGATTGAATCGATCCGCCGCCAGGCGCCGGGCGTGACCATCGAAATCCTGACGCCGGACTTCCTGCGCAAGGATGGCTGGGAGAACCGGGTCATCGACGCGAAGCCGGACGTGTTCAACCACAATCTCGAAACCGTGCCGCGCCTTTACCTCTCCATCCGCCCCGGCGCGCGCTATTTCCATTCCCTCCGCCTGCTGCAGAAAGTCAAAGACCGCGACCCGTCGCAGTTCACGAAGTCTGGCCTGATGGTCGGCCTCGGCGAGACGAAGGAAGAAGTCATGCAGGTGATGGACGACATGCGCTCGGCGGGTGTCGACTTCATTACCATCGGCCAATACCTGCAGCCGACGCGCAAGCACGCCGCCATCGACCGCTTCGTTACCCCGGACGAGTTCAAGGCCTATGAAGAGATCGCGCGCGCGAAAGGCTTCCTGATGGTCTCGGCCAGCCCGCTGACGCGCTCCAGCCACCATGCGGGTGAAGACTTCGCACGCCTGCGCGATGCCCGGGCGGCGCAGCTCGCTGCCCGCGGCTGAGGCATGCCGCGTTTTTCCAAATCAGTGCGGGTGCCCTACACGCCCGCCGATTGTTTCGCGCTGGTGTCGGACATCGCGCGCTATCCGGAATTCATAAAGTGGATCACCGGGCTGCGGGTGTCCGACGAGCGCGAGATCAGCCCCGGCGTGATCGAATGCCAGGGCGAGACGGTGGTGGGTTTCAAGGGATTCGTGGAGCGGTTCACGACACTGGTCGTGGCAGACGAACCGACAGCACGCGTGACGGCCTCCCTCGTGCGCGGCCCGTTCCGCAAGCTGTTCGCCGAATGGCGCATCACCGAAAGCGTGCAGGGCGCATCGGATATTTCGCTCGAGATCAATTACGAGTTTCGCAATCCGGTGATCGGGTTTCTGGCGTCGGCCAATCATGATCTGGCGGTGGACCGGATATTGCGCGCATTTCTGGAAGAGGCGAAGCGGCGCTTCGGGAAGGCGATGTGACATGGCGGCAGATTGGGATTTCTACGCTCTCCTCGTGAACGACGATCCCGCTTCGATCTTTGTCGATTTGGGCCTGAACGCCGCAGCTCCGATTCAGACGCTTCCTAATATGGCCTACCTGCGACTTCGCATGAACGCGCCGCGGCCAGATGGTTTGTCCAGTCAGGAAGAGTATGACACGCTGATAGCAATCGAGGACGCTGCAACTGGCGCGCTGTCCGATGGGACAACCTGTTTGTACGTCGGACGAAACACCTCTTCCGGCAATCGCGACTTCTACTTCTATGTTTCGGACATCGCTGTTTTCGATTCGAATGCCTCTGCTTGCATGAAGGCGTTTCCCAATTACCAGTTCGAAGCTGGCGGTCGTTTTGATCCCGAATGGTCCACCTATTGGGATTTCCTTTATCCATCCGCTCGAGACCTGCAGCGGATGATGAACCGGCGTGTTTGCGAGTCACTCGAAGGGCAGGGTGACGACCTGTCGCTCCTGCGCGAGATCGATCACCATTGCTACTTGCCAACTGCTGCATTGGCCTCAGAACTCGCTCAACTTGCGACGGCACAAGGTTTCACGGTCAAGGCTATTCATGAACCGTGGGAAAAGAACCTCACGTTCGAAGTTCATCTCGTGCAAACTGCCCGACCTCAGGACATCGACGAGCCCGTTCTGCTTCTCTTTGAAGCGTGCACGAACCTCGGTGGCGATTATGGTGGCTGGGGGTGCGTTGCGGAAGGCGCCCCTACCGCATCTGCGCCTGAATTAGGTTCAGCGCCGACTCCACTGCCGCCATGCGGATCGCGTCGCGGCTGATCTCGCCCAGCTGAAGATGCTCATGGATGATCGCGCGGTTCTCCCGCGCGCAGGCGATGTGCACCGTGCCGACCGGTTTCATGCGCGTGCCGCCGCCGGGGCCGGCGACCCCGGTGATGCCGACGGAGATATTGGCGCGGCTGTTGCCGAGGGCGCCTTCTGCCATCATCCGGGCGACAGGCTCGGAGACGGCGCCATAGTCCGCCAGTGCATCGCCCGGCACGCCGAGCATCTCTTCCTTGGCGCGGTTTGAGTAGGTGACGAAGCCGCGTTCGAACACGCTCGATGAGCCCGGTATCTCGGTGAACAGCGCGGCCAGCAGCCCGCCGGTACAGCTTTCGGCGGTCGCGATCTTCAGGCGCGCCTGTTCGGCATCGTCGAGGATCAACATGGCGAGATTACGCAGGCGTTCTGGAAACATGTCCCAGACTTACTGCCTGCAGCGTCCGGTGCAAGCCCATTGAAAACAATGCGCGCCTGCCGCATCCTCTGCTTTGTTCGACGGGGGAACGAAGTGAGCGAAAGCGAGATCACCGAACAGATGGTCATGATGATGGACCTCACGCTCGCGGGCGTGTCGGTCCTGTTTTCCATCGTGTCGGCTTATATCGTCGCACTGTATTTTTTCCTGCGGGAAGCGCCGTTCGGGCTCCGGATGATCGCCTTCCTGCTGTTCTCGCTGACCTTCGCCTTCCTCTGCATTTTTGCGGCAAACTGCTTCAGCCACTCCGCGTCGCTGCAGGCAGCGCTGGTGGAGCTGGGGCAAACAGAGACGCTGTCATCCGTCGGCCGCGCGGCCATCAAACCCGGCATGATAGATCGCGCGGCGCTGGACCACACGATCCAGGTCATCACCTGGTCCGGCATGGCATTGTTCTACCTCGCGCTGACCTACTTCACCTTCCTGCACAATTGGCGCGATCATGTGCCCTTGCTGAAGCCCGTTCGAAAATCCGGCTAGCGGCCTGTGAAGACGGGATCGCGCTTCTCGATGAAGGCAGCGGCGCTCTCCTTCGCGTCTTCGGTCTGCATCAGCTTGCGGATTTCGGTGATCGCCCATTTGCCGGTGTCGCGCCAGTCGGGATCGAGCGTGCGGCGCAGGCCCGCCTTCAGCGCGCGCACCGCCTGAGGCGGGTTGGCCGCAATCTTCTCGGCAATCGCGAGCGCCGTCGGCAACAGGTCCGCCTGCGCCACCACGCGGCTGACAAGTCCGATCTCTTTGGCTTCGGCGGCGTCAATAATGTCACCCGTGAACAGCAGTTCGCTCGCCCGCTCCCGGCCGACAATCTGCGCGAGGCGTCCCAGCCCCGGCGCATCGCAGCACAGCCCGCGCTTGACGAAAATCTCGCCCCACTTGGCGGTGTCCGCCATCACGCGAATATCCGCCATGATCGACAGCTCCGCACCCCAGCCGAGGGCGAAACCGTTGATCGCCGCGATGACCGGAATGTCCGTATGCAGAAGAGCGTCTGCGGCTGGTGTTAGCCCGCCGGTATCCTTCGCCTTCGCCGCGCGCTCCGGCGTGACCGGCGCGCCCTTGGACAGGATCTTCTTCACATCATCCCCGGAACAGAACGCCCGCGTCCCCGAACCGGTGATCACAATGGCCCGCGCCTCCGACGTGCGCACGGCATCCTCCAGCGCATCATAAAGCTCATAGTCGAGCGAGTTCATCGCCTCGGGCCGGTTCAACGTCAGGACCGTGACGTGACCGTGTTGCTCTTTGAGCAGGATGTCAGACATGGCGTTTCTCCCGGTATGTTTTGCCGGAGAGTGTCACGAAGCGGGTAGGCTGAAAATCCTGCCGCCGGGTCAGCGCATCGGCACCAAAACGGCAATTGCCTCGGCGGCGATGCCCTCGCGGCGGCCGGTGAAGCCGAGGCCCTCGGTGGTCGTCGCTTTCACGCTGACGGCGTCCAGCGGCAGGCCGAGCAGCTCCGCCGTTCGGGCGCGCATCGCCTCGCGGTGGGGTTTCACCTTGGGGGCTTCGCAGATGATCGTGATGTCGCAGCTGTCGATCCGGTAGCCCTTCGAGTCTGCGAGAATCTGAGAATGTTTGAGAAAGATTCCACTATCGGCGTCCTTCCAGCGAGACTCCGTGGGAGGAAAATGATCTCCAATGTCACCCAATGCAACGGCTCCGAGGATGGCATCAGTCAGCGCATGCCATCCCGCGTCGGCATCCGAATGACCCTTGAGCTTGGCGACGTGCGGAATTTTGACACCGCAAAGCGTGACGAAATCCCCCGGCTCAAACCCATGAACATCAAACCCTTTACCGATGCGGGGAACGCCCGAAGGCGCAAGGAGGCGGGCCATCATTTCGAAATCCTCGGGATAGGTAATCTTGGACAGGCGCAGGGACCCGGGCACCATGAGGACCCGTGCATCACTGGCTTCCAGGGCCGCCAGGTCGTCCACGAGGGGCGCGCCGTATTTGGTCAGGGCGTCACGGATCGTGCCGAGCCGGAAGGTCTGGGGGGTCTGGATGCGGTAGAGACCGGCGCGGTCAATCGTTTCGATCCTGTCCCGGTCGGCAGGGCGTTTGAGGGCGTCAGACACAGCCAGGGCAGGGGCTGCCGCGTCATGGCTTTTGAGCGCGTCGATCAGGGCTGTAATCGTTTCAAGGTCGATTCCAGGCCGGGCGGCGTCGTGGATCAGGACGATACTGTCATCAGGCACGCCGCGTGTTGCTAGCGCGGCGAGGCCATTCAGGACGGACTGAGTGCGGGTATCGCCGGGCTCGGCCCGCTGGAAGCGCTGGCCGGGCTTCGGCTCGCCCAGGTCGGGCGCGGCGACCACGATTATGTCTGTAATCGCTTTGTGATGGCTGAAAGTGTCAATTGACCAGTCGATCACGCGCCTGCCGAGCAGGGGCTGCCATTGCTTGGGAGTCCCTGTTCCCGCACGGTTTCCCATGCCTCCGGCAACGATTATGGCGGCTACGCGAGTCATGGCGCGCTTCTAGGCCAGCCAGTCTTCTGTGACTATACAGCCGCACTGTTTCTCCATCTGCCTCAATATTGTGCTGCGCAGCATTTGTGCGCTTGCGAACAAATCAAAAGTCGTGAAGAAAGCGTAATGACCAATTTTCAGGCACCTCGTGTTTGGCTGGCCCCTATGTCCGGCGCGACCGATGCCCCGATGCGGCGGCAGGCGGTGCGTTTTGGTGCGCCGGCGGTGGTTTCCGAGATGGTGGCCGGCGAAACGCTGGCGCAGGCGCGGGTAGACGTCGTTCGCCGCACCTGCCGGCATGAAGGGGCGGGCGCCTGGATCGTCCAGCTGGCCGCGCGCCGGCCGGAGGACATGCTTCAGGGCGCGCGACTGGTGGCCGATGCGGGCGTGGATGTCATCGACATCAATATGGGATGCCCATCGAAACAGGTGACGGGCGGCCAGTCCGGCTCAGCGCTGATGCGCGATCCGGGGCTTGCCGGCGAGATCATTGATGCGGCGATTGAGGGCGCAGGCGGGCGTCCGGTAACGCTCAAGATGCGTCTCGGGTGGGACGATGGCCATCGCAATGCGCCGGAGCTGGGCCAGATGGCCGAGCGCAAGGGTGTGCAGATGCTGACCGTACATGGCCGCACACGCTGCCAGTTCTATGCAGGCGCGGCCGACTGGGCGGGCGTGCGGGCGACCGTGGACGCGGTTTCCATTCCGGTCATCGTCAACGGCGATATTCGCGATGCTACCTCGGCAAGGGCAGCGCTGGCGCAGTCCGGCGCACACGGGGTCATGGTGGGACGCGCGGCCATGGGGCGACCCTGGCTGGCGGGTGAGATTGCTGCCGCGCTGGAGGGCCGCCGTTGGCAAACCCCTGATTTCGAAGAACAATTCGACAGTCTTGAAGAGCAGATCGCGGATGCGCTGACGCTTTACGGGCCAAACCTCGGGCTTCGGATGGTGCGCAAGCACGTCGCTGCGGCCATTGATCATATCGACCTGCCGATGCCGGAGGCGGCGCGCCGCGCGCTTCGGGCTGACCTGTGCCGGATAGAAGATCCGGCGGATCTCGTCCGCGCCCTGCGGGCAGTTTATCTCGACAGAATTCCCGAGAAGGTGATGACCCATGCCTACGCTTGATCAGACCCGGCCTTCAGACCTGTCCGAAATCGCGCCGGTTGCGCTGCTGCACATCGATGCGCGGCGGCGGATCTGCAATGTGAATGCGGCGGCGGAGTCCCTGCTGCAGCTGTCACGCCGGGCGCTGATTGATCGCCCGCTCAGCGAAGTGATCTACCATGACTCACCGTTGTTCGAGCTGATCGACCGTGCGGCGCGCGAGCCCGGCGAGATCGCGGCGCCGTCAACCCCGTTGTCCGGGCCTTCCATTCCGGGGCGGACCATCTGCGATGTGCGGGTGCGGGGCGTCGATGCGGGCGAGTTCGTCCTGGTGCTGGGCGAGGCGCCTGCGCGGGACCCGTCCGAAGGTATCGCCGGTGCGGCAGGTTTCGGACGCATCCTCGGCCATGAGGTGAAGAACCCGCTGGCCGGCATCATCGGCGCGGCGCAACTGCTGGAGCGGCAGGGCCTGTCGGACCAGTCCGAGCTGCTCGACATCATCAAGGACGAAGCCCGCCGGATAGAGCGCCTCGTCAACCGGCTATCGGCGTTCGAGCTTTTCTCCGCGCCGCGCATGTCGGCGTGCAATGTGCACGTATTGCTGGACAAGGTGATCGCGGCAGAGCGCGCAGCGATGGGGCCAAAGGTCGACTTCCGCCGGGACTTTGACCCGTCGCTGCCGCACATTCAGGCCGACCCGGATCATCTGCAGCAGGCTTTCCAGAACATCATCCGCAATGCAGCGGAAGCCGCTTCTGAAGACGGCAGCCGCGGCGAAGTGGTCGTGCGCACGGCCTATGCGGCGGGCCTGGCCATGCGGCAGGCACGGCTGGGCTCCGGCCTTCGGCGCGCCATGATGATTTCGTTCGAAGACAATGGCCGAGGCATTCCACGTGAACGCCAGGCGACCATTTTTGATGTTTTCCAGAGCTCAAAGTCGGGAGGACGTGGACTCGGCCTTTCCGTCGTGAGTGAAGTTGTCGGCGCGCATGGCGGCCAGATCCGTGTCGACAGCCAGCCCGGGACGACCCGGTTTACAGTTCTATTGCCACTCGTGGAGGCCGGCTGACATGGCCGACAAGACCGTTCTGCTCGCTGAAGATGATGCGAGCATCCGCCTGATCGTCAACCAGACGCTCGTGTCCGCTGGCTATGAAGTGCGCGCCACCAGCTCGCCGGATGCCCTGCAGCGCTGGGTGCGCAATGGCGAAGGCGATGTCGTCGTGACTGACGTCTACCTCGGCGACACGTCGATTTTTGATCTTCTGCCGTCGATGAAGCTCGCACGGCCCGACCTGCCGTTCATTGTGATGAGCGGCCAGAACACGATCCTGACGGCCGCGTCGGCGGCGGAGCATGGCGCGTTCGATTACTTGCCAAAACCCTTCGACATTGATGTCCTGTCCAGCCTGGTTCGCCGCGCGCTGAAATCATCTCCGAATGTGGAGCGGCTGATCCATCCCGACGCGCAGAAGGCGGTGCAGGATGCCGGGTTGCCGCTGATCGGGCGGTCGGATGCGATGCAGGAAGTTTACCGGCTGATCGCGAAGGTGATGAACACCGATCTCACCGTGCTCATCGAGGGCGAGAGCGGCACCGGCAAGGAACTGGCCGCGCGCGCGATCCATCAGCTTGGCCATTCCAAGAATGGCAAGTTCATCGGCCTCGATCTGGCGGCGATGCCGGCGGCGGAAATCAACCGCGAGTTGTTTGGTGTGAACGGAACCGATGGCGCCGTGCACATGAAGGGCGGCACGCTATACCTCGACGAGATCGGCGACCTGCCGGCCGAGGCGCAGGCGCAGCTCGTGAAGCTGCTGCGCGACTCAGGCGGTGCGCGCCTGATCGCATCGACCCGCCGAAATCTCGGCAAGCTGGTTGAAGAAGGAAAGTTCCGCGAAGACCTGTTCTACCGCCTCAACGTCATGCGGCTTTCCATCCCGCCGCTGCGCCACCGCAAGGAAGACATTCCGGAACTCGCCCGCGCCTTCCTGATCCGGGCGCAGAGGCAGGGCCTCGCCGCGCGGACGTTCGAGAAGTCCGCGCTGGACCTGATGGCGGCCTATGACTGGCCGGGCAACGTCCGGGAACTCGAAAACCTCGTCATTCGCCTCGCCGTGCTCAGTTCGGATACCATCATCACGCTGATGGATGTCGAGCGTGAGATGCGCATGGGCGCCTCCGAACAGTCCGGCGGGCAGGCGGGCTTTGAAGCTGAGGTCGAAGCGCTGTTGCATCGCTATGTGATGGGCGACCTGGTGTCGGGCGGCGACCAGGGCGACTCGATGGTCCACAGCTCGGTCATCGACCGGGTCGAGCGCCCGCTCATCCGCCTCGCCTTGTCCGTGACTTCGGGAAACAAGGTTAAGGCTGCGCAGTTGCTTGGCATGAACCGGAACACTCTGCGTGCTAAGATTAATGCTCTGGGAATTGCAGAAGACTGATTGACGACCGACTGTTATGTGTCTCTAGTGCATCACTGTTGCATATAAGGCACGTTCACTGTGTCCGAGTTGCAACGGGGCCGGGGCCCTAATTGAGCCGGATTGCGTGACGACAGCTACAAATAGCCAGGCAACGAAAGCGAGTTGGGCCCTGTTCGAGGGCCTGTTCTTCATAGCGGCTCTTGTCGCGGTGTTTGCGACCTTCATTGCCATATCCGGCGCGACCCCAAATGATCCGACCGCCGGCGCGACGCCCTGGCTGCTGGGGCTTAACTTTGTTCTCCTGATCGTGATCGCCACCATTGTTGTGCGCGAATACCTAGCGATCCGCGGCGACAGTGATGGCGGCGGCAAACTGGCGCGGCGCTTCGTGCTGCTCTTCGGCTTTTCGGCGCTTATCCCGGCTATGGTGGTTGCCGTGTTCATGGGCGCCTTCATCACCCGCGGGCTGGATCGCTGGATCGGCGAACGCGTTGACGAGCTGATGGAGCAGAACACCGAAATCTTCCGGACCTATGTCGACAACTTCCAGACAACATTTGAATCGGACATGCGGCTTGCGGCGATGGACGTCGAGAACTTCGCCAAACAGGTCGACCAGTCACTCGCCGGAACAGGGACAACGGACGACGCGGCCTATGCATCGGTGGAGTTCTTTGAGGGACTGAAATCCGAACTCGCAATCCGGGAGTTCCTGACAATCGCAATCCTCGGCTCGGACGGCGTTGACCTGATCGCTGAAGCGAGCGTGCAGGATCCGATCCTGCTCTCGCCCGCGACGTCGGCGTTTCAAGAAGCCGATAGCGGCGCCGTCGCGACGACGCTCTATGAAGGGCGCGGCATTGCAACCGCGCTGATCCGGATATCCGCGCCGGTGGATGGCTATATCTATGCGGTGAAAGTGTTTGACCGGAACGCGGCAAGGTCGCTGCGCGAAGCGGAGACCGCCCTGGAAGAATATAACGCGGCCAAGCGCAATAGCGGACGGTTGCAGGCGATTTTCGTCATCGGATACACTCAGATCGTCGGGCTCGTGCTTTTGCTGGCGGGGCGGCTCGGGCTTGAAGCGGCCGGACGTATCACGGGGCCTATCGGGCGCCTGGCGGGGGCGGCGCATGCCGTTCGCGACGGCGATCTCACCGTGCGCGTGCCGGTCAGCGGGCCGGTTGATGAAGTCCACGCACTCAGCAGCTCCTTCAATGCGATGACCGAACAGCTTTCGGGCCAGCAGAACGCGCTCATCCGTGCACGGAATGAAGAGGAAGACCGGCGGCGGTTTGTGGAAACGCTGCTGGGGGAGATCGGCGCCGGTGTGATCCGGGTCGACCGCGAGGAGCGCATCACGCTCGCCAACCGTTCGGCGTGCGAAATTCTGGGTGTGGACGATGTGCCGGAGGGCGCGCTGCTGTCAGACGTCGCGCCGCTGTTCGAGCGGATCGTGCGGGATACATTTGAGCGAAACTCCGCTGTGGATGCGAGCCTTGAGCTGACGCGGAATGGCGAACTGCGCAGTGTGCGGCTGAAGTCTGCGCCGGAAGCGTCGGGCGGTTGCGTGTTGACGTTTGATGATACGACGAACCTGATTGCCGCCCAGCGCCAGTTGGCCTGGCGGGATGTGGCCCGGCGCATCGCACATGAAATCCGCAATCCACTTACACCGATCATGCTGTCCACCGAGCGGCTGCGCCGCCGGTATGCTTCGAAGATCGATGACAGCGACGGCGTGTTCGAGCGCTGCACGGAAACCATCCTGCGCAAGGTCGAAGACATTGCGCGCATGGTCGAGGAGTTTTCGAACTTCGCGCGCATGCCGAAGCCGAGCATTGCCCCGTTCGACATGCGGTCGATCCTGCAGGGCGCTAGTTTTGCGCAGAGCGTAGTGTCGCCGGACATGGAGATCGAGCTGGACACGGTTCTTTCGGAAGCGCCGTTTCTCGGTGACGAGCGCTTGCTGGCGCAGGCGTTTGGAAACCTGCTCAAAAATGCCGCTGAAGCCATCGAAGGCCAGCCCATCGAACATGATGTGAGCGGGCAAATCCGGATCATTCTGGCGCGGGATGCGGGCGGGCTCGAAATCGTGATCGAAGACAACGGGCCGGGCTTCCCGGCCGATGTGCGCAACCGCTTGCTGGAGCCGTATGTGACCACGCGCGAGAAGGGCACTGGCCTTGGTCTGGCCATCGTGAACCGCATCATAGCGGATCATGGCGGTTCGATCTCGCTGCAGAACCGCCCGGACGGCCTGCGCGGCGCACGGGTGCGCGTGCTGCTGCCGGAGAATGGCGCACTGACAATGCAATCTGCCGATCCGGTGGATGATGAATTGGTTGGCGAAGACGGGCACATGCCCGGCTCGCTGAGTTTGTAAAGGAACGCTCGAATGGCACTGGACATCCTGGTTGTTGACGACGAGCCGGACATCCGTGAACTGATGGCAGGTGTCCTCGGAGACGAGGGCTATTCTGTCCGCACGGCGGATACGGCAGAGCGCGCGCTGGAAGAGGTGCGTTCGCGAACGCCCCGGCTGGTCATCCTGGATGTCTGGTTGCAGGGCAGCGGAATGGACGGGCTGTCGCTGCTCAAATATCTGAAATCCATTGATCCCATTCTCCCGGTGATCGTGATCAGCGGGCATGGCAATATCGAAACGGCGATTGCAGCCATCCGGCGCGGCGCGTTTGACTTCATCGAGAAGCCGATCAAGGCGGACCGGCTGATGCTGGTGGTTGAGCGCGCGATTGAATCCGCTGCGCTGCGCTACGAGAATGCCGCGCTGCGAAACCGCGCGGGCGATGAAGAGCGGTGGATCGGCAACAGCCAGGCGGCGGCGACGCTGAGGGCTTCCATCGACAAGGTCGCGCCCACCAATTCGCGCGTGCTGATTTCCGGGCCTGCTGGTGTTGGTAAGGAGCTGGCTGCGCGCCTGATCCACAAGAATTCCGTGCGCGTTCAGGGACCGTTTGTCGTGGTCAATGCCGCAACGATTGCGCCGGACCAGATGGAGATTGCCCTTTTTGGGGAAGAGGACGCGCAAGGCCGAACAATCCGTGTCGGCCTGTTCGAGCGCGCCCATACCGGAACACTGCTGCTGGACGAAGTGGCGGACATGCCGGTAGGCACCCAGAACAAGATCCTCCGTGTCCTGACCGAGCAGCGGTTTCAGCGGGTCGGCGGCCGGTCAGATGTCAGTGTTGATGTGCGCGTCATGGCGGCAACGACCAAGGACCTGCGGGCCGAGATCGAGAAGGGTAATTTCCGTGAAGACCTGTTCTATCGCCTCAGTGTCGTGCCGCTGCGCGTTCCGTCCCTGGCGGAGCGCAGGGACGATATCGCGGAATTGTCCACTTACTTCTGTGAGCGGATAGCCGAGACGTCAGGCCTGATCTGCCGGAATTTCAGTCCCGAAGCGCTGGCCGTGCTCCAGTCGATGGAATGGCCGGGAAACATCCGTCAGCTGCGCAACCTGGTCGAGCGTATCCTGATCCTGTCGCCCTCGGATTCAACCCGCCCGATCAGTGTTGATGAACTGCCCCGCGATCCTGGCCGGTCGGCTTCGCCTGCCGCGCAGGCCGGCTCGGCCGATCTCGTAGGTCTCTCCCTGCGCGACGCCCGCGAGCAATTCGAGCGGGAATACCTTACCCTGCAGATCACCCGCTTTAACGGAAACATATCGCGGACGGCGGAATTCATTGGTATGGAACGCTCTGCTCTCCACCGAAAATTAAAGGCTTTGGGGATAACAACTGGCGTGCGGCACGATAGCTGAGCCCTCGGCTGAAAGGCTTTACAGATGCACGTTTTGATCTGCGGCGCCGGCCGGGTAGGCCAGGGCATTGCGCGTCGGCTTGCGCGCGAAAAGCATGAAATCACGATCATCGACGAGAACCCGGACCTTGTGGACCAGGTTTCCATCGATCTTGATGTGCGCGGAATCGTCGGACACGCGGCGCACCCGGACGTTCTGAAACGTGCCCGCGCAGCGGATTGCGAGATGATTATCGCGGTCACGCATTTCGACGAAATCAACATGGTGATCTGCCAGATTGCCCACACGATCTTTTCCGTGCCGTTCAAGATCGCGCGCGTGCGCGACCGGTCCTATCTGGACGGCGCGTGGAAGAATATTTTCTCCCGCGAGGGCCTGCCCATCGACATGGTGATCTCGCCGGAAGCGGAAGTGGGGGATGCCATCCTCCAGCGCTTCCGAACGCCCGGCACGATCATGAGCGCGAATTTTGCCGGCGGGCGGTTGAAGCTGCTCGGATTTGAACTTGGCGCTGACAATCCGCTGATCGACCTGCCGCTCGACCAATTGCGCGGCGTCTTTCCGGATCTGTCTGCGCGGGTCATAGGGATCGGGCGCGGCACCGGGATTCGGGCGCCGCGCGCCCGGGACGTTCTGAAGCCGGGTGACCGCGCCTATATGGCCGTGCTCGATGTGCACGCGGAACGCCTGACCTCGATCTTCAACCGCGACCAGAGCCGCCTTGACCATGTCGTGATCGTCGGCGGCGGAAATGTCGGCCTGCACGTCGCGAAAGTGCTCGAGAAGGAAAGCCATATCCGTGTACGGTTGATCGAGCGCAGTTCGGAGCGCGCCAACAAGGCGGTGTCGGAAGTCAAACGCTCGATCGTGATACAAGGTGATGGCCTCAATCCCGAAATCCTCGCCGAAGGCGGCGTTGACCGGGCTGATTTCGTCATTGCGATCACCGATGATGACAAGACCAACCTGCTGATCAGCAATCTGTCGAAGCGTGCGGGCGCCAAACGGGCGCTGGCGCTGATCAATGCGCCGGAGCTTGCAAGCCTGGCTGCAGACATGCGCGTCGATACGGTTCTGGATCCGCGCGCGTTGACCGTCTCGCAGGTATTGCTGCGCATGCGGCGCGGACGCATCCTCGGCCTTCAGTCGCTTGAAGACGGCATGGCCGAAGTGGCAGAGGGCGTGACGCTGGAGTCCTCGTCGCTGATCGGAAAATCCCTGGGCTATGACGACATGCCGGAAGGGGTGACGGCTGCCGCCGTACTGCGCGGCAACGACCTGATCATGGCGGATAGCGACGTCATCGTGCGCCCGGAAGACCACCTCGTGATCTTCTACGAAGCGGAGATGGTTCGCAGCGTCGAGAAGTTCTTCCGGGTCAATCCGGACTACTTCTAACCATGAATTACGCATCGGTTGCCCGCATCCTGAGCCTGCTGATGCTGATCATGGCCGGCATGGCTTTGCTGGGCGCTGCGATTGCGTTTTTCATGTCCGAGACCGCGCAGCTCCTTGCGTTCGGCGTCACCGCAATGGGCATAACGGTGGCCGCATCGAGCGTGCTCCTGCTGACACCGAAACCCAAACGCAAGGCGCGGCCCTCCGATGGACTGGCTGTGGTTATCCTCTGGTGGATGCTGG
The DNA here is from genome assembly GCA_040223555.1 of Hyphomonas sp. Taxonomy (GTDB): domain Bacteria; phylum Pseudomonadota; class Alphaproteobacteria; order Caulobacterales; family Hyphomonadaceae; genus Hyphomonas. Next base: position 668,142 of record JAVKGA010000009.1, read on the forward strand.
CGCCGTTTGCAGCGGCGATGCCGTTCGTATTCGGTGTCGCTAACAGTTCGGTGATCACTGCATTGCATGAGGTTGCGGCCTGCCTGACGACGACCGGTCATTCCGTCATTCGTGTCACCGGGGCGGAGTGGCCGGGCAGTCTCATTTTCTGGCGCGGCGCGCTGCATCTGATGGGCGCATACTCGGTTGTCGTGACAGCCGCCGGTGTATTTGCGGCCGTCAATCTGGGCGGTCCGGGGGTTCACCGCACGGTCCTGTTCACCCTGCCGGACACCAGTTTCTTTGACGCAATGCCGCGCATCCTCTGGCCGGTCGGCCTGATGTTCGGCATCAGCACTGTCTTTATTTTTGTGCTCTTGCTGGTGTCCGGTGTCGAGCCGGGCAGGGCGTTGAGCGATGCCGTCAGCGTTATCACGACAGGGCTAGTCGACCCGCATGCGCTGGAGCGTGCGCCGGCGTCTGTGATTGTGTCTGTTGTGATGGGGCTTGGCCTCGTCCTTGGCTCGCTGGGCCTTGCATTCTGGTTGCCGTTCCGTCAGCGCGCTCTTGGCGGGATTGTTCAGGACCCTGAATTTGTCACCTTCTTCGGATTGGTTCTGCTGTTCGCCATTTTTGCGGTCATTGCAGGTCTCGCATTCAGCGATGGCCTCGCATGGTCTGTCTCGACACTGTCCACGTCCGGCATACCGCTGTCCTCACCGGAGGCATCGGCGCGCATTCCGCTTACGGTCTATGTCATGCCCTGCCTGATCGGCGGCTCCGCGCTGGCTGCAGCAGGCGGAATAAAGCTCGCGCGTGTCGTGGTGCTTGGCCAGCGCGCCGGACAGGAGTTCCAGCAACTTGGATATCGCCGGTCGATTGTCAGCTTCCGGTTTCGTGACAGAGAACTGGACGAGCGCAGCGTGATCGGGGTCTGGGTCTACTTCGTCGCCTATGTGCTGGCGGTCTTCGTGTTTATCGTCGCGTTCAGTTTTTCAGGCCTCGGCTTTGATGATTCCATCCGCCTTTCAATCGGCGGTTTGACATCTTCGGGCGGTCTGATCGCCGGGGCTGGCGGAAATGTGGGCCCGGGAACCGAGATTCTCCTGATCATTGCCATGCTTTTGGGCAGATTGGAGATTTTGACACTCCTTCCCGCCCTTTCACTGAGCTTTTGGCGGGGCTGACACTTGCGCACCTGCAGCAAAACACTTAGCTCGGGGACATAACAAAAACACTAGCAGGAAAAGCGAAAACGCAATGTCTGCCGATAAAAAACAAAACCTGCAGGACACTTTCCTCAATGCCGTTCGCAAGTCCCGGACGCCTCTGACGGTCTTCCTGGTAAATGGCGTGAAGTTACAAGGGGTTGTCACATGGTTCGACAATTTCTGCGTGCTGCTGCGCGGCGAAGGCCGTCCGCCGCAGCTGGTTTACAAACACGCGATTTCGACCATTGCGCCGAGCGCGCCTGTCCAGCTCTTCGACGAAGAGATCGACGGGGACTGATCGGGGTTGTCCGACAAATTCGTTGATCGCTTGCCTGCGCCGGAAATTGCCGGCGTCGTCATTCCCTGGTTTTCGTCCGTAGACCGCCCGACACCGGACAGGCTGTCGGAAACATCCGGCCTTGTCGCAGCGCTGGGGTGTGAGCTGGGATTCGTACGCGCGGATCAGGTCCGCAAGATCAATCCCTCATTCCTTCTGTCCGGAGGTATTCTCGACCGGATGGCCGAGGACCTTGAGGCGGCAAACTGTACGCTTGCCGTGATTGATGGCGCCCTGACGCCAGTGCAGCAACGCAACCTTGAAAAACGTCTGGCCATGAAGGTCATAGACCGGACCGGCCTGATCCTCGAAATTTTCGGTCTCCGGGCACGGACGAAAGAGGGGCGGTTGCAGGTCGAACTCGCGCGCATCCTGTATGAGCGTTCGCGCCTCGTGCGGACGTGGACCCACCTTGAACGCCAGCGCGGCGGGTCGGGATTCCTGTCCGGCCCGGGCGAGAGCCAGCTTGAGGCGGACCGGCGCATGCTGGACGACAGGATTGTCCGTCTGCGGCGTGATCTTGATGAAGTGAAGCGGACCCGCGCCATCCAGCGTGCTGGCCGGCGGCGCACGGGCACGCCTGTTGTTGCACTGGTGGGCTATACGAACTCTGGCAAGTCGACCCTGTTCAACCGGCTGACAGGCGCGGATGTGTTCGCCAAGGACATGCCGTTTGCGACACTTGACCCGACCATCCGCAAGCTGAAACTTCCAACGCTGGGCGAAGCCGCGTTGATTGATACCGTCGGGTTCATCTCCGATCTTCCCACACACCTCATCGACAGTTTCCAGGCGACACTTGAAGAGTCGCTGCAGGCGGACCTGCTGATCCATGTGCGCGACCGGTCCAGCACGTCAGAGCTTGATCAGGCGGAGGACGTGATGACGGTTCTGGCCCGGCTCGAGAAGGAATCCGGCCTGCCGCTACCGCCGATGATCGAAGCCTGGAACAAGATTGATGCGCTGCCTGAAGAGCAAGCGGACGCGCTGGTCAATCTCGCCGTTCGCGAAAAGGAAACACCGGCGGTCGCTGTATCGGCGCTGACGGGCGCAGGTATCGAGGCCTTGTTGCAACTCGTCGAAAAGTCCCTGTTGCATGGCCAGCAGGAGATTGAAGTCATGATCGCGCCAGAAGCCGGGCGCGCGCGCGCCTGGCTGCACGAGAAGGGCGATGTCACGGACGAGGCGATCGAGGCGGACGGCGCCTCGCGCCTTATCGTGCGCTTGTCGGCTGAGCGATTGGGGCAATTCCGGATGGAGTTTCCCGGCCTACTGAAAGCCTCTCCTTAGCCGCGCTCCATGCGTTTGACGCGCTGCCAATAGGCTTCCTGCGCGTCGAGTGAGAGTGAGGCAAAATCCACATTGTCCGTGGACGCAGCGTCTTCCATGGCGCGGAAGCGGCGTTCGAACTTCGCGTTCGCCCGGCGCAATGCCTGTTCCGGATCAATGGACAGCCGGCGGGCAAGGTTCGCGACTACGAACAGTAAGTCGCCCACTTCGTCTTCGATGGCATCCGGCGATCCGGACTCGATGGCCTGCTTGACCTCGGTTATCTCTTCTTCGAGCTTGTCGAAAATCGGCGGTGTCTCGGTCCAGTCAAAACCCGTCCGTGCCGCCCGCTTCTGCAGTTTCTCGGCGCGCAGGAGCGCTGGCAGGGCGAGGGCAACGCCGTCCAACGCGCTCGTCGCGGAACCGGTCCCGGATTTTTGCGCGCGTTCTACGGCTTTCACTTCCTCCCACGCGACAGTCTGTTCGTCTGCGGAGCGTCCGTCGCCGTCACCGCCAAACACATGCGGATGGCGGCGGATCATCTTGTCATTGATGGCGGCGACGACATCGGCGAGTGCAAAGGCTCCGGCCTCTTCCGCCATGCGGCTATGGAACATCACCTGGAACAACAGGTCTCCAAGTTCATCGCGTAGCTCGCCCATCTCTGCACGCTCGATGGCGTCGGCGACTTCGTAGGCCTCCTCGATCGTATAGGGGGCGATGGTCGAGAAGTTCTGTTCCAGATCCCAAGGGCAGCCGGTTGCCGGATCACGCAGCTTCGCCATGATCCTTGCCAGTTCGCGAAAGGCTTCGGCGGCTTCGCTTGTCCTGTCTATTGTGCGGTCCATTCGGGGCTCCCGTGAATGGTGCCGTCTTGCCCCGCGGGCTTCGAGGGCGCAAGGCACGGGTGATTGACATCCTCGGCCAGCCGCGAGACGGGGAGCCTTCCCCGGATTTGTATTTGGCCGGAATCGATTCCTGCAAGGTGGGCGTATGAAAGACGGACTGGCGCTGATCGGATTCGAATGGGCCGGGACAGCCCTGCGCGCCTGGGCGTTCGATGATGCTGGCGAAATCCTTTCTTCCTTTCAGGTGCGGGAAGACCCCGTGGCCGAGCATGCAGACTGGCAGGCCCGCCTCCAGTTTCACCTCGCCGAATGGCTGGGCAGCGATCCGGTTGTTCCGGTGATCGGCTGCGGAGATGTTTCTGCGCCCGCGCTGAACACGCCGTTTTCCCTAGCGCAGCTATCGGCGAATCTGGGGGCCAAAGGCGCCATCCGGCTCGTTCCGTGGATCGGGCAGCTTTCGCCGCCGGACCTGACTTGCGGCGCCGAAACGGTGCTCGCGGGCCTCGATGAGGCGCACGGCGCAATCTGTATTGCGGGTCAGCATACCCGCCATTGCGTCGTCGAGCATGGCCGGCTGGTCGAGTTTTCGACCGAGATCACCGCGGAGATGAGGGACATCTTGCTGACCCATGGCAGCCTGTCCCTGCATGACGCGGCGGCCCAGGCCTTCGACATGAAGGTGTTCCGGGACTGGATCGAGCGTGCGCTCGATACGGGCGACACACCGCCGGTCTTTTCAGTCGAGGCTGCCATTCGGCAAGGCGGGCTGTCGGCGGCGAACAAGGCGGCGGCTCTGGCCGGCCTGATGATCGGCGCGGATGTCGCCGCGCACTATGATCCGGGCGATGAGGTGCTACTTGTAGCGGATGGACCGCTGCTTGAGGCCTACGGATTTGCCCTTGATGCCCTGGGCGCCGATGTTGAGGAAACGTCTGCCGTGGAAGCCCTGCAGGACGGCCTGTTCGAGATTGCCGATCTTGCCGGACTGCTCGGCGAGGATTAAGGCCCGCCCAGACGCAAGGAGTCCGGCCCTTCGATGATCATCACGCCTGAATGTGTCGCCCCGACCGGTTGCCTTGTGGGCCAGTCGCCGTTGTGGAGCCCCGATGAGGGCTTCCTGTGGTGGGTGGACCAGAAGCGGGCCAAGCTGCACCGCTACAACCCGCGCACAGGCAATACCCGCCGCTATGAGTTGCCCGTGCGCCCCAGCCGCATTGCCCTGTTTGACGGGCTGCTGCTGATGGCGGCAGACCGCGAGATCGGCTTCTTCGATCCCGCAACCGAAATCTACGAGCGCCTTGCCGTGATCGAGGGCGAACCTGACACCAATCGCACCAGCGATGGCGGTGTCGCCCCGGATGGCTCGTTCTGGTTTGCCACGGAAGACGAACAGGAGCGCGAACCGGCCGGCAACTATTACCGGTACGGCGCAGACCGGGTGATTTCGCCGGTTCGCCTGCCTTCGGTCCTGTTGTCGCGGACGTTCGAGTTCTCGCCGGATGGCCGGACCTTCTACACCTGCGACTCAGCAGAGCTCGAAATCCTCGCTCATGACTACGATCCGGAAACCGGTGCCGCGACCCGGCGACGCACTTTCGCGTTCACGCATGAGCTGGGCGGCATGCCTTATGGTTCGGCTGTGGACGAGCAAGGCGGACTCTGGACCTGCCTGCACGGCGCCTCTCGCGTGGTCCGCTTTGCCCCGGACGGCGAAGTCGATCAGGTCATCGTGCTTGCGGCGCCGCTTCCGACGGGCTGCGCATTTGGCGGCGAGGACATGCGGACGCTGTTCATCACGACGTCGCGCGCCGGCCTCAGCTTCCCGCAGCTCGATTCCCGGCCGCTGTCCGGCAGCCTGTTTGCCGTCAATGTCGATATCCCCGGTCTGGCGTCGCGGACGTTTGGTGGCCGCAGATAGGCTAAGGCCTTGTATCCATCAGGTTACGCGCGATCACTATCCTGTGGACTTCGCTCGGGCCATCATAGATGCGCATGTTCCGGATACGCCCGGCCAGCAGGTGTAGCGGCATTTCCTTTGTCATCCCCATCGCGCCAAAGCATTGCATCGCATGGTCGATGATTTCGGTAGCCATCTCGGGCGCGAAGACCTTGATCATCGAAATCTCGCTGCGCACGTCCTGGCCCTGATCAATTTTCCAGGCGCAGTCATAAGCCATCAGCCGCGCCGCATGGATTTTCATGGCGCCGTCAGCCACCCACCATTGCACGGCCTGTCGTTCTGAAAGCTTGGCGCCGAAGGTTTTCCTTTGCGGCGCATATTCGCGCATCATGTCCAGCGCACGCTGCGCGGCGCCGATGCACCAGGCCGCCATTTCCATCCGCCGCGTGCCGAGGCGTATCTGCATCGGGCCGAACCCGTCGCCTTCCTTGCCGAGCAGTTTCCAGCCCGGAACCCGGCAGTCCTCGAGCGCAACTTCATAGGTGAACTCGCCGCCGAGCATCGGAATGCGGCGCAGGACGTTGAAGCCCGGCGTACCCTTGTCGATCAGAAAGGCCGACATACCGCCGCGTGCGCCCTTGGCCTTGTCGGTGATCGCCATAAGAATTGTGAAATCGGCCTCCGCGGCCCGGGTGATCCAGATCTTGCGCCCGTTGATGACCCACTCGTCGCCATCGCGTACGGCCCGCGTCAGCATGCCGGCGGGATCGGCGCCGGCGCCGGGTTCGGATATGCCGATGGCGGACACGGTTTCTCCGCGCGCATAAGGATCAAGATAGGCCTCCTTCTGCCGCGCATCGACGGTGGCCATCAGCATTTTCAGGTTCGGCGAGTCCGGGGGCAGGGTGTACGTCGCTGCCGATGAGCCGAGCGCCTCGTTCACCGCCACGAGCGCCACATGCGGCAGGCCCATGCCGCCGGCCTCTTCGGGGGCGTCGAGGCTCCAGAGGCCCATCTCCTTCGAGACCCGGTCCAGCCGGGCGCGCTCTTGCGGCGTCAGGTATGCGCCCTGTCCCTCTGCGTCCCGCGCCAGCACGGCGCTTTCAAGCGGCAGCAACTCCTCCCGAACAAAACGCTGCACCAGATCGCGCAGCATGCGGTGGTCTTCATCGAGTTCGAAATGCATGTCCGGTCCGTCCTTTGTCGCCGCGCGGGTGCGCGGAACACGCCACAGGCGGGGTGGCGGTGCAAGGCGCCACCCCGGCAAGCGGTCACTTGCGACCACTTGGCCGCGCCACCAGATAGGCTAAACTGCCGGTTTCCTGCAGATTAATCGTGGACGGGGGCCTGCAAACGGGTTATCCGCCCGCCTTTCAACAATGAGCGATGTGATGGCCGAAAAGCCCACCAAGGCGCCGCAGGCGCCGAAAGAAAAGAAGAAGCGGGTTGGACCGCTGACCTTCCTCGCGCAGGTGCGCGCGGAAGGTAACAAGGTGACCTGGACGACCCGTCAGGAAACCATCCAGGCGACAATCTTCGTGATCATCATGTCGATCCTGATCGCAATCTTCCTTTTCGCGGCCGATACCGTCATTATGTGGTTCGTGAACCTAATCCGGGGCGCCTGATGGTGCTTTCAACGAACCCAGACCAGCAGGAGCGCGCTCGGCCCATGCCTGAAGCCAAGTGGTATATCGTCCACGCCTATTCGAACTTCGAGAAGAAGGTGGCCGGTTCGATTCGCGAACAAGCCGAACGCAAGGGCCTGACGCACCTTATCGAGGAAATCGAAGTCCCGACCGAGGAAGTCGTCGAAGTCGCGCGCGGCAAGAAAAAGACCGTCGAGCGGCGCTATTTCCCGGGCTACGTGCTGATGAAGGCGCAGCTGACCGACGACATTTACCACCTTGTGAAGGATACCCCGAAGGTGTCGGGCTTCCTGGGTGCGGAAGGCGGCAAGAAGCCTCTCCCGGTGCGCCAGCGCGAAGTTGACCGGATTCTTGGTAAATCGACCGATGAAACGGCTGATCGGCCACGTCCGCGCATCAGCTTTGAGATCGGCGAACAGGTTCAGGTCAATGATGGCCCGTTCCAGGGTTTCGAAGGCGCCGTCGAGGAAATCGACGAGGCCAATGGCCGCCTGAAGGTCACTGTTTCGATCTTCGGACGCGGAACGCCAGTAGATCTCGAGTTCGACCAGGTCGTAAAGGTCTGAGAATCTGCGCTGACAGGGATGTTAGCGGCCTTGAAACCGCCGCGCAGCGCCTGTAAGCGAAAATCCGATTGCCGCCTTAGCTCAGTTGGTTAGAGCGCTGGTTTGTGGAACCAGAGGTCCCCCGTTCAAGCCGGGGAGGCGGTACCATCGTCTCAGAACTTGTTTTCATTGCGGAAATTTGATTTGACCGGCCAAGGCCCACGTGTTGCAAATGGGCCGCGGTAACCGGAAATTTCCACGAAAAACGGCTATTTCTTCCTGAAATTAGCTCGCGGATTTTGGAAAAACACATTAACACCGCAATATGCGGTTTTATCCGTATGAACCTGCGGCCGAGAGACAATTCCGTCGATCGGCACACAAAAGGGGATTGAGTATGAAGAAAACTCTGATGTGCGCGACCGCCGCGGCCGCCTTTGCGACTGCCGGCCTCAATGCACAAGCCGAAGGCTGGTACGGTCGTACTGACCTTCAATACACATTCGATGGCAAGCTCGATCACGATCCGGCAACCGTCAACACGCCCGGCACCCTCGCTGGTGATTCGGATGCGTCAGAACTCATCGGTCTGGGAGTTGGTCTCGGCTACGCGTTCGAGAATGGTCTTCGTTTCGAAGGCGCTCTTGGCCGCCGGATGGGCGATCTCGACGTTGGCTCGGGTATCAACGGCGTCCTGCCGGGAACCACAGCCAATCCGAGCGGATACGTGTCGGTCACCGACCTGATGATCAACGGTATCTACGACTTCAACAAAGACGGCACGATCAAGCCGTACATCGGCGCTGGTATCGGTGGTGCACGTGTTGACGCCAAGGCTGTGAACCGGACAACCGGAACCTCGCCAAACCTGAGCGCTGCAAACGGCCTCAACGACAAGGCTTCGGCTCTTGCCTATCAGGGTCTCCTCGGCGTGGGCTTCGCCCTCTCTGAGCGCCTGACGATGGACGTCGGTTACAAATATTTCGCGACCGATGACCTGGGCTTTGACGGCAGCCACGGTGGACCGAAGTATGACGGACAGTACACCGATCATACGGCAACGCTTGGCCTGCGCTACGCCTTCGGCGTGACGCCTCCGCCACCGCCGCCACCACCTCCGCCACCACCGCCGCCACCACCGCCTCCGCCACCACCTCCGCCGCCACCACCGCCTCCGCCGGTCGAAGCGACAGAGACCCCGGCGCAGCAGTGTTCGGCGCTCAACCAGGAATTCGTCGTGTACTTCGAGTGGGATCGCTCGGATCTGACGAGCCAGGCAGCAGCGGTTATCGACCAGGCTGTGGCGAACATCACGGCTGGCACCGGTTGTGCTCCGGGTAGCGTGTCCATCATCGGTCACACGGATACCTCGGGCGCCTCGGCCTACAACGAGCGTCTGTCGGTTCGCCGCGCTGACGTCGTTGCAGCAGCCCTGTCGGATCGCGGCATCGCTGTGTCGATCATCGACAAAGCAGGTAAAGGCGAAACCGCCCTTGCCAAAGCGACCAATGACGGCGTGCGCGAGCCGCTGAACCGTCGTTCGGAAGTGTCGATCATCGTTCAGTAACCACTGGAAGACTGACTAAAGAGACGGCCCGGCAGTTTGCCGGGCCGTTTTTGTTTGCGCTGCGACCGCTGAGGCTTGCCGCCCCGTTCCAGCTGTGAAACCAAGGCTGCATGACAGACCTATCGATCCTCACACCGGACGACGAATCGGCGCGGGAGCGTCTCTATGCGTCGGCCCCGGACATGCTCGCGCTCACCAGAAGCTGGTCGGCGCACAATACCGGCAGCCTGAATACGGAAGGCCTGCGCCGCTTTGCGCCGCGCCTCGCCGAAGCGTTCTCCGCGCTGGAGGCCGACATTCAGCTGACAGATGCGCCGCCATTCGAAACCGTAGGCGCCGATGGCAAGGCTGCAGAGACGCAGACCGGACCGATTGTGGAGATTTCCGCCCGCACGGATGCGCCTGTCCAGATCGTGATGTCCGGCCACTACGATACCGTGTTTTCGCCCGGGGTCTTTGAAAGCGTGACGGACTTGCCGGATGGCCGCGTCAATGGTCCGGGCATGGCCGACATGAAGGGCGGCATCTGCGTGATGCTTGAAGCGTTGAAAGCGTTCGAATCAGGCCCTCTGAAAGACAAGCTCGGGTACCGGATCGTTCTGACCCCGGACGAAGAGATCGGGAATTTTGCAAGCTCCGATGCGCTTCGCCGGGCAGCGTCTTCGGGCGCGCTGATTGGCATGACGTATGAGCCCGCCATGGAAACAGGCGACATGGCCGGCGGCCGGAAAGGTTCGGCCGTTTTCGACATCGTTCTGCATGGCCGCGCGGCGCATGCCGGCCGAGCCAAGGAGGAGGGGCGCAGCGCCATCGAAGCTGCGGCCGAACTCGTTGTTGGCCTGGAGGCGCTCAACAACCAGTTCAACGGTGTGACCTTCAATGTCGGCTCCATCGATGGCGGCTCGCCTGTCAACATCGTGCCCGATCTCGCCATCGTGCGCTTTGGCGCTCGCGCGCCGGACCAGCAGGCGGCCGAGTGGGCGGCGCAGTCGGTTCAGCGGCTGTTTGACCGCGCGGTTGCGCGCGACGGAATCCATGGCCACCTACATGGCGGCTTTTATCGGCCGCCCAAGCCCCGCAACAGTGCCCAGCAGGCACTCTTCGATGCTGTGCACGCAACCGGCCGGGCTATCGGCCTTGATATCGCGTTCGTTGACACTGGCGGCGTTTGCGAAGGCAACAACATATTTGCGGCCGGCGTGCCGAACGTTGACACGCTGGGCGTGCGGGGTGGGCGTATTCATTCGTCTGAAGAATTCGTCATTACAGAGAGCTTTCCCGAGCGTGCCTTGTTGTCGGCCCTGCTCCTGAACCGCCTCGCGGATGGCCGGCTCAATGCGCGGCGAATCAAGGACCTGATGGGGCGCTAGATATGGCGACAAATTATGTGATGCGCCCATCGCGGCTCGATGACCTTGAGTCGCTGATGGATCTTGCCGAATTGTCTGGACCCGGCTTTACGAGCCTTCCGGTGGATGAGCCGATCCTGAAGGAACGGCTTGAAAAGTCTGACCGCGCCTTTCACGGTCGGCAGCGTAATCTGCAATACGGCAAATATCTGATGATGATGGAGGAGGTCGCGACCGGCCAAGTCGTCGGATGCTCCGCCGTGAAGGCCGGGACGGGCATCGACCATCCTTTCTTCAACTACCGTATCATCACGCTGGCTCAGGCAAGCCATGCGGCGGGAAATCTGCGGTTCGACATGGACGCGCTCGTCCTCACGAATGAATATGTGGGGTACACGGAAGTTGGGACACTTTTCATAAAGCCGGACCATCGCGGCGGCGGCGCCGGGCGGCTGGCGGCGCAGGCGCGCTACCTGCTGATGGCTGCGGCGCCTGAACGCTTCAGCGACAAGGTGCTCGCCGAGCTGCGCGGTGTCGTGGATGATCAGGGCACGTCCCCCTTCTGGGAATGCCTTGGCCGTCATTTTTTCAGGATGGATTTCGCTGATGCTGACAAGCTTTCGGCGACGACCGACAATCAGTTCATCGTCGATCTTATGCCGCGCTATCCGATCTATGTTGATCTTCTGCCGCCTGAAGCGCGCGAAGTGATCGGGCGCTGTCACTCGGACGGCGTAGGCGCTTACAAATTGCTGCAATGGGAAGGCTTCGATTTCGATCGCACCGTTGATATTTTCGATGGTGGTCCGCTCGTCGCCGCCCAGCGCCGGCACATCCGCACGATCCTCGAAAGTGAGGTCGTGACCGTTGAGGCAGGGGACACAGCGGGCGATCCGCAAGCGCGTCAGGGCCTGCTGTCGAGCAATCGGCTTCCGGATTTCCGCGTCACCCTTGGCAAGTTCGTGCGACGGGGTGAGGCGGGTCTTATTGCGTCTCCGGATTTACTTGAGGCCCTGAAACTGAAGGCAGGCTCGCCGGCGCGGGTCTGGATACGGAGCAAGTGATGCGGCAAGGCGTGTACATTGATGGCCAGTGGCGCGAAGGGCGTGGCCCTTACCTGTCCAAGGCGTGTCCGGCAACGGGCGAGTTGATGTGGCAAGGCGCAGCGGCGGATGCAGCTGAAGTCGCCGAAGCTGTCGCTTCTGCGCGCAGGGCTTTCCTGCCCTGGTCGCGCCTGCCGCAGGAAGAGCGCACGCACATCCTTGAGCGGTATGCGGATGAAATCGGCAAACGCTCCGAAGCCATCGCTGAAATCATCAGCCGGGAGATGGGCAAGGCGCTCTGGGATTCGCGCGGCGAAGCGGCGACGATGAAGGCAAAGATCGCCGTCTCGATCGCGGCCCAGAAGGAACGCGCCGGAGAGAAGGATGAAGCGGCCGCCTTTGGCGCGGCGCGCCTGACGCATCGCCCGCATGGCGTGATGGCCGTGTTCGGGCCCTTCAATTTTCCGGGACACCTGCCGAACGGCCACATTGTTCCGGCGCTGCTCGCGGGCAATACCTGCGTCTTCAAGCCCTCTGAACTCGCACCCGGCGTCGCAGCAGTCATGGCAGAATGTTTCGAGGCGGCGGGCCTTCCGCCCGGCTGTCTCAACATCGTGCAGGGTGCGCGCGACACGGGCGCGGCCTTGCTGGAGCAGGATATCAACGGTCTGCTGTTCACCGGCTCGGCGACCACCGGCGTCTTCTTCCACAAACACTTCGCCGGCCGGCCAGATGTCATCCTTGCGCTCGAGATGGGCGGCAACAATCCCCTGATCATCTGGGATCCTGCTGATGTGGAGGCCGCAGCGGATATCGCGGCGCAATCAGCCTTCCTGACCACCGGCCAGCGCTGTTCCTGCGCCCGCCGGATCATCCTTCCAGAGGGGCGCTTCGGCGATGCTGTCGTTGAGGCTATTGCGGCGCGCGCCAAAGCGATTCGCATAGGCGCATGGAACGAGCCCGACATTTTCATGGGACCTCTTGTGTCGGAAAAGGCGCGCACACAGGCCGTGGATTTTCAGGCGACACTGCTGGCGCTTGGCGCCAAGGCCATTGTCCCGCTCGCCGGGATGGAGCGCGGCGGCGGCTTCGTCTCGCCGGGTATCGTGGATGTGACCAGCGCCGGAAATATTCCGGATGAGGAACTCTTCGGGCCACTGATGCAGATCGTCCGTGTAAAGTCGTTTGACGAAGCAATCACACGCGCCAATGCAACGAAGTACGGCCTGTCCGGCGGCCTCGTGTGTGACGATGATGCAAAGTGGGAGCTGGCCTACCGCGATATGCAGGCGGGCATTCTGAACCGTAACCGACCTACGGCAGGCGCGAGCGGCGCGATGCCCTTCGGCGGACCCGGCCTGTCGGGAAATTTCCGTCCGGGGGCGTACTATGCGGCTGACTACTGCGCCTGGCCGCAGGCGAGCCAGCTGGCCCCCACGGCAGCCCGCATGACGGCCCCGGGTTTTCCGGCATGAACGACGCCATCGAGGTAAACTTCGACGGTTTGATCGGGCCCAGCCACAATTATGGCGGCCTGTCAGATGGAAACCTCGCCAGCGCCTGCAATGCTGGCGATGTGTCCAATCCGCGTGAGGCCGCGATACAAGGCCTCGAGAAGATGCGCCTGCTGTTGCGGGCCGGTCTTGCGCAAGGCGTTCTGCCACCCTTGGCGCGCCCGAGCTTTGACCTTCTGATTGCCGCCGGGTTCATCGGCACGGACGCGCAGATGATCGAGGCTGCGGCAAAGGCCGCGCCGCGCCTGCTGAAAGCGGCGTACTCTGCCAGCAGCATGTGGACCGCAAACGCCGCTACGATCTCGCCGTCCGCCGATACCGGCGATGGCCGCCTTCATCTTACACCTGCCAACTTGTCCACGATGCTGCATCGCAGTCTGGAACATCCGGACACGACGGCCACATTGATCTCGATCTTTTCGGACGAGGAACGTTTCGCCGTTCACGGGGCCTTGCCGGCGCATTCTGATTTTGCGGACGAGGGCGCAGCCAACCATGTCCGTCTGTGTGCAGAGCATGGCGCGCCGGGTGTCGAGCTGTTTGTATATGGCCGTGAGACCGGCGAATCCGTCGCCGGATTTCCGGCCCGGCAGACACTGCTGGCCTCGCAATCCGTCGCGCGCGCACATGAACTGGATGCAGCCCGCACTGTCTTCGCGCGGCAGGCCCGCCGGGCGATCGCGGCAGGAGCGTTCCACAATGATGTCGTCTGCGTCGGTGCGATCGACACATTATTCTTCCATGAATTCGCTTTCGAGGACACAGACGCGACGCTTGAAGCGATCCGGCGTGCGGCTGCGGGCCGTTTCGAACTCAAACCGGTGATGGTGCCGGACTCTGAAGTCTCTCTCGCTGACGCGATCTCATCCTACCTCTTCAATTCCCAACTCCTTCAATTCCCGAACGAAGAGCGTCTCGTCCTTGTCGCGCCGAGTGAAACCCAGGATACGCCTTCAGCCCATCAATTCTGTGAACGTCTCGTCGGTGGAAATGGCCCCATCGGGCGTGTCGAGTATGTCGATGTACGCCAGTCAATGCGCAACGGGGGCGGTCCTGCCTGCCTTCGGCTGCGTGTCGTGATGACGGAAGCCGAACTCGCGCACTGCCATGCCGGTGTGTTGCTCGACGAAGACCTTATTGATGCGCTACAGGCCTGCGTCCGCGCCAGCTACCGCGACCGGCTCTCTCCATCGGACCTCGCCGATCCCAAATTCGCGGACGAGTGCCGCATAGCGCGCGAAGCCATTCTCGACATTCTGGACCTTGAGGCGCTTGCATGATCCGGCTCTACGATTACTGGCGCTCCTCCGCAGCCTACCGAGTGCGCATTGCGCTGAACCTGAAAGGGGCTGCATACGAAGCTGTCCCGATCAATATCCTTCCGGGTGCGGACGAACAACTGGCAGACGCCTATCGCACGGTCAATCCGCAGATGCGGGTTCCGGCCATCGAAGTTGACGGGCGAATCTCCGGGCAATCGCTGGCAATCATCGAATGGATTGATGAGACTTTGCCCGGTCCGGCGCTCCTGCCAAAGGATCCCTGGCAACGCCTTCAGGCGCGCGCGTTCGCGGACATCATCGCGTGTGATATCCATCCGCTCAACAATCTCAGCCCGCTCGCCGTCCTGCGCAAGGATTTCGGCGCCGACGAAGCCGCGATCAAGCGCTGGTATCAGGAATGGATCCTGCGCGGTTTCGCGGCGCTTGAGGCATTGGTGGCAGACCTGAAACCCGGACCCTTCCTGTTTGGAGATACGCCGGGTCTCGCCGAGATCGTGCTTGTGCCGCAAGTCGCCAATGCGCACCGTTTCGAGACCGACCTGTCAGCTTTCCCGCGCCTTGTCGAACTGGATGCGGCCTGCCGCAGCCTCGAGGCTTTCCAGAAATCCGCGCCGGAAAACCAGCAGAAGTCGTGAACCTATTCTGTTTCGCCCGGGCGGCGGATTTCGATAATCTCGACCTCTTCAAGGTCGCCCAGGGGCTCTGCCAGTTTGGAGGCGTGATCGTTCAGCCAGCGGATCAATCCGTTGGTGAGTTGCTCTCCGCCCGTACGTTCGTACCGGCCGCCGCTGCGGCGAAGTTCGACGCTCGCGATACAGCCGGTCTCCGGCTTGTACCGGCGCGAGCAGGCAGTCGCAGGCAACACGGTGCCCGATTCGACTTGGGGGCCAGTATAGAGCACGCCGCCAAACCGTGTGCGCAGGAGCGGATCATCGCCGAATAGGGCAATGCTTTGAGCCGGCACGGGGCGATCGGTTACTATGACGAATGCCCGCCCCCGGTTGTCCGTAGACAGATAATGCCGCAGCGCCGCGTCGGAGTCCGAATCGAGGCTGGCTGCGCGCAGGTAGGGTGCGTAAACGGGCCCGATCCCTTCAAAAGCGCCGGACATCCGGTCAAGTTCCTCGGCCGCATCATCGCGGCGTTTTTCCAGGCCGACTCGGTCGCTGGTCTCCAGCGCCGCATCTTGTGACAGCAGGATCACATCGATCTCCCAGTCTGTTTCCCAGACGGCCGGAGGCGGCACGTCCGGTGTAACGGCCCAGCTGTCATCCGCTGCATAATCGAAAGTCGGCAGGGCAGGCCCCGTTGCAACCGGCGTTGGCCGCGTCGACCAGACGACCGCGCCAATGGCGGTCGCCAGCAGAATTGCGATCAGGGCTAAGGCAAGTTTTCTATTCATCAGGCGCGGCTTCCGGGTCTAGCGGGCCGCGGATCTCAGTCCTGAATAGCCCGGTTGATCGACAGACAATTGGTCAATTGTGGTTGATTTGAGATGCGATAACAGACCCTCTGTGGAAAGGTCCATCCGGCCGCTTCGGATTTCATCACAGAGTTTGATGTTCAGTGTGCCCGCATCGGTATCTGACGCCGTAAGCAGAGCCTGAAGGCGGCTGACTTCAGCAGCCTCGGCGGCTGGCCGGATTTCGAGTTCGCGCAGCACAGTCGCCAGCACATTCGACGCAACGCGGGCATGGAAAGCCGCGTGACCGGTCAGCTGAGGCGCGGCGGTCTTGTCGATGAAGGCTTTCACCGCTTCGATCAGTTCCTTTGTAGACGGCGCATCATGCATCGCGGCCAAGTCCTTCGAACAGGTTGATCAGGTCGATCTCGTTCTCGGAAACGCGCCGGCCAATCGCGGCGCGCTCCACGCTGGGATCGGCGCCTGTCTTGTAGGCGGAATACATGATCATGCACATCACGCCCCATTTCAGGCTACCCAGGATTTCCCACCAGTCGATCTCGGACGCGGTAAATTTCGCGCCGCCAGCGGCCGCATAGGCCTCCAGCATTTCCGGCAGGTCGCCGAACCCGCCGACCCGCTTTTCGCTGTGGCCGAAGCGCCAGGAATTGACGCAGAGCCAGGCGATATCCTCGCGGGGGTCTCCGATATGGGCGAGTTCCCAGTCGAGCACAGCGCCGAGACCTTCTTCATTGACGATGAGGTTGCCGAGCCGGAAATCGCCATGAACCAGCACGGGCGCAGCCGGGGCAGGCGCATTGGCTTTGAGCCAGGAGAAGGCGAGTTCAAAGACGGGCCGGGGTAGCTCGAAACTGCGATAGATGTCCTCGTATTTGGCGATCTGCTCGGGTCCGAGGCTGCGCGGCAGCGCCGTCAATTCGGCGGTTGGCACAGCGTGAATGCCCGCCAGCGCTTCGCCGCAATCGCGCGTCAGGCGCGTGCGGGCAATCTTGTATTCGTCATCGCGAAGAATCTTCCGGCCCAGCGTCTCGCCCGCAACGCGGCGCATTACAAAGGCTTCACCCAATTCGCTGCCCGGGGGCGAGACATGCAGCACTTCCGGCACACGCACGCCGGCTTTGGTCGTGGCGCCGAGCAGTTCCGCCTCAATCGCCAGTGAAACCGCGTCGGAACTGCGCGCCGCTGCTACGCCGCCCGGGGCGCGCCGCAGAATGAGGGCATTCGTGGTGCCCGCTGCGTCAACATCGAACGCCCATGTCTCCTGGCTGGCGCCCCCTGACAGGCGCTTCAGCGATTTCAGCTGCGCCTCTGCGCCAAAATGCGCCGCTGCCCATGCAGCCAGGGGCTTTTCGATTTCGTTTCCGGTTCCCATCTCCGCCACAATTGCGCGGAAGAAGGGAGTCGCCAAGCGGTAACGCTGAGGAAGGCGGCTGTCCGGGGAGAATGAACGAATGAGCGATCACAAACAGCCGGACGACCCGCTTGGCGTGGTCGAGCCTCCCGTTAAGCAAAGCCCGCTTGACTGGCTGCGCGAGCGCTTCGTCGCGGGCATGCTGATCGCGTTGCCCATCGTGGCAACCTTCATCATCCTCGAATTCCTGATCAACCTGATCGACAGCCGGGTCGTGCCCATCCTGCCGCCGGCTTTACGCCCGGAAACCTATCTCGACTATGCGGTGCCAGGATTCGGCCTGATCATCCTCATCCTGTTCCTGACCCTGCTCGGCGCAGTCGCGACCAATTTTCTCGGGCACTACTTTGTTGCGCTCACCGACCGGGTCCTGACACGCGTGCCGGTGGTTCGTTCTGTCTATTCTGTGTTCAAGCAGATCCGGGATGTTTTCCAGAACAACACGGCCGGCCAGTACAAGGAAGTCGTGATGGTTCAGTACCCGAAGGAGGGAAGCTGGGCGATCGGGTTTGTTGCGGGTGCTGCAAAAGGCGAGATCAGTCATCGTCTGGAGGCGGACTTTATTGGTGTCTTCGTGCCGACGACACCGAACCCGACCTCGGGCTTCCTGCTTTACGTGCGGGCGTCTGAAGTCGTGAAGCTGGACATGACGGTCGAAGAAGGCGCCAAGGTCATCTTCTCGGGCGGCCTCGTGGTTCCGGATTATCCGCCGGTCGCGCCGGTACCGGTTTCGGCAAAATAGCCGAGGTCAGGAGCTGGCGTCTGCATCAGGCGCCACGCGAGGTGTCAGAAGTTCCCGCGCCAGTCGCAACGCCTTGGCCCGGTTGCCCGTCAGCTTGGGATCTGCCGTCGTCACGGCTTCGGCATCCTTGCCCGCTATTTCCAGCAGTTCGGCATGCCGCCCGATCTCGAGTACCCGGTATTCCGTGGCGCCGGCTTGCCGCACACCCAGCACATCACCGGCGCCGCGCAGGCGGAAATCCGCTTCGGCGATGGCAAAGCCGTCCTCTGTGCGGCGCAGTGTTTCAAGGCGCTCGCGGGCGGTCTCGCCGAGAGGCGGTCTGTAGAGGAGGATACAGAAGGATGGCCGGTCGCCGCGCCCGACCCGGCCGCGCAGCTGATGCAGCTGGGCGAGGCCGAACCCTTCGGCCCGCTCGATAACCATGATGGTCGCCTCCGGCACATCGACGCCGACCTCGATAACCGTGGTGGCCACCAGCACGCGCGTCTTGCCGGCCCGGAAATCTTCCAGTGCGGTGTCTTTTTCCGATGGCTTGAGCCGCCCGTGCACCAGGCCGACGGGCACGCGCAGTTCGTCCTGCAAGGCCGCATGGCGAGCGACCGCCGATGAGTCGTCTTCTTCGACATCCACGCGCGGGCAGACCCAGAAGGCGCGTTCGCCGCGTTGCAGGGCGCGGCCAACGGCTTCGATGATTTCTTCGAGGCGCGTATCGGGTATCGCCCGGGTTTCGACAGGTTTCCGGCCCGGCGGTTTTTCGTCGAGGATCGACACGTCAAGGTCGCCGTGAACCGATTGCGCCAGTGTGCGGGGGATGGGTGTCGCGCTCATCACCAGCATGTGCGGGCTGTCGGATTTACCGACGAGACGCATCCGGTCGGTCACGCCGAACCTGTGCTGTTCGTCGACGATGATCAGGCCGAGATTGCGAAATGCCACCGCGTCCTGAAAGAGCGCATGCGTTCCCGCAACGATCTGGATGGTGCCGTCGGCGAGCGCCATCATCGTGCTTTCGCGCGCGCTGCCCCGGTCGCGGCCGGACAGGACGGAGACCGTGTAGCCGAGGGGAGAGAGCAGCTTGTCCAGCATGTCGAATTGCTGGCGTGCCAATACTTCCGTCGGCGCCATGAACGCGGACTGAAACCCTGCGGCTGCGGCTTCCACAGCAGCCATCGCGGCCACCAATGTCTTGCCCGAGCCGACATCACCCTGAAGCAGCCGGCGCATCGGCGTTCCGGATCCAAGGTCGGCGCTGATCTCGGAGGCCGCACGCAGCTGCGCACCTGTTGGCCGATACGGCAGCACGTCGGTCAGCCGGTTGATCGTGCTCGGCGGGGCCTTGATGACCGGCGCATGGCGCGCCTTCCGGGCCGCCCGCGCCAGCGAGAAGGCCGATGCCCGGGCGAGCGCCTCGTCATATGCGAGCCGTTCGCGCGCCCGGGCGAAGGCGTCTTCGTCGTAGCGTGTGGGCGCATGCAATTCGGCGAGCGCTTCAGCGAACCCCGGCCAGCCGCGTTGGGCAACGAGGTGGGGATCCGACCATTCGGGCAAGTCTGCCGGTATGGCCTGCAGGGCCTGCACCGCGAAGGTGTGAACCCGGCGATTGGTGAGGCCTGCTGTCAGGGCGTAGATCGGCTCGACTTCCGGAGGCGCTTCGCCTTTGGCCGGATCGACGACGAAATCCGGGTGGGTGATCTGCCGCTCGCCTTTGTAATCCTCGATCCGGCCGGAGACGATGCGCTTGGCGCCCACCGGGAACTGCGACTTCAGCCAGCGCGGATCAGCCCGGAAATAGGCGAGCGTCAGAAAGCCGGACTCGTCGCCAAGCTGTATGCGATAGGGCGATTTGTCGTTGAACGGTGCGTGATGCACGATGACTTCGCCGCTGACGGTGGCGACCTCGCCGGGCACGGTTTGGTCAAAATGCGCCCGCACGCTCCGGTCGAGCCAGCGGTCGGGCAGGTGCAGCAGCAGGTCCCAGACCGTGTTGCCGCCGCACAGGCGCTGCAGGACAGGCAGCAATTTTGGCCCGACGCCGCTGAGCGTGTCGAGGGTGGCAAACAGCGGAAAGAGTCGCTCGTCGCGCATGGTCCCCGCAAGCTAGGCGTAGCTGCGATGCCGCACAATCAGGCGGTGGTTTTTCGCGCCCTTCATGTGGCATAAGGTGTTGCATAAAATGGGCTTTGCCAGTCCAGAAACTGTCTACATGTCGCTGTAGACAGTCCAGACGATTTTGACCCCTTTGGAACGCCCCGATGACCGATGAGAACCGCCGCAAGAAGCTGACTTTCCGGGCCTGGCGGCGCGGTTTCCGGGAGATGGATCTGCTGATCGGCAGCTTTGCGGATTCGGCCATCGCCAGTTTTGACGATGCAGGCCTCGACGAGTTCGAACGCCTGCTCGAGATCCCCGACTGGGAAGTTTATGCTTGGCTGATCGGTCAGGAACCGGTTCCCGAAAAGCATGCAGGTCCGGTGCTGGACCAGCTGATCGCATTCCGCTACGCCGCGCAATCCGGCTGAAGCCCGCAACAAGGTTGCCTGATGACACCCGCTGAATTGCTGAAATCCGTGAGCGGGCCCGCCGCTTTTACCGGCGCGCCGTTTGGCGCTGACGTGATCACGTTCTGTGATGCGCTGGTGAAGCGCGGCGGCATCGGCGTGTATGTCGCCCGCGACGACCGGATGGCGCAGGCGGCGCGGAGGATGGCGCAGTTTGCGTCGCCCCGGCTTGAGCAGGCTGACCTGCCGGGCTGGGACGTGTTGCCTTATGACCGCATCAGCCCGACGCCCGCCGTAGCAGCGCGCCGGTGTGCGGGGCTCGCCCGCATTGCGCGCTATGAGCCGGGGCAGGGACCGTTGCTGGTGGTGACGACAGCCGGGTCGCTCGTCCAGCGCGGGCCGCCGGTCGAGACGCTGCGCAAGGCCTCGTTTGCGATCAAGAAGGGCCAGACGGTCAAGGCGGCTGACCTGACAGAGTACCTGGCGTTCAACGGCTATGTCCGTTCCAGCACCGTGCGCGAGCAGGGCGAGTATGCGATCCGCGGCGGCATCATCGACATCTTCCCGCCGACGGCGATCGAACCCTACCGGCTCGATTTCTTTGGCGACACGGTCGAGACGCTGCGCACGTTCGATACCGAGACGCAGCGCTCGACGGGTTCAGCGGAAGGCGTGACCTTTGCGCCGGTCAGCGAGATATTGTTCGACGACAAGGTGCTGAGCAGTTTCCGGGACCGGTTCCTTGAAACCTTCGGGCCGCCGTCGGGCGACCAGATGTACGAGGCGGCGCGCGCCTCGATACGGCGGCAGGGTGTCGAAGCCTGGATGCCCTTGTTCCATTCGCATCTTGAGACGCTGTTCGACTATGTCGGCCCTTCCGCGATCTGGGGCCTCAGCCACTTGTCGAGCGAAGCGGCGCATGAGCGCCTGACGCAGGCGAGCGACTATCACATGGCGCGGCTCGATGCGGGCGGCGGCGACATTCGCACGGCGAAGGTGCTGCCGCCGGAGCGCTTGTACCTGACTCTGGATGAACTTGATGCGCGACTGGCTGACCGCGCCGTGGTGCGGTTCAGTCCGAACGATCCGGTCCCGAACACTTTCGACATGGGCGGGCGCCGGGGCCGGGATTTTGCGCCGGAGCGTATGCGGACGGACGAGAATATCTTCGAGACCGTGATCGCACATGCGCGCGCCCTTTATGCCAGCGGCAAACCGGTGGTGTTCGCAGCCTGGTCGACCGGGTCGGCGGACCGTCTGATCAACGTGCTGGGCGACCATGGCCTGACGGGGCTCGCGCAGGTGCATACGTTGGAAGCGGCGAAGAAGACCGACTTCACGGTTGCCGAAGTGCCGATCGAGGCGGGCTTCTCCCTGCCGGGCGTGGCGATGATTTCCGAAGCGGACGTTCTGGGCGACCGGCTGGCCGCGCCGCGCCGCAAGCGCAAGACGGCGAGCTTCATCACGGATGCGACGGCGCTGACGGCGGGCGACCTCGTGGTGCACGTCGATCACGGCGTGGGCCGCTATGTCGGCCTGCGCACGCTGGAACTGACCGGCGCGCCGCATGACTGCCTGCAGCTGGAATATGCCGGCGGCGACATGATCTTCCTACCCGTAGAGAATATCGAGCTGATCAGCCGCTATGGCTCCGAGGAATCCGAGAGCCAGTTGGACCGGCTGGGCGGCGCGGGTTGGCAGACACGCAAGGCGAAAGCCAAGAAGCGCATTCTCGAAATGGCGGCGGAACTCATGGCGATTGCCGCCGCGCGCGAACTGCGCCGCGCGGATGCCGTGACGGCGGGGCAGGGCCTCTACGAAGAATTTGCCACGCGCTTCCCCTACGAGGAAACCGAAGACCAGCTGTCGGCGATTGAAGATGTGCTGGGCGATCTCGCTTCCGGCAAGCCGATGGACCGGCTTGTCTGCGGCGATGTGGGCTTCGGCAAGACGGAAGTCGCGCTGCGCGCAGCTTTCGTCGCGGCGATGAGCGGCAAGCAGGTGGCGGTGGTCGCGCCGACAACGCTGCTGGCACGTCAACACTTCAAGACCTTCCAGGAACGCTTTGCCGGATGGCCCCTGAAAGTGCGTCCGCTGTCGCGCTTCGTCGGCGCGCGTGAAGCCGCAGAAGCGCGCGAAGGGCTGATGGATGGCAGCGTGGATGTGGTCGTCGGCACGCACGCCGTGCTAACCAAGGAGATCGATTTCAAACGCCTCGGTCTTGTGATCGTGGATGAGGAGCAGCGCTTCGGTGTGAAGCACAAGGAACGGCTCAAGGAGCTGAAATCCGACGTACACGTCCTGACGCTGTCGGCGACGCCGATTCCGCGCACGCTGCAGATGGCGCTGACCGGCATCCGCGACCTGTCGATCATTGCGACGCCGCCCGTCGACCGCCTCTCGGTGCGCACCTATGTCACCGAAGAAGACACCGTCACGCTGCGCGAAGCTTTGCTGCGCGAGAAATATCGCGGGGGGCAGGCTTTCTTCGTCGCGCCGCGTATCCAGGACCTCGACAAGATCGAGACTTTCCTGCGGCTGAACGTTCCCGAAGTGTCCTTCATCGTCGCACACGGCCAGATGGCGGCGGGCGAACTGGAAGACATCATGACGGCCTTCTATGAGGGCAAGTATGATGTGTTGCTCTCGACGACGATTGTTGAAAGCGGCCTCGATATTCCGCGCGCCAATACGCTGATCATCCACCGTGCTGACATGTTCGGTCTTGCCCAGCTTTACCAGCTGCGCGGACGCGTTGGCCGCTCGAAATTGCGGGCTTATGCGTACTTCACGACGCCGCGTGACAAGGTGATCACTGAGACGGCGGAGAAGCGGCTGAAGGTGCTGCAGTCGCTCGACTCGCTGGGCGCGGGTTTCCAGCTCGCCAGCCACGATCTCGACATGCGCGGCGCGGGCAACCTTCTGGGCGACTCGCAGTCCGGACAGGTGAAAGAGGTGGGTGTCGAACTTTACCAGTCGATGCTGGAAGATGCTGTCAAAGCGCTGCGCGCCGGCGGAACGAACGAGGAAGACGTGGCGGACGACTGGTCGCCGCAGATCAACCTTGGCATCGCGGTGCTGATCCCGGAAACCTATGTCGAAGACCTGAACGTGCGCCTGTCGCTCTACCGGCGCCTGTCGGATATCACCACGGCGCAGGACCGCGAGAGCTTTGCGGCGGAACTGATCGACCGGTTTGGTCCGTTGCCGGATGAAACGCGCCAGCTTCTGGATGTGATGGCGATCAAGGTCCAGTGCCGCACGCTTGGCATTTCGAAACTGGATGCGGGGGAGAAGGGCGCGGTGCTGACCTTCCGGCCGGATACGATCATGGATCCGCAGCGCCTGATGGAGATCGTCCGTTCACGGCCGAGCCAGCTGAAGCTGCGTCCAGATTCCAAGCTGGTGCATTCCGGTCTTGGGGGCGCGCCCGAGCGCCGGATTCCACTGGTGAAGGCGTTCCTGAAAGAGCTGGAAGCCGCCTGCGGGCTGGCCTCGGCGCAGGCAGCAGACGCTGTTGCCGCGATGGCGACGCAGCGACCTGCGCAGCCTGAAGACAAGTGGAAGAAGAAGCTGTCGACGGGCTTCCTGAGCGACGACTAGCTCAGGCGGCGTAGCGGGCGCGCGTGAGGTGGCCCATCGTGCCCGCGCCGAGAAGCACTTGCGGCGTATGGTAGGCGCGGCGCTCAACAACCCGCCATCCGAACCGGGCGCCGGTCAGCGGCGCATTCTGCGCGGCAAAATCTGAAATTCTCTCGGCCAGACGCACCGCGCCCCGGAACGGCGTAGCGGGAAGCGTGATGGCAAATGTGCCGGGCGACAGGAGCGCCGGGCAATCGGAATCGCGGATGGAGGCACGCAGGATTTCGGCAAATTCCTGCTGGGCGGGAAGTGAAATTGCAGCCGGCGGATCCAGCTGGAAGGTCAGCACACAGAGTGGTTCGGCGCGCTGGGTCGCGACGTCCATCTGGCGGCTGATATGCATTTCGAGGAAACGGCGGCTGAAAAGGCCGGTCGTATAGTCGGTCAGGATGGACGCGTGCGTGGGGCGCGGCATGATCGGCGCCAGCGCGATCAGGCGCCGCGACGCTGTTTCGATAAGCGAGACGATGTGCGCCATGCGGCCGCTGGCATCGATGACTTCAGTCGCGAGTGAAATGACCGTGGTCTGACGATCATTCAGGTGGGCATCCGGATGCGTCATGGCGATCATGGGCAAGGCGCCGAGACCGTTCTCTTCGGCAATCCAGCGCGTGGTGGCGCTGGCCTCGCCTTCGAAGGAGTCGAGATCAACCAGCGCGGCGGCGAAGCGGTGCTCGGCCATGTAGCGCCGTGCGGTATCCCGGCTGATGGCAGCGGCCAGTTCTATGCCGCGTTGTTTGAGCGGTCCCTGCAGGGAGAGGAATAGCGGCGAGGCGTCACCGATATAGAGCAGGGATGGAATGGCGCTGAGGTCGGACGGAGGAATACGCACGCCGAACGTGCTGGCGGTGTCGCGCCGGATTTCGGCTTCGCGCAGCCGGCTTGAGCGGCGGGCGAGGGCCATGAGACGGCTTTTCAGGGCGCCGAGGTCTTCGTCGCGGCGAATGATGATGGCTTCATCCGAGGTCGGCAGCTGGATGTTCGACGTGTCAATCAGCACGATCTGGCGGTGCACCTGGACCATGGCGGCGCGCAGCAGGCCGCCGAGCAGGTCCCGGCTGGCGGTCGAAATGTCGATCAGCAGCGGATCGGGCGCGCTGAAGTCGATCGGATGGGACGCAGGATAGGGCCGCATGCCACTCGCGCGCAGGCGCGAGACGATCACCTCGAGTCGCGGACTTTCGGCCGCGATTTCGATAGGGGGATCGAAGAAGGAGAGGTCGGACATGCAGGTACGCGCCAAGATTACGGGGCCCCCAGCGGACGCGGCGGCACCCCTTCCTTTTGCAGCCCCGACACTTAAAGTTCGCCTAACTCAACCGGAAACACTGAGAGATTGGGAGACGAATCGATGGGCCAGGGACCGCTTTCAGGCGTGAAGATTGTTGAATTCGCGGGAATCGGGCCGGGCCCGTTCTGCGGGATGCTGCTGTCGGACATGGGCGCGGACGTGATTCGCATTGACCGTCCGGGCAGCGGTAAGCCGGGCCGGGCGGAAGATGTGACGGGCCGGGGGCGGCGCTCGATCGGGCTTAATCTCAAGGATGCGGGCGATATCGAAACGGCGCTGAAGCTGATCGACAAGGCCGATGGCCTGATCGAGGGCTTCCGGCCGGGTGTCATGGAGCGCAACGGGCTGGGCCCGGATGTCGTGCTGAAGCGCAATCCGAAGCTGGTTTATGGCCGGATGACCGGCTGGGGCCAGACCGGGGCGCTCTCGCACTCGGCGGGCCATGACCTCAACTATATCGCCATCACCGGCGCCCTGCATGCGATGGGCGACGGCGATGGGCGCCCGCGTCCGCCGCTGAACCTCGTCGGCGACTATGGCGGCGGCGCGCTTTATCTCGCGATGGGGCTGCTGGCGGGTATCGTGAGTGTGAAGAATGGTGGCAAAGGGCAGGTCATTGATGTTGCCATGTCGGATGGCGCGGCTTCGCTGGCGGCTATGTTCTACGGCATGAAGGCGATGGGCGTGTGGACTGATGACCGGGAGGCCAACATGCTGGATGGCGGCGCACACTTCTACGACACCTACGAATGCAAGGACGGCAAATGGGTGTCGATCGGGTCGATTGAGCCGCAATTCTACGCCTTGCTGGTCGAGAAGGCCGGGCTGACCGATCCGGAGTTCCAGGCGCAGATGGACAAGTCGAAATGGCCGGGCCTCAAGAAAAAGATCATGGCCGTGTTCAAGACCAAGACCCAGGCCGAATGGTGCGCGATCATGGAAGGCACGGACATCTGTTTCGCGCCCGTCCTGTCGATGACGGACGCCCCGAAATACAAGCACAATACGGACCGTGGCACCTTCGTCGAGATCGAAGGTGTGGTGCAGCCCGCGCCGGCGCCGCGCTTCTCTGCAACGCCAAGCGCCATTCAGGGCCGCCCTCCGGGTCTCGGCGAGCATAACGCGGAAATCCTCAAGGACTGGGGTGTCGCGCGCGGATGAACGCCCTGGCCGCGAATCGGTTTGATTCGCGGCTACCGGCGCCTCTCAACACATCCGGGTGCGGCCAAACTTTCGGCGCACGATTTCGTGAAGTGGTGCAGGGCCGGGATGTCCTCCCCTGCACGACGCCTTGATGCGCCATTTTCTCAAGGCATTAGGGGCAAGAGCTGAATCCGGCGGGGCCATATGAACGCCTGACAACAACGGCCCCCGCCATGGTTCAGACTCAATCCCGTATTAACCAACACTGTCGGTGCAGAGCCAATCAGGCTTCTTGCCAGGGCAAAGTACCGGCGTCCTTCTTGCATACCTTGGCCGGCCTTCGGGCCGGCCATTTTCGTTGAGGGGAGCAGGGCTGAAAATCCTGCCGTTTGGCGCTTGCCACAGCGCCCGGGCTGCGTTAACAGGCCCCCTTTCCCGTGTACCACAAGGGTGCGCGGCCAAACCAGATTCCGGAATAGTGCCATGGCTGTCCCCAAGAGTAAGAAATCGAAGTCGCGCACCCGTATGCGCCGCGCGCACGACCGCCTCGACATGAACACCTATATCGAAGACGCCTCGTCGGGCGAGCTTCGCCGTCCGCACCACATCGACCTGAAAACGGGCGTGTATCGCGGCAAACAGATCCTGGAGCCGCAGGAAGACTAGGTCTTTCGCGCTTCGAACGCTTTCAGAGACCTCGCCCTCGCGGCGGGGTCTTTTGCGTTCCGGGGCCGGTGTGGGGCTTGCGAAGGTTGACGCAGCGCTCTAACGCCTGCGGCAATCCCTTGCCAGCCGCTTCGAAGGACAGGTTCATGAGCGAAATCATCGACATTCACGCCCGCGAAATTCTCGACAGCCGGGGCAACCCGACCGTTGAAGTTGATGTCACGCTCGACGACGGCTCCACCGGCCGTGCCGCCGTTCCCTCGGGCGCCTCGACCGGCGCCTATGAGGCCCACGAACAACGCGACGGCGACAAGAGCCGCTATGGTGGCAAGGGCGTCCTGAAAGCGGTTGACGCCGTGAACGGAGAAATCTGCAACGAACTCACCGGCCTCGACGCGACCGACCAGCGCATGATCGACATGCTCATGATAGATCTGGATGGCACCGAGAACAAATCCCGCCTCGGCGCGAACGCCATCCTCGGCGTCTCGCTCGCCGTTTCCAAGGCCGCAGCGGAAGCCTGCACGATGCCGCTTTATCGCTATATCGGCGGCGCCAATGCCCGTGTGCTGCCGACGCCGATGATGAACATCATCAATGGCGGCGCGCATGCCGACAACCCGATCGACATCCAGGAATTCATGATCATGCCGGTCAGCGCCGAGAGCATCGCGGATGCGGTGCGCGTCGGCGCGGAAGTCTTCCACTCGCTGAAGAAGACGTTGCACGATGCCGGCCACAATACGAACGTCGGCGATGAAGGCGGCTTTGCCCCGAACATCGGCTCGACCGATGAGGCCATCGGCTTCATCCTGAAGGCCATCGAGAAAGCCGGTTACAAGCCCGGTGAAGACGTGGCGCTCGCGCTGGATGCGGCGTCCACGGAGTTTTTCAAGAACGGCAAGTATGAACTCGCCGGCGAAGGCAAGTCGCTCACGTCGGAACAATTCGCGAAATACCTGGCAGACCTCTGCGGTCGCTACCCAATCCTCTCCATCGAAGACGGCATGGCCGAGGACGATTGGGACGGCTGGATCGCGCTGACCGAAATGCTCGGTGAAAAGGTGCAGCTGGTCGGCGATGACCTGTTCGTCACCAATCCGGACCGTCTGGCCATGGGCCTGTCGCGCGGTGCCGCAAACTCGATCCTCGTGAAGGTCAACCAGATCGGCACGCTGTCGGAAACCCTGGATGCCGTCGAGCTGGCCCATCTGCATGGATACACCGCCGTGATGAGCCACCGTTCGGGCGAGACCGAGGATTCGACCATTGCCGATCTCGCGGTCGCGACCAATTGCGGCCAGATCAAAACCGGCTCGCTGAGCCGTTCGGACCGGATCGCGAAGTACAACCAGCTGATCCGGATCGAGGAAGAACTGGGCCCGATCGGAATTTATGCCGGGCTTTCACGCATCAACGCCGGTTAGCCTCAGATTAAATTCACGATAGGCGACCGCTCCGGCGCTTCGTGCTACAGCCCTAGAATCGGCTGAGCACGGGGCACCGTCATGCGCCAGATTTACCTGTTGGCTTCTGACGCCGACGAAATCGCAGCGGTGGAGATTGAAACCCTGCTCCGGCAGCGTGGCTATATGGTCCGGCGCGCCGAAGAGAAGTTCGCTTTTCCGCCCGCACGCGCGGCGGAAGTCACGCTTGCGCTCTGGTCCAAGGCCGTCGCGTTTTCGTCCAAGCAGATCCTTTTCACCAACCGCGCCATTGATGCCTGGACAGAAGGCAGGCTGGTTTTTGGCCGTCTGGACCACTCGCTGCTGCCGCGAGGCCTTGGCGATGTGGAGGCGATCGACCTGTCTTTCGAGCCTGCCCGTATGGCGGCGGTGTGGAAAATCGTCGAAGCGGCGCAGGAAATCGACCGCGCCATGCAACAGACGC
Source organism: Hyphomonas sp. (assembly GCA_040223555.1). Classification (GTDB taxonomy): domain Bacteria; phylum Pseudomonadota; class Alphaproteobacteria; order Caulobacterales; family Hyphomonadaceae; genus Hyphomonas. Next base: position 697,342 of record JAVKGA010000009.1, read on the forward strand.
GCGGCACTGGCGTGGGTGTGCGGCCAGGCGGTGATGTGCCTCCGGCGCCGTACGTCGAAGAAGACAGTGAAGCAGACGGCGAGGCACGCGGCGGCGCAGGCTTTTCGGCGAGCCATGCGGCCATCATAGCCGTGGTTGCAGCGGCCGCGTTCGCCTCGACAGGCTACATCTCGATGCCGCAGGCGCCCCACCTGCTTGTCGGCCTGGCGGCCATCCTTTGGGGCGCGGTCGCCGGTGTGGCGGGCGGTTTTCTCATCGCACGGCAAGAGTCGGCGGGCAGGTTTGCTGCGCCAGTGCTCGACGAGCCAGCGGCGGAAGAGGCGGCCATGCTCGAGCAGGCTGACCGTATGGAGGAAGACCAGGCGGCGTCCGGGCCTACGGCTGTGTTCGTGTCCTATTCACGCCGGGACGGCGAAGTCGTGTATCCCATGGTCGCCGAAGTCGAAGCGGCTGGCCGGCCGGTCTGGATCGACAAGCAGGATATCGAGGCGGGCAGCAATTGGGCGGGCCTGATCGTCCGCGCGATCCGCGAGTCCGACACGTTCTGCCTGATGTGCACCGCCGAGGCGTTCCAGTCCGACAATGTGCGCCGGGAGATCTACATTGCGAACAAGTACAAGCGCAAAATGCTGCCTGTACGCCTCGATTTCGCGGAGATGCCGGAAGATTTCGAATATTTCCTGATCGACCGCCAATGGCTTGATCTTACGGCAATTGATCCGGCAGAGCGGGCAGTCCGCCTGACAGCGGCGCTGGCCCGGTAAGAGATTGGTTACCCGCGGCGTTTACCAACGAATCCATGGTTACTCGGCTTCAGGCTCTCGGGCTCAGTCTTCTGGTGCTCTATTTCGCCTACCACGCGTTCGCGGGGGAGAAGGGGCTGGGCCGTTGGACCGATTCTCAGATCGAACTGGAAGAGAAACAGCGCGAGCTGGCTGAGATTCAGGCCGAGAACGAGCGGCTGAGGGCCAACATAAAGCGTCTCGCGCGTGGATCAGAGGATGCCGACTACATCGAGGCTTTGGCCCGGGACAAGCTGGCTTTTGTCTATCCCGGCGAGATCGTTCTGCTGACGCCGTAACCCAGCTCTGCAAAATGACAACGATGTTCTGACTTGTCGCTGCAAAATTGCCGCGACATAAGGGGTCAGGGAGGCACGTTGTATGGCGACGAAACCTAAAAGTTCGAAAAAAGTACCCGCAAAGGCCCCCAAGGCCGACATGATCAAGTTTTACCGCGCAATGCTGCTCATCCGGCGTTTCGAGGAGAAGGCCGGCCAATTGTACGGCATGGGCAAGATCGCGGGCTTCTGTCACTTGTATATCGGGCAGGAAGCGGTCGTGACCGGCATGCAGGCCTGCCTGAAGGATGGTGATCAGGTGATCACCGGCTACCGTGACCACGGTCATATGCTGGCCTGCGACATGGACCCGAAAGGCGTGATGGCCGAACTCACCGGGCGCATCGGCGGCTTGTCCAAAGGCAAGGGCGGCTCGATGCACATGTTCTCGAAAGAGAAGAACTTCTATGGCGGTCACGGCATCGTCGGCGCGCAGGTGCCGCTCGGCACTGGCCTCGCCTTCGCCAACAAGTATCGCGGCAATGACAATGTCTCGCTCGCCTACTTTGGCGACGGCGCGGCGAACCAGGGCCAGGTCTACGAGGCGTTCAACATGGCGTCGCTGTGGAAGCTGCCGGTGGTCTACGTCATCGAGAACAACATGTACGCGATGGGCACGAGCGTAGAGCGCTCCTCGGCGGAGGTCGAACTGTTCAAGCGCGGCATCTCGTTCGAGATCGAGGGCGAGGAAGTGGACGGCATGGATGTGCTGGCTGTGCGCGAAGCGGGTGAGAAGGCTGTCAAATATGCGCGCTCCGGCAAAGGGCCCTATATTCTCGAAATGAAGACCTATCGGTATCGCGGCCATTCGATGTCTGACCCGGCGAAATATCGCAAGCGGGAGGAAGTCGACGACATCCGCACGCACCATGACCCGATCGAGGGGCTGAAGAACCAGCTGATCGAGCAGGGCCATGCGACCGAAGACGAACTCAAGAAGATCGACAACGAGATCAAGGCCATTGTGAAGGAAGCGGCGGACTTCTCGCTGGAAAGCCCTGAGCCTGATCCAGGTGAACTGTGGACGGATGTTTTGCGCGAAGTGGAGTCCGTCTGATGTCGGTTGATATCCTGATGCCGGCGCTGTCGCCCACCATGGAGGAGGGCACGCTCTCCAAATGGCTGAAGAAGGAAGGCGACGCCGTGAAGTCCGGCGACATCATCGCTGAAATCGAGACCGACAAGGCGACAATGGAAGTCGAAGCGGTGGATGAAGGCATCCTCGCGCGGATCCTCGTGCCGGAGGGCACGGAAGGCGTGAAGGTGAACGCGATTATCGCCGTGCTGTCGGAAGACGGCGAGACCGTTCCGGACGCGCCGGCGGAGCAGCCGGAGAAGAGGACAGAGTCCAAGGCCGAAGCTGCGGTGCCGGAAACCGAGAAGGCTGAGCCTGCACCGGCTGCGCCCAAGGTGAAGGTTGCAGCGGATCCTTCCATTCCGGAAGGCACGACCTTTACCGAGACGACCCTGCGTGATGCGCTGCGCGATGCGATGGCGGAAGAGATGCGCCGCGACGAGCGCGTGTTCGTGATGGGCGAAGAAGTCGCGCAGTATCAGGGCGCCTACAAGGTGACCCGCGAACTGCTGCAGGAGTTTGGCGAGCGCCGCGTGGTGGATACGCCGATCACGGAGCATGGCTTTGCGGGTCTTGCGGTCGGCGCGGCCTTTGCGGGCCTGAGACCGATTGTCGAGTTTATGACCTTCAACTTCGCCATGCAGGCCATCGACCATATCATCAACTCGGCCGCCAAGACGCTGTACATGAGCGGCGGCCAGATGGGTTGCCCGATCGTGTTCCGCGGGCCGAACGGCGCGGCGAGCCGCGTCGGCGCGCAGCACAGCCAGGACTATTCGGCCTGGTATGCGCAGGTTCCGGGCCTCAAGGTCATCGCGCCGTATGACGCAGCAGACGCCAAGGGCCTGCTGAAGGCCGCGATCCGCGACCCGAACCCGGTCGTTTTCCTCGAGCATGAACTGCTTTATGGCCAGTCTTTCCCGGTGCCGGACATGGATGATTTCGTCCTGCCGATCGGTAAGGCAGCGGTGAAGCGCAAAGGCACGGACGTGACGCTGGTCGCGCATTCCCGCATGGTCGGCTTCGCGCTGCAGGCGGCAGAGCGGCTCGCCGCCGAAGGCATCAGCGCCGAGGTCATCGACCTGCGCACGCTGCGCCCGCTCGATACCGACACCGTCGTCGAGAGCGTCAAGAAAACCAGCCGGCTCGTCTGCTGCGAGGAAGGCTGGCGCTATTTCGGCGTCGGCGCGGAGATCGCGGCAACGGTCGTGGCGGAAGCCTTCGACTATCTCGACGCCCCGCCCGCCCGCGTGCACCAGAAAGACGTACCGCTGCCCTACGCGGCAAACCTCGAAGCCCTGAGCCTTCCGAATGCGGACGATATCGTCGCGGCGGCGAAGAAGGTGTGTTATGTCTGAAGTTTCACGAGATGAAATTGCAGACTGGATAGTTGAAGCCCTCAGCGCTTTGGGGGGCAGTGCGCACTATGTTTCGGTAGCTAAAGAAATCTGGAAGCGCCACAAGGCCGAACTCCCTGAAAGCAGTACGAGCTTTTTTACTTGGCAGTACGATATGCGGTGGGCCGGTCAAAAGTTGCGACGCGCGGGTGTTATTGAAAATTCTCACGGAAGTGACGTCGCCAAAGGTGTATGGAAACTGACAGGAAAGGCCGTCTGATGCCCATCAACATCACGATGCCTGCGCTGAGCCCCACGATGGAAGAAGGCACGCTGGCCAAATGGCTGGTGAAGGAAGGCGACGAGGTCAAGTCCGGCGACATTATCGCCGAGATCGAGACCGATAAGGCGAC